>NC_021237.1:125000-1325000 GCF_000397205.1 Pseudomonas protegens CHA0
AGCTTAGAAATGAGCATTCACTTTGAATGTTGATTTCTAGTCTTTTGATTAGATCGTTCTTTAAAAATTTGGGTATGTGATAGAAAGATAGACTGAACGTTACTTTCACTGGTAACGGATCAGGCTAAGGTAAAATTTGTGAGTTCTCTTTTAATTAAGAATGCAAATTTTCGGCGAATGTCGTCTTCATAGTATAACCAGATTGCTTGGGGTTATATGGTCAAGTGAAGAAGCGCATACGGTGGATGCCTTGGCAGTCAGAGGCGATGAAAGACGTGGTAGCCTGCGATAAGCTTCGGGGAGTCGGCAAACAGACTTTGATCCGGAGATCTCTGAATGGGGGAACCCAGCCATCATAAGATGGTTATCTTGTACTGAATACATAGGTGCAAGAGGCGAACCAGGGGAACTGAAACATCTAAGTACCCTGAGGAAAAGAAATCAACCGAGATTCCCTTAGTAGTGGCGAGCGAACGGGGACTAGCCCTTAAGTGGCTTTGAGATTAGCGGAACGCTCTGGAAAGTGCGGCCATAGTGGGTGATAGCCCTGTACGCGAAAATCTCTTAGTCATGAAATCGAGTAGGACGGGGCACGAGAAACCTTGTCTGAATATGGGGGGACCATCCTCCAAGGCTAAATACTACTGACTGACCGATAGTGAACTAGTACCGTGAGGGAAAGGCGAAAAGAACCCCGGAGAGGGGAGTGAAATAGATCCTGAAACCGTATGCGTACAAGCAGTGGGAGCAGACTTTGTTCTGTGACTGCGTACCTTTTGTATAATGGGTCAGCGACTTATTTTCAGTGGCAAGCTTAACCGAATAGGGGAGGCGTAGCGAAAGCGAGTCTTAATAGGGCGTCTAGTCGCTGGGAATAGACCCGAAACCGGGCGATCTATCCATGGGCAGGTTGAAGGTTAGGTAACACTGACTGGAGGACCGAACCGACTACCGTTGAAAAGTTAGCGGATGACCTGTGGATCGGAGTGAAAGGCTAATCAAGCTCGGAGATAGCTGGTTCTCCTCGAAAGCTATTTAGGTAGCGCCTCATGTATCACTGTAGGGGGTAGAGCACTGTTTCGGCTAGGGGGTCATCCCGACTTACCAAACCGATGCAAACTCCGAATACCTACAAGTGCCGAGCATGGGAGACACACGGCGGGTGCTAACGTCCGTCGTGAAAAGGGAAACAACCCAGACCGTCAGCTAAGGTCCCAAAGTTATGGTTAAGTGGGAAACGATGTGGGAAGGCTTAGACAGCTAGGAGGTTGGCTTAGAAGCAGCCACCCTTTAAAGAAAGCGTAATAGCTCACTAGTCGAGTCGGCCTGCGCGGAAGATGTAACGGGGCTCAAACCATACACCGAAGCTACGGGTATCACGTAAGTGATGCGGTAGAGGAGCGTTCTGTAAGCCTGTGAAGGTGAGTTGAGAAGCTTGCTGGAGGTATCAGAAGTGCGAATGCTGACATGAGTAACGACAATGGGTGTGAAAAACACCCACGCCGAAAGACCAAGGTTTCCTGCGCAACGTTAATCGACGCAGGGTTAGTCGGTCCCTAAGGCGAGGCTGAAAAGCGTAGTCGATGGAAAACAGGTTAATATTCCTGTACTTCTAGTTATTGCGATGGAGGGACGGAGAAGGCTAGGCCAGCTTGGCGTTGGTTGTCCAAGTTTAAGGTGGTAGGCTGGAATCTTAGGTAAATCCGGGGTTCTAAGGCCGAGAGCTGATGACGAGTTACCTTTTAGGTGACGAAGTGGTTGATGCCATGCTTCCAAGAAAAGCTTCTAAGCTTCAGATAACTAGGAACCGTACCCCAAACCGACACAGGTGGTTGGGTAGAGAATACCAAGGCGCTTGAGAGAACTCGGGTGAAGGAACTAGGCAAAATGGCACCGTAACTTCGGGAGAAGGTGCGCCGGTGAGGGTGAAGGACTTGCTCCGTAAGCTCATGCCGGTCGAAGATACCAGGCCGCTGCGACTGTTTATTAAAAACACAGCACTCTGCAAACACGAAAGTGGACGTATAGGGTGTGACGCCTGCCCGGTGCCGGAAGGTTAATTGATGGGGTTAGCTAACGCGAAGCTCTTGATCGAAGCCCCGGTAAACGGCGGCCGTAACTATAACGGTCCTAAGGTAGCGAAATTCCTTGTCGGGTAAGTTCCGACCTGCACGAATGGCGTAACGATGGCGGCGCTGTCTCCACCCGAGACTCAGTGAAATTGAAATCGCTGTGAAGATGCAGTGTATCCGCGGCTAGACGGAAAGACCCCGTGAACCTTTACTATAGCTTTGCACTGGACTTTGAATTTGCTTGTGTAGGATAGGTGGGAGGCTTTGAAGCGTGAACGCCAGTTTGCGTGGAGCCATCCTTGAAATACCACCCTGGCAACTTTGAGGTTCTAACTCAGGTCCGTTATCCGGATCGAGGACAGTGTATGGTGGGTAGTTTGACTGGGGCGGTCTCCTCCTAAAGAGTAACGGAGGAGTACGAAGGTGCGCTCAGACCGGTCGGAAATCGGTCGTAGAGTATAAAGGCAAAAGCGCGCTTGACTGCGAGACAGACACGTCGAGCAGGTACGAAAGTAGGTCTTAGTGATCCGGTGGTTCTGTATGGAAGGGCCATCGCTCAACGGATAAAAGGTACTCCGGGGATAACAGGCTGATACCGCCCAAGAGTTCATATCGACGGCGGTGTTTGGCACCTCGATGTCGGCTCATCACATCCTGGGGCTGAAGCCGGTCCCAAGGGTATGGCTGTTCGCCATTTAAAGTGGTACGCGAGCTGGGTTTAGAACGTCGTGAGACAGTTCGGTCCCTATCTGCCGTGGACGTTTGAGATTTGAGAGGGGCTGCTCCTAGTACGAGAGGACCGGAGTGGACGAACCTCTGGTGTTCCGGTTGTCACGCCAGTGGCATTGCCGGGTAGCTATGTTCGGAAAAGATAACCGCTGAAAGCATCTAAGCGGGAAACTTGCCTCAAGATGAGATCTCACTGGAACCTTGAGTTCCCTAAAGGGCCGTCGAAGACTACGACGTTGATAGGTTGGGTGTGTAAGCGCTGTGAGGCGTTGAGCTAACCAATACTAATTGCCCGTGAGGCTTGACCATATAACACCCAAGCAATTTGCTTAAGAAGCGAGTTGCGGTGTGTGAAGACGATACAAACCGAAAGTTTGCGAACACACAAATCTATTACATACCCATTCGCTGGCACGTTGCACAAGCAACGGACTGGCTACCGAATTTCTTGACGACCATAGAGCGTTGGAACCACCTGATCCCATCCCGAACTCAGAAGTGAAACGATGCATCGCCGATGGTAGTGTGGGGTTTCCCCATGTGAGAGTAGGTCATCGTCAAGATCAAATTCCAAAACCCCTGTCTGCTCACGCAGACAGGGGTTTTGTTTTTGTGCGCTATAAAGCCTGTGCTGTGTGGCAGAAGCAGATTGCAGGGTGGATTCAGGGCTTCATCAGCATCGAGTAAGCAGTCATCAAGACCACATTTGTTTGCCTCTTACGCCCTGTTCTTACGCATCTTGCTGCTTCTACGGGCGATTAACTTACGCCACCAGATATAGATGCCGGTCAGTGCCAGCACGGCAATCAGAACGCCCAATAGAGCAATGATCACCTGCCCCGTGGTACCGATGATCCTGCCTCCATGTATGGGCAGTTGCAGTCGGTAGAAGCGCTCTCCGAGGGTGCCTTGCCCCGCTATCTCCTGCCCCAGCAAGCGCCCATCCGTACCGTGGAAGAACAGCCAGGACTTACCATGGGCTTGGCTGTCATGCCGACCAAAACCTGCTCCATAGAAGTTGTATTCAAAGCTGTAATACAACTCACCAATCGTCTCCTTCAAGCCCAGCCGCTGCCCCTCTTCCAGAGCCTGTTCATAGGCCTGTTGATAAGTCAGCCGGGTTATCCCCAGCTCTGCCGCCGGTACTCGTCCCCGAGCTTCATAGACGCTGGGTTCGATGGACGAGAGCAATGACACCACGGGTTTGAACACCTGGCTCGGCAGGTTCATGGCTACGCTACTGATGGCGATCGGCAGCAGGAGCAGCCATAACCACAAGCCTGCGGCGCGATGCAGGTCGAAGTTGAGCCGATAGGCATGGCCGCCCTTGATCTTCCAGGCCGTGGCCCACTTGCGCCAGAACGGCCGTCCACGAGGCAGGGTCAGCAGCAAGGCAACAAAACAGTCGATGACCCAGGCAATGGCCACCAGCCCCATCAACCATAGCCCCCAATTGCCGGGCAGGCTCAGGTTGTAGTGGAACTCCAGCAGAAAAGGCACCAGGTTCTGCCGCTGGAAGCAGCAGGCGCCCCAAAAGCGCTGCCCCTGCTGATGGGCTGTAACCGGGTCCAAGTAAAATACTTGATTGCGCTCGGTATACGGTTGGCCGGTGGCCGGGTCGGTGCGTGGCACCGCTGCCAGCAGCGCGGCATGCCCGGCTTCTTGTGGATATTCCATGTACCAGACCTGCAGCCTCGGGTGCTCGGCCTGAACGCTATCCACCAGTGCGCCGGGGGCCAGCACCGGCCCCTTGCCAGGCGTGTGATAGAACTCGGGGTTGAGCCACTCATCCAGCTCGTGATGAAAGGCCAGGACACTCCCGGTCAGCCCGGCCAGCAGCAGGAACACTGCGGTGGCCAGGCCCATGTAGCGGTGCAATAGAACCAGAATGGCGCGCATGACATTTTTCCGTAGAGACGACAAAGCCAGCGGCTGCTGACAGGCGCTGGCTTTGTTGGCGTCAACCTAGATCAGAACTGGTAGCTTACCGTGGCGGCGACATTGCGCTCTTCGCCCAGGTAGCAGTAGCTCAAGCTTGCACAGGAGGCGACGTAGGATTCGTTGGTCAGGTTGTTGGCATTGAGCCGTACATCCACTCCCTTGAGGCCCAACTTGCCCAGGTCATAGCCGATGGAGGCATCGAAGAGCGTGTAGGCCGGTACCTTCATGGTGTTCTCGGCATCGGCCCAGCTGTAGCCCACATAGCGCACACCGCCGCCCAGGCGCAGGCCATCCAGCGCCGCGCTGTCGAACTTGTAGTCGGCCCACAGCGACGCCATCTGCCGCGGTGCCTGAGTAGGCGAGTTGCCCTTGTTCTCGATGAGGTTGGTGGCGCTGCTCAAGGTGCTGGTCATCGACTTCGAATACTGGATGTCGGTGAAGGTATAGCTGCTCAGCAGTTTCAGGTTGTCGGTCAGCTGCATGTGGGCTTCCAGCTCCAGCCCCTGGGAGCGAACAGCACCCACCGCACGATAGAAGTTTTCCTGGGGCAGCTTCGACGCCAGGTTCTCCTGGTCGATGCGGAACAACGAGGCAGTGAACAAGTTGTCCGTACCTGGTGGCTGATATTTCAGCCCGACTTCCCATTGGGTGCCGTCGGTGGGTGGCAGCGGATTGCCTGCGCTGTCTGCGTAGGAGTTGGGGTTGAACGACTCGGAATAGCTGACGTAAGGCGCCAGACCGTTATCGAACAGATAGAGCGCGCCCGCACGCCCAGTGAGCTTGGTGCGTTTGTCGCTGATTTCGGTGCCCAGTGGGCGCTGGGCTTCAGCCAGGCGGTTTTCATCCGAGGTCTCCACCCAGTCCTGGCGCAGCCCCAGGGAGAAGCGCCATTTGTCCAGCTCGACCAGGTCCTGCAAGTACACGCCGGTCTGTTCCAGGCGCCGCAAATAGCTGGTGTGGCTGTAGTAGTTGATCGTCGAGTTGCCATAGACCGGGTTGAACGCATTGATCGGCTGCAGCGTTCCCTGGTCCCAGTCGACCACGGTCTTGCGCCGTTGATAGTCGGCTCCCAGCAGTAAGGTGTGCTTGACGTCGCCGGTGAGGAATTCGGCCTGCAGCATGTTATCGACGATGAAGGAGTGGAGCTTCTCATCTCCACCCGAGTAATAGCGGTTCAGGTCATTGCTGGTGGCATTGGTCCAGCCATAGGCATAGACCTGGTCGAGCTTCACCTTGGAGTCCAGGTAGCGGAAGTTCTGGCGGGCGGTGAAGGTGTCGTTGAAACGATGCTCGAACTGATAGCCGAAGGACTGTTGATCGCGCTTGTAGCCATCCACGCCCGGCTCGCCCTCGAAGAAATGCTCAGAAATGCGCTGGCCATTGCGCTGGTTCAGGGTGCCGTTGGCCGGCATGCCGCCGTGGTAGCCGCCATCGGGGTCATTCTGCAAATAGGCCTGGAGCGTCAGGGAGGTGTCTTCACTGAAGTCGATACTCAGGGTCGGCGACAGGGCGAAGCGTTTTTCCTTCGCGTGGTCGAACTGAGTGTCGGACTTGTCCGTCAGGCCGATCAACCGATAGGCAACGCGTTTTTCGTCATCGAGCGGGCCGCTGAAGTCGAACCCCAGGCCCTGTTTGCCCTGGGTGCCCACGGTTGCCTGAATCTGGTGATAGGGCTCGTAGAGAGGCTTTTTGCTGGTCAGGGCCACCAGGCCGCCTGGGGAGCTGCGGCCGTAAAGCACCGATGAGGGGCCCTTGAGAATATCCACCCGTTCGAGGAAGTAGGGGTCGACCTGCATGCTGCTGTAGGTGCCGCTGTCGCCCATGGACTTGAGGCCATCGAGGTAGATGTTGTCCACCGAACCATCATTGAAGCCGCGCATCGCTACATAGTCGTAGCGATGGGTGGCGCCATAGGGATTGGTCAGCACGCCGGGGGTGTAGCGCATGGTCTGGGCGACGGTTTGCGCGCCCTGGTCGTCGATCTGTTCCCGGGTGACCACCGAGACGCTTTGCGAGGTCTCCAGCAACGCGGTACTGGTCTTGGTGGCGATCTGACTGTGCGTCGCGTTGTAGCCCTCCATGCTGCCTAATGCGTTGCCCAGGGCGAAGCCCTTGACCTCAGTGGTGGGCAGGGTCAGGGCGCTGCCCTGGGGCAGGGGCCGCAGCACGTAGCTGCCGCCGTCCTGGCTGACCGCCTCCAGTCCCGAACCCCGCAGCAGCTGGTTCAGGCCCTGGGGAATGGAGTAGTCGCCCTGGAGCCCGGGAGACTGCCTGCCCTGGGTCAGGGCCGGGGTGGTGGACAGGGTGATCCCGGCCTGCCGGGCGAACTGGTTGAGGGCATCGCCGAGGTTGCCCGGGGCCACGCTGTAGCTGTGACGCGGGGCATCAACAGCGCTATCGGCGGCCAGCACCTGGGGCGCCACTGTCCCGAGGCCGATGCTGGAGCACAGCAGGGCGGCGCGGATGGCTTGGCACAAGGGGCGGGCGCAGGGAGAGCTTGGGCGGGTGTCGCGCAGAGTCATGGTAGGTTCCGTTGAAGTCGCAGGAAGCAGATTGAAGTGCTTACTGACTAAGCCGGACGTCCTGGCAAAACCCGCCAAAAAAAATCACCCCAGTGAATTTCAAACCACGGGCCCCAAGGTCACCCACCAACGGGTGCGGTAGCGCAACTGCACTGGCAGGGTCTGGGGCAGGATGGCCAGCAACTTATCGGTGTCTTCCAGGCGGAACACACCTGAAAGGCGCAGATTGCCAACCGCTGCCGAGCAGCCCAGATAGCCATGGCGATAGCGGCCGACCTCCTGGAGGAAGTCGTCCAGGCGCATGTTGCGCGTAACGATCAGGCCATCGGCCCAGGCGCCGACGTCCATCGCCAGGGGGGCCGCAGGTTCGGCCAGGCCATGGCTGATCTGATAGCTCTGACCTGCTTCCACCCGGGCGCTACGGCCGTCGGCGGTGTGCGGCGCATGAATGGCCACGCTGCCGTGGGTCACGCTCAGGCGCGTGCAGCGTTCCTCCACGCGCACCACGAAGCGGGCGTCGAAGCCTTCCAGCAGGGCGTGGCGGCTCTCCACCAGCAGCGGGCGGGCAGGGCCGTGATCGGCTCCACAGGACACCATGATCTCGCCCCGGCGCAGTTTGATCAGGCGCTGCTCGGCATTGAAGTTGAGGTCCGCCGCGCTGTCGGTATTGAGTTCCAGGCGGGTGCCATCGGGCAACTGGAAGCCTCGCTGCTCGCCGACGGCGGTGGCAAAGTCTGCGTTCCATTGTTGCCAGCCCAGCAGATCCTTGCCGACCCAGGCACTGGAGCCCAGGAGCAGGGCGCCACTGAGCAGTTTCAGGGCCTGGCGCCGGCCCAGGCGCTGACTGCTGTGTTCCAGGGTATGCAAGGCCACCTGAGCCCCCGGCACTGAACGCAGGTTGGCCGTGAGTTCCTGCTGCAACGATTGCACCCGCTGCCAGGCCAGTTCGTGCTCCTGGTGCGCCGCCCGCCACAGATCGCACTGTTGCTGCAGCTTGGGGTTGGCACCGTTGTTGCGCAGGCGCAGCAACCAGTTGATTGCTTGCTTGACCACCAGGTGATCGGGATTGGGCTTGAGCGGCAGGCTGGCGGGAAAGTTATCCACAGGCTTCAGCTCTCGTAGCGCAGCAGGTAGCAATGGTAGAGCGCCTGGGCGACATAACGCTCGACGGTACGCAGGGATAGGCCCATCTGCTGAGCAATCTGCTTGTGGGTAAGTTCCTCGCACTGAGCCAGGAGAAAAGCCTGACGTACTTTCGGCTTCAGCCCTTCAAGCATACGCGCAATGCTTTCCAGCAGCTCCAGAATCAACGCCCGAGCTTCAGCGCCGGGTGTTTCGGCTTCGGGCAAGTGGGCGATGGTTTCCAGATACGCACGTTCGATTTCCTCGCGGCGCCAGTGATCGATTACCAGCCCCCGAGCGATGGTGCGTAAAAAAGCCCGGGGGGCCTTGAGTTCCAGACGTTCAGTTTTCTGCAGCAGGCGTACGAAGGTGTCCTGAGCCAGGTCGGCAGCATCCGCGGCATTGCCCAGGCGCTGGCGCAGCCAGCGGTTGAGCCAGCCATGGTGATGGCTGTAGAGCGTCTGTACGGCGAACTCGGGTGATGACATGGACGCGGACTGCCTGAGTGTCACTAATGATAATTAGTCGCATTGTCATTGAGGCTTTATCGATTTGGCAATAAGCAGCGCACTGTCGGTCATCTGAAAATGTGCCACGGATGCTCTGGAACACCGTTCGGCGGGATTAGGTAAATTCAGGCGAGTAATTCAGAAAAATCTCTAAGGGTTCGCAGATTCTTGCCGAAAGACTGATAAGACATGCGTGCACCAAAGTAGAGCGGTCAGAGAACATCGCCTGCGCTGTTACATGGAATGTTGCATTACGGACGCATCCCCACTTTCGGCATAAGAAGTCCCATGAAATGAATCTCAAGTTCAGCCATAAAATCCTTTTGGCCGCCTCCGGCGTAGTGGTTCTGGCTTTTGCGTTGTTCACCTTGTACAACGACTACCTGCAGCGAAACACCATCCGACAGAACCTCGAATCCTCTATCCAGCAGGCCGGTGAGCTCACCTCCAGCAGTGTGCAGAACTGGATGAGCGGGCGGATCCTGGTGCTCGAGAACCTCGCGCAGAACGTTGCTCACCAAGGTCAGAACGCAGATTTCCCAGGGCTGGTGGACCAACCGGCCTTTACCTCGAACTTCCAGTTCACCTACGTCGGCCAGGCCAACGGCACCTTCACCCAGCGCCCAGACGCGAAGATGCCCGACGGCTACGACCCGCGTCAGCGCCCCTGGTACAAGCAGGCCGTCGCCGCCGACAAGACCATGCTGACCCCGCCCTACATGGCGGCTGTCGGTGGCCTGGTGGTGACCATCGCCATGCCGGTGAAAAAGCAGGGTGAACTGCTGGGCGTGGTTGGTGGCGACCTGAGCCTGGAAACCCTGGTGAAGATCATCAACTCGGTGGATTTCGGTGGCCTGGGCCACGCCTTCCTGGTCAGTGCCGACGGTCAGGTGATCGTCAGCCCGGACAAGGACCAGGTGATGAAGAACCTCAAGGACATCTACCCCGGCGCCAACGTACGGATCGAAAACGGCAACCAGGAAGTGGTCCTGAACAAACAGGAGCGCATCCTCTCCTTCACCCCGGTGACCGGCTTGCCGAATGCCGAGTGGTACATCGGTCTGTCCATCGACAAGGACAAGGCCTACGCACCGCTGAGCCAATTCCGTACTTCCGCCTTGATCGCGATGTTTATCGCCGTGGCGGTGATCGCCGTACTGCTGACCCTGCTGATCCAGGTGTTGATGCGCCCACTGATCACCATGGGCCGTGCGATGCAGGACATCGCCCAGGGCGAGGGCGACCTGACCCGGCGCCTGGTGGTGGAGAGCAAGGACGAATTCGGCGAACTGGGCAGCTCGTTCAACCAGTTCGTCGAGCGGATCCATGCCTCGATTTCCGAAGTGTCCTCGGCCACCCGCCAGGTACACGACCTGTCCCAGCGCGTGATGGCTTCGTCCAACGCTTCGATCATCGGTTCCGACGAGCAGAGCGCCCGCACCAACAGCGTGGCCGCCGCGATCAACGAACTGGGGGCCGCAACCCAGGAAATCGCCCGTAACGCCGCCGATGCCTCGCAGCACGCCAGTGGCGCCAGCGAACAGGCCGACGACGGTCGCCAAGTGGTGGAACAGACCATCCAGGCCATGACCGAGCTGTCGCAGAAGATCAGCCTGTCCTGCACTCAGATCGAGACCCTGAACGCCAGCACCGACAACATCGGGCACATTCTCGACGTGATCAAGGGCATCTCCCAGCAGACCAACTTGCTGGCCCTCAACGCGGCCATCGAAGCGGCCCGTGCCGGCGAAGCCGGTCGTGGCTTCGCCGTGGTGGCCGACGAGGTGCGCAACCTGGCTCATCGTACCCAGGAGTCGGCGGAAGAGATCCACAAGATGATCACCTCCTTGCAGGTCGGCTCCCGTGAAGCGGTGTCGACCATGAACGCCAGCCAGGCGTCCAGCGAAGAGAGCGTCGAAGTGGCCAACCAGGCCGGTGCGCGGCTGGTCAGCGTGACTCAGCGGATCGGCGAGATCGATGGCATGAACCAGTCGGTGGCGGCGGCGACCGAAGAGCAGACGGCCGTGGTGGAGACCCTCAATGTCGACATCAACCAGATCAACCTGCTGAACCAGCAGGGCGTGGCCAACCTCAACGAAACCCTGAAGGATTGCGATGCCCTGTCGCAGCAGGCCAGCCGCCTGAAGCAGCTGGTGGACAGCTTCAAGATCTGAGGTTTCGCGTCACTTTCAAGCCCGCTCCCGCCTCACGGCAGGGCGGGCTTTTTCATGGGTACCGATCAGGCCGGGTGGTCGCCCAGCAGCCCCAGGTGAGTATTGATCACCTGCAACAGGCGCTGGCGCTGGGACTTGATGAAGAAGTGATTGCCGGCCACTTCGATCAGCTCGAACTCGCGGCCGGTGAACTCGCGCCAGTTGAGCATGAGGTTGGCCGTGGCCAGCGGGTCCTCGCTGCCGTAGAAGGCCGTCAACGGCACATCCAGGCAACCGCTGGAGGTGTCGTACCAGGTTTCGAAAAGCTTCAGGCCGTTGCGCAGCAGGCGTTCGTAGGATTGCAGGTCGTTCTGCCCGCGGGGCATCTCCAGGGGGCTGGCGCCGAGGGTCAGGATCGCCTCGCGAAACGCGGCGATGGGCAGGGAGTGGAGCAAGGGCCGGCGCGGCAGGCTATCCGGGCTGCGACAGCCGGAGACGAACAGGTGGCGGGTCTGCTGGGGAAAGCGTTCCTGGGCATGCTTGCTGGTCTCGTAGGCCAGCAGCGCGCCCAGGCCGTGGCCGAACAGCGCATGGGGCTCGCCGAGCCAGGGGTCGAGGGCGGTGAAGGTGTTTTCCAGCAGGCTGGGCCAGTTGTCGCAGGGCGCTTCGTCACGGCGCGGACCGTGCCCCGGCAGGTTGAGCACCACCAGCTCGATATGATCGGCCAGGCCACTGGACCAGACCCGCATTTGCTCGGCTGCCGCCCCGGCCTGGGGAAAGCAGATCAGGCGGATCCGGGTGGCTTGCCCGGGTTTGATCACCAGCGTCCATTGTCGGGTGTCGGTGTACACAGCTTTTCCTTAAGCAAGTGGGCCGGCACTGCGCCGGCCAGAGGCAGCCTGAAGAGGGCGTCGCAGTCTGCGGATGGTTTCTAACATAGTGCCTCTCGTCCGTGAAGGCACGTGTGTGCCGGGCCGGGCGGGCGGTTGCTGTCGGTCGCCGGAACGCGGCTTGCGGCTATGCTCTGAATGTTTCGCGCCGGCTCTTTTCCGGCGGCTGGTGATTGTAAGGTGCCATTGTTTTTTGCCGGGCCAGCCTTCACCATCAGCCGATTTACGACAGCTCCCATGGACGCATTGCATTGGCGGCACGTTTAGCTCTTTCTCGGACCCTGCGCTGGTTCTGCGCGGCATTGCTGCTGGCCGGCGCACTGCTGGGCAGCCTGCACGCCGACTGGGATTTCTCCCTGATCAGCCGCCGTGCCACGGCGCTCTACGGTCCGCTGGGCGAAGGGCAGCCGCGCATCGATGCCTGGCAGCACCTGCTGGCCACGCAAAAGCAGGTGCCCGAGCGCGAACAGTTGAAGGTGGTCAACCTGTTCTTCAACAAGAACATGCGCTACGTGGAAGACATCGACCTGTGGCACCAGGTGGATTATTGGGAAACGCCGATCGAGGCATTGTGGAAGGGCGCCGGCGATTGCGAGGACTACGCGATCGCCAAGTATTTCAGCCTGCGCCACCTCGGGGTTTCCAGTGACAAACTGCGCATCACCTACGTCAAGGCCCTGCGCCAGAACCGTGCGCACATGGTCTTGACCTACTATTCCAGCCCGGAGGCCATGCCTCTGGTGCTCGACAGCCTGGAAGACTCGATCCGCCCGGCCAGCGAGCGTACCGACCTGTTGCCGGTGTACTCCTTCAATGCCGAGGGTCTGTGGCTACCGGGGGCCAAAGGCAACAAGCGGGTGGGCGACACCAAGCGCCTGTCCCGTTGGCAGGACGTGTTGAAAAAAATGCAGGCCGAAGGTTTTCCGGTCGAGACGACTAACTAGGAGCACGAGCTCAGATGTCTTTGTTCAAACAACTGTTGATCGCAATCTGTGTGTTCCTGGTGGTCGCCTTCAGCGGCAGCTTCATGGTCAGCCTGGAAAGCTCGCGCACCCAGTATGTCAATCAGCTGCGCTCCCATGCCCAGGATGCCGCCACTGCCCTGGCGCTGTCGCTGACGCCGAACATCGACGACCCGGCGATGGTCGAGCTGATGGTCAGCTCGATCTTCGACAGTGGCTACTACGCCAGTATCCGGGTGGTGGACCTGGCCACCGACAAGACCCTTGTCGAGCGCAGCGGCATCCCGGAAGTCGGCAACGTGCCCCAGTGGTTTGTCAGCCTGATCGGCCTGGAACCGGCGGGTGGCGATGCCATCGTCAGCCGCGGCTGGGAACAGGCGGCTCGGGTCGAGGTGCTCAGCCACCCGATGTTCGCCGTGGCCAAGCTCTGGCAAAGTGCCCTGGGCAGCCTGGGCTGGCTGTTGATCTGCGGTGCGGTGAGCGCGGTGCTCGGCGCCCTGCTGCTGCGGCGCCAGCTCAAGCCGTTGGACTACATGGTCCAGCAGTCCCACGCCATTGCCCGTCGTGAATTCCTCAGCCTGCCGCAATTGCCCCGGACTCCGGAGCTGCGGCGGGTGGTGCAGGCCATGAACCAGATGGTCGAGAAGCTCAAGGCGCTGTTCCAGGAGCAGGCCGAGCGCAGCGAGAAACTGCGCACCGAGTCCTATCAGGACAGCCTGACCGGGCTGGCCAACCGGCGTTATTTCGAAATGCAGCTGCACGCCCGCGTAAGCAACCCCGAGCAGGCCAGTTCCGGCTACCTGTTGCTGTTGCGGGTCAAGGACCTGGCCGGGCTGAACCAGCGCCTGGGCGGCCAGCGTACCGACCAGTTGCTCAAGGCGGTGGGTGAACAACTGCTGCGCGAGTGCGACAAGTACCCGGAAACCCACAACCTGGTCACCCGGGTCCGTGGTGGCGAGTTCGCGGTGCTGGCGCCGGGGCTGGTGCGTGAGGAAGCCATCCAGCTGGCCCAGAGCCTGGACAGTGCCCTGGGCAACCTGCACGCCACCGGCGCCACCGATGTTGCCTCAGTGGCCTCCATCGGCCTGGCGGCGTTTGCTCACGGTGATTCGCCGCAAGCGGTGCTGAGCCTCGGCGACCAGGCCCTGGCCCAGGCCGAAGCCCAGGGTGACACCAGCTGGGCCTGCCTCGATCAAGGCGCCAGTGCCCAGGTTGGGGATGACCACCATGCCTGGCACCGGCTGTTGGACCGGGCGCTGTCGGAGCAGCACTTCCAGCTGTACTTCCAGCCGGTGGTGGCCGCTCGGGACACCCACCTGGTGCTGCACTACAAAGTGCTGTCGCGGCTGCTGGATGAACAGGGCCAGACCATTCCGGCCGGGCGTTTCCTGCCGTGGCTGGAGCGTTTCGGCTGGACCTCGCGCCTGGATCTGCTGATGCTCGAACAGGTGCTGAGACAGATGACGAGCCACGAAGACTGCCTGGCGCTGAACCTGTCGGCGGCGACCCTGGCGGACCCGCACGCCCTGAATCGGGTGTTCGAGATCCTGCGCCAGCATTCCGACCTGGGCCCGCGCCTGACCCTGGAGATCGGTGAAGAGCAATTACCCGAGCAGGCCATGCTGGAACAGCTGACCCGGCGCCTGCGCGAGCTGGGTTTCTCCCTCAGCCTGCAACGCTTCGGTGGGCGCTTCAGCATGATCGGCAACCTGGCGCGCCTGGGGCTGGCGTACCTGAAGATCGATGGCAGCTACATCCGCGACATCGATCAGGAAAGCGACAAGCGCCTGTTTATCGAAGCCATCCAGCGCGCGGCCCACAGCATCGACCTGCCGCTGATTGCCGAACGGGTCGAGACCGAGGGCGAGCTGCAGGTGATTCGCGAGATGGGCTTGTACGGGGTGCAGGGCCAGCTGTTCGGCGAGCCGGCTCCCTGGGGTTGAAACCGCTTTCGCCGGCAAGCCGGCTCCTACAGCAGGAGTCGGCTGGCGAAAAGGGTTCAGATCAATCCGGTTTCATCGTCATTGATCAACCGGCTCAAACCGCCCAGCGCCTCGCGGGCCTGGGTGCGATCCATCAGCTTGGCCTGGGCCGCGGCCGGCAGGTCGGTGATGCGGATCACGCCCTTGAGGGTCAGGAGCTGGATCAGGTCGTCCAGCACCCGGATCATTTCCAGGTCGCTTTGCTTGAGTTGCTTGAGACTGACTTCCACCGCCTCGTTGGCGTACCAGGTCTGGATCTCGTGGTGGTCGGCGGGCAGCGTCTCGGTGGCCTCGGCGTAAGCGGCGGCTTCCACGCGAATCAGCTGGCCCTGTGCATCGCGTTGCACGTAGAACATGGCGAATCCCTCAGGCATGTGTTTCCGGCGTCAGGCAGGCAGCAGCATAGGCCAACGCAGCATTCAGAGCGCGAGTATGCGGTGCGCCGCGGCGCTCGTCACGCCGCGGGCTGCCTGCCGGGGCCCGGCGACCACCCCGGGGGTGGCCGCTAGGGACCGGTCAGCTGTTGTTGTGATCGATCTTGATGGTCGGGTCGCTGCCGGCGATCAACGAATTGATGTTGGCGTTGGACCAGTTGTTGCCTTCCAGCTTGATCGTCACGTCGGCGTTGGCCAGGCCCCCGGCGGCGTTGAGCTTGCCCTCGGAGCTGACCTGCAGGGTCGAGACCCCGTCCACGGTGGTGATCTTGAGGAAGTTGTCGATGGTGCTGGCGCTCTCGCCCTGCAGCAAGTCACGCAGGTCGATGCGGTCGCCTTCGCTGGCCTTGAAGTCCTTGATCACGTCGTTGCCGGTGTCGCCGGCCTTCCAGACGAAGGTGTCGGCACCCGAACCGCCGATCAGGATATCGTTGCCCTGGCCACCGATCAGGGTGTCGTTGCCGGTCCCCCCCAGCAGGATGTCATTGCCCTTGCCGCCGTCCAGCAGGTCGTTGCCGCCCTGGCCGAAGAGAATGTCATTGCCGGCACCGCCCAGCAGAGTGTCGTTGCCGTCGTGGCTGCCAGACACATCGAACTCGGTGTAGTGCTCGGTGATGTACTGGTGCACGTTGCTGGTGGTGACCTTGCTCACGTCGACCCCGGTCTGCTTGGCCACATAGGCCTGCATGGCCTGGTAGCCCTCGCCTGCGACGCCGTTGAAGCTCACCAGGTCGCCGAACAGGATGTCGTTGCCGTCGCCGCCGCTGACCTTGTCGGCCCCCGGCATGGTCGCTTCGGTGTGGCCGATGATCGAGTTGGCCAGGTCGTTCGGGTCGATGTTGGTCTGCGGCTTGCCGTCGCTGTCGTAAGGCTTGAGGTCGTTGAGGCTGACACCACTGTTGATGCCGATGGCTTCGACGTTCGACAGGCCGCTGAGCAGGGCAAAGCCGCTGTTGGAGTTGGTGGTGGTGTAGTAGTCGGTGCTGCTGCCGGAGCCGGCCAGGTTCGACAGCTCGTAGGTACCGTCGCCCTGGGCGTGCAGGGTGCCCAGGGTCTTGCTGCTCCAGCCCCAGCCATTGTTGGTCTGCAGGATCGTCGTGCCGTCGCTGGCGACGCTCAGGTAGTGAGAGTTGTCGAGGTACTTGCCGAAGGTATCCCCCAGCTTGTAGTTGCTGGTGGTCACCACATCGTCGAGGCGCACGTTGCCGTACAGCGTCGGGTTGGTCTGCTCGCCGCTCTGGTAGTAGGTCGGCTTACCGTCGGTGATGAAGTAGGTCAGGTTGGTGGCGTTGCTGTTGCCGGTGGCCTGGCTGCTCTGGAAGAAGTTGGCCGTGGCCTTGAACACGTCTTCGTAGTTGGTACCGCCGCCGGACGTCATCGAGTCCAGCACCGCCTTGAGCTGGGCCAGGGCGGTCGGGTCGTTGAGGTTAACCGACACCGACTTGTTGACCTGGGTATCGAAGTCGGCGAGGAAGATGTTCACCGTCCCCGAGCTGCTGCCGCCGATGCTGTTCTTCAGGGTATTGAACACCGAGGTCAGGGAGTTCTTGGCCGCGGTGATCGAGGCGCTGCTCATGCTGCCCGAGCTGTCCACCATGAAGGCGATGTTGTAGTTGGTGCCCGGGACCACGGTCAGGCCGCCGATGTCGGCAACCACGATGTCGTTGCCATCGGTGCCGGTAACGGTGTCGTCGCCGGAGGTGGCGACCACCGAGTTGTAGACCGCCGGGTAGACCTTGACCGGGATCTGCGCCGAAGTGCTGGCAGAGCCGCCCAGGGACTCGGTGGAGGTCGAGGTCACGTTCAGGTTGAAGGTGCCGTTGTAGTACGGCGGCGGCGTGACCGTCAGGTTGCCCAGGTTCCAGCCGGTGACGTTGGCTTCACCGGAAGTCGCGGTGGCGGTGAAGGTGTGCCCGGCGCCATCGCTGAGCACCGAGCCTGCCGGAATGCCGCTGATCTTCACGCTGAGGGTTTCCGAGCCGTCGGTATCGGTCAGGCCGGTGGTGATCTTCGACAGATGCACGCTGCCGCCTTCGCCGCCCTCGTTGAGCTTGTAGCCGTCGTAGTAGCCTTCGCCGTTGGTGCCGTGCAGGTCGGACACCGAGACTCCGGCGTTGGTCAGGTCGGTGACGCCGGTGTACAGCGGCACGCCGGCGTTGCTCAGGTCCACCGCAGCCCCGCCGTTGACCGAGAGGTTGACGTCGTAGGAGCCCGGGCCGCTCTGGTTGTGGTGGTAGATATCGATGGTGTAGTAGCCGCTGGTGGTCGGGGTGAAAGTACCGTTGAGGTTACCGCCCGCGCCCCAGGTGGTGCTGGCCACGTTCTTGCCGCCGATGGTCACCAGCAGGCTGTCGTCGCCGGTGCCGGAGAAGGTATAGGCCTTGCCTGCTTCCAGGTAGATCAGGCCTGAGGTCTTCGACGCGGTGCCCGGCGTGATGTTGCCGTCGGACTGGACGTTGGTCGCCAGGCTGCTGCTGTTGGGTGTGCCGGCAGCGTCGATCACCGATTTCAGAGTGCTGGCGGAAGCGCCGCTGCCGTCGGTGCCAAGGCCGCTGAGGTTGGTCCAGACTTCCTTGAGCAGGCCCACCGAATTCACGCTGTTGCCGGCCACGCTCAGGGTCGGTGCATCGGCTACCGGGGTGATGTCGACGGTCACCGTGCCGGTGTTGCCCAGGGCCTGGCCGTCGGTTGGCTGGAACTTGATCTGGGCGTAATCGGCCTGCTGGTTGCCCACGCCGTTGCCGCCGTAGCCATTGGTTCCGGATTCGTTGGCGTCCGGTGTGAAGCGCAGTTTTCCGGCATCGATATCGGCCTTGCTGAAGGTCTGGTTGTTGGCCACATCCTTCCAGGTCGAACCGTCCAGGTATTGCAGTTTGCCGTCGCTGGGCAGTTGGGTGATCTTCACGCCGAGGCTGGACGCCGGGCTGTCGACGTCGCTGACGCCGAAGTTCGACCAGGTCAGTGCCAGCGGGGTGTCTTCGTTGCCGGTCACGGCGCCGCCAGTGGCAGTTGGGGCGTCGTTCACCGCCACCACGTTGACCGTGGTAGTGGCGACGTTGGAGTAGTTGCCGCCGTCGGTCACGGTCACGGTGATGGTCCGTGGCGTGGTGCTCGGGTCTTCACTGTTGTTGGTGAAGGTGATGTTCTTGATCTGCTGCATGTAGTCGGCCAGCGTCGCGCTGCCCGACAGGGTCAGGGTGATCGAACCGTCCTTGCTGTTGGCATTGATGGTGATGCCGTTGACGCTGTTGCCCAGGTTCAGCGAGTCCCCCGGCTGGCGGTTGGTCAGCACGATGGTGGCGCCGGTGAGCAGGGTGCTGTCCGGGTCGGTGATGCTCAGGTCGGTGTCGGCGATCGACACGCCGGGGCCTGTGGTGCCTTCGGTGAAGGTGACCTTGTAGTCGGCCCCGGTAGCACCGCTGGAGTTGTTGGCATCCAGGTCGATGACCGGCGGAGCGTCGTTATCGATGATCGAGGTAGTGACGCTGTTGTTGCTGCCCACCACCAGGTTCTCGAAGTTGCCGCCAGTGGCCGAGTCGATCTTGACCGTGAAATTCTCGGTGCCTTCGGTGATCTTGTCGTCAATGGTGGCGACGTTGAAGGTGGCGCTGCTGGCGCCGGCCGGGATCTTCACGGTGTACACGCCGCTGAAGTCCGAACCGTCGGTGGCGGTGCCGCTGTAGCTGATCTTCAGGGTGACTTCGGTCTGCGCCGGGTGAGTCAGGCTCACGGTGTAGCTGGCGGTCTGGCCTTCGGTGACCGAGGCGCTGCCGCTGATACCCACCGAAGTGGTGTCCAGTGTATCGGTGACGTTGGTCACCGCTGGCGTGGTGTCCGTGACCAGCTTCTCGAAGTTGCCGCCAGTGGCGTTGGTGATGGTGGCGTTGACCTTGCCTGCGTCGATGTAGACGTCGTCTGCCGGCGCCGCAACGGTGACCGTCCCGGTGGTTTTTCCGGCCTCGATATGGATCACCGAACCGTTGGACAGGGTCACGGTCACCGGAGTACCGGCGGCGTTGGTCAGTGTGGCGGTGTAGGTGATCTGGCCGCCCTCAGCGACGGTGCCAGTGGCAGTCAGGCTGACGCTGGTGGTGTCGACGGTATCGGTCACGGTGGTGCTGACCGGAGTCTTGTCGGCGACCAGGTTCTCGTAGTTACCGCCGCTGACATTGGTGATGGAGTTGGTCAGCGGGGTATGGCCGACCAGCACATCGTTAGGCGCACTGATGCTTACCGAACCAGTGGTTTCGCCGACCGGGATGGTGATCTTCTCGCCATTGGCCAGGGTCACGACTACAGGTGAGCCGGTCACTGGAGCAGTGACGGTAGCGGTGTAGGTGACGTTGCCACCTTCGGCCGCCGAAGGCGTGGCCTTGAGCGACACGGTGGAGTTGTCGATGGTATCGGTAACGTCAGTCACGGCCGGCGTGGTGTTCGGCACCAGCTTCTCGAAATTGCCGCCCTCGGCCTTGGTGATGGTGGCTTCGACCTTGCCGGCGTCCTTGTACACGTCATCGGCTGGAGCCGCGACGGTGGTGGTGCCGGTAGTGGCGCCGGCGGCGATGGTGATTACCGCGCCGTTGCTCAGGGTCACGGTCACCGGAGTGCCGGCGGCGTTGGTCAATGTGGCGGTGTAGATGATCTGGCCGCCTTCAGCGACGGTGCCAGTGGCAGTCAGGCTGACGCTGGTGGTGTCGACGGTGTCGGTCACGGTGGTGCTGACCGGAGTCTTGTCGGCGATCAGGTTCTCGTAGTTACCGCCGCTGACATTGGTGATGGAGTTGGTCAGCGGGGTATGGCCGACCAGCACATCGTTAGGCGCACTGATGCTTACCGAACCAGTGGTTTCGCCGACCGGGATGGTGATCTTCTCGCCATTGGCCAGGGTCACGACTACAGGTGAGCCGGTCACTGGAGCAGTGACGGTAGCGGTGTAGGTGACGTTGCCACCTTCGGCCGCCGAAGGCGTGGCCTTGAGCGACACGGTGGAGTTGTCGATGGTGTCAGTCACGTCGGTGACTGCTGGCGCTGGATTGGTCTCCAGGTTCTCGAAGTTACCGCCTTCGGCTTTAGTGATGGTGGCTTCGACTTTACCGGCGTCCTTGTAGACGTCATCGGCAGGTGCGGCCACGGTGGTGGTACCCGCGGTGGCGCCGGCGGCGATAGTAATCACCGCGCCGTTAGAGAGCGTGACAGTAACAGGCGTACCCGCAGCATTGGTCAGGGTCGCGGTGTAGACAATCGAACCACCTTCGGTCACGGACTCAGTAGCCGAGAGGCTCAGGGTTGTAGTGTCTGGAGTATCGGTAACCGAGGTCTCTGCCGGCTTGTCGCTGACTTCCAACTTCTCGTAGTTACCGCCGTCCGCTTTGGTGATAGTGGTGCTCAGGGAGCTACCGCCCGCCAACGCATCGTTGGGTGCGGTGAAGTTCACGCTGGCGGACGACTCACCCACCGGGATGGTGATGGTCTGGCCGTTGGACAGGGTCACCACGACTGGCGAGCCGGTTACTGGAGCAGTCACGGAGGCGGTGTACACCACGGTTCCACCTTCAGCCACGCTCGGCGTGGCAGTCAGGGAAACAGTACTGATGTCGATGGTATCGGTAACGTCGGTGACCGCTGGTGCTGGATTGGTCTCCAGGTTCTCGAAGTTACCGCCTTCGGCTTTAGTGATGGTGGCTTCGACTTTACCAGCGTCTTTGTAGACATCATCAGCTGGCGCGGCGACGGTCGCTGTACCCGAGGTAGCACCGGCAGCAATAGTGATCACGGCACCGTTACTCAAGGTCACGGTGACCGGAGTACCGGCAGCGTTGGTCAGGGTTGCGGTGTAGATGATCGAACCACCTTCAGCCACAGACTCAGTAGCCGAGAGGCTCAGGGTTGTAGTGTCTGGTGTGTCAGTTACCGAGGTTTCTGCCGGCTTGTCGCTGACTTCCAGTTTTTCGTAGTTGCCGCCGTCGGCCTTAGTGATGGTGGTGCTGAGCGAACTGCCGCCCGCCAACGCATCGTTTGGCGCGGTGAAGTTGACGCTGGCGGACGACTCACCCACCGGGATGGTGATGGTCTGACCGTTGGACAGAGTGACGACCACTGGAGAACCGGTCACTGGCGCGGTCACGGAGGCGGTGTACACCACGGTTCCACCTTCAGCCACGCTCGGCGTGGCAGTTAGGGAAACGGTGCTGGTGTCGATGGTATCGGTGACATCAGTCACAGCTGGAGTCGGGTTGGTCTCCAGGTGCTCGAAGTTGCCACCCTCGGCTTTGGTGATCGTTGCCTCGACCTTGCCGGCGTCTTTGTAGACGTCATCGGCAGGGGCTGCGACGGTCGCTGTGCCCGAGGTAGCACCGGCAGCAATGGTGATCACGGCACCGTTACTCAAGGTCACGGTGACCGGAGTACCGGCAGCGTTGGTCAGGGTCGCGGTGTAGACGATGGAACCGCCTTCGGCCACGGACTCGGTAGCGCTCAGGCTCAGGGTAGTGGTGTCCGTGGTATCGGTCACGCTGGTTTCAGCCGGCTTGTCGCTGATTTCCAGCTTCTCGTAGTTACCACCGTCGGCTTTGGTAATGGTCGTGCTCAGGGAGCTGCCGCCAGCCAACGCATCGTTGGGTGCGGTGAAGTTCACGCTGGCGGACGACTCACCTACTGGAATTGTGATGGTCTGACCGTTGGACAGAGTCACCACGACCGGGGAACCAGTCACGGGAGCGGTGACCGACGCGGTGTAAACAACAATGCCACCCTCAGCCACGCTTGGTGTTGCGGTCAGGCTGACCGTCGAAGTATCGATGGTATCGGTAACATCGGTGACGGCTGGAGCCGGGTTGGTCTCCAGGTTCTCGAAGTTGCCACCCTCGGCTTTGGTAATAGTGGCTTCGACCTTGCCGGCGTCTTTGTAGACGTCATCGGCAGGGGCTGCGACGGTCGCTGTGCCCGAGGTAGCACCGGCAGCAATGGTGATCACTGCGCCGTTGGACAGAGTCACGGTTACTGGGGTGCCGGCTGCGTTGGTCAGAGTGGCGGTGTAGACAATCGAACCGCCTTCGGCCACGGACTCAGTAGCCGAAAGGCTCAGGGTGGTAGTGTCTGGTGTGTCAGTTACCGAGGTTTCAGCGGGCTTGTCGCTGACCTCCAGCTTCTCGTAGTTACCGCCGTCCGCCTTGGTGATGGTGGTGCTCAGGGAACTACCACCAGCCAACGCATCGTTGGGTGCGGTGAAGTTCACCGAGCCCTGGCTTTCGCCTACTGGAATGGTGATGGTCTGGCCGTTGGACAGAGTGACGACTACCGGCGAACCGGTCACTGGCGCAGTCACGGAGGCGGTGTACACCACAGTGCCGCCTTCGGCGACGCTTGGTGTTGCAGTCAGACTGACAGTCGAAGTGTCGATGGTGTCAGTGACATCAGTCACCGCTGGCGCTGGATTGGTCTCCAGGTTCTCGAAGTTGCCGCCTTCGGCCTTGGTAATAGTGGCTTCGACTTTACCGGCGTCCTTGTAGACGTCATCGGCAGGTGCGGCCACGGTGGTGGTACCCGTGGTGGCACCGGCAGCAATAGTGATCACGGCACCGTTACTCAAGGTCACGGTGACCGGAGTACCGGCAGCATTGGTCAATGTGGCGGTGTAGACAATCGAACCGCCTTCGGCCACGGACTCAGTAGCCGAGAGGCTCAGGGTGGTAGTGTCTGGTGTGTCAGTTACCGAGGTTTCAGCGGGCTTATCGCTGATTTCCAATTTCTCGTAGTTACCACCATCCGCCTTGGTGATGGTGGTGCTCAGGGAGCTGCCGCCAGCGAGGGCATCGTTTGGCGCGGTGAAGTTCACGCTGGCAGACGACTCACCCACCGGGATGGTGATGGTCTGACCGTTGGACAGGGTCACTACGACCGGCGAGCCGGTTACTGGTGCAGTCACGGAGGCGGTGTACACCACAGTGCCGCCTTCGGCGACATTAGGGGTAGCTGTCAGCGAAACAGTGCTGGTATCGATGGTGTCAGTGACATCGGTGACGGCTGGAGTCGGATTGGTCTCCAGATTCTCGAAGTTACCGCCTTCGGCTTTAGCGATGGTGGCTTCGACTTTACCAGCGTCTTTGTAGACGTCATCGGCAGGGGCTGCGACGGTCGCTGTGCCCGAGGTAGCACCGGCAGCAATGGTGATCACTGCGCCGTTGGACAGAGTCACGGTTACTGGGGTGCCGGCTGCGTTGGTCAGAGTGGCGGTGTAGACAATCGAACCGCCTTCGGCCACGGACTCGGTAGCGCTCAGGCTCAGAGTGGTGGTGTCCGGGGTATCGGTGACGGAGGTTTCAGCGGGCTTGTCGCTGACTTCCAGTTTTTCGTAGTTGCCGCCGTCGGCCTTAGTGATGGTGGTGCTCAGGGAGCTACCGCCCGCCAACGCATCGTTGGGTGCGGTGAAGTTCACGCTGCCGGACGATTCACCCACTGGAATGGTGATGGTCTGTCCGTTGGACAGGGTCACCACCACTGGCGAGCCGGTTACCGGAGCAGTGACCGACGCGGTGTAAACAACAATGCCACCCTCAGCCACGCTTGGTGTTGCGGTCAGACTGACCGTCGACGTATCGATCGTGTCTGTGACGTCGGTGACTGCCGGGGCTGGATTGGTCTCCAGGTTCTCGAAGTTACCGCCTTCGGCTTTAGTGATGGTGGCTTCGACTTTACCAGCGTCTTTGTAGACATCATCAGCTGGCGCGGCGACGGTCGCGGTACCCGAGGTAGCACCGGCAGCGATGGTGATCACTGCGCCGTTGCTCAGGGTCACGGTGACTGGAGTACCAGCGGCATTGGTCAATGTGGCGGTGTAGATGATCGAACCGCCTTCAGCTACAGACTCAGTAGCCGAGAGGCTCAGGGTTGTAGTGTCTGGTGTGTCAGTTACCGAGGTTTCAGCCGGCTTGTCGCTGACTTCCAGTTTTTCGTAGTTGCCACCGTCGGCTTTGGTAATGGTCGTGCTGAGCGAACTGCCCCCAGCCAGAGCGTCGTTTGGCGCGGTGAAGTTGACGCTGGCGGACGACTCGCCCACCGGAATGGTGATGATCTGTCCGTTGGACAGAGTGACCACGACCGGCGAGCCGGTTACTGGCGCGGTCACCGACGCGGTGTAAACAACAATGCCACCCTCAGCCACGCTTGGTGTTGCGGTCAGGCTGACGGTCGACGTATCGATCGTGTCAGTGACATCAGTCACCGCTGGCGCTGGATTAGTCTCCAGGTTCTCGAAGTTACCGCCCTCGGCCTTGGTAATGGTGGCTTCGACTTTACCGGCGTCTTTGTACACATCGTCAGCCGGAGCGGCGACGGTGGCAGTACCGGAAGTGGCACCGGCGGCGATGGTGATTACCGCGCCATTGCTCAGGGTCACAGTGACCGGAGTGCCAGCTGCATTGGTCAATGTGGCGGTGTAGACGATGGAGCCGCCTTCGGCCACGGACTCAGTAGCCGAGAGGCTCAGAGTTGTAGTGTCAGGAGTATCGGTGACCGAGGTTTCAGCCGGCTTGTCGCTGACTTCCAACTTCTCGTAGTTACCGCCGTCCGCCTTGGTGATAGTGGTGCTCAGGGAGCTACCGCCCGCCAACGCATCGTTTGGTGCGGTGAAGTTGACGCTGGCGGACGACTCGCCCACTGGAATGGTGATGGTCTGGCCATTAGACAGAGTCACTACGACCGGGGAACCAGTCACGGGGGCGGTGACCGACGCGGTGTAAACCACAGTGCCGCCTTCGGCGACATTAGGGGTAGCTGTCAGCGAAACAGTGCTGGTATCGATGGTGTCAGTGACATCGGTGACGGCTGGAGTCGGGTTGGTCTCCAGGTTCTCGAAGTTGCCACCCTCGGCTTTGGTGATCGTTGCCTCGACCTTGCCGGCGTCCTTGTAGACGTCATCGGCTGGCGCGGCGACGGTCGCTGTGCCTGAGGTAGCACCGGCAGCGATGGTGATCACTGCGCCGTTGGAGAGGGTCACGGTGACCGGAGTACCTGCGGCATTAGTCAGGGTGGCGGTGTAGACGATGGAACCGCCTTCAGCCACGGACTCGGTCGCGCTCAGGCTCAGAGTGGTGGTGTCCGGGGTATCGGTAACCGAAGTCTCGGCTGGCTTGTCGCTGACCTCCAGCTTCTCGTAGTTGCCGCCGTCGGCCTTAGTGATGGTGGTACTCAGGGAGCTGCCGCCAGCCAACGCATCGTTGGGTGCGGTGAAGTTTACCGAGCCCTGGCTTTCGCCAACCGGAATAGTGATGGTCTGGCCGTTGGACAGAGTGACGACTACCGGCGAACCGGTCACTGGCGCAGTCACGGAGGCGGTGTAAACGACGGTGCCGCCTTCAGCCACATTCGGGGTGGCGGTCAGACTGACAGTCGACGTATCGATCGTGTCAGTGACATCAGTCACCGCTGGCGCTGGATTGGTCTCCAGGTTCTCGAAGTTGCCGCCTTCGGCCTTGGTAATAGTGGCTTCGACTTTACCGGCGTCCTTGTAGACGTCATCGGCAGGTGCGGCCACGGTGGTGGTACCCGTGGTGGCACCGGCAGCAATAGTGATCACGGCACCATTGCTCAAGGTCACGGTGACCGGAGTACCGGCAGCGTTGGTCAATGTGGCGGTGTAGACAATCGAACCACCTTCAGCCACGGACTCAGTAGCCGAGAGGCTCAGGGTTGTAGTGTCTGGTGTGTCAGTTACCGAGGTTTCAGCGGGCTTGTCGCTGACCTCCAGCTTCTCGTAGTTACCGCCATCCGCCTTGGTGATGGTGGTGCTTAGGGAACTGCCGCCAGCGAGGGCATCATTCGGCGCGGTGAAGTTCACCGAGCCCTGGCTTTCGCCAACCGGAATAGTGATGGTCTGTCCGTTGGACAGGGTCACCACGACTGGGGAGCCGGTCACTGGCGCAGTCACCGATGCGGTGTAAACGACGGTGCCGCCTTCAGCCACATTCGGAGTGGCGGTCAGACTGACCGTCGACGTATCGATCGTGTCTGTGACGTCGGTGACAGCTGGAGTCGGGTTGGTCTCCAGATTCTCGAAGTTACCGCCTTCGGCTTTAGTGATGGTGGCTTCGACCTTGCCCGCGTCCTTATAAACGTCATCGGCAGGTGCGGCCACGGTTGCCGTGCCCGAAGTGGCACCGGCAGCAATAGTGATCACGGCACCGTTACTCAAGGTCACGGTGACCGGAGTGCCAGCGGCGTTGGTCAGGGTTGCGGTGTAGACGATGGAGCCGCCTTCGGCCACGGACTCAGTAGCCGAGAGGCTCAGGGTTGTAGTGTCTGGTGTGTCAGTTACCGAGGTTTCAGCGGGCTTGTCGCTGATTTCCAGCTTCTCGTAGTTGCCGCCGTCGGCCTTAGTGATGGTGGTGCTCAGGGAGCTGCCGCCAGCGAGGGCATCGTTTGGCGCGGTGAAGTTTACGCTGGCAGAAGACTCACCCACCGGGATGGTGATGGTCTGACCGTTGGACAGAGTGACGACCATTGGAGAACCGGTCACTGGCGCGGTCACGGAGGCGGTATACACCACGGTTCCACCTTCAGCCACGCTCGGTGTGGCAGTCAGGGAAACGGTGCTGGTGTCGATGGTGTCAGTGACATCGGTTACCGCCGGGGCTGGATTGGTCTCCAGGTTTTCGAAGTTGCCGCCTTCGGCCTTGGTAATGGTGGCTTCGACTTTGCCTGCATCTTTGTAGACGTCATCCGCCGGGGCCGCGACGGTGGCAGTACCGGAAGTGGCGCCAGCGGCGATGGTGATCACCGCGCCGTTAGAGAGCGTGACAGTAACAGGCGTACCCGCAGCATTAGTCAGGGTCGCGGTGTAGACAATCGAACCACCTTCGGCCACGGACTCGGTCGCGCTCAGGCTCAGAGTGGTGGTGTCAGGAGTATCGGTGACGGAGGTTTCAGCCGGCTTGTCGCTGACTTCCAGTTTCTCGTAGTTACCACCGTCGGCTTTGGTAATGGTGGTGCTGAGCGAACTGCCGCCCGCCAATGCATCGTTGGGAGCAGTGAAATTCACGCTGCCAGACGACTCACCTACTGGAATGGTGATGGTCTGGCCGTTGGACAGAGTGACGACTACCGGCGAACCGGTCACTGGCGCTGTCACCGACGCGGTGTAAACAACAATGCCACCCTCAGCCACGCTTGGTGTTGCGGTCAGACTGACAGTCGACGTATCGATCGTGTCAGTGACATCAGTCACCGCCGGGGCTGGATTTGTCTCCAGGTGCTCGAAGTTGCCACCCTCGGATTTGGTAATGGTGGCTTCGACTTTACCGGCGTCTTTGTACACATCGTCAGCCGGAGCGGCGACGGTGGCAGTACCGGAAGTGGCACCGGCGGCGATGGTGATTACCGCGCCATTGCTCAGGGTCACAGTGACCGGAGTGCCAGCTGCATTGGTCAATGTGGCGGTGTAGACGATGGAGCCGCCTTCGGCCACGGACTCGGTAGCGCTCAGGCTCAGAGTGGTGGTGTCAGGGGTATCGGTAACCGAAGTCTCGGCTGGCTTGTCGCTGATTTCCAACTTCTCGTAGTTACCGCCATCCGCTTTGGTGATGGTAGTGCTCAGGGAGCTGCCGCCAGCGAGGGCATCGTTGGGTGCGGTGAAGTTCACGCTGGCGGACGACTCACCCACTGGAATGGTGATGGTCTGGCCGTTGGACAGGGTCACCACGACTGGCGAGCCGGTTACCGGCGCTGTCACCGAGGCGGTGTAAACCACAGTGCCGCCTTCGGCGACGCTCGGCGTGGCAGTCAGGGAAACGGTGCTGGTGTCGATGGTGTCCGTGACATCGGTGACGGCTGGAGTCGGATTGGTCTCCAGATTCTCGAAGTTGCCACCGTCCGCTTTAGTGATGGTGACTTCGACTTTACCGGCGTCCTTGTAGACGTCATCCGCCGGAGCGGCCACGGTGGTGGTGCCAGTAGTGGCACCCGCTGCGATGGTGATTACCGCGCCGTTGGAGAGGGTCACGGTGACTGGAGTACCAGCGGCATTGGTCAGGGTGGCGGTGTAGACGATGGAGCCACCCTCGGCCACGGTATCGGTGGCGGTCACGCTCAGGGTCGTTGTATCCGGGGTATCGGTGACGGAAGTTTCAGCAGGCTTGTCGCTGATTTCCAGCTTCTCGTAGTTACCGCCGTCCGCCTTGGTGATAGTGGTGCTCAGGGAGCTACCGCCCGCCAACGCATCGTTTGGCGCGGTGAAGTTGACGCTGGCGGACGACTCGCCCACCGGAATGGTGATGGTCTGGCCATTGGACAGAGTGACGACGACCGGCGAACCGGTCACTGGCGCAGTCACCGATGCGGTGTAAACGACGGTGCCGCCCTCGGCGACGCTTGGTGTTGCGGTCAGGCTGACGGTCGAAGTATCGATCGTGTCAGTGACATCGGTCACAGCCGGAGCCGGGTCGGTGACCAGGTTTTCGAAATTGCCGCCATCGGCCTTGGTGATGGTGACTTCAACCTTGCCCGCGTCTTTATAGACGTCATCGGCAGGGGCGGCGACGGTGGCAGTACCGGAAGTGGCACCGGCAGCGATGGTGATTACCGCGCCGTTGCTCAGGGTCACGGTGACCGGGGTGCCAGCAGGGTTGGTCAGGGTCGCGGTGTAGACGATGGAGCCACCCTCGGCCACGGTATCGGTGGCCGACAGGCTCAGGCCGGTGTCGTCGATGCTGTCGGTCACGGTGGTGACCGCTTTGTCTGGGCTGGGTTGCAGGTTCTCGAAGTTGCCGCCTTCAGCCTTGGTGATACCGACTTCGATGGTGTCGCCGTTCTTGTAGACGTCATTGGCTGGCGCCGGGACGTCGATCGAGCCACTGGACTTGCCCGCTTCGATAGTGATCACCGAGCCGTTGGACAGGGTGATGGTCACCGGAGTCTGTGCCGGGTTGGTGAGGGTGGCGGTGTAGGTGATCTGCCCGCCCTCGGTAACGCTGGCATCAGCGGTCAGGCTGACGGTGGTGGTGTCGATGGTGTCGGTGACCTGGGTGACCGCCGGGGTCGGGTTGACCGTTACCAGCAGGCCGCCACCGCCGGTGGTGCCGGTCACGCTGACGCTGATCTGGCCCGGGTCGATATAGACGTTGTCCTGGGGCGCCAGGGGCACCTGCACGCTGCCAGTGGTCTGGCCGGCGCTGATGACGATGACCGCGCCATTGGACAGGGTCACAGTCAGGTCGGTAAGTGGCGCCTGGGTCAGGGTCGCGGTGTACACCAGGGTGCCACCGGCTTCGGTAATGGTTGGGGTGGCGCCCAGGGTCAGGGTGGCCGGGCGCAGGGAGTCACTCCCGCTGCCATTGCCGTTGCCATTGCCCAGGCCGCCATTGTTGGTCAGGCCGCCAAAGGTGTTGTCCTGGGTCGAATTGGCCAGCCCCAGGCCAGCGGTGGGGAAACCGATGGTCGGGTCGACCCGGCCCGCAGTCTCTTCCAACTGCACAAAACTGTGGCCACCACCGGCCGCGCCGCCATTCCCCGCGGCGGTCGGGCCGGCGGCGGTGGCTTCCAGGTCGGTGGTCGGGTCGGCGCCGGCGGCGATGGCCTGCTGCAGTTCTGCCACCGAAGGGGCGGCCTGAGCGGTGGCCTGTGCCAGGTCCGTGCTGGAGTCCGGTGCGGCACCGCTCCACTGGGTGTCACGCCCCAGGTCCAGAGTACGCCCGTCGGTCAACTCCAGGGTGACGGCCCCGGCCGGGCCGGTGTCTACCTCGTCACCCACGAACAGGCGGTCCCCTTCAATGAGTACGCGTCGGATCCCTTCCGGGGAAACCACGAAAACTTGGCCGACAATGCTTTTGACGATGGCAACAACACTGCTCATTGGGGACTCTCCGGTGTACCGCTCAGTCGACTTCCATGTACCGGCTTAGGCGCGGGCCGCAACTCAGTCAGGACGTACTAGGTGTGTAATTGGGAACGGGTAATTGACAGATCTACCGTCAAAAGTTTGGCTATATTTTTTGGGTATTAACTTTATGCCAAACTATTGACCTTATGGACGCCATCCTAAACAATCGCCGAATTAATGTCACATTGATATTCACGCGGTAACCTGACTTGAAGTATGTGAACCAGTTCTTAGTTTGAACTTTCCGACGGACGGTTGTTTTGGTTGTAATAAATCGATGTGGTGCCACGTTCTGACGTGATTCTGGACACGCTGTCCGAGGGAAATTCTTACCATGCGTTTTCATCTGTTCAAGGCCCTGCCCTTTGCCTTAGCCGCCAGCTTTGTGCAGGCTCAAACCCTTCCTGAAGCCATGCAGAAAGCACTGGATGTGCACCCGGAAATCCAAGCCGGCGTGAACAGCCGTCTGGCTGCTGACTACCAGCTGAAAGCCGCCAAAGGTGGCTATCTGCCACGAGTGGACATGCTAGCTGGCTATGGTCGTGAAGGGACGGATAACCCTACGACCCGTGCGGGTACAGGCAGCAACCACTGGGAAACCTTGAACCGCGGCGAGTCAAGTTTGCGTCTGCAACAGATGGTTTTTGACGGTTTTGCCACGTCCAGCGAAGTCGGGCGTCAACAAGCCACCGTCAACTCCCGCGCCTACTCCCTGCTGGGCACCTCCGAGCGCACGGCCCTGACCGTGGCCCAGGTCTATCTGGATGTGCTGACCCGCCGTCAATTCGTGCAACTGGCGGAAGACAACCTGCGCAATCACGAGCGTATCTACGACCAGATCAAGCTGCGCACCCAGCGTGGCGTGGGTAGCGGCGCCGACCTTGACCAGGCTGAAGCGCGGATGGCCCAAGCCCGCAACAACCTGATCACCGAGCAGACCAACCTCGCCGACGCCCAGACCAACTACCTGAGTGCCGTCGGAGAAATGCCGGACCAACTGGAACGCCCTGCCAGTTTCATGGCGCTGTTGCCGGCCAACCTCGACGAGGCCCGGCACCAGATGCTGGAAAACAGCCCGATCCTGCGTTCCGCCGAGTCCGATATCGTCGCTGCCGAGAAGCAGTACGATGCCGCCAAGTCGGCGTTCTATCCGCGCTTCGACGCGGAGCTGGGGCGTACTGCCGACAACGACCTGGACGGCCAGAACGGCCACAACAATGAATGGCAGGCCATGCTGCGCATGCGCTTCAACCTGTTCGCCGGCGGCAGCAACAAGGCCGACCTGGAGTCCAAGGCCTACCAGTCCAACCAGGCGCTGGATATCCGCAACAACGCCCTGCGGGTGCTGAACGAGGAACTGGGCCTGGCCTGGAACGCCTTGAACAACGCCAACGCCCAGGTGCCGATCGCCCAGCAATATGTGGATCACAGCACCAGCGTGCGGACCGCCTACCAGAAGCAGTTCAGCCTGGGTGAACGTACCCTGCTGGACTTGCTCGACAGTGAAAACGAGTTGTTCACCGCCTCCCGGCGCCTGGCCGAGATCCAGAACATTCAGTTATTTACTCAATATCGAATCAAGGCGACCATGGGCGAGTTGCTCAAAAGCCAGGGAGTGGTGGCACCTATGGCCTCCGTCGTGCAAAGCGATGTGAAGCCCAAGGTCCAGCTGCCCGGGATGAATTGAGCTAATTTCATCCAACCAGCCAGTCAAGAGTGTCGAGCGTGGAATCAGAAGTCAGTGTGCAACTCAGTCATGATCCACGCGGCATGCATGACGATCCCCTTCTGGATGGTTTGCTGACCCTCTGCTTCCTGCACCAGAAGCCCGCCAGTGCGGCGATGCTGACCACCGGCCTGCCCTTGCCATCCCAGCGCCTGAGCGCCGAGCTGCTCCCCCGGGCCGCGGCCCGGGCCGGGCTGCAGGGCCGGGTGCTGCGGCGCAAGCTCGAACAGATTCCAGCCATCGCCATGCCCGCCCTGTTGCTGCTCAAGGACGGTCGCAGCGCGGTGCTGCTGGGCTGGCAGGGTGAAGACCAGGCGCGGCTGCTGCTCAGCGAAAGCGATGGCGGCGAAGTCTGTGTCGACCGCCAGTTGCTGGCCGACGATTACAGCGGCCAGGTGTTCTTCGCCCAGCCCCAGCACAAGTTCGACGTCAACCACGGGTCGCTGATCCCCCGCGCCCGTTCCTGGTTCCGCGACACCCTCAAGCGCTCGCGCTGGCTGTATGCCGACGCCATTGCCGCGAGCCTGCTGATCAACATCATCGCCATGGCCGCGCCATTGTTCGTGATGAACGTCTATGACCGGGTGGTGCCCAACCAGGCCACCTCGACCCTGTGGGTGCTGTCCATCGGCATCATAGGCGCCTACATCTTCGACCTGATCCTCAAGGGCCTGCGCAGCCTGTGCCTGGACCTGGCGGGAAAGAAGACCGACCTGATCATTTCCGCCACGCTGTTCGAGCGCATCGTCGGCATGGCCATGAAGTACCGTCCGGCACGGGTCGGCAGCTTCGCCCAGAACATCCATGAGTTTCAGAGCCTGCGGGACTTCCTCGCATCCCTGACCCTCACCAGCCTGATCGACCTGCCGTTCACCCTGCTGATCTTCCTGGTGATCGCCATCCTTGGCGGGCATCTGGTGTGGATTCCGGTGCTGGCCTTCCCGATTGCCCTGTGCATAGGCTATGCCCTGCAGAAGCCGCTGGTGGCGACCATGGAGAAGACCATGGCCCTGGGGGCCGAGCGCCAGTCGAGCCTGATCGAGACCCTGGCCGGCCTGGACGCGGTCAAGGTCAACAACGCCGAGAGCGAGCGCCAGTACCAGTGGGAGCAGACCATCGGTACCCTCAGCCGGCTTGAGCTGCGGGTGAAGATGCTGTCCAGCCTGGCAATGAACATCACCTTGCTGATCCAGCAACTGGCCGGGGTGATCATGATCATCTTCGGCGTGTACCAGATCATCGACGGCAACCTCAGCATGGGCGGCCTGATCGCCTGCTACATGCTCAGCGGTCGGGCCCTGAGCCCGCTGGCTTCGCTGTCCGGGCTGCTGACCCGCTACCAGCAGGCGCGGGTCACCATGACCTCCGTGGACCAGATGATGGAGCTGCCCCAAGAGCGCAATTTCGACGAGCGCCCCCTGAGCCGCAGCGTGCTGCAGGGTGCCATCGAGTGCCGGCAACTGAGCTTTACCTACCCGGGGCAGCAGAACCCGGCGCTGAAGAACATCAACCTGATGATCAAGCCGGGTGAAAAGGTCGGCATCATCGGCCGCAGCGGCTCCGGCAAGAGCTCCCTGGCCAAGCTGCTGGTGGGGCTCTACCAGCCGGACTCCGGGGCCCTGCTGGTGGACGGTGTGGACATCCGCCAGATCGATGTCAGCGAACTGCGTCACAACATCGGCTACGTGCCCCAGGACATCCAACTGCTGGCCGGGACCCTGCGTGACAACCTGACTTCCGGTGCCCGCTACGTCGAGGACGAACTGGTGCTGCAGGCCGCGGAACTGGCGGGGGTCCATGAGTTCGCCAGGCTGCACCCGCAGGGCTATGAATTGCAGGTGGGCGAGCGCGGGCAGAACCTTTCCGGTGGCCAGCGGCAGAACGTCGCCCTGGCTCGCGCGCTGTTGCTCAACCCACAGATCCTGCTGCTCGACGAGCCCACCAGCGCCATGGACAACACCGGCGAAGAGCGCTTGAAACAGCGCCTGGAGGCGGTGGTGCAGAGCAAGACCGTGGTACTGGTCACCCACCGGGCGTCGTTGCTGTCGCTGGTGGACCGGCTGTTGGTGGTGGACCGTGGACAAATCCTGGCCGATGGCCCGAAAGCGGTGGTGATGGAAGCGTTGAAGAAGGGGCAGATCAGTGTTGCTTAAGTCGGGATTCAAGGACTCGATCCGTCGCTATTTCAAAGGCACCGATTCGCTCCAGGGGCAGCCGCTGCCCGAGGTCAACAAGGCACTGATCGAAGATGCGCCGCGGGTTATCCGCCTGACCATCTGGGGCATCATCGCGTTCTTCCTGTTCCTGGTGCTGTGGGCCAACTTCGCGGTGATCGACGAGGTAACCAAGGGCGAGGGCAAGGCGATTCCTTCCTCCAAGCTGCAGAAGATCCAGAACCTGGAAGGCGGCATCGTCTCCGAGCTGTACGTCAAGGAAGGCCAGATAGTCGAGGCCGGCGCGCCGCTGATTCGCCTCGACGACACGCGCTTCCAGTCCAACGTCGGCGAGACCGAGACCGTGCGCCTGTCCATGCTGCTGCGGGTCGAGCGCCTGAGCGCCGAGGTGGATGAACGCGAGCTGAATTTCCCCGCCGAGGCGGTCAAGGAAGCGCCGGGCCAGGCGGCCAGTGAGAAATCCCTGTACCAGAGCCGTCGCCAGCAACTGCATGACGAGATCGGTGGCCTCCAGGAACAGCTGATCCAGAAGCAGCAGGAACTGCGCGAGTTCACCTCCAAGCAGGCGCAATACCGCCAGCAACTGGGCCTGCAGCGCCAGGAAATCGCCATGTCCGAGCCGCTGGTGGCCCAGGGCGCGGTGTCGCCGGTGGAAGTGCTGCGGCTCAAGCGTGCCGAAGTGGAAACCCGTGGCCAGCTGGACGCCACCACCCTGGCGATCCCCCGCGCCGAATCGGCGATCAAGGAAGTGCAGCGCAAGATCGATGAAACCCGCGGCAAGTTCCGCAGCGAGGCCCTGACCCAGCTCAACGAAGCGCGCACCGAACTGAACAAGGCCAGCGCCACCGGCAAGGCCCTGGAAGACCGGGTCAGCCGCACCCTGGTGACCTCGCCGGTACGCGGTATCGTCAAGCAGCTAATGGTCAACACCATCGGCGGGGTGATCCAGCCGGGCAGCGACATGGTGGAAATCGTCCCGCTGGACGACACCCTGCTGGTGGAAGCCAAGATCCGTCCCCAGGACATTGCTTTCTTGCATCCGGGGCAGGAAGCGGTGGTCAAGTTCAGCGCCTATGACTACACCATCTACGGTGGCCTCAAGGCCCGCCTGGAACAGATCGGCGCCGATACCATCACCGATGAAGACAAGAAGACCACCTACTACATGATCAAGCTGCGCACCGACCGCAGCCACTTGGGCACCGATGAGAAGCCGCTGTTGATCATCCCCGGGATGGTGGCCTCGGTGGACATCATCACCGGCAAGAAAAGCATCCTCAGCTACCTGCTCAAGCCGATCATCCGCGCCCGCGCCGAAGCCCTGCACGAACGCTGATCCCTATAAAAACCACCAGCCAGCCTTGTAGGAGCTGGCTTGCCAGCGAAGGGGCCTTGAGAGCGCCTTCGTCGGCGTACCGTCCCCAAGCGGTCCATCGGTTGAATCAACATATCGTTATTCACTAACGGTATTTAAATTAGTTTTCTTATATCTATAAAGTTGAATCCCTGCGTACCTGCCGACCAATCGGCGCGCCGCACGAAATGAACCCACACGGGATCTCCGTGAGTTTCTGATCGACGCGCGCGCCCTGGGCGCGCCTGCGCGGGAGTTTCAGTCATGTCTGCATCAGCCAGTGCCGCCTCCATTGCCGCACAAGCTTTCGAAATCCGGCCCTTGAATGGGGCTGTCGGCGCCGAGATCGTCGGCCTCGACCTGTCCCGGCCAGTCAACGACCAGGACTTCGTCCGCATCCACCGCGCCCACCTGGACCATCACGTAGTGGTGTTCCGCGACCAGCGCATCAGCCCCGAACAGCAGATTGCCTTCAGCCGTCGCTTCGGTGTGTTGCAGATTCATGTGCTCAAGCAGTTCCTGCTGGCCGGGCACCCGGAAATCCTCATCGTTTCCAACATCATCGAGAACGGCCAGTCCATCGGCCTGGGGGACGCCGGCAAGTTCTGGCACTCGGACCTCTCCTACAAGGAGCTGCCGAGTCTGGGCTCGATGCTGCACGCCCAGGAACTGCCAGCCGAAGGGGGCGACACCCTGTTCGCCAACATGCACCAGGCCTGGGACAACTTGCCCGAGGCGCTGCGCAAGGCGGTCGAGGGACGCAGCGCCGCCCACTCCTACACGGCGCGCTACAGCGAGACCAAGTTCGAGGGCAACTGGCGCCCGACCCTGACCCCGGAGCAACTGGCCCAGGTCGCCGAGGTGGTGCACCCGGTCGTGCGCACTCACCCGGAAAACGGCCGCAAGGCGTTGTTCGTCAGCGAGGGTTTCACCACCCGTATCGTTGGCCTGCCGGAAGACGAAAGCGCCCAGTTGCTGGCCGAGCTGTATGCCCACAGCGTGCTGCCGGACAACATCTACCGCCATCAATGGCAGCCCCACGACCTGGTGTTCTGGGACAACCGCTCGCTGATCCACCTGGCCGCCGGTTGCCCGAGCCATCTGCGCCGCAAGCTGTATCGCACCACCATCCAGGGCGACGCCCCTTACTGATCAGCCAGGCACGGCAGGAGAACCAGCATGTCCTTATCCATTCCCTTCATTCCCCGCCTCGGCAGGCTGGCCACGGCCATCGGCCTGGGTTTCAGCCTGCTGGCCGGCAGCCTGGTCGCGCCTGCGCCGGCCCAGGCCGAAGGCGAGATCCGCATCGCTGAACAGTTCGGTATCGTCTACCTGCTGCTCAATGTGGTGCGCGACCAGAACCTGATCGAAAAGCACGGCAAGGAGCAGGGCATCGACATCAAGGTCGACTGGACCCAGTTGTCCGGCGGCGCGGCGGTCAACGACGCGCTGCTGTCGGGCTCCATCGACATTGCCGGGGCCGGCGTCGGGCCGCTGCTGACCATCTGGGATCGCACCCACGGCCGGCAGAACGTCAAGGCCGTAGCCTCTCTGGGTAACTTTCCCTACTACCTGGTGAGCAACAATCCCAAGGTCAAGACTATCGCCGACTTCACCGAAAAGGACCGCATTGCGGTACCGGCGGTGGGGGTCTCGGTGCAATCGCGCTTCCTGCAATACGCCGCCGCCAAGCAATGGGGCGACAAGGAATTCAATCGCCTGGACAAGTACACCATCGCCGTTCCCCACCCGGACGCCACCGCCGCGCTGATTGCCGGCGGCACCGAGCTGACCGGGCACTTCTCCAACCCGCCATTCCAGGACCAGGCCCTGGAGAACCCCAATGTGCACGTGGTGCTCAATACCTACGACCTGCTGGGGCCCAACTCACCGACGGTGCTGTTCGCCACCGAGAAATTCCGCAACGACAACCCCAAGACCTACAAGGCCTTCGTCGAAGCCCTGGCCGAAGCGGCCGAGTTCGCCCAGCACGACAAGGGCGCAGCCGCCGATACCTACCTGCGCGTGACCAAGGCCAAGATCGACCGCGCCGCCTTGCTGAAGATCATCGACAACCCGCAGTTCGAGTTCAGCGTGACACCGAAAAACACCTACCCACTGGCGGAATTCCTCTACCGGGTCGGTGCGATCAAGAACAAGCCCGAGTCGTGGAAGGACTACTTCTTCCAGGATGCCAAACCGTTGCAGGGGAGCTGATCGCCATGAATGCCCCCTTGCCAGGCCACACGGCCAGCAATCGCGCTGCCATCGCCCAGGCGCTGTTGGCGGTGGAACAAGTCAGCCTGGAATACCGCACCCCGCAGCGGGTGGTGCGGGCCACCCACCAGGTGAGTTTCGAGGTTGATCCGGCCGACCGCTTTGTCCTGCTGGGGCCTTCTGGCTGCGGCAAGTCGACCCTGCTCAAGGCCGTGGCCGGGTTCATCCAGCCCTGTGAGGGCGAGATTCGCCTGCAAGGCCAGCGCGTCAGCCAGCCCGGGCCGGATCGTATCGTGGTGTTCCAGGAGTTCGACCAGTTGCCCCCCTGGAAAACCGTGAAGCAGAACGTGATGTTTCCCCTGCTGGCGTCGAAGACCCTCGGCCGCCGCGAGGCCGAAGAGCGCGCCCTGGAATACCTGGAGAAAGTCGGCCTGGCGGCTTTCGCCGATGCCTATCCGCATACCCTGTCCGGTGGCATGAAGGCCCGGGTGGCGATCGCTCGCGCCCTGGCCATGCAGCCGAAGATCCTGCTGATGGACGAACCTTTCGCCGCCCTCGACGCCCTGACCCGGCGCAAGATGCAGGAGGAGTTGCTGCGGCTCTGGGAGGAGGTGCGCTTCACCTTGCTGTTCGTCACTCACTCCATCGAGGAAGCGCTGGTGGTGGGCAATCGCATCCTCCTGTTGTCGCCTCATCCGGGGCGCGTGCGGGCGGAAGTCCACAGCCACCAGTACGACCTGCAGAGCCTCGGTGGCGTGGCTTTTCAGCAGACCGCGCGGCGCGTCCACCGCTTGCTGTTCGATGAAGGCCAATCGCCGGAAACTGAAACCGAGCTGGATTTCGCCGATATCCGTATCGCTTATTGAGCCGTCAGGCCACCGTTGAACGAGGAATGCCCGATGAGCCACTCATCCCCTGCGCGCGAGGAATACGAAGTTGTCCTGCAGCCCTTGCTGCAAGTGCCCCTGGAGCGCGAGCTGCCCCTGGGGCAGCGCCTCTGGCAACAAGGCTGGTTGCGCAAGAGCCTGATCCTGGTCCTGCTGGCGCTGCTCTGGGAAGCCGTGGCCCGTTACCAGAACAACGACCTGCTGCTACCGAGTTTTCTGCAAACTGCCAGCGCTCTTTACCAGGGCCTGCTCAGCGGCGAATTGCTGGGCAAGGTGGGCATTTCCCTGGTGGTGCTGCTCAAGGGCTACCTGATCGGCATCGTCCTGGCGTTTGCCTTGACCACCCTGGCGGTCTCGACCCGGCTTGGCCGTGACCTGCTGAGCACCCTGACCTCGATGTTCAATCCGCTGCCGGCCATTGCCCTGCTGCCCCTGGCGCTGCTGTGGTTCGGCCTGGGGCAGAACAGCCTGATCTTCGTGCTGGTGCATTCGGTGCTCTGGGCTTTGGCCTTGAACACCTATGCCGGGTTTCTCGGGGTTTCCGAAACCCTGCGCATGGCCGGGCGCAACTACGGCCTCAAGGGCCTGCGCCTGGTGCTGTTCATCCTGATCCCGGCGGCGCTGCCGTCGATTCTCGCCGGGTTGAAGATCGGCTGGGCTTTCGCCTGGCGCACCCTGATCGCTGCCGAGCTGGTGTTCGGCGCCACCAGCGGCAAGGGTGGCCTGGGCTGGTACATCTTCCAGAACCGCAATGAGTTGTACACCGACAAGGTGTTTGCCGGGCTGGCAGTGGTGATCCTCATCGGCCTGCTGGTGGAAAACCTGATCTTCGACACCCTGGAGCGGATCACGGTAAAACGCTGGGGCATGCAGCGCTGAGCTACCTCGTCCGCCAGTCCCCCGACCGTAGGAGCTGGCTTGCCAGCGAAAGCGTCCTCAAGGGCTATGCAAGGTTCGAGGGCCCATTCGCCGGCAAGCCGGCTCCTACGCGGCTAGTGGGTTCACGGGTAAGGATTGATCTCCCTCATTTTCCTAGGCGCCAAGCCTGCTAGCATTGCGCCTGGATCATCCCTGACCAGTCACGAGTGCTCAGCATGCAACTTCCGGACATGAACCTTCTGGTGGCCCTCGACGCCCTGCTCGACGAGGGCAGCGTGGTGGGCGCGGCGCGGCGCATGAACCTCAGCCCGGCGGCCATGAGCCGGACCCTGACGCGGATTCGCGACGCCCTCGGCGACCCGGTGCTGGTACGTGCCGGACGCGGCCTGGTGCCCACCCCCAAGGCCCTGGAACTGCGCAGCCAGGTGCGCGATGTAGTGGAGCAGGCGGCGCTGGTGTTCCGCTCGGCGGACAAGGTCGACCTGGGTTCCCTGCAGCGGCGCTTCAACGTGCGCGCCAACGATTTTTTCGTCGGCGTGTATGGCGGTCGCCTCATCGATACCCTGGAGCGTCAGGCGCCCTTGTGCGAGCTGCGCTTCGTGCCCGAAGGCGATGGCGATGACGAGGCCCTGCGGGAGGGAAGGATCGACCTGCGGATTAGCAACACCCGGCCCCTGACCCCGGAAGTCAAGGTGCAGAACCTGTTCACCACCGCTTTTGTCGGCCTGGTGCGCGAAGGCCACCCGCTGTTGGACGAAGACATCACCGCCGAGCGTTTTGCCGCGTTTCCCCATATCAGCATGTCTCGCCGGGGCATAGCCCGTGGACCTATCGATGCGGCCCTGGCCGAGCAGGGCCTGGAGCGCCGGGTGCCGCTGATTGCCCCGAGCTTCCACGCCGCCATGTTCATGCTGCCGGATTCGGACCTGATTTTGCCGGTGCCCCAGGAAACCCTGCTCAGCGTCTCGCGCCTGGGCCTGCGCTTGCGTTCGTTCGTGCTGCCGATTTCCCTGCCGACCCTGGTCCTGACCCAGGCCTGGCATCCGCGCTACGACAAGGACCCGGCGCACAAGTGGTTTCGCGAAACCCTGCGCACCTCCTGCCAGGCCACCTGGCAAGAAGCCCAGCCGACCTCCTCGTAGGAGCCGGCTTGCCGGCGCAAGCGGTCTTGAGGGCCCCTTCGCTGGCAAGCCAGCTCCTACGGTCAACAGGGTGAATCATTGCGTCTGACGCACTTATAAACTGTCGATAAGTCAGTTTTCGTCAGCATCGGCTGTTCATAAACTGCTCTGGTTTTCTTGTCTGGAGCAGTATTTCCATGAGTTCCCTCGCTGTCGCTGCGCCTGCTTCGGTTGAAGCCGCCAGCAAGCCGGCAGCCATTGCACCGCCGGTGTTCGGGCCGCGGATCATCATCGGCCTGGTGGGCGTGCTGCTGGCGGTGCTGGTCTCGGGCCTCAACGAGATGGTGACCAAGATCGCCCTGGCGGACATTCGTGGTGCGCTGTTCATCGGCTACGACGAAGGCACCTGGCTGGTGGCCTGCTACACCGCCACCTCGGTGGCGGCCATGGCCTTCGCGCCCTGGTGTTCGGTGACCTTTTCCCTGCGGCGCTTCACCCTGTGTGCCATTGGCCTGTTCACCCTGCTGGGGGTGCTGTGCCCCTTCGCCCCGAACTACGAAAGCCTGTTGCTGTTGCGCACCCTGCAAGGCCTGGCCGGCGGCGCGCTGCCGCCGATGCTGATGACCGTGGCCCTGCGTTTCCTGCCGGCCAACGTCAAGCTCTACGGCCTGGCCGGCTATGCCCTGACCGCCACCTTCGGCCCCAGCCTGGGCACGCCCCTGGCGGCACTCTGGACCGAGTACGTGGGCTGGCAATGGGCGTTCTGGCAGGTGGTGCTGCCTTGCCTGCTGGCGATGGCGGCGGTGGCCTACGGCCTGCCCCAGGACCCGCTGCGCCTGGAGCGTTTCAAGCAGTTCAACTGGCGCGGCCTGCTGCTGGGCTTTCCGGCGATCTGCATGCTGGTGATCGGTATCCTGCAGGGCAACCGCCTGGACTGGTTCGAGTCGCCGCTGATCTGTGTGCTGCTGGCCGGCGGCCTGGTGCTGCTGGTGCTGTTCATGATCAACGAGTGGTCGCAGCCGATTCCCTTCTTCAAGCTGCAGATGCTCGGCATCCGCAACCTGTCCTTCGCCCTGCTGACCCTGGCCGGGGTGCTGGTGGTACTGACGGCGGTGATCATCATCCCGTCCGCCTATCTGGCTCAGGTCCAGGGCTACCGGCCGTTGCAGACCGCGCCGGTGATGCTGGTGATGGCCCTGCCGCAACTGCTTGCGCTGCCCCTGGTGGCAGCACTGTGCAACCTGCGCTGGGTCGATTGCCGCTGGGTGCTGGGGATCGGCCTGGGCATGCTGGTGCTGTCCTGTCTGGGCGGTACGCACCTGACATCGGCCTGGATCCGTGACGACTTCTACGTGCTGCAACTGCTGCAGATCTTCGGCCAGCCCATGGCAGTGCTGCCATTGCTGATGCTTTCCACCGGCAGTATCACCCCGATGGAAGGGCCTTTTGCCTCGGCGTGGTTCAACACCGTGAAAGGCCTGGCGGCGGTGATCGCCACCGGTGTGCTGGATGTGCTGACCACCCGCCGCCTGCATTTTCATTCGACCATTCTGGTGGACAGCCTGGGCAACTCGCCTCTGGTGGACGACGGCGTCGCCGGCCTGGCCCGGCGCCTGCACCAGCAGGCCGTGGTGCTGACCTCCGCCGACCTCTACTACTGCATGGCAGGGCTGGCCGCTGTGCTGATCCTGCTGATTTTCTGGCTGCCGACGCGGATCTACCCACCGCGGGCGCCGACTTGAACGAGACCTTTGTCATGACGACCCAGAACAAACACAAAATCGCCATTGCGGTAGCGGCAGTGGCGGCCCTTGGCGTGTTGGCCTACCTGGCGCTGCCGGGGCTGTTCGGCCGCGCCGGCGAGCAGACCACCAACGACGCCTTCATCGCCGCCGACTACACCCTGGTGGCCCCGCGCGTGGCGGGGTTCATCAAGGAAGTGCTGGTGGAGGACAACCAGCAGGTCAAGGCCGGGCAACTGCTGGCGCTGATCGACGACCGTGACCTGCGGGCCGCGGCCCAGGCGGCGGATGCCGAGACCCTGGTGGCCAAGGCGCAGTTGCAGAACGCCCGGGCGACCCTGGACCGGCAGAGTTCGGTGATCGCCCAGGCCCAGGCTGCCTTGAGCGCGGCCCAGGCCGAGCGAGCCTTTGCCGAGCATGAACTGAACCGCTACAACCACCTGGCCGGGGTCGGCGCCGGCACGGTGCAGAACGCCCAGCAGGCCCGGACCCGCATCGACCAGGCCAGCGCCCGGCTGGCCACCGCCACCGCAGCCCTGGCGGCGGAGCGCAAGCAGGTGGAGATCATCACCGCTCAGCGTGACGCCGCGGAAGGTGGCTTGAAACGTGCCCAGGCGGCCCTGGAAATGGCCAGCTACGAGTTGTCCTACACGCGCATCGTGGCGCCGGTGGACGGCATGGTCGGCGAGCGCGCGGTGCGGGTCGGTGCCTATGTCACCCCGGGCAGCAAGATCCTTGCCGTGGTGCCGCTGCAGCAGGCCTATGTACTGGCCAACTTCCAGGAAACCCAGCTGACGGCCATGCATGCCGGGCAGGTGGTGGAGGTGCGGGTCGACAGCCTGGGCGGCGAGACCCTGCATGGTCGGGTGGAAAGCCTGGCCCCGGCCACCGGTGTGACCTTCGCCGCGGTGAAGCCGGATAACGCCACCGGCAACTTCACCAAGGTGGTGCAGCGCATTCCGGTGAAGATCCTTCTGGAACCCAACCAGCCGTTGGCCGAGCGGTTGCGGGTGGGCATGTCGGTGGAAGCCAGCGTGGACACCCACAGCTCTGCCACCAGCGCCCGCGAGGTGACCCAGCGATGAGCCGCGAACGCAGCCGTCACAGACGCTCCCACGGGCTCCGCACTCTGCTGGCGCTGAGCCTGCTGTCCCTGGCCGCGTGCAATGTCGGCCCGGATTTCCAGAGGCCCCAGGCGACCCAGGTCCAGGCCTGGTCCGCCCCGGCCCAGGCCGCTGCCAGCCAGGCGGTGGACAGTGCCATGCAGGAGCGCTGGTGGGAGGTGTTCAACGACCCGCAACTGTCGGCCCTGAGCCGTCGCGTCCTGAGCGATAACCTCGACCTGCAACTGGCCACCAGCCGTTTGCAGCAGAGCCGGGCGGCGCGCCAGGTCATTACTGCCGAACGCTATCCGAGCACCTCGGCCAATGGCGGCTACGGGCGCAAGCGCAACAGTGCCGAGGGCCTGAACGACCCTTCGGGGAACAACGGAAAATCGGCCTTCAATCTCTGGGAAGCGGGCTTCTCCGCCTCCTGGGAGCTGGATTTCTGGGGCCGGGTGCGGCGCGAAACCGAGGCCGCCGATGCGACCCTGGAAGTGGCGGAGAACGACCGGCGCGGGGTGCTGCTGTCGGTGCTGGCGGAAACCGCCCAGGACTACATCCAACTGCGCGGCGTGCAGAGCACCCGGGCGGTCACCGAGCAGAACCTCGAGGTCGCCCGGCACAGCCTGAAACTCTCGCAACTGCGCCTGGCCGACGGCGTGGCCACCGACCTGGACGTGGCCGAAGCCGCCGCCCAGGTCGCCACCATCGAGGCGCAACTGCCGGAGCTGCAACAGCGCCAGGCGCAGCTGATCAATGCCCTGAGCCTGCTGCTGGGGGAGCCACCCCAGGCCTTGCACCAGGAACTGGCCAGCGATGCGCCAGTGCCGCAACCGCCATCCCAGGTGGCTATCGGCCTGCCTTCGCAACTGGCCGAGCGGCGTCCGGATATCCGCCAGGCCGAGGCGCGCCTGCATGCAGCCACGGCCAGCATCGGTGTGGCCAAGGGCGATTTCTATCCGCGCATTACCCTGTCCGGCAACTTCGGCTCCCAGGCCCTGCAACTGGCGGACTTCGGTTCCTGGAGTTCGCGGCAGTTCGGCATCGGCCCGCAGTTCAGCCTGCCGCTGTTCGATGGCGGCCGCCTGCGGGGCATGCTCCAGTTGCGCGAGGCCCAGCAGCAGGAAGCAGCCCTGGCCTACCAGCAGACGGTGCTGCGGGCCTGGCACGAAATCGACGACCAACTGACCCGCTACAACGCCAGCCAGTTGCGCCGCGACAGCCTGGCCGAAGCGGTGCGGCAGAACCAGATCGCCCTGCGCACGGCACAGCAGCAGTACATCGAAGGGGTGGTGGATTTTGTCAACGTGCTGACGGTGCAGGGGGCCTTGCTGGCAACCCAGGAGCAGTTGGTGGAAAGCTCGGCCGGAGTGTCCCTGGCCATGGTTGGCCTGTACAAGGCGCTGGGGGGTGGTTGGCAGTCGGTCTACCCATTGCAGGCTGCCAGCCAGCCAGGTTGAAAAGCGTTTTGCCTGGATTGAGAAAAAAGTGTAATGATAATTGCTCTCAATCATGTGCGCAGTTTCATTCATGCAAGCCACCACTGACGGCAACGCTCAACTCCATCGTCTGTATCAGGATCATCACGGCTGGTTGCAGGGCTGGTTGCGCAAGCGCCTGGGCGATCGCGAGCATGCCGCGGACGTGGCGCAGGACACCTTCCTGCGCCTCTTGCTCTCGGGGCGTTTTCCCGGGCAGCAGGAAAGCCGCAGCTACCTGGCGCAGATCGCCCGCAACCTGGTGGTCGACCAATGGCGGCGCGCGCGCATCGAGCGCGCCTACCTGGAAAGCATCGCCCACTTGCCGGAGCCGCAGACCCCCTCCCTGGAAAGCCGCGCGCTGATTCTCGAAACCCTGATGCAGATCGACGCCATGCTCGACCGCATGCCGGACAAGGTGCGCCAGGCCTTTGTCATGTCGCAGTTCGAGGGGCTGGGCTATGCGCAGATTGCCGAGCGCCTGGAGGTTTCCGTCAGCTCGGTGCAGAAGTATATGACCCGTGCGATCCAGGCCTGTTACCAGGTGCTCTACGCAGAATGAAACCTCATCAAGCACCCATTGCCCCCAGCGTTGTCGAGCAGGCCAGCGAGTGGCTGATGCTGCATTGGGGCGGCGAGTTGAGCGCGCAGCAGCGCAGCGCCTTCGACGCCTGGCAGCAGGCCGATCCCGAGCACCAGCGAGCCTGGCAACGCTTGCAGCAACTGCAGCAGACCCTGCAAGGCGTGCCGGAACACAGCACTCATGTGCTGTTGGCCAAGGCGCCGGACCAGCAGCGCCGCGCCGCACTGAAGCTGCTCGGCTTGCTGCTGGTGGCCGGTGGCAGCGGCTACCTGGTGCAGGACAGCCAGCCCTGGCGAGCGGCCTTCGCCGCGCAGCGCAGCGCCACCGGGGAAATACGCCACCTGACCCTGAGCGACGGCAGCCGCCTGGACCTCAACAGCGCCAGCGCCGTCGACCTGCTGTTCAGCGCCAGCGAACGGCGCATCCGCCTGATCCAGGGCGAGATCCTGCTGACCAGCGGGCATGACCCGTCGCGGCCGCTGATCGTGGAAACCCCCGCCGGCGATATCCAGGCCCTGGGCACACGTTTCGCCGTGCGCGAGTTGGACGGCGGCACCCGGGTCGATCTTTACGAAGGGGCCCTGCGGATCAGCCCCCGTCACACCCAGGCCCTGCAACTGAATGCCGGCGAACGCCTGTGGTTCGACGCCGGCCGGGTGTCGGCCCGGCAAGTGGCCCAGGTCAATGCCAGCAGTTGGAGCGAGGGCCGGTTGATTGCCGAACGCCAGCCCCTGGGGCAGTTCGTCGCTGAGCTGTCACGGTATCGGCCAGGGGTGCTGCGCTGCGATGAGCAGGTGGCGGGCTTGCTGCTGACCGGGGTCTTTCCCCTGGCCGACAGCGATGCGGTGCTCGCCGCCCTGGAGCGCTCGCTACCGGTACGGGCCCATGCGGTGACCCGCTACTGGGTAACCCTCAAGCCGCGAGGCTGAATGCAAAAATATTTTGTCAGGCGGTTGTCGGTTCCGGCGCGCCGTTCGGGATACCCCATGAAAGCCGATCAAGACGCATTCTCATGGGGAGTTCAGGAATGCCTTACCAGACCGCTGCATCCATTTTGACCCTGGGCGCTACCGCGCGCCGCCGAGCCTTTGTTGCGCTGCTGGCGGTGGCACCCGTGCTGCCAGGCATTGTCCAGGCCGAGCCGGGCAGCCAGAGCCAGGCCCGCGACTACCAGATCGCCCCCGGCAACCTCGACCAGGTGCTGAACCGCTTTGCCAGTGCGGCGGGCATTCTCCTGTCGGTGGATGCGAGCATGACGGCCGGCAAGCACAGCCAGGGCCTGCAAGGCCGCTACGAAGTGGCGCAAGGGCTGCACCAGCTCCTCGCGGGGACCGGCCTGCAAGCCACCCAGAGTGGCGCCAGCTGGGGGCTGCAGCCGGTGGCCCAGGGCGCTGCGCTGGAGCTGGGGCCAACCCGCATCGGCGCCACCCAAGTGGATGAAAATGCCTGGGGCGCGGTGCCGGGGATCGTGGCCAAGCGCAGCGCCACCGGCAGCAAGACCGACTCGGCGCTGGTGGAGATTCCGCAGACCATCAACGTGATCGGCGCCAAGGAAATCAGCGCCCGTGGTGCCCAGAGCGTGACCGAGGCGCTGCTCTATACCCCGGGCATGACCGGCGGCGGCTTTTCCGACCGGGTGAAGATTTTCGACGAACCCACCTCCCGTGGTTTTTCACCGACTCCGCTGTACCTCGACGGCCTGCACTTGCCCTATGGCGGTGGCAGTACCGGTGGTGCCCTGCAGATCGAGCCCTATTCCCTGGAGCGCATCGAAGTGCTCAAGGGCCCGGCCTCGGTGCTCTACGGGCAGAACCAGCCGGGCGGGATCGTCAACATGGTCAGCAAGCGGCCCACCGAGACCCCCGTGCATCAGCTGAAAGTGGAAGCCGGCAGCTACGACCACAAGAGCATCGCCCTGGACCTGGGCGGCCCGCTGGATGAGCAGGGGCAGTTCCTCTATCGCCTGACCGGCCTGGCCAGCGACAGCCAGGACGCCATCGATTACGTGCAGCGCCAGCGTCAGTTCATTGCCCCGAGCCTGACCTGGCGGCCGGATGACGACACCCAACTGACGGTGTTTGCCCAGTTCCAGAAGGACAACGACGTGCCCGAGGCCCAGGGCCTGCCCAGCGTGGGCACGGTGTTCGCCAACCCCAACGGCAAGATCGACCGCGACCTGTTTCTCGGCGAGCCCGGGGTCAATGCCTACGACCGTGACCAGTTCGTCGTGGGCTACGAGTTCTCCCATCGCCTGAACGATGTCTGGACCCTGAAGCAGAATGCCCGCTATGCCGACGTCGACGACCGTTACCGTGCGCCGCTGCACGGCTACAAGTTCGTCACCAACCCCAAGACCGGGCTCGACGACCAGCGCTACATGACCCGCTACGGGGTCGACTGGAAGCAGCACAACAAGGTCTTCGGCGTGGATAACATCGCCCAGGCCGAATTCGACACCGGGCCGTTCAACCACACGGTGCTGGTGGGACTGGATTACTACCACTTCAATTCGAAATACCACGGCAAGTACGACTACAACCCGCCGATTCTCGACATGTTCACCCCCACCTACGGCCAGTCGCTGAATTTCGGCAACGCTTACCAGTGGGACAACACCATCATCCAGACCGGCCTCTACGTGCAGGACCAGATCAAGTACGAGAAGTGGGTGCTGGTGCTGGGCGGTCGCAACGATTGGGCGGAAACCGACAACAAGGCGCCGCTGGGTGGGGCCCATACCAACGTCAAGAACCAGTCCTTCACCGGGCGCGGGGGGCTGGTGTACCTGTTCGACAACGGGCTGGCGCCCTTTGTCAGCTACTCGGAGTCCTTCCTGCCGTTGAGCGGCACCAGCTTCCAGCGCAGCGCGTTCGAGCCTTCCACCGGCAAGCAGTACGAAGTGGGGGTGAAATTCCAGCCTCCGGGCCAGGAGAGCTTCGTCCAGGTATCGGCCTATCAGCTGGACCAGGAGAACATTCTGACCACCGACCTGGCCAACCCCGGGTTCAGTATCCAGAGCGGCGCGGTGCGCTCCCGGGGTATCGAGCTTGAAGCCAAGGCCAGCCTCAACGAATCGCTGGACGTGATTGCCTCGGCATCGCGCAACGACATCAAGTACACCAAGGACAACGATGGCCGCGAGGGTCGCCACCCGGCGGGCATGCCACCCCTGACTGCTGCGTTGTGGCTCAACTACACCATCCTGGGCGACACCCCCCTGGCAGGCCTGGGAGCGGGCGTCGGCGCCCGCTACGTCAAGGGCAGCTACGGCACCGACTACGACGGCGCCTTCCAGATCCCTTCCTACACCGTGTACGACGCCGGCCTGACCTACGACCTTGAAAAGTCGCCGTTGCAGCTCAAGGGCGTGAAGCTGGCGCTGAACGTGAAGAACCTCACCGACAAGACCTACGTCGCCAAATGCACCAGCATCTGGGACTGCTACTACGGCGAAGGCCGGACCATGGTCTCGAGCCTGACTTATGACTGGTAAGGCCGCAGCAGCTGGGCTCACCAGTAGTCCGGCTTGATCGCGGGCGCCTTGCGGGTCGCCACTCGTTCGGGGAACTGGTGCTTGCACAGTTCCTCTGCGCTGACGACCCGGCGCATCCAGTGGGCCTGGGCTTTCAGTGAGCCGGGTTGCGGGCGCTGATACTGCGGGCGGTGAGGCAGGATCACGCCAAGGGTCAAGTCCGGGAAGTCTTCGCGAATGGCCCGCAGCGCTGGTGCCATATCGGTGTCTCCCGAGACCAGCACCAGTTGCTCGATGCGTTCATCTGGAGGATGCAGGGCTTGCCTGGCTGCGAGGCGGTACATGCTGATCGCCAGATGGACGTCGGTTTCCTTTTCCTCAAGTTTCCAGATGTCCACCGTGTCCTGGCGTGAAGCCCCTACGGCTTTATTGATGAAGCGTGGGGCTTTGGCCGGTTCAAGCTGATGGCGCCCCAGGTGCACATTGACCTGGGACGCCTTCAAGGCGCGCAGGTAGGTGTCTTGTGCTTCCTTGGAGGCCCGGCCACGGGTGGCCAGCCGGGGTTTGACTGAAGAAGTGAAGTAGTCCACCGAGGCCAGTCGGCTGGCGGGGTTTTCGATCTGCACGATATGGGTCAGCAACCCAGGCAGGTCGAGCCACTTGAATGGGGTGTCGGCCAGCAACCCGTAGAACAGGTTGTAGCCATCGACAAAGAAGGCCGTGCGCACTATTCCATTCCCTGGAAACGAAAAAACCGGCCTGGGCCGGTTTTTTCACCCCAACGGCCAGCGAACTGAATCTCTGCGTACGGGGTTGAGTTGTGAGGTCGAGCCTAGTGCCTGTATTCGTCGAGGTCAATCCTTGTCCGACGAGAGAGGCATCACAAATGGCTGCTTGGCATATCAACTCCGCAGGAACCGTTTTGCCCCAGCAGGCTTCGAGGATCAAGGGCATCGATGGGTATTACTGTGAGCACTTATTGCACCGGATTCAGGGCTCAGGCTGAGGATTCTGCAAGAACACCACGTAGCCCTTGAACCAGGGGCTGTCGCGCAGGGCCTGGGGTTCCTGCCATTCACCGCCCTGAATCAGGCCGACCTTGTAGGGCAGGCCCATGCGGTCCAGGCGCGGCAGGTAGCTGGCGTAGTTGGGGATGCTGCGGCGGCCCTGGTAGGTCTGCACCACCACTTCGTCCACCACGCCCTTGAGCTGGCCGATGGCTTGCGGGTCGGCGTTGCTGCCCCAGTCCATCAACCCGGTGATGCTCAGGCGGTAGTGCGCCGGCAGGCGTTGGCGCAGGTCGCGCAGGAAGTGGCCATAGCGCTCCAGGTCGTGGGTGCTGCTGTCGAAATCGATCTGGATGCCCACCACCTGGGTGCCCGTGGCCTGCCAACGCCGGACCTGGCCCAGCAACTGGTCATACAGCGGTTCGGGCCAGGCCAGGGTGTGGGCGCGGTAGACCACCCACACCTGCTCCTGGCGCAGACGCGACACTGGCAGGCCCTGGGCGATGAGCTGGACGCCGCTGGCCGGATGGCGCCGCGAACGGCTGATCTGGCCCTGGAGGAGGTACAGGGTCCTGGCCTGGCCCAGCACCGGCTGGGTCTTGACCCCGCTCCATAGCCAGAAGGCGTCGTAGTCGGCGGCGTCCACTGCCGCGCTGGCCGGCGTTGCCCAGCACAGCCACAGCGGCAGCAGGCCATAGCCCAGGCGCTTGCCTACCAGTAGTAACGCAGCGACTGGGCCCACTGGGTATCCCCCAACTTGGTCTTCAACTGGCGGAACCAGGCCTTGCGCACGGCGGGTTCGACGCCGGCACCGCCACAGTTGTTATGGCCCGAGGAGGCGTAGCAGTTGATGGCTCGGTACAACGCGTAGGCGCGATCGTCACGGCTGGCCTTGGGGTTGTTGATCACCACCTGATAGCCGTCGAGCCGCGAGAACGGCTTGCCCGGGAACGTGTCCTGGGTACCGCCCAGGTACTCGGCCAGTGGCGGGGTGTCCAGGGGCATGCGGTCGAAGCCGCTGAAACGCATGAACTCGCCGAGGCAGAGCAGCCCGGCCGGAGCTTTCGGGTCACGCTGCAGGAGGGCGGCCGTCTCCAACAGGCTTGGGCAGCGGTAGTCGGGTTTTTCTTCTTCGGGCTGTGGGCCATTCCAGTGGAAGTCCTGCAACGGCGGGGTATCGAGGTAGATGTAGCCCAGGCTGGCGGCAAGGCTAGCGTCGGGCAGGGTGGGCGGCAGTTGCTCGAAGTCTTTGCCGAAGGCCGCGTACTGGCCGCGGGTCAGGTCCTTGTACAGCAGGATAAAACGCGCGGCGTTGCGTTCCGCTGGCGACTCGGCCTTCTGAGCTTGCTGGCGCAGCAGTTGGGGAGAGGCCACCTGGCGCAGGAGAATGGCGCGCACCTGGGCGGTCTTGATCGGCGAGTCGTCGGCGAACACCTTGGCCAGTTGCCCGCTGCGCTCGTAGCTGTAGGCCAGGGCCAGTTCCAACTGTTCACGTTGCAGCGGTTGCTTGGCCAGGGGCAGCAATTGCAGCCACAGCGCCTCGGCGCCTTTCCAGTCCTGCTGGGCCTGCATTGCCAGGCCACGCAGGGTCTGCTGGCTGAAGCTCAGGTAGTCCAGTTGCGCGGGCAGTTGGCTGGGCAATTGTTTGAGCGCCGCCGCCGGTTGTTTTTCGACATACAGGCTGAAAGCGGCCTGGAGATAGTCGAACAGCGCCGGCTGGCTGGCGAACTGGGCCTTCTGCTGTTGCAGGGCATCCCGGGTCAGGGGCGCCGATGGGGCGTCGCGCATGCGCATCAGGTCCTTGACCGCCAGCAGCAGTGGAGCCTTGAAGTGGTCTTCGGGCAGGCTCAGCAGTTTGTAGTCGACTTCTTCCACCAGGTCGTCCAGAGGCATGTTGCGTGGGGTGCCGGGAGCTTGGGTCAGTTGCCAGGCGTAGTCCTCGGCCAGGGCCTGGGTGTCGCCCGTCAGCCAGTGCACACGGCGGATCAGACCCTTGGCGGAAACGGCGTAGCGGCCCTGTGGATAAGTCTTCAGGTAGGCCTCGAAACCGGCGCCGGCCTGTTGCAGGACGGCTTTGTCCACATGCTCCAGATTGACCATGCTCCATTCATCGAAGGCGTTCTGCTGGGCCAGGTTGAGCAGGGTGCGCGGGCTCATGTAGGCCGCGGTTTCGGCCAGCCAGGGCTGAGGATTGTCCTTGAGCGCGGCAAAACCGTTGCCGGCTTCGTTGAAGCGGCCGCTGTAGAAGTCGGCGGCGGCCTGCAGGTAGCTGGCGAACGCCTTGGCTGCCGCCGAGTTCAGGTTGGCCGGCAGCAGCTTGCTCATTTCGCTGGCGTTCCAGTCGCAGCTGGCCAGCAATTGCACCCGGGCCTCGGCCAGGGCCTGGCGTTCTTCCGGGCTCAGTGGCGCCTGGTCGAGCTGCTCCACAAAAGCCAGGGCACTGGCGTCCGAGTTGCTGCGGCAGCGGCTGCCTTCTCCGGAGAGAAAGCCGTTCCCGGCGGCTTCCTTGCTATCGCGACGCAGGCCTACGGCCTGCAGCAGGCTGTCGAGCTGCTCGGTGGCGGGCGAGGGGCCGGGCTTGGGTGGGTTGCCAGTGTCGGGATCGAGTTCGGGCTGCGCCGGGTGCAGGCGATAGTGCATGAAGGGCACAGGGCCGTAGCCCATGCCCAGCTCATCCTGGGTCAGGGCCCGGGGTGCCAGGGGCAGGCTGCCCTGGTCGGCCAGCAGCAGCCGCAGGTTGACCCGGCTGTCGTTGCCCGGGCTGAGAAAGGGCAGGTTGCTGCAACCGTCCAGGCGATTTGAGTAGAGCGACCAGGTCGGCGAGCAGATGTCATCCGAGCTGGCCTGCGCCTGGCCGGCGCACAGGGCGGTGAGGGTCAATGCCGAGAGCAGAAGCTTGCGCATGAATTGTCCTTAATTCAGAAAAGCCATGAGGGCAGGTTCCGAGTGTGGCGAAAATCATACAGAAGGCGCCGGCTGGCACCTACGTCGCTGGTTAGAAAATCCGCCGTTCTGTGACGCGCCTTTGCTGTCCTCCGGTCTATGTTCATCCATTGCCGGTGATGGCCGGGCCTGACCCCGTACCGCCGTCCCCGAGGGCTATCGGCAAGAGTCGCACATGGCATTCGAGGAGCGGCTTTTTACCCTTGCGTCTGTGCTTTGCGGTTTTCCAGGCAAAGGACGATGCTATCGGGGTTTGAGCGACCAGATCAGGCGAGTTTATGGGGAGCAAGGAATGGATTTTCGCAGAGCGCCGGAGTTGATCGGGCGTTTGCAAGAGCAGGCCGTCGTGCCTCGGGAGCAAGGTGTGCAGCGGCTGATGCGCTTGGCGCTGGAGTATTGGTTGCTGCCGGTGTTGCTGTTGGCTGCGGCCGTTCGCTTTTATGACCTGACCGCCGCGGCCATCTGGGGCGACGAAGGTTCCAGCCTTGTGCTCAGCCAGTATTCGCTGAGCGAAATCTGGTTTCATGCGGCCCGCGACGTCCATCCGCCGCTGTATTTCATGCTCTTGCGTGGTTGGATTGAACTGTTCGGCGACGGGATTTTTTCCATTCGCACCTTCAGCGCGCTGCCAGGGATAGTCACCGTAGGGCTCGGCATGTGGCTGGTGGCGCTGCTGGCGACCCGTCGCGCGGCGATTCTCGCCGGTGTGCTGCTGGCCCTGCTGCCCACGGCCGTGCGCTACAGCCAGGAAGTGCGCATGTATGCGCTGCTCGGCCTGTTGCTGCTGGGGGCGACCCTGGCCCTGGTGTACTGGCTGCGCCAGCCCTCGCGTCGGGGCCATCTGGTGAGCTACGCGCTGCTGATGACCCTGGCTTTCTACACCCATTACTTCACGGTGTTCTGCGTGCTGGCGCACTGGCTGTACCTGGCCGTTTCGGGCGTGCGCGCCGAGGGTGGCGGGCGCCTGGTCACCCGCCCGGCCTGGTGGCTGGCGAATGCGGCGATCGTGCTGCTGTTCCTGCCCTGGGTTCCGGAGTTGCTGGACCTGCTGCGGCACATGGACGAGTTGAAGGCCAATGGCGATGTCGGCTGGGAGCCGGTGGTCACCTGGTCTTCGCTGCCGGCGATGGTCTGGCAATTGCTGATCCAGGACGAAGGCGACAACCTGCCAGGTGCGCTGTTCGTGGGCATGCCGCTGCTGTTGCTGGCGTTCTGTAGCGTCCTGGCCTGGCGTGATGGTGCACCTGCCAGGTTCGGCGGGCTGCTGGCGAGTTTCACCCTGCTGCCGTTGTTGTTGGTGTTTGCGGTGTCGTTCGCTTCGCCAGTGTTTATCGAACGCTACCTGACCGCTTATGCCTTGGGCTTGCCGATGATCATGGCGGTGCTCATCGATCGCTGGCTTAAGAGTGCCCGGCTGGTGGCGCTGGCGTTGCTGCTGGGGTTCGTGGGGCTGGAAGCGGTGGGGCTGAAAAACAACATCGATGTCGACGCCAACGACCAGATCAGCGTGATGGTCGACTACGTCAACCGGCACTACGTCGCGGGCGACCGCATCGTTATCAGCGACATGCTCTGGTACTTGAGCTACGTCTACTACAACCGCACCGATGCCCAGCCGATGCTCTATACGCCGCCGCTGCCGGGAGGCACCTCCAGCAGGCCGAACGCCTACGGCTTCGGCACCCTGATCGACCACCCGGATCAGGTCTACCTGGATCAGTTGAGCGCCTTGTCAGTGGGCAGCGGGCGCTATTGGCTGGTGGGGTCGGACGATCAGTCCGAGGAATTCGCGCCATTGCCCCAGGGGTGGCACAAAGTCGGTCAGTTCGCCGCGGGTGGTACTCGGGCCCGCTTGTTTGTCCTCTGTGGCTCGGTAGCCGGCGCTTCCTGTGCCGGGCAATGAACGCGCAGGGTGCCGTTCGGAAGTTCGAGGCCTTGTGTCTTGCAGCGCGACCTAGACTTGCATCAGGAGTCACAGTCCTGTCCCCGCTTGCGGGGCACCGAGGTGCATCATGCGTATGGCAAGAACCGTGCAGCGCAGCCTGGAACAAGCCGCTTGCGAGTTTGATCTGGTGAGCCATCCCCATTCCGCCAGCAGCCTGGAAACGGCGCGGGTGGCGGGGGTACCGGCGGAGCGAGTGGCCAAGTCGGTGATCCTCGACGATCACCACGGCCATTACCTGATGGCGGTGTTGCCGGCCAGTCGGCACCTGGACCTCGGCAAGGTGCGCGGCAGCGGCGAATGGCAGGTCACCCGGGAAAGCACCCTGGCCCACCTGTTCAACGACTGCGAGCGCGGCGCGGTGCCGGCCCTGGGCGAGTCCTATGGGCTGGACGTGGTGATCGACCCGCTGCTGACCCGGCAGAAAGACATCTACCTGGAAGCCGGCAACCACCACAACCTGGTGCACATGAGCATGGCCCAGTACCTGAAGCTGGTGCCCCACGCCGAGGTTTGCGAAGTCTCGCACTGATCAGGAGCCCGACCATGGAAGCACCGACCCACAGCCTGCCGGCGTTGTTCAAGCAGTTGGGGCTGGCCGACGACCCGGTGAGCATCGAGCGTTTCATCGCCACCCATTCGCCGCTCAAACCGGAGCTGCACCTGGCGGACGCATTTTTCTGGAGCGAGAGCCAGGCCGACTTTCTGCGCACGGAAGTGCTCGATGATGCGGATTGGGCCGAGGTGGTGGATCAGTTGGATGTGTTGTTGAGGAAGGGGCGCGGGGGCTAGGTCGGTGGCGGCCATTGGCGAGCGGTGTGGACCAGGGCCAGGATCCAGACGTGGCCTTGGCTTATCTGATAGACCAGGCGATAGCTCGGGTGGGGAATCAGCTCGCGGGTTCCTGCCACCAGTCCCGTGGAGCCTATCTGCGGGTTGAGGACCAGATGGTCGACGCATTCGCTGAAGCGCCTGTCCATGTCGACCGCAGCCCTCGGGTTGAGCACATGCAGGTAATCCCAGATATCCATGCGGTCCTGAACGGCTTCGGGAACCCATACAACCTTCATTCCAGCCTCGATGCCCGAGCGCGTCTGGCAGCGAACTCTGCTTCTACCTCTTCATGGTTGTGCCCGCGTTGAGCGTCTACGGAGGCTCGAGCCAGCAGGACTTTCTGTTGCAGGAAGGCCTCGTACTCACGGGATTCGTGCTGTTTTTGCACGAACTCGCGCATCAACTCGCGCACGATCTGTGAGGCTGGGCGATGTGCGGCCAGTGCCTCCGCCATAAACTGATCCCGCAGTTCAGTTTCCAGTTTCATCGTAAAGATGGCGTGTTTGGGCATGAGCGTTCTCCTCAAAAAGTACTGAAAAAGTATATACCTTTTCAGTACTTCTTCTGTTTTGCAGGCGCTGGATCCAAGGCTTGGCCGAGGTATTTGTTACAAAACTTGACTGGATTTATCCGTCAATGACATATTGATAGTTAGCAAACTAACAGTGTGCGAACAATCTTGTGTCCAACTCCCTTGAATCACTCCACATGAATATCAGCAGTGGCATGGTGGTCGCGTCCCGGCATTGGCGGCGGATCTGCCAGACCACGCTGGTCAACTTCGGCATTTCCGAAGCCTGCGCGGTGCCGCTGTTGATGATCGGGCGCCTGGGCGAGGGCGTGCGCCAGGTCACGGTGGCCCAGGCCGCAGGGATGGAAAGCCCGTCCCTGGTGCGCCTGCTGGATCAACTGTGCAGCGCCGGCTACGTGTGCCGCAGTGAAGACCCCCACGACCGCCGGGCCAAATGCCTGAGCCTGACCGACACTGGTCGCGAGCTGGTGCAGGCGGTGGAAAGCGAGTTGGTGCGCCTGCGTCATGAAGTGCTGGAAGGCATTGGCAGCGCCGACCTGGAAGCGGCGTTGCGGGTGATCCGCGCGTTCGAGTCCGCCAGTCATGTACCGGTGCTGCCATCTTGAAAGGCTTCTTTACCGGCATGCCTCCCGCGCGGGACTGGTTCTATGGCGTACGTACCTTCGCCGCGTCGATGATCGCCCTGTACATCGCCATGCTGATGCAGATGCCCCGTCCGTATTGGGCGATGGCCACGGTGTACATCGTCTCCAGCCCCTACGTGGGCCCCACCAGTTCCAAGGCCCTGTACCGGGCGATCGGCACCTTTCTCGGGGCGGCGGCCGCGGTGCTGTTCGTGCCGATGTTCGTGCAGAGCCCCTACCTGCTGGTGGTGATCATCGCCCTGTGGACCGGGATCCTGCTGTTTCTGTCCATGCACCTGCGCACTGCCAACAACTACGCCCTGATGCTGGCCGGCTACACCTTGCCGCTGATCGCCCTGCCGGTGGTGGACAACCCCCTGGGGGTCTGGGACGTCGCCGAGGCGCGGACCGAGGAAATCTTCCTCGGCATCGTTTGCGCCGCGGTGATCGGCAGCATGTTCTGGCCCCGGCGGCTGGCCCCGGTGTTCGTCGATTCCGCCGCCAAGTGGTTCGCCGATGCCGCGCTCTACAGCCAGCGCTTCCTGGCCCGCAACGTCCAGCCCGAGGAAGTCAGTGCCCTGCGCGCGTCCATGGTGGGCACCTTCAACACCCTGGAACTGATGATCGGCCAGTTGCCCCACGAGGGCGCCCGGCCGCAGACCGTGCGCAACACCAAGGAGCTGCGCGGGCGGATGATCAACCTGCTGCCGGTGGTGGATGCCCTGGACGATGCCCTGTATGCCCTGGAACGGCGTACCCCGGAGCTGGTGGCGCAGTTCGCCCCTTTGCTGGCCAAGGCCGATGAATGGCTGCAAGGCACCGCCCGGGATGCTTCGGTGGAACGCTGGCAGGCCCTGCGCGATGAACTCGAAGCCTTGCAGCCAAGCCCCGAAGCCCTGGATGACCGGCGCCAGCTGCTGATGTCCAACGCTCTGTATCGCCTCGGCGAGTGGATCGACCTGTGGCAGGACTGCCGCAGCCTGCAGCACGCCATCCAGAGTGAAAGCCAGGCGCCCTGGCGCGCGGTCTACCGGCATTGGCGGCTGGGCCGGCTGACGCCGTTTCTCGATCGTGGGCTGATGCTGTACTCGGCGGGCTCGACGGTCCTGGCGATCATCGTCGCCTCGGTGCTGTGGATTCTCCTGGGCTGGACCGACGGCGGCAGCGCCGTGATCCTGGCGGCGGTGGCCTGCAGTTTCTTTGCTTCCATGGACGACCCGGCGCCGCAGATCTACCGGTTCTTTTTCTGGACCGCGATGTCGGTGCTGTTCGCCAGCCTCTACCTGTTCCTGATCCTGCCCAACCTGCACGACTTCCCGATGCTGGTGCTGGCCTTTGCCGTGCCGTTCATTTGCGTCGGCACCCTGACGGTGCAGCCGCGGTTCTACCTCGGCATGCTGCTGACCATCGTCAACACCTCGTCCTTCATCAGCATCCAGGGCGCCTACGACGCGGACTTCCTGAGTTTTGCCAACTCCAACCTGGCCGGCCCCATGGGCCTGCTGTTCGCCTTTGTCTGGACCCTGATCGCCCGGCCGTTCGGCTCCGAACTGGCGGCCAAGCGCCTGACCCGCTTCAGCTGGCGCGACATCGTCAGCCTCAGCGAACCGGCGACCCTGGCCGAACACCGGCACATGGGTGCACAGATGCTCGACCGCCTGATGCAGCACCTGCCGCGCCTGGCCATGACCGGGCAGGACACCGGCATAGCCCTGCGGGAGTTGCGGGTGGCGCTCAATATGCTGGACCTGCTGGCCTACGCACCGCGGGTGCAGGGCGTGGCCCAGAGCCTGCTGCGCCAGGTGGTGGCCGAGGTGGGCGAGTACTTCAAGGCCTGCCTCAAGGCCGGCGAACGCCTGCCGGCCCCCAGCGGGCTGCTGATGACCCTCGACCGTACCCGCCGCGCCCTTGGCAGCCAGGGCCTGCAAGGCGACCACGAAACCCGCCTGCACCTGCTGCACGCCCTCAGCGGCCTGCGCCTGGCGCTGTTGCCGGGGGTGGAATTCGTCGCCACCGGCGAGCTTGAAGAACCCCTTCCCCATGGCATCGATGGAGCGCCCCTATGATCGGTGATCTGGATATCAGCGGGGTGTTCCTGCCCACGCTGCTGGTGCTGATGGGCATCACTTATGGCTTGTACCTGCTGGTGCACGGGGTGCTGACGCGCTTGCACTTTTATCGTCTGGTCTGGCACCGGGCGCTGTTCAACGTGGGTCTCTACGCTCTGCTACTGGGCGCCGTGGACTCTCTCAGTCGATACCTGATGACATGAAAAAACCTTTATTGACCATTGGCCGTGTGGTCCTGACGTTACTGGTGGTGACCTTCGCGGTCGTGGTGGTCTGGCGCATGGTGATGTACTACATGTTCGCGCCCTGGACCCGGGACGGGCATATCCGCGCCGATATCGTGCAGATCGCTCCGGACGTGTCCGGGCTGATCCAGCAGGTGGAAGTGCGTGACAACCAACTGGTGCAGCGCGGCCAGGTGCTGTTCAGCATCGACCAGGACCGCTTCAAGCTGGCCCTGCGCCAGGCCAAGGCGGCCCTGGCCGACCGCCAGGAAACCCTGGCCCAGGCCCAGCGCGAGGCCAAGCGCAACCGTGGCCTGGGCAACCTGGTGCCGCGCGAGCAACTGGAAGAAAGCCAGTCCCGCGAGGCCCGTGCCCAATCGGCCCTGGCCGAGGCCCAGGTGGCGGTGGACAGCGCCCAGCTCAACCTCGACCGCTCGGTGGTACGCAGCCCGGTGGACGGCTACGTCAACGACCGTGCACCGCGCACCCAGGAATTCGTCACCGCCGGGCGCCCGGTGCTATCGGTGGTGGACAGCAACTCCTTTCATATCGATGGCTATTTCGAAGAGACCAAGCTCGATGGCATCCATGTCGGCCAGGCCGTGGATATCCGTGTGATCGGCGACCGTGCGCGGCTGCGCGGGCATGTGGAAAGCATCGTCGCCGGGATCGAGGACCGTGATCGCAGCAGCGGCTCCAACCTGTTGCCCAACGTCAACCCGGCCTTCAGCTGGGTGCGCCTGGCGCAACGGATTCCGGTGCGCATCGCCTTCGACGATGTGCCGGCGGACTTTCGCATGATCGCCGGGCGCACCGCCACGGTGTCGATCCTCGACGACCAGGCCAAGCAGGAGCCCGGCCAATGAACAACGGCGCGCGTTTGGCCCTGGCCGGGCTCGGCCTGCTGCTCTCGGCCTGCCAGATGGTCGGGCCGGATTACCAGGTGCCCGGGGATGCTGCGGTGCAGCGCAAGGATTTGCAGGGCCAGTTGAGCGCCAAGGGCGCCAACGTGGTGTCGGCGCCGGTGCCTGCCGACTGGTGGCGGCTGTACCAGGACCCGCGTCTGGACCAGCTGGTGCAGCAGGCCCTGGCTTCCAACACCGACCTGCGGGTGGCGGCGGCCAACCTGGCTCGGGCCCGCGCCCAGGTGGATGAAGCCCAGGCCGCCGGTGGCTGGAGCGGTGGGGTCAAGGCCGGGGTCGAGCGCCTGCAGGAATCCGGCGAAGCCTTCCTGCTGCCGGAAAAGGTGCCAGTGGCCAACGTCGGCAACCTGTCCATCAGCACCTCCTACCAGTTCGACCTGTTCGGCACCTTGCAGCGCGGCATCGAGGCGGCCCAGGCCAATGCCGACGCGACCCAGGCTGCGGCGGATACCGCGCGCATCACCCTGGTGGCGGACGTGGTGCGGGCCTACACCCAGGTTTGCGCGGCCAACGAAGAACGGGAAATCGCCGAGCACTCCCTGAGCCTGCAAGCCCAGAGCACCGAGCTGACCCAGCGCCTGCGCGATGCGGGGCGCGGCGACGAAACCCAGGTCACCCGTTCTCAGACCCAATTCAAATCCCTGCGTGCCGAACTGCCGCGCTATGAGGCGGCGCGCCAATCGGGGCTGTTCCGCCTGTCGATGCTGCTGGCCAAGCCGCTGGATCAATTGCCCGCCGGCACTGACAGTTGCGCCCAGTTGCCGCATATCACCCAGCTGTTGCCGGTGGGCGATGGCGCGGCGCTGCTCAAGCGCCGCCCCGACGTACGGCAGGCCGAGCGCCAGCTGGCCGCCGCCACCGCGCGCATCGGCGTGGCCACCGGGGCCCTGTATCCGGATATCAGCATCGGCGCGACGGTCGGCACCGTGGGCATCCTCGACAACCTCGGCAAGCCTTCCACCAATCGCTGGGGCTTCGGCCCGCTGATCAGCTGGACGGTGCCGGCCAATGGCGCCCGCGAGCGCATTCATGAAGCCGAGGCCGCCAGCCAGGGCGCCCTGGCGCATTTCGATGGGGTGGTGCTCAACGCCATCCGCGAAACCCAGACCGGCCTGGCCCAGTACAGCGCGCAGCTGCAGCGCCGCGATGCCCTGGCGGATGCCGAGCAGTCGGCGCAACTGGCGGCGGACCAGACCCACCGCTTCTTCCAGGCCGGGCGCGCGTCCTTCCTCGCCGACCTGCAGGCTACCCGCACCTACACCGATATGCGCGCGCAACTGGCGGCGGCCAACACCCAGGTAGCCATGAGCCAGATCGATCTGTTCCTGGCCCTGGGCGGCGGTTGGGAAAGCGGACGAACGCAAGGCCCGGAACACGCGAAACCCTGAGGCGGTTGCTATGCTTTGATCAGTTGGAAAAGTGCCTTGTGCAACGTGCCTTCCAACCGATCAAAGCATGTGATGGTCATGGGGATTCCAATAATGAAAAACCCTTATGCTCCGGGCTTCTGGTGCGCGCTCTGCGCCCTGGTGCTGCTGTCTGCCACCTACTTCTACGGCATCATGCTGGCCCATCAGATCGACAAGGCCCTGGTGTTCCTCGACAGCGCCAGCGCGTTGATCGCGGTGATGGCCATCGGTGTGGTGGCCTGGGCCTCCTTTCAGGGCCAGAAAATCAAGAAGAAACAGCTCGAACAGAGCAAGACCCTGGTGGTCATCTGGGACACCAAGGTGGCCTTGCGCCGGGTCGAAACCGTATTCGACCGCTACTTCTGGGGCAGTTACTGGCAACCGGGGCGGACCTTCGCCGAAGTCATGGGCGAACTCACCGGCACCCCGCTGGAAAAGAGCCTGGAGGCCCTGAAGAAGCAGTGCATGCTGCTGGACAAGCAAGCCGAGGACGGTCACCACTGGCTGAGCAATGCCCGGGAGCTGTCGGATGTCGCCACCGCCATGGCGCGGGAGCGCTACCAGCTGGATTTCTGCGACCCACGGGGCGAATCCCGGGGCAACAGCGCGGTGATCGACCGCGATTTCGAGGTCCTGGTGTACACCTGGAGCGCCCGGCTCAAGAGCTTCGATCATCAGCTCGATGCCTTGGAAATCGAATACTCCTAAAAGCCCCTTCCCCTGGCCCTGTAACAGCGGCGGCTGCCGGTTTGCGGCAGCCGCTGCCGGGGCCATCTCCCCGCGCTCCACGGTTTTTCACATTCAAAGATTGGGCTCGCCCTAGCCGCCAGTGGTAATCTGCGCCGGTTTTACGCGGAGTCGAGCCGCAACCCGTCATGGGTTCAGGGAAGACGACCACACCTTCAAACAACGGATATTGATCGGGTCAGACATGAATAAATCAGCAGGCGTACTGTTAGGAATCGTCGTCGCAGTAGGTGCCATCAGTGCCGGCGGCGCCTGGTACACCGGCACCAAGCTGGAAGGGGTCCTGCAGCAGCAGGTGATTGAAAGCAACAAGGAGCTGCAAGCGGCGCTGATCGGCTATGACGCCACCGCCACTCTGGAGCTGGTGTCCCTGGAGCGTGGCGTGTTCAGCAGCAATGCCCGCTACCGCCTCAAGACCCAGGGCGAGGTGTTCAACGGTGGGCTGGAACTGATGATCGCCGACCATATCGAACACGGCCCGCTGCCTTTCTCGCGCTTGATCCGCCTCAAGTGGCTGCCAGTCATGGCGTCCAGTCATTACGAGTTGGAGAACAACGGGCAGACCGACAAGTGGTTTGCCGCCACCAAGGGTGCTGCACCGTTCAAGGGCGTGGTCAATGTCGGCTATGACCTGTCCGCGGAGGGCACCGTAGATTTCGCTCCGATGGAACTTGCCCTGGATGAGCTGAACAACCTCAAGTTCTCCGGCCTGAATGCCACTTTCAGCGTCGGCGACAATCGCCGCAAGGCCAAGGTCGATGGCTATATGGACAGCCTGAGCCTGTTCCTCAGTTCGCCGGACAAGGCCCCGCTCAAACTGGAAATCAACGGCCTGACCCTGGCCAGCAACCTGCAGAAGAGCAGCTTCGACTACTTCCTGGGCCAGAACACCCTGGAGCTCAGCGGTTTGAAGGCCACCTTCGGTGACAAGCAGTCGGTGCTGACCCTGAAGCACTTCGAGCAGAAGACCTTCAGCGAAGAAACCGGCAGCACAGTGGCGGGCCGTGCGGATTACCGAGTGGGCGAAATCGCCTTCGACGGCAAGACCGTGGGTTCGGCCGAGATGCTCTGGAGCATGAAGAGCCTCGACAGCCAGGGCATGCTCGATCTGGTCCAGGTCTACCAGAACGTGCTGCAGCCGTATCAGAAGGCCGCCACCGAGGCCTCTGCCGAGGGTGAACCGGCTCCGGAACTGCAAATGTCCGACGCCGAGCAGGTCAAGGTACGGGCTGCCGTGAACAAGGTCCTGGAAGCCAAGCCGCAGATCGCCCTGGAAAGCCTGGCATTCAAGACCGCCGGTGGTGAAAGCCGTTTCAGCCTGAGCCTGGATCTGGCCAAGCCGCAGAGCCTGGAGCTGCCGCCGGCTGAGCTGGGCAAGCAACTGGTCAGCCAGCTGGATGCCAAGCTGTCGCTGTCCAAGCCGATGGTGGCAGACATCGCCGCCCTGCAGGCCCAGGCCGAAGGCCAGACCGATGCCAAGCTGATCGCCGAGCAAAGCGCGGCCACTGCAGAAATGCTCAGTGCCATGGCCCTGTCCACCCAACTGGCCAAGCTGGAAGGCAATGACGTGGTGTCGGCCCTGCACTATGCCAATAACGAAGTGAACTTCAACGGCCAGAAAATGACCGTTGAGCAGTTCATCGGTTTGGTCATGAGCAAGCTGGGGGGCGTAGGCGCCCAGCAGTAAAGGTGCACGGGCCGCTTTGCGCGGCCCTTCTTGTGCAACCCCTGACGCCCGGCCTGTGCAGCCCACAGGTCGGGCGTTGTGCTGTCTGGAGCAAGGCGGTGAGGGCGGCTGCAGGCCCCGCAGAATCTGATTCTGAATAAATATGGCGCTGCAAATTCTGAACTAACCTTCGTGGAAGAATTCTCCCAGACGCTCTGTCGATCTTCTGATCGTCCGGGCTGGGGCGTAAGGGCGGGGCGCATAACTCCGGCTAGCCACGTAAGGATGCTGACGAAATGCAACGCACTGTTCATCCCGCTCGCCGCTACGGCCTTCGTCCGCTGTTTCGCCTGGCATTGTGCAGCCAACTGTTATGGCCGGGCCTGGCGTTCGCCGATGCGGCCTATGACCAGTTGATCATCCAGGCCCGGGCCGGCAGCTACGCCCCGGCGCTGAACCATTTGCGCCAAGTGCCGGCGGACCGGTTGAACAACGGGCTGGTCAGCGACCACCTGCAGATCGCCAGCTGGGCCGGCCTCGATGCCGAGGTGGTGAAGGTCTACGAGACCCAGGGCCGCAACCGGGTGCTGCCGGCGCAGGCGCTGGCCGCCACGGCCCGTGCCTATCGCAACCTCAAGCAGTGGGACAACGCCACCCAGGTCTATCGCCTGGCCCTGCAGCGCGACCCGCAGAACGCCGACCTGCAGCTGGGGCTGGCCCTGACCCAGGCCGATGCCGGCCAGCCGGTCGAAGCCGTGGCCCGGGCCAAGGCCCTGGTGGCGGCCAAGCCCGATGACCCGAACCGGCGCCTGGCCCTGGGCTACGCGCTGACCCGCGCCAACCAGCCTTATGACGCCCTGGCTGCATACGACCAGGCGTTTATCCGCGCTGGCGACAAGCCCGAAGTCATTCGCGAATACATCTACGCCCTGCAGCGGGCGCGCCTGCCGGAACCGGCCCTGCGCCTGGCCCGGCAGCACCCCGGGCTGATCGATCCGGTGATCCAGCGGCGCATCCAGGCCGACCTCGCCGCCGAACGGGTGCGCCTCTCGGAGCTGGCCAGCCGCAGTGAGAAAGAGCGCTTTGTGGTGGCCGACCGTGCCCTGGCCGACTACGACACCCTGTTCGCCGCCTGGGGCAAGGACCCTCAAGCCCAGGACGACCTGACCCGCTGGCGCATCGACCGCCTGGGCGCCCTCAAGTCCCGGGCGCGCACCGCAGAGGTGATCAGCGAATACGAGCAGCTCACCGCTGCCGGCGTGGCCATTCCCCCGTATGCCCTGCGCTGGGTGGCGGCCTCCTACCTCGACCAGCGCCAGCCGGAAATCGCCGCGGACCTGTATCGGCGTGTGTTTTCGGCACCGGACGGTGATGCCGACCACCGCCTGGAAGACACCACCGCGCTGTATTACGCGCTGCTGGAAAGTGAACGCCCGGAAGAAGCGCTGAAACTCGCCAATGACCTGGCCGACAGTGTGCCGCAGCGAATTCAGCTCACCGGGCAAACCGTGGGCGACCCCAATGACGACTGGGTCGATGCCCAACTGCTGGCGGCCCAGGCCGGTGCCGACGGCACGGCCGGGGCTGACCTGCCGGGCACCGAGCAGCGCCTGGAGACCCTGGCGGGGCAGGCTCCGGGCAACATCAGCGTGCGCCTGGCCCAGGCCGATCTGTACCGGGTGCGCGACTGGCCCCGGCTTTCGGAAAGCCTGCTCAAGGAAACCGAGAGCGTGGCCCCGCGCGATGTCAGCCTGGAAGTGTCCCAGGGCCATACGGCCCAGGACCTGCAGGAATGGCGGCAACTGGATGCGCTGACCGACGACGTGGTGGAGCGCTTTCCGGAGAGCCGCCAGGTGCAGCGCCTGGCCCGCGAGCGCGAAGTGCACGACATGGCCGAACTGCGGGTCATGACCTATGGCGGCAAAAGTTACGGCGGTGGCAGCAATGGCGCCGGCGCGGTATCCGGCAGCCGTGATTTCGGCATCGAAAGCCGGCTTTACACGCCGCCGATCGCCGAGGACTGGCGCCTGTTCGGCGGCATCGGCTATGCCATGGGGGACTTTTCGGAAGGGATCGGCCATCACCGCTGGCAGGTCCTGGGGGTCGAGCGGCGCACCCGCGACATGACCCTGGAAGCGGAAGTCTCCAACCATTCCTATGGCTACGGCGACAAGACCGGTGCCCGGGTGTCGCTGGCGCGGGACATCGACGATCACTGGCAATACGGCGGCAGCCTCGACTACCTCTCTGCCAACACCCCGCTGCGGGCCCTCAACAGTGATATCAGCGCCAACGGCGGCAGCGCCTTCCTGCGTTGGCGGGCCAATGAAAGCCGCGAGTGGAAACTGTCCCTTAGCCCATCGCACTTCAGCGACGGCAACAATCGGTTCGAGGCCCTGCTCACGGGCCGCGAAGGGGTCTACCGCTCGCCGAAAGTGCAGGTCGACCTCGGCCTGGAAGTGGGCGCCAGCCACAACACCCTGGAAGACACCCCCTACTACAACCCCGAGGCGGACCTCAGCGTCCTGCCCACCGTCACCGTCAACCACGTGCTCTATCACCGCTATCAGACCTCCTGGAGCCAACAGTTCCAGGCCGGCGCCGGTACCTACAGCGAACGCGGCTACTCCACTGGAGCGGTGGGGCTGCTCAGCTACGGCCAGCGCTACAGCTGGAACGACGTGTTCGACATCGGCGGAGTCCTGAGCGTGATCAACCGGCCTTACGACGGCGATCGGGAAACCGACCTGCGCCTGGCTGTCGACCTTACCTATCGCTTCTAGAGAAGAGTGTGACGATGCGCCTGATCAACCGTTGCATCCTCCTGCTGGGAGCCCTGGTTCTCAGCGCCTGTTCCCAGCCCGCCGCCGACTTTCTCGCCCCGGCGCAACGGCCGTTGCCCAACACCGAGGCGCCCTGGCCGAAGAACCACGTGCTGGGCATTGCCTACCACGACATCGAGGATCGCGACCCGGACCAACGGGTGGTGGCGGTGCGCACCGAGCGGATGATCGAGCAACTGGCCTGGTTGCGGGAAAACGGCTACCGGCCCGTGACCGTGGACCAGATCCTGGCGGCGCGTAACGGCGGCCCCGAACTGCCGGCCAAGGCCATCCTGCTGACCTTCGATGACGGCTATTCGAGCTTCTACACCCGGGTGCTGCCGGTGCTGCGCAGCTATCACTGGCCTGCGGTGCTGGCGCCGGTGGGTACCTGGATCGACACCCCGGCCGACCAGCCGGTGAACTTCGCCGGCGAGCTGCGGCCCCGCTCACAGTTCCTGACCTGGGCGCAGGTCCGGGAAATCTCCCGTTCCGGGCTGGTGGAAATCGCCGCCCATACCGACCACAGCCACCTGGGCATTCTTGCCAACCCTCAGGGCAACCTGCAGCCGGCGGCGGCGACCCGCCGTTTTGACGCCGCCTCCGGGCGCTATGAAAGCGAGGCGGATTTCCAGGCGCGGATGCGCCAGGACGTGACCGCCATCTCGAACAAGATCCTGGCCGTGGCCGGCTATCGCCCGCGGATCTGGGTCTGGCCCTACGGCACGGCCGACGGCTCCACCCTGCAAGTGGTGGACAGCCAGGGCTTCAAGCTGGCCCTGACCCTGGACGACGGCCTGGACACACTCGACAACCTGATGAGCAGCCCGCGTTTCCTGGTGGTCTCGGACCCGGACGGCATCCACTTCTCCAACAGCATTGTCGGCGCCGAGACCGCCGCACCCATGCGCGTGGTGCACGTGGACCTGGACAACGTCTACGACCCGGATCCCAAGCAGCAGGAGGTCAACCTCGGCAAGCTGGTGCAGCGCATGGCCGACCTGGGGGCCAACACCGTATTCCTCCAGGCCTTCGCCGACCCCAAGGGCGACGGCCTGGTGCAGTCGCTGTATTTCCCCAACCGGCACCTGCCGATGCGCGCCGACCTGTTCGACCGGGTCGCCTGGCAGTTGCGCACCCGGGCCCACGTCAAGGTCTATGCCTGGATGCCGGTGCTCAGCTTCGCCCTGGACGCCCGGCTGCCCCGGGTCACGCGCTGGGATCCGGCCACCGGCCAGAGCACCATCGATCCTAAGCAGTACCAGCGGCTGTCGCCCTTCGACCCCACTGTGCGCCGGCAGATCGGCGACCTCTACGAGGACGTGGCGCGCATGACGTCGGTGGACGGCATTCTGTTCCACGACGACGCCGTGCTCTCGGATTTCGAAGACGCCAGCCCCGGGGCCTTGCGCGCCTATGCGGCCCAGGGCCTGCCGGGTTCCATGGCCGCCCTGCGCGACGATCCGGCCACCCTGCAGCGCTGGACCCGCTTCAAGAGCCGCTACCTGATCGACTTCACCCATGAGCTGGCCGCCAAGGTCCGGGCGATTCGCGGGCCGCAGGTGCAGACCGCGCGCAACCTGTTCGCCGAGCCGATCATCAACCCGCAGAGTGAAACCTGGTTCGCCCAGAACCTCGATGATTTCCTGGTCAGCTACGACTGGACCGCGCCCATGGCCATGCCGCTGATGGAAGGCCAGAGCCAGCGGCATTCCGGGCCCTGGCTCGAAGCCTTGGTGGACCAGGTGCGCGCCCGCCCCGGTGCCTTGCAGCGCACGGTGTTCGAGCTGCAGGCCCGGGACTGGGCCCGCAAGCCCGCCAGCGACCTCTCCGCCCAGCAACTGGCGGACTGGATGGGCCGCCTCAAGCGCCAGGGCGCGACCAATTTCGGCTACTACCCGGACAACTTCCTCGAGAACTCACCGGACCTGAAGACTCTGCGGCCCGCGCTCTCCAACAAATGGAGCCCTTGAATCATGGTGGATCGTATCTTTGCGCTGGTGGTCCTGGCGCTCGTTCTCGGCGTGCCCCTGGGGCTGATCTTCGTGCTGACCGGCGAATTCCTCATGGACTTCGTCTTCTACTACCCCTTGTTCATGTCGGCGCTGTGGATCGCCGGCGGCCTGTATTACTGGATGCACTGGGAGCGCCACTGGCCGTGGAGCGACGACACCCTGCCGCCGCCCCTGGCCGGTGAGCCGCTGATCAGCATCCTCATTCCTTGCTACAACGAAGGCGACAACGTCGCCGACACCATTCATGCGGCCCTGGCCCAGCAGTACCCGAACATCGAAGTGATCGCCATCAACGATGGCTCCAAGGACAACACCGCCGAGGTGCTGGACCGCCTTGCCGCCCAGGACCCGCGCCTGCGGGTGTTGCACCTGGCGCAGAACCAGGGCAAGGCCGTGGCCCTGCGCATGGGCGCGGTGGCGGCACACAGCGAATACCTGGTGTGCATCGACGGCGATGCGCTGCTGGCGCCCAACACGGCGGCCTACCTGGTGGCGCCGATGCTGGACAACCCGCGCCTGGGCGCCGTGACCGGCAACCCGCGGATCCGCACCCGTTCGACCCTGGTGGGTCGGGTCCAGGTGGGCGAGTTCTCCTCGATCATCGGCCTGATCAAGCGCACCCAGCGGGTGTTCGGCAAAGTCTTCACCGTCTCCGGGGTGATCGTCGCCTTCCGTCGCACCGCCCTGCACCGGGTGGGCTACTGGAGCCCGGACATGATCACCGAAGACATCGACATCAGCTGGAAGCTCCAACTGGACCACTGGTACGTGTTCTTCGAGCCGCGGGCGCTGTGCTGGATCCTCATGCCGGAGACCCTGCGCGGCCTGTGGAAGCAACGCCTGCGCTGGGCCCAGGGCGGCGCCGAGGTGCTGTTCAAGAACATCCGCGGGATCTGGGAGTGGCGCCACCGCTACCTCTGGACCCTGCTGTTCGACTACTGCCTGTCCACCGGCTGGGCCTTCACCTTCCTGCTGTCGGTGATCTTCTGGGCCCTGGGCAAGTTCATCGTCATGCCCGAGGCCGTCGCGGTGCACACCATCGTCCCACCGGCCTTCACCGGGCTGGTACTGGCGATGGTCTGCCTGACCCAGTTCGCGGTGAGTATCCTGATCGACCGCCGTTATGAAAAAGACCTCTGGAAAACCATGTTCTGGGTGGTCTGGTACCCGCTGGTATTCTGGTTCATCAGCCTGTTCACCACCCTGGTGAGCTTTCCCCGGGTGCTGTTTGGCGAACACCAGAAACGCGCGCGCTGGGTCAGCCCGGACCGCGGCATCAAACCCATCGATGACGAAGAGGAGGTGCGCTGATGAAAATCATCCGAACCCGCCAGCGTCCGTTCATGGTGATCGTCGACGTTGTCCTCACCGTACTGGCCTGGGTAGGCCTGCTGTACTTGCTGGTTCGTGGGCTCATTCCGCTGCTAGACAGCCATGAAGGGCCGCGGATCGAAGCGGGCATGCTCGATGCCCTGACCACCCTGCAGTTCTATGCCTGGGTGGCGGTACTCAATGCGGTGCTGCTGATTTCCTGGGCCCGCTACCGCCAGCGTCGCAACAAGAGCTACCCGCCCCGGCTGCCGGCACCCGTGGTAGACGACAAGCGCCTGAGCGAAACCTTCAAGCTCAACGACGCGACCTTCGCCCAGATGCGCCAGCCCGGCACCATGATCGTGCACAACGACGAGGAGGGCGGTATCAGCCACGTCACCACGCAGTTCTATCGCATTCTTCCCGAAGACCAGCAGCACCCGCCGCTGAGGGTGGAACCGCCACCGCGGGTGATCCATCTGCGTTCGGAAGGGGATGAAGGCAAGAAGACAGGAGAAGATTGATTGCCCAGGGGGGATGAGCCCTGGGGGGGGGACGGCTCTTCTGAATTTGCAGAGGGAATTGTCTGATTCTATTTTCAGTAAATAAATCAATGCGTTATTGATTTATTTGGGGTTTCTGCGTGGGTTTGTCGCTCCGGATGTGGTTGCGGGTGAGTTGTTCTTTATCGTAGCGAGAGAGTGAGAAACAGGGTTCTTGCGTACGGGCGTTGGCTCTTGTAAGTGTGCAATCTCCTATTGTTGCTCAAACTTTTTAAAGCTATATAGCCTTGATTTAAAAGGCTTTAAGGTGATTTTTTCTTTAAATATTTCAAAATTTAAAATGGGCGGCTCCATGATGGAACTGCATGTTTTTTATCTCGTAAAGTTGTTTGAAAGTTTGATTTGATTTTTATTGGCGATTCTTCGGCAGTCATTTGACGATGCAGTAATAGCTTATTAGCGTCACGTCCTTCGTAGCTCTTGTCGTCACGCTTTCGAAGGATCGGATATGTCTCTCTCTACGCTCGGGATGAGGTTGTGCTGTGCCTTGGCCTGCCTGCTGCTGTTTAGCGCGCTGCATAGCGCCGCTGTCGCGCCGATGCCTGGTACCACCTTCAACCTGGGCGCCCAGTCCTTCATCCGCGGCTACAAAGACCCGAGCCTGAACGGCGACAGCGGCTACTGCTGGCGCAACCACCTGCGCTGGACTCGCCCGATGGGCCACCACCTTGTCACCGGCGTGAGCTTTACCCATTCCCTCGAACGTCCCGAAGCCTTGAGTGAACGGGAAACCCCGACCCATTTCCGCCTGGATTTCTATCTCTGATTGCACTGATTCATTGAGGCTTTTGACATGGACGTTCGCCAACTCGCCTTTCTGGCCCGCCAGCCTTCCGCCACCCTGCAAGCGCGTGATTCGTTCTGCGGCTTGTCCAAGCGCAGCCTGGCGTTCGTCCTGGCCAACGTGATGTTCTGGCAGCCGCTGGTGGCGATGGCCGACGGCATCGTGGTCAACGGCAGCGGCACCAGCCTCGGCCAGGCGGGCAATGGCGTGCCCATCGTCAACATTGCCACGCCAAATGGCGGCGGCCTGTCGCACAACAAGTTCAGCGACTACAACGTCGGCCAGCAGGGGGTGATCCTCAACAACGCCATCAACCGCACCCAGGAAACCCAGCTCGGCGGAATCATCCTCGGCAACCCCAACCTGGGCGGCCGCGCGGCCAATGTGATCCTCAACGAGGTCAACGGCGGCAGCCCCAGCCAGCTCAAGGGCTACACCGAAGTGGCCGGGCAGTCGGCCCATGTCATCGTCGCCAACCCCTATGGCGTGAGCTGCAACGGCTGCGGCTTTATCAACACCCCGAAAGCCACCCTGACCACCGGCAAACCGGTGGTTGAGAACGGTCAGATCCAGCGTTACCAGGTGGACCAGGGCAGCGTCGCCATCGAGGGTGCGGGCCTCAACGCGAGCAATATCGACCAGTTCGAAATCATCACCCGCAGCGCCAAGATCAACGCCGAGATCCAGGCCAGGCACCTGGCGGTGATCGCCGGGGCCAACGACGTCGACGCCAAGACCTTGAACGCCACGGCCCGCACCGCCAACCCGGCGGATGCACCGCAACTGGCCATCGACTCATCAGCCCTGGGCGGCATGTACGCCGGGGCCATCAAACTGGTGGGCACCGAGGCCGGGGTGGGGGTGAAGCTCGACGGCAAGCTGATCGCCAGTGGCGGTGATATCCAACTGGATGCCAACGGCCAGTTGCGCATGGCGGAGGCAAGCGCGGAGAAGGGCGCGGTGGCGATCAAGGCGCAAAGCCTGGAGGCCCAGGGCGCGGTCTACGCCGGCACCGAGCTCAAGGTGCAAACCCAAGACGACCTGAACAACCACAGCACCCTGGCGGCGGCCAACAGCATCAACCTGGGCAGCGGCGGGCAACTGAACAATCAGGGCATCATCGAAGCCGGGGTCAACCTCGACAACAGCAGCAACCCGAACGGCGATGTCACCCTGACGGCGCAAAACCTGAACAACACTGGCAAGAGCGTGGTGGCCAGCCGTGATCTGACGGTCACGACCACCCAGACCCTGGACAACCAGGGCGGCACCCTGAGTGGGCAGCGCCAGGTAACGGTCAGCGCTGGGACTCTGGATAACAGCCATCAGGGCAAGCTGCTGAGCGCCGAGCGCCTGCAACTCAATGCCGATCAGGTGCGCAACGGCCAGGGCGGCCTGATCAAGAGCCAGCAGTCCCTCAATGCCACCCTGGGCCACCTGGGCAACAGCGGCGGCGAGCTGTCGAGCCAGGGCAGCAGCACCCTGGTACTGGCCGGCATGGACAACCTCACCGGCGTGGTACTGGCGCAGCAGACCCTGACCATCACCGGCAGCGCTGAGCTGGACAACCAGGGCGGGCTGCTGTCGGGCTGGCAGGGCCTGACCCTCAACGGCACAGGCTTGAACAACAGCAACAAGGGCACCGTCTCCAGCCTCAAGGGCGGTGTCGACATCACCCTCAGCGACGCCTTGAACAACAGCCAGGGCGGAGGCCTAGTCAGCCAGCAGGCTCTGGACGTCAAGGCCGCCAGCCTCGACAACAGCCACCAGGGGGTGATCTCCAGCGCCGGCGAGCAAAGCCTCAAGCTGCGCGACCTGCTGGACAACAGCCAGGGCGGCTCCATCGACAGCGCCGCGACCCTGACCCTGCAGGCCATGACCCTGGGCAACAACGGCGGCACCCTTGACGCCGCGGGTGACCTGACCTTTACCGGCACCGACCTGGACAATGGTACCGGCACTTTCACCGGCAAAACCGCCGTCACCCTTAATCTGTTGGGCGCGTTGAACAATACCCACGGCAAGCTGGCCAGCGGCGGCCCGCTGCGCATCGAACGCGCAGGGCAGATCGACAATCGGGGTGGCCAGATGGCCAGCCAGGGCCTGCTGAGCCTGTTCGCTGCCAGCCTGGACAATCGTAACCGTGGGACCTTGATGGCCAACGACCCACTGAGCCTGACCCTGGACGGCGCACTGCAGAACAGCGGTGATGGCTTGATCTACAGCCAGAACGGCGGCCTGCACGTTCAGGCCGGGAGCCTCACCAATGGCAAGGGCACCCTGCAGAGCCAAGGCGCTCTGAACCTGAGCACCGGCGACATCGACAACCAGAGTGGTCGCATCCTGGCCAGGAACGGTAACCTGAACATCGGCGCCGGCCACTTGGATAACCGTGGGGGCGTGCTTTCTAGCGTGCAAGGCGCGATGACCGCCGATCTACGCGGCGTGCTGAAAAACGGCTACGACCCGAGCAACAACCGCCAGGGCGGCGTGACCCAGGCCCAGCGCCTGACCCTCAAGGCCCTGGCTGGCATAGACAACGACGGCGGGCGGATTTCCGCGCAAAGCGGCGATGCGCTGATCACCACCGACGATTTCGATAACCGCAACGGTGGCCTCTACGCCAAGGGCCTTGTCAAAGTTAGCGGCGGCCATTTCGACAACAGCGGCAACAACGGGCAAATCGCCGGCCAGCAGATTAATTTCGACCTCAGCGGCGCTCTGAATAACCACAAGGGCATCATCGAAAGCGACAGCAGCCTGACGATCAAGGCCGCCAGCCTCGACAATCAGACCGGCCAATTGCGCGCCCTGGGAGACGGTGGCGATACACGGCTGGAGCTCGGAGGATTGTTCGACAACCGCGATGGCTCTCTGGAAACCGCCAACCAAAACCTGGCCTTCGACGCTGGCAGCTTCAACAACCGTGGCGGCAGCGTGCTGCACAGCGGCAACGGCCTGTTCGGCCTGTCCATGGCCAACCTCGAGGATGTGGGCGGGCGCCTGAAAACCGCCGGCCAGCTGACCCTGGAAGGCGAACGCTGGACCAACAGCAGCTCGATCCAGGCCGGGAAACTGACAGTCAACGTCAACCACCTGACACAGGCCCGTACGGGCCAGCTCCTAGCCGGCAATGGCCTGATAGGCAGCGGCGTGAACTGGATCAATGACGGCCTGATCGGCAGTGATGCAGGCGTCAATATCGACCTCAGTGGTCATTACAGCAGCAAGGGCCGACTCAGCAGCTTTGGGCAACTGGACCTAAAAGCTGCCCAAGTGGACCTGGCAGACAGTGCCAGTATTGCTGGCGGCGGCAACACCACAGTCTCGGTGTTCGGCCAATTGAACAACGCAGGGCGCCTGAGCGCTGCGGCCGGGCTCACGCTCAACGCGAGTGGCATCAACAATCAGGGCACCCTTGGGGCTGCCCAGAACCTGACCTTGACCACCGGCGGCCTGCTCAACGATCACGGGCTGGTGTTCAGTGGCGACGACATGGGGCTGCGGGTCGACACCCTGACCAACAGCTACGGCAACGTTTACAGCCTCGGTCATCTGACGATCGATCGCGATGGTCAGGGGGCTCTGGCCAGCCGCATCGCCAACCGTTCCGGCACCCTGCAAAGCGATGGTTCCATGACGCTTGCAGCCAGCACCCTTGAGAACATGCGCGATGTGCTGGCCACCAACAACGGCGGCATCTACACCGCCAGAATCGCTGAAGTCGCCTGCATCGAGGGCTACAACGCCGGTGACTGTGGCGGCAAACGCAATCACGTGTGGGAGATCGTTCAGCGCGACAAATTCGAAGTCACCGAAGCGAGTGCGGCGTCGAGCATTGCCGCTGGCGTCAACCTGAATATCAACGCTGGCGACCTGCTGAACCAGAGCAGCAGTATCAGCGCGGCCGGCAACCTGATGGCCACGGTCAACAACCTGACCCACAGCGGCGTGGAAACCGGCGAGACCGAAACCACCCGGGTGTTCATGTCGGCGCGGACCAAAAATGCCAGTGCCTGGTACAACGTCGCTAACGCTGTCACCAACCGATACTGGTTCCAGAGTGCGGGTTATACGCCTGATGACCTGGGTGGTCTGGAAGGCGCGCTGGCCGGTTTTATCGGCATGACCGAACGTGAGTGGGTCGGCCTGGGGACGACGAAAAAACTCGCCGGTGGTGATCAAAGCTATGCCGCAGTGATCCAGGCCGGGGGAGCGGTGAGCATCAAGGCCGGCAATGGCTTCGACAGCAGCGTGGTCCGTCCGGGTTACACCTATGTCGGCAGCGGTGCGCGTACCGATACCCAAGTACCGGGTACCGCCTTCGCCACTCGCATCAGCCTCAACCCGCAACTGCCCCCAGACCTGACCCAGCAACAGGTCAACCCCCTGGCCCTGCCTGGCTTTAGTCTGCCCGCTGGGCAGAACGGTCTGTTCCGCCTCAGTGGTCAGAGCAGCAGCGCCGCACCAGCTCCGGCGCAGATCGCCGGCCTGCCGGATGCCGCGAACCTTACCCGGCCGCACAAGTACCTGATAGAAACCAACCCGGTACTCACCGACCTCAAGCAGTTCATGAGCTCGGACTACCTGCTGTCCAGCCTCGGTTACAACCCGGACGACAGCGCCAAACGCCTGGGGGATGGCTTCTACGAGCAGAAGCTGATTCAACAAGCGGTACAAGCCCGTACCGGCCAGCGTTTTATCGACGGCCAGAACAGCGACGAACAGCTGTTCAAGTACCTGATGGACAACGCCATTCAAAGCCGGCAACAGCTCAACCTGGCGGTGGGCGTGGCCCTGACCTCCGAGCAGGTGGCGGCCCTGACCCACGACATCGTCTGGCTGGAAAGCCATGAAGTGAACGGCGAACAAGTGCTGGTGCCCGTGCTCTACCTGGCCCAGGCCAAGAACCGACTGGCCCCGAACGGCGCCCTGATCGCGGGTAACGACGTCAACCTGATCGCCGGCCAGGACCTGAACAACGTCGGCACCCTGCGCGCGACCAACAACCTGTCGGCCCAGGCCGGGCAGAACCTGATCAACAGCGGCCTGGTGGAAGCCGGTAGTCGCCTTGACCTGCTGGCCGGCAACGACCTGGTGAACAAGGCCGGCGGCATCATCGCCGGGCGTGACGTGAGCCTCGCCGCAACCTGGGGCGACGTCATCAACGAGCGCACCCTGACCTCGCACCAGAGCAGCAACGGCAGCTACGCCCAGCAGCGCGACTTCGTCGACAACGCCGCCCGGGTAGAGGCGGCGAACAACCTGGTGATCAGTGCCGGACGCGACATCAACAACAACGGCGGCGTACTCAAGAGCGGAGCCGACACCTGCCTCAAGGCCGGTCGCGACGTCAACCTGAGCGCTGTGGAACAGGTGGTCAGCAATGACCGCGGCGTGCGCTACAACGACCTCAGCGTGACCCAGAACGGCTCCAGCCTGCAGGCCGGTCGCGACCTGGCCATCAGCGCCGGGCGCGACATCACGGCCATCGCCAGCCAGATCGAGGCCAAGCGCGATGTGGCGATGACCGCCACGGACAACCTCAACCTGATCTCGGCGGCCAACGAGCAGCATTCGGCGAGCAAGACCAAGAAGGTGACCAGCCAGGAGGATCATGTTCAGCAGGTAGCTACCACCTTGGTGGCGGGCGGCAATGTGGCGCTCAAGGCCGGTGAGGATCTTGCGCTGACGGCCAGCCGAGTGACGGCGGGGGATGAGGCGTATCTCTATGCGGGCGGTGATGTGAACCTCAGCGCCGCGCAAAACAGTGACTACAGCTATTACCGCAAGACCAAGACCAGCAGCTCCGGGCTGTCCAGCAGCCAGAAAACACGGATCGACAGCAGCAGCTCCACCACCCAACAGGGCTCCTCCGTCAGTGGCGATACGGTGGTCATACGGGCCGGCCAAGACATTGGCGCAACCGCCAGCGATATTGTCTCCACCCACTCCACCAGCCTGGTCGCGGGACGTAATGTCGAGATCGACAGCGCTACCGAAACCAGCGAAGAAAGCCATTCGACATCGAAGAAAAAGTCCGGCCTGTTGAGCAGTGGCGGGATTGGTTTCACCCTGGGCTCCACCAGTGCGAAGAACACCTCTTCCAGCACCACCGAAAACGCCAAGGCCAGCACCATTGGCAGTGTGCTCGGCAACGTCGATATCCAGGCCGGCAAGGACCTGACTCTGAAAGGCTCCGACGTCATTGCCGGCAAGGACATCAGCCTCGTCGGACAGAACGTCAACATCCTCGCGGCGGAAAATCACAACAAGAGCGAGCAAACCTCCAAAACCAAGACCAGCGGCCTGACCTTGGCCTTGTCTGGAACCGTCGGCAGTGCCGTCGACGCCGCGTACCAGACCACCAAGCAGGCCAAGGAGGAGGACGATAGCCGCCTCTCTGCCCTGCAAGGCATCAAGGCCGGCCTGACCGGTGTCCAGGCCTGGCAAGCGGCCCAACAGGGCGGCGGGATGAACGGCGATAACATCGGCCAGTTCGTCGGCATCAGCATTTCCCTGGGCTCGCAACAGTCCAGTTCCAAGCAGACTCAGGAACAGGTGGTCAGTCAGGGCAGTAGCCTGACCAGCGGCAACAACCTCTCCATCGTGGCGGCCGGCAGTGGCACCGCTGCGACGGATGGCGACATCCGCGTGCAAGGCAGCCAACTCAAGGCAGGCAATAACGTGCTGCTGGCCGCTGAGCGTGACATCCAGCTTGAGGCCGCGGCCAACCGGCAAAAGCTTGATGGCAAGAACAGCAGCAGTGGCGGTGCCATTGGCGTCAGCTTGGGCGTTGGCCCCAACGGCGCAGGCCTGAGTATCTTCGCCAACGGCAACAAGGGTGTGGGCAAGGAAAAGGGCACCGGCACCACCTGGACCGAGACCACCCTGGACGCCGGTAACCAGGCGAGCCTGATCAGTGGGCGGGACGCCGTTCTCAAGGGTGCGCAAGTCAATGCGGACAAGATCACGGCCAAGGTCGGGCGCGACCTCACGCTGCAAAGCCTGCAAGACACCGACGACTACAAGTCCAAGCAGAGCAATGTCAGCGGTGGTGCCAGCTTCACGTTCGGCACGATGACCGGCAGCGCTTCGGTCAGCGTCAGCCAGAGCAAGATCGACTCCAAGTACCAGAGCGTGCAGGAACAGACCGGGTTGTTTGCCGGCAAGGGCGGCTATCAGGTTGAAGTGGGCAAGCACACCCAGCTCGATGGCAGCGTCATCGCCAGCACCGCAGAAACCGACAAAAACCGCCTGAGCACGGGCACCCTGGGCTGGAGCGATCTCAAGAACGAGGCCGAATACAAAAGCCAGATGCAGAGCGCCAGCGTCAGCAGCGGTAACGGCGGTGCTGATGGCTTCACCAGCAACATGCCCAGCGGCATGTTGATCGCCTACAACCACGGCGGCAGTGCCAGCGGCACCACCTCATCGGCAATCTCCAACGGCACTTTGGACATTCGTGATCCAGGCCAGCAGAAGCAGGACATTGCCACCCTCAGCCGCGACGTCGAACACGCCAATGGCAGCATCAGCCCGATCTTCGACAAGGAGAAGGAGCAGAAGCGCCTGCGAGAGGTGCAGCTGATTGGCGAGATTGGCACTCAGGTGACGGACATTGTTCGGACCGAGGGGCAGTTGAAGGCCGATCAAGAGGCGAGCAAGGAACTTGAAGAGAAAGGTATTTATCGACCAGGAAGCAATGCCAGCAAAGAGGAGGTTGAGAAGTACCAGACGAAGCTGATTGCTACTGATGCCTATCAGCAGATCATGGGCAAATACGGTACGGGTGGTGATTACCAGCGAGTAGCCCAAGCCGTCACCGCCGCCCTGCAAGGATTGGCCGGTGGGGATATCGGCTCTGCCCTGGCTGGCGCCTCGGCACCGTATCTGGCGCAGTTGATCAAGAAATCCACAGGTGACAATCCAGCCCTCAACACAATGGCTCACGCTGTGCTGGGAGCTGCCGTTGCCCAGGCCCAAGGTAACTCGGCAATAGCGGGCGCTGCAGGTGCTGCAGGTGGAGAGCTGACTGCTCGATTGATCACCCAGCAGCTGTATGGCACCAGCGATACCAGCTCCCTCAGTGAAGAACAAAAGCAGACAGTGGCTGCGCTATCGACGTTAGCCGCTGGGCTTGCGGGGGGAATTGCGAAAGGCGATAGCGCGGGTGCAATTGCGGGTGCCGGGGCTGGCAAGAATGCTGTGGAAAATAATCATTTAGGAACAGGGGTCAATATTTTTGGCCATCAATTGGGTAAGGACCAAGTAGCGGAATTTGGCAACGAACTCAAAGCATCCTGTGGTGATTCCGGAGGGCTGCAAGCTTGTCTGAAAACTTACGACACATGGAAAGAAACTTCCTACCGGCAGGGCGGGTTGGAGACAAAAGAGGCTCAGGCGGGCTGGGAAGCGTTCGTAGAGGCAGTTTACACAGAGAAAGTGCTGCCTCTATGTAAAGGGAACGCTGCTTGTGAGCGCAATGTTGCTACCCATATGGCCGTCACGACGGTGACGTATGCGGGCGACAGTGTAGGTATAGGTCAGGCAATCGGCGAGGCTACCCGGGCAGTCAATTTGGCTAATGGAAACTGGGTTCGCGTTGGGTTGTAAGTCGTAGAGGATGCGAGTTTACTGGCTACGCTTGGTAGTATGCTCGGAGTAGCTGCAAAAGGGACACAAACCGTAGAAACCGCCTTGCAAGTCCCTGGTAGAGTACAAAGTCGGGTAAATCTAAGGAACGGAAGCCAGGCAGAGGGCGCCGGTTGGAATCATCTGACAAATGAGCACTATTCACTAACAAAAAACAAAAGTCAGTTTACTGTTCCGCAAGAGGAACTACGTCAAATTTTGCAAAGTAAAGAGGTTGTTAGCACACCAATAACTAAGATTCTGCCGAGTGCCGATGGACCTCGATATGTACGTGAGGTTGACTTGGGGAGAAGTATTGGGACTGATAAGTTTAATAACTTTTCTCCGACATCTAAAATGAGCGTGCTGACGGATGGGGCAGGAAATTTGGTTTCCGCATTCCCAGGAGTGATCAAATGAAATTTGTAGGGAATGCTGCTGAGAAGGAAATTAGAGCGACTCTCATTTCGTCAGCAGCATATATATTCGAAAATATATTTGTTCTGAAGTTTCTTGAGCGGGTGTTTGGCTCTTTGTCGTCTGCTTATGTGCTAAGCCATACTCCCGATCAAGGTGAGGATTTTTATGTGGTTCTAGTAAATGGCTCTGCTGTAGTTAAGTTTGAACTTTCTCGGGGTAGTGCTGATGCCGAGCCTGAAAATTTTTCCATTATTGATGTTAATGGTTATAAAAAGTTAATTCGGGGGCGTCATGCTCAGTTGAAGTTAGCTGTTGCGATAGAGTTGGCGGCGGGAAAATAAGCTAAGTTTAATGCTGCAAAAGGAACTGGGACTTCTGTAGTTCCCCAAAAAGGAAGTGTTTCCTTCGAGAACGGAAAGACATTTGAGAGTCTGAGTGCTTCGGAGCAACAAGGACTGAAAGCTATTTAAAATCTTGGCTATGACGTCCATGTACCCTTGGAGGCAAGCAAAAAAGGCATATCTGGCTTGCCTACTGCTGAATTCAACGTTCAAGGGTTTGGGAAGGTTGACGTTTACGCGCCAAATAATTTGAACCCTAAGACTATTTCTCGAGAGATTGAGAAGAAAGTTGTTCAAGGGCAGGCAAATTCAGTGGTGGTGGTCGTTCCTGAGAGTTTTAGCAAAGTAGATATGTATAAGTCTGCTGCTGCAGCTTTTGGGAAAAACAAAGGGGGGGAACCAATTCCTCTGAAGCAAGTGATTTTCTCTCAGGGGGAAAAAACTATTCAGTTAGATAGGCAAGCTATTAATAGCCTGTTAGGGAGGTAAAAGTGTCTAAATTTCTATGTAGATGCTCCCATGTCATTAGCTTGGTTAGCTCTCCTACTTCAGATGAGTTCACTCTTGTTTCAAATAAGCTACTGTATGATTTTGCGGAGCAGGCTGATAAAGGAAGAGTTCCTTTTGATGAATTTTTTGATCGTATAGAAGCAACTGGCAAAGATGTTATTATTTGCCCTGTATGCGCTCGGATTTGGATAAAAAAGGATGAAGGGCCAGAATATTGGCCTTACCTTGAAGAAAAGGAATGAAAATCTCCCCGGCTAGCCGGGGAGATTTCTATGTTTCACTCCTATTCTTACTGACCTCAATTCTAATCTTCTGATTGACCTCAAATCCCGCCTGCTGCAACCAATGCCCACGTAATGGAAGCGTGGGGATACTCGGTGCCACTCAACGGCGGGTAGAAATCGGCTGCGATGGTGGCGAAACGTTCAGTTTTGGGCAGGGCTGCCCTATGATCGGCCTTAGCCATATTCAGCTCCTGTTTAGCTGCTTGTGGTTAGCGGGTCTTGGGTGTTAGAGCACTCAAGGCCCGCGTCTTTTTTGCAGGGCTAACGGGTCAGCGTCTGCAAATGTTTTTTGATCAGGAAGGCATCGAGCAACGTCTTGACCACCTTCTTGTCTTCTTCGGGTATCTGCTCGACTTCCTGAAACTGCCGCAACAATTCCCGATCCTCGAACTTAGCCTTGGCCGCGTCATCGCTTGCTCCTTCCAGCAGGTAATCGCTGCTGACATCCAGGGCATCGGCCAGACGCTTCAAAGTGTCGCCGCTGGGCCGTGAAGTTCCACGTTCGTAGCGGCCAATGTGGGTGTAGTGCAGTTCAGCCAGTTGCCCCAGCTCGGTTTGGGACAGGTTTTTCTGCTTGCGAAGGCTGCGTAGCCGTTCGGCAAAGCCAGTGATGTTCTCGGCCATATCCAGCGTCTCGGTCTCATAAAGCATTACGGATAGAGCCATCTTCCATTACGCCATGCGCCGACGCTGGAATGTGATGAGCTGAAGCGGGCGCCGCAGGTGGAGAGTTGGCTGCTCGATTGATCACCCAGCAGCTGTATGGCACCAGCGATACCAGCTCCCTCAGTGAAGAACAAAAGCAGACAGTGGCTGCGCTATCGACGTTAGCCGCTGGGCTTGCGGGGGGAATTGCGAAAGGCGATAGCGCGGGTGCAATTGCGGGTGCCGGGGCTGGCAAGAATGCTGTGGAAAATAATCATTTAGGAACAGGGGTCAATATTTTTGGCCATCAATTGGGTAAGGACCAAGTAGCGGAATTTGGCAACGAACTCAAAGCATCCTGTGGTGATTCCGGAGGGCTGCAAGCTTGTCTGAAAACTTACGACACATGGAAAGAAACTTCCTACCGGCAGGGCGGGTTGGAGACAAAAGAGGCTCAGGCAGGGTGGGAACAGTTCGTAGAGGCAGTTTATACAGAGAAAGTGCTGCCTCTATGTAAAGGGAACGCTGCTTGTGAGCGCAATGTTGCTACCCATATGGCCGTCACGACGGTGACGTATGCGGGCGACAGCGTAGGTATAGGTCAGGCAATCGGCGAGGCTACCCGGGCAGTCAATTTGGCTAATGGAAACTGGGTTCGCCTTGGGTTTCAAGCTGTAGAGGATGCGAGTTTCCTGACTACGTTTAGTAGTATGCTCGGAATAGCCGGGAAGGGTGGAGGTACTGATGGTTTATTGACTTCAGAGAAAGTTTTAGGTGGTGCGGGTGGTAATTGGAAAGTAATAAATGAGGTGGTAGATCCCTCTGTAGTGAAGCAAGTAAATAGTCTTAGCTGCGGGCAAGCTTGTGTTGAAATGATGCTTGGGGATCGCAAGATTAATGCTTCTCAAAATGTTATTTCGAAACTTGCGGGTGACGGAGCAACCTATGAGACGCAGCTGGCCTCCGTACTGAATAAGCTAGACTCTTCTGGCTCTCGTAAGTGGGTTGGATCTGGTGTTGATGCGGACGATATAGGGACTTTTCATGGGCTGAGTTCAACTGGGGCGTGGGCTGCTCAGCTTTGGGAAAGAGGTAGTAAAATCGGACATTGGGTTGTGGTAGATGGCTTGGATAGCGGCGGGCGTGTGATGATTCGTGATCCATGGAAAGGAACTAGCTACAAAATGGATATGAAAGAATTTCAAGGGACGTGGAATGGTTATTCAATCTGGGGGCAGTAGATTATGAAATTAGTGGTTGTTAGTTGCGAGACGAAAAATAAAGGAGTGTATTCGTTTTTTTTAAAGTATGGAGAGCAACTTTTTTTAGATGAGGTGAAAGTGTGTCAAGGTGTCGTGCTATATGTTGAATATGGGGTGGGTATTCAGGAGATTTTACATAAAAATGCAGAAAGCGTGAAAAATATGCATCGATTAGTTTTTGAAATTTATCGGGGGGGGGACGTGGTTTTTCCTTTCTATGTAGGTGATTTTTAGTTAGGAGAAGATCTAATTTTTTTTGGTTGGAGTAATGAAGTAGTCGAGCTAAATAGTACGGCGGAATCTAGAAACCAGATTCAGAGCGCAAACGTCAGCGTTACCAGTTCATCGGTAACCTACAGCGGCACCTTGGAGATTCGTGATTCAGGCCAGCAGAAGCAGGACGTCGCCAACCTAAGTCGCGATGTTGAACACGCCAATAACGCCTTGAGCCCGATCTTCGATAAGGAGAAATAGCAAAAACGCCTGTGTCAGGCGATGGATATCATTCGGACTCGGGGCACCATTGACGCGGTCAAGGCTCAGAAAGATCCGCAGATGCTTGAGGCGGACCGACAGAAGTTGGTTATCCAATAACAACGAGTGTGACATCGAGTGCAAAGGCAAGATTGCGCAGCAAGGAGCTAGCGGTGGTCTGGTACTTTCTGCTGCTATGTTGGCGGCTGTAACCGCCACTGCAGCGACCCCTGAAGTCATTGTTCTTGTCCGTGCTTCCACGGCTGGTTGCAAGGTTAATCCGGGGCTGTGCGTTAACGAAGCCAATATTTGGCTAGCCGAATTTGTGGCGAGTGAGGTACTACCAGCCGGATTAGTCGCCGGTGGAGCGGCCAAACTGACAGCGGAGCAGCTCAGCGACGTCCGAGCGTTGAGGGAGCTGCAAAAGCAGACCGGGAAACAGGTGAGCTCTGAGGCATTGTCTGTTGTTTTGGGGGGGAGTGCGGGAGCCGGTGGAAGCTGCAATGTTCTGGATGAAGTCGTAAATCCTAATGTTGTAAAGCAACTTACTCCCACAGGTTGTGGAGCGGCCTGCGGTGAGATACTGCTGAATGATCGTGGGATTTTTACTACTCAAGTTGAGTTGGGGGCAGAGCTGCCCCCCTACGAATACCTTGGCAAACAAGCTGAATAAATTTGACTCTGGTTGGGCAGGTAATACTGTTGTATACGTCTAGTTTTAATGCATTGAATAAAACAGGCTTGTGAAGTGCAATAATGTGGGATTCGGAAAATAAAATAGGGCGTTGGGTTGTTGTTAGTGGGGGTGATGATGCGGGCCGAGTGTTGATTAAAGACTCGTAAGATGGATCTTTATAGCTTTAAGGACGTATGGAATGGGCAATCCGTATATAAGCAGTAGCGTTGTAATTCGGTCGCTTTGTTATTCTGAGGGCTCTCAGGAAATTCTTTATGTTTTTATAGTTGACGGCGTTGAGCGAAAACTAACCGGGAAGATGCATGATGACTCAGATATAAGAGGTGTTGAGTATAGTTGCGAACTGGATGAGTTTGTGATGTTACTCATGCCATTTGATGAAAAAACATCAAAAAAGCTGTTTTCAATATCTTGGATGTATGTTGACGGCGAGGACGTTGAGTTTCCAATCACTTTAATTCGATTGTGATTTTGTAGCTGCAAAAGGAACTGCTGGAGAAAAGGCGTGATAAGAAATAATGCTATTATTTTAGTGCTGTTTTTGCTTGTGGGTTGTGCCCCTTCATACTCTCACTGGACTGACGGGATGAATGCTCTGGTTGGTACTAAGTTTGAGTCCCATATTTATTCGGACTGTAGTCGAGGGTGTGGAGATTCGTATTGGTCGCCGGTAAATAGAAATGAAGTGTTTGATCGTGTGCTCGAAGAAGGGGAAGGCAGGCGCTTTTACATAACGTGGATAAGAGATTGTCGATATTCTGTTTTGGTTTCTAGGGATGGAATTATAAAGTCTTGGAGATATGAGGCCGCAAACACGAAAAGCTGTTATGTTTTTTAGTCTAATGGCTATAGATAGGGACGAGCAGCTTTGAAAGAGGTGACTATTTAAAGAAGCGGGAGGTCGTGAAATACAGGAGTTTGTATTCAAGTGAGTCAGATGCTGAGACTGTCTTTTTTTAGTGTTTTTCTAATTTTTTCCGGATGTAGTGTTGGTCCCTATATTCATCCTGAATCTACGAATATAAATAAGGGTCACTCTAATTCGACTTGTCATGGCAGGCGAAGTGCCTTTTGGTATGGGATTGTAAATCCTGGCGATTTTTCTGGAGCGGTGATTGCGACTGTTTATACCACGCTGCCAGGTACGCCAGAATTTGACCCTGTTACTCGATCTATTACCGGTACAACAGACACTCAATTGAGAATTGAGTTTGAGGTTCATCCATATAAGCCTGAACAACAATGGGCTTTCGGCAAAGAGGCCAAGGCCATTGTTCGACAAGCACATGTCATGCAGAAAATGCATGCGCAAAACCCTACGTTCATCAGTACATCCTCGTCTTATATAGTGTTGCGATTGAACAATGGAGACCAGAGAGAAATTTTTGCTCCGCAAATACAGACGACTTTTGAAGCGAAGAAAAATCGACCCAGTGTTATATCTATCCAATTGTCGCCGGGGCAGTTGGACGATTTTTCGATAACCCTTCCTGATATATTTGTGAACACTAAAAAAATCGATATTCCGACCATGCATTTCAAAAGTAATGAATGCCGAAGGAGATGAATGTGTTGCTGAGCAATATAAGTGAGCAACTTCCGCTAAAGGCAGCGGGCGACTTTAAAGTCGCCCTTATTTATTGACTAGGTCATTTGCGGTTGCAAACGCCGTGATGTCACATCCAGCAGATCACAGCCATCGCGCAGCAGGATGCTGCACACCAGGGTCAGTTCCTGCAGTAGCACCGGTTCGCTGCGCAGGGTCTCGGCGGCGAAGTTCTCCAGCAGTTGGGTCGCGGCGCGGATGCGAAAGGCTGCGGCGTCGTGCAGCACATCGATGGGCGCATGGGTGTCGATCAGCAGGGAAGGAATCAGGCAGTCGTGGCCGGTTAGGGATATATAACGGTTCATTAGTACACCTCGCTTAATGGATCGATGTACTCGTTACTCCGGTCGCCAAACCAGGTCGCCATATGGGCGACGGCCGGACTATAAGCCGCCGGCTTGCGAGGGTGCAAGGCAAGTGTGGTGGCGTCTTTTCCGAGAGCGTTGTAGGGCTTTTTCCGTACACATCCATCCCGCTTGCGACTGTATTTCCAGGTGTTTAGCCAGGGCGCTTTTGGCGAACGGTCGGCTAGCCTGTATGTACATTTGTAAATACGGAATTGCTTATGTACGTTGCATGGGACGAGGCCAAGAACCACGCCAACATGCTCAAGCACGGCATCGATTTCAACGATGCGGTGCTGATGTTCCAGCGCCCGGTGCTGTCCTTGCGCGATGAGCGCCTGGACTATGGCGAGGAGCGCTGGGCCAGCCTCGGTTGGATCAGGACCCTGGTGGGCGTGGTGGTCCATACCGAGCGGCGGGGTCATGCGGTGCGCATCATCTCGGCGCGAAAAGCCACTAAGCGGGAGGCTAAATATTATGTCCAACGGATCGAAAACTGATTGGGATCGCCTGGCGAAAACCGATGACCAGGGCATCGATACTTCTGATATTCCCGAGTTGGATGACGATTTCTTTCGCCGCGCCGAGGTGCACCTGCCGGGCAAGAAGGCCGTGACCATTCGCCTGGATGCCGATGTGCTGGAGTGGTTCAAGGGCCAGGGCGCGGGTTACCAGACGCGGATCAACCAGTTGCTGCGCCAGTACATGCAGGCCCACCGGGACTGAGGCCTGTGCATCATTTCAGGAGGCGGGCGGATGGCCCGCCGCTCTTTCCGGCCGGCCGTGGAGGGTGGTCGCCATTGCGATTCCTGTCTGAAATATTCATTTACAACTACCCCCGTCCTCAAGCTCAATCTGCTCCCTTGCCTGGTGCGAAGGAGTGCGCTCTTTCGTGCAGGCTATAGTCTTGTGCTCACCCTGACCTCATCCGCAAATAAGGTGCTTTCGTATGTCTCGCTTTGCCTCCCGCAATACTTGGCTGGCCGTTGGTGCCGCGTTGCTGTGCCTGCACTTGCCCGTGCAGGCCCAGGAGCGTTTTACCCTGAACATTCCCGGGGTTTCGGATGACCGGCTGTTCACCACGGGCAATGCCAGCGATGCCAAGGGCTGTGGCGGGCACAATAATTCCCCGGCCTTGAACTGGACCGCCGGCCCGACCGGGACCTTGAGCTACGCCATCGTCATGCACGACCCGGACGGGGCCAAGGGCCAGGGCGTGGATCACTGGGTGCACTACGGCATCAAGCCCACCACCCGGCAGATTCCCGCCGGTGCCGGCAACAAGCCGAACCTGGAAGGGCTGGCCGGCCTCAACAGCCGCAACGGTACTTCCTATATGGGCCCGTGCCCGCCGGTGGGTGACAGCGCGCACCACTACATCATCCAGATCTACGCCCTGGACCTGCCGCCGGAAGCCCTGCCCGCCGGGCTGACCCGCGCCCAACTGCTGGAAAAGATCAACGGTCACGTACTGCGCAACAGCAGTGTGGTGCGCCGCTATTCCCGCTGAGTGAAATTTTTTCCGAAGGCTTAACCCGAATCGCCCAGGGGCTTCGTCTGAAGGGGGGAATGGATCATTTCTTTCCGAGGTCAGCCCCATGTCCCTTCCCGTGCATTTCCTTCGTCCGGCCGCCCAGGGTTTTGCCGCCGGCCTGTTGCTGGCAGTTGCCGGCTGTGGTGTGTCGTCCAAGCCCGAATCCGCTGCCGGCTCGTCAACCCAGGGAGCATTGCCGCAGTACGAGGTGCAGCATGCCGATGCCACCATGGCCAAGCGCGCTGTGCATCCCATGAGGTTGTCAGCGCCGATGCCGGCGCCCATTAGCTCACGGGATTCGCTGGTGGCCGGTTACCGCGACGAGCCCCGGGAGCAGTACCAGAAACTGCCGGACAACCCGATCCACAGCGTCGCCGAAGCACCGGTCTCGACCTTCAGCGCCGACGTCGATACGGGTGCCTATGCCAACGTCCGCCGCTTGCTCAACCAGGGCAGCCTGCCGCCGGAGGGCGCGGTGCGCCTGGAGGAACTGGTCAACTACTTCCCCTACGATTACGCCCTGCCCACGGACGGCTCGCCCTTTGGCGTGACCACCGAGCTGGCGCCGTCGCCGTGGAATCCCCATACCCGCCTGCTGCGCATCGGCATCAAGGCATCGGATCGCGCGGTGGCGGAGCTGGCCCCGGCCAACCTGGTGTTCCTGGTGGATGTCTCCGGCTCCATGGATCGCCGTGAAGGCCTGCCCCTGGTGAAAAGCACCCTCAAGCTGCTGGTGGATCAACTGCGGGACCAGGACCGGGTGTCGCTGGTGGTCTACGCCGGTGAATCACGGGTGGTGCTGGAGCCCACGTCCGGTCGTGACAAGGCGAAGATCCGCACTGCCATCGACCAGCTCACCGCGGGTGGTTCCACGGCGGGCGCCTCGGGTATCCAGCTGGCCTACCAGATGGCCCAGCAGGGTTTTATCGACAAGGGCATCAACCGCATCCTGCTGGCCACCGACGGCGACTTCAACGTCGGCGTCAGCGACTTCGACAGCCTCAAGGCCATGGCCGCCGAGAAGCGCAAGAGTGGTGTCTCCCTGACCACCCTGGGGTTCGGCGTGGACAACTACAACGAGCACCTGATGGAGCAACTGGCCGATGCCGGTGACGGCAACTACGCCTACATCGACAACCTGCGCGAAGCGCGCAAGGTGCTGGTGGACCAGCTCAGCTCGACCCTGGCGGTGGTGGCCAAGGACGTGAAGCTGCAAGTGGAGTTCAACCCGGCCCAGGTCAGCGAATACCGCCTGCTGGGTTATGAGAACCGTGCACTCAAGCGAGAAGACTTCAGCAATGACAAGGTCGACGCCGGGGAAATCGGTGCAGGGCATACGGTTACCGCGTTGTATGAAATTGTCCCGGCTGGCGAGAAGGGTTGGCTGGAGCCGCTGCGTTATGCCCAGGCCAAGGCGCCGCAACAGAGTGGCAAGCAGGGCGAGCTGGCCATGCTGCGGCTGCGCTACAAGGCGCCGGAAGGCGGCAGCAGCCGCCTGATCGAACGGCCCATCAGTGCCCAGCAGCCCGGCAGCCTGGCGGCGGCCAGCCCCGACCTGCGCTTCGCCGCAGCCGTGGCGGCGTTCTCCCAGCAGCTCAAGGACGGCCGCTACACCGGCAACTTCAGCCTGGCCGACACGGTCAAGCTGGCCCAGGGCGCCAAGGGTGCCGACCCTTACGGCCTGCGAGGCGAGTTCGTACAGCTGGTGGAGCTGGCGCAAAGCCTGCAAACTCAGGCGCCGAAAGCCCAGGCGGCGCAGCCCGTGGACTTGAGCCAAGTGCAGAGCCGCCTTGAGTAGACCTCAGACCCGCAGTGAACAGGAGTTCAACCGCCCTATGTCTGCTGCCCAATCCACCAGCGACGCCAGCAGCGATGAAACGCTGCTGGCGCGTTACCGTGCCGGAGACCCCGCGGCCTTCGAGGTGCTTTACCAGCGCCATCGCCAGGGCTTGTATCGCTTTGTGCTGAGCCTGTGTGGCAAGGCCGAGCTGGCGGATGAGGTCTACCAGGAAACCTGGCTCAGCCTGATCCGCAGCACCAGCCAGCCCCAGGGCCGGGCCAGCTTTCGGACCTGGCTGTACCAGATTGCCCGCAACCGCTTGATCGACCACTGGCGCAAGCACGGCCAGCGCAACCCGTTGCACGACAGCTATGACGAACAACTGCACGGTGAAGCCGACCAAGCCCCCGGCCCCGAACAGCAACTGAGCCTGTGCCGCGACCAGCAGCGTATCGAAGCCGCCCTGCAGGACCTGCCCGAAGACCAGCGCGAGGTGTTCTTGCTGCGGGCCCACGGCGACCTGGAACTGCCAGAAATCGCCAGCCTGACCCAGGCTCCCCTGGAAACGGTGAAAAGCCGTTTCCGCTATGCGTTGAAAAAATTGCGTCGGCTCCTGGCCGAGGAGGTACTCACATGACTGACGCCCGACAGACCCCTACCCCCGAAGAGCAGATGCTGGCGCATATCCGCCAACACAGTACCCAGGAACCACCGGCCCATCTGGATGCCCTGATCCTGGCCACTGCCCGCCGCGAAGCCCCGGCGCCCAAGCCCGGCTTCTGGCAACGCTGGATGCAGGCCTGCCTGCGGCCGCGTTATCAACTGGCTTTTGCCAGTCTGTTTGGCGTGGCGCTGGTCATCGGTTTGCTGCGGCCTTCCCCGGAGCACTATCCACAAGAGCAGGCCTTTGTCCCTGCGCCCGCTCCAGCCCCAGCTGCGCCCATGGTACGCCAGGCGGCGCCACGTTCCGCCGAGTTGGCCGGGGCCTTGAGCGTCCCTGAGCCGGCTGCCCCTTCGCCCATCGCTCCGGCGGCCCCTGTCGGCAGTTTTGCCGCGGCGCCGGAGATGGAAGCGTCCGCTGATGCAGCGCCACCTGCGATGGCCAAGCCCAGGGCCGAGTCGAGCAAGCTGGCCAAGCGCATGTCGGCGCCGGCCGCGCCCCGGGCGATCAAGCGATTGAATGAGCAACTGCAGACAGTGCTGCGTCTATGGGACGAGGGTCAGAACCGCGCGGCGGCCGAGTTGCTGCTCCAGCTGCAGGAAACTTATCCACAGGAGGATCTGGACGCGCGCCTGCAAGCCTTGCGTCGTCAATAAGGTGCGGGGGTTGGCTGTCGCAGCGGAAAACGCGCACTATCTGCCCAGTTTCCAGAAAGTGAGAGGCCGGTCATGGCACCCCGCATCGACCGTATTGCTGCAATGTTGAACTGCCCGATCAAGGGCGCGGAGCTGCGCCAGGCCATCAAGGAAAGCCGCAAGGACTTTGGCCTTGAAGAGGGCGAGGACCTCGATCAGCAGGCCGACGACGAAGACGATCAGGCGGACCCGCACTCCGACGCCGTCGAGGAGGAGTGACCCTGGCAGCCCCAGCGCTCAGGCGTAGGGGGTGGCGGGCAACTCGATGAACTCGGCGCAGGCACCGTCCGCGGTCATGCGCCGGGCCCGTTCCGGCAGCAGCCGGGCGTGGTTTTCCACTTGCCAGCGATACCAGCTCAGGCGCTGCACGATCCGCCGCCGGCAGGGTTCCGGCAATTGCCCCAGCAGGTCGACACTCTCGGGCGCCCAGCGGGCTCGGGTCGAGTAGTAGCAGAACAGGTTTTCCCGCAGGCCGAAACAGTCCTCAATGCTTTCCTCGACGCTGTATGCGTAGCGCTCGAAGCTGGCGCTCAGTTGCTGTGCGCCGTCGGCGTTGTCCCGCAGGTAGGCGAAGATCCCCGGCCAATTGATGCAGTACAGGTGCTCGTCCCAATCGCCGTCCCGGGTCAGGTATTGGCCCTGGCCGCGAAAGAACTGCAGCACTTCCTCGCGCTCCAGAGCCACTTCAAAGTTGCTTTTCATCGGGTGTTCCCTTGACGTCGGCGATGCTCACAGATAACGCCACGCATTCGATCACGCAATCGAAGCCGATTTCCAGGCGCAGGTGATAACCGGGGCCCAGGCGAGTGAGCTGGGTGCGCATGCGCCCGTCGAAGCGCGTGCCGCTGACCGCCAGTTCGCTGATGCCCTGGACCTTGAGCACGAAACTGCAGTGGGTCGCCGCCTCGATCACCGGCCAGCTGGCAGGCACAGACAAGCGCGGCAGTTCACCGCTCAGGTGCAGGCTCAGTTGCTCGCCCTGGAACTGCGGGCCCTGGGTCTCCAGGTCATAGGGCGTGGCGGTCACATCGAACTCGGCCCGCCAGGCTTCAGGGTTGTCGATGCCGAACAGCCAATCCCCGCCGAAACGCTCACGGTGCGGGATTGCCCGGCACTCTGCCAGCGAAGGCAATTGCGCGCGGACCAGGTCTTCCTGCCAGCGCTCCCGTGCCGCGTTCAGCAGGCGCTGGAAAAGGTCCCGGCTGTTGTCGATCACCCCTGGCCAGTTGCTGGGCCACTGATCGTATTCGTAGTCGTCCTCGATGGGCTCCCAGATCTGTTCGAAGTCGTAGTCCGGGTCATCCAGGGCCGCTTGCAGCACCTCCACCAGCCGCTGTCGATGCCGGAAATTTTCCCGGGAACCGTGGCGCATCAGGCCGTAGTGGCGGACCAGGTATTCGCGGTCGTCCGGGTCATTGGGGTTGTAGCGGTTCAGTTCGGCATCCAGGGCCGGGGGCATGTCATAGCCCATGAACCAGGTGACCCAGTCGCGTATCTGGGGCTCGAAGGGTTGATTGTGCAGGGGATGGCGCAGCATCGGGACCTCCTGTCCGGGGGCGGCGAATGTAGCAAGTTGCGCCTCGCCAGGACAGCCCGGGGCCGTCATGTGTGCGGGGTGCCGTCCGGGCATCGCGCCGTTTTGCATCGCGGATCAACAAAAAAGCCCCAGGCCGTAAGACCTGGGGCTTTTTCGCTGAAGATGGCGCACTCGGCGGGATTCGAACCCACGACCCCTGCCTTCGGAGGGCAGTACTCTATCCAGCTGAGCTACGAGTGCAGTGCGGGCGACATCATACCTATGTCGACTCGGGGCGTCCACGCCGGTTTTCATCGGCTGGTGCTTGTCCGTCGCAACCCCCGGAAACCCGGGCCGTAGTGGCAGTTTTTCCTGCTGAAGCTTCCTCGTACCTGCGCGCAACCTGCAGCCAGAACCGTGCAATCACGGGGCACAGGGAGGTGCAGGAGATGAACTGTTCCATGCCGGGCGGTCTGCAAGCGGGCCTGTCGGACCAACTGTTCGAAGCCAGCTGGAGGGCGGTATTGCCCGGTTTGCAGCGCCGCGCCCGGCAGTTGGCGCGGGGCAACGCCGATGGTGCCCAAGAGTGGCTGGCGGCCACGGCGATCAAGGCGCTGCTGTTCTTTCGCCGCTCGCCGGAGCGGATTCGCGACCCCCAGGGCTTTCTGTTCCTGGTGCTCGATCATGTGTTTGTCGACAGCTGCCGCCGGCAGGCCCGGGAGCAGCGCCTGTTTGTGGATTTCGCCGGGCTTGAGGATGACCCGCTGCAGCAGCTGGAGGCCCCGCAGATGTCGGTGCTCGACCAGGTGGAGTTGCTGGAAACCCTGGCCCTGCTCAGTCGACGGGTGGCGCAACTGCCGCCGAAGAAGCGCCGCCTCTTTGAACTAAAGTTTGTCGACGACCTGCCCTATCCCCACATCGCCGCCGAGCTGGGCATGAACCAGCCCTTGGCGCGCAAGTATGTGCAGCTGTTGCGGGCGCAGTTGCGTTGATGCGGCCTGAGGTTTCACAGCCGGCTCGCTCGGGCGTTCCTGTTCAGTGAGCCTGTTTTCGATGCTGTAGCCGGTGCCGCCGCCTTCTGCGGTGGGCCATTCCATCTAAGGAGAGATGTATGCCCGATCCAATGGTCAACTCGCAGATCACCGATGCCGTCACCCAGACCAACGTCAAGGTCGTGGCCGAGGCTCCGGCCCAGGCCATCGCCTCGCTGTACCAGGTGGCCAGCCACTCGGCCGGCCTGTCGCTGCAGAACGCGGTCAACAGCCAGCAGGCGCTCAACCAGATCTCCAATGCGGTGGTGTCCAAGGCCGTGGCGCTGATCATGGCGATTGGCGAGTAGGGCTGACCGCCCGGGAGAATCGTCATGGCCTGGTTCAAGAAGAAAACCCCACCCGCAGCCGCGGCCGATGAAAGCGCCGGCGCGGCGGCCGACCCTGGCGCCGCTGCAGTAGCCGCCGAGCCTGAGGCACCCTCGGCGATGGCCGGTGACGCCGCCTCGACAGCCAGCGCGCCGGCGCCCGATCCTGCGCCATCGCCTGCAGGCCCGGCGCAGCCCTCGATGATGCAGACGATGAACGCGCACCTGCTCAAGCAGGCCGGCACGCCCAGCAGCGACAGCACCGATGCCCTGAACAGCCAGATTGTCCAGGCGGTGCAGTTCAGCAATGCCCAGACCTTCAGCTATGCCCCGGCGCAGATCGCAGCAGCGCCGGACATGATGATCAGCCAGGCCGCCGGCCTGGTGGCGCAGTCGGCGGCGGGGTATTTCGACGGGGTCAGCAAGCTGGCCCTGGCGGCCCAGGCGGTGCTGCTCAAGCAGATGACCGAGAACATCGTCAAAGAGAACGTCAAGGGGGCTGCCGAGGATGCCCTGGGCGCGTTGGTCACCGATCTGCTGGTGGGCGCGGCGGCAGCGGTGGCGGCGGCTGCCGGGGCCATGGAGGCCGACGCGGCCGGCGTGGCCATCGACAAGATCGACCAGAGCATCGCCAAGTACAGCAGCACCCTGGCCAATCGCACACCGTCCTCCTGAGCAAGCGCCCCGGGCGCGCCAGGTGCCCGGGGCCTGCACGGCCAGGAGCATGACCGCGACACAGGCTTTCCCCCTGGCGTTGAAGTTCGACGGACCCGGTGCCCAGCCCTTCAACGTCATTCATTGAGTAAGGAGCATGCAATGGCGAATGAAGAGCAGACCCCGATGGCGACGATATTCGGCTTTGCCGAGAAGTATCTGAAACGCCCCTTGACCCAGGTCGAGCGCCAGGTACTGGAGGCATTTGCCCAGGACAAGCCGCTGGACATGTCCAGGGCCGCGCAACAGAGCGTCGATCAGGCGCGGCAGCGGGCCACGGAGCTGATGCAGTCCGATGGGCTGCGCACCCGGCAGATCATCGATCAACTGGCCGGTTCCGCCGCCGCGGGCAAGGCCGATCCCCAGGCGCGGGAGCTGGTGCTGCGCCAATTGCTGGCGGCCGCCGAGTCCGAGGAGCCGCTGTCGGTATCGCCCCCCGGGGCCGGCCTGGTGACGACCGCCGCCGCTGCAGCCGCCGCGGCGGCGCTGGCGCCGGCACTGTCCCCGGCCAGCTTCCCGGCGGACGATCCGCAGCTCAAGGCAATGATCAGCGCCCTGGTCCAGCAGGAGGTGAAAGCCGCGGTCGAGGCGCGGATGGCCGGGCTGTCGCAGAAAGTCGAAGACACCCTCCAGCAACTGACCGCCGGCAGTGGGCAATAAGGGCCCCCTGAAATAACCGCAAGGCCGTTCAAGCCCCGCTTCACAGCATCAGGGCTGCCACGTTCACTCAATGACACGGAATGCTCCGTGTGCCTAACAAAGGAAGTTGAGCCATGCCACTTGTAAACGAACAAATCACCGATGCCGTCACCCAGACCAACGTCAAGGTCGTCGCCGAAGCGCCGGCCATGGCGATGGGCACCATCTACCAATCCATGGCCCAGGCCACCGCGATCCTGTTCCAGAACTCGGTCTCGGCGCAGCAGCAGCAAAACACCCTGGCCCAGGCGGCCACCAACCAGGGCGTGATGCAGATCTACAGCGTCGACACCACCGCCGGGGCGGCGGCCACCGAAAAAGTCGCCCAGGGCGGGGTCTCCGACAACCTCACCAGCCTGTTGACGGTTCTCAAGTCCTTTCAGAGCTGATGGCTGAAAGCCTGATTTTCCGTTGAACCTACCTGCTGAAAAAATGGAGTTTTTATGAGCACAGTCAGTCCGCAAATCACCGATGCCGTCACCCAGACCAACGTCAAGGTCGTCGCCGAAGCGCCAGCCATGTCGATGGGCACCATCTACCAGTCCATGGGCCAGTCCGTGGCCATCCTGTTCCAGAACTCGGTTTCGGCGCAGCAGCAGCAAAACACCCTGGCCCAGGCGGCCACCAACCAGGGCGTGATGCAGATCTACAGCGTCGACACCACCGCCGGTGCGTCGGCCACCGAGAAAGTCGCCCAGGGAGGTGTGGCCGACAACCTCACCAGCCTGTTGACGGTGCTCAAGTCGTTCAGTAGCTGACCGTTCCCCAGGCGCCATGCCAGCGCCCCCGCCGCCTGCCATAGGCTGCGGGGGCGTTGTCTTTTGCCCGGCGGCATGGGAGGTTGAAGCGGATTTTTTACCGCTAGGCGCCTTTACGTTCTTTTTTTCGAACAGCCTATTGTCCTTTACCCCCGTTGACCCTAGGATTCGTTTGAGATTTCAAACGCTCTTGCCTGGGTGCCCAAACGCACGTCTATTCTTGTGTGCGACTTTTTCGTGCTTTTACCCAGTGAACGATTTTCCTGACGGCAGCCTGGCCACGGGCTGGTGACAGCGCCCCGGCGCTCTCCTCCTGACCTGGCGCCTTTCTACAATCACAATTCGCCCCGCGTATGCGCGGTGCTGTTAAGGAAGCCGACATGCAGCTCAAAGACGCCCAGTTGTTCCGCCAACAAGCCTTCATCGATGGAGCTTGGGTCGACGCGGACAACGGCCAGACGATCAAGGTCAACAACCCCGCTACCGGTGAAATCCTCGGTACCGTGCCAAAGATGGGCGCTGCCGAAACCCGCCGCGCCATCGAGGCCGCCGACAAGGCCCTGCCGGCCTGGCGTGCCCTGACCGCCAAGGAGCGCGCCACCAAGCTGCGCCGCTGGTATGAATTGCTGATCGAGAACCAGGACGACCTGGGTCGCCTGATGACCCTGGAGCAGGGTAAGCCGCTGGCCGAAGCCAAGGGCGAAATCGCCTACGCCGCCTCCTTCATCGAATGGTTCGCCGAAGAAGCCAAGCGCATCTACGGCGACGTGATTCCCGGCCACCAGCCCGACAAGCGCCTGATCGTGATCAAGCAGCCGATCGGCGTGACCGCGGCCATCACCCCGTGGAACTTCCCGGCGGCGATGATCACCCGTAAAGCCGGCCCGGCCCTGGCCGCCGGTTGCACCATGGTCATCAAGCCCGCTTCGCAAACCCCGTTCTCGGCCCTGGCCCTGGTGGAACTGGCGCACCGTGCCGGCATCCCGAAAGGCGTGCTGAGTGTGGTCACCGGCAGCGCCGGCGACATCGGCGGCGAGCTCACCAGCAACCCGATCGTGCGCAAGCTGTCGTTCACCGGCTCCACCGAGATCGGTCGCCAGCTGATGGCCGAATGCGCCAAGGACATCAAGAAAGTCTCCCTGGAGCTGGGCGGCAACGCGCCGTTCATCGTGTTCGACGACGCGGACCTGGATAAGGCCGTCGAAGGCGCGATCATCTCCAAGTACCGCAACAACGGCCAGACCTGCGTCTGCGCCAACCGCCTGTACATCCAGGATTCGGTCTATGACGCCTTCGCCGAGAAATTGAAGGCAGCAGTGGCCAAGCTGAAGATCGGCAACGGCCTGGAAGAAGGCACCACCACTGGCCCGCTGATCGACGAAAAAGCCGTGGCCAAGGTCCAGGAACACATCGCCGACGCCCTGAAAAAAGGCGCGACCCTGCTGGCCGGCGGCAAGTCCATGGAAGGCAACTTCTTCGAGCCGACCATCCTGGTCAACGTGCCCAAGGATGCAGCCGTGGCCAAGGAAGAAACCTTTGGCCCACTGGCGCCGCTGTTCCGCTTCAAAGACGAAGCCGAAGTCATCGCCATGTCCAACGACACCGAATTCGGCCTGGCCTCGTACTTCTATGCCCGCGACCTGGGCCGTGTGTTCCGTGTGGCCGAGGCCCTGGAATACGGCATGGTCGGGGTCAACACCGGCCTGATCTCCAACGAAGTGGCGCCGTTCGGCGGCATCAAGGCCTCGGGCCTGGGCCGTGAAGGTTCCAAGTACGGGATCGAGGATTACCTGGAAATCAAATACCTCTGCCTGGGTATCTGATCCGGTTTCAAGCGCCGGGGGCACGAGAGCGCTGTCCCCCTGCGCAGCTTTAAAAAACGCACTTTTCAAGGTGGCCCGGGACCGCTCCGACAGTCGATCATCGCATGCTGTCGCAGGCGCTTCCCCGCCCCGCAACCCTTGAATCACACCGCTGCCGCAGCGGTGAATGAGGACACTATGAGCAAGACCAACGCATCTTTGATGAAACGCCGTGAAGCCGCTGTACCGCGCGGTGTTGGCCAGATTCACCCGATCTTCGCCGACAGCGCGAAGAACGCCACCGTCACCGACGTTGAAGGCCGCGAGTTCATCGACTTCGCCGGCGGTATCGCGGTACTGAACACCGGTCACGTGCACCCGAAGATCATCGCCGCGGTGACCGAGCAACTGAACAAGCTGACCCACACCTGCTTCCAGGTCCTGGCCTACGAGCCTTACGTGGAGCTGTGCGAGAAAATCAACGCCAAGGTGCCAGGTGATTTCGCCAAGAAAACCCTGCTGGTGACCACCGGTTCCGAAGCCGTAGAGAACGCCGTGAAGATCGCCCGTGCCGCCACTGGCCGCGCCGGCGTGATCGCCTTCACCGGCGCCTACCACGGCCGCACCATGATGACCCTGGGCCTGACCGGCAAGGTCGTGCCTTACTCGGCCGGCATGGGCCTGATGCCAGGCGGCATCTTCCGCGCGCTGTACCCGAATGAACTGCACGGCGTGAGCATCGACGACTCCATCGCCAGCATCGAGCGCATCTTCAAGAACGACGCCGAGCCTCGTGATATCGCCGCGATCATCATCGAGCCGGTGCAGGGCGAAGGCGGCTTCTACGTCGCGCCCAAAGAGTTCATGAAGCGCCTGCGCGCCCTGTGCGACCAGCACGGCATCCTGCTGATCGCTGACGAAGTGCAGACCGGCGCTGGCCGTACCGGCACCTTCTTCGCCATGGAACAGATGGGCGTTACCGCCGACCTGACCACCTTCGCCAAGTCCATCGCCGGCGGCTTCCCGCTGGCCGGTGTCTGCGGCAAGGCCGAGTACATGGACGCCATCGCTCCAGGCGGCCTGGGCGGCACCTACGCCGGTAGCCCGATCGCCTGTGCGGCGGCCCTGGCGGTGATGGAAGTGTTCGAGGAAGAGCACCTGCTGGATCGCTGCAAGGCTGTTGGCGAGCGCCTGGTGACCGGCCTCAAGGCCATCCAGGCCAAGTACCCGGTGATCGGTGAAGTGCGTGCCCTGGGCGCGATGATCGCGGTGGAGCTGTTCGAAAACGGCGACAGCCACAAGCCGAACGCCGCTGCCGTGGCCCAGGTCGTGGCCAAGGCTCGCGACAAGGGGCTGATCCTGCTGTCCTGCGGCACCTACGGCAACGTTCTGCGGGTTCTGGTACCGCTGACCTCGCCGGATGCCCAGCTGGACAAAGGCCTGGCCATCATCGAAGAGTGCTTCGCTGAACTCTGATGACGCTGTGACCTGATCGACAGAAAAACCCGCTTCGGCGGGTTTTTTTTCGCCCTCAGGCGGCTCCAGGGGGATTTGCGTTGTATGGAAGCCCGCGCATTGACTAAGGTGCAAGGGATTGCCTAGGGAGCGTGCTGCATGACCGCTGTTGATTTACCCGCTGTACCTCGCGTGCTGATTGCCGAGGCTGATCCCTGGTCTCGTGATTTGCTCAAGCAAGTGCTGTTGAACGTGCGCTGTGATGCGCGTCTGGACTTGTGTGCCGACGGTCAGGAGGCCATGGACCTGCTGAGCGCCAAACCCTATGACCTGATCATTGCCGATTGGGAGCTGCCGGGCATCGATGGCCTGTCGCTGCTGCGCGCGGTGCGCCAGCGCAAGCGCAACCCGGTGCAGCCGTTCATCCTGCTGAGCGTGCGCAGCGACAGCGCCAGCGTGCGCGAGGCCTTGCCCCTGGCGCCCACTGCCTACCTGACCAAGCCCCTGAACATGGAAGGGCTGACCCAGCGCCTGCAGGGCCTGCTGCTGGACGCCGGCCAGGAAGTCTCCTGCGAGGTGCCGGCCCTGGCGCCGGGCATGACCCTGTGGCCCTTTCTCGAACGCCGGCGCGATGTGGCCGACGGCGCGCCGCTGCTCACCGATGTGCAACTGGCGGTCAAGCGCAGCCTCAACCCCGAAGGCCTGGATCTCAAGGTGCTGGAGGAAGAGATCCGCACCGATCCCCAGGTCACCGCGGTGCTGATCGCTGCAGCCAACAGCGCCGCGCAGCACCATGGCGACGGCGTGCAGACCCTGTCCCAGGCCCTGCATCGGCTGGGCACCGGGCAGAGCATGAACCTGATCCTCGGCCTGACCCTCAAGCGCAGCGCGCGCCTGAGCGATCCGGCCCTGGCCGACTATGCCGAGCGCTATTGGGAGCTGTCCCTGCATACCGCGGAATACGGCCGGACCCTGGCGCGCCTGCTGGACCTGGACCAGGAGCGCTGCTACTGCGCCGGGCTACTGCATCGCCTGGGCGACCTGGCGCTGCTGCGTTGCCTGCAGGAGTGGAAACAGGCCGGCGGCGAACTGGACGACCAGGAAGAAATCGGCGATGCCCTGGAGCGCTTTGGCGCGGCCTACGGCTCGGCGCTGCGGACCCGCTGGCGCATGCCCCTGGAACTGCGGGAACTGATTGCCTCGATCTACCAGTTGGGCGGTGGGGTGTATTCCCGCGAGGCACTGGTGATGAACCTGGCGGCGCAGCTGGCGCGGCTGACCGAGCACGAAGGGGTGGAAGAGATCGCGCGCTGCAAGACCGCGCGGCTGCTGAAGGTCGGGCTGCCGGAACTGACCCGTCTGCGCAAGGGCTGAACCACTGTAGGAGCCGGCTGGCCGGCGAAGAGGCCTTCGAGTCTTGTGCAAGCCTTGCGGGCGCCTTCGCGGGCCAGCCAGCTCCTACGGGCGAGTGGTCGCGGGTTTATCCGGTGATGATGCGGTTCTTGCCCTGGCGCTTGGCTTCGTACATGGCGCTGTCGGCGCGGGCGAACAGGTTGTCCAGGCTTTCGTCTTCCGCCAGCAGGCCGGTCAGGCCCTGGCTCACGGTGATGGTGAACGTCTGGCCCTGGTGGCTGAAATTCTGGCGCTGGATCTCCCGTTGCAGGCGCTCGGCCACCTGGCGCGCCATGTCCGCGGTGCAGCCGGGAAAAACCGCGGCGAACTCCTCGCCACCGATCCGCCCGAACAGGTCGCCGCGACGCAGGGCCGCGCGCCCGCTTTCGGCGATGCGCTGCAGGACGATGTCGCCTTCGGGGTGGCCGTAGGTGTCGTTGATCACTTTGAAGTCATCGATATCCAGCAGCAGGAAGGCCAGGGACGAACCTTGCAGGCGCGCCTGCTCGAACTCGCGGTTGGCGCATTCGAAGAAGTGCCGACGGTTGCTGCTCTGGGTCAGCACGTCGGTGGTGGCCAGGCGTTGCAACTCGGTTTCCAGCTGCTTCTTTTCGGTGATGTCTTCGGCGATGCCGACCACGATCAGGCGTTGCCCGGGCTCGGCATTGCGGTTGATGAAGCATTTGTCGCTGAGCCAGCGCACCTGGCCCTGGGCATCGATGATGCGGTATTCGCGATCTTCCACCGCGCCCTTTTCCAGGACCTGGGCCAGGCTGCGCTCGGCGTACTCCAGGTCATCGGGGTAGATGCTGTCGCGCCATTGATTGCAGTCCGCCAGGAGCAGGCCTGCGGGGCGACCGAAGATCCGTTCATAGGCCGGGCTGACGTACAGCACCTGGCGGCTGTCCCAGTCGAAGGCCCAGAGCACCGCGTTGACACTGACCAGCAGCGAGCTGAACAGCTGCTCGCGTTCGGTCAGGCGGGCCACTTCGCCCTGTGCATGCATCAGGGCCATCAGGGTTTGCGCGGCTTCGGGCCACTGTGGAAGCGCAGAGGGAGTGTGTGGGTTCTTGTTGACCATCGGCACAGATCTCAAAGGGCGTGCCGCGCGCCGTTAGGCAGCGGCTACAACCAAGCCCGCCTGGGTGGCGAAGTGTTGTTTGAGATAGGGGATCGGGCGCTAAGTTCCCGGCCGCTACAGCGATAGCGCGAGCGCCCGCCAGACGGTCGAGAGGGGCCTGCAAGGCTTGATTTCAGAAGGGCAGCCCCTCGCCACGGGAGTGGCGAGGGGCTGGGGTCAGGCGGTGGTGGGGCGCAGGGAATAGGTCTTGAGCTGATGGGCGAAATCACGCAGGGACTGAATGCCGCTGGCCTCGGCCTCGTGTACCCAATCCTTGATGGCCGCGAGCATGTCGTGGCCGTTGGAGCTGGTCTTGACCCAGATCTGCTGCAGGGCCAGACGCTTCTCGTAGATCACCTTCAAGGCCTGGCTGTGCTCCAGCATGCTCTGGATGCGCAGGTGGTGGCGGTCTTCCAGCAGGCTGGTTTCCCGGGACAGCAGGCGCTTGGCGCGGTGGAACTGGTGGCGCACCGAATGATCGACCTTGGCCAGTTCCTGTTTCACCAGCGGGCCGATCACCAGCTTGCGGTACTGGGCCATGATCTGGAACCGGTTGTTGAGGATGGCCATGGCGGTGTCCATGTCCAGGTGGCCCTTGCCTTCGACTCGGTGGGCGATGGGCGCCACGCGCTGGACCCTGGCCAGACGCAGGAAGCTGAAGACCTTGATCCAGGCCCAGCCCAGGTCGAACTCCCACTTCTTCACCGAGAGCTTGGCCGAGTTGGGGTAGGTGTGGTGGTTGTTGTGCAGCTCTTCGCCGCCGACGATGATGCCCCAGGGCACCAGGTTGGTGGCGGCGTCGCGGCATTCGAAGTTGCGGTAGCCCACCGCATGCCCCAGGCCATTGATGACCCCGGCGGCCCAGAACGGAATCCACATCATCTGGATGGCCCAGATGGTGATGCCGATGGTGCCGAACAGCAGCAGGTCGATGGCTGCCATCAGCGCCACGCCGCCCAGCTTGTAGCGGCTGTAGAGGTTGCGTTCGATCCAGTCTTCCGGGCAGTTCTTGCCGTAGATGCGCAGGGTCTCCGGGTTCTTCGCCTCTTCGCGATACAGCTCGGCGCCCTTGCGCAGCACGGTGGACAGGCCCTTGACCACCGGGCTGTGGGGGTCGTCGGCGGTTTCGCACTTGGCGTGGTGCTTGCGGTGGATGGCGGTCCACTCGCGGGTGTTCTGCGCCGTGGTCAGCCACAGCCAGAAGCGGAAGAAATGTTTCAGGCCGGCGTTGAGTTCCAGGGAACGGTGCGCGGAATAGCGATGCAGATAGACCGTGACCGCGACAATGGTCACGTGGGTCATCAACAGGGTGACTGCCACCAGTTGCCAGGCGGACAAGCCAAGTAAACCTTCGTACCACATAGGCGATAAGGCCCTCGATAAAGAAAAAAACAGCCCAGGCATTATCACTAAGCCCACTGAGAAAACCAGTCGCCCTTTCAGATAAGAGTGGCGGAATGTTTCTTCCTCTATAATCCCAAACTTTTCGTGTGGAAATAGACGGACTTATGTCGGTTTCTTATCGCAATGGTTTGCGTGCCGCGCTGCTCTATCTGCTGTTGTCGCTGGTCTGGTTGCAGTTCAGTGGTTACTTATTGAGCAGTTTCTTCGATGAGTTTTCCGATCGGGCCCATTGGCAACTGGTTGGCGGCTATGCCTGGGCGGTGGTCAGCGCGGTGCTGATCTTCTTCGCCCGGGCCCGTCTGCTGCGGGTGTTGGGGGCCGATCGCTGGCTGCGCCACCAGCAGAAGGACCGCGAGCGCCTGCGCCAGGCGGCGGCGGTGTTCGACTGCACCCGCGAAGGGGTGCTGGTGAGCGATACCCAGGGGCAGATCGTCCACGTCAACCGCGCCTTCATCGAAATCACCGGCTACCAGCGCGAAGAGGTGCTGGGCCGCCAGCCGAGCCTGTTCAAGTCCGGGCATCATTCGGCGCAGTTCTATCAATCGATGTTCGACTCGTTGCAGAAGACCGATGAGTGGAGCGGCGAAATCTGGAATCGGCGCAAGAGCGGCGAGATCTACCCGCAATGGCAGACCATCCGCGCGATCCGCGATGAGCAGGGCGAGCTGACTCATTACGTTGCGGTATTTTCCGACATCAGCGCGATCAAGGATTCCGAGCACGAGCTGGCTCACCTGGCCCATCACGATCCGCTGACCGACCTGCCCAACCGCCTGCTGTTCACCGACCGTGCCGAACAGGCCCTGGCTTCGGCGCAGATCCACAAGCGCGGCTGCGCCATGCTGATGATCGATCTGGACCACTTCAAGATGATCAACGACAGCCTGGGGCACAACGTCGGCGACCAACTGCTCAAGGCGGTGGCCGAGCGCCTGGGCGGGATGTTCGGCCCGGGCATCACCCTGGCGCGCCTGGGCGGCGACGAGTTCGCGGTGCTGGCCGAAAGCTGCCCGCAGCTGGTGCAGGCGGCGGCCCTGGCCCAGCGCATCATCGACGGCCTCAAGGAGCCCTTCCAGCTCGGCGAGCAGCAGGTGGTGATCAACGCCAGTATCGGTATCAGCCTGTTTCCCAGCGACGCGTTGAGTGCCAGCCAACTGCTGCGCAACGCCGATGCGGCGCTGTTCAAGGCCAAAAGCGCCGGGCGCAACGGTTACGCCCTGTACACCGAGGAGCTCACCGCCCATGCCCAGCAGCGGGTGGAAATCGCCTTCGAGCTGCGCCGCGCCCTGGACCAGCAGGAACTGCGGGTCTATTACCAGCCGGTGCACGACCTCAAGACCAGCCGCCTGGTAGGCGTCGAGGCCCTGGTGCGCTGGGAGCATCCCGAGCGCGGGCTGGTGTCGCCGGCGGAGTTCATACCGATTGCCGAGCGCACCGGGATGATCGCCGAGATCGATGCCTGGGTCATGCAGCAGGCTTGCCGGCAGATGTGCCAGTGGCAGGCCGATGGCGTGGTGCTGTCGTTTATCGCGGTGAATGTCTCGACCCGCCTGTTCGCCCGCAGCGAGCTGTACCAGCAGGTGGCCCAGGTGCTGCACGAGACCGGGCTGGATCCGGCCTACCTGGAGCTGGAAGTCACCGAAAGCGCGGTGATGGACGATCCCGAAGTGGCCCTGGAGCAGATGCACCGTTTGCGCGAGCTGGGTATTCGCCTGGCCATCGACGACTTCGGCACGGGCTACTCCTCCCTGCTGCGGCTCAAGCGCCTGCCGGTGCAGAAGCTCAAGATCGACCAGGGTTTTGTCGCCGGCCTGCCGTTCGACGAGGACGATGCAGCGATATCCCGGGTCATCATTGCCCTGGCCCAGAGCATGGGCATGCAGGTGCATGCCGAGGGTATCGAGCAGGTGGAACAGGCGCGTTTCCTTCTGGAGCACGCCTGCGACCTGGGCCAGGGCTACTGGTTCGGCCGGCCGATGCCGGCGGCGCAACTGGTCTGGAGCAACGCCCCGCAGATCCGTTGATCCCTGTAGCCGCTGGCGCAGGCTGCGAACGGTTTGGGCGGCATACCGACGTGGCAGGCGCGGTGTTGAGGTTTGGCGCAAGGGCGCCAGGCAAGGCCCTGGGGGCCTTTGCGCAACCTCGCTGAAGCTCGGCAGCGGCTACAGGGTTGGGGCTAAGCTGCTGTCAGCTCGAATAATTTCTTCTGGTTATATAAACATTCTTAAATAGTATTTTTAAGAATATCCGGCCCTATCTAGTATTGCTCCCACGCCGCAAGCAGTGCCGCCACTGCCAGGCACATCCCACTCAGGAGCAACACCATGAGCGCATCTCTACGTAGCGTTGACGGCCAGGACGAAGCAACCATCTTGCGGGAAATTCAAAGCGCACTGCGCGACCTGCGCTTCGGTGCGGTGGAAATCACCGTGCACAACGCCCAGGTCGTGCAGATCGAACGCAAGGAAAAATTCCGTCTGCAGCAGCCCGGCCACAAACCGAGTTGAAAGTACCTCGCTGAACACCGCGTCACCCTCTCGCGAACGAGAGGCCCGACTGGTCAACCGGAGGGCGTCATCCATGACCCCCTGCACGAATCCCAGCGTTCCTTTTCGAATGCGGGCTGAAATCGCCATAAGAAAAATGCCAGCACCTTAAAAAATTTCAGGAGCTTCACCATGTCGTCGATTCGCCGTTATGCCCTGGCCGCCCTCGCCAGCGCCGTTTTCGCCGGTTCCGCCGTTGCCAAGGACTATGAGCTGCTCAATGTGTCCTATGACCCGACCCGTGAGCTGTACCAGGATTACAACGCCGAGTTCGTGAACTTCTGGAAGAAGGACCACCCGGGCGACAACGTGAAGATCCAGCAATCCCACGGTGGCTCGGGCAAGCAGGGCCGGGCGGTGATCGACGGCCTGCGCGCCGACGTGGTGACCCTGGCCCTGGCCGGTGACATCGACGAAATCGCCAAGCTCGGCAAGACCCTGCCGGCGGACTGGCAGAAACGCCTGCCCGATGCCAGTACCCCCTACACCTCGACCATCGTGTTCCTGGTGCGCAAGGGCAACCCCAAGGGCATCAAGGATTGGGGCGACCTGATCAAGAAAGACGTCTCGGTGATCACCCCGAACCCGAAAACCTCCGGTGGTGCACGCTGGAACTTCCTCGCCGCCTGGGCCTACGGCCTGAAGGCCGGTGGCAGTGAGGCCAAAGCTCAGGAATACGTGAAGGAGCTGTTCAAGCACGTACCGGTACTGGACACCGGGGCCCGCGGCTCGACCATCACCTTCGTCAACAACGGTCAGGGCGACGTGCTGCTGGCCTGGGAAAACGAAGCTTTCCTGGCCCTCAAGGAAGACGGCGGCGCCGACAAGTTCGATATCGTCGTACCTTCGCTGTCGATCCTCGCCGAGCCGCCAGTGGCGGTGGTGGACAAGAACGCCGAGAAGAAAGGCAACACCCAGATCGCCGAGGCCTACCTCAAGCACCTGTACAGCCCGGCCGGCCAGGAAATTGCCGCGAAGAACTTCTACCGCCCACGGGACAAGGACATCGCCGCCAAATATGCCCAGCAGTTCCCGAAACTGGACCTGGTAACTATCGACAAGGACTTCGGCGGCTGGAAAACTGCCCAACCGAAATTCTTCAATGACGGTGGCGTGTTCGACCAGATCTACACGGCGCAATAACCCTGTTGTAGGGGCTGGCTTGCCAGCGAAGGCGCCCCTGAGGGCAATGCACGACTTGCGGGCCCTTTCGCCGGCAAGCCGGCTCCTACCAGGCAGAGCCCGCATTGAGTTGCGGGTTTTGCGTATCCGTTCCGTTAACCAAGGACTCTTATGTCGCGTCGTATCTCCCCCGTCATACCCGGCTTCGGGCTGACGCTGGGCTACACCTTGGTGTACCTCAGCCTGATTGTGCTCATCCCCCTGGCGGCGATGTTCGTGCATGCCGCGCAACTTACCTGGGAACAGTTCTGGGCGATCATTTCGGCGCCACGGGTGCTCGCCGCGCTCAAGCTGAGCTTCGGTACCGCGTTGTATGCGGCCATCATCAACGGCGTCATCGGCACCCTGCTGGCCTGGGTCCTGGTGCGCTACAGCTTCCCCGGGCGCAAGATCATCGATGCCATGATCGACCTGCCATTCGCCCTGCCCACCGCCGTGGCGGGCATTGCCCTGACTGCGCTCTACGCGCCCACCGGCCTGGTGGGGCAGTTCGCCACCGACCTGGGTTTCAAGATCGCCTACACCCCCCTGGGCATCACCCTGGCACTGACCTTCGTCACCCTGCCATTCGTGGTGCGCACGGTGCAGCCGGTGCTGGCGGACATCCCCCGTGAAGTGGAAGAAGCCGCCGCCTGCCTGGGTGCCAAGCCGTGGCAGGTGTTCCGCCATATCCTGGTACCGGCCCTGCTGCCGGCCTGGCTCACCGGTTTTGCCCTGGCCTTTGCCCGCGGCGTGGGCGAGTACGGTTCGGTGATCTTCATCGCCGGCAACATGCCGATGAAGACCGAGATCCTGCCCCTGCTGATCATGGTCAAGCTCGACCAGTACGATTACACCGGCGCCACTTCCATCGGCGTGCTGATGCTGGTGGTTTCCTTCATTCTGCTGCTGCTGATCAACCTGCTGCAGCGGCGCATCGAACGACCTTAAGGAGGCGCGACCATGTCCCAATCGTCCATTTCCGCCGCGTCCTCCGCCAACGCCGCCCGCCGTGGCAGCGCCACCTCGCGGCGCCTGCTGATCGGCCTCGGCTGGCTGATCTTCGCCCTGTTCCTGCTGCTGCCGCTGTTCATCGTGGTGTCCCAGGGCCTGAAGCTCGGCCTGGGGGCGTTCTTCGATGCGATCTTCGAGCCCGACGCCCTGTCGGCGCTGAAACTCACGGTGATCGCGGTGCTGATCTCGGTGCCCCTGAACCTGGTGTTCGGGGTCAGCGCGGCCTGGTGCGTGAGCAAGTACTCGTTCCGCGGCAAGAGCATCCTGGTGACCCTGATCGACCTGCCGTTCTCGGTGTCGCCAGTGATCGCCGGCCTGGTCTATGTGCTGATGTTCGGCGCCCAGGGCCTGTTCGGCCCGTGGCTTTCGGACCACGACATCCAGATCGTCTTCGCCTTGCCGGGCATTGTCCTGGCCACCATCTTCGTCACCGTGCCCTTCGTTGCCCGGGAACTGATCCCGCTGATGCAGGAGCAGGGCACCCAGGAAGAGGAGGCCGCCAGGTTGCTGGGGGCCAATGGCTGGCAGATGTTCTGGCACGTCACCGTGCCCAACATCAAATGGGGCCTGATCTACGGCGTGGTGCTGTGTACCGCCCGGGCCATGGGTGAGTTCGGCGCGGTGTCGGTGGTTTCCGGGCATATTCGCGGGGTCACCAACACCCTGCCGCTGCACGTGGAAATCCTCTACAACGAGTACAACCACGTCGCCGCCTTTGCCGTCGCCAGCCTGTTGCTGATCCTTGCGTTGTTCATCCTGCTGCTCAAGCAGTGGAGCGAATCCCGAATCAACCGCCTGCGCGCCAGCGCCGCGGAGGAATAAGTCATGTCGATCGAAGTCCGTAACGTCAGCAAGAACTTCAACGCCTTCAAGGCCCTGAACAGCATCAACCTGGACATCCAGAGCGGCGAGCTGGTGGCCCTGCTGGGCCCGTCCGGCTGCGGCAAGACCACCCTGCTGCGGATCATCGCCGGGCTGGAAACCCCGGACCAAGGCAGCATCGTGTTCCACGGCGAGGATGTCTCGGGCCACGACGTGCGTGATCGCAACGTCGGTTTCGTGTTCCAGCACTACGCCCTGTTCCGCCACATGAGCGTGTTCGACAACGTTGCCTTCGGCCTGCGCATGAAGCCGAAGAACCAGCGCCCCAGCGAGAGCAAGATCGCCGAGAAGGTCCACGAGCTGCTGAACATGGTGCAGCTGGACTGGCTCTCCGACCGTTACCCGGAACAGCTCTCCGGCGGCCAGCGCCAGCGTATCGCCCTGGCCCGCGCCCTGGCGGTGGAGCCCAAGGTGCTGCTGCTGGACGAACCCTTCGGCGCCCTCGACGCCAAGGTGCGCAAGGAGCTGCGGCGCTGGCTGGCGCGGCTGCACGAAGACATCAACCTGACTTCGGTATTCGTTACCCACGACCAGGAAGAAGCCATGGAAGTGGCCGACCGCATCGTGGTGATGAACAAGGGCGTGATCGAACAGATCGGCTCCCCGGGGGACGTCTATGAGAACCCGGCCAGCGACTTCGTCTACCACTTCCTCGGCGACTCCAACCGCCTGCACCTGGGGGAGGACAACCACGTGTTGTTCCGGCCTCACGAAGTGTCGCTGTCGCGTTCCGAACTGGAGGACCACCACGCCGCCGAAGTGCGGGATATCCGTCCGCTGGGGGCCACCACCCGGGTGACCCTGAAGGTGGAAGGGCAGAGCGAACTGATCGAGGCCGAAGTGGTGAAGGACCACGACAGCCTGATCGGCCTGGCCCGTGGCGAAACCCTGTTCTTCAAGCCCAAGGTCTGGCAGAAACACGCCAGCCTCTGACCCCGCCGACATCACGCCCGCTGTAGGAGCTGGCTTGCCAGCGAAAGCGTCCTTCAGGTTTGCACCTGGCTCGAAGGCCTCTTCGCCGGCAAGCCGGCTCCTGCGGGGGCCGGCCCAATATTCCCGAAGCGTTCCCGGGCTTCAGACCATGGCTTTCTTGTGCCGCAGGGCCACCGGCCCGGAACGCTGCTCGATGGCCTGCTTCAGGTCATGGCGCAGGCCCAGCAGGAAGACCAGTTCGGCCACCACGAACAGCGGGCCGACAATCAGCCCCGAAAGGTCGTCGACGAAGGCCGGCTTGCGGCCCTCGTAGTAATGGCCGATGAACTGGATCACCCACCCGATCACGAACAGGCCCAGGCCGCTGCTCAGCCAGAGCCCGGTACTTTGCGCCGCCAGCACCTGGCCGGCCCACACCGATAGCGCCATCAGCACCGTCATCAGCACCCCCAGGCGCACTTCCAGGCGCAGGTAGAACACTGACGCGGCCAGGGCCAGCAGCAACGCCGGCGACCACGACAGCCCGGCCATGCTCCAGGCGGGACGCGACAACAGCACGGCCACCGCCACCACGATCATCGGAATGCCGATAAAGTGGCTGGCGATATTGCGCGGGTCGCGGTGGTAGGCGGCGTATTGACTGAGATGATCAACGAGGCTTTTCATTGTTGTTCCTCCGTTAGGGTGGCTCGATCATGCCCGGCGGCGGTGCTCGGCTCTGTCAGCTAGGCGACAATCATTGCGATGCCCTGAGGGAAAGACCTGTTCATGGACCTGCACCAGTGGCGTGAATGCCTGATGACCGGCCAGTGGTTCAGCCACCTGCCGGCTTCCTTACAGAATAGTTTGCTCGACAGTGCGCGCCCGCGCCGGCTGACGGCGGGGCAGTGCCTGTTCCGGCGCGGCGATCCGCCCTGCGGGCTGTACGCGGTGCTCGAGGGCACGGTGCGGGTCGGAGCTGTCAGCGAGCAGGGCAAGGAGGCCTTGCTGAGCCTGATGGAAGCGCCCCACTGGTTCGGCGAGATCTGCCTGTTCGACGGCCAGCCCCGTACCCACGATGCCTACGCCGAGGGCGCCTGCACCCTGCTCCAGGTGCCGCAGGCGAATCTGCTGCAACTACTGGAGCAGCAGCCGCAATACTGGCGCCAGTTCGCCCTGCTGATGAGCCACAAACTGCGCCTGGCCTTTATCAACCTGGAGCAGTTGAGCCTGATGCCGGCCCCGGCGCGGGTGGCCAGCCGCCTGCTGGCGATGGCCGCCGGCTACGGTGAAGTGGCCCAGGCCCGCCGCGTGCTGCAACTGCCCCAGGAACAACTGGCGCTGATGCTCTCGCTGTCGCGCCAGACCACCAACCAGATCCTCAAGGAGCTGCAGCACCAGGGCATCCTGCGCCTGAGCTATGGCGAGATCGAAATCCTCGACACCGAGCGCCTGCGCGCCCTGACCTCGCCATAGAAGCCCCCGCGATGTCCCTGCCTCCCGTAGGAGCTGGCTTGCCAGCGAAGAGGCCCGCAAGATCGCCTTCGCCGGCAAGCCGGCTCCTACAGAAACCCCCCGCGTTGTTCCTGCCTCTCGTAGGAGCTGGCTTGCCAGCGAAGAGGCCCGCGAGATTGCCTTCGCCGGCAAGCCGGCTCCTACAGAAACCCCCGCGTTGTTCCTGCCTCCCGTAGGAGCTGGCTTGCCAGCGAAGGGGCCCGCAAGATCGCCTTCGCCGGCAGCCGGTTCCTACGAGCCACGATAGGTCGAGAACCCATAAGGGCTGAGCAACAACGGAATGTGGTAATGCTGCTCGGTCTGCCTGACCTCGAAGATCACCGGGATCTCCGGAAAGAAGGTCTCGCGCTTGGCTTGCCTGAAGTACTCGCCGGTCTTGAACACCACCCGATACTCGCCGGCCGTCAGCGCCCGGCCCGCCGGAAACAGCTCGGCAATCCGCCCCTGCTCATTGGTCACCCCTTCGGACAAGGGCTTCCAGTCCTGGCCCACCTGCTGCTCCAGGGTCACCTTGACCCCCGGCGATGGCAGGCCGTTCTCCAGGTTCAGCACGTGCACGCTCAACGGATTGCCTGCCGCCAGGGCCAGGCTCGACAAACCACACAGGCCGATGGCCGCCAGACTATTACGCAAAACATTCATGCCCCACTCCTTCCTCGATTGAACAAACAACAGAACCTGTAGCCGCTGCCGAGCCCGCGAGGCTGCGAACGACCGCAACGCGGGCGCAGGTTTTCACGATCACTCACGCCCGGCCTCGGTAGCCAACCCCACCCGCTGCGCGGCCTGGAGCGCACACGCCTCGTCCTGCGCCGCGCCACCGGCCCCGGCAATCCCGATGGCCCCCACCAACTGCTTGCCGGCAAACAACGCAAGGCCGCCACCGAGCAACAACAGCTCCGGCAAGGTATTGAGATTGGCCGCCTCGGGGTTGTTGCGCGCCCGTTCGGCGAACAGCCGGCTCGAAGTCTTGGTCGACAGCGCGGTGTAGGCCTTGCGCTGGCTGGCCGGGCCGTTGTGCGGGCCCACCCCATCGCCGCGCATCGCCACCAGCAGGTTGCCGCCACGGTCCAGCACCGATACCGCCGCGGTGCACTGGGCCAGGCTGGCATCGGCCAACTGGCGTGCGGCGGCCAGGTCCAGTTCGGCATGGCGCGGCAGTTCGAGCGCCGCCAGGGCCGTGCCGGCGAGGCTCAGGCCGAGGCCCAGGACAAGAGGTTTGCAGATCATCGAACGAGCTCCATAAAGACCGGTGGCCACCTTAGCCAGCGCACTCCGTCAGAACTCCGTCGTCTTGATTACAAGTTTGTAATGGGCAAGCGCGCGTCGGGCGCCTAGCCTGTGCCGATCATTTCCGAGGTGCGCCATGCGTTTGCTGGTAGTTGAAGACGAAGCCAAGACCGCCCATTTCCTTGCCAAGGGCCTGGGAGAATCCGGCTTTGCCGTGGACGTGGCCCTGAACGGCCTGGACGGGCGCTATTTCATCGAGCAGCAGGAGTACGACCTGATCATCCTCGACGTCATGCTCCCCGGCCTCAACGGCTGGCAGTTGCTGCAACTGGTGCGCCAGCGCGGTGCCACCCCGGTGCTGTTCCTCACCGCCCGCGACGCTATCGAGGATCGGGTCCGCGGCCTGGAACTGGGCGCCGACGACTACCTGCTCAAGCCCTTCGCTTTTGCCGAGCTACTGGCCCGGGTGCGCACCCTGCTGCGCCGCGGACCGCTGCGCGAGGCCGAGTCCTTCAGCATCGCCGACCTGGAGATCGACGTGCTGCGCCGTCGCGTCAGCCGTGGCGGCCAGCGCATCGCCCTGACCAACAAGGAGTTCGCCCTACTGCACCTGTTGGCCAGCCGCCAGGGCGAAGTGCTGTCGCGGACCCTCATCGCCTCCCAGGTGTGGAACCTGAATTTCGACAGCGACACCAACATGGTGGAAGTGGCGGTACGAAGGTTGCGGGCCAAGGTCGACGACCCCTACATGCCCAAGCTGATCCACACCGTGCGTGGCGTCGGCTACCAGCTGGAAGCCCCGGATGAAGCGCTCTAGTTCCATCGCCTGGCGGCTGGCCCTGGCCTTTGCCGCGGTCTGCGCCCTGGTGCTCAGCGTGATCGGGGTGTTCCTCTACCGTTCCCTGGCCGGGGAAATCGCCTACCGCGACGACCTGGCCCTGCTCGGCCGCCTGGAACAGGTGCGGGCCCTGCTGCAGGACAGCGACAGCCTGGATGCCCTGCAAGCCCGGCCCCGGCTGTACCAGAACATGCTGGGCAACCAGGAAAGCCTGCTGCTGGTGCTGCGGGCCGATGGCTCGACGGTGATCGACATCAACCCGCGCCGGCAGCCCCTGCCCGCGCTCGACCCCATTGCGCTGCAACAGGCGCCGCAACGCACCGATGTCCGCCTCTGGCCGGGGCCGGACGATGTGCCGGTGGCGCTGCTGGCGGGCCAGGCCCGGGGGCCCAAGGGCGAAGCCCTGACTGTGGTCGCCGGCAAGGTTCTCAGCGAGCGCGAGCAGATGCTCGCCAGTTACCGCCTGCGCCTGTACCTGGCGGTGGGGCTGGGGGCCTTGCTGGCCTTCGCCCTGGGCCTGCTGCTGTTGCGCCGGGGCTTGCAGCCCTTGCGCCAGCTCAGCGAAGCGGCCCGCCAGATCGACCTGCGCAGCCTCGACCGGCGCCTGCACACCAACGGCATCCCGGCGGAATTCCACGAGCCGGTGCAGGCCCTGAACGCCATGCTGGCGCGGCTGGAAGAGAGCTTTGAGCGTCTGTCGCAATTTTCCGCCGACCTGGCCCACGAGATCCGCACGCCGTTGCACAACCTCCTGGGCAGCAATGGCCTGGCCTTGAACCAGCCGCGCAGTGCGGCGGAGTACCAGGAAGTGCTGGCCTCCAACATGGAAGAGTTCGAGCGCCTGGGACGCATGGCCGAGAACCTGCTGTTCCTGGCCCGGGCCGAGCAGGCCGATGCGGTGCTGGACCTGCAGGTACTGTCACTGGCCGGTGTCGGGGCGCAACTGTGCGACTACTTCGAAGCCCTGGCCGACGACCGCCAGTTGCGCCTGGAGAACGGTTTTTCCGGCGAGCTGCGGGCTGACCAGCAATTGCTGCAACGGGCCCTGGGCAACCTTCTGGCCAATGCCGTGCGTCATGCCGATGCAGGGTCGCTGATCCGCCTGCGGCGCCACGACGAAGCGGGCTGGTGCTGGTTGCAGGTGCACAACCAGGGCCCGGCGATCGCCCCCGAGCACCTGCCCCGGCTGTTCGACCGTTTCTACCGGGTCGACCCGTCCCGAGCCGAGCCGGGGGACTCCGGGGGCCTGGGGCTGGCCATCGTGCACTCGATCATGCTGCTACATGGCGGCCAGGTGCGGGTCACGAGCGATGAGCAGGCCACGGTATTCGAACTGGGCTTCCCCCTCCTGTAGCCGCTGCCGAGGCTGCGACAAGGCCGCCAGGCCTTCAGCGGTCTGCAGTATTTGCGCCCGCGTTGCGGTCGTTCGCAGCTTCGCAGGCTCAGCAGCGGCTACAAGGCTGCTGGGGCTTAGCGCAGGCCGTCGCGAAATTGCCCCGGGGTCATCCCGGTCCAGCGCTTGAATGCCCGGCTGAAACTGCTGGCATCGGCAAAGCCCAGCAGGTAGCTGATCTCGCTCAGGGAGCACTCCAGGTCCCGCAGGTGCAGCAGGGCGAGGTTTTCCCGGCATTCGTTGAGCAGGGTGTCAAAGCGCGTGCCTTCATCCGCCAGGTGCCGTTGCAGGCTGCGCAGGCTCAGGTGCAGGGCCTGGGCCACTCGCTCCGCCGAAGGTTCGCCTTCGGGCAATTGGGCTTCGATCACCCCGCGTACCTTGCGCTCCCAGGTCAGGGGCCGCAGTTGCAGGAGGGTGCGCTTGAGCACCGCTTCGTTGTGCTCGGCCAGCTCCGGGTTGGCGTCGTCCAGGTGGCTGTCGAAATCGTGCAGGCCGAACTCCAGGCAGTCGTCCACGGCGGCGAACTGCACCGGGCAGCGGAATACCTTGTGCCACTGGCTCGGGTCCGCCGGGGCCGGGCGCCGTAATTGCACGGCCAGCGGCGCGTAGTCACGGCCCAGGCGGTTGCGGCAGGTGCGCACGTAGATCGCGGCAAAGGCGTCGATGGCTTCGAAGGCCGGTTGCGGCGAGCCCTCCGGCACCTTGAGGAAGAACCGGTAGCGGTCCGCTTCCCGGGTCAGGGCCAGTTCCAGGGCGTCGCTGACCACCTGGTGATAACGCACGATGCGTTCGAACACTTCCCGCAGGCTGCCGCTGGCCACCAGGGCGTAGCCCAGGGCATGGAAGGTGGTGGGGCTGACAAAGCGCGACACCCGCAGGCCGATGGCCGGGTCGCCGCTGGCCTGCACGGCGAGATGCCACAGGCGGGTGGTGGCCGACAGCGGGTAGCGGGCGTTGGGGTCGTCCATCAATTGCGGGTCGAGCCCGGCTTCGCGGCACAGTGCGGCGCTGTCGAGGTCCAGAGCGTCCAGTTGCTTGCGCAAGGCGCGGGTCCAGCTGGCAAGGGAGGTGGCTTCGGTCATGCGATTGGCGCGTCCGGTCAACAGGTTGGCGTTTACGGCTAGCGCCCGGAGCCGGGGCTCGGGGCAGGATGCACACATCACTGACCAGAGGATGGAATCATGCAGGGTATTTCTGCAAGCCCCGAGCGGATGAACGCACAGCAGCGGGCGGCGCATATACGCCAGGTGGTCCTGGCCCGGGGTGATGAACTGCGCCAGCGTTTTCCTTTGCTGCGGCACCAGGACGCGCTGGGCGCGGGGATCCTTGCGTTCGCTCTGTCGGGGATGCTGGGGTCAGCGCTGCTCTATGTCACGGGGCACCTGGCCTGGTGGGCGTGCCTGCTGCTCAATGCCTTTTTCGCCTCCCTGACCCACGAGCTGGAACACGACCTGATCCACAGTATGTACTTTCGCAAGCAGCGCCTGCCCCACAACCTGATGCTGGGGCTGGTGTGGCTGGCGCGGCCGAGCACCATCAACCCCTGGGTGCGCCGCCACCTGCACCTGAATCATCACAAGGTGTCCGGCAGCGAGAGCGACATCGAGGAGCGCGCCATCACCAACGGCGAGCCCTGGGGCATCGCCCGCCTGCTGATGGTGGGGGACAACATGATGGCGGCCTTCATCCGCCTGCTGCGGGCGCCGGGGGCCAGGCGCAAGCTGGGCATCCTCGTTCGTACCCTGGCGGTGTACGCGCCGCTGGCATTGCTGCATTGGGGCGCCTGGTATGTGTTCCTGGGCTTTCATGGGGCCAACGGCGTGGCCGCCCTGTTGGGCAGCCCGATCCAGTGGTCGCAAGACACCGTGTCGCTGATGCACTACGTCGATATCGCCGTGGTGGTGATCATCGGCCCCAACGTGCTGCGCACCTTCTGCCTGCACTTTGTCAGTTCCAACATGCACTACTACGGCGACATCGAGCCGGGCAACGTGATCCAGCAGACCCAGGTACTCAACCCCTGGTGGATGTGGCCGTTGCAGGCCTTCTGCTGCAACTTCGGCAGCACCCACGGCATCCACCATTTCGTGGTCAGGGAGCCGTTCTACATCCGCCAGATGACGGCATCGGTGGCGCATAAAGTGATGGCCGAGATGGGCGTGCGCTTCAACGATTTCGGCACCTTTGCCCGGGCCAACCGTTTTCATCCTGTGGAACAGGCGCAGGGGGATGCGGGGGAGGCTGTGCGAGCGTAGGAGCCGGCTTTTACACGGTCCGATAGCCAGCTCCTACAAGCTCAATCCGGCTGGAACGGTGATTCGCTGAGGATCACTCCGGTTTCATCCACGTAGCGCTGCCATTCTTCCAGCAGGGTGCGCAGTTTTTCCGGCTGGCTGTGGGCCAGGTCGTGAATCTCCCCCGGGTCCTGGCCCAGGTCGTACAGCTGCCACGTCGCCGGGCCCACGGGGCCGGGGATGTACACCGCCTTCCACTGGCCCTGGCGAATTGCCCGGCGGCCGAACAGCTCCCAGCCGGTTACCGTTTGTTCGTCATGCACCCGGGCGGTTTCGCCGGAGAGAAAGCCCAGCCACGACTTGCCCCGCAGCGGCGCCACATCGCGCCCGCGCCAGCGCTTGCCCGGGTGGCGCACGCCGGCCAGGTCGAGCAGGGTCGGAGTAATGTCCATCACCGTGCCGAAGCCGTGGCTGATCTGCCCCTTGAGCGGCAGTTGCGGGTAGTGCAGCAGCGCCGGCACGCGAATTCCGCCCTGGGTGGTGAAGGCCTTGAACAGCCGCGATGGCGCAGTGGCCGCCTGGGCCCAGGCCGGGCCGTACCAGACGTAGGAGTTGGCCCGGCCGATGTTCTCCAGGCGGTTGTCGTAGTGCTGGTTGAGGTAGGTCAAAAGCTCCGGGCCGAACTTGGGGAAGGCTTCCAGCAGCGCGCCCTCGGCACCGTTGTCGGACATGAACAGGATCAGGGTGTTGTCCAGCTGGCCCTGCTGGCGCAGGTAGTCCACCACCCGGCCGATGTTCCAGTCCATGCGCTCGACCATCGCCGCATACACCTCCATGGCCCGTGCCGACACCTGGCGCTGTTCTTCGCTGAGGGCGTTCCATTCGGCGTTCAGGTTGATCAGCGGATGGGGCTCGACCTGCGGGTCCACCAGGCCCAGGGCCTGGAGTTTTTCCAGGCGCTCGCGGCGCAGCACTTCGGGGCCGGCGTCATAGCGGCCCCGGTACTTGGCGACGATTTCCTCCGGAGCCTGCAGCGGCCAATGGGGCGCCGAGAACGGCAGGTAGGCGAAGAACGGCCGGCTCTGGTCGCGCTCTTTCAGGTACTGCAAGAGCTTGTCGCCAAAGGCATCGGAGGAATAGAAACCCGCTGGCAGTTCATCGATGAAGCGGTCGTCCTCGATGTACAGCGCCGGCGTGGATTTGAGCAGCCCGGGGGTGTGCTCGTCGTAGGTCGGCTCGAAGCCGTAGTGGTTGGCCGCCCCCGGCAACAGCGAGAACGAGCGCTCGAAGCCCCGGGCATGGGGCGCGCGTTCGGCAGTCAGCCCCAGGTGCCATTTGCCGCTCATCAGGGTCTGGTAGCCGGCCTCGCGCAGCAGTTCCGGCAGGGCCACCACGCGGTCGTTGAGGTAACCCTCATAGCCCGGCTTGCCGATCAGCTCGGGGGTCAGGGCTTCGGCCATGGTGCCGATCCCGGCGATGTGATGGTCGGTGCCGGTGAGCAGCATGGAGCGGGTTGGCGAGCAGGTGGGGGCGGTGTGGAAGTCGGTCAGGCGCAGGCCGTTGAAGGCCAGGGCATCGAGGTTCGGCGTGGCGATCTCGCCGCCGAAGGCGCCGAGGTCGGAGAAGCCCAGGTCGTCGGCCAGGATCACCAGGAAGTTGGGACGTTGCGGCATCGAGTCACTCCTGTTCAGCAAGCAATGAAGGTCAGGGGCAGGTCGCGGATCTGTACCGGCGAAGGCGCCTGGTAGAGCTCGTCGCGGGTCAGTTCGTGAAGCAGCTCCTCACGCAGTTGGTGGAAGTCGAAACTGCTGCGCTGGCGCGGGTGGGGCAGGGCCACCTCGACCACGCGCTTGATCCGCCCCGGGCGCGGTTCCATCACCACCACCCGGTCGGCGAGGAAAATCGCTTCCTCGACATCGTGGGTCACCAGCACCGTGGTGATCTTGGCCCGCTCGCGGATCGCCAGCAGTTCGTCCTGCATCTGTTGGCGGGTCAGGGCGTCGAGGGCGCCGAAGGGTTCGTCCAGCAGCAGGATCCGCGGGCTGGCTACCAGCCCCCGGGCAATGGCCACTCGTTGCGCCATACCGCCGGACAGTTGGTGGGGATAGGCCCGGGTGAAATCCTTGAGGCCCACCAGTTCGATGAATTCGCCGACCCGTTGCTGGCGCTCGGCGGCGCTCAGGGGCTCGTTGACCAGGCCCAGGCCGATGTTCTCGGCCACCGTCAGCCAGGGGAACAGGCGGTGTTCCTGGAACACGATGCCGCGCTCGCCGCCGATGCCGCTGACGGCCTTGCCGTCGACCCGGATCTGGCCACGAAACTCGGTGTCCAGGCCGATCAGCAGGCGCAGCAGGGTGGACTTGCCGCAACCGCTGGAACCGACGATGGCGACGAACTCGCCTTCGGCGATGTCCAGGTTGAATTCGCGGATCGCCTCCACCTCGCCACCGGCGACGGCGAAGGTCTTGCCCACGTGAGTGAAACTGACCAGGGGTGCGTTCATGCGTGTCTCCAGCGGGTGGCGCGAAGTTCGAGTTGTTGCCCGATCAGGTTGAGCAGGGCCCCGGTAAGGCCCACCAGGAGCATGCCGGCCATGATCAGGTCCATGCGTAGCAGTTGCTGGGCGCTGATCATCTGGCTGCCGATGCCGCCGTTGGACGGCATGAAGTATTCCGCGCCGATGGTGCCCAGCCAGGCGTAGATCAGGCTGATGCGCAGGCCGGCGAAAATCCCCGGCGCGGCGCCGGGCAGCACCAGCCGGCGCAGCCGTTGCCAGAGGTTCAGGCGCAGTACCTGGGCGGCTTCCGCCAGTTGCGGCGAGAGCTGGGCGACGCTGCGCTGGGTGGCGATGAACAGCGGGAAGAATGCGGCCAGGGCGACGAACACCCACTTGGCCAGTTCCCCCAGGCCGAACCAGGCGGTGAGCAGCGGCACCCAGGCGAAGATGGCGATCTGGCGGATGGCGGCCAGGGTCGGGCCCAGCAGGCGTTCACTGAACCGCGACAGGCCCAGCAGCAGGCCAAAGGCAAAGCCCAGGCCGCCGCCCAGCAGCAGGCCGCCGAGGGTGCGGCCCAGGCTCAGGCCCATGCCCCCCAGCAGGCTGCCATCGAGCAGGCCGTTGCCGGTGGTGGCGAGTACCGCCAGGGGGCTGGGCAGGATGTTCGGGTCGACCCACTGCTGGTCGCTCGCCACTTGCCACAGGGCTAGCAGCGCCAGGGGCAGCAGCCAGGGTTGCAGGCGCTGCCAGCCCTGGTAGCGCGGGCCGCGACGGAATTCGGCGGTGGCCGGGTGCGGCCAGTGCACCAGCCGGCGGTCGAGCCAGCCGATGCCGCGGTCCATGCACACCCCCAGCAGGCCGATCACCAGGATGCACACGAAGACGATGTCCAGCATGAACAGCTGGCGTGCCCAGACCATCAGGTAGCCGATGCCTTCGCTGGAGGCCAGCAGTTCCACTGCCAGCAGCGAGGTCCAGCCGGTGGCCAGCGCCAGGCGCACCCCGGCCATGAAGGCCGGCAGCGCAGCGGGCAGCACCAGGCGGCGCACCAGCAGCGCCGGCGGCAGGCGCAGCACCGCGGCGGCTTCCCGCAGCCGGGGCTGGGCATCGCGCACGCCCACCAGGGTGTGCAGGGTCACGGGCACCACCACCGCCTTGATCAGCACCACCAGCTTGAGCACTTCGCCGATGCCGAAAAACACCATGAACAACGGGATCCAGGCCAGGGTGGGGATCTGCGACAGGGCGCCGAAGGTGGGAAACACCAGGCGCTCCAGGCGTCGGCTGAAGCCCAGGGCACCCCCCAGCAGGGCGCCGGCGGCGATACCCGCCAGCAGGCCCCAGAACAGCCGTTGCAGGCTGATCGCCAGATGGCTCCACAGCTCGCCGTGGGCCAGCTCCAGGGCACTGCTCCAGACCAGGGCCGGGGCCGGCAGGATCTGTTCGCTCATCCATTGATTGCGGCTGGCCAGCCACCACAGGGCTAACAGGCTGATGGGCAACAGCCAGGGCAGCAGCCGCTGGCTGATCAGGGGCCAGCCCGGGCGTCCGTCGGACGGCGCCGCCAGGGGCAGGCTGAGCAGGGAAACACGGGCCATGGATGACCTCCGTCGTCGGGTACTGCATGGCGTGGGTCGATGCCGTAGGGGCTGGCTTGTCGGCGAATCAGCGTTTGAGGGTCTGTTCGCTGGCAAGGCGGTTTCTACGTGTTATGCATTTGTGGTCTATTAAAATTCTTATCGATTCTATTAAGAGATAAGAAAGGCCATTTAAGGCTTCTCGCCGACACGCATCCAATGCATTTGAAGAATATTTTTCATGCATTTCATGCATATCCCCGGGGACGCCCGTGGCAGCTGATTTATTCGATATAGTTATTAAAATGTGAATTTATAGTATTTAAATGTTGAACGATTCCGTGCCTACCTTTTGCTCCTCTCAGCCTTTGCCACCAGGAGCCGCACCCATGAACCTTCCCTTCAAACGCGTCATCAGCCTGTTCGCCGCCCCGGCCCTGGCGGGGCTCCTGGGCTGCCTGCCGCTGCTGGCCCAGGCCGACGAACTCAAGGAAATCCGCATTGCCGTGCCCGACCTCAGTGCCGGCACCCAGCACAGCGGCGGTGGGGTGGTGGATGTGCTGCGCCAGCAACAGATCTTTGAAAAGGCCTTCGCCGACCAGGGCATCAAGATCCAGTGGAATTTCTTCAAGGGCGCAGGCCCGGTGATCAACGAGGCCTTCGCCAACGGCCAGGTGGACCTGGCGTACCTGGGGGACCTGGCCGCCATCATCGGCAAGTCCAACGGCCTGGATACCCGCCTGCTCAGCGCCTCGGCCCGTGGGGTCAAGCACTATCTGGGGGTGGTGCCGGGTTCGGGGATCAAGACCCTGGAAGACCTCAAGGGCAAGCGCGTAGCGGTGTTCCGTGGCACCGCCACCCAGCTGTCGTTCGACGCGGCCCTGGCCAGCCGGGGCCTGAGCGAGAAGGACCTGAAGGTGGTCAACCTTGACTTCAACGCGGCGGTGGCGGCCCTGGCGGCCAAGCAGATCGACGCCTCCTGGGGCAGCACCGGGCTCTCGGCCCTGCGCAGCAAAGGCCTGGCCGAACTGCCCCTGAGCACCAAGGACCTGGGCGGCGCAGGCAGCGTGCAGAGCGTGCTGGTGGGCGCCGGCAAGTTTGTCGACGAACATCCCGAGGCCGTGGAAAAACTGCTCAAGGCCCAGCAGCAGGCCGTAGAGTGGCTGACCCAGGACAGCAACAAGGAAGCCTACATCCAGCTGGTTTCGGGGCTGGCCAGCTACCCGCCGGTGATCTTGCAGGATGACCTCAAGGACCAGCGCCTGAGCGAGATCTTCCCCTCGACCCTGGACCCGGTGTTCCTCGGCAAACTGCAGGATTCGGTAGACCTGGCGGCCAAGGAACGCTTGATTCGCAAGCCGTTCAAGGTGGATGCCTGGGTCGCCCCGCAGTTGGCCGCTGCCGGTCTTTGAGGTCGGCACCATTCGCCGGCAAGCCGGCTCTTGCGTAACCCTGGAGCCGGCTTGTCGGCGAGGGCGGTCTTGAGGGCCTCTTCGCTGGCAAGCCAGCTCCTACGGTCGACGGGGATATCGTGCGGGATCTTGTAGGAGCCGGCTTGCCGGCGAAGCTGTTCTACACGGCGATGGCGTGCCCCTGCCGATCCACCGCCACCAGCACTTCGATCATCTTGCGCGCCGCCGGCGACAGGCGAAAACCGCTGCGGCTGACGATGCCGCAACGGGCATTCAGGCTGTCGATGTTCTGCGGCAGGTTGCGCCAGTGCAGCAGCGCCAGCGAACCCTGGGCGATGTCTTCGGCAAAGGCCTCGGCGGTGCCCACGCCGATGGCATTGGACTGGCGGACGATCTTCACCAGCGCCGGAAAGTGCTCGGTCTCGATGGTCGGGGAAAAATCGATGCGTCCGCTGAGGTTGGCCAGCAGCTTGCGGATCCCCGGGGGGATCAGGGTGGTGGCCAGGGGGTAATCGAACATGTCGTTGGTGGACAGGCTCTCCTTGGCCAGCAGCGGGTGCCCGGGGCGGCAGAAGAACACTCCGCGCTTGGGCGTCAGGGGCTGGGTCTGGTAGTTCGGGTCGGCTTCGAAATGGCGGATATCGGCGATAAAGAATTCGATCTCTTCGCGGTTCAGGCTGCGGCTGAGTTTTTCCCAGTTATCCACGGCAAAGCAGGTGCGCACCTTCGGGTGGGCACTGGTGAATTGCGCCACCGCATCGGGCACCAACTTCACCGCCGGGGCCGGGCCGCAGCCGAAGCGCACTTCGCCGGCGTCGAGCTTGGTCATCTGGGTCACTTCGCTGCTGAGCAAGGCCGCCCCCTGCACCAGGCTCAAGGCGTGCTGCAGCACCACTTGGCCTTCCGGGGTGGGGCGCAGATCCTTGTTGCCGCGGTCCACCAGCACGCAGCCGAACTCCTGTTCCAGGCCCTGGATACTGCGGCTGAAGGCCGGCTGCGTGATACCCATGGCGTCGGCGGCGCGGACAAAACTGCGGTGTTCATTGAGGGCGATGAAGTAACGCAATTGGCGAAGATCCATATGCTTTCCCGGCATCCGAAAAATAGCTCGAAGGCATTTGCGACGAGTGAGGAATGAGGTTTTAAATGCAAGCTCTTATTCCGTCAACGAAGCATGTAGTTATCTATTAGATCTAAATTGAATATAGATAGAGCGTTGTTTCGCGGCGGTTCCACTGTAAGCAGTCCGATGAGGGTGTACCTGATGAGCAATGCCGCCTTAGCCGTTCAACCTGCTGTTCATGCCCTTGATATTCACCCGGTGGCCGGCCGTATCGGCGCCGAGATCCGTGGCGTGCAACTGTCCGGCGATCTCGACGCCGCCACCGTGGAAGCGATCCAACAAGCGCTGGTGCAGTACAAGGTGATTTTCTTCCGTGGCCAGACCCACCTCGACGACCAGAGCCAGGAAGCCTTCTCGCACCTGCTGGGCGAACCGGTGGCCCACCCCACCGTGCCGGTACGCGACGGCACCCGCTACCTGCTGGAACTGGATGGCGCCGAGGGCCAGCGGGCCAACTCCTGGCACACCGACGTGACCTTCGTCGACGCCTACCCCAAGGCCTCGATCCTGCGCTCGGTGGTGGCCCCGGCCTCCGGTGGCGACACCGTCTGGGCCAACACCGCCACGGCCTACAACGAACTGTCGGCGGAACTGCGGGAGCTGGCGGACAAGCTCTGGGCGGTGCACAGCAATGAATACGACTACGCCGGGGCCAAGCCGGACGTTTCGGCGGAGAAGCTGGAGCGTTACCGCAAGGTATTCACCTCCACGGTATTCGAGACCGAGCACCCGATCGTTCGCGTGCACCCCGAGAGCGGTGAAAAGAGCCTGGTACTGGGGCACTTCGTGAAGCGCATCAAGGGCTATTCCCAGGCGGACTCGGCGCATCTGTTCGGCTTGCTGCAAAGCCACGTCACCCGTCTGGAAAACACCGTGCGCTGGCGCTGGAGCGCAGGGGACGTAGCGATCTGGGACAACCGCTCGACCCAGCACTATGCCGTGGACGACTACGGCACCCAGGACCGCATCGTGCGCCGTGTGACCCTCAAGGGCGACGTCCCGGTGGGCGTCCACGGCCAGCGCAGCCAGACCACCAAAGGCCTCTGACCCGCCCCCTCAAGCCCCTACGGGCATTTACCCGATGAACCTGCCCACTGTAGGAGCTGGCTTGCCAGCGAAGGCGCCCTCGAGAGCGCTGCAAGGTCCAAGGGCCTCTTCGCCGGCAAGCCGGCTCCTACGGGGGAAGGTGCAGGTACGGGTGGGGGTTACCACACGCCGATCTGTACCAGCTTTTCGCTTTCCGGCTCGCCGTAGCGAAAACGCTGGCCGCGCAGGTCGATTTCTTGATGGCTGATGGTGGTACGGCGTTTCAGGCCGCGCAGCCATTCCAGCACATATCCCAGGTGTTCTTCGCGCACCGCGGCATAGGCCGGATCGGTCCCCAGGTCGTGCAACTCCTGGGGGTCGTTGTGCAGGTCGAACAACTGCGGGCGCAAGCCATCGTAGGCCAGGTACTTCCAGCGCTCGCTGCGCACCATGGTCATGCGGCAGCGGTCGATGGGCTGGCCCAGGCGCTCTCGCGCCGGGGCCTGGAAGGCGTAGTCGTATTCGCTGATGGCGTAGCGGCGCCAGGCCGGTTCGGCGCCGTGCAGCAGGGGGATCAGCGAGCGGCCTTCCAGGCGATGCTCGGCCCCCGGCAGGCCCAGGGCCTCGAGAAAGGTCGGCAGGGCGTCGATGGTTTCCACCAGGCGTTCGTCCACGGTGCCGCGGCTGCTGTCTGCCGCCGTGCGCGGGTCGCGGACGATCAACGGCACGCCCACCGCCGGTTCCAGCAGAAATTCCTTTTCCCCCAGGTAGTGGTCGCCAAGGAAGTCGCCGTGGTCGCTGGTGAAGACGATCAGGGTGTCGTCCCAGCGGCCGTTGCTCTGCAGGAAGTCAAACAGCCGGCCGAGCTGGTCATCCACCTGCTTGATCAGGCCCATGTAGGTGGGCACCACGTTCAGGCGCACCTCATCCCGGGAAAAATTCAGGCTTTCTTCATGCTGGCGGAAGGCGGCGTAGACCGGGTGATCGCTGAGCTGCCCTGGCGCGGCGCGCACCGCCGGGATCACCTGCTCCGGGCCATACAGGGCGTGGTACGGGGCAGGCGCGATATAGGGCCAGTGCGGTTTGATGTAGGACAGGTGCAGGCACCAGGGCTGCTCGCCTTGTTCGCTGATGAAGTCGATGGCGCGGTCGGTGGTGTAGACGGTTTCCGAGTGCTCTTGCGCGACCCGGGCCGGCAGGTGGGCGTTGCGCATTTTCCAGCCGCTGCGGATTTCTCCCTGCTCGCCGGCCCCGGCGTTGGCCCAGTCGTGCCAGGGGTTGCGCCCTTGGTAGCCGAGGTCGCGCAGGTAGTGTGTGTAGGGCGCCGACTCGCGCTTGTCGTCGAATACCGGGTCGTCGGGGTAGATGCCGTCATGGCGGAAATAGGGCTCGAAGCCGACTTCGTTGAGCACCTCGGCCTGGGCACTCCCGGGGTCGATGGCCAGGCGTTGCAGGGCGTCGAGGTTGGGCGTGGCGTGGGTCTTGCCCACCAGCGCGGTGCGGATGCCGTGGGGTCGCAGGTAGTCCCCCAGGGTCAGTTCTTCAAGGGGCAGGGGCACGGCGTTCCAGGCCACCTGGTGGCTGCTGACGTAGCGCCCGGTGTAGGCCGACATGCGCGACGGGCCGCAGATGGTGCCCTGGGTGTAGGCGCGGCTGAAGCGCACCCCGGCGGCGGCCAGGCGGTCGATGTTCGGGGTATGCAGGTGCGGGTGGCCGTAGCACGAGAGGTAATCCCGGCGCAGCTGGTCGCACATGATGTAGAGCACGTTGCGCACGGGCGGATGGGTATTGGACATGGGGTTCACCGAGGGGAAGACAGGCGAGGTTTTTCGCCTCCGGCGGGGGCTTCCGGCAAGCGCATTTGCCGAATAGTTTCGATGCGTTTCATGCAATGCCGACCGGCCCCCCACGTCGTGTGCGGACGGCAGGGTCTTGTAGGAGCTGGCTTGCCAGCGAAGGCGCCCTCGAGCGCGCTGCAAGGTTCAAGGGCCTCTTCGCCGGCAAGCCGGCTCCTACGGGTGGGGGCAGTTCACACGGCGAGGTTGTCCAGGTTGCATACCTCTTCGTCCTGTTCGTCGATGCGCTTGATCTCGTCGATCATCGCCGCGGCCAAAGGCGACAGGCGATAGCCGGCGCGGCTGACGATGCCGTAGCGGGTGTAGAGCTCTTCCAGGTCGTCGGCCAGGCCGTCGATCTTCAGGCACACCAGCTCGCCCTTGGCGTTGTGCAACGCGTCGCTGTAGGAGCCGACGATGCCGATGGCGTCCGAGCGCATGACCACCCCCAGCAGGCTGTAGCTGTTTTCGCATTCCACATTGGGCGTGAAGTCCGGCTTGCCGCTCAGATCGACAATGACCTTGCGCAGGTTGGGCGGGCGGATGGTCACCGCCAGTGGGTAGCTCATCAGTTCGCTGGCGCTGACACTTTCGTGCTGGGCCAGGGGGTGCCCGGCGCGGCAGCAGAAATGCCATTTGCGCGGGCGCAGGCGCTGGGTCAGGTAGTCCGGATCGGCCTCGAAGTGCCGGGTGTCGGCAACGAAGAATTCGAACTCTTCGCTGAGCAGGCGCTTGCTCAGGCTTTGCCAGTCATCCACCTGGAACTGCACCCGGGCCTTGGGATAACGCCCGATGAAGCTGCCGATGGCCCGGGGGATCAGCCCTGCGGCTGGCGCCGGGCCACAGCCGAAGCGCAACTCTCCCGCTTCCAGGCCATTGAACTGGCTGATCTCGTTGGCCATCTGCTGGGCGCCGCTGACCAGCCGGCGCGCGTGCTCCAGCAGCAACTGGCCCTGCTTGGTCGGCGCCAGGTCCTTGCGCCCGCGATCCACCAGCTGGCAGCCGACGCTGTGTTCCAGGGCCTGGATGCTGCGGCTGAAGGCCGATTGCGAGAGGTTCACCGCCGCTGCGGCCGCGACAAAGCTGCGCTGTTCGGCGAGGGCGATGAAGTGGCGGAGCTGGCGCAGGTCGATATGCATTTTTCACATAAAAAATATCGGGGAAATGCATTGGCTATGCATTAGGTCGACTCCTTATAAAGGCAATCTCTTATGCAGTAAATCTTTGTAAAAACATAAATAAATAACTTTAAGGAATATACAAGGCTGTATATTTTCTGACCAGGAGCCGCCCATGAGCCCGTTGTCCCTCGCTTCACCCCTCTCGCCCCGGCGGCTCAAGCGCCTGCCCCTGGCGCTGTTGCTGGCCGGCAGTGCCAGTTGGACACCGACCTGGGCCGAAGAGGCCCCGGCGCCGCAAGCCACCCCGGCCAAGAGCAGTGCCAGCAAGGCCAAGGCCGATGATGGCCAGTTGCAGACGGTGACCGTCACTGCCCGTCGACGCGAGGAAAGCTCCCAGAGCGTGCCCACCCCCATGAGCGTGGTCAGCGGCCAGGCCCTGGAGAGCCAGCGGGTGTACCGCATCCAGGATCTGCAGCAACTGGTGCCCAGCGTCAACGTCGCCTACATGCATGCGCGCCAGTCCAGCGTGTCGATCCGTGGCCTGGGCAACAACCCGGCCAGCGACGGCCTGGAAGGCAGCGTCGGGCTGTACATCGACAACGTCTACCTCGGAAGGCCGGGGATGGCGGTGTTCGACCTGATGGACATCGAGCAGCTGGAAGTGCTGCGCGGCCCCCAGGGCACCCTGTTCGGCAAGAACACCACCGCCGGGGTGATCAACATCAGCACCCGGGCGCCGAGCTTCACCCCGGAGCGCAGCATCGAAACCTCCCTCGGCGAGGATGGATACTTCCAGACCAAGGGCACGATTTCCGGGCCGCTGACCGATGAGCTGGCGGGGCGTTTTTCCGCCTACCGCACCCGCAGCGACGGCGACATCAAGAACGAATTCGACGGCCACGACCTCAATGGCGGCTCACGCCAGGGCTTTCGCGGGCAGTTGCTGTACAAGCCCAATGAGAGCTTCAACCTGCGCTGGATCGGCGACTACAACGAAGAGGATTCCAGCGCCGGCACACGAGTGCTGTACAGCACCGGGCCGACCATCAACGGCACCAATGTCTACGAGTCGCGCGCGGCGGCGGCCGGCGCGACCCTGGTCAATGGTTCGCACCGCAAGGTCAACCTGGACAACGACCAGCACGTGACGGTGTTCCAGGGCGGCACTTCGCTTGAGGCCAACTGGACCCTGCCCAGCGACTTCACCCTGACCTCGGTCAGCTCCTACCGCTGGTGGAATTTCACCCCGCGCAACGACGATGGCCTCAACGTTCCGGCCAGCTACAACGCCGGGGTTTCGGTGCAAGACAAGCAGTGGTCCCAGGAATTTCGCCTGGCCTCGCCCACCGGCGGCTTCTTCGACTACGTGCTGGGCGCCTACTACTTCGGCTCCGACCTGGACAACAAATCCTTCGCCTATTACGGGCCCAAGGCGGACATCTGGAATGGCACCCCGGCCGGCGCCCTGAGCAACGTCACCAGCATCGGCAACGGGCATATCCAGACCAACAGCTTCGCCCTGTTTGCCCAGGGCACCTGGCACCTCACCGAGCGCCTGGATTTCACCGCCGGCCTGCGCGGCACCTACGAGGAGAAAAGCGCCTGGGTGACCCGCAACGCCCCGGTGGGCGGCGTGGCGGTGGCCGGCGCCGCCGCCAACGCGCGGCGCGGGCGCACCGGAGCCTATGACTCCGGCGACCTCAATCAGTACAGCACCAGCCCCTCGGGCCTGCTCAACCTCAGCTACCGCATCACCGACGACCTGCTGGGCTACGCCACCCTGTCCCACGGCGAGAAGTCCGGTGGGGTCAACCTGACGGTGGGGTCGGCGCCTACCGCCGGGGCCGATTCGCTGCTGATCGGCACCGAGCGGGCCAACAACGCCGAGCTGGGTTTCAAGAGCACCCTGTGGGACCGCCGCCTGCAACTCAACGCCAACCTGTTCTGGACCCAGGTCAACGGCTACCAGACCAACGCCTACGACGACGTTAACCGCGTGCAGTACCTGACCAACGCCGGTTCGGTGCGCTCGCGCGGGGTGGAAGTGGAAAGCACCCTGGTGCCGATCCGTGGCCTGACCCTGAACCTCAACGGTTCCTACAACGACGTGCGCTACCTCTCCTACAAGGATGCGCCGTGCCCGCCGGAAGTCAGCCTGCGCCCCGGTGCCCCGGCCTCGTGCGATCTCAGCGGCCACCAGGTAGTGGGCGCCTCAAAATGGATTGGCAACGCCAACGGCGAATACAAGTGGAACCTGGACAACGGCCTGGAAGAGTACGTCACCGCCAGCTATGCGTTCCGTTCCAAGGCGGTGGGCACCGTGGAGGATTCCGAGTACGGGCAGATCCCCAGCTACGCCGTGGTCAACCTGTCCACCGGCTTGCGCGGCAACTACGAGCAGGGCCAGTGGGACGTTTCGCTGTGGCTGAAGAACGCCTTCGACAAGACCTACTACACCACCCTCTGGACCGGCGGCAACGGCGGTTACGAAGGCCTGCTGGGCACCCCGCGGACCTTGGGCGTGACCGGTCGCTACGATTTCTGATACCCGGCTTTTCGCACCTTGCGCCGGGTTCTCCGGCGCCTTTCGACTTGAACAGGAGTGCTTGTCATGTTGCGCCTCACCACCGCTTTGCCCCTGCTGCTGTCCACCGCCCTGCTGGCCTCGGCGGTGCAGGCCGCGCCCAGCGTCTACCCCACCGGCGTCACTCGCTACGACCCGGCCAGGGCCTATAACCAGTACGTGATCTTCAGTGGTGCCGATAAGCAGACCCACCTGATCGACATGAACGGCAACGAAGTGAAGAACTGGCCCCAGGCCGGTTTCCCCTCGGCCATCATCGACCCGCAACTGGTGGGCGGCGAGCGTGGCCGGGTGCTGTTGCAGCTCAAGGACAAGGAGCCCGGGCCCCTGGGTTCGGCGGGCAACGGCCTGGGCAACCAGAGCGTCGGCGAGCTGGACTGGAACGGCAAGCTGGTCTGGCAGTGGGGCGACCAGGCCCCGGGCGGTGCGGCCCAGCAGCATCATGACCAGCGCCGGCTGAGCAACGGCAACACCCTGGTGCTGGCCAACAAGGTGAACAAGGTGGCGGGGTTCAAGGTGCCCCAGGTGATCGACGACGCGATCTATGAAGTCAGCCCCGAGGGCCAGGTCAAATGGCAGTGGCTGGCCTCCGAACACCTCAAGGAATTCGGCTTTACCCCGGCGCAACTGAAGCTGGTGTACGGCACCGACAACCCGGACTACCTGCACATCAACAACCTCAGCGTGGTGGGCCCCAACCAGTGGTTCGACGCCGGTGATAAACGCTTCGCCCCGGACAACCTGCTGATCGACTCGCGCAACGCCAACTTCATCGCCATCCTCGACAAGCACAGCGGCAAGGTGGTCTGGCGCCTGGGGCCGAACCTGTCGCCGATCAACCCGAAGACCGCCGCCAAGGTGCCGCGCCCGGTGGACCAGTTCGTCGGCCAGCATGACGCCCACATCATTCCCGCCGGCTTGCCAGGGGCCGGGCATCTGCTGGTGTTCGACAACCAGGGCACCGCCGGTTACCCCTCGGTGCCCCTGGGGCTGATCGCCGGCTCCCGGGTGCTGGAGATCGACCCGATCAAGAACCAGATCGTCTGGCAGTACAGCGCCGCCAGTTCCCGGCAGCCGGGCTGGGCTTTCTACAGCTCGTTCATCAGCAGTGCGCGGCGCCTGCCCAACGGCAATACCCTGATCGACGAAGGCATGAACGGGCGCTTCTTCCAGGTGACGGCCGGCGGTGAAATCGTCTGGGAATACGTCAGCCCCTATCTGGGCAAGGCACCGGGCAGCGAGGCCATCAGCAACTGGGTGTACCGGGCTCTGCCGGTGAGTTACGACTGGGTGCCCCAGGGCACGCCACGTTCGGAAACGGCAGTGAGCGTGCCGGACTCGGGGCTCAAACAGGCGGGGATTTGAGCAGGTTCCCGGGGCGGGCGGCCTCGCCACAAATCAGGTGCGGGAGCAGCCCTGGGGATGGCCTCAGAAGTAGAAAAACAGGCCGGTGTCGCGTTCCAGGGCCAGACGATTCAAGGCGATCAGCTTGGGGAGCAGTTCGTCTTGCGCCGTAGCGGCCCGGGTCAGGATCGACAGGGCCGTGGCCAGGGCGGTCTGGCCCTGGATCGACGCGTCCTCGTAGTCATCGATCAGGGTGCCCAGGGCACGGTTCAAGCTGGGCAGCAGGTCGCTGCGGGACAGGGTTGCCCACTGCTCCGGGGACAGCGCCAGCTCCTCCAGGTCTCCTGGCAGGCACTGGTCCAGGTCCAGGCGTTGCTGGGCCTCTTTGCTGGTGGGCACGACTATCCATTTGCGCGGTGTGTTCATGGCTGCCACAGCTCGACAAAGGCCTTGAAATCGGCGGCCACCGGGTAACGGCTGGCGCTCTCGGGGTCGAAGATTTCCACCGCCACGGCCGGGCTGTTGAAGTCCAGGCAGATCAGCAGGCCGCCGGCATCCCGGGCAATCGGCAGGCAGCCTGCGGCGAGCCCCGGCACACGGCCAGGGCTGGCGTACCAGAGCAGGGTCCAGGGCTGGCTGCTCAGGCCGAATTCGAAGAACTCGCTGATGCAGGTGTAGCCGCCGTCATAGGCGAAGCCGCCGATCCCCGGCGTGGCGGCCTCGGCGTACTGCACCAGCTCCAGGTACAGCGACGGAAACTCGACGCCGAGGCGATGCTGCACCTGGGCGATCAGCTGTTCGTCCACGATAGATCCGGGTTCTATTTCCCAGGCATTCCAATCCAGGGTCATGCTCGACATGCGCCTTGTCGTTGAGGGGCCGCGCCCGCCCGATGGAGGATCGGGTGGGCGTCGAGGGGCGATTGTAGGCGTGTCGCCCGGTGCGGGGTAGGCGCTTATTTGCAGCTATGGCCTTCGGGCAGGGTGACGGTGTATTTGCGCTGCACCCGGTTGCGGAAGTCCAGGTTGTCCAGGCTTTCCTGCACCAGGAAATCCTCGACCTTGGCGTCCTGGCAGTCCTCGTTATAGGACGAGGCCCGCAGCAGGAATACCGTGCGCCGGCTCTGCTCGTCCTTGGCCTTGATGTTGAAGGTACTGAGGGTGGTGTAGCCGGTGCGCTCCGAGGAACCCACCGGGCCCCAGGTGGTGGTCGGGGTGCTGTTGCACACCAGGTTCTTGTCTTTATGGGAGCTCTGCTTGCACACCGTCTTGGTGCTGCTGGGCACCTGGCCGTAGTCGGTGGCGGTGTAGCGGTAGCTGACCTTTTCACTGCCCACGTCGAGGGTGAAGTTCATTCGGAACGGCGGATGGTTCTTGGGCAGCGACGTATCGGTGTAGACCTGCTTGAAACCCATGCCATGCAGGGCGGCGACCATGTCGCGCAGGTAGTAGCTGGCGTTGAGGCCGTGGGCATCGTTGGCTCCGTTGATGCTTACCAGCACCGGGGCCTGAGGGTCGAAGTAGTAGTCCGGGGCCGGAGTGGCGGCAATCGCCACTTCGAGTTTGTTGGCGCAGCCGGTCAAAAGACAGGCGAGCAAAAGCAGCGGGCAGAGCAGGTAGCGAGTCATGAATAAGCCAATGTGCAACGTGAGGAGTGGTAAGGCTTTAACGATCGGGACTCGGATCAAACAAACGCGGGGGTGTCACGCGGGCTCGGTGGCCTGATATTCCAGCAGGTCGCCGGGCTGGCAGTCGAGTGCGGCGCAGAGTTTGTCCAGGGTCTCGATTTTCATCCCCTTGACCTTGCCATTTTTCAGCAACGACAGATTGGCCTCGGTAATGCCCAGGATGGCGGCCAACTCTTTCGAGCGAATCTTGTTTTTAGCCATGACAACGTCAAGCCGAACGATAATGGTCATCTCATTGTTCTATATGTAGTGACTGTGCTCATCACTGAGGACTTTGGCGTCGCGCATGATAATGGAAAACGAGCAGAGCAAGATTCCTTTGACCACCTCGTAGGCCGCGTAGGACGAGAAGCCCGCGGAAATCTGCAGGATGCGCTGGCCGGGCGGCAGGTCGATGGACAGGGCCAGGCCTTGCAGGGTTTCCATCATCGGGAATGTGGCCGGGGCGACTATCCACAGCATGCCCACGCGCCAGAGGATGCGGATGTTGCGATCGCTCCAGGTTTCGCCACGGGACAGGCGCAGGAAGAACACGCCGGTCAGGTACAGGGCGAAGCTCGACAGCAGCAGTGGCAGGAAGTCGAGGATCACCAGCAGGGCGAAGCTCAGCGACGAGAGCTTGAAGTCCGCTTCCAGCAGGCGCGGCGAGTGTTCGGCGAATACGCCGAGCAGGGCGCCCAGGACCTGGTCCTTGCTGTAGATCCAGAGCCCGGCATTGCCGCCCAGCTCCACCACGCCCATGACCCAGGCCAGGATCGCGGCCAGCAGGCCGACCCGTCGTAAGCGGTACTGGGCCGAGCCGTTGATTTGGGAGTTCATGCGTTATTCCTTGCAAAACTTTGGGGGTGGCAAATTATTGATAAAAAATTATCGAATTACAATAATTTATTTTCAATAATCGTCACGACTCCAGGCCAGGAATCATGCTGTGGCGAGGGAGCTTGTTCCCGCTCGGGCGCGTAGTGGCCGTAAAACCTGAGGTTGGGGTCTTATTGGTGTACCTATCCATTGCTGCGGTCACGGCCACTTATGGTTTCGCTCTTGCAGCGAGTCACTTTGAAGCCCGGAATGCCGGCCAGCCCAAAGTAACCAAAGGCTCCTGCCCCTCCACTCGGTGCCTCGCCTGCGTTTGGCCATCGTGTCTAAGGGGGCAGTAAGATCAAAAGCCAGAGCAGGATCAAAATCTGCCGGCGGCCTACCGGCCGACCTATCTCTGTCGTCCTCCACGTTTCCTGTCGCCGCTGCCGAGCCTGCGAGGCTGCGAAAAGGACCGCAGGGCCTTGCTTGGCGATCTCGCGCCGGTCCTCTGATGCCTGGCGGATCGCCGCGAGTTTCCACGAGCCACTCTGTGTGGCCGAATCAGTCGCGCTGCGGCTCCAGCAAGTCGAACGACAGGACCTTGATCTGCCGGTCGGCGCTATAGACGAACCCAACCCGCGCACCGGGATGCAGGTGCTCCGGCAGGCGGTAGCTCTCCCAGGCGTTGAGCGTGTATTGCCCATCTGCTGATGGCCTGCGCTCCCCCGATCGCAGGGGCGTACCCAGCAGGTTGCGGATGTCGGCGTGGGTCATGCTGCGCGAGAACGGGGCGGGCAGCTCGCCCCTGTAGAAGGAGCGCCCCTGTTCAAGGGGCATGAGTTCGATCAATACCTTTTCCAGGGCCAGGCTGTCTTCCCAGAAGTCCAGCATCAGGCCGGGCTCGACGATCACGGTCAGCCAATCGAATTCATCGTAGATCTTGTCCGTCGGGGTCTCGATGCGTTCTCCCCGGGCGATCAGTTCTTCATGGCTGAGCCCCAGGCTGCTTACCCAGCGGCCGATCGTTGCAGCGTCCATCGCTATTCCTGTGTCCTGAGTTGAGTGTGTGCCCGTTGTCGCGAGAGGCGTTGGCGGCCGATCTTAGCCGGTCGAGAAGGATAGTGGTGCTGTGGCGACATGAAGAACGCCGCCTGCCGTGCTGGCAGGCGGTGGGTTGGAGGGCCGGTGTCAGGCCGGTTGGGGCGCGGTATCGAGCTGGGCCCGGGCCTGATAGCTGGCGGGGCTGAAGATCCGGGTCAGGAGCAGCATCGCCAGGACACCCACGATCAGCACCCACCAGGCGCTGACAAAGCTGCCGGTGACTTGCCGCAGCCAGCCGCTGAGCCATGGCGAGACGGCGTTGATCAGAAAGCCCACGCCCTGGACAAAAGCCGCCAGTTGCCCGGCTTCCCGAGGGTCGCGCCGGTGATCCAGGGTGAGGATCAGGCTCAGGGCAAAGCACGCTCCGAGGCCGAAGCCGATCAGCGCCACCCACAGGTGCGGGCTCTGCAAGGGCCACAGCACCAGCCCGAGAAAACCCGCGGCCTGGGCCGCGAGGCTGATGCCCAGCAGCGGGCGGCGGTCGCTGCTGCGCTGGGCCAGGGCCGGCATCAGCAGGGCGGCGCTGACTTGGAACAGGGTCATGAAGGCCAGCAGCGAACCGCTCTGGCTGGCGCTCCAGCCCATCTGCAGGTAGTAGGCCGGCAGCCAGGCGACCATGCTCATGTAGCCGCAGTTCACCAGGCCGAAATACAACGCCAGCAGCCAGGCGCGGCGGTTGTTCCAGAGCCCGGCCAGGGGGGCCGGGCTGCCGTTGCGGCGGCCGGCGCCCAGGGGCAGGCAGGCCCAGAGCAGCAGCGCCGCCATGGCCGGTAGCAGCCAGACGCCAAGCCCCGCCTGCCAGTTGGCGAAGTGGCTGGCCACCTGCGGGCTGAGCAGGGCGGCAATGCCGCCACCGCCCATCAGCGAGGCCGAGTAGACGCCCATGGCCAGGGCCACCCGGTGCTGGAACTGGCGCTTGATCAACGCCGGCACCAGGGCCTGGATCAAGGCCACCCCGGCGCCGCCGAGCAGGGCGGTGGCGAGCAAGGCCGCGGCCTGGCCGAAGAACAGCCGCACCAGGCAGGCCAGCAGCACTAGCAGCAAGCCCAGGGAAACGCCCCGACGCTCGCCCAGGCGGGCTTCGATGCGTACACCGAGCAAGGCCACCAGGCCCATGCAGATCACCGGCAGGCTGGTGAGCCAGGCGCTGCTCTGGAAGCTCATGCCGGTGGCGCCGCGGATCTCGTTGAGCAGCGGGCTGACCGAGCTGAGGATGGGCCGCAGGTTCAGCCCCAGGCACACCAGCAGGGCCCAGCCGGCCCAGCGCTGGAAGGTGGATTCAGTTCGCTGCATGACGCTCCTGCCAATCCTGGTAGAGGGCGCTCATCGCTGCCTGGGGCAGGTGCAGCACCGGCAGGCGCTGGGCTTCCAGGGGCTTGCTCAGTTGCTGGTAGATGGCCGCGGTGGACAGGCCGAACGGCTCAGCTTGCTCATTGCTGGCAGCGAATACCGCGCGGGACACGCCGCACAGGTACATGGCGGCCAGGCACATGGGGCAGGGCTGGCCGCTGGCGTAGATCACGCAACCATCCAGGCGCGGGCCCAATTGCCTGCTGGCGGCGCGGATGGCCAGCATCTCGGCGTGGGCGGTGGGGTCCTGGCTGAGGTGGATTTCATTCACCGCCTCGGCCAGTACCCGGCCGTTGCGCACCAGCAATGCGCCGAACGGGCGGCCGCCCTGTTCGACATTGCGCCGGGCCAGTGCCACGGCCTGTTGCAGGTAGTGTTGATCGTCGTGCATGCAAGGTTCCTTCAAAAGAGGGGCCGGCTCAGGCAGCGCCGGCATCGCGCAGCAGCTTGGCGATGGCGCCCTGGCCACGGCGCTCGGCCTGTTGCAACGGGCTGAGGCCGGCACGGTCCGGCAGGTTCAGGTCGGCGCCGGCGGCAATCAGTTGGGCGACGATCTGTTGGTGCGCCGGGCCGCCGTCGGACAGCACTATGGCTTCCATCAGGCAGGTCCAGCCCAGGTGGTTGACGTGGTCCAGCTCGACGCCGGCCTCGATCAGCAGGCGCACGGTTTCCACGTGGCCGCGTTCGCAGGCCGGGATCAGCGCGGTGCCGCCGTAGCGGTTGGTGCTCTTGAGGTCGGCGCCGTGGGCCAGGGTCAGCTTGAGGATTTCGTTGTGACCGCTGGCGCCGGCCAGCAGGTAGGGGCTGTCCTGGATCAGGTTCTTGCGGTTGACGTCGGCCCCGGCCTCGATCAGCGCCCGGGCGATGTCGATGCGGTTGTCCCGGGTGGCCACCAGCAGCGGGCTGCTGCCGTCCAGGCCACGGCCATCGAGCGCCGCGCCTTGCTCAAGCAACTGTTGCACCTGTTGCAGTTGCCCCTTGCGTACCGCTTCCAGCAACGCGCCATCGCTGGCCATGACCACCCCCGCAGTGAACAGGCCGGCGGCGATCAGGCCGCGTTTGAGAAAACGCTTGAGTTGCATGAGAACCTCCCGTTCCGGCTGATGAAAGGGAAGTATGGTGACGGCCCTGGGTATTCTGAAATTAAATATAATCATGCCAACCAGTGGCAGTCAGGATGGTAGGTCAACATGTTGGATCCGGTGTTGTTACGCAGTTTTGTCGCGGTCGCCGACAGCCAGAACTTCACCCGCGCCGCCGAGCGCCTGCACCTCACCCAGTCCACTGTGAGCCAGCAGGTGCGGCGCCTGGAAGAGAGCCTGGGCTGCCAGTTGCTGGACCGTGACCAGCGCCGGGTGGTGGCCACGGTGGAGGGCGAGCGGCTGCTGGCCTACGCCCGGCGCATCCTGGCGCTGCATGAAGAGGCCAGCGATATGCTGGTCAACCAGCGCGGCGAAGAAGTCCTGCGCCTCGGGGTGCCGGAAGATTTCGCCGCCGAGCGCCTGATGCCCATGCTCTCGCGCTTTGGCCTGGACTACCCGGCAGTGCGCCTGGAGGTCAGCAGCGGCCTGGGCCCTGAGCTGTTGCGCCAGTACCGGCGGGGTGAGTTCGACCTGCTGCTGGTCAAGCAGATGGGCCACAGCGATGACTGCGTGGACTCCTGGCCCGAGCCGCTGTGCTGGGTCGATAGCGTTCGCCAGCCCGCCTTTGGCCGCGATCCGCTGCCTTTGGTGGCGTTCCCGGTGGGCGGCCTGTACCGCCAGGAAATGCTCCATCACCTGGAGGTCGGAGGCTGGCCGTGGCGCATCGCCTATTCCAGCGCCAGCCTGGCCAGCGTCTGTTCGGCGGTGGCGGCGGGCCTGGGCATCAGCCTGTTGCCGGTACGGGTGCTGGGCAAGGGGCATCGCGTGCTCGACGCCGACAGCGGTTTGCCGGACATCCAGGGCGTGCGCCTGGCGTTGTACGCCGGCAGTGGCTTGAGCCGGGCCGGCAAGGAGCTACAGGAACAGTTGCGGGCAGTGGCAAGCGTCAAGCCGCAAGTGGCCAGGCGATGACTGTCTGCTGGTTGGCCAGGTTCGTCTGCACCAGGGCTGTACAGGCCGATCATCCGGGGGGCGAGTTGCGGAACAGCTTCGCCTAGCCGTCGCGCGTTCGATAACAGGCGGCCGCCGGGATCTCGTCGCCTCATGCCGGTAGCACAGTGCCCCAGCGGCCCTGGAATGCCCCTTCACAAGATTGTTCAGCAGCGCAAGGGCTGATCTTGAGGGGGCGCTGCTGCTTGGAGAGCTGTTCCATCCTCCGCCAAGCGTCTTGTTTCGATGCTTTGCGGGAATATTTTCGATGCCCGCAAGGCATGGTGTTTTTCCCTCTTGGCTGCAGCCCTTGAACCACGGGGCCTGGGGCTTTTTCGCGAAATCAGGTATTCGATTTCGATCTATCTATAACTTGAAAGATTACTTTAAGAGATAAGCACGGGGCACTGATCATTGACCCCGCGGCACCGTTGCGTGGGGGCAGTTCAAACGCCGGTGCCGGGTTTTTCAAAAGATCGTAGGGAGTGAATCCATGGGCAATGTCCAGACCGCCGCCAGTGCACACGAGGTGCTGTGGCGCCAGGCACCGAGCGGCGAGTTGGTCGACCTCGGCCGGCCTCACCGCTTGCCGCTGGGCCAATTGCGTCTGCAACGCACGCCCAAGGGGATATTGCGTCGCCGTGAGGCCATCATCCTCGGCGCCGCGGCCCTGGTACTGCACGCGGCAGTGATCTACTGGCTGAGCCAGAAGCCGACCCCGGTGCTGCCGATCGTGCCGCCGGAAATCCCGCCCATGACCATCGAGTTCTCGCGCCCGGCGCCGCCGGTGGTCGAGCCCCCACCGCCACAACCGGTACAGCCGGTGGTGGAGCCGCCACCTCCGGTGGAGGACGAGCTGGCCGTGAAGCCGCCACCGCCCAAGCCGGTGCCCAAACCCAAACCCAAGCCGGTGCCCAAGCCCGAGCCGGTGCCCAAGCCCGAGCCGAAACCTGCGCCCAAACCGGTGCAGCAGACTCCGGCGCCGCCACAGCCCGCGGCCCCGGTAGCCGCTCCGGCTCCGCCCGCGCCACCGGCCCCGGCGCCCGTGACCCCGGCTTCGGCGAATGCCGCGTACTTGAAGAACCCGGCGCCGGAATATCCGTCGCTGGCCCAGCGTCGCGGTTGGGAAGGCACGGTGCTGCTGCGGGTGCATGTACTGGCCAGCGGCAAGCCGGGCGAGATCCAGATCCAGAAGAGCAGTGGTCGCCAGCAACTCGATGACGCCGCCCTGGCCGCGGTCAAGCGCTGGAGTTTCGTCCCGGCCAAGCAGGGCGACGTGGCCCAGGACGGCTGGGTCAGCGTACCCATAGATTTCAAGATTCATTGAGCCGCAAGGCCGATCAACCAACACGCGCTAAACGCTTACACAGAGGGAACACATCATGACGTTACTGGCATCTCCACTGGAATCCATCGAAAGCGCGGTGATCTGGCTGTTGGTGGTCTTCTCCGTCGCCACTTGGGGCCTGGCCCTTGTCAAGGGCGTGCAGTTCGCCCGCCTCAAGTCCCAGGATCGCAAGTTCCACAATCAGTTCTGGGCGGCGTCCAGCCTCGACTCCGCTGCCTCGTTGAGTGAAACCCAGCCCGGCGCGGCGGCCCGGGTGGCCCAGGCCGGCTATGCGGCGATCCAGGTTGGCGAAGCGCCCCACGCGGCGGACCTGAGCCAGGCAATCAACCACCAGGACCGTCTCGAACGTGCCCTGCGCCAGCAGATCGTGCGTGAGCGTCGTTCCCTGGAAACCGGCCTGGCGGTGGTTGCCAGTATCGGCAGCACCTCGCCCTTCATCGGCCTGTTCGGCACCGTGTGGGGGATCATGGAAGCCTTGAAAGGCATCAGCGCTGCTGGTTCGGCGAGCCTGGAAACCGTGGCCGGTCCCATTGGCGCAGCCCTGGTGGCGACGGGGGTGGGGATCGCCGTCGCAGTGCCGGCGGTGCTGGTCTACAACTACTTCCTGCGGCGCCTGAAGCTCACGGCCGCGGACCTGGACGACTTCGCCCACGACTTCTACAGCCTGGCGCAGAAGAACTCCTTCCGCGTGCTGATCCACCCGAGCGTGCACAAGGCCGCGGCCCAGGGCAGCCCGCAAAAAGTGAAGGAGGCGTCCTGACATGGCCTTTTCCACCCAAGACAGCGATGAAGTGCTGAGCGAGATCAACGTCACGCCGCTGGTGGACGTGATGCTGGTGCTGCTGGTGGTGTTCATCGTCACCGCGCCGCTGCTGACCAACGCCATTCCGATCAACCTGCCCAAGACCGAGGCCGTGGCCCCGGTGGAGCAGAAAGACCCGCTGGTGGTGAGCATCGACGGTGCCGGCAAACTCTTTATCAACAAGGACGAGATCCAGCCGGACCTGCTGGAAACCAACTTGCAAGCGGCCAAGGCCAAGGACCCGCAAGTGCGGGTCCAGCTGCAGGCCGACGATGGCGTCAACTACGGCGAAGTGGCCCGAGCCATGGCGTCCATCGAGCGTGCGGGCATCACCAAACTGTCGGTGATTACCGCGCGCTGAGACCGAGCAACAACGCCACGACTTTTCAGGCCGTCTCCTTGGCAGGGTGCGGCCTTTTTTTTGCCTGGCGAAAAAGCCCCCGCAAGGCCCCCACCGTAATCGCGCCAGCCGTAGGCGCTGGCTTGCCAGCGAAGGCGTCCTTGAGCGCGGTGCAAGGCTTGCGGGCCCCTTCGCTGGCAAGCCGGCTCCTACAAGAACACCGCCGTATTCGCGCCAGATGTAGGAGCTGGCTTGCCAGCGAAGGCGTCCTTGAGTGCGACGCAAGGCTTGCGGGCCTCTTCGCCGGCAAGCCGGCTCCTACGGAGGCCGGGGGGAAGTTTTATATTCGTTTAAGGTATTAATAAATAGCTTCTTATTCCTTAACGAATATAAATCCCCTCCCTATACTCGTCCGGGAACAGACACGCAGCAGGAGAGTTCCCCATGCGCAACGAATCCATTCGCTACTTGATTGTGCCGGGCTGGCAAGGATCGCCAGAAGATCATTGGCAAACCCACTGGCAGAACAGCCTGCCCAACAGCGCGCGGGTGGAGCAGGCCGACTGGCTGACGCCGCGCCGCGAAGATTGGGTGGCGGCCCTGGCCGAGGCCATTGCCGCCGACGACACTCCGGTGATCCTGATTGCCCACAGCCTGGGTTGCATTACCGTGGCTCATTGGGCCGCGCGCGCGCCCGTAGCGGCCCTGCGCCAGGTGCGCGGTGCGTTGCTGGTGGCCCCGGCGGACGTCGAGCGCCCGGCCTGTGCCCCGGCGCTGCGCAATTTCGCGCCGATCCCCCGGCACCTGCTGCCGTTCCCCAGCCAAGTGGTCAGCTCGGATAACGACAGTGCCGTGAGCGCGCCGCGGGCCCTGGAGCTGGCCCGTGACTGGGGCGCCGAAGCCGGGATCCTGGCCGGCGCCGGCCATATCAACGTCAAGTCCGGCCACCATCGCTGGGAGCAGGGTTTCGCCTATCTGTACCGCTTGCAGAACCGCATGGAACAACACGCCCTGCGTCGTGCCTGATCGTCCTTTTTTCGTTTAAACGCCCCGTCCCCCGGCGGTCTGGGGCGGGAGCCTGCCATGAGTGCCCATACCCCATTCGGTCAGCCGTTGCTGACCTTCCCCGATGCCGAGAAAAGCCCCCTGAGCATCCGCGCCAAGGCGCTGGTGTTCGTCGACCCGCGCTCGCGGCAGTTGCGCGAAGAGCTGGAGCAACTGGCGCCGCGTTCGGTCTCGGTACTGATCCGTGGCGAAACCGGCACCGGCAAGGAGCTGCTGGCCCGGCACATCCACCGTGCCAGCGATCGCAGTGGCCTGTTCGTCTCGGTGAACTGCGGCGCCATCAGCCCGACCTACGCCGACGCCGAACTGTTCGGTTATGCCGCCGGCAGTTTCAGCGGTTCGGCCAGCAGCCGCGCCGGCTGGTTCGGCTCGGCCAACGGCGGGACCCTGTACCTGGATGAAATCGGCGACCTGCCGCTGCCGATCCAGACCAAGCTGCTGGCCGCCCTGGAGAACCACGAAGTGACCCGGGTTGGCGCCCAGCAACCGAGCCCGGTGGACGTACGCCTGGTGGCGGCCACCAGCATCGACCTGGCCCAGGCGGTGGCGGCGGGCAAGTTTCACGAGCGCCTGTATCGCTACCTCAGCGAAGGCCAGCTGGAACTGCCGGCGCTGCGGGAACGGGTGGGAGACATCGAGTCCCTGGCCGAATACTTCCTCGGCATCTACAGCCAGCGCCTGGACCTGCCGGTGCCGCTGATCAGCGAAGCCGCGCAGCAGGCCCTGAATCGCCACAGCTGGCCGGGCAACACCCGGGAGCTGGAGAACGTCATCCACTTTGCGCTGCTGGTCAGCAGCGGCGAGGAGATACTGCCCGAGCACCTCAACCTGCCGCCGACGCCCTCGCCGCTGGAGCAGATCCAGCAGTTGTTGCAGCAGATCGCCGAGATCGGATCCGCTGTCGAGCGCCAGGCGCTGCACCAGTTGCTGCAACGCACCGCCCTGACCTGAAACCCCGGCCACCGTAGGAGCTGGCTTGCCAGCGAAGGCGTGCACAAGGGCGATGCAAGGCCTGAGGGCCTCTTCGCCGGCAAGCCGGCTACTACCAAGGCTGGCCTGGCAGGTGGGAAATCGCAGGCTAGAGCGCCGGGAGGCTGTATGAACAAAATGGAATATGAACGTGAATAAAAGATATTGTTCGGGAATAAAAAATCTCGGTATTGTCCGCCTCACGCCAGCAGTGGCACTTCACTGGCACCTCGATCAGTTCCCTATTTGAAGCCGTCGTCGACCTCGACACCTAAGGACCTTGCATGAAAAAAGTTCTGTTGTTCACCGCACTGGCGGCAGCCCTGAGCGCAGGTATCGCCCAGGCTGGCGAGAAGCTGGTGGTCGCCGCGACCCCGGTGCCCCACGCCGAGATCCTCGAGCTGATCAAGCCGACCCTGGCCAAGGAAGGCGTGGACCTGGAAATCAAGGTCTTCACCGACTACGTGCAGCCCAACGTGCAGGTCGACCAGAAGCGCCTGGACGCCAACTACTTCCAGACCCTGCCCTACCTGAAAAGCTTCAACGAAGGCAAAGGCACCCACCTGGAAACCGTGATCGGCGTGCACGTCGAACCTTTCGGCGGTTACTCGAAGAAGGTCAAGACCCTGGCCGAGCTGAAAGATGGCGCAACCATCGCCATCCCCAACGAAGGCAGCAACAGCGGCCGCGCCCTGATCCTGCTGCAGAAGGCCGGCCTGATCGAGCTCAAGGACCCGAAGAACGCCGTGGCCACGCCCAAGGACATCGCCAAGAACCCGCACAACTTCAAGTTCAAGGAACTTGAGTCGGCCATGCTGCCGCGGGTCCTGGACCAGGTTGACCTGGACATGATCAACACCAACTATGCCCTGGAAGCCGGCCTGAACCCGGCGAAGGATGCGCTGATCATCGAAGGTTCCGATTCGCCTTACGTGAACTACCTGGTGGCTCGCCCGGACAACAAGGACAGCCCGGCCATCCAGAAGTTGGCCAAGGCCCTGACCAGCCCGGAAGTCAAAGCCTTCATCGAGAAAAAATACAGCGGCGCAGTACTGCCGGCGTTCTGATGAACTAGGCTACTGACGCGACAAACCCCTTCAAGGTTTAAACGCCGACGGCTAGCGCAGCGTCGGCGTTTTTTATTGCGCCCGAAAACCGTAGGAGCCGGCGCCTATACAGCGGCGTTTTTGGCAGTGGGCTGGGTGGCCCGGCGCAGGGCCGCCAGCCATTTCATCAGTTCATGGGGGTCCAGGGGTTGCGGGGTCTTTGCATCGGCCATGGTGGTCGTCCTTGAGAGGTGCAGCGTCCAGTGGGGGGATGGGCGCGAAAGCTCCGTTCGACCCGGTAGAAAAGGTAGTAGCCCTGCGCCAGCCCGGCAAATCCGCGGGTTAGGTTTTTGGGTGATATCAATATGCCTTAACGGTATTTAAATTCTGCTTTTTATAGCTATAAAGTCGCGGCAGCCGGGCGGTTACCCATCGCCCCATGGACTGCACCACCGCCGCTGTACCCCAGCGGCGTCCAGGACTTTCAATGACCCTCGACTACGCCTTTATCCTCAGCACCCTGCCGGCCTTTCTCAAAGCCGTTGGGGTAACCCTGCAGGTCGGCCTGATCGCCATCGGCACTTCCCTGCTGGTGGCCCTGATCAACGCCACGCTCCTGGTATTTCGCACCCCTTACCTGCACCGGCTGATCGGCCTGTACGTGGAACTGGCGCGCAACACACCGCTGCTGATCCAGCTGTTCTTCGTCTACTTCGCCTTGCCGGCCCTGGGGATCAAGGTCTCCGGCTTCACCGCGGCGATCATCACCATGACTTTTCTTGGCGGCGCCTACCTCACCGAGGTGCTGCGGGCCGGCGTGGAAGCCGTGCCCCAGGCGCAGTTGGAGTCGGGGCGTTCCATCGGCCTGTCGCAGTGGCAGTTGCTGCGCTACGTGATCCTGCCACAGGCCGGGATCCTCAGCCTGCCATCGCTGTTCGCCAATTTCATTTTCCTGCTCAAGGAAACCACCGTGGTCTCGGCGGTGGCGGTGCCGGAAATTCTCTACACCACCAAGAGCTACATCGCCCTGTACTACAAGACCTACGAAATGCTCGCGGTGCTGACGCTGATCTGCGTGCTGTTGTTCCTGCCCCTGTCGCTGTTGCTCAGCCGTCTGGAAAGGAGGTTGCAGCATGGCCAGTTCGGGTCTTGAGCTGTTGCTGGTGTCCCTGCCGCAACTGGCCAGGGGCGCTGCGCAGACCTTGTCGATTTCCTTGCTGAGCATTGCCTTCAGCACCCTGGGCGGCGTGCTCTATGGCGTGCTGCGCAGCCTGCAGCGCAAGGTGCTGGACGTGCCGCTGCGGATCTACCTGGAGCTGTTCCGGGCGATCCCGGTGCTGGTCTGGTTGTACCTGCTGTTCTTCGGCTTTCCGATCTTCTTCGGCATCAGTATTCCCAGCTTCACCTGCGCGGTGCTGGTGCTGTCGCTGTGGGGTGCCAGCGAGGTCGGCGAGGTGGTCCGCGGGGCTCTGCAATCCCTGCCCCGGGGCCAGCGTGAAGCGGGCTTGTCCATCGGTCTTTCCGGTGCCCAGTTGTACGGCTACGTATTGCTGCCCCAGGCGCTGAAACGCATGACGCCACCGACCATCAACGTCTACACGCGGATCATCAAGACCAGTTCCCTGGCGGTGCTGATCGGCGTGGTGGACGTGATCAAGGTCGGCCAGCAGATCATCGAGCGCACCTACGAGTCGGTGCTGATCTACGGCGTTCTGTTTCTGTTTTTCTTCTTTATCTGCTACCCGTTGTCAGCCGCCTCCCGCGTGCTGGAACGGCGCTGGACGCAAGCATGAGCGCATTGATCGAGTTCCAGGGTTTCAACAAGTTCTTCGGCCCGCAGCAGGTGCTAAAGGAAGTGGACCTCTGCGTGGCGGCGGGTGAGGTGATCGTCATCCTCGGCCCCAGCGGCTGCGGCAAGAGCACCCTGTTGCGCTGCCTCAACGGCCTGGAAACCGCCCACAGCGGCCACCTGCGTTTTGCCGGGCGCGAACTGCTGAGCCCCGCCACCGACTGGCGCCAGGTGCGCCAGCAGATCGGCATGGTGTTCCAGAGCTATCACCTGTTTCCCCACATGAACGTGCTGGACAACATCCTCCTGGGGCCGCTCAAGGTACAGAAGCGCGAGCCCCGGGAAGCCCGGGCCCAGGCCGAGGCGCTGCTGGAACGAGTGGGCCTGCTGGACAAGCGCGAGGCCTTTCCCCGGCAGCTTTCCGGCGGCCAGCAGCAACGCATCGCCATCGTCCGTTCGTTGTGCATGAACCCCCAGGTGATGCTGTTCGACGAGGTCACCGCGGCGCTGGACCCGGAGATGGTCAAGGAAGTGCTGCAAGTGATCCAGGGCCTGGCCCGCGACGGCATGACCCTGTTGATTGTCACCCATGAAATGGCCTTCGCCCGGGCCGTGGCCGACCGCATCGTGTTCATGGATGGCGGGCGCATCGTGGAACAGAACACCCCCGAGGCTTTCTTCACGAACCCGCAGAGCGCACGCGCGCAGCAGTTCCTGGAGAAGTTCTCCTTCGTTGAAGCACTGCCCAAGAAAGCCCCTAAAAAGGAACTGGAGCTCTTATGAAAACTGCCAAGTCTTCGCTGTTGTTACTGCCGCTGTTCGGTCTGGCCCTGCTGGCCGGCTGCGATAAATCTGCCGAGGCCCCCAAGCCTGCGGCCACCGCTGCCAGCGCCGCGCCGGCGGCCGGCTACCTGGACAAGATCAAGGCCCGGGACAAGCTGATCGTCGGCGTGTTCACCGACAAGCCGCCGTTCGGTTTCGTCGATGAAACCGGGCGCTATGTGGGGTTCGATACCGACATCGGCCGGCGACTGGCCAAGGACCTGCTGGGGGACGAGAACAAGGTTGAATTCGTCGCCGTGGAACCGGCCAGCCGCATTCCCTTCCTGCAGAGCGACAAGGTTGACCTGATCCTGGCCAACATGACCGTGACTCCGGAGCGCAAGGAAGCGGTGGAATTCACCAACCCCAACCTCAAGGTGGCGGTGCAGGCCCTGGTGCCCGAAGGCAGTGCAGTGAAGAGCCTGGATGACCTGGCGAGCCGCACCACCATCGTCACCACCGGCACCACCGCGGACATCTGGCTGACCCAGAACCACCCGGACTGGAAACTGCTCAAGTTCGAGAAGAACACCGAGTCCCTGCAAGCCTTGGCCAATGGCCGTGGCGACGCCTATGCCCAGGACAACCTGATTCTGTTCAGCTGGTCCAAGCAGAACCCGGGCTACCGCGTATTGCCCCAGACCCTGGGCGAACAGGCGCCGATTGCCCCGGCGGTGAAGAAAGGCAACATCGAACTGCGGGACTGGGTGAATGCCGAACTGGCCAAACTGGGCGAAGAGAAATACCTGCTCAAGCTGTATGACCAGTACGTGCGCAAGGAACTGAGCGACGACACCAAGCCCGAGAGCGTGATTGTCGAAGGCGGCAAGTGGCAGGGCTGATCCCTCCTCCCTCCGCGTAGGAGCTGGCTTGCCAGCGAAGGCGTCCGCGAGAGCGGTGCGGGGCTTGAGGGCCTCTTCGCCAGCAAGCTGGCTCCTACGGGGGCATGGCAGTCGGGGCCGGCGGGGAGGGGTCAATCGGGCCAGTTCCACGCCGGTTCGTCCAGCATGCGCTGGCCGACGATGCCGGTCTGGCCCAGTTGTTTCTCCAGCACGATGCAGTTGCATTCGGGGTCTTGCTGCAAGGCCGCGATCAGCCGCCGGGCGTGGGACACCACCCACACCTGGCACTGCTGCGAGGCGCGAATGATCAGGCGCGCCAGGGCCGGCAACAGGTCCGGGTGCAGGCTGGTCTCCGGTTCGTTGAGCACCATCAGGGTCGGGGGTCGTGGGGTCAGCAGGGCCGCTACCAGCAACAGGTAGCGCAAGGTGCCGTCGGACAGTTCCGCGGCCGACAACGGTCGCAACAAGCCTTCCTGATAGAACTGCACCCCGAACAGCCCCCCCGGAACGGCATCGATCTCCAGCCGCGACTCCGGGAAGGCATCGCTGATGGTTTCGTGCAATGCCTGCTGATCGCCCACTTCGATGATGGTCTGCAACGCGGCGGCCAGGTCCCGGCCATCGTGGTGCAGCACCGGGGTGCGGGTGCCCAGTTGTGGTCGGCGCGCGGGTGCCTGGCTGTCGGTGCGCAAGTGATCATAAAAACGCCAGCCACGGATCTGCTCGCGCAGATGCAGGACCTCGGGCGATGAACTCAGGTTGCCCACCCGGTCGAACAGGCTGTCGCCGCTGCTCGTGTGCTGCGCCAGCACCTCCCATTGTCGGCCCGCACGGGCTCGTATCATCGGGCCCTGGCGGTCCACCAGGGCACTGGCCGAGCGGTACAGGGGCCCGCCCCAGATGCTCTCGCGCTTGATCCACGGGTCGAGAGTGAAGCGCGAGGCAATCGGCGAGCTGTGCCCGGGCAACATGAAATGGCCGCTGGAATCCGGCAGCCCCAGGCTGATCGCGTACCCGAAGTCCTCACCGGCAAAGCCCAGTTGCAGGCGTCTGGCGGCCTTGCGCTGCCCGCCCTGGATCGGCACCTCGCCCTGGCTCATGCGTCGGCTGATCTGTTCCGGCCCGGCCCAATACGTCGATTCCAGCCCGCCTTCCTTGGCCAGGGCGTTGACCACGCCGCCCTGGGCGGTCTCCGCCAGCAGGCGCAGGGCGCGGTACAGGTTGGACTTGCCGCTGCCGTTGGCGCCGGTGACCAGGTTCAGCCGACCCAGGGGAATCACCAGTTTGTTGATGGAGCGGTAGTTGGCCACCGCCAGGGTCTTGAGCATGCCGGGTCTCCTGTTGCGTGGTGCGCAGTGTGCCTGATTTGTGGAGCCGCAGCTTGCTTGCGGCTGCCCTCGAAACCGACGTTGTGCTTGCCAGGATAGAGCGCGTCGAGGGCCGTTGCGGCTGCTGCGCCCCGGGGCGCCGGCCGGCCAGCGGGAGCAAGCTCCGCGCCACCGAAACCCTCTCTGATGAGACTGGCGTGCAGCGGTTGAACCCTGTTCTAAGCTCACAGTCGTAACGTCACTGGCGAGACAGCATCACGCAAAAGGAGCCTGCATGGCTGCGTTCAATTCGAAGTGGATAGTGGGATTGACCCTGTTGCTGCTGCTTGGCGGCTGCGGGGCGGAAAAGCCCGGGGAAAAGGAGCGCCCGCGGGTGCGCATCCTGGAGGTGCAGAGCAGTGACTTCGCCCCTTCGGTGACCCTGACCGGTGACGTCCAGGCCCGGGTGCAGACCGAACTGTCGTTCCGCGTCGGCGGCAAGATCATCCAGCGCATGGTCGATGTCGGCGATCGGGTTACCGCGCAACAGGTGCTGGCCAAGCTCGATCCCAAGGACCTGCAGACCAATGTCGATTCTGCCGCGGCCTCGGTGTTCGCCGAGCAGGCCCGGGTCAAGCAGGCCGGCGCGGCGTTTGTCCGCCAGCAGAAGCTCTTGCCCAAGGGCTACACCAGCCAGAGTGAATACGATTCGGCCCAGGCCGCCCTGCGCAGCAGCCAGAGCGCCCTGAGCGCGGCCCAGGCGCAACTGGCCAACGCCCGCGAGCAACTGAGCTACACCGAGCTGGTGGCCGAGGCTCCGGGGGTGATCACCGCGCGCCAGGCCGAGGTCGGCCAGGTGGTGCAGGCCACGGTGCCGATCTTCAGCCTGGCCCGGGATGGCGAGCGCGATGCGGTGTTCAACGTCTACGAGTCGCTGCTGATGCAGCCACCGGGCCAGGAAACCATTCACATCAGCCTGCTGGACAACCCCAAGGTGACCACCACCGGCAAGGTCCGCGAGGTGACGCCGGTGGTCTCGGCCCAGAGCGGCACGGTGCAGGTCAAAGTGGTGCTCGATTCGTTGCCGGCGGGCATGGACCTGGGCTCGGTGGTCAGCGCCACCGCCCGGGCCCATGGCAAGGCCAGTGTGGTGCTGCCCTGGTCGGCCCTGACCAAGAACCTCAGCGAGCCTGCCGTGTGGCTGGTGGGCGAGGACGGCAAGACGGCCCTGCACACGGTGAAGGTCGGGCGCTACCTCACCGGCAAGGTGATCATCAGCGACGGCCTCAAGGGCGGCGAGAAAGTGGTAGTGGCGGGTGGGCAGTTGCTGCACCCGGGGATGTTCGTGGAGATCGCCTCGCAAACGAGCGACCAAGGAGCACAGCCATGAAGCGCCTGCTGCCGTTGTTGTGTGCCAGCGCCTTATTGCTGGGCTGCTCCAGGGAAGAGCCGGCGCCGGAGCCGGTGCGCCCGGTGCTGTCGTTCCGGGTGGCGCCCCAAGCCGAGGAAAGCCTGGGGCGTTTTGCCGGCACCATCCAGGCCCGCTACGAGACCAACCTGGGTTTCCGGGTGCCGGGGCGCATTGCCAACCGCAATGTCGATGTCGGTGCCGAAGTGGGCCCCGGGGACTTGCTGGCGACTCTGGACCCCACCGACCAGCAGAACCAGCTGCGGGCCGCCCAGGGCGACCTGGCCAAGGTCGAGGCGCAGTGGATCAACGCCCAGGCCAATGCCCGGCGCCAGCAGGAACTGTTCGATCGCGGCGTGGGCGCCCAGGCGCAACTGGACATCGCCCAGACCGACCTGAAGACCACCGGTGCCTCCCTGGACCAGGCCAAGGCCTCGGTGCGCCAGGCCCGGGACCAGCTCAACTACAGCGAACTGCGCAGCGATCACGGCGGTGTGATCACCGCCTGGAACGCCGAGGCCGGGCAGGTGGTGACCGCCGGCCAGCAAGTGGTGACCCTGGCCCGACCGGAGATCAAGGAAGCGGTGATCGACCTGCCGGCCAGCCTGGTGGACCAGTTGCCGGCCGGTGTGGAATTCAAGGTCGCGGCACAGCTGGACCCAAGCATCAACACCACTGCCACGGTGCGCGAGATCGAGCCCCAGGCTCAGAGCGCGACCCGTACCCGCCGTGCGCGCCTGACCCTCAAGGACACCCCCGAGGCCTTTCGCCTGGGCACCGCCATCAGCGTGACCCTGAGCACCGCCATCGAGCCGCGCACCGAGGTGCCGCTGACCGCCCTGCAAGAGGTGCAGGGCAAGACCCGGATCTGGGTCGTCGACCCCCAGAGCCAGACGGTGGCTCCGCGCGAGGTCACGGTGCTCAGCCGCGACAATGCTTCGGCGTTGATCAGCCAGGGCGTCAAGTCCGGCGAGCGGGTGGTCAGTGCCGGGGTCAACAGCCTCAAGCCGGGGCAGAAAGTCAAAATCGATGAGGACCGCGCACAATGACGCCCGACAGCAAAGGGAGCTTCAACCTGTCCGAGTGGGCGATCAAGCATCAGTCCTTCGTCTGGTACCTGATGTTCGTTGCGCTGCTAATGGGCGTGTTTTCCTACATGAATTTGGGGCGCGAGGAAGACCCCTCCTTCACCATCAAGACCATGGTCATCCAGACCCGCTGGCCCGGTGCGACCCAGGAAGAAACCCTGAAGCAGGTCACCGACCGCATCGAGAAGAAACTCGAAGAGCTGGACTCGCTGGACTACGTGAAAAGCTACACCCGCCCCGGCGAGTCGACGGTTTTCGTCTACCTGCGCGACACCACCAGTGCCAAGGACATTCCCGAGATCTGGTACCAGGTGCGCAAGAAGATCAACGACATCCGCGGCGACTTTCCCCAGGGCCTGCAGGGCCCGGGGTTCAACGATGAGTTCGGCGATGTGTTCGGCTCGATCTACGCCTTCACCGCCGATGGCCTGAGCATGCGCCAGCTGCGCGACTACGTGGAACAGGTACGGGCGCAGATCCGCGAAGTGCCGAACCTGGGCAAGGTGGAGATGGTCGGCGAGCAGGATGAAGTCATCTACCTGAACTTCTCCACCCGCAAGCTGGCGGCCTTGGGCATTGACCAGCGCCAGGTCCTGCAGAGCCTGCAATCGCAGAACGCGGTGACCCCGGCCGGGGTGATCGAGGCTGGGCCGGAGCGCATCTCGGTGCGCACGTCCGGGCAGTTCGCCTCGGAGAAGGACCTGGCCACGGTCAACCTGCGGCTCAACGACCGCTTCTACCGGCTGGCGGACATCGCCGAGATCAGCCGCGGCTATGTCGACCCTTCCACGCCGCTGTTCCGCTTCAATGGCAAGCCGGCCATCGGCCTGGCGATCGCCATGAAGAAGGGCGGCAACATCCAGGACTTCGGCAAGGCCTTGCACGCCCGCATGGACCAGCTCACCGCCGACCTGCCGGTGGGCGTCGGGGTGCACAAGGTTTCCGACCAGGCCGAGGTGGTGGAAGAGGCAGTGGGCGGTTTCACCAGTGCCCTGTTCGAGGCGGTGATCATCGTGCTGGTGGTGAGTTTCATCAGCCTCGGGGTCCGCGCCGGGCTGGTGGTGGCCTGCTCGATTCCGCTGGTGCTGGCCATGGTCTTCGTGTTCATGGAGTACAGCGGCATCACCATGCAGCGGATCTCCCTGGGGGCGCTGATCATCGCCCTGGGGCTGCTGGTGGATGACGCGATGATCACCGTGGAAATGATGGTCACGCGGCTGGAGAAGGGCGAGAGCAAGGAGCAGGCAGCGACCTTCGCCTACACCTCCACCGCCTTTCCCATGCTCACCGGGACCCTGGTGACCGTGGCCGGCTTCGTGCCCATCGGCCTCAACGCCAGTTCTGCCGGTGAGTACACCTTTACCCTGTTCGCGGTGATCGCGGTGGCCATGCTGGTGTCGTGGATAGTCGCGGTGCTGTTTGCCCCGGTGATCGGCATCCACATCCTCAGCACCAACGTCAAACCCCATTCCGATGAGCCGGGGCGCATCGGTCGCGCCTTCAATGGCGGTTTGCTCTGGGCCATGCGCAACCGCTGGTGGGCCATCGGCATCACCGTGCTGCTGTTCGTGGCTTCGGTGTTCTGCATGCGTTTCGTGCAGAACCAGTTCTTCCCGTCATCGGACCGGCCGGAGATCCTCGTTGACCTCAACCTGCCGCAGAACGCTTCGATCAACGAGACCCGCCAGGCCGTGGACCGCCTGGAGGCCACCCTCAAGGACGACCCGGACATCGAGCGCTGGAGCACCTATATCGGCGAGGGCGCGATCCGTTTCTACCTGCCCCTGGACCAGCAATTGCAGAACCCGTACTACGCCCAGCTGGTGATCGTCAGCAAGGGCCTGGAGCAGCGCACGGCCCTGACCCAGCGCTTGCAGAAACGCCTGCGGGAAGATTTCGTCGGCATCGGCAGCTATGTGCAGGCCCTGGAAATGGGCCCGCCGGTGGGGCGGCCGATTCAGTACCGGGTCAGTGGCAAGGACATCGACCAGGTGCGCAAGCACGCCATCGAACTGGCCACCGAGCTGGACAAGAACCCGCACATTGGCGAGATCATCTATGACTGGAACGAGCCCGGCAAAGTGCTGCGCATCGACATCGCCCAGGACAAGGCGCGGCAACTGGGGCTGTCCTCAGAAGACGTGGCGCAGTTGATGAACAGCATCGTCAGCGGCTCCACCGTGACCCAGGTGCATGACGACATCTACCTGATCAACGTGGTCGGTCGCGCCGACGACAACGAGCGCGGCTCCCCGGAAACCCTGCAGAACCTGCAGATCGTCACCCCCAACGGCACTTCGATCCCGCTGCTGGCCTTCGCCACGGTGCGCTACGAGCTGGAGCAGCCGCTGGTGTGGCGTCGCGACCGCAAGCCGACCATCACCATCAAGGCCGCGGTGCGCGATGCGATCCAGCCCACCGACCTGGTCAAGCAACTGAAGCCGGACATCGACCATTTCGCCGCGCAACTGCCCGCCGGCTATTCGGTGGCCACCGGCGGCACCGTGGAGGAAAGCGGCAAGGCCCAGGGGCCGATCGCCAAGGTGGTGCCGCTGATGCTGTTCCTGATGGCGACCTTCCTGATGATCCAGCTGCACAGCGTGCAGAAGCTGTTCCTGGTGGCCAGCGTGGCGCCCCTGGGGCTGATCGGCGTGGTCCTGGCCCTGGTGCCCACGGGCACGCCCATGGGCTTTGTGGCGATCCTCGGGATCCTGGCGCTGATCGGCATCATCATCCGCAACTCGGTGATCCTGGTGACCCAGATCGACGAATACGAGCGTGAGGGCTATCACCCCTGGGACGCGGTGCTGGAAGCCACCCACCATCGACGGCGGCCGATCCTGCTGACCGCGGCGGCGGCCAGCCTGGGGATGATCCCGATTGCCCGGGAAGTGTTCTGGGGGCCGATGGCCTACGCCATGATCGGCGGCATCATCGTTGCCACCTTGCTCACCCTGCTGTTCCTCCCGGCGCTGTACGTGGCCTGGTACAAGATCAAGGAACCGAGCAAGGACACCGAGCGCACCCGGCCCACGGCCTCGTAGGCGCTGGCTATTTCCGTAGGAGCTGGCTTGCCAGCGAAGAGGCCCGAGAGACAGGCGCCTGATCTGAAATCGCCTTCGCCGGCAAGCCGGCTCCTACGGGGTATGTGGCGTTGCAGAGGGCGTAGGCCCCCCACGGCCTCGTAGGAGCTGGCTTGCCAGCGAAGGGGCCCGAGAGGCGGGCGCCTGACTCGCAGGGGGATCAGGCCTTGCGCCAGACGCTGGCCAGCCACGGTTGCTGTTCCCGAGGCAGGCCGACGGGGCGGTAGTAGTGTTCCAGTTCGACGAACCCGGCATCCGTCAGCAACGCCTGCCAGGCCGCCAGGTCGTGGTAGGCACCATAGCGCGGGCCGTTCCAGCCTTCCTGGTTGTCACCCCGGGGATTGGAGCTGAACAGTACGCCACCGTCCTTGAGGCTGGCATGCAGTTGCTTGAGCACCCGCGGCAGTTCCTGGCGGGGAATGTGGAACAGCACCGCGTTGGCGAAGATGCCGTCGAAGTGAGCCGCCGGTAGATCGAGCTTGAGGAAGTCCTGCTGCCAGACTTCGCAGCCGCTGTCTTCCCGGGCCATCTGGGCGAAGCGCTCGCAGCCATCGAGGCCGATGGCCACATGGCCCAGGCGGGTGAAGGCCTGCAGGTCGCGGCCGGGTCCGCAGCCAAAATCCAGCACGGTGAATGGCGCCGGGCCCTGGATGTGCCGCAGCAGCGCGTCGATGTTCTGGCTGACGTCGTGGTCGCGGGTGCCTTCGCGAAAGTCCTCGGCCACCTGCTGGTAGTGGCCGAGGGTGGTGGCGGTGATGCTGTCGAGATCGTCGGGGGCGAGTTTCATGGCGGGCTGCGTGGCTAGAGAGGAGGGAGCCAATATACCGCCAATGACGGCCTGGCGGCCTGTTCGCGAGCGAGCTCGCTCCTACGGGATGATCACAGTCCTTGGTAGGAGCGAGCTTGCTCGCGAAGGCGTCCGAACGGACACCACAGCCCTCAGCGCTTGTTCAGCACCCGCGCCAGGCGGTCGCCACCCAGCTGGATCGCGGCCACCAGAATCACCAGCAGCACGATCACCGTGAGCATGATCTGGCTGTCGAAACGCTGATAACCGTAGCGGTAGGCAATGTCCCCCAGGCCGCCCGCGCCAATCGCCCCGGCCATGGCCGAGGAGTTGATCATGGTCACCAGGGTGATGGTGAAGCCGCCGACGATGCCCGGCAACGCTTCGGGCAGCAGCACGTGCCAGACGATGTGCCAGCGCCGGCAACCCATGGCCTGGGCGGCCTCGATCAGGCCGTGGTCGACCTCACGCAGGCTGACTTCGGCGATCCGCGCAAAGAACGGCGTGGCGGCGATGGTCAGCGGCACCACGGCGGCCCACACGCCGTAGGTGGTGCCGACGATCATCCGGGTAAAGGGGATCAGCGCCACCATCAGGATCAGGAACGGGATCGAGCGGAACAGGTTCACAAAGGCCCCCAGCGCCCGGTTCAGGTTCGGCGCCTCGTAGATCCCGCCCTTGCCGCTGGTGACCAGGATCACCGCCAGGGGAATCCCCGCCAGCAGGGCAATCAGCGAGGACACGCCGACCATCAGCAGGGTGTCGAGAATGCCCTGCAACAAGCGATCAAACCACATAGCCCAGTACCTCCACCTGTTGTGCCCATTGCCCGGCGCGCTGGCGCAGTTGCGCAGCCTCCAGGGACGAGCCCTGGACTGCCAGCAGCAGTTGCCCCAGGGCGTGGCCCTGGATGCGTTCCACGCCGCCTTGCAGCAGGCGTACGCGGCCGCCCAGGGCGCCGAACAGCGCCGCCAGGTCCGGTTCCTCATGGCTGCTGCCGGTGAAACGCAGGCTCAGCACCAGCGCCGCATCGGAAGACGTCGAATGGCTTTGCAGACGGTTCTGCAGTTCTTCCGGCAGGCCGTGCTGCAGGGGCGCCAGCAGGGTCTTGCTGACCTCGTGCTGCGGGTTGCCGAAGACTTCCCAGACCGGCCCCTGCTCGACGATGCGCCCGTGCTCCAGTACCACCACCCGGTCGCAGATATCGCGGATCACCGCCATCTCGTGGGTGATCAGGATGATGGTCAGGCCCAGGCGCTGATTGATCTCTTTCAGCAGGCCGAGGATCGACTGGGTGGTCTCCGGGTCCAGGGCCGAAGTGGCTTCGTCGCACAGCAGGATCTCGGGATCGTGGACCAGGGCCCGGGCGATCCCCACCCGCTGCTTCTGGCCGCCGGACAACTGCGCCGGGTAGGCCCGGTGCTTGTCCTTGAGGCCCACCAGCTCCAGCAGCTCGCGCACCTTGCGCTGGCGCTCGGCCTTGGGTACCCCGGCCACCTTCAGCGGCAGCTCGACGTTGTGCCACACGGTCTTGGCCGACATCAGGTTGAAGTGCTGGAAGATCATGCCGATGCGCCGGCGCAGGGCCACCAGGCGGTCTTCGTCGAAGTCGCCGATGTCCACCTGGTCGATCAGCACCCGGCCGCTGCTGGGCTGCTCCAGGCGGTTGATGGTGCGGATCAGCGACGACTTGCCGGCGCCGCTGCGGCCGATGATGCCGAACACCTCGCCGCGCTGGATCGAGAGGTCGATATCGTGCAAGGCCTGCACCGGACCCTGCTGGCCCTGGTAGGTCTTGCCCAGGCCGATAAAGCGCACCTGGGCGCGATTCAGTTCGGGGTGCAGCTCGGTCTGCTCGGCGCGCCGGGGCGCCGCTTCCGGCAGCTTGCGCTGTAGCGTCGCGACACTCATCTCAACCTTCCCAGCCGGCTTGGTAGAGCTTGCCGTGGGCTTTGTCCAGAGCGGCGCGAACGGCAGGCGAGTGCTGGTAGATATCGACGAACTTGATCAGCCGCGGGTCGTTCTTGCTCTTGGGCTGGATCACGAACTGGATCACGTATTCCTTGTGGTCCAGGCCGTCGAACAGCAGCGCCGAGGCGGCATCGAAGGTCTTGGCCAGGCGGATGTAGGCCGGGTAGCCCTGGACCAGGTCAGCGTCGTCATAGGCGCGCACCAGTTGCACGGCTTCGACCTGGAGGATCTTGATCTTCTTCGGGTTGCTGACGATGTCTTCTTCGGTGGCCTTGTAGCCAACGCCCGGCTTGAGGGTGATCAGCCCGGCCTTGGCCAGCAGTTGCAGGCCGCGCCCGCTGTTGATCGGGTCGTTGGCGATGGCCACGCTGGCGCCTTGTGGCAGTTCGTCGAAGCTTTTGTATTTCTTCGAGTACAGGCCGACGTTGTTGATGATGCCCGGGGCGAAGGGCACCAGGTCGAAACCGGCGGCGGCCTTGGCGTTTTCCAGGAACGGGATGTGCTGGAAGTAGTTCACGTCGATGTCACCGGCGGCCAGGCTGACGTTGGGCGCGATCCAATCGGTGAACTCCACCAGCTCGACTTTCAGGCCCTGCTTGCCGGCCTCTTCCACGGCGGCCTCCAGGGGAATGGCGAAGGCGGCGGTGGTGCCGACCTTGAGCGGCGCGTCGGCGGCGAAGACGGCGCTGCTGAACAGGCCGAGGGCGAGGGCCAGGGCTTTGAGCGGGTGGCGCAGGCGTTTGGTTTTCATAGGGGTCAGGGTCCGAGTCGGGGCCAGGGAATGGGGTGTGGTTGCGGGCCTCTTCGCTGGCTAGCCAGCGCCTACAGTGAGGTGTGCAGGAGCCGGCTTGCCGGCGAAGCGTTTAGCGGCGGTAGGCCGCGCCGGTGTGTTGTTCGGGCAGCTTGCGGCCCTGGCGGAAGAGCTTTTCCCGCAGGGTGCCGTCGTCGTAGGCGGTCTTGTAGGAGCCGCGGCGCTGCAGTTCGGGGATGACCAGGTCGATGAAGTCGACGTAGCTTTCCGGGGTGACGATGCGGGTCAGGTTGAAGCCGTCCAGGCCGGTTTCGGCGATCCAGGATTCCAGGTCGTCGGCCACCTGCTGCGGCGAGCCGACCACGGTGAAGTAGCGGCCGCCCAGGGCGTGCTGGTCCAGCAGCTTGCGTCGGGTCCAGTCGTTGTTCTGCAGGTTCTTGGTGGCCGACTGGATGGCATTGCTCTTCACGTACTGGATCGGCTCGTCGATCTCGTACTGGGAAAAATCGATCCCGGTGGACGCGGAAAAATGCGCCACCCCGGCCTCTGCGCTGGCGTGGCTGCGGTACTCGGCGTGCTTCTTCCAGGCCAGTTCCTCGGTCTCGCCGACTATCACGTTGAGGCCCATGAACACCTTGATGTCCTCGGGATTGCGCCCGGCAGCCACGGCGCTGGCGCGGACCTTGTCCACCTGGGCCTTGGTCGCGGCCTTGTTCTGCCCGCTGATGAACACGCACTCGGCGTGGCGCCCGGCGAACAGCAGGCCGCGATCCGAGCTGCCGGCCTGGAACAGCACCGGGGTGCGTTGCGGCGACGGTTCGCACAGGTGGTAGCCGCTGACCTGGTAGAACTCGCCCTGGTGCTCGACCTTGTGCACTTTTTCCGGCTGGGCATAGATGCGTTGCTCGCGGTCATTGAGGACCGCGTCGTCCTCCCAACTGCCTTCCCAGAGTTTGTACAGCACCTCCAGGTACTCGTCGGCCTGGTCGTAGCGGCGGTCGTGCTCGATCTGCTCCTTGAGCCCCATGGCCTGGGCGGCGCTGTCCAGGTAGCCGGTGACGATGTTCCAGCCGACCCGGCCACGGCTCAGGTGGTCGAGGGTGGAAAGGCGCCGGGCGAACAGGTAGGGCGCCTCGTAGGTGAGGTTGGCGGTGAGGCCGAACCCCAGGTTCTTGGTGACCGCGGCCATGGCCGAGACCAGCAGCAGCGGGTCGTTCACCGGCAGCTGGATCGACTCCTTGAGGGGCACGTCCACCGAGTTCTGGTAGACGTCGTAGACCCCGACGATGTCGGCGATGAACAGCCCGTCGAACAGCCCGCGCTCCAGCAACTGGGCCAGCTCGGTCCAGTACTCGAGGGTCTTGTACTGGGTCGAGTTGTCCCGCGGGTGGGTCCACAGGCCGTGGTTGATGTGCCCGACGCAGTTCATGTTGAAGGCGTTGAGCAGGATCTTCTTCTTGGTGGTTTGTGGCGCGGCCATCAGATGGTCCCCCGCAGCGGCGGGTTCTGCTGGTTCAGGTAGTAGTTGCCCACCGCGTGGTACTTCCAGCGCACCGGGTCGTGCAGGGTGTGCACCCGGGCGTTGCGCCAGTGGCGGTCCAGGCCGTGCTCGGCCAGGGTCGCCTGGCTGCCCGCCAGTTCGAACAGGGTGCTGCCGGCGGCCAGGGAGATTTCCGTGCTCAGGGCGCGGACCTCGGCCACGGCGATGGACGCGGCGGCCACGGTGTCGGCGTTGGTGTCGGCCTGGGCCCGGTCGAGGAATTCCCCGGCGCGCTCCAGCAGGGCCTCGGTGGCGTGCAGGCGGATGCTCAGGTGGCCGAAGCTCTTGATGGTCAGCGGGTCGTCGGTGGCCTTGTCGTTGCCGGAGTCGATCCACGGCCGGGTCTTGGTGCGCACAAAGCGCAGGGCGTCTTCATAGGCGGCGCGGGCGATGCCGGTGTCGATGGCGGCGTGGAGGATCTGCGCCAGCGGGCCGACTGGGGTCGGGCGCTCGAAGGCGCTCTGGAACGGCACCACGTCGGCCTCGTCCACCCACACGTTGTCGAATTGCACCGAGCCGCTGCCGGTGGTGCGCTGGCCGAAGCCGCTCCAGTCGTCGATCACGTCCAGGCCCTGGGCGTCGGCGGGGACGAAGGCCAGTTGCTGCACGCCGTGTTCATCCACCACCGAGGTGGGGATGCGCTGGGCGTAGAGGGCGCCGGTGGCGTAGAACTTGCGCCCGTCGATGCGGTAGCCCGGGCCGTTGCTGTCGCGGCTCAGGCGGGTGGTGCGGTCGTGGGCGGTCTTGGTGCCCAGCTCGGCCAGGGCGTTGCCGAAACGCCGGCCGGCCAGGACTTCGGCATACAGCCGCTGCTTCTGCGGCTCGCTGCCATTCACCCGCAGCACTTCCAGGGCGTAGAAATGGTTCTGCGGGATCTGCCCCAGGGAGGCGTCGGCTTCGGCGATCAGGGCGATGACCTTGGCCAGGGTGACGTTGGAAACCCCGGCGCCGCCGTATTCCTTGGGCACGCTGATGCCCCACAGGCCGGAGCGGGAAAAGGCTTCCAGCTCGGGGTGCGGCAGGCGCCGCTCGCGGTCGCGCAGGGCGCTGTCGCGCTTGAAATCTTCCGCCAGGTCGCTGGCGACAATCAGGGCTTGCTCATCGCTGGTAATGACCGCGACGTGTTGGGAAAGAGACATGTGTTTCTCCAGAGATCTGGTCAAAAGCGTTCTGCGCGGTTAAATCCAGGAGTGCCGGGCAGGCAAGGTGCCGTTCAGGTGATAGGTGCCCACGGCGTGGTACTTCCAGCGCACCGGGTCGTGCAGGGTGTGCACCCGGGCGTTGCGCCAGTGACGGTCGAGGTTGAATTCGGCGAGGGTGGCGCGGCTGCCAGCCAGCTCGAAGAGCTTTTCACTGGCCAGCAGCGAGATCTCGGTGGTCAGCACCTTGGTTTCGGCCACGGCGATGGAGGCGCGGGCCGCGGACTCGGCAGTGATCGGCGCCGCGCTGACCTGGTCCAGCACCTGCCCGGCCTTGCGCAGCAGGGCTTCGGCGGCGTGCAGTTCGATCTGCAGCTTGCCGATGTCGGCGATCACATACAGGTCATCGCCGGCCCGCTCGACGTTGGCATCGATCCACGGGCGTGCTCGTTCACGAACGAAACGGATGGCGTCGGCCACGGCTTCCCGGGCGATGCCGGCGTCAATGGCGGCCTGGATCAGCTGGGATACCGCGCCCTGGATATTCGGTGTTTCGTTGATCCGCCAGTTGTCCAGCACCAGCTCGGCGTCCACCCGCACATCGTTGAGCAGGATGGTGCCGCTGGCGGTGGTGCGCTGGCCGAAGCCCGACCAGTCGTCGACGATGCGCAGCCCCGGGGTGCCACGACGGACGAAGGCCAGCACCTGGCGGCCTTCCTCGTTGAGCGCCTTGACCGCCACCCAGTGGGCGAACAGGGCGCCGGTGGAGTAGAACTTCTGGCCATTGATCACGTGGCCGTCGGCGTCGGCGGTGATCCGTGCCTTGAGTTCCAGGGTGTTCTTGGTGCCGCGTTCCGGGCCGGCATTGCCGATGCGCCAGCCTTCCAGGACGCTCTGCAGCAGCTGTTTCTTCTGCCGCTCGGTGCCGCAGCCGAGAATCAGGCCGAGGATGCCGAACTGGTTCTGCGGGATCTGCCCCAGGGCCGGGTCGGCCGCGGAAATGATGGCGAAGACTTCGGCCAGGGTGACGAAGGAAACCTGTGGCCCGCCGTAGGCGCGGGGCACGGAAATACTGCCCAGGCCGCTGCGGGTGAATTGTTCGATCTGCGCCCAGGGCAGCTTGCGCTGGCGGTCGCGCTGGGCGGCCTGCTGGCGGGCCGCGTCGGCCAATTCATGGGCAGCCTGAAGGGCTTCGGCGTCGTTGCGCAGAACCCGAGCGGGCAGCAAAAGGGGAGCGATATCCAGGTCACTCTGGACCTGGGCTTCGATCAGACTGGACATCAGTGCCACTCCTTGGCTGCACGCAATGCCCTGGCGATCTGCACTGGGGTGATTGTGTTCCGGACCATACCTACCTCACATCTTTTGGATAGGCCGCGTCATGCGGCGAAATCAGAATCAAGAATGTCCGGTGGTCCGGTGCATATACCCTATGCGCGTATAAAAATTAAATAAACTAACTTTTAGGAATATGAATAGAAGGGTTGAATCGAAGCCCGCAGGCGTTATGGATCAAGGCCTTAGCGTGCTTCCACGGCTGTGGTTCTAGCGACGAATGTCCCACAAACCACCCCGTACCTGCACGTAGGAGCTGGCTTGCCAGCGAATGCGTCCGCGAGGGCGGTGCAAGGCTCGAGGGCCTTTTCGCCGGCAAGCCGGCTCCTACGGGGGAGGGGGCGTGATCTGCTGTAGGAGCTGGCTTGCCAGCGAATGCGTCCGCGAGGGCGGTGCAAGGCTTGAGGGCCTTTTCGCCGGCAAGCCGGCTCCTACGGGGGAGGGGGCGTGATCTGCTGTAGGAGCTGGCTTGCCAGCGAATGCGTCCGCGAGGGCGGTGCAAGGCTCAAGGGCCTCTTCGCCGGCAAGCCGGCTCCTACAAGGGGGCGTGGCTTGCGCCGAGGAACTTGCTGAGAAACTGTCGGGTGCGTTCGTGCTGGGGGTTGGCGAACAGCGCCTTGGCTTCGCCCTGTTCGACGATCACCCCCTTGTCGAAGAAGATCACCCGGTTGGCCACGTCCCGGGCAAAGCCCATCTCGTGGGTGACGATGACCATGGTGCGTTTCTCTTCGGCCAGGCTGCGGATGGTGGCCAGTACTTCACCCACCAGCTCCGGGTCCAGGGCCGAGGTGGGTTCGTCGAACAGGATCACCCGCGGTTCCATGGCCAGGGCCCGGGCGATCGCTACCCGCTGTTGCTGGCCGCCGGACAGGCGCCTGGGGTAGGCATCTTCCTTACCTGCCAGCCCGACCTTGGCCAGCAGCGCGCGACCCAGGGCGACGGCTTGCTCCCGCGGGGTTTTCTTCACCACCAGCGGGCCTTCGATGACGTTCTCCAGGGCGGTGCGGTGGGGGAACAGGTTGAAGTTCTGGAACACGAAGCCCACTTGCTGGCGCAACTGGCGGATCCGGCCCTGCTGATGGCTCAGGGGGATGCCGCTGTCGATGCTGATGTCACCGATGCGGATGCGGCCGCTGGTGGGTTCTTCGAGAAAATTCAGGCAGCGCAGGAAGGTGGTCTTGCCCGAGCCGCTGGGGCCGATGATGGCGACCACTTCGCCTTCCTTGACCTCCAGGTCGATGCCATTGAGCACCGTCTGGCCCTTGAACTGCTTGGTCAGTTTTTCCACCACGATCATGGCTTCAGGACTCCTGGTCGTGCCGATTGACCCGCTCTTCAAGCCGGTTCTGCAGGTGCGCGAGCACGCTGGCGAGAATCCAGTAGATCAGGGCGGCGGCAAGATACATGGTGAAGATTTCGAAGGTGCGGGCGGTGATCAGCTGCGCCTGGCGGAACAGTTCAGGCACCTGGATGGTGGCGGCCAGGGCCGTGTCCTTGACCAGGGAAATGAAGCTGTTGCCCAGCGGCGGCAGGGCCGTGCGCATGGCTTGGGGCAGGATCGCCCGGCGCAGGGTCTGCGCGCGGGTCATGCCGATGCTGGCGGCGGCTTCCCATTGGCCACGCTCGATGGAGCCGATGGCAGCCCTGAGGATTTCACAGGCATAGGCCGCCATGTTCAGGGAGAAACCGATCAGTGCCGCGGGCAGCGGGTCCAGTTCCAGCCCCAGTTGCGGCAGGCCGTAATAGATCACGAAGAGCTGCACCAAGAGCGGCGTGCCGCGAAAGAACGACACGTAGATGCGGGCGATCCAGCTCACCAGGGCCAGGCGCGACAGGCGCATCAAGGCCAGGCCAAAGCCCAGCAGCAGCCCGAAGAACATGCCGCCGAGGCTGAGGATGACCGTGTAGTACGCGCCTTTGAGAAGAAATGGCGCTGATTCCAGCGCCAGTTGCAGGCCTGCTTCCATTATTGGGTGACGTCAGCGTTGAAGTATTTTTCCGAGAGTTTTTTCAACGTGCCGTCCGCCCGCAGTTCCTCAATGGCCTTGTTCACCGCCGCCAGCAGCTCAGGTTCGCCCTTGCGCAGGGCCACGCCGGCTTCCTGGCGGGAGAAGGGCTCGCCGGATACCACCAGGGTGTCCTTGGTTTTCTTGATCAGCTCGAAGGCCGCCAGGCGGTCCACCAGGATGGCTTCGATACGGCCTACGCGCAGGTCCTGGTACTTGGTCGGATCGTCGTCGTAGGTCTTGATGATGGCGGTGGGCACGTTGTCCTTGAGCCACTGCTCGTAGTTGGTGCCCAGGCCCACGCCGACCTTGTGCCCACCCAGGTCGGCGGCGGTCTTGAACTTGCCTTCGTCCTTCTTCTGGGTCAGGGCCTGGATGCCGGAGACGGTATAGGGGATGGAGAAATCGTACTTTTTCTTGCGCTCTTCAGAGATGGTCACCTGGTTCACCACGGCGTCCAGGCGCTTGGACTCCAGGGCGGCGAGAATGCCGTCCCACTTGGTCGGCTGCAGCTTGACCTTGACCCCGAGCTTGTTCGCCAGGGCTTCGGAGAATTCCACCTCGAAGCCGGTCAGCTTGCCGTTTTCGTCCACATAGCTGAACGGTGGGTAGGTGCCTTCCAGGCCGACGTTGATGACTCCGGCATCCTTGATTTTCTGCAGTTGCTCGCCGGCAACCGCTTGCCCCATCAGTCCGGCACCCAAGGCCAGGCCCAGTGTGCCAATCAGCAGATTGCGACGCAGTACGGAAAAATTCATGACAAGCCCCTGTGTGTTTTCTTATGCACGATGCGGGTGGAGTTGCAGGTCAATCGATGAGGCGCGAACTGTGCTTTATCCTGCCTTAAATGCGCGTGGCGCGTCTCGTGGCAATTGGGCCTGCGGCGCGACTATAAGACGGCATTTATAGGTTTAAAAATAATATAAATTTACTTTGTTATTCCTTTTTGTTTGGCTCTCCTCGCACCATCCTTCCGTAGGAGCTGGCTTGCCAGAAAAGGCGGCATCGAGGGCGATGCAAGGCTCGTGGGCCTCTTTGCCGGCAAGCCGGCTCCTACAAAGAACTCCATTGCCCTGACCCCGCAGGAGCTGGCTTGCCAGCGAAGGCGGCGTCGAGGGCGATGCAAGGCTCGCGCTGCTACGAGAAGGCGCCGGCGTAGGCGAACAGGGCCGGGGCGCCGCCGGTGTGCAGGAAAATCAGCGGGCCATCGTCGAAGCGCTGGCGGCCGACCCCGTCCAGCAGACCGGCCATGGCCTTGCCGGTGTATACCGGGTCCAGCAACAGGCCTTCCTGGCTGGCCAGCAGCTTGACCGCCGCCAGCGTCCCGGCATTGGGTTCACCGTAGCGCGGGGCGAAGTACTCGTCCCACAACTGCACGTTGAAAGCGTCGGGCAGCTTCACTCCCAGCAACTCAGCGGTGCGCTCGGCCAGGCCCTGGACCTTGGGCCGCTGGTCTTCTTCGCTGCGCGACACGGTGACCCCGATCACCGGCAGTTGCGGCAGCACTTCGCTCAAGGCCAGGGCCAGGCCGCTGTGGGTGCCGGCGCTGCCGGAGGCCAGGACCACGGCGGCAAACTCCAGGCCGCTGTCTTCGATCTGCTGCGCCAGCTCCAGGCCGGCGCGCACGTAGCCCAGGGCCCCCAGGGCGTTGGAGCCGCCGATGGGCACCAGGTAGGGTTTCTTGCCGTTGCTGCGCAGGCGCGCGGCCAGGGCGTGCAGTTGCTCGTCGGCCTGGTCGAGGTTTTCCACCAGCTCCACCTTGGCGTCGAACAGGTCCAGCAGCAGGCGGTTGCCATTGCCCAGGTAGTTGGGGTCTTGGGTGCCGGTGGGGTTTTCCAGCAGGGCCACGCAGCCCAGCCCCAACTTGGCGGCCAGGGCTGCGGTCTGGCGCACATGGTTGGACTGGATGGCACCGGCGGTGATCAGGGTGTCGGCGCCCTGGGCCAGGGCATCGGCGGCCAGGTATTCGAGCTTGCGCAGCTTGTTGCCGCCCATGGCCAGGGGGGTGCTGTCGTCACGCTTGACGTAGACATCGCGACCGATCCAGGCCGACAGGCGTTCGAGTTTTTCCAGGGCGGTGGTAGACCTGAGCAGGTCGAGACGGTTAAAGCGGGCGAGCTGTTGTTTGATCATGGGGCCGCACGGAACAGGGAAGGTGCAAGGACTATAGGCAGCCCTTTTTGCCCGGGCAACCGCCAATCGCTTATGCGAAAAAGTGCTTGAAGCCAGACAATTAGTTCTTAAGCGCCGCCGTCGCCGGGCGTAAAGTGATCGCCGTTTGCGCGGCCCGATTGTCCGGCCGCCCGAGTAAGGAGTCTTATCGTGAGCGAGCGTTCCAGCCATTGGCAATTGCAGACCATCGTTGGCCAACTGCGTGATGCCCGTGACCAGTGGCGTACCCGCAACGGTCGGGTCAGCGGCGAGCAGGGCGGGCGTGAGCTGCCGTCGCGGGCGGCCATGGCGGAAATCCTCGAGGCCCTGTGCGGTGCCCTGTTTCCCATGCGCCTGGGGCCGGTGGACCTGCGCGAAGAGAGCGAGGATTTCTACGTGGGCCACACCCTGGACGCGGCGCTCAACGCCTTGCTGGCCCAGGCGCGCCTGGAGCTGCGCTATGTGGCCCGGCAGAGCGGCGAGGCCGATGCTGAAGTCAACGCCCGGGCGATCCGCCTGATCCAGGATTTCGCCCTGGCCCTGCCCGGCCTGCGGGTGCTGCTGGACACCGATGTGCTGGCGGCCTATCACGGCGACCCTGCGGCCCGCAGCGTGGATGAGGTGCTGCTGTGCTACCCCGGCATCCTGGCGGTGATCCACCACCGCCTGGCGCACCATCTGTATCGCGCCGGCCTGCCGCTGTTGGCGCGGATCAGCTCGGAAATCGCCCACTCGGCCACCGGCATCGACATCCACCCGGGTGCGCAGATCGGCCGCAGCTTCTTCATCGACCACGGTACCGGCGTGGTGATCGGCGAGACCGCGATCATCGGCGAGCGGGTGCGCATCTATCAGGCGGTGACCCTGGGCGCCAAGCGCTTCCCGGCGGACGAGGACGGCCAGTTGCAGAAGGGCCACCCGCGCCACCCGATCGTCGAGGACGACGTGGTGATCTACGCCGGCGCGACCATCCTGGGGCGCATTACCATCGGCAAGGGCTCGACCATTGGCGGCAACGTCTGGCTGACCCGCAGCGTGCCGGCCGGCTGCAACCTGACCCAGGCCAACCTGCAGCACGACGACGGCTCGCAGAAGTAGGCGCTGGCTTGCCAGCGAAGGCGTCCCTGAGGGCGATGCAGGGCTTGCGGGCCTCTTCGCCGGCAAGCCGGCTCCTACGGGAGAGAGGCCGGCCCGGCAAGGGGCTTTTTCTGCTGAACGATTGCGTTCGACACACGTCATACCCTTCCCTGAGCTAGCGTACAAAAGGTACCGCTGAGCCCTGCGATTAGTCCTGAGCCCCCTATCCATGTTTAACTTGAACGCTTGTTCAAGTTAAACCGGTGGTTCGCTGCCCGCTCACAACAGGAGGCTTGCCTTTGCTGAGTCCGTCTATTTCAGCCATGTTTCATCCCTTCGAGGTGCACCGTTCATGAGTGCACCATCCACCTCCGCGAATGCTCTGATTCGCATGAACCCTCCGGTGTTCTACTTCGCCGCGAGCTTTATCCTGATCTTCGGCGTGGTGGTCATTTCCATGCCGGAACAGGCCGGCGCCTGGCTGCTGGCGGCGCAAAACTGGGCGGCCAATACGGTCGGCTGGTACTACATGCTGGCGATGACCCTGTACCTGGTCTTCGTGGTGGTCACCGCCTTGTCCGGCTACGGCAAGATCAAGCTCGGTGCCGACCACGACGAACCCGAGTTCAGTTACCTGTCCTGGGCCGGCATGCTGTTCGCCGCCGGGATCAGCATCACGCTGTTCTTCTTCTGCGTTTCCGAGCCCCTGACCCACATGCTGCAACCGCCCCAGGGCGAGGCCGGCACCGCCGAGGCGGCGCGCCAGGGCATGCAGCTGCTGTTCCTGCACTGGGGCCTGCACGGGTGGGGCGTGTTCGCCTTCGTCGGCATGGCCCTGGCGTACTTCGCCTACCGGCACAACCTGCCGCTGGCCCTGCGTTCGGCGCTGTACCCGCTGATCGGCAAGCGCATCAACGGCCCTATCGGCTACGCGGTGGATGGCTTCGGCATCATCGCCACGGTGTTCGGCCTGGGCGCCGACATGGGCTTTGGCGTACTGCACCTGAACTCCGGCCTCGACTACCTGTTCGGCATCGCCCACACCCAGTGGATCCAGGTTGGCCTGATCACCCTGATGATGGGCGCGGCGATCATTGTCGCGGTGTCCGGGGTCGACAAGGGCGTGCGGGTGATGTCCGACATCAACATGCTGCTGGCGGTGGCGCTGCTGCTGTTCGTGCTGTTCGCCGGGCCCACCCAGCACCTGCTCAACACCCTGATCCAGAACCTGGGCGACTACCTGGGCGCCTTGCCCACCAAGAGCTTCGACGTCTACGCCTACAACAAGCCCAGCGACTGGCTGGGCGGCTGGACGGTGTTCTACTGGGCCTGGTGGATTGCATGGTCGCCGTTCGTGGGCCTGTTCATCGCGCGGATTTCCCGGGGCCGGACCATCCGCGAGTTCGTGTTCGGCGTACTGCTGATTCCCCTGGGCTTTACCCTGGCGTGGATGTCGATCTTCGGTAACAGCGCCATCGACCAGGTGCTCAACCACGGTATGAGCGCCCTGGGCATGTCGGCTATCGACAACCCGTCGATGACCCTCTACCTGCTGCTGGAAACCTACCCCTGGAGCAAGACCGTGATTGCGGTCACGGTGTTCATCAGCTTCGTGTTCTTCGTCACCTCGGCGGATTCCGGCACCGTGGTGCTCTCGACCCTGTCGGCCAAGGGCGGCAACGCCGATGAAGACGGACCGAAATGGCTGCGGGTGTTCTGGGGCGCGATGACCGCCCTGGTCACCAGTGCGCTGTTGTTCGCCGGCAGTATCGACTCGCTGAAGTCGGCGGTGGTGCTGACCTCGCTGCCGTTCTCGCTGATCCTGCTGTTGATGATGTGGGGGCTGCACAAGGCGTTCTACCTGGAATCCCAGCGGCGCATCGCCCAGTTGCATTCCCTGGCGCCGGTTGCGCCTTCGCGGCGGGGCAAGGGCGGCTGGCGCCAGCGCCTGAGCCAGGCGGTGCATTTCCCGTCACGGGATGAGGTGTATCGCTTCCTCGACCAGACAGTGCGCCCGGCCATCGAAGAGGTGACCGCGGTGTTCGTCGAGAAGGGCTTGAACGTGGTGACCCAGCCCGACCCGGCCAACGACAGCGTGAGCCTGGAAATCGGTCATGGCGACCAGCACCCGTTCATCTACCAGGTGCAGATGCGCGGTTACTTCACCCCGTCCTTCGCCCGTGGCGGCATGGGGCCCAAGGAGCTGCGCAACCGCCGTTACTACCGGGCCGAGGTGCACCTGGCCGAGGGCAGTCAGGATTACGACCTGATGGGCTACACCAAGGAACAGATCATCAACGACATCCTCGACCAGTACGAACGCCATATGCAGTTCCTGCATCTGGTGCGCTGAGCCGTTCGCTCAGGCCTTGGTGAGCAACAGGTAGAACACCAGGGCCAGCACCGGCACGGCAAACACCAGGCTGCCGACCGCCAGCTCCGAACGCAGGGGCTGGTGGGCGGTGACCATGCCCACCGCACCGTTGATGACCGTCAACGCCAGCCACAGCCCCGAGAAGCCATAGCCCAGGGTCTGGCGGCTGAAACCCAGCCGCTCGCCGATAAACAGCACCAGTGCCAGCAGGATCAGGCCAAAGGTGATGATGATGGTGGTGTGCATGATGGGTACTCCCCGGGAGCCGGTGTGCCGGCGCATGTATCGAGCATAGGCGTCAAACCAGCCCGCCATTGGCCCGCAGGATCTGCCCGTTGACCCAGGCCGCCGCCGGGCTCGCCAGGAAGCTGATGATGCAGGCGATATCCTCAGGCTGCCCCAGGCGTTCCAGGGGCGGCATCCTGGCGAAGCTGGCCACCTGCTCGGCAGTCTTGTCCTTGAGGAACAGTTCGGTGGCCACCGGCCCCGGCGCCACGGCATTGACCGTGATCTGGCGCCCGCGCAGCTCCTTGGCAAACACCTGGGTCAGGGATTCCACCGCCGCCTTGCTGGCGATGTACACCGCGTAGCCCGGCAGGTTGAGGCCGACGGTGCTGCTGGAGAAATTGACGATACGGCCGCCGTCATTCAGGCGCCCGGCGGCTTCGCGCAGGGTGTTGAAGGTACCGCGAGTGTTGATGGCGAAGGTCTGCTCATAGAGCTCGTCGCTGTGCTCGGCCAGGGGCAGCACCTTGAGGATGCCGGCGTTGTTGATCAGCACATCGACCTTGCCCAGTTGGGTCTCGGTCTCTTCGAACAGCCGGCGCACATCGCTGGCGCTGGCCACGTCGGCCTTGACCGCTATGGCCCGGTGCCCGGCCTGGCGCAGTTCCACCACCAGCCGGGAAGCTTCCTCGCTGCTGCTGGCGTAGTTGATCGCCACGGCGTAACCCTCCTTGGCCAACTGGCGGGCGATCACTGCGCCTATGCCTCGGGAGGCTCCGGTGACAATGGCGACTTTTGCGGCTTGAGCGGTCATGGGGTCAGTCCTTCACGGAGGTTGAACGGCTTGTCTGGGCAACAGGTTCACGGATTTACCGTGCTGGATAAATGCGCCAGAGTTGCCTTGACTGTTCAATATTCGCCAACAATCGAGCTTCTGGAGCCACCTGTGGACCAAGTCAAAGGGATGAAAGTGTTCGTAAGGATCTACGAGCGCAGCAGCTTCACTCTAGCCGCCGATGACCTGAACCTGCCCCGGGCGACCCTGACCCACACCCTCAACCAGTTCGAGGCCTGGCTCGGCACCCGGCTGCTGGAGCGCAGCACCCGCCGGGTACGCCCGACTCTGGATGGCCAGGCCTATTACCCCCGTTGCGTGCAACTGCTGGCGGAGCTGGAAGAGGCTGAACTGGCGTTTCGCACTGTGGAGCCCCATGGGCGCTTGCGGGTGGACATGCACGGCACCCTGGCCAAGCACTTCGTGATCCCGCGGCTGGGGGAGTTCATGCAACGTTATCCACAGATCGAACTTGCCATCAGCGAGGCCGACCACTTTGTCGACCTGGTCGCCGAGGGCGTGGACTGCGTGCTGCGTGCCGGCAACCTGGAAGGCTCCTCGCTGATTGCCCGGCGGGTGGCGAACCTGCAGCAGGTGACCTGCGCCAGCCCCGCCTACCTGGCGCGATACGGCGAACCGCAGAGCCTGGACGAACTCGGCGCGCATCGGGCGGTGAACTACGTTTCGCGTACCGCCACCCGCTCGTTCCCCTTCGAGTTCCTGGTCGAGGGGCAGGTGCGCGAAGTGGCCATCGATGGCGCCTTGTCGGTGTTCGGTGCGCAGATCTACGGCGCCTCGGCCCTGGCGGGGCTGGGGATCATCCAGTGTCCGCGTTATCACGTGGCGCGGCAGATCGAGCAGGGATCGATGCGCGAGATTCTCTGTCACACGCCGCCCCCGGCAATGCCGGTGTCGGTGGTCTACCCCCACAGCCGGCACATGTCGCCGCGGGTGCGGGTGTTTGTCGACTGGCTGGCGCAGGTGTTTACCGAGGCGCATTGACGCCCCCGCTGGCACGCCATGCGCAGGAGCTATGGGCCGCCAGCGAAGGCGGCCGCGAGAGCGATGCCGGACCTGATGGCCTGTTCCCCGGCAAGCCGGCTCCTGCAGGGTGGAGCTATGGGCCGCTGCGCGAGCTCTCTGCCTGAGGGGCGGTGGGCTCAACTGCTTTCGCGCTCGATCAGCTGGCATTGCAGCAGGTTCAGGCGTTGCACCGTGCCGGCCACTGGCAGCACTCCCAGGCTCTCCAGCACCCGGGTCGCGGCCAGTACGCCGATCTGAAGCGCCGGTGGCTGGATGGTGCTCAGGCTGGGCAGCAGCATCTGCGCAAAGGGGTAGTCGCCAAAGCCCAGCACCGCACATTCCTCGGGGATCTTCAGCCCGGCTCGTTGCCCCGCCAGCAGGCCGCCGGCCGCCAGGTTGTCGTTGGCGAAGATGATCGCGTCGGGGCGTTCAAGGCTGCCCATCAGCGCTTCCATGGCCTGTTTGCCGGCCTCGAAGGGCGCGCGGTCGGCATCCGGGGCAAACACCCGGGGCGCCAGCCCCAACTCGGCCAGCGTTGCCAGATAGCCGTCGCGCCGCTCCAGGGCACTGAAGTCTCCCGGGGCGCTGTTCTGCACGAAGGCGATGCGCCGGTAGCCTTTGGCGTGCAGGTGACGAGCGGCCGTGACCCCTACCTGAAAGTGCGAAAAGCCGATCTGCAGCGGTTGGCGCTGGGGCTGGTAGTCCCAGGTTTCGATCACCGGGATCTCGGTGTCGGCGAGCATCTTTTCCGTGCCCGGGCTATGGAAGTGGCTGGTCAGTACCAGGGCTGCCGGCGACCAGCCGAGAAAGGCCCTTACCGCGCTCTCCTCCTGCCTTGCGTCGAAGTAGCTGGAAGCCAGCAGCAGTTGGTAGCCATGGCGGCTGAGGGTGTCGCTGAAACCCTGGATGGTCTGGGCGAAAATCGGCCCGGAAATGTTCGGGATGACCATGGCGACAATCCGCCCGCGGGCCGAGGCCAGCCCGCCGGCCACCAGGTTCGGTACATAGCCGAGTTCGGCGACCACCGCGGCGATGCGTTCACGGCGCTCGGGGGAAACACTGTCGGGCTGGTTGAAATAGCGCGAAACGGTGATCGCCGACACCCCGGCCTGGCGCGCCACGGTGTTCAGGGTTACGCGGCCGGCGCCGCGGCGCTTGCGGCCAGGCGCTTGGTCAGAGCTCATGAGCGCATTCCTTTGTCTGAACAAAAAGGCATATAAAAGTAATTTTTCAGTATTGGACGCTCTATCAAGAGCCTGTCGATACTGGCGATGTTAGCGCTAACAAAGCGCCATGTCTGCTACTCGCTCGAGCGAATGCCCAAGACAGTTTTCAGGCGCTGCCGGCACAGATCGGCAGCGGTTCGGGGCATTTTTCAGCAGGTGCAGCATGCAGAACTTTCTTGGGGAACAGCACAGTCTCACGCAGTCGATCCGTGGTGCCACGCCATTGCGACCCCATCTGGGCTGGTTGTTGGCGGGGCTGGCCGCCTTGCCGCTGCCGGCGGCTTATGCCGCTGGCAGCGGCGCCAGCGCACAGGATCAGGAACCGACCCTGAAGTCGGTGACCGTCACCGCCACCCGCCGCGAGGAATCGCTGCAGAAAGTCCCGGTGGCGGTCTCGGTGGTGGAGGGCGAGCAACTGGAGCGGGATAACCGCAACGGCGTTGCAAGCATCGTGCAGCAGGTGCCATCGCTGAACTTCCGCACGGGTGCCTCGAACAAGGACACCTCGCTGTTCATCCGTGGCGTGGGCACCATTTCCACCTCACCGGGGGTGGAGCCCACGGTGGCGACGGTGATCGACGGCGTGGTCTACGGCCGCCCCGGCCAGGCCACCCTGGACCTGCTGGATCTGGAACGGATCGAAGTCCTGCGCGGGCCCCAGGGCACCCTGTTCGGCAAGAACGCCTCGGCCGGGGTGCTGAATGTCATCACCAAGGCGCCTACGGCCGAGACTCATGGCTACATCGACCAGGCCTACTACAGCGGCAATGAAAGCCGCACCCGTTTCGGCATTGGCGGCAGCCTGATTCCCGACACCCTCAAGGGCTCGCTCACCACCTTGTTCGGCAGTTACGACGGCAATGTGGATAACCGCCACAACGGCCAGGAGGTCAACGGCTACAACCGCAAGGGCGTGCGCGGCAAGCTGGAGTTCACCCCCAGCGAGGACCTCAAGTTCACCTTCGCGGCGGACTACATGCAATCCCATGATGACGCCCCCAACGGGGTGGTGAGCAAGGCCCTGACACCTGCCTTTGCCAATGCCCTGAACCCCGTGCGCGCCAGCAGCGACAACCGGGACATCAACACCGACACCCGTACCCATGTGGACGATATCAACAAGGGCCTTTCCGGCCAGCTGGACTGGAGCCTGGGCGACTACACCCTGACCTCGATCACCGCCTGGCGCGGCTGGAACAATACCCAGTACCAGGACGGCGACCGTCTTGGCACGGTCACTGCGGCGTTCCCCGGGACCGCCGACAAGGGTGACCTGGACTACAACCAGTACTCGCAGGAGCTGCGCCTGGCATCGCCCAAGGGGCAGTTCCTGGAGTACGTCGGCGGCCTGTTCTACATGCACGGCAAGGATGAAGAAACCTATCAGCGCACCCTGACCACGACCACCGGCGCCAACCGGGGCATTGCCGACTACAGCACCACCAACGACAGCTACGCGGTATTTGGCGAGAGCACCCTGAATTTCACCGAGGACTTTCGTGGCATCGCCGGCCTGCGCTGGACCCATGATGACCTGAAGTACGATCACCGCCGGGTCTCGACTTCGGCGACCACGATCAGCGGTATCCAGCCGGGCACCCAGAGTTCCGGCTCGGTGGACGAGGATGGCTGGTCCGGGCGCCTGGGCCTGCAATATGACCTCAGCGCCACGGTCACCAGCTACCTGACCTATTCCCGGGGCTACAAGGGCCCGGCCTACAACGTGTTCTTCAACATGCAGCCGCGGGACACCCAAGCACTGAAACCCGAAACCTCCAACACCTGGGAGGTGGGGATCAAGGCCAGCAGCTGGAACAACCGGCTGACCACCAACCTCGCGGTGTTTCACAGCGAATACGACAACTACCAGGCCAACTTCTTCGACACCGTGGCCGGGCAGGTAGTGACCCGCCTGATCAATGCCGGGAGCGTCAGCAGCGAGGGCGTGGAACTGGATTACGCCCTGCAGGCCACCCAGCAACTGAAGTTCTCCGGGGCCCTGGCCTACACCCGGGCGCGCATCGACGAATTCGCCTGCCCGGCGGGCGCGGCGGCTTCGTGCAACGTCAACGGCAAGCCGTTGCCTTTCAGCCCGGACTGGAAAAGCTACGTGCGCGCCGACTACAGCATTCCCCTGGATAACGGCCTGGATATCGAGTTGGGCACTGACTACAGCTGGCAAAGCGAAGTGCAGTACGACATCAGCCAGAACCTCGACACCCGGCAGGGCGCCTACGGCATCTGGAACGCCAGCATTGCCCTGGCCGACTACAACGATGGCTGGCGCGTAGCATTGCTGGGCAAGAACCTTGCCGACAAGTCCTATTCGCCCTTGCTGGCCAGTGGCGGCAACTACATCTACCGCGCCGTGCCCCGGGATGACGAACGTTATTTCGGCGTGCAGTTGCGCAAGGATTTCTGATGCCCTGCCGTTGTAGGAGCCGGCTTGCCGGCGAATGGGTTGGCGAACTGGGAGCAGGTCTTGTGGGCGCTTTCGCTGGCAAGCCAGCTCCTACAGCGGGCTTTGGCGGTGCCCTTTTTGCAGCATGAAACAAGGAGTGATCCATGTCCCGTTCCACTCGCCAGCTCAAGCTCGGCGCCTTTCTCATGGCCACCGGTCACCACGTTGCCGCCTGGCGTCATCCGGATGTTCCGGCCCAGGCAGGGCTGGATTTTGCCGTCTATAAAGAACTGGCGCAGATCGCCGAAGCCGCGCGCTTCGATGCACTGTTCGTCGCCGACAGCCTGGCAGCCCCTACCGGCCCCATCGCCAGCCGCATGGCCCGCTCCGATTACTTCGAACCCTTGACGTTACTGGCGGCCCTGGCGGCCGTGACCGAGCGGATAGGGCTAATTGCCACTAGCACTACGAGCTATAACGTACCGTACCACGTAGCACGTAAATTCGCGTCGCTGGACCATCTTTCAGGTGGTCGGGCGGGGTGGAACCTGGTGACTTCCGACAATGCCGCCGAAGCGCGGAATTTCGGTCGGGAGGAACATTTTGGGCACGCGGAACGTTATCGCAGGGCCCGGGAGTTCCATCGGGTGGTCACCGGGCTCTGGGACAGCTGGGAGGACGACGCCTTTGTCCGCGACAAGGCCAGTGGCGAGTATTTCGACCCAGACAAGCAGCATTTACTGGACTATCGCGGTGAATTCTTCCAGGTCAAAGGACCATTGAATGTGGCGCGCCCACCCCAGGGATACCCGGTGATCGTCCAGGCCGGTTCTTCCGAGAGCGGTCGTGAGCTGGCGGCCCAGACCGCCGAAGTGGTATTCACTGCCCAGCCTTCCATGGCCGCCGCGCAGGCCTTCTATGCCGACCTGAAAGGACGCCTGAAGCAGTACGATCGTAGTACGCAATCCCTGAAAATCATGCCTGGGGTATTCGTGGTGGTGGGGGACAGCGAAAGTCAGGCCCGGGAAAAGTTCGAAGCCTTCCAGGACCTGGTGGAGCCCGAAGTGGGCGTGGCCCTGTTGGGGAGGATGCTGGGCAACTTCGACTTGTCCGGCTACCTGCTGGATGCACCGTTGCCGGCGCTGCCACTGACCGAGAGCGGCCAGCAGAGCCGCCAGCAATTGCTCACCGAGCTGGCCGGCAAGGACAACCTGACCCTGGCCCAGCTGGGGCGCAGGATTGCCGGTGGCCGTGGGCACTACAGCCTGATCGGTACGCCCGGGCAGATAGCCGACGAACTGCAAGCCTGGTTCGAGGAGGGCGCGGCCGATGGTTTCAATGTGCTGGTGCCACATCTCCCTGGTGGGCTACGGGACTTTGCCGGCGGGGTGATTCCGGAACTGCAGCGGCGCGGGCTGTTCAGAACTGAATACGAGGGCCGAACCCTGCGGGAAAACCTGGGGTTGGCGCGACCGAAAAATCAGTTTGTGTGACAACGCGGCTGGCGCAGGGACCGGCTTGCCAGCGAAGGCGCTCGTGGTGGCCAAGGCTTGCGGGCCTTTGGCCGGCAAGCCGGCTCCTACCGTGGGGCGCTTTGATCGACGTTAGTCGTTTTGGAAAGACCTGACTCAGAGAGGATTCGATGACTTACATAGCTGCTGAAAACCGCTACGACTCCATCCCCTATCGCCGTGTCGGCCGCAGTGGCCTGGTACTGCCGGCGCTGTCCCTGGGGCTGTGGCACAACTTTGGCGACAGCACGCCGATCGACACCCAGCGTGCCCTGCTGCGCACCGCCTTCGACCTGGGGATCAACCACTTCGACCTGGCCAACAACTACGGCCCGCCCTACGGCAGCGCCGAAATCAACTTCGGCCGCCTGCTGCGTGAAGACTTCAAGTCCTATCGCGATGAATTGATCATCTCCAGCAAGGCCGGTTGGGACATGTGGCCCGGGCCTTACGGCCAGGGCGGCGGTTCGCGCAAGTACGTGCTGGCCAGCCTCGACCAGAGCCTGCAGCGCCTGGGCCTGGACTATGTGGATATCTTCTATTCCCACCGCTTCGACCCGGATACGCCGCTGGAGGAAACCGCCAGCGCCCTGGCCACCGCCGTGCAGCAGGGCAAGGCGCTGTATATCGGTATTTCTTCCTATTCGGGGGCCAAGACCCGGGAAATCGCCGCGTTGCTCAAGGAGTGGAAGGTGCCGCTGCTGATCCATCAACCGGCCTACAACATGCTCAACCGCTGGGTCGAGAAGGACCTGCTGGACACCACCGAGGAACTCGGCGCCGGGGTCATCGCCTTTACGCCGCTGGCCCAGGGCCTGCTTACCGACAAGTACCTCAATGGCATTCCCGAGGATGCGCGGGTCAATCGTCCTGGGGGCGGCTCGTTGCAGGCTTCGCACTTGTCGGAGGCCAATATCGCCCATGTCCGCGCGCTCAACGAGATCGCCAAGAACCGCGGCCAGAGCCTGGCGCAACTGGCCCTGGCCTGGACCCTGCGCGACCCGCGGGTGACCTCGGCGCTGATCGGTGCCAGCCGGCCGGAGCAGATCATCGAGAACGTCGGGGCGTTGCAGAACCTGAGCTTCAGTGTCGAGGAACTGGCGGAAATCGATCATTTCGCCAAAGAAGGGCGCATCAACCTGTGGGAAAAACCTTCGACGGCAGAGTGAGGTAAGTCTGCCCCTGCACCGATAAAACAGCCCCCGGCAGAGCGATCTGCCGGGGGCTGTTGGCTTTGCCGCCTGGAGCGGGGCGGCAGGCGTCGTTACCTGGTCGTGCTGCTGACTTTCAAGGAGGACGGATTGCCGGCCACAGTGCGGTCCTGGGGATCATCGAGGTCGACCTTGGCGGTCACCGACAGGCCCGGCCGCAGGCGTTCGAGGCCGGACTGGTTGGCGTCGAAGCGAATGCGCACCGGCACCCGCTGGACGATCTTGGTGAAGTTGCCGGTGCCCGGTTCGAAGGGCAGCAGGGCAAAGGTCGAGCCTGAACCCGGAGCCAGGCTTTCCACGGTGCCGGTGATGCTGACGCCTGGCAGGGCATCGATCTTGATCTGCGTCGATTGCCCCGGGTACATGTGCTGGGTCTGGGTCTCCTTGAAGTTGGCCAGTACATAGAGGTCATGCAGCGGCACCAGGGTCAGCAGGCGCGAACCCGGTTGCACGTAATCGCCAACCTGGATCTGCCGATTGCCGACGGTGCCGTCCATCGGTGCATAGATGGTGGTGTGGCGCAGGTCCTGCTGGGCCAGTTCCAGCCGCGCCTTGGCGGTTACCACCTTGGCCTTGGCCATCTGCAATTGCGCTTGCAGGCGTTGCCGTTGCGCGGTGGTGACCGCAAGGTCGTTCTCCGCCACTTGCAACATGGCCTGGGCGTAGGCCAGGCCTTGTTCGGCGGAGATGGCCTGGGTGCTGTATTTCTCCACCTCGTTGCGCGCCACGGCGCCGGTGGTGACCAGGGTATCGAAGCGATTGCGCTCCGCACCGGCACGCTTGGATTCGGCCTGGTTGGTGCGGATCGAGGTGCGCGCCGCCTGCACGCGGGCACTGGCCAGGCGCTGCTCGGCGTCCTGGATGGTCAGCGCGGCCTCGGCCAGGGCGACCTGGGCCTGGTTGTCCGCCAGATCGCCTTCGGCCAGGGATACCCGGCTGTCGAACTCTTCGCTGTTGATGCGCACCAGGGGCTGCCCGGCGGTGACGTTCTGGTGATCCTTGACCAGCACCTCTGTCACCAGGCCATGGACCCGCGGCGCGACGGAGGTCGCATCGGCGGCGATGTAGGCATCGTCCGTGGCCTGCGTCGACGGCGCCATCAGCACCCAGCCAACCCCGACTGCTACCAATGTCAGGGCGATAGCGCCGGCGATCAGCGGGCGCTTGGAACGCTTGCGCGGCTTCTCGGACTCTTGGGCGGCTTGCAGGATGGCGTTCTGAGTCTGGGTGCTCTGCTCCATGTTGAAGCTCCATGCTGTTTTGAATTACGATCATAATATTCACATGTCGGTCGCAATACTACAGGGAAGTACCTACCGTGACGACAAGCGCAACTGACCTCTCCGAAGCGGGTGCCCAGCCCGGCCAACAGTCCACCAAGCGCAAGTTTCTGGTCTTCACGATCATGGCTTTCGGCATGTTCATGGCGCTGATCGACATCCAGATCGTGGCGGCCTCGCTCAACGACGTGCAGGCCGGGCTCAGTGCCGGCCCTGATGAAGTGAGCTGGGTGCAGACCGCCTATCTGATTGCCGAACTGATCATGATTCCCTTCTCGGCGTTTCTTGCCCAGGCGATTTCCACCCGCTGGCTGTTCGCTGCCAGCGCGGCGTTCTTTACCCTGTTCAGCGTGGGTTGCGGGATGGCCTGGAACATCGAGTCGATGATCGTGCTGCGGGCCCTGCAAGGCTTTGCCGGCGGGGCGATGGTGCCCACGGTATTCGCTGTGGGGTTCGTATTGTTCGAAGGCAAGCAGCGGGCGATGGTCCCGGCAATCCTTGGCATGACCGCGGTGCTGGCACCGACCCTGGGCCCCACGGTGGGCGGCCTGGTGACCTTCTACCTGGACTGGCGCTGGATCTTCTTCATCAACGTGCTGCCGGGGCTGGTGATCTGCATCGGCGCGGCGTTGCTGATCGATGTGGATCGCCCGGACCTGTCCATGCTGCGGCGTATCGACTGGCTGCATTTCGTCGCCATGGCGCTGGCCCTGGGGTGTTTTGAATACGTGCTGGAGGAGGGACCGCGCAAGGACTGGTTCAGCGATACCGGGATCATCATCGCGGCCTGGGTGTCCCTTGTGTCCTTTGGTTTGTTCATCGAGCGCTCGTTGTATTCGAACAACCCGATCGTGTCCCTGGTGCCGTTTCGCGACCGTACCTTTTCCATTGCCTGCCTGCTGAACCTGGTGATCGGTTTTGGCCTTTATTCGTCGACCTACCTGGTGCCGGTGTTTCTTGGCCGGGTGCGTGGCTTCGATAGCCTGGAAATCGGCACCACGGTTTTTGTCGTGGGCATCGGGCAGTTGGTCAGTACGATTATTGCTGCCCGGGCCTCGGAAAAAGTTGATCGGCGCCTGATCATCTCGGTGGGTTTCCTCGGCCTGGCGCTGAGCCTGTGGCTGACTTCCCGGGTCACCTCCAACTGGGGATTCGATGAGTTGCTGGTGCCGCAGGTGGCGCGTGGGCTGTTCCTGATGCTGTGCATCGTGCCGAGCGTGAACATGGCCTTGAGTTCGTTCCAGGGGGTTGAACTGCGCCAGGCCTCCGGGCTGTTCAACCTGATGCGCAACCTGGGCGGCGCCATTGGTATTGCTACGGTCAACACCTGGCTGCAGGACGATGCCCGGACTCAGGTCCTGCGCCTGTCCGAGTCGCTGGGGAGCAAGGCTGTCGCCGCCCAGGAACTCATGGGCCAACTGGCGCTGAAGATTGCCGCCGATACACCGGATGCCAGCCACGCTTTCCTGATGGCTCAGGGCATTCTCGGCCGCCTGGTGGGGCGTGAAGCGCTGACCCTGGCCTTTGGCGATGTGTTCCGCCTGATGGCGATGATGTTCGTGGTGGCGTTGTTGCTGGTGCCGTTGTGCAAGGTGCCCCCGGCCGCGCCAGGCGCAGCCGAGGAGGAGAAGTGATAAGCAGCCGGGGCCTAGATGATCGGCGGCCCGGAGCGGGTCTTGCGCAACTGGCTGGGGGTGCAGCCCATGTTTTTCCACATCAGGCGGCGTAGAGCGGTGGAATCGGCATAGCCCACTTTGAAAGCAACTTCTTCAATGCTCATATTGGTGGTTTCCAATAAGCTTTGAACATGTTGCAGGCGAACTTTCTGAATGAAGGCCATGGGCGGCTTTCCCGTGGCGCTACGAATTCTGCGGGATAAGGTCTTCTCGGTTATACGCAAATGTTCGGCAATGGTGCTCAGTGGTGGAACGTTGGGCAGGCAATCCTCGATGAACTTCTCCATTAACAAAACTTCACGGTTTTCCGTTTGCAAGTTGGACAAGGCCATGTAGTGATATTGCGCCGGTCGACCATCTATCAACAGATAACGCATGGTCAATTCAGCAATCTGATTGCCCATCTTATTACGCAATATGTAGAGCATTAGATCCATTTGCGACATGCCTGCGCCTGCTGTAATCATATTTCCGTCATGAATAAGCATGCGTTTTGTGTCGAGTATCGCTTCGGGATAACGCTCTTTGAAAGTTTCATACAGTTGCCAATGAGTGGTGACCGTATGCCCCTCCAGAACCCCCGCCTCACCCAGGACGAAAACTGCTGAACAGGACGCCGCCGTCTGCTGCCCGCGGCGGTGATGGTCATGCACCAGCTGGCTGAGCTTGCGGATATCGGCGTGCCCGAGCCGGGTGATCAGTTCGCTGGACAGGCTGAGCCCAGGCAGCCTTTTTTCCCGGCGACAGCCAAAGAAATCCAGCTCCTGGGTGTTCTCCAGCCCCAGTCCAGGGATCACCAGCATGCTGCCTTCGATGGCCTGGACCTTGTCCAGTGGCTGGGCATCCAGGCGCATGCCGTTGCGCATGCGAACCGATTCGCTGCTGCCGATAATCTTCCAGGTGATGGTTGGCCGGCCCATGACTTCGGCGACCTGGTTAGCTGTTCGCAGCACATCCAGGGTGATCGCGACACTCGATCCCATGGCACCTTCCAGCGCAATAAGCGTGAGCACATCCATGTCCATTTTCTCCCTGTAAGTGTCCATTTGTGCATTAGCAAAATATACAAGCTGGTGGCAGACTTCTCAACGCATCCAGATTTCACTTTCCTGCCCACGCTATTCCCTGTGGGACATAAAAAAATATGCATTCATCAAGTGAATGCGTTGCTCTGTCAATAAAATGACATCTTTGTCTACTGCCTAGTAAGAGCTCCCCTTCTTAGGGGCGTTTGTTCGGTTCCTTAGTGCTGAAAATAATAAACGACCTTTAGGTCAATATATGGCTCTCCATTTAAAAAGGATTTTGAATGAACTACGCCGTGCCTCGTGATTATCTTAATGATGTCAATCCAGCCATCTCAGCGCATGTAGCAGTTGATGATCTGCCGTTGGCTGAAGTCCCGGGCATCGAATGTTTAAGTTCGGTTACCGAAGTACTGGCCTATCGCGCATGGCGGCAACCCGATGCCATTGCCTTCATCCATCTGCTCGATGGCGAGCGGGAGGAGGCGTCGATCAGCTACGCCGAACTGTGGAAGCGTAGTCAACGATTGGCCGCCGCGCTGCAGATCTTCGAGCCCCGTGAAAAACGGGTGCTGATGCTGTTCGAGACCGGTATCGACTACATCGTTTCACTGTTCGGCCTGCTGCTGGCCGGTGCCGTGGCGATCCCGGCCTTTCCCCCAGTGGGGACCCGGGGGCTGGAGCGGCTGGCACTGATCTGCGCTGATGCCCATCCGCAACTGGTGCTCACCAGCTCGCGCTTCATGCGGTCCCAGGAGCGGGTCAACGCTCTGCTCCAGGGTGATTTGCCCGCGCCCCAGTGGGTTGACCCGGAGCAGTTGGCCGAGGCGGATTCATCCTGGCGCGGGCAGGCGCTCGCCCACGGCCAACTGGCCCTGCTGCAATACACCTCGGGCTCCACCTCGGCGCCCAAGGGCGTGATGCTGACCCACGACAACCTCTACAGTAATTGCCGCAGTGCCAGCCAGTGGATGGGCCCGGCCAGGAATCGCGTGGGTTGCAGCTGGCTGCCGCCCTATCACGACATGGGCCTGATGGGCGGAATCCTGCAGCCGATCTTCGATGCCTTCCCTACCGTGCTCATCAGCCCCGGGCACTTTGTCCAGCGGCCGCTGCGCTGGCTGGATGCGGTGTCCAGGTACGGCGCCGACGTCACCATCGCGCCCAACTTCGCCTTCGACCTGTGTGTCGAAAACATCACCGACGAGGAACTGGCAGAGCTCGACCTGAGCAAGCTCAAGGCTATCTATTGCGGGGCCGAGCCGGTGCGCCAGAGCACCCTGGCGCGCTTCTCCGAACGTTTTGCCGCCGCCGGCTTCAACCCGGCGGCCCTGGGCCCCTGCTACGGGTTGGCCGAGGCCACCGTACTGGTCTCGGGCAAGCGCCACGATGAGCCGGCGTTCAATACCCAGGTGGATCGGGACCAACTCGCCAGTGGCACCCTGGCCATTGTCGATGCCGAGGATGCCCGGGCCCTGCCGCTGGTCAGTAGCGGCAGGGTCGCCCCGGGCCTGCGTGTGGCGATTGTCGACCCTGTCAGCCTGCAACCGGTGGCGGACGGCCAGATCGGCGAGATCTGGGTCCAGGGCGACAACGTGGGCGCCGGCTACTGGGGCAAGGAAGCGCTGAGCCAGCAGGTGTTTCGCGCCAGCCTGCCGGGCATCCATGGGCGTTTCATGCGCACCGGCGATCTTGGCGCGCTGCACCGCGATGAGCTGTTCGTCACCGGGCGCCTCAAGGACCTGATCATCATTGCCGGGCGCAACCTGTATCCCCAGGACCTGGAGCTGGCGGTGGAAAGCGCCGACCCGCGCATCCGCAGCAACGGCTGCGTGGCGGTGGGCATCGATAACGGTCAGCAGGAACAACTGGCGATCGTGGCCGAGGTCAAGCGCAGCGAGAAACTCGATGAAGCCCAGCAGGAACAGCTGCGCCAGGTGATCACCAGTGCGCTGGTCAGCCAGTTCGGCGTGGCCCCGGCACGCATCCACCTGGCGCCCATGGGCGGCATTCCACTGACCACCAGTGGCAAGGTCCAGCGCCAGGCCACCCGCAAGGCCCTGCTCAACGACACGCTGGCGCGCTATGGCGCCAGTCGCGCGGCTGCGGCACCTACCCTTAAAACTGCAACGGATGCCCTGTCATGACGGCCATGAATCCTCATATCGACCGCACCGGCCAGCGCGAGCGGCAATTGGCCTGGCTGACGGTCGCAACTCCGGCAGTGGGCACCGTGGTGGCCCTGGTGCTGGCCTGGCATCAGGGCATCGGCTGGCTGGAAATCGGCGCGCTGGCCAGCATGTACCTGTTGACCGCCCTGGGAGTGGAAGTGGGCATGCACCGGTTCTTTTCCCACCATGCGTTCAAGGCCGGCCCGGTGATCACCGCATTCTTCGGCATCGCCGGTTCGATGGCGGCGCAGGGCCCGATCCTGTTCTGGGCGGCGACCCATCGCCAGCACCACGCCTTCACCGACAAGGAAGGCGACCCGCATTCGCCGCGTCCGCTCAAGGCGGGTTTTATCGGCAATATCCAGGGCTGGTGGCACGCTCACCTGGGCTGGCTGTTCAGCCTGCGCAAGCAGAACTGGAGCCAGTTCGTGCCGGACCTGCTGCGCGATCGACTGATCATGCAGATCAACCAGCGCTACTACCTGTGGATCATCCTCGGCCTGCTGCTGCCCAGCCTGGCATGCGGGCTGATAACCCGCAGCTGGGAGGGCGCGCTCAGCGGCCTGCTGTGGGGCGGCTTCGTGCGGATCTTCCTGGTGGACCACGCCACCTGGTGCATCAACTCCTTTGCCCACCGGGTTGGCGGCCGCGACCACAAGACCCGGGATACCAGCCGCAACGTGTTCTGGCTGGCGATTCCGACGGTAGGGGGCGGTTGGCACAACAACCACCATGCCTTCCCGGCGCTGGCCCATGCCGGCCTGAAACCCTGGCAGTTGGATATTGGCGGCCTGTTCATCGAGCTGCTCGCCCTCTGCGGCCTGGCCTGGGATGTCAAACGGCCCGGCCCGACCGTGGCTGCAGAACCTTCAGAAAGCTGATTGCCGGTCCCTACCTCACAGGAAGCAATTCATGGACGAGATACTCACCAACACAGCGACACCAGAGGTCGGCGGGGTTGCCCAGCTGAGCCCGAGTGCGGCCAGGACCAAGGCGCGGATCGCGCTGGCAGTCATGCTGGTGCCCCTGTTCGGGACCTTCGAGGCAATCCGACTATGGTTCACCGGCCAGGTCCATGCCCTGGATTTCATCCTCTTCGCGGTGTTCTACGCGGTGCAGATGTTCGGGGTTTCCATGGGCTACCACCGTTACCTGGCCCATCGTGCGTTCAAGACCTCGCGGCTGATGAGCAGCCTGATGCTGATCGCCGGTTGCATGGCGGCCCAGGGGCCGATCCTGTTCTGGGTCACCACCCATCGCCGGCACCACACCTACAGTGACCAGCACGGTGACCCGCACTCCCCCAACCTCATGGGCCAGAGCCGCTGGCAACGGGCCAAGGGGCTGTGGCATGCGCACATGCCGTGGATGCTGGCCCCGGACATGTCGAGCTGGAACTTCTTCGCCCCGGACATCCTGCGCGACCGCCGGCTGTTCTTCTACAACCAGACCTACCTGTTCTGGGTGGCCCTGGGGGTAATCCTGCCAGGGGTGATCGGCGGGCTGGTCAGCCAGAGCTGGTCCGGTGCCTGGAGCGGCCTGATCTTCGGCGGCCTGGCGCGGATCTTCGTCGCCAACCAGGCGGCCTGGTGTGTGGGCTCCATCTGCCACCGCTACGGCGCTCGCCCGTTCGTGACCCACGACCAGAGCACCAACAACTGGATCGTGGCCTTCCTCACCTTTGGCGAGGGGCTGCAAAACAATCACCACGCATTCCCTGCCTGGTACCGGCATGGCGTGCACTGGTGGGAGCCCGACCTGTCGGGCTGGACACTGGCGTTAATGGGCAAGCTGAGACTGGTCTCAGACCTGCGTTCCCCGTCCCAGGCAATGATCGACAAAGTCCGCAAGCGCCAGGCCTCGTCCTGAAACGCCCAATCGGCTGATCGTATTAACCACCTCACTCATCAAGGAAGATCCTATGTCCAATTTCATCTCCAATTTGCTGAGCACTCTGAGCTTCTCAGAGAAAAAACAGGCGGCGGTCGAACTCAACGAGGACAGCATCAAGCATTGGCTGGTGCAGAAGATGGGCGCGCTCTTGAAGATCGATCCTTCCCAGGTCGATACCGCCCGCAGCTTCGAGTCCTACGGCCTCGATTCGCTGGTAGCGGTGAAAGTGGCGGGTGACCTGGAGAAGTTCATGGAGCAGCGCCTGTCGCCGGCCCTGCTGTTCGAATACTCCAGCATCGATGACCTGTCCAAATACCTGGCCAATGAACTGACCACATCCGAAGTTTGACTTCGCAGGAGCTTGGCCATGGCCATTGCACAGATGCCCTCGCAAAAAAACGATAAATTCAATGACCTGCTCCGACGCTCTCAGGAGATCGAGGGCCTGCGTCTGACCGACGCAATCCCCAAGCACCTGTATCAGCCGCGGGTATGGCGCGGGATGCTCAGCTTCGTCGTCAGCTACATGCTCTACATCGGTGCCATCGTGGCGGTCGCCCACGTGCACTGGATGTTCTACCTGCCGCTGTGGCTGGTGGCGGGCCTGGGCGGCTGGGGCCTGTTCTGTGTCGCTCACGATTGCGGGCACAACTCGTTCTCGCGCAACCGCAGCTTCAACCACATCCTCGGGCACATCGCGCTGCTGCCGTTGCTGTACCCGTTCCACGGCTGGCGCCACATGCACAACATGCACCACGCCAACACCAACAACCTGGAAATGGACGTCGACTGGCGCCCGGTGCTGCGCGTGCAATATGACGCCATGCCCTGGTGGGACAAGCTGGTCTACAGCAGCACCCGCACCTGGCTGTTCTGGCTGGGCACGGTCAACTACCAGCGTCACTCGGGCTTCCGTCCGTCGATGTTCCACAAGCTCGAAGCGCGCAACGAAGTGCGTCGCTCGATCCTGTTCATGGTGGTGGCTGCGCTGATCTACCTGCCGACCCTGGTCTACTTCACCGGCTTCACCGGCCTGTTCCTGTACTTCATCGCCCCGTGGCTGGCGACCCATGCCTGGTTCAGCCTGACCACCATGATGCACCACATCAGCGACGAGACCCCGTTCCTCACCAAGGAACACTGGAGCTTCAACAGCAGCCGCCTGCTGCTGACCACCGACTACATGTACCCCAAGTGGCTGCTGTTCCTGACCCACTACATTTCGGTGCACACCGCGCACCATGTGGCGCCGATCATTCCCCACTACAACCTGCCCGAAGCCCAGGCCGCGTTGAAGACGGCCTTCCCCGGCATGGTCCGGGAAAAGCCCATGACCGTGCAGGACGTGTGGCACGTGGCGCGTAGCTGCCACCTGTACGACCCGGTGAACGGTTTCTATGAGTCCTTCGACCAACCAGCCCAGGCGGCCGGAGACCCGAGCACCCCCGGAGCCCGGGCCGCCAACGGCCCGTTGACCATGAAGCAGCAGATGCTGCGCAGCTACATGGGCGTGCTGGGATCGGTGTCGCTGGAGACCGCCGGGGCCAAGGCCACCGACCTGTTCGGCTACACCCGGGAATACATCAAGCAGCCGGACAAGGAAATGAGCCCCCTGGGCGCCCAGCGTTTCCATATCAAGGGTATCCCCGGCGTTCCCCATGGCTATCAGTGGGGCACGGGCAACCAGACCATCCTGCTGGTCCATGGCTGGGGTGCGGACAGCCGCAGCCTGTATTCCTTCACCCGGGTCCTGCAGCGCCAGGGCTTCAAGGTCGCGACCTTCGATGCGCCAGCCCACGGCATCTCGCCGGGCTCGCTGAGCACCATGACCGAGTTCAAGGACGCGGTGAAAGCGGCGATTGTCGCCCTCGGCGACGTGGTGGGTATCGTTGCCCATTCCCTGGGCGGGATCGCCGCCACCGGAGCCCTGGCCGAACTGGCCGAGACTCATCGGATCAAGGCCCTGTGCCTGCTGGGCTCGCCGGCCAACCTGCCGGTGGTGATCCAGCGCTGGGCCAACGGCTACCTGAAGCTCAAGCCGGCGGTGGTCCAGGCCATGCACCGGGAACTGTGGAAACGCAACGGCGTGCCGGTGGAGCACTGGGATATCCCGGCGCTGGGCAACGCCCTGCAACTGCCAACCCTGGTGCTGCATGACCTCAACGACCCGATCGTGCCGTTCTGCGAAGCGCAGCAGATCACCACGCTGATGCCATGGGCCAAGCTGGAGCCGGTGTCCGGGCTCGGGCATGTGCGGATCCTCTCCGATGCCGCGGTACTGGAGCAGGTGGCGCAGTTCCTCGTGGAGAACGTCAAGGTGGCCGAAGTGGCCCAGGCCAGCGCATGAGAACAACGCATAACCCTTTGATGATGGTTGACCACCCATGAGCACCTACGCTGAAAACGCTGTGGCCGAGTCCGGCCTGTGGATGTGCCTGATCTGTGGCTGGATCTACGATCAACGCCTTGGCGATCCGGATTCGGGGGTGCCTCCGGGCACCGCCTGGGACGACATTGCCGAGGATTGGACCTGCCCGGAATGCGGCGTGAGCAAGTTGGACTTCAACATGGTGAAGCTGTAGCCCAGCGCTTGAATTCTGTAGTCGATGAGGAAGGAAGATGGCGACCCAAGAGCCAAGGCCGGCACCTGCCAGGGGCCGGCGCAACAGCTTCAGGAAGATGCTCTTCAAGGGCATTTACAACGGAGTTCTGGGGCTGCTTCGCTGCAGCTTCTGGATCGAGTCGCGGCTTTTTCCCCAGCGCGCTGCAGCACGGGCGCTGAAGATGTTCACGACGCCACAACGGCTGCGCCAGCATTTTCCGCAGACCTTGCCCAGCGCCACGGTGCAGGACCTGGAAACCGACCAGGGGCGCCTGCGCTGCTTTCGCTGGACTCCACCGCAGGTCCGGCGCCGCGTGGTGCTGGTGCACGGTTGGAGTGGCGCCAGCACCCAGTGGCAGTACCTGATCCCGCTGTTGCTGGAGGAGGGCTGCGAGGTCCTCTCCTTCGACTGCATCGGCCATGGCGGCAGCGGCGGTCGGCAGGCCTCGCTGCCGACCTTCGTCAGCATGCTCGACCAGGTGCAAAAGCAACTGGGGCCCTTCGACACCGTGATTGGTCACTCCCTGGGCGGCGCTGCCGCCGGGTATGCCTTGAGCACTCCGGTCGGCAAGGGTTTCCAGCGGGCGGTCCTGGTGGCCGCGCCGGCCGATATCGAAAACGTGGTCCGGCGCTTTGCCGCATTTTTGTGGATCAACGATGACGTCAGGCAACGCATGCAACTTCTGGTTGAGCAACGCTATCAGAAGGACATGGCCAGCCTGGCGGTCAGCCGTTATGGGCGCCAGGTGGAGGTCCCGGTGCTGCTGGTGCATGACCAGCAGGATCAGGAAGTCCCGGCAGATGACCTGCAATCCTTCGCCGAAGGCTTGCGACACCGGCGGGTCTTGCAGACTCGCGGGTTGGGCCATCTGAAAATTCTCAAGGACAGCGCGACCATGGAGGCCGTGGTCGAGTTTGTCTGTGCAAAGGACGGCAACCTATGAGTGAAAGTTACGATGTGATCGTTATTGGTGCGGGGCCCGGCGGCTATGTCGCCGCCATCCGGGCCGCGCAACTGGGGCTCAAGACAGTCTGCATCGAGCGCTACAAGGGCAAGGATGGCAAGACCGCCCTGGGCGGGACGTGCCTGAACGTTGGCTGCATTCCCTCCAAGGCACTGCTGGACAGTTCCCACCACTACTACGAAGCGCGCAACGGATTCGAAGTGCACGGCATCGCCATCAGCAATCCGCAGATGGATGTGCCAGCCATGCTGGCGCGCAAGGACAACGTGGTGCGCAATTTCAACGGCGGCATTGCCTCGCTGTTCAAGGCCAATGGCGTGGCCCTGCTGGAAGGTCACGGCAAGCTGCTGGCCAACAAGGAAGTGGAAGTCACCGCCGCCGATGGCAGCACGCAACGCATCAGCGCCGGCAATATCATCCTGGCTCCCGGCTCGCGGCCGATCGACATTCCCGCGGCGCCCCTGGCCGGCGAGGTGATAGTGGACTCCACCGGCGCCCTGGAATTCACCCAGGTGCCCAAGCGCCTCGGGGTGATCGGTGCCGGCGTCATCGGCCTGGAACTGGGGTCGGTCTGGGCACGCCTGGGGGCTGAAGTCACGGTGCTGGAAGCCCTCGACAGCTTCCTCCCGGCGGTGGATGCGCAGATCGCCAAGGAGGCGCAGAAGATCCTCGGCAAGCAGGGCCTGGATATCCGCCTGGGCGCCCGGGTGACGGCCTGCGAAGTGCAGGGCGACAGCGTCAAGGTCAGCCTCAGTGAGGCCGGCGAGGACAAGCAGCAGGTGTTCGACCGGCTGATCGTCGCCGTCGGTCGCCGCCCCCTGACCACCGATCTGTTGGCCGCCGACAGCGGCGTGCACCTGGACGAACGCGGTTTTATCCACGTCGATGGCCAGTGCTGCACCAGCGTCCCCGGGGTGTTCGCCATTGGCGACGTGGTACGCGGCCCGATGCTGGCGCACAAGGCTTCTGAAGAGGGGGTGATGGTGGCCGAGGGGATTGCCGGGCATCGGCACCCGTTGAACTACGACCTGATCCCCTCGGTAATCTACACCCACCCGGAAATCGCCTGGGTCGGCCAGACCGAGCAGGCTCTCAAGGCCGAGGGCGTCGAGTTGAACATCGGCACCTTCCCGTTCGCTGCCAGCAGCCGGGCCATGGCGGCCAACGACACCGCCGGGCTGGTCAAGGTGATTGCCGATGCAGGCACCGACCGCGTGCTGGGCGTGCATGTGATCGGGCCGGGCGCGGCGGAGCTGGTTCAGGAAGGGGCCATCGGCATGGAGTTCGGCACCAGTGCCGAGGACCTGGGGATGATGGTGTTCTCCCATCCGACCCTGTCCGAAGCCCTGCATGAAGCCGCGCTGGCCGTGAATGGCCAGGCGATCCATATCGGCAATCGCAAGAAGAAAGCCCCCGCCGGCGTCAAATAGCCAGTGGCCCCGGCCCCGCTCATGCAGCGCGGCCGGGGTTTGCTGCATCCCCGCGTTTCAGCGCAAGAACGGCACATCCCCAAGAATGGTCGCGCGCTGCATCACCCGGCGCTGTGGACGGTAGTCGTCCACCGCATAGTGCTGGGTCACGCGGTTGTCCCAGAAGGCAATGTCGTTCTCCTGCCAGCGCCAGCGAATGGTGAATTCCGGGCGGGTGGCGTGGGCGAACAGCAGTTGCAGGATGGCTGCGCTTTCGCTTTCCGACAGCTCATTGATCCGGGTGGTGAAGCCGTCGTTGACGAACAGCGACTTGCGCCCGCTCACCGGGTGCGTGCGGATCACCGGGTGCGACAGCGGCGGGTTCTTGCGCCGGGTTTCTTCCCAGCGCGCCAGGTCCTCGGGGGTGTTGCCGAAGCGCTCCAGAGGGAAGGACTTGGTGAAGTCGTGGGTCGCGGTCAGGCCCTGCAGCAGATTCTTCATTGGCTCCGACAGCGCCTCGTAGGCGGCAATGCCGCTGGCCCACAGGGTATCGCCGCCGAACTCCGGCAGCAGCTTGGCGCTGAGCACCGCGCCCAGGGCCGGGGTCGGCAGAAAGGTTACGTCGGTGTGCCAGATGGCGTTGTCGCGTACGTCGGTCTCGGCGGTATCGAGGATCAATACCTCCGGCTGCTCCGGCACATTGGGGTAGATCGGGTGGATGTGCAGGTCGCCGAAGCAGGCGGCGAAACGCGCCTGCTGCTGCGGGGTGACCGGCTGGTTGCGAAAGAACAGTACCTGGTGCTTGAGCAGCGCCTGCTCGATGGCGTCACGATGTTCGATGCTCAAGGGCTGGCTGATATCGATGCCGCCGATCTGGGCGCCGAGGGCGGAGCTTAGAGGAGTGATGGTCAGGCTCATGGTCGTTCTCTTGTACGGCGCCGGACGTCGGCGTGGTCGGATTCGGTTTATCTGCATCAATCTTGAAATCGCTGGCATGCACGGCTCTTGTAGCCGCTGCCGAGCCTTGGCGAGGCTGCGAACGGCTGCGCAGCAGACGCAAACCCTTGCAGCGCGGTCGTCCTGGTCGATCGCTGCGAGCGCTGTGCGCTCGGTCACAGCTTCGCGGGGGCTCGGCAGCGGCTACAGACAGCCGAGGCAATCGACGCAAGGCAGGCGCCAGTCAGTGGCTCTGGCCATGCCAGGGCACAAGCTTGCGCTGCAGGGCGCGCAGGCCCATTTCCATGGCGAAGGCGATCAGGGCAATCACCAGGATCCCCAGCACCACCACATCGGTGACCAGGAATTGCGCGGCGGACTGCACCATGAAACCCAGGCCGCTGGTGGCGGCAATCAGCTCTGCCGCCACCAGGGTCGACCAGCCCACGCCCAGGCCGATGCGCACGCCGGTGAGGATGTCCGGCAAGGCGCTGGGCAGGATCACATGGCGAATCAGCTGGGCCCGGGTAGCCCCCAGGGACTGGGCGGCGCGCAGCTTCGCCGGGTCCACGGTGCGCACGCCGGTGGCGGTGGCGATGGCGATCGGGGCGAAGATCGCAAGGTAGATCAGCAGCACCTTGGACAGCTCGCCAATGCCGCACCAGATGACGATCAGCGGCAGGTAGGCCAGGGGCGGAATCGGCCGGTAGAACTCGATCAAAGGGTCGAGCACGCCACGGGCGATGCGGTTGGCGCCGATGGCGATGCCCACCGGAATCGCCGTCAGCACGGCAAAGCCCAGGGCCAGGCCGATGCGTTGCAGGCTCGCCGCCAGGTGCTGCCATAGGGTGGAATCCATGTAGCCGCTGGTGGCCAGCAACCAGCCCTTTTGCAGCACCGCAGAAGGGGGCGGCAGGAACAGCGGCTCGATCAGGCCGGTGGCGGTGACGGCCCACCACAGGGCCAGCAGGGCGATCAGGGTCAGCACGCTGATCCAGCGGGTGCTCAGGCTGCGGCGCACGATTTGTGGCGCTTTGGGGTTGGCATCGCCGGTGGCGGTGACGGGAATCTCGTAGCTGCTCATGGCCGCTCCTGCTGCTGGGTGGCGCTGCGCTGGGAGAACACCCGGGCCAGCACGTGTTCGCGGGTTTCGATGAACCGCGGGTCGGACTTGATCGCCCGCGCCGACTCGCCGGCGGCGTAGCGCTGGCCGAAGTCCAGGTTCAGGCGTTCGACGATCTGCCCCGGGTTGGGCGCCAGGAGAATCAGGTCGGTGGCCAGGAACACCGCTTCCTCGATGTCGTGGGTAATCAGGAACACCGGCTTGGCAGTGCGCCGCCAGACTTGCAGCAACAGCTCCTGCATCTGCTCGCGAGTGAAGGCATCCAGGGCACCGAAAGGTTCGTCCATCAGCAGCACCCGCGGGTCGGCCGCCAGGGCGCGGGCCAGGCCCACACGCTGCTTCTGGCCACCGGAGAGCTGCCAGATGCGGCGCTTGTCGAAGCCGGCCAGGTCCACCAGGGCAAGCATTTCCCGAGCCCGGGCTTCGCGCTTGTCGCGGGCCACGCCGGCCAGCTCCAGGCCGAAGGCGACGTTGCCCAGCACGTCCTGCCAGGGCAGCAGGGCATCGTCCTGGAACACCACGCCGCGTTCGGCGCTGGGGCCCTGCACCGGTACGCCATCGAGCTGGATGCGCCCGGCGCTGGGTTCGACGAAGCCGGCAATCAGGTTCAGCAGCGAGGTCTTGCCGCTGCCGGAAGGGCCCAGGGCGACCAGCAGTTGCTGTGGCCCCAGGGTCAGGGAAATATCCGCCAGCACCGGTTCGGCGGCGCCGGGGTACTGTGCGCTGATGCGCTCCAGTTGTAGCAAGGCCATGACGGCTATCTCCTGTCCTGACGCGGGTTATTCAGGGATGAACTTGGCGCTGACGTAGGGGGCGTAGTCCGGCAGCACTGCCTCCACCTTGCCCTGCTCCTTGAGGAACGCGGCGGTGTCGGTGATGGCCTTGGTGGTCGGCGCACCGAGGCTGACCACCTGGTCGGCGGCCAGCGGGTAGACGTTGCCCTGCAGCAGCAGCGGAATATCGCTGGCCTTGGCCCCGGAGAGCTTCACCAGCTTGTCGACGTTGCCCTGGTTGGCCAGCCAGGCTTGCGGGTCCTTGCGGTACTGGGCGTAGGCATCCAGGGTCACCTTGGCGAAGGCCGTGACGATTTCCGGATGCTTCTCGGCAAAATCCTTGCGCACGATCCAGGCATCGAAGGTCGGCGCGCCGAACTTGGCCAGTTCACCGGAGGTGATCAGCACCTTGCCGTTTTCCTTGGCCACGCCCAGGGCCGGGTCCCAGACGTAGGTGGCATCGATATCGCCGCGCTTCCAGGCGGCGATGATCGCCGGTGGCGCGAGGTTGAGTATCTGCACTTTCGAGGGGTCGATGTTCCAGTGCTTCAGGGCTGCCAGCAGGCTGTAGTGGCCGGTGGAAACGAAGGGCACGGCGACTTTCTTGCCTACCAGGTCCTGGGGCGAGGTGATCCCGGAACCGTCCCGGGCCACCAGGGCTTCGGCGGCGCCGATCTGGGTGGCGATGAGGAAGGTCTGCACCGGCACCTTGCGGGTGATGGCGGCGGTCAGCGGGCTGGAGCCCAGGTAGCCGATCTGCACATCGCCGGAAGCGATGGCGGCGATGACGTCGGCGCCGTTATCGAATTTGCGCCAGTTGATCTTGGCCTGGGTGGCTTTTTCATAGCTGCCGTCGGCCTGGGCCACTTTGGCCGGGTCGACGGTGGTCTGGTAGGCGACGGTGACGTCGGCCGCCTGGGCGAAGAAACTCGCTGCGGCCAGGGACGCGGCCGCCAGGAGGCGAAGGGGGAAATGCAGTTTCATGGGAGGCTCCTCATAGGCGGCCGGTGATCGGCGTGGGAGGAGACTAAATGATCTAAGAATGCAGAAATAAATAACTTATTTGCATTAGCTTATGAGGGGAATATGCAGAGTGCTGTTCGCCGGCAAGCCGGCTCCTACGGGAGGGGTGTAGGAGCCGGCTGGCCGGCGAAGCGTCAGTTGCTGATGGCCAGGATGCTGGCCTGGTAGGCACCGACGAACACGTCGAAATCACCCACCTCGTTCTGTTCAAGCTCGGTCTGCTGTTCCAGGGATTTGCGCGCCGCTTCTTCGAACGCGGCTTGCTCTTCCTTGCTCAGGGCCTGGCTGCGGAAGTACTCGGCATGGGCCTGGCTCTGGCGCAGGGAGAACTGGGTGAAGCTCTCCTTGTGCTCGCTCATGGCCGCCAGCACCTGGGCCGAAGGGGTCAGGGACGAATCCTTGACCTTGGCCAATTGGGCGTCCAGGGCCTTGCTGTGCACGTCGCTGCCATGGCTCTGGTCGAGCAGGGCGGCCAGAGGGGCGATCTGCTCCAGCAGTTGGGCGGCCCACTCCTTCATTTCCACCGGCTGGCCCTGGCGTTGCAGCTGCAGGCCCGGGCGCCGGCCTTCCTTGACCACGGCGAGGAAGTTCGAGGTGGCATTGCCGCACTCGTTGTTCTCGAACAGCGGGCTGTCGTTGAGTGCGCAATACAGCAGGAAGGCGTCGAGGAAGCGGGCTTCCTGGATGTCGATGCCCAGTGGCAGGAACGGGTTGATGTCCAGGCAGCGTACTTCGACGTACTGGATACCCCGGGCCATCAGCGCCTGGATCGGCCGCTCGCCGGTGTAGGTCACGCGCTTGGGGCGGATGTTGGAGTAGTACTCGTTTTCGATCTGCAGGATGTTGGTGTTCAGTTGCACCCATTCGCCATCCTTGTGGGTGCCGACTTCCACATAGGGCGCGTAGGGCGTGGCCACGGCCTTGCGCAGGCTGTCGGTGTAGCTGTTCAGGTCGTTGTAGCAAGGGGTCAGGCCGGCCTGGGCCTTGCTCTGGTAGCCCAGGTCGCTCATGCGCAGGCTGGTGGCGTAGGGCAGGTACAGGGTCTCGGCGTCCAACTGTTCCAGCTGGTGCGAGCGGCCGCGCAGGAAACCCGCGTCCAGGGCCGGCGAGGCACCGAACAGGTACATCAGCAGCCAGCTGTAGCGACGGAAATTGCGGATCAGCGCGATATAGGCCGAAGACTGGTAGTCACGGTCGGTGCCGACAAAGCCCTCGGCCTGCTTGAGCAGCGGCCATAGCTGTTCCGGCAGGGAAAAGTTGTAGTGGATCCCGGCAATGCACTGCATGGTCTTGCCGTAGCGCAGGGCCAGGCCCTTGCGGTACACGTACTTGAGCTGACCGATGTTGGAGGTGCCGTAGTAGGCGATGGGGATATCTTCCTCGGCCGGCAACGGGCACGGCATCGATGGACTCCACAGGTACTCGTTGCCGAGCTTGCTGTAGGCGAAGCGATGAATCTTGTCGAGGCTGGCCAGGGTGTCCGCCGGGTCCTTGAGGGCCGGGGTGATGAACTCCAGCAGCGACTCGGAGTAGTCCGTGGTGATCTGTTCGTTGGTCAGCGCGGAACCCAGTTCTTCCGGGTGCGGGGTCTGTGCCAGGCGGCCTTCGCCGGTGACACGCAGGCATTCACGTTCGATACCGTGCAGGCACTGCTCGAGCAGAGAGAGGTTAGCGCGCTCGCCGAGCAGAGCCAGGCGGCGGTTGAGAAGTTCGCTCAAGTTGGATTCCTTCACGCGTCAGTCGCCCCAATATGGGGGTGGGCAGGACGGTCTACAAGGGTGAAGTTAAAACTGGCGTTTTCGCCTGGTTTTTGAGTCAAGCCGACTCGCCTGAAAACGCCAATCCTTCATCCCTGAATCTGGCTTTAGCGCGGGCAGAAAACTCCGACGCCGCTTTTGCAGCGCCGAAATTAACCCAAATACATGACAGGGAGCTATAGGACCGCGAAGGTGCCTTGTGCTTTTGCGACCAGTTTGTCGCCCTGGATCACATCCGCTTCCACCACCAGGGTGCGGCGGCCGGGGTGGATCACCTTGGCCCGGCACAGCACCTCGCCCTCGGCCACGGCGCGGATGTAGTTGATCTTGCACTCGATGGTGGCGCTCTGCTGGTCGAAGCCGTGGGTGCTGGAACAGGCCAGCCCCATGGCAATGTCCACCAGGCTGAAGATCGCCCCGCCGTGCAGCTTCTGCCCGCGATTGCGCAGTTGCGGGGTCAGCTCCAGGGCGACGTCCGCTTCGCCGGTTTCCAGGCGTTGCAGACGGCAGCCGAGCAATTGGCTGAAGGCGCTTTCGGTCAGGCCGGCAGGGATCTGCATCAGCGTTTCTTCAACTGCTTGGCGTTGGCGAACAGCGAGGCCATGGCGTTGTTGCTCGGGGCGGGCGCGGCGCTCTCCTTGCGCGGTGCATTGCCCTGGGAGGAGCGTGGCGCCGAGCCGGGGCGGGAGCCACGGGCACCGTCGATCTTCTCGCCCGGGGTGTCGCCCATGCGCATCGACAGGCCGACGCGTTTGCGCGGGATATCGACTTCCATGACCTTCACTTTCACCACGTCACCGGCCTTCACCGCTTCGCGTGGGTCCTTGATGAACTTCTCCGACAGCGCCGAAATGTGCACCAGGCCGTCCTGGTGCACGCCGATGTCGACGAAGGCCCCGAAATTGGTGACGTTGGTCACCACGCCTTCGAGGATCATCCCCAGTTGCAGGTCCTTGAGGTCTTCGACACCGTCCTGGAACTCGGCGGTCTTGAACTCGGGGCGCGGGTCGCGGCCGGGCTTGTCCAGTTCCTGGAGGATGTCGGTGACGGTGGGCAGGCCGAAGGTTTCGTCGGTGAACTTTTTCGGGTCCAGGCGCTTGAGGAAGCCGCTGTCGCCGATCAGCGAGCGGATGTCGCGGCCGGTGTCGGCAGCGATGCGTTGTACCAGCGGGTAGGCTTCCGGGTGCACTGCGGAAGCGTCCAGCGGGTTGTCGCCGTTCATCACACGCAGGAAGCCGGCGGCCTGTTCGAAGGTCTTTTCACCCAGGCGGGCGACTTTTTTCAGCGCGGCGCGGGTCTTGAAGGCACCGTGTTCGTCGCGGTGGCTGACGATGTTCTGCGCCAGGGTCGCGTTGAGGCCGGAGATCCGCGCCAGCAGGGCCACGGAGGCGGTGTTGACGTCGACGCCCACGGCGTTCACGCAGTCTTCCACCACCGCGTCCAGGCCACGGGCCAGTTTCAGTTGCGAGACATCGTGCTGGTACTGGCCGACACCGATGGATTTCGGGTCGATCTTCACCAGCTCGGCCAGTGGATCCTGCAGGCGGCGGGCGATGGACACCGCGCCACGGATCGATACGTCCAGGTCCGGGAATTCCTTGGCCGCCAGCTCCGAGGCCGAGTACACCGATGCACCGGCTTCGGAGACCATGACCTTGGTCATCTTCATGGCCGGGTATTTCTTGATCAGCTCGGCCGCCAGCTTGTCGGTTTCCCGGCTGGCGGTGCCGTTGCCGATGGCGATCAGGTCCACCGAGTGCTTGGCGCACAGGGCAGCCAGAATGCCCAGGGTCTGGTCCCATTTGTTGTGCGGCACATGGGGGTAGACGGTGGCGTGGTCCAGCAGCTTGCCGGTGGCATCCACCACCGCCACCTTGCAGCCGGTGCGCAGGCCCGGGTCCAGGCCCAGGGTGGCGCGCGGGCCGGCCGGAGCGGCCAGCAGCAGGTCGTGAAGGTTGTGGGCGAAGACGTTGATCGCCTCGGTTTCCGCGCCATCGCGCAGTTCGCCCAGCAGGTCGGTTTCCAGGTGGGTGTAGAGCTTGACCTTCCAGGTCCAGCGCACCACTTCGCCGAGCCATTTGTCGGCCGGGCGGTTCTGGTTCTGGATGCCGAATTGCTGGCCGATCATGCCTTCGCACGGGTGCATGGTGCCCGGCAGTTCGTCACCGACTTTCAGCGCGGAGCTGAGAATGCCTTCGTTGCGGCCACGGAAAATTGCCAGGGCGCGGTGCGACGGCATGCTTTTGAGTGGTTCATCGTGTTCGAAGTAGTCGCGGAACTTGGCGCCTTCCTCTTCCTTGCCGGCGATCACGCGGGCGCTGATGGTCGCTTCCTGCTTGAGGAAATTGCGCAGCTTTTCCAGCAGGCTGGCGTCTTCGGCGAAGCGCTCCATCAGGATGTACTTGGCGCCTTCCAGGGCGGCCTTCACGTCGGCCACGCCTTTTTCGGCGTCGACGAAGCGTGCGGCTTCGGTTTCCGGAGCCAGGTTCGGGTCGTTGAACAGGCCGTCGGCCAGTTCGCCGAGGCCGGCTTCCAGGGCGATCTGGCCCTTGGTGCGGCGCTTCTGCTTATAAGGCAGGTAAAGGTCTTCGAGGCGGGTCTTGGTGTCGGCCAGCTTGATGTCGCGGGCCAGTTCCGGGGTCAGCTTGCCTTGCTCTTCGATGCTGGCCAGGATGCTGATCCGCCGTTCGTCGAGTTCTCGCAGGTAGCGCAGGCGCTCTTCCAGATGACGCAGCTGGGTGTCATCGAGGCTGCCGGTGACTTCTTTCCGGTAGCGGGCGATGAAGGGCACGGTGGAGCCTTCATCCAATAGAGCGACGGCCGCTTCGACCTGTTGTGGGCGTACGCCGAGTTCCTCGGCAATGCGGCTGTTGATGCTGTCCATAAAACCACCTGACAAATTGTGAAAGCAGGCCCGCGGGCACGAAAATAAGGCCCGGCGAGTCTGGTTGAGCGGCCTGGCACGCGCCGCCACCTGGATCAAAAGGCTGCCTGTTGACCCGTGAAATCGAAAAAATACTGCCGGCCCGGGTAAAAAAATAAACCGGCCGCAGGCGTACTGATCAGATATTGCCCAACACAAAAGGCGGCGCATTATACCCAGCGTTAGCCGTTGCGGGGTGATCGCCAGCCTCAGGCCGACAGCGGGTTTGCTGGCGATAGAGGAAAAATCTGCTAACAATGCACTCGGTGCGTATAACGGCAGCTACGCCATAATGCGCACCGAGATTAGAGGAGCATCCAATGAGCAGCACTGTACAAACTGCTGAAGGCGAAAAAATTCTTATTGTTGACGACGACCCGGGGCTGAGCAGCCTGCTGGAGCGTTTCTTCGTCAGCAAGGGCTACCGTGCCCGCGCAGTACCTAACACCGAGCAAATGGACCGCCTGCTGGGTCGCGAAGTGTTCAACCTGGTGGTACTCGACCTGATGCTGCCCGGCGAAGACGGCTTGACCGCATGCCGCCGCCTGCGCAGCGCGAACAACCAGATTCCGATCATCATGCTCACCGCCAAGGGCGACGAGCTGAGCCGCATCAAGGGCCTGGAACTGGGCGCCGACGATTACCTGGCCAAGCCGTTCAATCCCGACGAGCTGATGGCGCGGGTCAAGGCCGTATTGCGTCGCCAGTCTGCCCCGGTGCCGGGTGCGCCGGGCAGCGAAGACGAAAGCGTGACCTTCGGCGACTACGAGTTGTCCCTGGCCACCCGCGAGCTCAAGCGCGGCAATGAAGTGCACATGCTCACCACCGGTGAATTCGCGGTGCTCAAGGCGCTGGTGATGAACGCCCGCCAGCCGCTGACCCGGGACAAGTTGATGAACCTGGCCCGTGGTCGCGAATGGGACGCCCTGGAGCGCTCCATTGACGTGCAGATCTCCCGCCTGCGTCGGATGATCGAGCCCGATCCTTCCAAGCCGCGCTACATCCAGACCGTCTGGGGCGTGGGTTATGTCTTTGTGCCGGATGGCACCGCGACCAAGTGATCATTGATTTGTAGGAGCCAACGCCCGGGCCGGTAACGACCCGGGCGTTCGCATTCCGCAACGGTGCGAGCGCGAGTCGCTCCTGCAAAGTGTGTAGTGGCTGTTATGAAAACCCCGCTGTGGTTCCCCCAGAGTTTCTTCTCCCGCACCCTGTGGCTGGTGCTGATCGTGGTGCTGTTTTCCAAGGCATTGACCCTGGTTTATCTGTTGATGAACGAGGACGTGCTGGTGGACCGGCAGTACAGCCACGGCGTGGCCCTGACCCTGCGCGCCTACTGGGCCGCCGATGAATCCAACCGTGACCAGATCGCCGAGGCTGCCGGCCTGATCAAGGTGGTGGGCAGCGGCGTACCGGCCGGCGAGCAGCATTGGCCCTACAGCGAGATCTACCAGCGGCAGATGCAGGCCGAACTGGGCGCCGACACCGAAGTGCGCCTGCGCATGCATGCGCCGCCGGCGCTCTGGGTGCGGGCGCCGAGCCTGGGGGACGGCTGGCTCAAGGTGCCGCTGTACCCCCATCCGCTGCGGGGGCAGAAGATCTGGAGCGTGTTGGGCTGGTTCCTGGCCATTGGCCTCTTGTCCACCGCCTCGGCCTGGATTTTCGTCAGCCAGCTCAACCAGCCCCTCAAGCGCCTGGTGTATGCCGCCCGGCAACTGGGCCAGGGACGCAGCGTGCGCCTGCCCATCAGCGATACGCCCAGCGAGATGACCGAGGTCTACCGCGCGTTCAACCAGATGGCCGAGGACGTGGAACAGGCAGGGCGAGAGCGGGAGTTGATGCTGGCCGGGGTGTCCCACGACCTGCGCACGCCGCTGACCCGGCTGCGCCTGTCCCTGGAATTGATGGGCGATCACACTGACCTGACCGACGACATGGTGCGGGATATCGAGGACATGGACGCCATTCTCGACCAGTTCCTGGCCTTCATTCGCGATGGGCGCGACGAATCGGTGGAAGAGGTGGACCTGGGCGATCTGGTGCAGGAAGTGGCGGCGCCCTACAACCAGAACGAAGAACGGGTGCACCTGCGCCTGGAGCCGATCCAGCCGTTCCCGTTGCGCCGGGTGTCGATGAAGCGCCTGCTCAACAACCTGATCGGTAACGCCCTGAATCATGCGGGTACGGAAGTGGAAGTGGCGGCCTATGTGTCCGGTGACACCAATGCGCCCTATGTGGTGCTCAGCGTGATGGACCGTGGCGCGGGGATCGATCCTTCGGAACTGGAAGCGATCTTCAACCCCTTCACCCGTGGCGACCGTGCCCGCGGCGGCAAGGGCACCGGGCTGGGGCTGGCCATCGTCAAGCGGATTGCCGCCATGCACGGTGGCAATGTCGAACTGCGCAACCGCCCCGATGGTGGCCTGGAAGCGCGAGTACGCCTGCCGCTGGGCTTGCTGCTGCCCCGTGATGCGGATTGATCGGGGCTTCGCTCCTGCAGGCAGCACATAGCCCGTAGGAGCTGGCTTGCCAGCGCAAGGCCGGCCACGCGATCCCTAGCCCTTGCCCTTGGTCCGGGTCATGTTCGGCCCGCCGTTCTTCTCGATGTGCTCGATGATGATTCCCGCCACGTTCTTGCCGGTGGTGGTCTCGATGCCTTCCAGGCCCGGCGAGGAATTGACTTCCATCACCAGCGGCCCGTGATTGGAACGCAGGATATCCACCCCTGCCACGCTCAGGCCCATGACCTTGGCCGCCCGCAGCGCGGTCATGCGTTCTTCGGGAGTGATCTTGATCAGGCTGGCGCTGCCGCCGCGATGCAGGTTGGAGCGGAACTCCCCCGGCTTGGCCTGGCGTTTCATCGCCGCGATCACCTTGTCCCCCACCACGAAGCAGCGAATGTCGGCGCCGCCGGCCTCCTTGATGTACTCCTGGACCATGATGTTCTGCTTCAGGCCCATGAAGGCCTCGATCACCGATTCCGCCGCCGTGGCGGTTTCACACAGCACCACGCCGATGCCCTGGGTGCCTTCCAGCACCTTGATCACCAACGGCGCGCCGTTGACCATCTCGATCAGGTCGGGAATGTCGTCCGGGGAATGGGCGAAGCCGGTCACCGGCAGGCCGATGCCACGCCGCGACAGCAACTGCAGCGAGCGCAGCTTGTCCCGGGAGCGGGCGATGGCCACCGATTCGTTGAGGGGGAACACCCCCATCATTTCGAACTGGCGCAGCACCGCGCAGCCATAGAAGGTCACCGAGGCACCGATCCGCGGGATCACCGCATCGAAGCCTTCCAGGGGCTTGCCGCGGTAGTGGATCTGCGGCTTGTGACTGGCGATGTTCATGTAGGCGCGCAGGGTATCGACCACTACCATTTCATGGCCACGCTCGGTGCCGGCCTCGACCAGACGACGAGTGGAATACAGACGCGGGTTACGCGACAGCACAGCGATCTTCATGCAACACCTGTGGCAGAGGTAGTGGATACCGGGAACACCGGTTTGTCTTGTACGTACTTGATGCCCGGATTGACCACCAGTTGGCCGTCGATCAGAGCCTTGGAACCCAGCAGCAGGCGATAGCGCATGGCCTTGCGGCAGGCGAGGGTGAACTCCACCCGCCACACCCGATCGCCCAGGGCCAGGGTGGTGCTGATCACGTAGCGCACCTGGGCCTGGCCGTTGGAGCTTTTAATGGTTTTCATCGCCACCAGCGGTGCTTCGCAGCGCCGGTGACGCAACTGCACCACACTGCCCAGGTGGGCATTGAAGCGCACCCACTGCTCACCTTCGCGCTCGAAGGGCTCGATCTCGGTGGCATGCAGGCTGGAGGTGCTGGCCCCGGTGTCGATCTTGGCGCGCAGGCCGGCCACGCCCAGATCCGGGAGCGCCACCCACTCGCGCAGACCGACAACGGTCAAATGGTCAAAAGTCTTCAATAAGGAAAATCCGCAATTAGCTGTTCCAGGCCGCGGCCGGAACCTCGGCCAGGGCTTTGAATGCAGGCTTGGCGAACCAGTAGCCCTGCATCAGATAAATTCCACAGTCGCTGAGAAAGTCCCGTTCACCGGCGCTTTCAATACCTTCGGCGATGACTGTAACCCCCAACTCCGCACACATTGTGACAATCGCGCGGATGATCGCCTGGCGTACGCGATCCTGGTCCACATCGCGCACCAGCGCCATGTCGAGCTTGATCAGGTCGGGTTGGAAATCCGCCAGCAGGTTCAGCCCCGAGTACCCCGAGCCGAAGTCGTCGATGGCGGTCTTGAAGCCGAATTCGCGGTATTCACGCAGAATATTGGTCAAATGGCGATAGTTATCTACGTGCTGGCTTTCCAGGGTTTCGAAAATCAGCCGGTCCAGGGGAAAACGCTGGGCCCGGGCCGCCTCCAGGGTGCTGCGGATGCACAGTTCCGGCCGGTACACGGCGTTGGGCATGAAGTTGATCGACAGGTGGCTTTGCATCCCCAACTGGGCGGCGAGGGTGATTGCCTGGGTCCGGCAGCGCTGGTCGAAACGGTAGCGATTGCTGTCATTGACCTGGCCCAGCACCGTTCCCGCCCCTTCGCCATTGACCCCGCGCACCAGGGCTTCATGGGCGAAGACCGAGCGGTCCCGCAGATCGACTATGGGCTGGTAGGCGAAGGAAAAATCGAAGCCCAGTGGCTGGCTTTGCTGGCAACCTTCGCAACGGTTGCCGGGCGAGGTCAGGGAAGTGGGGAAGTCAGTCACGGGGACTCCTCGCGTATCAGGGCGCAACCTGGGTTATTTTAGGTGAGCGGCAGGGTTTATGAGAGCCCGCTTGCAGGCGGTAAAGTTGCGACATTTTTCAGCGAGGGGAATTCCAGTGGCGCACAAGCAGGAAGAAGAGGACAAGGTTCGTCTGGATAAATGGCTGTGGGCAGCGCGCTTCTACAAGACTCGTGCCCTGGCCAAGACAGCGATTGAAAGCGGCAAGGTGCATCACCGGGGCGAGCGCTGCAAACCGGGCAAGGAGCCGCGGGTAGGCGATGAATACCAGATTCGCGCCGGCTTCGACGAACGCACCGTGGTGGTCCAGGCCCTGTCCATCGTCCGCCGTGGCGCTCCTGAAGCGCAGGCTCTGTACGCGGAAACCGAGGCCAGCATCGCCAAGCGCGAAGCCGCTGCGGCCCAGCGCAAGGCTGGTGCCCTAGGAGTGAGCACCGACGGTAAACCGAGCAAGAAACAGCGCCGGGACCTGTTCAAGTTCCACGGCAGCAACCACGAATGAAACCGTAGGAGCCGGTAAGCCGGCTCCTACGGGGCTGCTTAGCGCAGCAGGCTGCTGGCGCGCACCACGCTCATGCGCGAGAGCACGGGCATCCGGCTCAACAGGTTGAACAGCGGGTGGGTCAGGCGCAGCAGGAAGTTCGACATCCGCGCCGCGTACGGGGTGTAGTAGCCCCAGCCCAGGGCCAGCACCGCCAGCAGCACACCGCCGATGTAGTCGTCCTGGCCCCAGTGGGCGCCTGCCACCAGGCGCGGCATCATGAACAGCAGGGTCAGGCCCCAGACGATCAGGAACTGGCCGATGCTGCGGCTGAAGATCCCCATGAACAGGCCCCAGATCAGCAGCACCGAAGCGTGGTCGCCCGGGAAGCTCTGGCTGGAGCGGTCCTTGAGTTCCCAGGTCTTTTCCCAGCCCGGGAAGTAGTCGCTCATGTGCACGGCGCCTTCCAGCACCATGGACGGGCTGTTGTGCTGCCAGTTCATGACGGCCACCAGCTTGGAAAACAGCGCGCGAATCACCACCATCAGAATCAGGATCGATAGAAAGCCGAAGAAGGCACGGCGCACGTCCACCGCCTTGAACACCCAGTCACCGCGAATCAGCAGGCCGAGCATGATCAGCCCCACTACGATATCGAACGGCCGCAGGCTGGCCACGGCCCAGATATGCAGCCAGGTCGAGTTGCTTGCCAGAGGGGCGTTGAGGTGGTGGAACAGCCATTCGTCGAAGACCGTGCAGAGCGCCTGCCCGGTGGGCCACAACCAGAAACCCAGCAGGGCCAAAGGGAGTAAATTGCACAGAACCAGCTTGCCGAGGTTCCACCTTGCTTGGAACAAACCCGGATTGTTCATAAAATATCTCCAATCACCGCAAAACTGCACCCTCATGGTGCAAAGCCGCAATTTTCGGTGCTTGTCACCTTTTTGTCATCATTCAGATACCCAGACCTATGACTGATTTGCCGGATACCGACTTCACTCAACGCTTCATCTTCGATGAGAGCGACACCCGCGGCGAGCTGGTGGCGCTGGAGCGCAGTTACGCGGAAGTCCTCGCCAAACACCCCTATCCCGAGCCGGTTGCACAGCTGCTTGGCGAACTGATGGCGGCGGCATCGTTGCTGGTCGGCACCCTGAAATTCGATGGCTTGCTGATTCTCCAGGCCCGTTCCGAAGGCCCGGTGCCGCTGCTGATGATCGAGTGCTCCAGCGAGCGCGAGATCCGTGGCCTGGCCCGTTACGACGCGGAGCAGATCGCCCCTGATGCCACCCTCGCCGACCTGATGCCCAACGGCGTCCTGGCCCTGACCGTGGACCCGACCAATGGCCAGCGCTACCAGGGCATCGTCGACCTGGACGGCACCAACCTGGCGGAATGCTTCACCAACTACTTCGTCATGTCGCAACAGACCGGCACCCGTTTCTGGCTCTATGCCGACGGCCGCAGCGCCCGTGGCCTGCTCCTGCAACAACTGCCCGCCGACCGCCTGCGTGATCAGGAAGAGCGTGACGCCAGCTGGCAGCACCTCACTGCCCTGGCCAGCACCCTGACCGCCGATGAGCTGCTGAGCCTGGACAACGAAACCGTGCTCCACCGCCTGTACCACGAAGAAGCCGTGCGCCTGTTCGACGTGCAGCCGCTGCGTTTTCGCTGCAGTTGCTCGCGGGAACGCTCGGGCAATGCGCTGGTCAGCCTGGGTCTGGAAGATGCCCAGCAACTGGTGGTCGAACATGGCGGCAGCATCGAGATCGATTGCCAGTTCTGCAACGAACGCTACCTGTTCGATGCCGCTGATATCGCGCAATTGTTCGCGGGGGCGGGCGTGGACACGCCGTCAGATACTCGTCACTAAAACGATTCAGCGCAGGTAAATCACCTGGCAAACGCCGGAATTACGCCGTGCTGACGGGAGGGCCCTACTATTTTGGGGCTTTTCTGGCATAATCCGGCGCACTTTTTTCGCGGTAGTAGTGCGCGAGTTTCTACTACAAAACGTTTGGAGCACTCGGCCAATGGCCGACGGGGAACCTCATGACGCAAGCCAATAACGCCGTGTACACCGATCTGAGTGTGGATGATCTGGTCAAAGAAGCCCTGAACCGCGGTGAGGGCGAGCTTGCCGATACCGGCGCTCTGGTGGTTCGCACCGGTCATCGTACCGGCCGTTCGCCAGTGGATCGTTTCATCGTAGAAGAGCCCAGCACCCAGGACGCTATCGCCTGGGGCCCGATCAACCGCAAATTCCCGGCGGCCAAGTTCGACGCCCTGTGGGACCGCGTTGAAGCCTACCTGGGCGAGCGCGAGCGTTTTGTTTCCCATGTGCATGTAGGTTCCGATCCGGCGCACTACCTGCCGGTGAAAATGACCACCGAGACCGCCTGGCACAACCTGTTCGGCCGCTGCCTGTTCATCAACCCCGAGCAGTACAACGCCGGTGGCAAGGATGAGTGGCAGATCCTCAACGCGCCGAACTTCGTCTGCGAGCCAGAGCGCGACGGCACCAACTCCGATGGCACCGTGATCCTCAACTTCGCGGCCAAGAAAGTGCTGATCGCCGGCATGCGCTACGCCGGTGAAATGAAGAAAGCCCTGTTCTCCGTGCAGAACTTCCTGCTGCCGGCTGCCGACGTACTGCCGATGCACTGCGCCGCCAACATGGGCGAAGAAGGCGACGTGACCCTGTTCTTCGGTCTGTCGGGCACCGGCAAGACCACCCTGTCCGCCGACGAAAGCCGTTACCTGATCGGTGACGACGAACACGGTTGGGGCGTGGGCGTGGTGTTCAACATCGAAGGCGGTTGCTATGCCAAGTGCATCGACCTGTCGGAAAAGAACGAGCCGGTGATCTGGAAAGCCATCCAGCACGGTGCCGTTCTGGAAAACGTGGTGATCGACCCGGTCACCAAGAAAGCCGACTACGCCGACGACAGCCTGACCCAGAACAGCCGCGCCGCCTACCCGCGCGAGCTGATCGAAAAACGCGCACCGAAGAACCTCGGTGGCGAGCCTAACGCCGTGATCTTCCTGACCTGCGACCTGACCGGCGTACTGCCGCCGGTGTCGATCCTCAGCGAAGAACAAGCCGCCTACCACTTCCTGTCCGGCTACACCGCTCTGGTGGGCTCGACTGAAATGGGTTCGGGCTCGGGCATCAAGTCGACCTTCTCCACCTGCTTCGGCGCACCGTTCTTCCCGCGTCCGGCGGGCGAATACGCCGAGCTGCTGATCAAGCGCATCCGCGGCTTCGGCTCCAAGGTCTACCTGGTCAACACCGGCTGGACCGGCGGTGGCTACGGCGTGGGCAAACGCTTCAACATCCCCACCACCCGTGGCGTGATTGCAGCGATCCAGAGCGGCGCGCTGATCGGTGCCGAGACCGAGCACCTGGACATCGTCAACCTGGACGTGCCAAAAGCCGTACCGGGCGTTGAAACCGGCCTGCTCAACCCACGCAACACCTGGGCTGACAAAGCCGCCTACGACGAAGCCGCCAAGGCCCTGGCCGGCCTGTTCATCGAGAACTTCAAGAAGTTCGACGTGAGCGACGCGATCAAGGCTGCTGGTCCGAAGCTGTAAGCTTCGACCTGCCATTAAAAAGCCGCCCTTCGGGGCGGCTTTTTTGTGCGCAGCTGTAGCCGCAGGCGCAGGCTGCGATGGGATGCGCGGCATCCCCTGGGCCAGCCAGACACCCTCACGTCTTCAAGTGCAACACCAGCGCCCCCAGCAACACCAGCACCACCCCCGTCACCTGCACCGCCGTCAGCCGCTCCTTGAAGAACACATAGCCCAGCACCGCAGCGATGCCGCCGGACAGAGTGCTGATTACCGTCACCACCGACACCGAGCCGCTCATGGCACCCCAGGAAAAGGCGAAGAAGGCGCCCAGGTTCATCAGGCTGGTGGAGGCCAGCAGGCCGCAGTTCTTCAGCGGCGGGATCTTCAGCCCGTCCGCAACTTTGAGCACCATCAGCAGCATCACGCCGCTGCCCACCGCGTAACCCAGCCAGAGCATGCTGATCGGCCCCAGTTGCGGCAGGGTGTAGCGGCCCTGCAGCCAGAAGCTGGTGCCATAGAGGAAGGCCGAGAGCAGGGCGAAGAAGATCGAGCGGCCGGCGGCGGTGCTGTGGGGCAGCTTGGAGTCCGAGTGCAGGCTGGAGAGGATCACGCCGATCACGCACAACAGGATGCACATGAGCTGCAGCGGGCTGATCTGCTCGCCACTGGCCCAGGACAGCAAGGTGGTGACCACACCGTAGGAGGTCACCAATGGGGCGACGATGGAGGCTTTGCCCAGGGCGAAGGCCTTGCCCAGGGCCAGGGCGCCGGAGACGGTGAAGGCCGCGGCGACCACGCCCATCAGCCAGACCTCCAGGGGCGCGGCCATGGCCTTGAGCAGGAAGGCGGGAAAGATCGTCAGCAGCAGGCTCATCAGGGTGAACCCCAGGCTCTGGCTGAAGAACACCGCACGTTTCACGCCCACGGCGCGCACGTTGAGCCCCACGAGAAAATCGGTGCCGCCCCAGAGCAGGGCGGCGAGCAAGCCCATCAGTACGTCCACGGCATTTCCTTATGTACTGCCGTGAACCTTAGAGGCCTTCCAGCTCCTGAGTGTCCCAGCGTTGCTCCTTGAGCGCCCGGTACAGCATGCCGATGGTCAGCGGGAGCTTGTCTCCCCGACCCTTGGCGCGACGCTTGAGGGACACATCGTAGCCTTCGGGCTGGAAGTAGCGATAGCTGTCGAAATCGACAAAATCGATATCAAACTGTTCTTCCAGAGCGTTGAGTAAATGACGGGCGTCGGCGCCGTCGCAACCCAGGTCGAGATTGATCGCGGTGTTCAGGCGAAGAGTCTTGCGCTCGGGCAGGCCTATTTCCTCATGCAGCAGTTGCATGAGCTGGCGCATGATGACGTCGTCGGGAAAGCCGGGGGCCAGTTGCATGGTCGGGGTTCACTTGCGGTTTCCAGGAGCTGCAGTGTAAGGCGAGTAGGGGTTTGGCTTGCAAGTGCTCGGAGGTCGGGACGGGGGGCGTTGCTCCGGGTAGGCAAGACTGTCGTTTTGCGCTGTATTTACGGCGCCAGGCCGAGCATTGGCGGGCAAAACTGTGTATGGTTCGCCGCTGATGGGTGGGGCGGGACAGAGGTCCGGCCATCGTTATCTACAGGGATTTTGTTATGGCTTTTTTCCGCCTGGCGGCGTTGTTGTGGCTAGGGATGCTGATGAGTCCGGTGCAGGCTCAGTCGTTGTCGCTCCAGGTGCTGGATGCGGTGGTCAAGGACGCGGTACTGGCCGATGCCGAAGTGCAGTTGGGGCAGGCTTCCGGGCGGACCGATGCCCAGGGGCGAGTGACGCTGGAGGCCGCCGATTCGCCGGGCAGTGAACTGCTGATCCGCAAGCTCGGTTATGCCGACCTGCGGGCCAAGTGCCCGTGCCAGGGGCTGAGCTACGCCATGAGCCCGGTGCTCAAGGATCCGCAAAGCCTGCGCGTGGTGCTGAGCTGGAGTGCACCGGGGGAAGACCTGGATGCGCATTTGAGTTATCCCCACCGGTTGCTGTATTACGCCACCGGCACCGGGCCGGGGGCGCGGATGAATGTGGATAGCACCGACAGCCGCGGGCCGGAGACCCTCACCATCGAACAGCCTGTGCCGGGCGATGCCTACGTGTATGCGGTGCACGACTTTACCAACGGCAATAATCCCGAATCCTTGCGCCTGGGCCGCAGCCAGGCGCAGGTCTTTGTCTATAAGGGTCCGACGCTGATGCGCAGCTACCGGGTGCCACAGAACCGCCAGGGCAACCTCTGGGTAGTGTTTCGCCTGACGGCCAATGGCCAACTGCAGGACATCGATCGGGTGCTGCAAGGCAACGAGGAAGTGGAGTCGCGGATGAGCGACCTCGATCCGCTGCTACTGGCCAATGGCAAGCCCATCGATGAAGTGCTGGCCAGGGACGAGGGGCCGGTGGATGCCAAGAGCCTCAACCAGAAAGGCGAGGCTTCCTACCGCAAGGGCGACTTCGGCAGTGCGGGTATCTACTATCGCGAAGCCATCGAGCTGGATCCAGGCTTTGCCCAGGCCTACAGCAACCTGGCGCTGTCCAACCGCAAGAACAGCCGCCCCGACGAGGCCGTGGCCGCCGATCGCCAGGCAATCGCCCTGGCCAGTGGCCCGTCGGCACCCACCATACGCGCCAGCGCCTACTACGACATGGGGCGCATCTACGAAGATGCCGGGCAATTGGTCACGGCGCTGGAGCACTACCGCAAGGCCCGGGAGCAGAAGGCCAACCCGGTGTACGACAAGGCGATAGAGCGGTTGCAGAACCGCTGATCACACAGGCAGAAGTTATCTCCACAACGCGCCGGCAGTGGCGCGTTGTGCATTTATGGAGGTTGGTATGCGAATTCGTGTTTTCCCCTGGTTGCTGGCGCTGTGTCTGACCACAGGGGTGGCCCAGGCGGCCGGGCCGCTGGTGTTCGCCACCATCGACCGCAGTGGCTGGCCGAATCCGCTGACCAGCGCCGCAGATTTCGATACCGCCTCCCGGGCCGAGATTCTGATGTTCAGCAAAGCCCTGCTGGCCACCGAGGCCTTGGATGACAAGGCCCTCAAGCAGCGGCTTGGAGTGCGGCAGCTTGACCGCAAGTCGGTGGATCAACTGCGCCAGCGTTTTTGGGACCAATTGCTGGACAACTACCGGCAGGCCAGCCAGGGCTGTGATGGCCAGCCTTTCTGTCTGCAGGTACGCAACCTTGGGGAGCTGCGGCAACTGGCGGCCAGTTTCACCGGCGCCAGCAAGGCGGCCTACGGCGCCTGGGGTGAGGCCAGTGGGCAGTTTCATCAGCAGTACCTCAATGAACAGCTGCGCCTGGCCGCCTTGTTTCCCGCCGTCAGCAGTGAGATCCAGCGCATGGACCCGGCAGAGCGCCTGGGCGACGAACTGGCAGACCGGCAGTTTCTGCTGACCTTCGACGATGGGCCGAGCCTGAGAGACGGGCCTACGGATCAGTTGATCGAGGTGCTGCGGGCCTACGATCTGCATAGCCTTTTCTTTGTCCTGGGGGACTCGTTTCAGGCGCGCCTGAGCCAGTCTTCGGCAGGGAAAATGCGCGAGTTGTACGACGGTCAGTGTGTGGGCGTACACGGCTGGGAGCACAAGTCCCACTCCTCCTGGAACGAATGGCAAAGCTCGGTGATTCGCAGCGCCAACTTGGCCAACCGCACGTTGACCAATGAGTACCTGCCGCTGTTCCGGCCGCCATACGGGCAGCGTCGCAGTGACAGCGCCGGGTTCTTCAAGGCCCAGGGGGTGCAGGTGATGCTGTGGAACATCGACTCCCAGGACTGGAGCAAGAAGGTCGGCGCCGAGGCGGCCGCGCAGCGGGTGCAGACACTGATGCTGCTCTGGCGCCGGGGCATCATTCTGTTCCATGACACCCATGCCAAGGCCGCCCAGGCGGTGCCGGCCTTGCTCAAGGCCAATCAGCACAACGGCGTGCAGTGGCTGGATTGCCGGACCTTGCGCTAGCGGTGGCCTCCTTTAGCGGCAAGCCGGCTCCTGCGCTGGGGCTGGCTTGCCGATGAAGCTTCTTGTGCCCGGTATCATCCGGTAGCGCTTTTCCTTCGACCTTTTCTGGCCCCGCCGACCTGTCCCGCTAGTCTTCAAGACAGGTCAGCGGTCCAAGGAGTGACCCTTATGCACAGCACCCTGGAACAGGTCTTCGGTTATCCACAGTTTCGTCCGGGCCAGGAGGCCGCGGTCAGCGCGGTGCTCGCCGGGCGCTCGGCGGCAGCGATCTTTCCCACCGGCTCGGGCAAGTCCCTGTGCTACCAGTTGCCGGCCCTGCTGCTGCCGCACCTGACCCTGGTGGTCTCGCCGCTGCTGGCGCTGATGCAGGACCAGTTGGCCTTCCTCCAGCGCCACGGCATTGCCGCTGCCAGCATCGACTCGGCCCAGGGCCGGGATGAAGCCAATGAGGTCATGGCCCGGGCTCGTTCCGGGGAGCTGAAGATCCTGATGATCTCGGTGGAGCGGCTGAAGAACGAACGCTTTCGCAATTTTCTGCAACAGGTGCCCATCTCCCTGCTGGTGGTGGACGAGGCGCACTGCATCTCCGAATGGGGCCACAACTTCCGCCCCGACTACCTGAAACTGCCGGACTACCAGCGCCAGTTCAACATCCCCCAGGCCCTGCTACTGACGGCCACGGCGACCCCCAAAGTGATCGCCGACATGCAGGCCAAGTTCGCCATCGCCCAGCAGGACGTAGTAACCACCGGTTTCTACCGGCCCAACCTCAACCTGCTGGTGGAGCCGGTACCGGGGGCCGACAAGCGTCGGCGGCTGGTGCAGTGGATGAGCGCCCGGGCCGGGCAGCCGAGCATTGTCTACGTGACCCTGCAGAAAACCGCCGAGCAGATCGCCGAGCACCTGAGCCAGCAAGGCATCGCCGCCGAGGCCTATCACGCCGGCCTGCCCCATGAGCAGCGCGAGTCGATCCAGCGTCGCTTCATGGAGGGCCGCAGCCACTGCATCGTCGCCACCATCGCCTTCGGCATGGGCATCGACAAGAGCGACATCCGCAACGTGGTGCACTTCGATCTGCCCAAGTCCATCGAGAACTACAGCCAGGAAATCGGTCGTGCCGGGCGCGACGGCCAGCCTTCGGATTGCCTGGTGCTGGCCAACCGCGACAGCCTCAACGTGCTGGAAAACTTCGTCTACGGCGACACCCCGGAATTGAGTGGCATCCGTTGTGTGCTGGAGGAGTTGCAGGCATCGGCGGCGGACGGGCAATGGGAGTTCCTGCTCGGCCCCCTGGCGGACCAGAGCAACATTCGCCAACTGCCACTCAAGACCTTGCTGGTGCAGTTGGAACTGCGGGGCCTGATCGCGCCGCGCTATGCCTATTTCGCGGAATATCGCTTCAAACTGCTGCTGGAAACCGAGGCCCTGCTGGCGCGTTTCGAGGGCGAGCGGAGGGACTTCGTCGAGGCCGTGATCAACACTTCAAGCCGCGCCAGGACCTGGGCCACGGTGAACTTCGACGCGCTCTACGAGCAGTACCAGGCGCCGCGCAACCGGGTGGTCAAGGCCCTGGATTACTTCCAGGAAAAAGGCTGGGTAGAGCTGGAAAGCAAGCAGATGACCGAGGTCTACAGCCTGTTGCAGACGGACTTTGACCTGGCGGCACTGAGTGCCGACCTGCACGGTTATTTCACCCGCCACGAGGGCAGTGAGATTGCGCGGATCCACGCCATGCTCGACCTGTTCGCCACCGAGCAGTGCCTGGGTTACCGCCTGGCGGAGTATTTCGGCGACCGGCACGCACCCCAGCGTTGCGGGCATTGTTCGGTGTGCCATGGCCAGGTGGCGCGGCTGCCGGAGCCGCCGGTTCTGTCCGCGCTTGTGGATAAGAGTTTCGACGGGCTGTGTGGCCACTTTATCCACAGGCACCAGCAGCACACCGGCGATGTACCCGGGGCGGAACGCCTGACCCGTTTTCTCTGTGGTATCAGCGTGCCGTTGTTCACCCGGCTCAAGGCTCGGAGCATCCCCGGTTTCGCGGCACTGGAAGATTACCCTTATGCCGCGGTGCGGGCGTGGTGCGAGGCCCATTTGCCAGGCTAAAAATCCATCTGCTGAATGCTGCTCATCACAGGAATAAATTTCAAAAATGATGAGGGCCTGACTATGGTGGGGGCTGTCTTTGGATCGCCCACAAGAGAGCCAACATGAGCCAGACAGCTTTCGATATTCAGCGCGCCGCCGTGATCGGTGCCGGCACCATGGGCCGTGGCATTGTCATGTGCCTGGCCAATGCCGGCCTGCCGGTACTGTGGCTGGACAACAACCCGCAGATGCTCCAGCAGGCTCTGGCGGCGGTGGCGGACACCTACGCCCACAACGTGCGCCAGGGGCGCATCGATCAGGCCGAGGCCGATGCGCGGGTGGCGCGGATCAAGCCGGCGGCGGATTATCCACAGCTCGCCGACGTGGACCTGGTGATCGAGGCGGTCTACGAAAACCTCGAACTCAAGCAGCAGATCTTTCGTCAGCTGGACGCGACCCTCAAGCCCGAGGCGATCCTTGCCAGCAACACCTCGGCCCTGGATATCGACGCGATTGCCGCAGTCACCCAGCGGGCGCCACAGGTACTGGGCCTGCACTTCTTCAGCCCGGCCCACATCATGAAACTGCTGGAGGTGGTGCGCGCGGCCAAGACCGCTCCTGCGGTGCTCGACGCTGCCCTGGCCCTGGGGCAGCGTATGGGCAAGGTCAGTGTCGTGGCGGGCAACTGCTTCGGCTTCATCGGCAATCGCATGCTCAACACCTACGTGCTCGAGGCGCGCAAGATGCTGCTGGAAGGGGCGTTTCCCTATCAGGTGGATGGCGCCTTGCAGGGGTTCGGTTTCGCCATGGGCCCGTTCCGCATGTATGACGTGGTGGGCATCGACCTGGGCTGGCGCGCCCGGCAACTGGACGGTGTGGGCCAGGATGCGCCCGAGGTGCAGATCGACAACCGGTTGTGCGAGTCGGGTCGTTTCGGCCAGAAGAGTGGCGACGGCTACTACCACTACGAACCCGGCAGCCGCCAGGCCGAGCATGACCTGCAGGTGGATGCGCTGGTGCTGCAGGTCAGCGAGGAGCTGGGTTACCGGCGCCGGGACATCGGCCCCGAGGAGATCCTCGAGCGCTGCCTGCTGGCGCTGGTCAACGAAGGGGCGAAGATTCTCCAAGAGGGCATCGCCCAGTCGGCCGCCGACATCGACCGGGTCTATCTCAATGGCTACGGTTTTCCCAAGGATCAGGGTGGGCCGATGAGCTGGGCGGATGTCCAGGGGCTGGAGCAGGTCCGTCAGCGTTTGCAGCACCTGCAAGCCGAGCACGGGGCGCATTGGCGCCCGGCGCAGTTGATCGAGGAACTGGCCGCGGCCGGAAAAGGGTTTGCCCAGGCTTAGCTGCCTGGGGTGAAATGCCGGGCGATCAACCGATCGCCCGGCCTTCAAACGATGGGAGAGAGCCCTGATGTCCGAGCCTATGCCGCAACGCGGCGACTATCGCCATTTCCAGCCGATCATCACCCGCTGGCATGACAACGATGTCTACGGCCACGTTAACAATGTCACCTACTACAGCTTCTTCGACACGGCGGTGAACACCTACCTGATCGAACGGGGCGGGCTGGATATCCATGACGGCGAGGTGGTGGGGTTCGTGGTCAGCTCGGCCTGCGATTACTTTGCGTCCATCGCCTTTCCCGAACGCATCGAGATCGGTTTGCGGGTCGGCAAGCTGGGCAACAGTTCAGTGCAGTACGAACTGGCGGTGTTCAAGGCGGGAGAGGCGGATGCCTGTGCAGCGGGGCGTTTTGTCCATGTGTTCGTGGACCGGGCATCGAACCAGCCGGTGCCGATTCCGCCCGCATTGCGAGCGGCCCTGGAACAGCTGCTGGTGGCGTGAACGTCGATAATTGATCTGGAATCTGTAGCCGCTGCCGTAGGCTGCGATCGGCTCCGCAGGAGACGCTAACCTGTCTCCACGAGCCGCCTGACACACCGCAGCGCCTGCTCTGGCGAGCCCTGCGGCCTCGCTCGCAGCTTGCGGCAGCGGCTACAGGGGATCAGTCGCGGTAGTGGCGGTGCTTGCGATGCCCGTAGGCATGGCCACGGCCACGGTGGCCGTCGCGGTAGTAGCGGCGGTCGTCGCGGCCGCGGTAGTCGCGATCTTCCCGGGCACTTTCATTGCCCATGTAGTTGCCCAGCGCGCCGCCGGCGCCACCGCCTGCCGCTGCGCCGATCAGGCTGCCGGTGTTGCCGCCCATGCTGCGGCCCACCACGTTGCCGCCGGCTGCGCCCAGGGCGCCGCCAATGGCTGCCTGGCCACGGCTGCGTTTGTCCGCGCCCACTGCGCTACCGCCGGCGCCGCCCAGGGCCGCACCGATGGCGGAACCGGTATTGCCGCCGATCTGCTGACCGACCACCGAGCCTAGAACCCCGCCCAATGCGCCGCCCACACCTGCTTCAGTGGTGCCACCGGCAGAGGCGACGCCGCTGACCAGGCCAAGGGACAACAAGAGAATCGAGGAGAACTTCATAGAGGAGCCTCAAAGGGATGACGGCGCGATCCTGAGGCTGTACCACGACGCTTACAAACGAAATCCGACGAATAGCACGAGTTGTACACAATCTCGTAACTTATTGTTTTTATTGCGGAACTTAAGTGGTTTTTACGGGTCTTTAGCTACTTCGGAACGGCCGCTTTTATGCAAGAGCGGCCTTTTTTGTGTCCGCGATTTAGAGTCGTGGGGAAGCGTTCGCCGGCAAGCCGGCTCCTACGGCTTACCTGTCAACCGTAGGGGCTGGCTTGCCAGCGAAGAGACCCTCAAGCCAGGAGTCAGGCCGAGCGAGCCATGATCAGGCCGCTGTCGCTGGCCGCTTCCAGGCGAATGGCGATGAACTTGGAAGTCGGGGTGTGGCTGCCATCGCCGGTGCTTTCCAACGGTACCAGCGGGTTCACTTCCGGGTAGTAGGCCGCGGCCTGGCCGGCCGGAATGTCGAAGGCTAGCAAGGTGAAGCCCTTGACCCGACGCTCACGGCCGTCATCCCACAGGGACACGATGTCGGCTTTCTGCCCCGGCTTGAAGCCCAGGCGGATGATGTCTGCCTCATTGGCGAACAGCACATCGCGCTGCCCCTTGACCCCGCGGTAGCGGTCATCGAGGCCGTAGATGGTGGTGTTGTACTGATCGTGGGAACGCATGGACTGCAGGATCAGGTCCGGCAGTTGCCCGGTGGCCCGGGTGCGTTCGTGGATCAGGTCCTTGGGCAGCAGGTTGGCGCGGAAATTGGCGCGTCCCGAAGGGGTGTTCCACTGGCGCGAGCCGGCGCTGTTGCCCAGGTAGAAGCCGCCCGGGTGCTTGAGCCGTTCATTGAAGTCCTTGAAGCCGGGAATGGTGTCGGCGATCAGGTCACGGATGCGCCCGTAGTCCGCTGCCAGCCAGTTCCAGTCCACCGGTTGGCTGCCCAGAGTCGCGGCGGCGATGCCGGCGAGGATCCACGGCTCGGAGCGCATCTGCGACGACAGCGGCTGCAGCTGGCCGTTGGAGGCGTGGACCATGCTGAAGGAGTCTTCCACGGTCACCGCTTGCGGGCCGCCCGCCTGCTGGTCGATATCGGTACGCCCCAGGCATGGCAGGATCAGTGCGTCCTTGCCGTGGGCCAGGTGGCTGCGGTTGAGCTTGGTGCTGATCTGCACGGTGAGGTCGCAGTTGCTCAGGGCCTGGAAGGTGCGCGGGCTGTCCGGGGTAGCCTGGGCGAAGTTGCCTCCCAGGCCGATGAATACCTTGGAGCGGCCTTCGAGCATGGCGTGGATCGCCTCTACCACGTTGTGGCCGTTGTCCCGGGGGGCCTTGAACTGGAAGCGCCGCTCCAGGGAGTCGAGGAAGGCCACTGGCGGGCGTTCGTTGATGCCCATGGTGCGGTCGCCCTGCACGTTGCTGTGGCCACGCACCGGGCACAGCCCGGCGCCGGGCTTGCCGATGTTGCCGCGAAGCAGCATCAGGTTGGCGATTTCCTGGATGGTCGGCACCGAGTGGCGGTGCTGGGTGATGCCCATGGCCCAGCACATGATCACGTTCTTGCCCTTGGCGTACATGCGTGCCGCTTGCTCGATTTCCACCAGGGCCAGGCCGGACTGCTCGACGATCTGCTCCCACGGGGTGTCGTCGATGGTGCCCAGGTAGTCGAGCACGTTGGCGGTGTGGGCGTTGAGGAAATCGTGGTCGAATACCGACGCTGTCCCGGCTTTCTGCGCATCGCGCTCCCACTGCAAAAGGAACTTGGCCATGCCCCGCAGCAGCGCCATGTCGCCGCCCAGGGCCGGGCGGAAATAGGCGGTGTTGGTCGGTCGATTGCCGTTGGTGAGCATTTCGAGCGGGTTCTGCGGGTGCTGGAAGCGTTCCAGGCCGCGCTCCTTCAACGGGTTGACGCATACCACCTGGGCGCCGCGCTTCACTGCTTCGCGCAGCGGTTCGAGCATCCGCGGGTGGTTGGTGCCGGGGTTCTGGCCCCAGACGAAAATAGCGTCCGCGTGTTCGAAATCGTCAAAAGTCACGGTGCCCTTGCCGACTCCGACGCTTTGCGCCAGGGCTACGCCGCTGGCCTCGTGGCACATGTTCGAACAGTCGGGGAAGTTGTTGGTGCCGTAAGCGCGCACGAACAATTGATACAGGTACGCCGCTTCGTTGCTGGCCCGGCCCGAGGTATAGAACTCGGCCATGTCCGGGCTGGGCAGGTTGCGCAGATGCTTGGCGATCAGGCTGAAGGCGTTTTCCCAAGTGATGGGCTGGTAGCGGTCGGTGTCGGCGTTGTAGCGCATCGGCTCGGTCAGACGGCCCTGGTACTCCAGCCAGTAATCACTTTGTTCCAGCAGCGAGGTGACGCTGTGTTTGGCGAAGAAGGCCGCGTCCACCCGGCGCTTGGTGGCTTCCCAGTTCACCGCCTTGGCACCGTTCTCGCAGAATTTGACCATGCCGCTTTCCGGCGAGTCGCCCCAGGCGCAGCCCGGGCAGTCGAAGCCGCCGTTCTGGTTGGTCTTGAGCATCATGCGGATGTTCTTCAGCGCGTTGTCGCTGGTCAGCCAGGCCTGGGCCACGCTGATCAGGGCACCCCAGCCACCGGCGGGTCCCTTGTAGGGCTTGTAGCGGGCTACGGGTTTCTGATCGGCTTGGTTATGTGTACTCACGGGCGACTCTCCATCGCAGGCTGCTGACCCGCAGCGCACGCTCGGCGGCAGGTGGACAAGGTTGAGACGCTGCTCGCGCGGCCAGCGTCTGGCCGGGCAAATGCCTTCGCGTACTAGCGTTCGAGGGATGCTGTGGGGCTGGCTGGCAGCGAGTGCGGGTGCCCGTTTCGCCGGGGCTGGCGCCGCGCCGGGGTGACCAGCGGCGTAACGGCTCCCAAGACTAAGCGCGGCAATCTGTCGCGTCTAATTGCTAGTACTGATCTATTGATAGATGGCGTCGATCAAGAATCGCCGAAGGATTGCTGGTAGAGGGCGAAGCAGGCTTGCGCCAGGGCCGAGCGCGGCGCGCTGCGGCGCATGATCAGGCCCAGGCGGGCCAGGGTCTGGGCATCGGCAATGGGTTGCAGGCGCAGGTGCTCGGTGAGGGTTTCCAGGCTGCTGTCCAGAGGCATCACGGCGCAGCACAGGCCGCCATGGACCATCTGCACCAGCTGATGGACGGCGTCGGTCTGCAGCACCGGCTGCGGTTGCAGGCCGCGGATGTGGAAGTTGTGGTCGATGGACTGGCGAAAGTGCATGCCGCTGGTGAGCAGGCCCAGGGGCAGTTCGATCAGCGCCTCCCAGCTCAGGGGCTGCTCGCCGAAGCTGAAGTGCCGGTGGTCGTAGAGCAGGCCCATGTGGGTCGGTTCCAGGGGCAGGGAGTCGAAATTCTCGCTGTCCAGGCGCTCCAGGTAGGAAACCCCGAGGTCCAGGCGATTGCTGGCCAACTGTTCGAGGATCTGTTCCGAGCTCAGGGACGAGAGTTCGAAGCGCAGGTTCGGGTGCTCGGCATGCAGGCGCTGCAGCAGTGGCTGGGGATTGAAACTCGACAGCGGCACCACCCCTACGCGCAGGGTGCCCACCAGGTTGCCGCGGCAGGCGGCGGCCTCGGCCAATAGCCCGTCATGGGCGGTGAGCACGGTGCGGGCCCACGCCAGCACCCGCTCGCCGGGTGCGGTGAAGCCTTCGAAACGCTGGCCGCGCTTGACCAGCGGCAAGTCGAGCTCTTCTTCCAGGCTGCGCAGGCGCATGGAGAGGGTCGGCTGGGTGATGTGGCAGCGCGCGGCGGCTTGGCCGAAATGCCGGGTTTCGTCGAGGGCGATGAGGAATTTCAGCTGCTTGAGGTCCATCTTCGCTCCGGAGCGGCAAAAGGCTGGGATTCTACCGCGGGCCTGTGACCTTGGGTCACTGGTCGCCCGGGAACCTCATCCGGCCAGGCTGGTCTAGTCTTTCGCGTCTGGATCTATCAACCAAGGAGTGTGCGACATGAGCATTTTCAGCTTTGTGAAGGAAGCCGGTGAGAAACTGATCGACCTGTTGACCCCGGGTAACGCCAATGCCAGTGAGCAACTCAAGGAGCACATCGAAAAGGTTGGCCTGGGCAATCCCAATGTTCATGCCACGGTGGAAGGTGACAAGGTGATTGTCAGCGGTGAAGTGGCGAGCCAGGAAGAGAAGGAGAAGATCCTGCTGGCCCTGGGCAACATTTCCGGCGTCGGCAGTGTCGAGGACCAGATCACCGTGACCGGTCCGGCGGTGGTTTCTGCGGTATTCGTCACCGTGAAGAAAGGCGACACCCTGAGCGCCATCGCCAAGGTGCAGTACGGCGATGCCAACAAGTACAACAAGATCTTCGAGGCCAACAAGCCGCTGCTGTCCCACCCGGACAAGATTTACCCGGGCCAGGTGCTGCGTATTCCCGAATGATCGGTTCTCTTCGCGGGCAAGCCCGCTCCCACGGGGTTCTGTAGGAGCGAGCTTGCCCGCGAAGGGCTTCACAAGCCTTCGATCAACGCCCGGTAATCCCCCACCGCCGCGAACTCCGCGGTGTCTTTCGGCCCTCTGCGGCTGTCCGGCTGGCTCACCGCCAGCAACTGCGCCACACCAAAGTCCCGCGCACTGCGCAGGATGGGCAGGGTGTCGTCGATGAACAGGCTGCGGGCCGGGTCGAACCGGATATCGGCCTGCAAGGCGTCCCAGAACTGGGGGCTTTCCTTGGGGAAACCGTAGTCGTGGGAACTGATCAGGCGTTCGAAGTATGGCGCCAGTTCGATCCGTTCCAGCTTCAATGACAGGGAGTCGCGATGGGCGTTGGTGATCAGGATCACCCGCTTTCCGGCTTGCTTGATGGCTGCAAGAAAGGTGTCTGCGTCCGGACGCAGGGCGATCAGGTGCGCGGTTTCCAGCTTCAACTCGCGCACCGGCAGTTGCAGTTCGGCGCTCCAGAAGTCCAGGCAATACCACTGCAACTGGCCGGCGTTGCGTTCGAACAGGGGCTGCAGCTCCAGCTCGGCCATGGCCCGGCTGACCCCGTGCAGCTCGGCGTAGCGTTGGGGCAGGTGTTCCATCCAGAAATGGTTGTCGTAGTGCAGGTCCAGCAAGGTGCCGTCCATGTCCAGCAGGACGGTATCGATCTGGTGCCAGGGCAGTAGGGCCATCGAACACTTCTCCAGTGGTAAGAAAACAGCCGACCGGCGGGGTCGACAAGGCCAGTGGGGCAGGGAGGCCCGGTCACTAGAACGGATAGAAAGGAGCCGCCTCGAAGAGGGCGGTCACACGCAGTAAACAATAGGTTCCGCCGTGGTGCTGTGCACCGGCAATCTGCAACCCAGTCACTTTAAAACAGGCTGTATAGTAACCCGCTATCGCCAAGGAGCCCGCTATGCGCCAGAAACCCACCGTACTCGCCCGCGAGATCGTCGCCACCAGTCGTCTGTTCTGTGTCGAAGAGGTGCAGTTGCGGTTTTCCAATGGCGTCGAACGTACCTATGAGCGCCTGGTGGGCAAGGGCGCCGGCTATGGCGCGGTGATGATCGTGGCAATGCTCGACGCCGAGCATGCAGTGTTGGTGGAGGAATACTGCGGAGGCACCGACGCCTACGAGCTGTCGTTGCCCAAGGGCCTGATCGAGCCGGGGGAGGATGTGCTGGCAGCGGCCGAGCGCGAGCTCAAGGAAGAGGCCGGGTTTGGCGCGCGGCAACTGGAGCACCTGACCGAGCTGTCGCTGTCCCCGGGCTACATGAGCCAGAAGATCCAGGTAGTGCTGGCCACCGATCTGTATGAAGAGCGCCTGGAAGGCGACGAGCCGGAGCCGATGCGGGTCGACAAGGTCAACCTGCGCGAACTGGCGAGCCTGGCGCAGAACCCTCAGTTCAGCGAAGGCCGGGCCCTGGCTGCGCTGTACCTGACCCGCGACCTGCTGAGCCAGCGCGGGGTCTTTCAAGCATGAGCGAGACGTCAATGAATTTTCCCCACCCCTTGCTGGCGCCGGTTGCCGAGCTGGCCCTGCGTGCCGGTGAAGCGATCCTGCCGTTCTGGCGCGCCGATGTGGCGGTCAATCACAAGGCCGACGAGTCGCCGGTGACCGCCGCCGACCTGGCCGCCCATCACCTGATCGTGGCCGGCCTCACGGCCCTGGACCCGAGCATCCCGGTGCTGTCCGAAGAGGATGCGGACATTCCCCAGGCCACCCGCGCCAGCTGGCAGCGCTGGTGGCTGGTGGACCCGCTGGACGGCACCAAGGAATTCATTTCCGGCAGTGAAGAATTCACCGTCAATATCGCCCTGATCGAGCAGGGGCGGGTGGTGTTCGGCGTGGTGTCGATGCCCACCAGTGGCCGCTGCTACCTGGGCGGTGCCGGCCTTGGGGCCTGGCGCGTGGATCGCGGGCAGGCACCGCAGGCGATCCAGGTGCGTGAGCAACCGGGGGCCGGCGAGGCGTTTACCGTGGTGGCCAGCCGCCGGCATTCGAGCCCGGAGCAGGAACGTCTGCTCAGTGGTTTGAGCGCCGCCCTGGGTGAATTGCAACTGGCCAATATCGGCAGTTCGCTGAAGTTCTGCCTGCTGGCCGAAGGCGCGGCGGACTGCTATCCGCGCCTGGCGCCCACCTCGCAGTGGGACACCGCGGCGGCCCAGGGCGTGCTCGAAGGCGCGGGCGGCGAGGTGCTGGATCTCAGCGGTGCGCCGTTCTGCTATCCACCTCGGGAGTCGTTGCTCAACGGCTTCTTCCTGGCCCTGCCGGCCAAGGCGCCCTGGCGCGCCAAGTTGCTGGAACTGGCCCGCTCCTGATCACCTCGCGGCGACTTGCCGCTGCCACCCTTGTGCAGGAGCCGGCTTGCCGGCGACGGGGCCCTTGGGCCCTGTGCAAGCATTTCCGGCCTCTTCGCTGGCAAGCCAGCTCCTACAGATTTGAGCCGGGTCGCAAACGGGTTAGCGGTGCAGGACGTACTGGCCGGTAAAACGCACGGCGTCTTCTGCGCTGCCGGCATTGACGACCCGGGTGTGCAAGGTCAGCCGGGCACGGCCGTAGCGCTGATACATGGCGAGGAATTTGTTCCAGACCTTGTCATCCGGTGCGGCGCAGATCGCCACGGCGTCGCCGGTCACCGGCAGCGGGTAACTGATCTGGCCTTCCTGGATGACGATGTGCCCGTCATCGATGCCCTGTTCCTTGAGCCGCAGGTGCAGCCAGCCCCAGCCGGCGAGCACCGCACCGCAGTACAGGCTGCCGCCGAACATGGTGCTCTTGTGGTTGACGTTGGCCTCCAGGGGCAAGTGCAGGCGCAACTCTTGCACCTGCCAGTCGAGCACCTGCAGACCCATGTCCCGTGTCAGGGGGATGTCGCGGTGGAGGATGGATTCCAGGTATCGACTGTCGCGATTCATGCCGGGGCCTCAGGGGTCAAGGGAATAACGGAACGCTTCATTCTGATTCGTCGCCGGGCTGGTTGGCGCCGCCGTCGGCGAAGTTCAAACCGTGCTTGCGCAGCTTGTCGTGCAGGGTCTTGCGCGGAATCCCCAGGGCTTCGGCGAGGCTGCGCATGGAGCTGTGGGGCTGGGCCATTTCAGCGGCGATCAGGGTCTTTTCGAAGTGCTCCACCTGCTCGCTCAAGCCACCTTCGATCAGGCTCGGGGCCGCAGCCGCGAGAGTACCCGGCTCGCTGTTGTCCAGGGCCAGTTCCAGGCCCAGGGCGAAGCGTTCGGCGGCGTTCTGCAGCTCGCGCACGTTGCCCGGCCAGCTGTGGCGCAGCAGCAAGGCACGGTGTCCGGGTTGCAGTTCCTGGGGCGGCAGGCCGTGGCGGGTGCTGGCTTCGTCGGCGAAGTGCTGGAACAGCATCAGCACGTCTTCGCCACGCTCGCGTAGCGGTGGAATGCGCAGCGGCGCGACGTTCAGGCGGTAGTAGAGGTCGGCGCGAAAGCGTCCCTGGTCCGCGGCCTGGCGCAGGTCTTCCTTGGTCGCGGCGATGATGCGGATATCCAGCGGGATCAATTGATTGCCCCCCAGGCGTTCCACCACCCGCTCCTGCAGCAGGCGCAGCAGCTTGACCTGGACATCCAGGCTCATGCTTTCGATCTCATCGAGGAACAGGGTGCCGCCGTTGGCAAATTCGAACTTGCCGATGCGGCGTTTCTGCGCGCCGGTGAAGGCCCCCGGCTCGTGGCCGAACAGCTCGCTTTCCACCACCGACTCCGCCAGGGCACCGGCGTTGATCGCCACGAACGGCCCGTTGCGCCGTCCGGAGAGATCGTGCAGGGCACGGGCCACCACTTCCTTGCCGGCGCCGGTCTCGCCGAGGATCAGCACATCGGCCCGGGTCGCCGCCAGGGCGCCGATCTGCTGGCGCAGGCGCAGCATCGGCGGCGACTGGCCTACCAGCCGCGCACTGAGTTCCTGACGGTCGCTGAGGGCCAGGCGCAGGCTGCGGTTGTCCAGCACCAGGCGCCGCCAGTCCAGGGCGCGGCGCACGCTGTCCAGCAGGGCATCGCTGGCGAAGGGCTTTTCCAGAAAGTCATAGGCGCCGGCACGCATGGCCTGCACGGCCAGGGGCACGTCGCCGTGGCCGGTGATCAGCAGCACCGGCAGTTCCGGGTCCTGGGCATGCAGCTGGTTGAGCAGCTCCAGGCCGTCCATGCCGGGCATGCGGATGTCGCTGACCACCACCCCCGGCCAATCCCGCTCCAGGCGCGGCGCCAGGCCCTGGGCTTCGGCGAGGGACAGCACCTTGAGCCCCGCCAGGTCCAGGGTCTGGCTCAGGGCCTGGCGCAGGTGGGGATCGTCGTCGATCAGCACCACTTGCAACTGAGGATCGAGGCTCTCGGGATGGCTCATCGCTCACTTTCCAGATCGTGTCGGGGCCGGGAGCGCCGGGCCGGACAGGGTTGATATCGGGTTGCCGCTCTGCTTCATACCCCGCGGTCCTCGGAGGGCTGCAGGCTGACTCCGGGGGCCCCGGCCCGCAGGCGCAGGGTGATCAGGGCCCCGCCTTCGCGGTGGTTGGCGAATGACAGTTCACCACCGAAGGCACGCATCAGGGTGTCGCAGATGGCCAGCCCCAGGCCCAGGCCCTGAGTACGGGTCTTGGTGGTGTAGAACGGCTCTCCGGCGCGACCCAGCGCTTCCATGCAGAAGCCCGGACCGTTGTCGCGAATGTACAGGTTGACGCCGGTGGCGGTGGATTCGGCACTCAGCCAGAGTTTGCGCGGTGGGCCTTTTTCGGTCAGGGCATCCAGGGCGTTGGCCAGCAGATTGCCAAGCACCTGGCGCAGGCGGGTTTCCCCGGCTTCGACCCACAGGGTGGCAGCCGGCAGGTCGCGGATCAGTTCCACTTCCATGGCCCGGCGGCGCTTGGCCAGTAGCGCCAGGGCGTCGTCCAGGGCCGGTTGCAGGGCCACGCTTTCCGGGGCGTGGTGATCGCGCCGGGCGAAGGCCCGCAGGTGGGCAATGATCGAGGCCATGCGCCCGGTCAGTTCGCTGATCAGCTTGAGGTTGCCTCGGGCGTCGTCGGTGCGCTGGTGGTCCAGCAGCACTTCGGCGTTCTCGGCATAGCTGCGGATCGCCGCCAGGGGCTGGTTGAGCTCGTGGCTGATGCTGGCCGACATGGTGCCCAGAGCCGAGAGCTTGCCGGCCTGGACCAGGTTGTCCTGGGCCCGCACCAGTTCCTGCTGGGCGGTTTCGCGCTCCAGCACTTCCTGCTTCAGGCGCCGGTTGAGGCTTTCCAGGTCGCTGGTGCGCTCGGCCACACGCATCTCCAGCTCGCGCCGCGCCTTGGCTTCGAAGGCGATCCGCTCCAGGTAGTGGCGGCGGCGCTGCATCATCAGGCCGAGCAACAGCATCAGCACCAGCAGCGCGGCGGCGCCCACGGCCACTACCGTGCGCACCGGCCGGTCGATCAGAGTGCGCGGTGCGAGGATGCTCACGGCCCAGCGGGTTTCGTCGATCTGCTGGGTCTGGGTCAGCCAGGCATTGGGGTTGAGGTTCAGCGGCCTTGGGTCGCGAGTCGGATAGGGCTGGATGGCGACGATCGCCTGGCGTTCCTCGTCGCTCAGCGGCCGGGTCGCGCGAAAGCGCCATTCCGGGCGCGAGGTGAGGATCACCACGCCATTGTGGTCGGTCATCAGCAGCTGTTCCGGGGTCTTGCCCCACAGGCTTTCGGTGTGGTCCAGGTCGACCTTGACCACCAGCACGCCAAGGATCCGCTCGCCATCGCGCACCGCGGCAGCAAAGAAGTAACCGCGCTTGGCCGAGGTGGTGCCCAGGCCGAAGAAGCGCCCCAGGCGCCCGGCCATGGCCTCGCTGAAATAGGGGCGGAAGGCGAAATTGCGACCGACGAAGCTGTCGTGCTTGTCCCAGTTGGAGGCCGCCAGGGTCTTGCCGCTGGTGTCCATCAGGTACATCACCTCGGCGCCGGTCTGGGCACTGATGTTCTTCAGCAGGCGGTTGGCGTTGCCCTGGGTCACGCCATCGTCCGGGGCGCCGAGTACCGCGCGCAGTGCCGGCAAGTCGCCGAGGATCTGCGGCAGCACTTCGTAGCGGTGCAGGGTGCCCAGCAGGTTGGCCACGTACAGGTCGAGGGTCTGGCGGTTCTGGCTGGTCAGCTCGTTGCGGTAGTAGCGCTCCGCCAGATGCTCCAGCGGCCACAGCAACGGCGCCAGGCACAGTGCCAGCAAGGCCAGGCTGCGCCAGCGAGGGCGACGGGGAAGGGGTGGGGTCATGGAAAAGGCGCCTGTGGATACAGGCGCATTATGCCTAGCCCTGCTCGGCAAGACACTCGCGCAATGCGGTGTGCCAGTCCGGCTGGACCACGCCCCACTCCCGTGCCAGGCGGCTGCAGTCCAGGCGCGAGTTCAACGGCCGCGGCGCCGGTGTCGGGTAAGCGCTGGAAGGGATGGCTTCAAGGACGGCGCAGGGTTTGTCCATGGCCAGCAACTGCTCGCCGATGGCCTGGGCAAAGCCGAACCAGGAAGTCTCGCCGTGGGCGGTGAGGTGGTAGGTGCCCCAGGCGCCGGGCTGCCCGGCTCGCCAACGCTCGATCAGCGCCCGGGTGCTGGTGGCGATGGTGCCGGCCCAGGTGGGCGCGCCGATCTGGTCGGCCACCACCCGCAGCTCGGGTTTTTCCTGCAGCAGGCGCTGCATGGTCAGCAGGAAGTTCTTGCCATGGCTGGAGTAGACCCAACTGGTGCGCAGGATCAAATGCTGGCCCTGGACCAGCCGGATCGCCCGTTCGCCGGCCAGCTTGCTCTCGCCGTAGACACTCAGCGGGTTGGGCTCGTCGTCCTCCACATAGGGCGTTTCCTTGCTGCCATCGAACACGTAGTCGGTGGAGTAGTGAATCAGCGGCACACCCAGCTCGAAGGCTTCCTGGGCGAAGATCCCGGGGGCCGTGGCGTTGATCGCAAAAGCCAGCTCCGGCTCGCTCTGGGCCTGGTCGACGGCGGTGTGGGCGGCGGCATTGATGATCAGGTCCGGGCGAATGGCGCGCACTTGCTGGCGGATCTGTTCCGGGTGGCTCAGGTCCAGTTGCTCACGACCCAGGACCACCAGCTCACCGAGGTCGCCGAGGCGCTGCTGCAGCTCCCGGGAGACCTGGCCGTGCTGGCCGCTGATAAGGATTTTCAGAGGAGCGTTCATGGGAACAGATCGGCCTCTTCTAGGCTTTTACCTTTCTGGTCCTTGGCCGAGAGCGTTGGCATATCCTGCAACTGCCAGTTGATCGCCAGGGTCGGATCGTCCCAGCTGATGCAACGTTCAGCAGAAGGCGTGTAGTAATCGGTGGTCTTGTAGAGAAACTCGGCAGCGTCGCTGAGTACTACGAAGCCATGGGCGAACCCTTCGGGAATCCATAGTTGGCGATTGTTATGTGCAGACAGGCGAACACTTGCCCAACGGCCAAAGTTCGGGGAGCTGCGCCGGATATCGACGGCTACGTCCAGAACCTCGCCGGCAATCACCCGGACCAGTTTTCCCTGCGGGTGCTCAATCTGGTAGTGCAGACCACGCAGGACGTTCTTGACGGATCGCGAGTGATTGTCCTGTACAAAGCTCTTCTGCAAGCCGGTGGCCTCTTCAAAGGCCTTGGCATTGAAGCTCTCGTAGAAGAAGCCACGCTCGTCGCCAAAGACCTTGGGCTCGATAATCAGTACACCGGTGAGCTCTGTCTGAATGATGTTCATTGGGTCTCCCCCGCCAGAGTGAACAGGTACTGGCCATAGCCGGTCTTGCCGAAGTAAGCGGCGCGCTCCAGCAGGTGCTCGCGGCTGATCCAGCGGTTCTCATAGGCGATCTCTTCCAGACAGGCGACTTTCAGGCCCTGGCGATGCTCGATGGTCTGCACGTATTGCGAGGCCTCCAGCAGGCTGTCGTGGGTGCCGGTGTCGAGCCAGGCAAAGCCCCGGCCAAAACGCTCCACGTGCAGGTCGCCACGCTTAAGGTAGGCGTTGTTGACGTCGGTGATCTCCAGTTCGCCCCGGGGCGAAGGCTTGACGTCCCTGGCAATCTGCACCACGTCATTGTCGTAGAAATACAGGCCGGTGACCGCGTAGCTGGACTTCGGCTTCTTGGGTTTCTCTTCGATGGACAGGGCACGGCCCTCGCTGTCGAAGTCGATGACCCCGAAACGCTCCGGGTCCTTGACCCAGTAGCCGAACACCGTGGCGCCGCTGGTGCGCTTGGCGGCATCGCGCAGCTGTTCGCCGAAGTACTGGCCGTGGAAGATGTTGTCGCCCAGGATCAGGCACACCGGGTCATTGCCGATGAACTCCTCGCCAATCAGGAAGGCCTGGGCCAGGCCATCCGGCGAAGGCTGTTCGGCGTAGCAAAAACGCACGCCGAACTGGCTGCCGTCACCCAGCAGGTTGCGGTATTGCGGCAGGTCCTGGGGGGTGGAGATGATCAGGATGTCCTGGATGCCGGCCAGCATCAGTACCGAGATCGGGTAGTAGATCATCGGCTTGTCGTAGATTGGCAGCAGCTGCTTGGACACACCGAGGGTGATGGGGTGCAGACGGGTGCCGGAGCCGCCCGCCAGAACAATGCCTTTGATCATGCAATCAGATCCTTGATGTCGGTGGAACCCAGGCGTTGGCCCTGGTAGCTGCCGTCTTGTACCCGGCGGCACCACTCGAGGTTTTCCAGGTACCACTGCACGGTCTTGCGCAGGCCACTGGTGAAGGTTTCTTCCGGAACCCAGCCCAGCTCGCGCTCGATCTTGCCGGCGTCGATGGCGTAGCGCAGATCGTGGCCGGGGCGGTCCTGGACGAAGGTGATGAGGTCGGCGTAGTGAGCCACGCCCTGGGGTTTCTGCGGGGCCAGCTCTTCCAGCAGGCTGCAGATGCCGCGTACCACGTCGATGTTCTTCTGCTCGTTGTGGCCGCCGATGTTGTAGGTCTCGCCGACCGTGCCTTCGGTCATCACCTTGAACAGGGCCCGGGCGTGATCCTCGACATACAGCCAGTCGCGCACCTGCAGGCCGTTGCCGTACACCGGCAGCGGTTTGCCTGCCAGGGCGTTGAGGATCACCAGCGGAATCAGCTTTTCGGGGAAGTGGAACGGGCCGTAGTTGTTGGAGCAGTTGGTGATCAGCACCGGCAGCCCATAGGTACGCTGCCAGGCGCGGACCAGGTGGTCGGATGCGGCCTTGCTGGCGGAGTAGGGCGAGCTGGGGGCGTAGGGCGTGGTTTCGGTGAACAGGTCATCGACGCCATGCAGGTCGCCATAGACCTCATCGGTGGAAATATGGTGGAAACGGAAAGCGGCTTTTTCCGCCTCGGGCAATGTGTGCCAGTAGGCGCGGGTCGCTTCCAGCAGGCTGTAGGTGCCGACGATATTGGTCTGGATGAAGTCGGACGGCCCGTCGATGGAGCGGTCGACATGGGACTCGGCAGCCAGGTGCATGATCGCGTGGGGCTGGAAGCGCGCCAGCACGGCGCTGACGGTGGCCTGGTCGACGATATCGGCCTTGACGAACTCATAGCGGCTGTTGCTGGCGATGCTGTGCAGCGATTCCAGGTTGCCTGCGTAGGTCAGTTTGTCCAGGTTCAGCACTTCGTGTTCCGTGTGCTGAAGCAGATGGCGGACCAGGGCCGAGCCGATAAAACCGGCTCCGCCGGTAACGAGAATGCGCATATTTGGGGCCTGTATCCTTGAAAACGGTCATTTGCTGCGACGAATGCAGCATAGCTTGTCGATAGGACGCCTAGGGTGCAATAGCAACAACCGCTTGATTGCTCTGCGAACCGTCGGAAATTTCGCCGGCCGAAGTTTACAGCAGGCAAGGCTCTGGTCTTGCCTGTGCGCTTTGGGGTTGCGCATTAACTTGCGCAGTGGCGATATAAGCGCCCTATAACAATTCCAGGGGTCGTTGTATGTTGCTCGCCACCTTGATCCACCGTGCCAGTCTGCCCAGCCCGCAAGTCTTAGCGCAGCAAGCGCTGGAGTTGCTGGAAAGCCACTACGGCCTGCACGGCACCCTGCACTCGCTGGGCAGCCAGCAAGACCTCAACTATCGCGTCGACAGCCCCCAGGGGCGGTTTGTCCTGAAGATCTGCCGCGGCGACTACTCGGTCCTGGAGTTGCAGGCGCAGCACGCCGGCCTCAAGCATCTGCAACAGCACCCGGAGCTGCGAGTGCCCAGGGTCATCCCGGCGACAAACGGCGCGGACCTGCTGTCCCTGGAGATCGCCGGGCAAGCGCTGCACGTGCGCCTGCTGGACTATATAGAAGGCCGCTCCCTGACCCAGCTGCCGCACCTGGGCGGCGAGCTGGTGGCGGGCCTGGGCCGGCTGTGCGGGCAGATGGACCTGGCCCTGGCGGATTTCGAGCATCCGGGCCTGGAGCGCACCCTGCAATGGGACGCCCGGCATGCCCAGGCATTGATCGGGCATCTGCTGCCGATCATTGCCGACCCGCAGCAACGAGCGGTGATCGCCAGCGCCGCGCAACGCGCCGAGCGCCGCCTGCATCCGCTGCTGGAGCAACTGCCGGTGCAGGCCATCCATATGGACATCACCGATGACAACGTGGTCTGGCAGCGGGATGAAGCACGGCACTGGCAGGTGCAGGGGGTGATCGATTTCGGCGACCTGATCCGCACCTGGCGCATCACCGACCTGTCGGTGACCTGCGCGGCGCTGCTGCATCACGCCGAGGGCGACCCGCTGCGCATCCTCCCGGCGATCCAGGCCTACCATCAGGTCAACCCGTTGCAACGTGCGGAACTGCTGGCGCTCTGGCCTCTGATCGTGGCCCGGGCGGCGGTGCTGGTGCTCAGTGGCGAGCAGCAGGTCAGCATCGACCCGGGCAATGCCTACAGCCGTGCCAACCTGAGCCACGAGTGGGAGATTTTCCAGGTCGCCAACTCGGTGTCGTTCGAGTTCATGGAGGCGGCGATTCTCACCGCTGTCGGGCACGCACTGCCTGCCATCGGTGGTGAGGGGTTCGCCCCGCTGTTGCCGAGCCTGGTGGGGCGCGAATTCGCCCTGATCGACCTGGGCGTGCTCAGCCCGCACTTCGAGGCGGGCAATTGGGAGCAGCCGGGGATCGACGATCGCCTGTTGGCCGAAGCCGGCGCCGCCCATGGCCTGGCAGCCAGCCGCTATGGACAGTACCGCCTGTCGCAGACCCGTCCCGATAGCGCCGAGGAACCCTCGACCTGCCCCTTGCATGTACAACTGCAAGTGCCGCCAGGCACCGCTGTGGAAGCGCCGTTCGCCGGGGTCCTGCACCGTGCCGAGCAAGGCCTGTTGCGCCTCGATGGCCCGACCCTGAGTGTGCACCTGTGGGGCGTCGAGCCTTCGTTGCAGCCGGGAGCGGCGCTGGTCAAGGGCCAGGTGCTGGGCGCCGTGGCGGCGGATGGTCGGCTCAAGGTGCAGCTGTGTCGGGCTGCCGAACTGGGTCCGCCGCTGTTCTGTACACCGTCCCGAGCCCCGGCCTGGCAAGCCCTTTGCCCCTCGCCGGCGGCGCTGCTGGGGCTGGCCTGCGATGCCGAGCCGGAACTGGATCCGCAAACCCTGCTGGAGCGTCGTGACGCCAGTTTTGCCCGCTCGCAGAAGCACTATTACGTCGATCCGCCGCGGATCGAGCGCGGCTGGCGCAACCACTTGATCGACATGCAGGGGCGTTCCTACCTGGACATGCTCAACAACGTCGCGGTGCTGGGCCACGGTCACCCGCGCATGGCCGCTGAAGCGGCGCGGCAATGGTCGCTGCTCAACACCAACTCGCGTTTCCACTATGCGGCGATCGCCGAGTTCTCCGAGCGCCTGCTGGCCCTGGCACCGGATTCCATGGACCGGGTGTTCCTGGTCAACAGCGGCACCGAGGCCAATGACCTGGCGATCCGCCTGGCCTGGGCCTACAGCGGCGGGCGCGACATGCTCAGTGTGCTGGAGGCCTACCACGGCTGGTCGGTGGCGGCTGACGCAGTGTCCACCTCCATCGCCGACAACCCCCAGGCCCTCACCAGCCGTCCGGAGTGGGTGCACCCGGTGACCGCGCCCAACACCTATCGCGGCGAGTTCCGCGGCCAGGACAGCACCCCGCACTACCTGCGCAGCGTCGACCAGCAACTGCACAAGCTGGATGAGCAGCAACGCCAGCTGGCCGGTTTCATCTGCGAACCCGTGTATGGCAACGCCGGAGGGATTTCGCTGCCACCGGGCTACCTGCAGCAGGTCTACGAGCGGGTGCGGGCTCGGGGCGGGGTGTGCATCGCCGACGAGATCCAGGTCGGCTACGGGCGCATGGGCCAGTTCTTCTGGGGCTTCGAGGAGCAGGGCGTGACCCCGGACATCATCACCATGGCCAAGGGCATGGGCAACGGCCAGCCCCTGGGTGCGGTGATCACCCGGCGGGAAATCGCCGAAGCGCTGGAGGCCGAAGGCTATTTCTTCTCCTCGTCCGGCGGCAGCCCGGTCAGTTGCCGCATCGGCATTGCGGTGCTGGACGTGATGCAGGAAGAGAAACTCTGGGAAAACGCCCAGGTGGTCGGTGAACACTTCCGGCAGCGCCTGGAGGCGCTCAAGGAAAACCACCCGCTGGTGGGAGCGGTGCATGGTTCCGGTTTCTACCTTGGGCTGGAACTGATCCGCGATCACGCCACCCTGGAACCGGCCACCGAGGAAACCACCCTGCTGTGCGAACGCCTGCGCGAGCTGGGGATTTTCATGCAACCTACCGGCGATCACCTGAACATCCTCAAGATCAAGCCGCCGATGGTCACGACTCGCCAGAGCGTGGATTTCTTCGTCGACATGCTGGCCAAGGTGTTGAGCGAAGAGCTGTAGGCGCAGGGCTCTGCTTTGCGTTGACCTCCATTCGCCGGCAGGCCGGCTCCTGCAACGCTTGGTAGGAGCCGGCTTGCCGGCGAATACGTTTCTTGATAATTCGATTGTTATCGGCTTTTTGTCGGTAATTTATCGTGGCTAATAGTTTTTCAGCTTTTAAAGTCGATATTTATCGGATATAAAGTGGCCATATCCAGGCCCGGCCTCGCCGTGCCCGGTGCCTTGTGTCCGTTGTCATCGACCGCTTCGCCTTGCCCAGGAGTTGATCCATGAGCCGTACCGTTACCGTCGCCGCTACCCAGATGGCCTGTTCCTGGGACCTTGAGGCCAACCTCGAAACCGCTGAGAAACTGGTACGCGAAGCCGCGGCCAAGGGGGCGCAGATCATCCTGATCCAGGAACTGTTCGAGGCGCCTTACTTCTGCCAGAAGCCCAATCCGGATTACCTGCAACTGGCCACCACGGTGGACAGCAACGCCGCCATCGCGCACTTCCAGAAAGTCGCCAGGGAGCTGCAAGTGGTGCTGCCCATCAGCTTCTACGAGCTGGCCGGGCGGGCGCGTTTCAACAGCATCGCGATCATCGATGCCGATGGCAGCAACCTCGGGATTTATCGGAAAAGCCACATCCCGGATGGCCCCGGCTACCACGAAAAGTACTACTTCAACCCGGGCGATACCGGCTTCAAGGTATGGAACACCCGCTACGCGAAGATCGGCGTGGGCATCTGCTGGGACCAGTGGTTCCCCGAGTGCGCCCGCAGCATGGCCCTGCAAGGCGCGGAGCTTCTCTTCTACCCCACCGCCATCGGCAGCGAGCCCCACGACCAGACAATTTCCTCCCGCGACCACTGGCAGCGGGTGCAGCAGGGCCATGCCGGGGCCAACCTGATGCCGCTGATCGCCAGCAACCGCATCGGCAACGAAGAGCAGGACGGCTACGACATCACCTTCTACGGCTCGTCCTTCATCGCCAATCAGTTCGGCGAGAAGGTTCAGGAGCTCAACCAAACTGAAGAAGGTATCCTTGTGCACAGCTTCGACCTCGACGAGCTCGAGCACATCCGCAGCGCCTGGGGCAGTTTCCGTGACCGTCGTCCGAACCTCTATGGCGCGCTGAAAACCCTCGACGGTTCCCTGGAGTCCTGAACACTATGAGCACTTTGCACAGCACGCCGCGCGCCGACGGTTTCTACATGCCCGCCGAATGGGCGACCCAGACCCAGGCCTGGATGATCTGGCCCGAGCGCCCGGACAACTGGCGCCTGGGCGGCAAGCCGGCGCAGGCCGCCCATGCCGCGGTGGCCAAGGCCATCGCGCGCTTTGAACCGGTGACCGTAGCGGTGTCCGCGGCCCAGTATGAAAACGCCCGGGCACGCCTGGACGTGCCCAATATCCGTGTGGTGGAAATGTCCAGCGACGACGCCTGGGTCCGCGACACCGGCCCGACTTTCGTCATCAACGCCAGCGGCGAAGTGCGCGGCGTGCACTGGGGATTCAACGCCTGGGGCGGCTTCGAAGGCGGCCTGTATTCGCCGTGGAACCGCGACGAGCAGGTCGCCAGCAAGGTGCTGGAAATCGAACGTTGCCAGGAGTACCACACCGAGGGCTTCGTGCTCGAAGGTGGCTCGATCCACGTCGATGGCGAAGGCACCCTGATCACCACCGAGGAATGCCTGCTCAACCACAACCGCAACCCGCACCTGTCCCGCGAAGAGATCGAGGCGGTACTGCGCGAGCATCTAGCGGTGGAGCAGATCGTCTGGCTGCCGGACGGCCTGTACAACGACGAAACCGACGGCCATGTGGATAACTTCTGCTGCTATGTGCGCCCGGGCGAAGTGCTGCTGGCCTGGACCGACGACCCCCAGGACCCGAACTACCCGCGTTGCCAGGCCGCCCTGCAGGTGCTGGAAAACACCCGTGACGCCAAGGGCCGCACCTTCAAGGTGCACAAGATGCCGATTCCCGGCCCCTTGTACGCCACCGAAGAGGAATGCGCCGGGGTCGACGCGGTAGAGGGCAGCCAGGAGCGCAACCCTTCGGTGCGCCTGGCGGGTTCCTACGTGAACTTCCTGATCGTCAATGGCGGGATCATCGCGCCCAGCTTTGACGACCCGATGGACGCCCAGGCCAAGGCCATCCTGCAGCAGCTGTTTCCCGAGCACGAAGTGGTGATGGTGCCGGGCCGTGAACTGTTACTGGGGGGCGGCAATATCCACTGCCTTACCCAGCAACAGCCCGCGCCACAGCGGATTTGAGTGCCGTTGTAACAGCCGATGCCGGTTGTTTGCCGGTGCCGGCCCGGCCCATGGCCTGAGCTTCGCCAGCCAGCCCGCAGCCTAGACAGGCCGCGGGCTTTTTCATGGCCGTATATCGGCACGGGTGGCACATTGGCATAGCTCTTGTATCTCTCCTGGCGTGATTCTGAGACATGGAGAACGGTGTTGTTCTGTCATAAAGCTTGGATAAGTTAGGCCGCTCAGATACCAGGAGAGCGCTGGAATGAACATGGTCAGCGAGCGGGCGTCCCATCCCTTGGCAATGAATAACGAGTCGCTGCAGGTGCTGGCCCAGTGGTTGAAGTCCAATGGAACGCGTCAGATCAGGGAACCTGATCCGCGCCGGATCATCATTGAGCGTTACCCCGCTGGATTGCTCAGCGAGGCGGAACTGCAGGCGTTGTGGGATGTGGTGAAAGGATAGACAAACAAGGGATTGTGCGAAGCGCTGCCGGGATGGCAGCGCTTTTTTTTGCCTGGCATTCAGATGCCGGGCGTCCGGGTGTCAGAAGCGGTAGTTGCCGGTGACCACCAGGCTGCGAGGGTCGCCCGGCTGGATCTGGAAGGCGCTGGTGGCGGAACTGTAGTACTCGCGGTCGGCGATATTGTTCAGCGCAGCGCGTACGTCCCAGTCCTTGTGCCGGTAACCGGCCAGGGCGTCCCAGCGGCCATAACCGGGCAGCGCCACGGTGTTGCTGCTATCGGCGAAGCGGTCGCCGACCAGGGTCAGGCCGGTCTCGGCGTACCAGCCCAGTTCCGGTTTCCAGGTGATGAACAGGCTGCCATTGCGCTTGGCGACGTTGTTCACGCGCTTGTCTTCGAAGCCGTTGTTGTCCTTGACCACCACGGCGTCCTGCAGGCCGATGCCGCCGCGCAGGTACCAGTTGCCGACGATCTTGCCGGTGCCCGTCAGCTCGATGCCGCGGGAGCGTTGCAGCCCGGTGAGCAGGGTGATGCTGCGGTCTTGCGGATCGGAGGTGCGACGGTTGTAGAGCTCCAGCTCATACACCGCCAGGGTGGTGCTCAGGCGTTCGTCCAGCCAGTCGCTCTTGACTCCGACTTCCTTCTGCCGGGTGAGCTCAGGGCTCAGGTCGTTGCCGTTACCGGCGGCGTTCGGGGTGATGCCGATCAGGCCGCCGCCCACCGGTGAGAACGACTTGCTCCACGAGGCATAGAACGAGTGGTGCTCCAGCGGCGTCCAGACCACCCCCAGGCGCGGGCTGACGCTGTGGCTTTCGCGGCTTTCGGAGAGCCCGTTCTTGCGGTTGCTGGTCTGCACATCGAAGTTGTCGTAGCGCAGGCCGGCGAGCAATTGCCATTGATCGCTCAGGCGCAATTGGTCCTGCACATAGAGGGCCCGGCTTTCGACCTCGGTGTGGTTGTTGCTGGAGACCTGCATGCGGCCGGTGTGGCTCTGGTACGGGTTGGGGTTGTACAGGTCGACGGCGGGCACCGCCTGGCTGCCCGGCCCGGAAGTGGTGGCGTTGTAGAGGATCGGGTCGCGGCGCTGGCTGCCGAGCTCCAGGCCGGTGAGCAGGCGATGTTCCAGGCCGAAGGTGTCGAAACGGCCCTCCAGTTCGGTGTTGTTGTAGACGTTGCGGGTCTTCAGGTCTTGCTGCCAGCGTTGGCGTTGGACCTTGCCCGTCGTGGCGTTGTAGCCGGTCTGGTAGGTGTTGTCGAAGTCGCTGTCGAGCTTGAATACCCCCAGGGTGTGGCGCAGTTGCCAGTTCTCGCTGAGCTCGTAGCTCAGCTTGGAGCGCAGGGACTGGGACTTGTCGTCGATGTAGTCGCGGTGATCGCCGTAGGTGGTGTCGCGGCTGACGTCCGCCGGGCGTCCATTGACCCCGGGGATGCCGCGGTCCGGGGTGCGGTTGTAGCGGCTGTATTCGTACTGCACCAGCCAGTTCAGGTCCGGGGTCAGTTGCCAGCTCATGGACGGGGCGAACAATTGGCGGTTGCCGCTGACGCCTTTGCGGAAACTGTTCCGGTCCTCGTTGCCCAGGTTCAGGCGCAGGCTGACGTTCTCTGTCGGGTCGGCGCTGAGGTCGGCATACAGGCTGCGCAGGTCCTGGCTGCCGCCCTGGACTTCGACGCTGGAGCGGCGGCCGAATTCCGGCAGCTTGCTCACCCGGTTGATGATCCCGCCCTGGCTGCCACGGCCGTAGAGCACTGCCGCCGGGCCCTTGAGCACTTCGATGCGCTCGATGTTGTGCAGGTCGCGCACGTATTGGCTGTCGTCGCGGATGCCGTCCAGGTAGAAGTCGTTACTGGCATCGAAGCCGCGGATCCGCAGGCTGTCGAAGCGCGTGTCCGAGCCGCTGCTGACGTTGGGAATGCCACTCAGGGCGCTGCCCAGGTCGTTGACGCCGTAGTCCAGCACGTTGGCGGTCTTGATTGTGTCGATGGCCTGGGGCACGTAGCGCGCCGGGGTCGAGGTACGGGTTGCAGTGCTGACTTCCTTGACGCGAGGGTCATCGGGGTCGGCTTCGGCCTCGGCACTGATGGAGGTCATCGGCAGGGTAGTGCTGGCAGCGCAGGCAAAACCGTTGGCCAGCAGGGTGCAAAGACCCAGGGACAGGGGCATGAGGCGGAAATGGGCAGGCATCTGAAACGCATCCGAGAAGGGGAAATTCGAGGGCGCGAATGGTAATGCTTGCCATTACCAGATGTTAAATATTCCCTAATAAGCTCCCCTGGCTATTTGTTTCTGAATGTATCTTTCAGGTATCGGTTCACATACTGAGGCTAAACAGACGGATTCGACCGGTTACAGCAACAGACTAAAAGCCAATTCGAGGTTTTTCCCTTGGCGCGCGCGGCCTAGTCTGCGTGACATCGAATTTTCAAGACCTTGCTGGAGCCCAGATATGTCCTTGGCCACCCTTCACTATATTTATGATCCCCTGTGCGGCTGGTGCTACGGTGCCAAGCCGCTGGTGCAGGCCGCCCAGGCGGTGGTGCCGGTGGTGGCCCATGCCGGCGGCATGATGACCGGGCGCAACCGCCAGCCGGTCTCGCCGCAACTGCGCGATTACGTCATGCCCCATGACCGGCGGATCGCCGAGTACACCGGGCAGCCTTTTGGCCAGGCCTATTTCGAGGGCCTGCTGCGGGATGAGACGGCCACCTTCGACTCGGCGCCGCCGATTGCCGCCGTACTGGCGGCCCAGGCTATGGAAGGGCGGGGCCTGGAATTTCTGGGCCGGTTGCAGACGGCGCATTATCTGGAAGGACGCAGGATCGCCGACCGGCAGGTGCTGCTGGAGCTGGCGCAGGCCCAGGGGTTTGCCCCGGTCGCCTTCGAGGCGGCCTTCGACCAGGCGGTGGCCCATGAACTGGACAACCATATAAAGGCCAGCCGGGCGCTGTTGGCCAAGGTCGGCGGGCAAGGCTTCCCGACCCTGGTGCTGGAGCGCGATGGTCGTTACCAGTTGCTCGACATCAGCCCCTGGCTGGGCAAACCCGAGGCCTTCGCCGACTGGCTGAAGACCTCCCTGGGCGCCGATAGCGGCCCTCACGATGGCGTGGTCCAGGCCTGTGGCCTGGACGGTTGCACACCCTGAACTCACCTGACCTGCGTGGAGTCACCCATGGATAACCTAGCGTTGATCAAGAGCACCTACGAAGGTGCCAACTCCCAGGAAAATGCGCGCAACACCGCAGCGGCCCTGGCCCCCGATGCCCGCTGGACCGAGGCGGCAGGCTTTCCCTATGCCGGCACCTACATAGGGTTCGAGGCGGTGCTGGAGCACGTCTTCAAGCGCCTGGGCTCGGAATGGCAGGACTTCACCTTCAAGGTCGAGAACTATGTGGCCCAGGGCGACAAGGTGTTCGCCTATGGCAATTACCAGGGCGTCTACAAGGCCTCGGGCAAACCGATCGATGTACGGGTGGCTCACTTGTGGACACTTAAAGATGGCAAGGTCACCCACTTCGAACAATTCGTGGACAGTCACAGTGTGCAGCTGGCAATGCTCTAGCCCGCAGTTCTTAGAATATTTTCAGCTATTCAAAGACGATTCACGAAATTGACACGTTGTTAAAGGCGCAGATAGGATTCGCCCCAACGCCTGTGGCCAGGAGCCATATTTCAGAATAATAAAAGGCCCACCGTGCTCACCCGCGGTCGGGCTTTTTTGTTTCAACGGTAGAAGAGCGTTCAATCGCCATAGCCGCGGAGCTCACAGCGCGTCACCAACCCGTAATAAGGAAAATAAAATGTTTAAACAGCGGATCTGCTTGGTTGCACTGGGGATTTTGAGCGCAACACAGGCCATGGCCGACGGCCAGGCCGACGCCAAGGGTTTTGTTGAAGACAGCAGCCTGAAAGTGCTGTTGCGCAACGCTTACATCAACCGTGACTACAAAGATGGCAACCCGGACAAGGCTGAATGGGGCCAGGGTTTCATCGGCACCTTCTCCTCGGGCTTCACCCAAGGCACCGTGGGCGTGGGCGTTGACGCCTTCGGCCTGTACGCACTGCGCCTGGACGGCGGCAAGGGTCGCAGCGGTGCCGGCGGCATCGACTTCTTCAAGCAGGGTGACAGCGGTAGCGCTGCAGACGACCTGGCCAAGGCCGGTGCTGCAGTCAAGTTCCGTTTCTCCAACACTGTGCTGACCTACGGTGACCAGATGCCGGCCCTGCCGGTGCTGAACTACGACAACTCGCGCCTGCTGCCGGAAAGCTACACCGGTACCCTGATCACCTCCAAGGAGATCAAGGGCCTGGAGCTGAACGCCGGTCACTTCACCGCCGAATCGCGCAAGAGCGCCGAAGGCCGTGACAGTGGTGGCCTGAAGTCGATCAACGTATTGGGCGGTAGCTACCAGTTCACCGAGCAGTTCAAGGGCGCGCTGTACGCTTCCGACGTCGAAGACGTGCTGAAGAAGCAGTACATCAACCTGAACTACGTGTTCCCGCTGGCCACTGACCAGTCCCTGACCCTGGACTTCAACGGCTACCGTACCGAGCTGGACAAGTCCTACGCCGAGAAGGCTAAAGCCGGCGGCGAAGACAACAAGATCTGGAGCCTGGCAGCCACCTACGCCATGGGCCCGCACTCCTTCACCCTGGCGCACCAGCGCAGCACCGGCGACAGCCACCTGGGCTATGCCTACGGCGGCTACCAGCGCGGTCAGAACCGCGTGGGCGATGGCGGCAACACCATCTACCTGGCCAACTCCTACTGGTCCGACTTCAACGCCGAAGACGAGCGCAGCTGGCAGCTGGGCTACGGTCTGGACTTCGGCGCCTTCGGCGTACCGGGCCTGACCTATAACGTGGCCTACGTGCGTGGCGACAACATCACCACCTCGACCTCCACCGGCGGCAGCGAGCGGGAAATCTTCAACCAGTTCAAGTACGTAGTACAGAGTGGCCCAGCCAAAGACCTGAGCGTGAAAGTACGCAGCTCGGTACTGCGCGTTTCGCAGAAGTCTTCCGAGTACAACGTGGGCGGCAACGAACTGCGTGTGTTCGTCGACTACCCGATCAACGTGTTCTGATGAACGCCTGATCACCGCCTGACTTCAGGTGGCGCAATGGAAAAAGCCCCGACTGGTTCGGGGCTTTTTTGTGCCTGGGCATCCGGGTTGCAGAAATGCCCGGGATGGCGGGTGACTGTTCTCGCCCGGGTGCTTTTTTCAGCCAGTGGTTGGCGCATATCAATCTTGTTACAGTCCACCCCCCTGTCTTGTCACGGATGATTTCGATGTTCCGTACCCTGCTATCCGGCCTGTGCCTGCTGAGCGTCGCCAGCATCGCCCACGGCCAGCAAGCGACTGCGCCCGAGCAGTTGCTGAGCGACTTCTCCCGCTGTGATGCGCAGTTCTTCCAGAACCTGAATACCGCCCGACTGCCGACCGGCACCTTGAGCCTGGCCCGGTACGGTGCGGTAAGCGCGCCCAAGGTCATGAACCCTTTGCAGGAAGGCGGGCGCTACCAGGCCTTCGAACAGCCGCTGCTGGTCAATGGCGTGCGCCTGGTGGGCTACTACAACGAAGCTCAGTCGCTGAAGTCGGTGGGCAACCTGCTGTTCTGGGGCTTTGTCGCCGAGGGCCAGCCCAAGGACGTGGCCGCGGCGCTCAAGCCGCTGCTGGTGGACAACAGCCGCCTGAAGGCAGACCGCAGCGCCATGAGCCGGGTGGAGATCCGCCGGGTCGGCGACCCCATCGACCAGTGGCGCACCGAAGGCCTGGCGGGCGGTGGCGTGGCTACGCCGTTCGGTTATGTCGAACGCATCCTGAGCATCGACATCGGTACCACCAACGCGCCGATTGCCGGACGCACCACGATCTTCTGCAGCTTGCAGGGTACGGTCACCGCGCCGTTGCTGCAGGTGTATCGCCCTGACCTCAACGCCCATCTGCTGGATTGAAAAACATGCCTTCATTGTCTGTACGCGGGTCGCTCCTGCTTGTGTGTGCCCTTGCTGTGACTGGCTGCGCCAGCCTGCAGAGCCAGGACCAGATCAACTACGCCCATTGCCGCATGGTGGGCCAGGCTTCCAAGGCCGAAAAATTCGACGTGGTGCTGCAAGAGGCCGACCTGTGCCTTGAGAAGAACCAGCTGAGCCAGCCCATGCAGAGCCTGGTGTACTGGCTCAAATCCGATGCCTACGCCAGCTTCAAGCGTTACCCGGAAGCCATCGCCGCCAAGGAAAAATCCATCGAGTTGGGCCCCAAGCCCGATGCTCGGGCGGTGCTGGACCTGAGCCGTCTGTATCGCGAAGCGGGCAACCCGCAAAAGGCCCTGGAGCTGGTGCAGTCCAACCTTGACAACAACCTGGGCGAGGCGGGCAAGGGCAGTGGTTTCAACATGCCGACCTACTACCACCTGGGCCAGACGCTGTACGACCTGGGTCGCTATCGCGAGGCCGCGGAAGCCTACAGCACCGGCCTGTTGAAGCAGCCCGACTATGCCTGGGCCTTCTACCACCGCGGCCTGGCCTACGACAAACTGGGCCAGACCGACGACGCCCGCGCCGACTTTGCACAGTTCGCCAAGCTGGTGAACCAGAAGTACGTCGAGCCGCAGCACCAGGCCAAGCTGGCCGAGTACAAGATCAAGCTGCCTTGAATGCAGCGTGGTTGATGCAATAAAAAAGGCTCGCCTGATCGCGAGCCTTTTTTTATCCGCGAACGCTGTTCGTCAGTCGTCCGGATTGATGGCGAACTTCAGCTGGTTGCTCTGCAGGTAGACCACCGCTTCACGGCCATGGATATCCACCGGCCGGGCCGACATTGCGTCGTGATCGGTGACTATCTTCGACAACTCCTTGCCCCGCATATCGACCCGCCAGATACAGGCCCGGGGCCCTTGGTTATCGAAGTACAGCACCGGGCGCGTGGTGCTCCAGGTCGGGTTGACGATGGCCCATCCGGCATCGGGCTGTTTCTGCTCGGTGATGTTCTCCGAATGGCTGCCCGCGTTGGCGCGCTCATAGTTCAGGGACAGCTGGCTGCTGTCGCGATTGAGGTCCTGCTCCACCCGTGCCCGGGCGTGCATGAAGGTGTTGGAGCCAACCTGGAACACCTGCTGGGTGCTGGCGGGCGCGCTGCGCGAACCCAGGCGGTAGACCATGCTTTGCTGCAACTGGCCCGCCAGCTGCTCGCGGTAGTAGAACTGGCCATCGACTATCCCGGCGTAGCGCGGCCCCTGGTCGTTGGCCCCGGGATTGGCCCAGCCGGCGAAGGCGATGTCCTGGGCGATGGGATGCAGCCCCGGCTGGTCATCGGCGTACTCATACAGGGTGCCGACATACACCGGCTTGCCCTGCTGATAGCGCCCGACAAACAGCACCACATGCAGCACCCCGGCTATCACCTGGGCATCGACGATCTGCTGGTCGCCCTGGGGCAGGGTGCTGTTGAAGGTGGCCAGGGTGAAGTTCTGCCAGTCGTCCGGGTCATAGACCAGGTACGCCTCGCCGGGAGCCAGTGGGCGCAGTGCGTCCGGGGCGGGCTCGGGAGGAATCGGCAGCGACGTGAGCATTTTCACCTGGGCCCGGTAGACCGACTCCAGGCAATCGGTGTCGGGGCAGGTATTGCGGGTGTTCTTCAACCAGTGGCCTTGCAGCAGGCGGAACACCTGCAAGTGCTTCAGCGCCTGGTAGCGGCGGGTCATCTCCTCGTCCTTGGCGGACAGCGTCGGCGTGGCGCAGACAGTCTTTTCCACTTGGGTCGAGGCCTTGGCGCAGTCGAAGCCGGCGGCCTGCAGATCGGGCGCCAGCGCGAGGCTCATGGCCGCCAGCGAGAGCAAAGGGAGCTTCATCAACACATCCTTGTCGAAAACGGGTCAGGGGGTCTGGAACGTCTGCAGATAGGCCAGCAGATTATCGATTTTTTCCTCATCGCTCAGCCCCCAGAAAATCATCCGGGTACCGGGCACCACGGCCTTGGGGTCTTCCAGGTACTGGATGAGCTTGTCCCGGCTCCAGACAATGCCCGAGGACTTCATGGCCGTCGAGTACTGGTAGTCCGCGGCGCTGCCGGCGGGGCGGTCGATGATGCCATTGAGCTGCGGCCCGAAGGAACTGCGCACCGAAGGCCCGATGTTATGGCAGCCGCTGCACAGGCGCTTGAACAGCTTGGCGCCGGCTTCGGCATCACCGGCCAGGGCCGGGGCGCTGAATAGCAGGGAGTGGAGCAACAGGGTCAGAATCGATACGGCGATGGGCTTCATGGGCGGCCTGCGTGCAGCTGGAATCGGCGGCTATTGGAGCATGAAGCGCATGCCTGGGGGGAGCCTTGCGATACAAGGCTCAGAAGCGCCCACTGATACCCAGCAGCGGGCCCTTCTGGACGATGTCGTAGACAAACCCGTCATGGCGATAATCGACCCCCATGGCCCGGTAGCCGGCCACCGCCGAAAAGCCCGGCAGGAACTCCCAGCCCGCCAGTGCGGCCAGGTCCCAGTCTTCCCGGGACTGCCCGGCGCCCGCCATGCCCCAGGCGGAGAGCCAGAACCGCTCGTTCACGGCGTAGTGCCCGCGCAACCCCGCCATCGCGTCGGCCCAGGTGGCCCTGTCCGAGCCCGACAGGCCCCCGGCCGGCCCACCGTGCAGGGTGATGCTGGTGCTGCTGTACCAGACGCGCACGCCGCCGGCGATGTCCAGGCGATGATCGTCATCCCCCAGCACCTGGTAGCCGCCCCCCAGGAAACCCGAGGCGGTCTTGCTCTGCACCTCAAGCTTGGACGCCAGCGCTCCGGCTGGCAGCCGGTTGCGGGTGTCGGTGTCGATGTACATCAGGTCGGCGAGCACGCTGTAGGGGCCGCGCCGCGCTTCGCCCATCAGCATCACCGACATGTCGACACTGCGCGCGATGTCCGAGAAGTCGGACTTGATGAACTGGGTCCCTGTGCTGCGGTGGCCTACGTGCCCGCGGATCCCGGCGCCCCACACGTACGGGCCGCCGTTGAACCGCCAGCCATCGTCGTCTGCCGCCATGGCCACGGGCGGCAGGCTGGTTCCGGCGGTCGTCAAGGCACCGAGCAGCAGCGCCAGGCGGGTACGCCGGTGCAGCAACGGTGAGTGCGGATGGTCACGGTGGATCATGCTGTTTCTCCGATCAGTGCTGGGTCAGCCCAAGGGCCACGCCTTCGGCTGCGCAGTCCTCGGCAGGCTTCAGGCCGGCCTGCTGCGCTGCCTTGACCTCCTCCTTCGCGGCCGCCAGATCGGCGAGGAATGCCGGATTGCCATGCAGGCTGGCGACCGTCGCGGCCCCCATGATGCGGCCAGCGTCCACGTCGCTCTGCCAGTGGGCGTCGCAGATGATCCGGCTCTGGCCGTATGCCAGGCCACGGGTCATCAGTTCGGTGGCGCGGGCCGGGCTGATCTCGGCCAGGACCAGGCCCCAGGCCCAGCCCGCTGCGGAGTGGCCGGAGGGCCAGGAGCCATCCGTGCGCAGCAGTGGCTCCATGTCCTTGCGGCACGTGCCTTCGTCATGCACCACGAAGGGGCGAGTACGGTTGTAGGCATTCTTTCCGGCGTAGGTGGAGCCCCCCGCATCCGTCAGGGTGCGCTGCATCAAGGTATAGAGATGGGGTGTGCTCTTTTCGCTGATCTGCGTGCCCAGTGCGCAAGAGAAGGTTTTCGCCGGGCCGGGGAATGACAGTTCTGCATCGGTTGCCGCGAGTTTCTCCCGGCTCGAGCCACGCAGCGCCAGCGCCGCACGCCGTGCTTCTTCATCCCGCGCGAGGGCCGCGGAGCCCGGTTTTGGCGGGGCCCCGAGCAAGGCCAGGCGTATAGGCAAGTCAGCCGGTTCAAGGTAGCCTGGCGCCAGCTTGAAGTGCGGGTCGGTGACCTTCGTGGCGGCGTCCTCGGCCAGCGCCCATGCCGACCAGAGCAGGCCGGCCAGGGACAGTGTCACCGCGAAGGGTTCAGGTATTTTTTTCATCGTGCGTTCTCTTTTCTATCCATGACCACGGCTGATCAGAATCGGTACAAGGCGTCCAGATAGGCTCCGGCACCGACCTTTTCCCCCGTCAGCGGGCTGTCACGGGCGTCGGAGACCAGGGCGTAGGTCTTGATGCCACCTTCCAGTGCCAGCTGTGGCTGCCATTGCCAGGTCAGGCCCAGCTTCAAGGTCACGTCGCGCATCCCGCCACCGGGGTGGTATTCATCGAACCGGGTGCGTGCGGCTTGCTGGGCGGTGACGCCGAAGCGGGCCATCATGTCGTTCTCGTTGCTCCAGGTGCCGTACAGCGTCGAGTCCAGGGTCAAGGTCGAAGACAGCGGATAGGTGGTGGCAACCCCAGCTTCCAGGTACGCCGTACGGCCCAGGCTTTCGCCACCGTAATTGCGCCTCTGGCTCGATTGCAGGCCGCGTACGAACAAGCGGCCGGCGGGCAGGATCCAGTACGCTTCTGCCCCCACCAGGGCGGTGCTGTCCAGGTTGCCCATGCCCCGCAGGTAGTCATCACGGCCGTCCAGGGTGTGAATGCGTTCCTTGCGCCCCGGGTCATAACCCACCAGCAGGGCCACGCCGAAAGGCGCCAGCCCCGGCAGATCCCATCGCAGCCCTTCCGGAAAGGCCGCAGTAAAGGTGCCCCAGTCCTGGGTCGGCATAACCGCCTTGAGCTTCAGTGACGGGAAGGCGGCGTAGTGGGAAGCGCCCTGGTACAACGGGCCAACCGCCAAGCCACCGCCTACCTTCACCGATGGCGTGCCGCCTGAATCGGCCGGGGCAGCCTGGGCAGGCGGCACTAGCATCAATGCAAGGGCTGCACTTAGGGAGAACACCACGGGAGACCTGAAAGAATGTGAATGATCCTTGAGTGTCATTGTTCATTTCCTTGGGTGTGAACTCTGTAGTGCAGAGCCATTGCTGAGTTGATCACTAATATTCAACTTGCAGGTGCTGGTATCCGAGGTGAGCGCAGGCCGGTAAACCCCCGGCGCAAGCGCTGGCCTCATTGATCGCCACAGTGCGTTTACAAGTACCGATGGCAGGAGTCCGTCGTTTCGACAAACTTGCACTTGCTCGAATAATCGAATTTACAAATCGACGGGCTCGGGCTGTGGAAAACGCCATTGGCCACTGAGTATTTCGTTACTCGGTCGATAGAGCCTGACGGTGTAGTTCCAGCCGGGTGTCGTAACCAGGCAATTGACGACCTTGGCCTCGCAACCCCCGAACTGGATGACAATTGAACCATCGGCACTTTTCTTGGCAGTGAGGTTGTTCAGCGAATAGGCGTCATAGGGGTTTTTCTGAAAGTACCCGTCGACGTTGTAAACACTCACAGACCAGAAACTCTTGACCGGTACCTGTTCAACCTTGAGCCGGTAGACGGTTTTTCCATCGTTGTGCGGCAATACTGCTCCGAGGTAGATGGCGTCCCTGCTCGGGTTGCCGCCCCAGCCCGTTGCGGTTCCGATCAGGTGGCGCACCGGATCGACCCTGCCTTTCGGGCCAAAGGACTGGTTGTAGTCGGGAAGGGTCGAACCCAGAACAGCCAGGGCATCACGCACTTTTTTCTGGCTCGCCTGATCCCACTTCGGAACCACGAACTCCCCGTGCCTGGCCTGGCTGACCTGGATGGCGTCCTGCAGCGCATGCACCTGCTCGAGGTCTTTGCGATCCGTGGGGTCGAAGAACAGGCGGATAGCGACAAATACATAGCGTGTGCCGATGTCCTCTTTCGCCAGCGTATGGGGACCGGGCCCATAAATGACTGCCGGCACGTAGTGATCTTCGTTGACCACTTGCATCGACATGAACCTCTCACCGGCTTCAGGCAAGGTGACAGTCACCGGGCCGGCATCGAGATCGAACACCGCTGACGAGTAAAGCGTGTCCCTGTTCATGCGGATGACATCCTGAGCGTCGATGGCAACCGCTTCGCGGCTGTGAACAAACCGCCCCAAGCCTCCACTCTTCACACTCTTGCCCATGTAGAGGTCGGACTCGGCGCGAGCAAAGTTATCGACATTTACCCGCACCGGCGCATCAGCGGATGACTGAGCGTGTGCACTGGCAAAAGTGGCCAGCGTCAGGGCGACGATGCAGGCCGTGGATGAATCGGGCATGTAAACCTCTAGCTCTTTTAAGTGGGCATTACCTTTTCAGACTTTATAAGAACACCCTGCTGGAAACTTGCCATTTGGTGCCAAAAGCACAACAGGCAAGTACCGCGAAGTGGGTTATTTGAAGGCGCCCGATAGTGGGGCGGGAGGGTCAGGCAAAGAGGTTAACGATCATCTTCCAAGAGCGAGCGGTAGCGCGACGGCGAACTTCCGGTCCAGCGCTTGAAGGCTCGGGTAAAGTGCGCCTGATCACTGTAGCCCACCATGTAGGCAATCTCGGTCGCGGTGTATTTGCCGCTGGCAATCAATTGCAGTGCTTCGCTGCGACGGGTTTCGTCACGCAGGTCTTCGAAGTCGATGCCGCAGTACTTGAGGCGACGCTGTAGCGTTCGGGAAGACAAGCCGATGTTTCTTGAAATAGCGGTAAGTTTGGATCGATCCTGATCCGCGATCCGTTCGATCAGCACACCGGCGGCTTGCGCGGTCGACTTCAAGGCCTCGGTGACTTTCCAGGCGTCATCCCGGGCAGGTTGCAGTGGGGTGTCGAGCAGCTCACGGTCGAATTCGATCATGTTGTGCTTCGCGTTCATGTGCAGATTCGGCCCCAGGTACTCCTCCAGCGCCTCATCTCCTCGCTCCCGCGGGTTTTGCAGATGCACCCGTATGGCGCAAGGCTCGCCGGACATGAGCGGCACTTTCCTCAGCAGCGCCAGAGTGCCGAGAATGACCTGCTTCGGATCAGCCCCGTGCTGCCCGGTGAATTGCTGGATCAGCTTCGTCGTACGGCCTTCGGTAACGATTCTTACGTCACTTCCTTGATGCAGTAAGTCCGTATGGATCGCTGCCACTGCGCACGCCTGGGCAAGGTTGGTCGAACCCAGGATCAACCCGCCCCAGGCGCCGAGTGAGCGTACTTCGATCAGGTGCCCCACCGTTGCACCCGCGAAGGGGTCCTGTGCGACCGCGGCCATTTCATTGGCGATGTGAAAACAGGTCGCTCGCGGCACCCAGGCATCCGGGTATTGAAAAACCTGCGGGGAAATCCCGTAACGCCGGAAGAACTCCAGCGGCGACACCCCGCGCATGCTCAGGTAGGGCGCTATTTGCTGAAGCGTGCTGAGTTTGATGGAGGGCGTTGCATGGGTCATGAGCGTTTGCACCTGGTTCAAAGGCCGTGCACGTGAGGAACGTCCGAGTCCGCAGGAAACACTAGCGCAAAACACCTGCCGGAGTCGTGCTGGCGATGTGCATTAAACACGAAGGACGTTGTGCTTGTGGGACTTGCGAAGAAGGGTAAGGGGGGCTGAAGCGCAGTGATGCCGGGTCCAGCAAGGTGCTGAAGGCATCGGGAGAGGATTGTTTGACCCTGGAAACAACAAAGCCCTCGCATCGCTGCGAGGGCTTTGTTTTGTATGGTGCCGGCACCAGGAGTCGAACCCGGGACCTACTGATTACAAGTCAGTTGCTCTACCAACTGAGCTATACCGGCGTGTCAGGGCGACGATTATAGCGATTGGCGGGCTTCTGTAAACCCCTGAAATCTGACTATTTTTGCGAAGCGCTCAGGGCCGCGTCCGCTGGCAAACGATTGGCTGGCCCTCCTCAGGAGCCTTGCGCTATCGATTCGGCGAGGATGCACAGCAACTCGAACATCAGGGTCGCGCCCACCAGGGCGGTGGCGCCGCCGACGTCGAAGGGCGGCGAGACTTCCACCACGTCGGCGCCGACCAGGTTCAGGCCGCGCAGGCCGCGGATCATCTGCTGGGCCTGGAGGGTGTTCATGCCGCCGATCTCCGGGGTGCCGGTGCCGGGGGCGAAGGCCGGGTCGAGCACGTCGACGTCGAAGCTGATGTAGGTCGGGCCGTCGCCCACCACGCGCCGGGCTTCGGCCAGGGTGGCTTCGACGCCGATGTCGGCGAACTCTTCCATGTGGATCACGCGAATCCCGCAGTCCCGGGCGAAAGCCTCGTCGTCGGCGCTGTAGATCGAACCGCGAATGCCGATCTGCACCGTGCGCTTGGGGTCCAGCAGGCCTTCTTCGATGGCGCGGCGAAAGGGCGTGCCGTGGGTGTAGAGGTTGTCGCCGAAGTAGCGGTCGTTGGTGTCGGAGTGGGCATCGAAGTGCACCATGCCGATGGGGCGGTGGCGGGCCAGGGCGCGGAAGATCGGCAGGGTCACCAGGTGGTCGCCACCCACCGCCAGGGGCACGGCGCCGGCCTGGTGCAATTGGCTGAAGAAACCTTCGATCTGTTTCAGCGAATCCAGCAGGTCGATGGGGTTCACCGGTGCATCACCCAGGTCACCGACCCGGACCAGGTCATAAGGGGCGATGCGGCTGACATGGTGCACCTTGCGCATCAGGCTCGACTGGTTGCGCACCTCCCGCGGGCCGTGGCGGGCACCGGCACGGTTGGTGGTGCCGCCGTCCCAGGGCACGCCCACCAGGGCGATCTGCACCTGGGCCGGGTCGTTGAACAGCGGCAGGCGCATGAAGCTTGGAATGCCGGCGAAGCGTGGGACCAGGGCGGCATCCACGGGTTGGGGAAAGGGCTTGGACATGGCGGGGTTCCTTGTTCGCTGTGAAGGATTTATTCGGTGGCGCTGCGCAGTGCCGGTGCCGCCCGGCTTGTCAGGCTGACGCCGACAAAGGTCAGCAGGCTGACCCCGAGCCCGTAGTAGATCGGGGTGTTGGCGAGAATGCCGTCGCGGACCATGAACGCGATCACCGTCAGGCTGCCGGTGAGCATGCAGGCGATGGCGCCCCTGGCCGAGGCGCGGCGCCACAGCAGCGCGCCCATGATCGGCACCAGCAGGCCGCCCACCAGCAGGTTGTAGGCGATGCTCAGCCCGGCGATCACGTCGTTCACCAGGCACGCCATCAACAGCATCGCCGCCCCCAGCCCGAGGGTGATCCAGCGGCTGCTGGCCAGGTGGTTTTCCCCGCCCCGGGTAAGGAAGCGGCTGTAGATGTCTTCCTTGAGCACCGTGGCCGAAGCCAGCAGGCAGGCGCTGGCGGTGGACATGATGGCGGCCAGGGCAGCGGCCACCACCAAGCCGCGCAGGCCGGCGGGCAACACGCTGCGGGTGATTTCGGCGAAGGCGTTTTCCGCCACCGCCAGGTCCGGCAGCAGCAGCTTGGCGGCGGCTCCCACCAGGGCGCAGGCGGCGCCATAGAACATGCAGTAGATCCCGGCGCCGAGCCCGGCGTAGCGCACCACGCTTTCACTGCGGGCGGTGAACAGCCGCTGCCAGATGTCCTGGCCGATCAGGGCGCCGAAGAAGTACAGCAGGAAGTAGGTGAGGATGGTGTCCAGGCCGATATTGCCCAGCTCGAAGAAGCCCGCCGGCAGGTTGGCCTGCAAGGCTTCCAGGCCGCCGGCCTGGCCCAGGCTCATGGGCAGCAGGACGCCGAAGATCCCCAGGGTCATGATCACGAACTGGATGATGTCGGTGAGGGTCAGCGACCACATGCCGCCGATCACCGAGTAGAAGATCACCAGGCCGCCTCCGCAGAGGATCGCTGTGATCCGCGGGATCTCGAACACCACTTCGGTGATCGAGCCGATGGCGATGGTGGCGGTCACCGCCACCATCAGGTCGTAGGCCACCATCACGCAGCCACCGATCAGCCGCGAGGACGCCTGGTAGCGCTGCTCTAGGATCTGGGTCACGGTAAAGACCCGCAACTGGGCGATCTGCCGGGAGAACACCAGGCTCAGCACGATGATCCCCAGGCCCAGCATGAACACCAGCCACAGCCCGGAAATGCCGTAGCTGTAGCCCAGGCGCACCGAGCCTATGGTGGAAGCGCCGCCGAGCATCACCGCCGACAGCGTGCCCAGGTACAGGGCCGGGCCCAGGCGGCGCCCGGCCACCAGAAAGTCATCCTGGTTTTTCACTTTGCGCATGCCCCACCAGCCGAGGCCGGCCATCAGCAGGACGTAGATCGCCATTACCAGATAATCGAGTGCCATAACCGTCGCTTCCTTTTGTTTTTGTTGTTGAAGGCAGGTCGGCGCAGCGTAGGTGGCAGGGGTTGCCGGGTACATCCCGGCGGGCACAAGCTGGCTTGTGTTTTGTGGAAAGTGCCTGGGTGGCAGTGAAGGCTGCGGGCACTCGGCCGATAGCCTGTGCGGGCCCGGTGGCCGCCTCAGTCAAAGGAAACTTCAGTGATGAATCTCGCAACTCCCACCCTGCTGGCCGCGTTGGCGTTGCTCGGCGCTTGCAGTGCCAAACCGGTACAGCCCTATTCGGAACCGCCCCTGAGCGTGCCGACCGCGCAGTTGCGGGTGATCACCAACGGCGAGGTGCGCGGGGACGCCTATGCCGGGTGCCTGGGGGACAGCAAGCGCCTGGCCAAGGCCGGGCGTTTCGGCAGCGATCAACAGGCCAACATCAACTACCCGCAGTTCCCGGTGCAGCCCCGGCAGATCGACATGCTGCCCAGGTTCGCGCCGAAACTGCCGGCCTACGCAGGGGCGATCCGCAGGGGCGAGGGCGCCTACAACGAGATCGCCACCGAGTACCGGGTACCGGCGGGCCGGCCTTTCCTGCTGGAAGGCGGGGGCGTGGCGGCAGGTGGCTATGGCAGCACCTACAGCACCTGCCCTGAGGTGAGGAAGGTGGTGCTGTTCGAGCCGGGCAAGAGCTACGAGGCCTATGTCGGTCTGAACTACATCCCCCAGGCGAACGGCGAAACCGCAGCCATGTGTGCCTTTGCGGTGTACCAGTTGTTGCCCCTGGGCAAGCCGGGAGCGGTCATGCCGATGGCGGTCCAGGCCAAGCCGCCGGTGGACAGCAAGTGCCCGGGTAGCTGAGCCGTTGGAGGGTAGCCCCGGCCTGGGGTAGCAGGCCGGGGGTGATGGCTTGTCTAGGCCTCCCAGCCCGCGTCGCGCACCGCCTGCTGCACCAGCGGGTGCAGTTCGGCCCCTTGCTGCTCGGTCTGCCAGGCCAGCAGTTCCTTGCGCATGCCTGGGGTCCAGAACATCTGCATGTGGTTGCGCACGCTGAGCACGGCCTGTACCTGGTCCGGCTCATTGGCGAAGTACGAGGCGATCTGGTTGGCCATCTTGATCAGGTTGGCGGTGCTCATCGGCGCACCTCCGCCTTGCCGCCCCGGGAGCGGCCACGCTTGTCCAGCAGGCGATGCTGCTCTTCGCTGAATGCCTGGTAGCGCTTCTGCCATTCGGAAGGGTGGTAGACGCGGCTGACTTCCACCGCGGTGACCTTGTATTCCGGACAGTTGGTGGCCCAGTCGGAGTTGTCGGTGGTGATCACGTTGGCCCCCGACTCGGGGAAGTGGAAGGTGGTGTAGACCACCCCCGGTGCCACCCGTTCGGTGACCCGGGCCCGCAGCACGGTCTGCCCGGCGCGGCTGCCGATGCCCACCCAATCGCCTTCGTTGATGCCCCGGCTCTCGGCATCGGTGGGGTGGATTTCCAGGCGGTCCTCGGCGTGCCAGGCGACGTTGTCGGTACGCCGGGTCTGGGCGCCGACGTTGTACTGGCTGAGGATGCGGCCGGTGGTCAGCAGCAGCGGGTAGCGGCCATTGACCTTCTCGTCGGTGGGCACGTAGCCGGTGAGCATGAAGCGCCCCTTGCCACGCACGAACTCGTCGATGTGCATGGTCGGCGTGCCGTCAGGCGCGGCGTCGTTGCACGGCCATTGCAGGCTGCCGTGGCGGTCCAGGCTGGCGTAGCTGACGCCGGTGAAGGTCGGGGTCAGGCGGGCGATCTCATCCATGATTTCCGAGGGATGGCTGTAGTGCATCGGGTAGCCCAGGGCCGCGGCCAGGGCCAGGGTGCCTTCCCAGTCGGCCTTGCCGCCCAGCGGCTCCATGACCTTGCGCACCCGGGAGATGCGCCGTTCGGCGTTGGTGAAAGTGCCGTCCTTTTCCAGGAACGAGCTGCCCGGCAGGAACACGTGGGCGAACTTGGCGGTTTCGTTGAGGAAGATGTCCTGCACCACCACGCATTCCATGGCCGACAGGGCCGCGGTCACGTGCTGGGTGTTGGGGTCGCTCTGGGCGATGTCCTCGCCCTGGCAGTACAGGCCCTTGAAGCTGCCGCCCAGGGCTGCTTCGAACATGTTTGGAATGCGCAGCCCGGGATCGGCCTGCAGGGTGACGTTCCAGGCCTGCTCGAACTGCTGGCGCACCGCCTGGTTGGAGATGTGCCGATAGCCCGGCAGCTCGTGGGGGAAGGAGCCCATGTCGCAGGAACCCTGGACGTTGTTTTGCCCTCGCAGCGGGTTCACGCCCACCCCTTCGCGGCCGATGTTGCCGGTGGCCATGGCCAGGTTGGCGATGCCCATGACCGAGGTGCTGCCCTGGCTGTGCTCAGTGACCCCCAGGCCGTAGTAGATCGCCGCGTTGCCGCCAGTGGCGTAGAGGCGGGCGGCGGCACGGATATCGGCGGCGGGCACGCCGCAGATGGCGCCGAGCACTTCCGGCGAGTTGTCCGCGCGGCTGACGAAGGCGCTCCACAGGGCGAAGGCCTCGGGCTCGCAGCGGGCGCTGACGAACTCCTGGTCGACCAGCCCTTCAGTGACTATCACATGTGCCAGGGCATTGAGCATGGCCACGTTGGTGCCGGGGCGCAGGGCCAGGTGCAGCTCGGCGCGGGCGTGCACCGAGTCCACCAGGTCGATGCGCCGCGGGTCGATGACGATCAGCTTGGCCCCTTCACGCAGGCGCCGTTTGAGCTGGGAACCGAACACCGGGTGGGCGTCGCTGGGGTTGGCGCCCATCACCAGGATTACGTCGGCCTGCATCACCGAGTCGAAGCTCTGGGTCCCGGCGGATTCCCCCAGGGTCTGCTTGAGGCCGTAGCCGGTAGGCGAGTGGCAGACCCGGGCGCAGGTGTCGACGTTGTTGTTGCCGAAGGCCGCCCGCACCAGCTTCTGCACCAGGTAGGTTTCCTCGTTGGTACAACGGCTGGAGGTGATGCCGCCGATGGAATCGCGGCCATATTTGAACTGGATGCGCCGCAGTTCGCTGGCGGCGTAGGACACTGCTTCGTCCCAGCTGACTTCCTGCCAAGGGTCGCTGATGTGCTTGCGGATCATCGGCTTGGTGATGCGGTCCGGGTGGGTGGCGTAGCCCCAGGCGAAGCGGCCCTTGACGCAGGAGTGGCCGTGGTTGGCCTGGCCGTTCTTGTCCGGAACCATGCGCACCAGCTGGTCGCCCTTCATCTCGGCGCGGAACGAGCAACCCACGCCGCAGTAGGCGCAGGTGGTGATCACCGCCCGCTCCGGCTGGCCCATCTGCACCACGCTCTTTTCCATCAGGGTGGCGGTGGGGCAGGCCTGCACGCAGGCGCCGCAGGACACGCATTCGGAGTCCAGGAAGTTGTCGCCACCGGCCGCCGCAACCCGGGATTCGAAGCCGCGGCCGCTGATGGTCAGGGCGAAGGTGCCCTGGGTTTCCTCGCAGGCGCGCACGCAGCGGTTGCAGACGATGCACTTGCTCGGGTCGTAGTCGAAGTAGGGGTTGGAGGTGTCTTTCTGATCCTGCAGGTGGTTGGCGCCGTCATAGCCGTAGCGCACTTCCCGCAGGCCCACCTGGCCGGCCACGGTCTGCAGTTCGCAGTTGCCGTTGGCCGAGCAGGTCAGGCAATCCAGCGGGTGGTCGGAGATGTACAGCTCCATCACGTTGCGGCGCAGGGTCGCCAGTTTCGGCGTTTGCGTATGCACCACCATGCCTTCGCTGACCGGGGTGGTGCAGGAGGCCGGGTAGCCGCGCATGCCGTCGATCTCCACCAGGCACATGCGGCACGAGCCGAAGGCTTCCAGGCTGTCGGTGGCGCAGAGTTTGGGAATGGTGGTGCCCATCAGGGCCGCGGCGCGCATCACCGAGGTGCCCTGGGGCACGCTGATGCTGCGCCCGTCGATGTTCAGGCTGACCTGCACCTGGCTGTCGCGGGCCGGGGTGCCGAAGTCCACGGCATTGAGATCGATGTCTGTGGCTGGGTCGAAAATACTGATCATTGCTCGGCCTCCGAGGACGCCAGACCGAAGTCGGCGGGAAAGTGCTTCAGGGCGCTGGCCACCGGGTAGGAGGTCATCCCGCCCAGGGCGCACAGCGAGCCGTATTGCAGGGTGTCGCACAGGTCCTTGAGGATCAGCGCCTGCTCATCGCGGCGGCCTTGATCGGGAGCGGCCAGCAGGCGATCGATGACCTCCACGCCGCGGGTCGAGCCGATGCGGCACGGGGTGCATTTGCCGCAGGATTCCTCGGCGCAGAACTGCAGGGCGAAGCGCGCCATGCGGGCCAGGTCCAGGCTGTCATCGGCCACCACCACACCGCCGTGGCCGAGCATCGCGCCCATGGCGGCGAAGGCTTCGTAATCCAGCGGCGTATCGAACTGCGAAGGCGGTACCCAGGCGCCCAGGGGGCCACCGACTTGCGCCGCCTTCAGTGGCCGGCCACTGGCGGTGCCGCCGCCATAGCCTTCCACCAGCTCGCGCAGGGTCAGGCCGAAGGCCCGCTCCACCAGACCGCCGTGGCGCACGTTGCCCGCCAGTTGGAAGGGCATGGTGCCCAGGGAGCGGCCCATGCCGTAGTCGCGATAGAACGCCGCGCCCTTGGCCAGGATCAGCGGCACCGAGGCCAGGGTCAGCACGTTGTGCACCAGGGTCGGCTGGCCGAACAGGCCTTGCAGCGCCGGGATCGGCGGCTTGGCGCGGACGATGCCGCGCTTGCCTTCCAGGGAGTCCAGCAGGGCGGTTTCCTCGCCGCAGATATAGGCCCCGGCACCGACCCGCACTTCCATGTCGAAGGCCTGGCCGCTACCGCCGGCGTTGGCCCCGAGGTAACCGGCATCCCGGGCGATGTCCAGGGCCTCGCGCAGGGTCGCCACGGCCTGGGGGTATTCCGAGCGTACGTAGATGTAGCCGTAGCTGGCGCCGACCGCGAGGCCGGCAATGGCCATGCCTTCGATCAGCAGGAACGGGTCGCCCTCCATCAGCATGCGGTCGGCGAAGGTGCCGGAGTCGCCTTCGTCGGCGTTGCACACCACGTACTTCTGCTGCGGCGGCGTGTCGCGCACGGTGCGCCATTTGATCCCGGCGGGGAAGGCCGCGCCGCCGCGGCCACGCAGGCCGGAGTCGAGCACCGCGGCCACGGTCTGCTCGCCGCCCAGGGCGATGGAGCGGGTCAGGCCCTCGAAGCCGCCGTGGGCCCGGTAGTCGGCCAGGGACAGCGGCCGGGTAATGCCGGCGCGGGCGAACAGCAGGCGTTGCTGGTTCTTCAGGTAGGGCAGGTCTTCGACCCGGCCCAGGGCCAGGGGATGGCTGGCGGCATCGCCTTGCAGGGCGTCCAGCAGCGCCGGTACGTCGGCGGCGCCCACCGGGCCGAAGCCCAGGCGCCCGTCCGGGGTGTCGACTTCCAGCAGCGGCTCCAGCCAGTACAGGCCACGGGAGCTGGTGCGTTGCAGTTGCAGCGGTAGCTGGCGCTGTTCGGCCTGGGTGGCGATGGCCTTGGCCACTTCATCGGCGCCCACGGCGCGGGCCAGGGAATCACAGGGCAGGTAGAGGCTGGGCATCACGCGTCCTCCCGGCAGCTGTCGAGCAGCGCGTCCAGGCGCTCTGCGCTCAGGCGTGCATGCAGCTGGCCATCCAGCTCCAGGGCTGGCGAGCAGGCGCAGGCCCCCAGGCAATATACCGGCCGCAGGCTGATGTTGCCGTCGGCGCTGCTGCCGTGGTCGTCCAGTTGCAGGCGCTCGCGCAGCTGCGCCGCCAGTTGCTCGGCGCCGCGGCTCTGGCAGGATTCGGCGCGGCACAGGCGCAGGATGTGCCGCGCCGGCGGCGAGGTACGAAAGTCATGGTAGAAGCTGATTACCCCGCGAACTTCGGCCTGGCTCAGGTTGAGGCTGTGGGCTATTTCCGGGATGGCGGGATCGGGGATGTAGCCGAGCTCTTCCTGGATCTGGTGGAGGATCGGCAGCAGCGCGCCCGGGGAGTCTTTGTGGCGCTCCAGCAGGCGTTGGATCAGAGGCAGGTGCAGTGTTTCATCAGGCATACAGCATTCCTCACGGTCACGGACGCACCTGGTGGTTGTCGGCTGTCCGAAAGTGTCGGCTGCGGCGCTGGTTGCCGCGTCACGGTAGCGCGGCGTTTCAGGCCGTTGGCCATGCACCCTGAATGGGCATCTTGTTGTACCCGGCGCGGTCGTTGCCGCACCTGTTCAGGGCATAAAGGGCAGCTTGACACGCTGCTTCTGGTTCATCTGCACGAAAGCGACTTGTTCGGTTCCATCTACGACCACCCATTGAGTCTAGAAGAGCCTGGGCAACCGGGTGGGCGAGCGGGGCACTATCGGATAAAACGCGGGGAGTGAGGGATGACTTCGGTCAGCTCGGAAGCGAATAGCCAGGGAGTAGGGTGGGCCCCGTGGCGAGGGAGCAAGCTCCCTCGCCACGGGCGCTAGGAGCGGGCGCGGCGCTGGGCGGCGTACTGCAAGGCCAGGCGGCCCATGAGTACCAGCAGGGTCAGGCCGATCAGCAGCACCGAGATCGCCGCCACGCTGGGGTCGACGTTATCGCGCAGGCCGCTCCAGATCCGCCGCGGCAGGGTGTTGACGTCGACACTGGTGATGAACAGGGTCACCGCCACTTCCTCCCAGGACAGGGCAAAGCTCAGCAGCGCGGTGGAGAAGATCCCCAGCTTGAGGTTCGGCAACATCACCAGGAAGGCGGTCTGCATCAGGCTCGCCCCCAGGTTGCGCGAGGCCAGCTCGATGCGCCGGTCCACCTGGCTCAGGGCCACCAGCATGGTCACCACGCCGTAGGGCACCACCATCACCACGTGGGCGATCACCACCCCGGGCAGGGTGTCGTAGCCCCAGCCCGGGGCGATGCGCCCGAGGTTGGTTTCCATGAAGTACAGCACCAGCGCCGAGATCACCGGCGGAATGGCCATGGGCAGCAGCACCAGACCGATCAGCAGGGTTGCCAGGCGCGAGCGCAGGTACCAGATGCCGAGGCTGAAGCTCACCGCCAGCAAGGTGGCGATCAGGCTGGTGGCGCTGGCGATGGCCAGGCTCTGGCCGATGCTCGACAGCCAGTCGGGGTTGCTCAGCAACGCCTCGTAGTGACGCAGCGACCAGTTGCCCTCGGGCATCGACAGGTAGCGCTTGGCGGTGAAGGACACCGGGATCACCGTCAGCAGCGGGAACAGCATGAAGGCCATGGCGACCACGGCGATCAAGCGGGTACTCAGGGCAGTGCGATGTGTATTCATAGTGATCTCAACCCACCAGTCGATTGACACGGGTGATGCGCATCAGCAGCCAGATCAGCGCGCTGACCAGGGTCAGCAGCACCAGGCTCAGGGCCGCGCCCAGGCCCCAGTTGCTGGTCTGGAACATCTGCAGGAACACGTATTCGGCAATCATCACCGTCTGCCCGCCGCCCAGCAGCACCGGGGTGATGAAGAAGCCCAGGCAGAACACGAAGACCATGATGAAGGCCCCCAGCAGCCCCGGCAGGGTCTGCGGCAGCAGCACCTGCCAGAAGGTGCGCAGGGCGCCGGCCCCCAGGCCGCGTGAGGCCAGCAGCACCCGTTGATCCAGCTGGCGCATGCTCGACAGCAGCGGGAACAGGGCATAGGGGATCATGAAGTGCAGCATGCCGATCACCACCCCCAGTTCGTTGCGGGTCAGTTGCAAGGGGTGATCGATCCAGCCCAGGGACAGCAGGCTGTCGTTGACCACGCCGTTGCTGCGCAGGGCGATCAGCCAGCCGAAGGCCCGCACCAGCACCGAGATCCAGAACGGGATGAACACGCAGATCTCCACCATGCGCTGCCAGAACGGCGGGCTGAACACCCAGCAGTAGGCCAGCAGGTAGCCGATCACCAGGGCCAAGAGGCTCACGATCAGGCACAGGCGCAGGGTGCGCAGGAGCATGTCGTGGATCGCCGGGTCGGTTGCGATGCGCTGGTACTGCCCGAAGCCTGTCTCCGGCAGGGTGAAGCTCCAGCTCACCACGCCGAAGAACGGCAACAGATAGAACACCACCAGCAGCAGCGGCAGCGGGAACAGCAGCAGGCTGCGTTCCAGGCGTGCGGTTCGGGTTGCACTCATGGTCGGCGGCTCATTTGGACAGGTGGGTCAGGTACTGCTCCAGGGTGCTGGAGTAGTGGTCGGCGTACCACTGGGTGTCGAGGAAGATCTGCTTCTTCATGTTGGCTTCGGAGGCGCAGTTGATCTCCCGCTGTTCGGCGCTCATCAATTGCTGGGTGGCGGCGTTGGACGGGCCGTTGCCCAGGGCCTCGAACAGCTTCAGTTGCCCGGCCGGCTGCAAGGCGTGCTGGATGAACTGCATGGCCGGTGCGGTGCCCGCGGGGTTGTCCTTGAGCACGCCCCAGCTGCTGGCGTTGAGGAAGGCATGGTCGAAGCCCCACTTGATGCGGCCGCCGCTGTCTTCGTGGAGCAGGGTGGCGCGGGTGTGCCAGATGGCGCCCATGGAGGCTTCGCCTTCGATCATCAACTGCTGGCTTTCGGCGCCCGAGCCCCAGAACGACAGGACATGGGGCTTGAGCTCATCGATCTTGCGCAAGGCCCGGGGCACGTCCAGCGGGTACAACTGCTCGGCGGCCACGCCATCGGCCAGCAGCGCGGCTTCGAGCATGCCGTTCATCCACTTGTAGAGGGTGCGCTTGCCGGGGAATTTCTCCACGTTCCAGAAGTCCGCCCAGTCCTTGGGGCCGTTGTCGCCGAACTTCTGGCTGTCCCAGGCGATCACGTAGCTGAACAGGTAGCCGGCGATGCCGTGCTCGTGGGACAGCGACGGCGCCACCAGGTCCCGCTGCACCACGCTGTAGTCCAGGGGTTGCAGGACCTTGTCGCGGCCCAGGGTCATGGCGCTGTAGCTGTCCACGTCGACCACGTCCCAGCTCGGCCGGCCGCTGGCCAGCTGCGAACGGATGGCCCCTTCGGTGGGGCCGGCGCCGTCGATGCGCACCGGGATGCCGGTGCTCTTGGTGAAGCTGTCGGTCCAGGCGCTGCGAAAGGCATTGAGTGCGTCGCCGCCCCAGTTGACCACCACCAGGGGCTTGTCGGCGGCCCAGCTGATACCGCTGCGCAATGCCAGGGGCACCGCCGCCAGCAGGCCCATGGCCTGGAGGAAGGTGCGGCGGCTGACCTGCCCGCCGCGGGCTTTTTCGATGAGGATTTCAATGCAGTCGCGTTGATGGTGCTGGCTCATGGGGCAAGTCCTCGCGAGGCCGGTGCAGGGCGCGCCGGCCGATTATTGTTATGGGAGAGCTGTGCGCGATGGGGGAGCGGCCGGCTCAGGCTTCCAGCAGGAAGCTGTGGCGTACCGGCCAGCTCAGCCACACCGGGGTGCCGCTGGGCAATCGGGCGCCGGGGTGATCGCCGGGCACCGAGAGGTTTACCGGTGCCAGTTCCGGGCTGATGTTCAGCGCCAGGTGGGTGCTGGAGCCCTGGTACACCCGCTCGCCGAGGCAGGCGGGCAGCACATTGTGTTCGCCGGCTTGCGGGCGCTCGGTGTGCAGGGTCATGTGTTCCGGGCGTACCGCCAGCAACTGCGGCTGGTTGCTGATTTCCCCGTTTGTGGTGGCCTGCAACGGGCTGTCGCCAAAGCGTCCGCTGGCCTGGCTGCCGTTACGGGAAATGCCCTGCAGCGGGAACAGGTTCATCTTGCCCAGGAACTCGGCGACGAAGCGGTTGCGCGGGCGGTCGTAGATGGTTTCCGGGGTGTCGATCTGTGCCAGCCGCCCCTGGTTGAAGATGGCGATGCGGGTCGACAGCGCCAGGGCTTCACCCTGGTCATGGGTGACGAAGACGAAGCTGGTGCCGACCTGGCGATGAATGCGTTGCAGCTCGGTCTGCAGTTGCTCGCGCAGGTTCTTGTCCAGGGCCGAGAGCGGCTCGTCCAGCAGCAGCATGTCCGGCTCGAACACCAGGGCCCGGGCGATGGCGACGCGCTGTTGCTGGCCACCGGAAAGTTCGGACGGCTTCTTGTTCAGGTGGGCGCCCAGGCCCACCACTTCGAGGATGTGCTTGACCCGGCGCTGGCGCTCCTCGGCTTTCACGCCTCGGATGCGCAACGGGTAGGCGACGTTGTCGGCCACGCTCATGTGGGGAAACAGCGCGTAGCCCTGGAACACCATGCCGTAGTTGCGTTTTTCCGCCGGCCGCCGGCTGATGTCCACACCGCGCTCCAGCAGCTTGCCGACGCTGGGGGTGAGGAAGCCCGCGAGGATCATCAACAGGGTGGTCTTGCCTGAGCCCGAGGGGCCGAGCAGGGTGAGGAATTCGCCTTGGCGAACGTCGAGGTCGATGCCGTCCAGGGCAGTGAAGTTGCCGTAGAACTGGCTGATTCCTTGGGCGCTGAGTTGAGTCGAGGGACTGCTGGACACTACGGAGATCTCCCGCAAAGCCGGCCTGCGCTATGGAATTTTTATTGTCGGAACAGCAGGCGGTCGGCTCATTATTGTGAAAAGCAACGCCACATCAATGGAATAATTTTTGTCTCATTGGTGAGTGAAATTTCCCAGTCGCGAGCGCCTCAGGGTTCGCCGGAGGGGGCGTCCGAGATGTGCTGGGCGCTGGTCTGCAACTGGTTCTTCAACCAGGCGCTGAAGGCCTGGACCACCGAGCGCTCGGCCTTGGCCGGGTCGATCACCAGGAAGTAGCCGCGCAAGGCGCTGATGCTGATGTCGAACGGGCGCACCAGCAGGCCCCGGGCCAGGGCGTCGCCACTGAGCAGGTTGTCGCCAATCGCCACGCCCTGGGCGGCGATGCAGGCCGACTGGGCACAGTGCGCATCGGAGAAGGTGATGCCGCTGTCGGCGTTGACCTGGCTGGCGCCCGCCGCTGCCAGCCAGACCCGCCAGTCGCTGGTGTCGCTCATGTGGATCAGCGGGAAGTCCTTGAGGTCCAGTGGGGTCTTCAGGCCGCCGATGGCGTTGATCAGGCGCGGGCTGCACACCGGCGAGAAGCGCAGGGTAACGATCTGCTCCACCAGCAGCCCCGGCCAGTCGCCGATGCCATAGGCGATGAACAGGTCGGCTTCGGCGTCGCTGGTGTCGTCCTGGGAGCGCGGGCTGACCACCTGCAACTGCACCTGGGGGTACTGGCGCAGGAAACCGTTGATGTGATTGCACAGCCAGAAACTGGCGAACCCCGGGTTGCAGCTGATGCGCAGTTTTCCGGACACCGACAGGCCGTCGAAACGCCGCCCGGCGTCCTGGATGTCGGCCAGGATGCGCCGCACCTCCCGGGCATAGCACTGGCCCTGGTAGGTCAGGCCGATGCCGCGCCCGACCCGTTCGGTGAGGGCAAAACCCAGGCTCTGTTCCAGGCTGATGATCTGGTGGCTGATGGCGCTGCGGGTCAGGCTCAGTTGCTGGGCGGCAGCAGTGACGCTGCCCAGCCGGGCGACCGCGTCGAGGGCGCGCAGGGCGGTGATCGAGGGGTAGCGCATACAACCTCCGGGTCAAGGGAACCTGTGTTCGACGGCGTTCGTATTCCGCACATAGTGCGGCGCAGTATGGGCCGACCTCTCGGCAAACTGGTCAATTTACTTTGACATTGCCGCCTAAAAAATTCGATTGATGTAATCGGTGCTTCACCAATACTGAGCCTCGATCCGGCCTGTAGCCGACCGGACAAGCCTAATAACAACAAGAGGTCCCGCAGGCCGAGTGGGGGCGCTGTGGCGTCCTGGCGCCGGCCGGCCGGAACCTGGATAACCAGGAGTGCCGCGGATGTCCCGTTACAAAGAATTCGCCATGGATTGGGTTGAGCGCCACCGCCAGCAACTGTCGGACTGGCACCAGATCATCTGGCATTACGCCGAGCCGGCCTTTCGTGAATACAAGTCCAGCGCCTGGTACGTGCAACTGCTGGAAGCCGAGGGCTTCACCGTCGAGCGCGCCAGCGGCGGCATGCCCACGGCCTTCTGCGCCACCTTCACCCAGGGCCAGGGACCGCTGCTGGCCACCTACGGCGAATACGATGCGGTGCCTGGCAACTGCCAGGCGGCCACTACCCGCAAGCAGCCGCGCGATGGTCTGTCGCGCTTCGCTCCGGGGCACACCGACCCGCACTCGGCCCTGGGCATCAGCGCCCTGGGCGGGGCCCTGGCGGCCAAGGCGACCATGGTGGAATTCGGCCTGCAGGGCAGTATCAGGTTCTTCGGCGAGCCGGCGGAAAAGCTCCGCGCCTCCAAGCCGGTCCACGCCGCCAAGGGCTACTACGATGACCTGGATGCCGCCATCAGCTTCCACCCCACCTACATGTTGCCGCTGAACAACACCACCACCTGGGACACCCACTGCGGCATCGCCTACGCCTACATCTACAGCTTTACCTGCGAGGATCCGCAGAACTGGATCGCCGCCGATCGCTACAGCCCGATCCCGCAGAACCATCTGGCGGCCCGGGCGCCGGGGGCCAACGACGCCCTGGTGCATTTCTACACCCTGAACGAAAGCCTGCGCCGTTCGACCCTGCCGTTCACCGGCCTGTGGAGCTACAACGAGGCGATTCTCACCGCCGGCCAGGCCACCGCGGACAACCTGCCGCCGCACCTGTCGCAGATCCAGTACCTGCTGCGCTGCGATTCCATCGAGCAGGCCGAGACCATCTCCCAGGTCATGGACAACAACGCCGCAGCGGCCGCCATGGCCACCGGCTGCCGCTGGAAAAAGACCTGGGTGTGCAAGTCCCGGGGCGGCCTGCCCAACTACGTCATGGCCCAGGTCACCTACGACAACCTGGCGGCGGTGGGTGCTCCACAGTGGGACGAAGAAGCCCGGGAGATCGCTCGGGAAATCCAGCGCAACCTTGGCCTCGAAGCCATGGAACGGCCATTTCTGCCGGCCACCGAAGCCTTGATCGAACCCCAGGAATGCGAGCGCCAGATGCGCCTGCAAATGCCCGCCTGGCAGAACTACCTGACCTCCGATGACTACCCGGAATACACCTGGCACTGCCCCACCGTGCGCCTGCTGGTGGCCCGGCCGATGCTCAGCGCGCCAGCTGGCACGGTCTATCCGGACTGGGTGTCCAACGCCCTGGGCGGCATCCGCCAGACCATCGACCCGATGATCGAAGTGGCGGCCAAGACCATTGCCGCGACCCTGGTGGACCTGCTGACCGACGAGGCGTTGCTCAGCGCGGCCAAGGCCGAGTTCGTCGAGCGCACCGGTGGCGGTATCGGCGGCAGTCGCTGGCAGGCGCCGCTGCTGCCCAAGGACTTCCAGGTGCCCCACGACTTCCGCTGGCCGGAGTACATCAGCACGGCCCGAGGCGAAGAGTGGTGGATTCCGGCGCGGGCCGATGAGTAGCCGCCGCTATCAGGCCCTTGCCTGAGATCGTCCCATGGCACCTGGGCGAATGGCGTTATGCCTGTTCGCTCAGGTGTTTATGCACAACGGATGGGTTGCCAGGGCCGGGAACTGTCGAATTTGTGGAGCCGTTCTCATCTTTATGCAACTGGCTGTTTTTTCGGGCTTTTATTTTGTGAACAAAAAATGACCAGTCCGTGAAGGTCATCCAAGGCCAAGCAATCCAAGGCTTTGCCAGAATTCCATCAACAGACTTATCCACAGGTCGCGACAGCCTGTCGCACAAGCGCACAGCATGCTCATCGAGCCAATGGCGCACGGACGCCTGGAGGCTCAATCGAGCACGCTGTGGTTATGCCGTTGTGCTGTGCTCGGGTCGGTACCTATTCCGCCTTTGTGGCCGGGATGGACATTTCATGACGGAACAGGTTGTTGGGGTCAATTGAGGCCTTCAGGTTGCAAAGTGTGTTGATGAGTGGTGTGTTCCAGCCGTAGTACAAGTTCAACCAGTCGGGGTCTACAGCGCCTGTAGCGGTGTACTTCATATCGACATCGGGGTAGTTGATGTAGCAGCCATCGTAGGCGGGTCTTTTCGGCTTGCCGCCGTGTACGGCATTGAAGATGTTGCGAATCCAGGCTATTTGCACCGCGTCATCGGCAGCGTTGGTCCAGTACGTCTGGTATTGGGCTTTAAGCAGTGAGCTTCTTTGAGGAACGGCAGTTGTTCCCATGCCCTTTTTATTGATCGCCCCGCCGTAGGAGTCGATCTGTACCAGCGACTGGCTGAAGCGTTTGTCTGGCGTGGCTTCGGTCAAGTGCGTCAGCAACGCGTTGCAGGCCTGCTCGGAGAACTGTTCGACCTGATAGTCAGACTTGTATTTGCCCCGCTGATTGTTGCCCGAGCCGTTGATCATTTGAGTGACGTACAGCCAATCCATCGCCGTGTGTTCAGCCACCGCCCCTTTGAACTTCCTGCCGGCAAGCGGGTGCCTGAGCGGTGCAATGTTGGGTGCGATGAAACCGTCATGGAGAGTCGGCGTGATGCCCGCCGCGGCATTCATCTTGCTGATGAAGTCGTTGAGCGGTACATCGTTTGCGCCGCCGACCAGGCCATTGGGACCGGTGTATTGGATCGCCAGCACCACATGGTCGGAGGTATCCACATGGTTCAGTTTCAGCAGGGTGAACAATCCACCATTGCCAACCCCTTCCACTGGGCTGGTCGCGGCGGCGTCGTTATCCGAGAACCATTGCCAATAGGCCCGCAGGAAGTTCGAGAAGTTGGGAATCAGCTCTTTCCACGGGTAGGCCAGGGGAATCCAGTAGGCTTGTTGCGGGGCTTGGGGCAGTTGGTCGAAGTAGTAGCCGATGATGATGCCGAAGTTGCCACCGCCGGCCCCGCAACAGGCGGTAAACAATGCCTTGTCTTCGTTCGATGGACTGTCTGCGCGAACATGCCGGAACTTAAGTTGCCGCGAGTTTTCCACAGGCACAAGAATGTCGACGCCGGTTACCCAGTCCACGGTCAAGCCCTGAAGGCGCGATAACAAACCGTAACCGCCGCCGCTGATGTGCCCGCCCAAACCGACCGAATAGCATGAGCCACCAGGAATGGTGCGCCCGGCCTGCTTGTACAGCGACAGGTAACCGTCCCAGTTCTGATTGCCGGTTAATGCCATGAATCGATACTTCTTGTTCTGGTTGTCCCAGGGAGATGTGATGGATTGGCTCTCTTCGTACTTCAGGCCTTTCATTTCACCGATGTCGATAATTGCCAGGCTTTCTGTCTCGCCGCTTAACTTGTTGGAAACAAAACCCTCGTAGCAGTGGCCGCCACTGCGCACCGTGATGCGATAGCCGTCACGCAGTGCCGTATTGGCTGCGGCCAGAACTTCATCGGGTGTCGTACACACATAAATCCGCTTTGCGCCCTGTTCGATACTGGGCGGCCAGCGCAAGTTGAACCCCTTTTGCAGGGTTTCGTAGGTGTGTGACTGAGGGTCTATGACGTTCATGAGTAACTCCCTGTATGTGTGTTGGGACTTGGCGACTTCCTGTCGAAAAATGACCGCTTTAGTTGCGCCAGAGCTGTGGCTTGAGTGCTGCTGGTGTCCAGCTCGCCTTAGAGACTAGTAGGCGTAATGAGCTTGGTTTTTTTCTTTCGTGAAGTTGAGGGGAATCCCCCGGCTTGATCGGCGACTTTCAATGGGTTGTGGGTTACCCATGGGGTGTCCGACGTCCGTTAGTGAGGTCACTGGCCGCAGTGGTTATGCATAAACAGCTTGGGTCGGACCTGTCGTACCAGGCGGTTACGGGCGCTCTGCCAGCAGCAGCAGATTGCGCGGGGTCAAGGGGGCCTCGCAGAAGGTTCCGAGGCGCACGGCATAGCCCTGCTCTTGCAGGAACAGCCCGCGGTCCAACGCCAGCCACAACTCCATGGGGCGGCGGAACAGGCCCCGCAGCAGTTCCAGGTTGCGCACCTGGGCCAGGCGCTGCCAGCCGGCCGCTTCGAGCGCGGCCCAATCCTGGCAATCGACTGTGGATAAGTCCTTGAGGGCGGCGAGGTCGCGGCAGTAGTCGGCGAAGGGTTTGTCCAGCCAGTGGCTGGGCAGGGATGGCGTCGGCAGGTATTCGTCGAGGCCACGCACTTGCCGTTGCAGCAGGTCGAATGCCAGGCGGCGGGCCATGGAGGTGTCGCGCTGACGCCGAACTCGGGCACCGGCAGTGACGGTTTCGCTCATGGGCAAGGCCAGGTCTTCCAGGGACAGGTCCAGGGGGGATGCCTGGGCGGCTGTGGATAAGCCCTGGTAGTGGCTGGCGCGGGTGCGGTTGTAGCAGCAGGGGGCGATGGCCAGCTGTGGACAACCCTGCTGGCTGGCCAGCTGGATCAAGCGCACATGCAGATCGCCGCACGCGTGCAGGGCCACCGGGCTGTGCTCGGCGTGCAGGCGCAGGGCTGTGTCATCGGCCAGCACGTCCTGTTGCAGATGGCGGGCGGGCAAACCGTGGTGCCGGCTCAGTTGCTCGCCACTCTCGATCAGCGCCGGGTCGTATTCCAGGCAGGTCAGTTGCTGCTCGGGTTGCAGCAGGCGCCTGCCGAGGTGGCCCTTGCCGGAGCACCAGTCGAGCCAGTGAGTCGGTGTGCGGTCGAATTGCAGGCAGGCGGCGAAGGCTTCGATCTGCTGCCACTTGCGCCCGGGCACGTCGACATTGAGGCGTGGGTGAGGCGCGGGCAGTGCCTTTATGGGGAGTTCGCCCACCGCACCGAGTGCTCGGGCTTGATCCGCCAGTGGGGTAAAGGGGGCCGGTGCCTGGAGTTGCTCCGGGTGGTTGTGGGCCGCTTCGGCGTCTTCCAGGGAGCGCTGGCGCAACCACTGGGCGAGTTCGGGATGAGCGGTTTCCCACGGCAGTTGCAGGTGGTTGAACGGACGCGGGCGCCAGAGGGCCTGGTGTTCCAGCAAAAAACGGTCCAGGGCCTGGAAACGGCTGAGCAGCGCAGGGCCTTGGAGAATCGCAGGCATGGTCATGGCGTCCGGGGCAGGCCCGCTCCCTGGCGGGAGCGGGAGAAGATCAGCGTCCCTGGCAGGCGTCGACCCGCAGCCAGCGTTCCAGTTGGCGGAACGCCTGGACCAGGATGAACGACATCAACAGGTAGAACACCCCGGCGGTGAAGAACATGTCCACCGTCAGGTAGTTGCGGGCGATGATGGTGCGCGCCATGCCGGTCAGTTCCAGCAGGGTCACGGTACTGGCCAGGGAGCTGGCCTTGAGCATCAGGATCACTTCGTTGCTGTAGGCCGGCAGGCCGATGCGCGCCGCCCGCGGCAGGATGATATAGAACAGCGCCTTGGGCCGGGACATGCCCAGGGCCCGCGCGGCTTCGATCTCACCGGGGGGAATGGCCTGGATGGCGCCGCGCAGGATCTCGGCGATGTAGGCCGCGGTGTGCAGGGTCATGGTGGCGGTCGCGCACCAGAACGGGTCGCGCAGGTAGGGCCACATGAAGCTGTCGCGCACCGCATCGAACTGCGCCAGGCCGTAATACACCAGGAACAGCTGCACCAGCAGCGGCGTGCCGCGAAAGAAGAAGATGTAGGCGTAGGGCAGGGCGCGCACGTACCAGAGCTTGGACGAACGGGCGATGCCCAAGGGGATGGCCAGCAGCAAACCGAGAATCACGGCGATGCCCACCAACTCCAGGGTCAGCGTCGCGCCCTGGATGAACTTCGGCAGCCATTTGTAGATGACTTCCCATTCCATTACGTCGTCCTCACAAAGCCGCGGGCGGCGCGTTTTTCCAGGAAGTGCATGCCGGTCATGGCCAGCACGGTCAGGCCCAGGTACATGAAGGCCGCGACCATGAAGAAGGTGAAGGGATGCTTGGCGAAGGTCACGGCGTTCTGCGCGTGGCGCATGATTTCTTCAAGGCCGATTACCGACACCAGCGCGGTGTCCTTCATCAGGATCATGAACAGGTTGCCCAGGCCCGGCAGGGCGATGCGCCACATCTGCGGCAGGATCAGGCGGCTGAATATCCGAAACTTGGAAAGGCCCAGCGCGGTGCCGGCCTCGCGGTGGCCCTTGGGGATGGCCAGGATCGCGCCACGAAACACTTCAGTGGCATAGGCGCCAAAGCACAGCCCGAGGGCGATCACCCCGGCGAGAAACGGACTGAGGGCCAGATCGGGGTTGCCGAAATGCTCGCCCAGCGCGCTCATCATGTTCACCGTGCCGTAGTAGATCAGCAGCACCCACAGCAGTTCCGGGACGCCACGCACGATGGTCGAATAGGTTTCGCCAAGCCAGCGCAATGGCTTGTACGGGGAAGTCTTGGCCAAGGCGCCGAGCAGGCCGAGCACCAGTCCCAGGCATAACGCCGAGAGGGCCAGCTTGACGGTCATCAGCGCGCCGGCGGCGAGCGCCGGGCCGAATCCGTAGAGATCGATATTCATGGGGTCTGGATGGCTTTGCTAAGGACCGGCGCCCAGGGGGCGAGCGCCGGTCAGGCAAGTCAGTATCAATAGATGCTGAACGGGAAGTACTTGTCGTTGATTTTCTTGTAGGTGCCGTCGGCCACGATTTCTTTCAGGGCGGCGTTCAGCTTTTCGCGCAGTGGATCTTTCTTGCGCACGGCAATCCCGATCTTGTCGCTTTCCACCATAGGCTCGCCCTTGAACTCATAAGGCTTGCCCGCGTCGCTCTTGAGCCACTCGTAGTTGACGTACTTGTCGGCCAGGATCGCGTCCAGGCGGCCGGAAGTCAGGTCCAGGTAAGCGTTTTCCTGGGTGTCGTAGAGCTTGATGGTGATGTCGTCGCCCAGGTTGTCTTCCAGCCAGGTGCCGGCCAGGGTCGCCCGTTGCGCGCCGATGATCTTGCCCTTGAGCGAGGCCTTGTCGGTCTTGAAGTCGGTCTTGGCCTTGGGAGCGATGAACTGCAGCTTGTTGGAGTAGTACGGGTCGGTGAAGTCCACCGCCTGCTTGCGCTCATCGGTGATCGACAGCGAGGAGATCAGGAAGTCGAACTTCTTCGCGTTCAGGGCCGGAATGATGCCGTCCCAGTCGGAGGTGACCACGGTGCACTCGACTTTCATCTTGGCGCACAGGGCGTCGCCGATGTCCTTGTCGAAGCCGACCACTTGGCCGCTGGCATCCTTGTTGTTGAACGGCGGGTAGGCTGCTTCGATGCCCATCTTCAGGGTCTCGGCGGCAGCGCTGGCGCTGAAGGCCAGGGTGACGGCAGCGGCCAGGAGGATTTTCTTATAGCTCTGCATGCGTGTAGCTCCGTTAGCGGTTGCTGGACATGAATTGTTTGCAGCGTGCCGAAAGCGGGTTCTCGAAGACCTGCTGTGGCGATCCTTGCTCTTCTACCAGACCCTGGTGCAGAAACACCACTTCGCTGGAGACCTGACGGGCAAAGCTCATTTCGTGGGTGACCAGCAGCATGGTGCGGCCTTCTTCGGCCAGGGCGCGGATCACGTTGAGGACTTCCTGGACCATTTCCGGGTCCAGGGCCGAGGTCGGCTCGTCGAACAGGATGACTTTGGGTTGCATCGCCAGGGTCCGGGCGATGGCGGCGCGTTGCTGCTGGCCGCCGGACAGCTGTGCCGGGTAGGCGTGGCGCTTGTCGGCGATGCCGACCTTGGCCAGCAGCGCCTCGGCCACTTCGATGGCCTCGGCCTTGCTCTGGCCCAGCACCCGGCGTGGCGCCTCGATGATGTTGTCGAGCACGCTCATGTGCGGCCAGAGATTGAAATTCTGGAAGACGAACCCGATTTCGCTGCGCAGGCGGTTGATCTGCTTGCCGTCGGCGGCTACCAGCTCGCCGTTTTTCGCGGCCTTGAGCTTGAGCTCTTCGCCGGCCACCAGGATCTGGCCCTGGTGCGGGTTTTCCAGCAGGTTGATGCAGCGCAGGAAAGTGGACTTGCCGGAGCCGGAGGAACCCAGGATCGATATCACGTCACCGTCGCGTGCGGTCAGCGAGATACCCTTGAGTACCTCCTGAGTGCCGTAGCGTTTGTGCAAGTTGCGGATTTCAAGCGCGGGCGTGGCCTCAGCCATGTGCGGTCCTCATTGAGTTCATTGTGCTCCTGCTGTTGGGCGGCCTTCCTGGCGAGGCGCCAAGCTAGCATAGGGTTCCAAGCGCAGCCAACAGCGCTACCGGAGGTAAACAGACGGTGTGTGGCAGGTTGTCGCATCAGCACAGAAGACTGTCGCCCCATCAACAACCGAACGCCTGTTTGAACCCTGGATCCGCCTGAAATCCGGTAGGTGTCGCGTAAAAAAAGGCGCGATGGTGCCAGCTTTGGCCGGGTGTTGGAAGGGTTAACGGGCCAAAGGTCATGGATCTGCACTCTAATCGCTCATCGACTGCTTTTCGGGTGTGTTTTTGGTGCGCCATTTCGTCCTGCAAGTGAGTCGGCTGGTAACGAAATAGCGAAATGCCATTGTTCTCAATGGCTTGGGATTTCCATCGGTCGGCTCGCCAACCCTTGTTGCCCGGGGTTCTGTAACATTTTGGCGCAATTCTTGCGTGCGATATAAAGAACGCCCTGTTGGATTCTTTTTACGAGAACGAATGCAGACCGGGTGGAGTTACTCTTTTTTCGTTGCAAAGGTGCTTTTCATGAGCGGTACGCAACTCTCCAATGACCTCGAACAGGGGCTCAAACCGCGGCATGTGACCATGCTGTCGATTGCCGGTGTGATCGGCGCAGGCCTCTTCGTCGGCTCCGGCCACGCCATTGCCGAAGCCGGCCCCGCCGTGCTGCTGGCCTATGCTGCCGCCGGCACCCTGGTGGTGCTGGTGATGCGCATGCTGGCGGAAATGGCCGTGGCTTCGCCGGACACCGGATCGTTCTCCACCTACGCGGACCGCGCCATCGGCCACTGGGCCGGTTTCACCATCGGTTGGCTGTACTGGTGGTTCTGGGTGCTGGTGATTCCCCTGGAAGCCAACGCTGCCGCGACCATCCTGCATGCCTGGTTCCCCAACGTGGCGATCTGGGTCTTCACTCTGGTGATCACCCTGCTGCTGACCGCCACCAACCTGTTCAGCGTGAAGAACTACGGTGAGTTCGAGTTCTGGTTCGCCCTGATCAAGGTGGTAGCCATCATCGGCTTCGTGATCCTCGGCCTGGCGGCCATTTGCGGCTTACTGCCCAACAGCCAGGTCAGCGGCGTCTCGCATCTGGTGGACACCCAAGGCTTCATGCCCAACGGCATGGGCGCGGTGCTGGCCGCCATGCTGACCACCATGTTCTCCTTCATGGGCACCGAGATCGTCACCATCGCCGCGGCGGAATCCCACAACCCGGGCAAGCAGATCTCCAAGGCCACCAACTCGGTGATCTGGCGGATCGGCCTGTTCTACCTGGTATCGATCTTTATCGTTGTGGCCCTGGTGCCGTGGAACGACCCGAGCCTGGCGCAGGTCGGCTCCTACCAGACCGTGCTCGACCGCATGGGCATCCCCAATGCCAAGCTGATCGTTGACCTGGTGGTGCTGGTGGCCGTGACCAGTTGCCTGAACTCGGCGCTCTACACTGCCTCGCGCATGCTGTTCTCCCTGGGCAAGCGTGGCGATGCCCCGGCCGCCGCCAAGCGCACCAACGCCAGCGGCACGCCTTATTGGGCGGTGATCCTGTCCACCGCTGCGGCCTTCCTCGCGGTGTTCGCCAACTATGTCGCTCCGGCGGCGGTGTTCGAATTCCTCCTGGCCAGCTCCGGCGCCATCGCTTTGCTGGTGTACCTGGTGATTGCCGTCTCGCAACTGCGCATGCGCCACAAGCGCATGGCTGCCGGCGAGAAGATCGCCTTCCGCATGTGGCTGTTCCCGGGCCTGACTTACGCTGTGATCGTGTTCATCGTCGCGGTGCTGGGCATCATGCTGTTCCAGGAAGAGCACCGGGTGGAGATCCTTGCCACTGGCCTGCTCAGTGTCATCGTCATCGCTGCCGGCCTGTTGGTGGCCCGTCGGCGCAAGGCCGAGCGCAATGGTGCCCTGGCACTGAACTGACGGTTTGCTCCGCTCTTTATGAAAAGGCCGCGCTCAGAAATGACCGCGGCCTTTTTCATGTCCGGATGCAACTTGGGGGGGGCTGCTGGTGGCGGGCAGAGGCTCGCTCGCGGCCTGGCGACGGGACGCTTTACCCACCCGGGGCGCCTGCTGATAATCCGCCACTCGGTTAGCTTGGGATGCAGCGATGAAAGACCTGGATATGGATAATGCCGAGTGGGAACTGCTCGACCTCGAATGGCATCAAGGGTTCGCCTTCGTAGAGGGGGCGCTGTTGGTGGAGGAGCGAGCCCGGGACGTGTACCTCATGCTGCAGCGTGAAGGGCGGACCCCGGCTGAGCAGGCTTGCCAGGCCGCGACCGAGCAATTCCCGGCTTCCCCCCTGGTAGAGGGCGAGCCGCTCTGGCGACATCGTGTTCATCGGCACCTGCTGCGTGATGCGCGGGCCGATTATTATGCGTTGCCCCGTTACTTCGCGCGTTATGGCTACCACCCGTTGCAAGCCTTGCCGGTGCGTGTGTGTCGGGGCTTGCAGAGCCTGGGCCATGACCATTGGCGTGATCAGTGCCGTGCCTACTTCTGTCATGACTACGGGCAGGAGGTGATCGACGGCGCGCAGCCTGAGCGCCTGGCGCTTGTGCACCCGGTGCCAGAAAACTGGCCTGCGGGGTCGGTGCTGTTCAGTGACGGGGACAAGGTCTTCCTCGGCGCCCGGGCGATCGCCAGCGCGGAGCAGCAGGTACGCGGTACCAACCATCCGGCTTATCAAGTGATCAGCGGCCAAGTCTGCCGGGGCGGCGTTGTGCTGCATCAGAAGGACGGTTCGCCGTTGCCGATTGCCAATCCGGATGGCTTCCAGATGCTGGCCTGGCGCTGGGGTACGGATGGGCATTCGGTGATCGTCCAGGCGCAGCAGGGCTCGAGCATCGCCTATGAGTATTTCTACCGCATCGACAACGTCGATCTGGCGACTTTCAGCGTGCTCAACGAGCGCTACGCCAAGGACGCACGGCGGGCTTATTACCTGACCGGAAAAACCCTGCGCTATGTCGGTGACTTCCGCCTGCTGAACCGTGTTCAGTCGGTGTTCGATGCCGGTGGCCGGATCTTGAGCCAGAGTGAAGCGGCGGACCCGTACTTTGCCGTGGATGATCAGTTCGTCTACCGCAATGGCACCCGCCTGCGTGGTGCCGATGGCCCGAGTTTCCGTCACCTGGGATTCGACTACTACGCTGACCGGCATCGCGTCTACCGGCGCAGCAAGCCGCTGGACGTGGATGTAGAGAGTTTTGTAGTGGCCCAGCTGGAGCGTGGCGAAGGCAACTATTCGCCGTTGCTGGTGGGTGACAGGCACGGCCCGCTCGGTTCGGATGGGGTGATCGATGACACCATGCTGCAAGAGTGGTCGGCGTACTTCGAGGCGCATCCGCAGTTGCAAGGTTATTGGTGGCATCGCTTGCAGGCACCATCGGCGTCAACAGCCCAGGCCTTGCGTTCCATCGGCTCCGGGTTCGAGCTGGGGAGCCAGGTGCACTTCCATGGCCGCCCCATCAATGGTCTGGATGCCGGCAGTTTCAAGCTGCTGGACACACACCTGTGTGGCGACGCCAATGGCTTGTACCTGATCCCCTTTCATCGCGCCGAGACCCGGGTGCCGGAGCGATTCTCTTCGGCCTGCGCCGATCATTACCGTGCCCTGGGCGGCCCGTACCTGACAGATGGCCAGAGGGTTTTTTGCCACAGTGTCTTTTATCAGGTGCCCGAGCCTATGGCCAAAGCGGATCTGGCCAGCTTCGAGTCATGCGGGCATGGCTGGGCCCGGGACAAGGGGGCGGTGTATTACTACGGCGCAAGAAAGAAGCCCCTCGACCCGGCGCACACTCGCGTCATGGGCAGCTACGCCTTCACCGCGACACTGATGTTTGCTGCCGGCAAACCGCTGGAGGTGGAATTCAGCCCGGAGGAAGTGATGGTTCCTCATCCGGACTTTCTGCAATTGGGCACGCGCAAGCTGTTCTGTGGCCGGCGGCCGGTGAGTGCCAAGCGCATCGACCTGGCCAGCCTGGAGTTTGTCGCGGACCGCTATGCTCGCGACAAACAGCGTTTCTACCAGTACGACGGCTACGCGACACTCAGCGAAATCAGCGCCGAGCAGTACCACCAGGCACTGAAGAAGGCCCCGGCAGGGGACGCCGGCTCTGAGAGTTTGGCGTTCTGAAAGGCAAAAAAGGCTGCCGTCAGCATTGACGGTGGCCTTTTTGCTGGATTTGTGACTTGTTACATGGCGTTTCATGGACAGCCCGCTGGCGAAATAGTAGCCTGCGCGCTCTTCGATAAGAGCTCTTGCGTGCCAGCGTGAGAGGAGCTATGGAATAGCGCTGTATTGCAAGGGATTGAATGCTTGTCGGGGCCCTGAATCCGCCTTCTGCCTCTGTCCCTTGTTCCCTGCGTAGCCGCCATGGTTCCTGAGTGTCAGCGCCTGCCTGACAGTCCCGGTTCGAAGAACGAGCATTCAGGGTTCAATGGTGATCGCCCGGCCATTGGTCCCTTAAAGAAAGGGCGGCAAGGAGACGCGCATGGCGTTCACTAAAATCATCTTCAAAAACCCGAACACCGGAGCCATCAAGGAAGCGCCAGTTGGTTTCTCCTGGACCGTGTTCTTCTTCGGCTTCATCCCGGCACTGTTCCGCGCCGACTGGAAATGGGCTGCCATCATGTTCCTGCTGGCCATGTTCACCTTCGGCCTGAGCAACCTGGTGTTCATGTTCATCTACAACAAGCTGTATGTCCGCGACCTGATCGGCGCAGGCTTCAAGGCCCAGTCCATCGCCAGCGGCGACCTGAACTTCGCCAGCTCGCGCATCGGCATGGAAATCCCTCGGCTGGAAGCTGCCTGAGCATCACGCCAGGCTGTTTAGCTGAAACGGAAAAGGGCGCATTCATTGCTGAATGCGCCCTTTTTTCATTCCCGGAAGAAACTCAGCCTTCGGCGCTGAACAGTGCCTGGGATGCGGCCATGTAGTCGGCCTGGAAGGCCTCTGACTCGATCCAGGCCAGGGCCGTGGCCTCGTCGGCCTCGGTGGACCAGTTACGGTATTCGATCAGCGCCGCAAGGATGAAGTCCGTGGCGCCCTGTTCGCCCTCCTGCTCATAGACCAGTTCCAGCAGCGGGTCCGAGAGGAAGACCGTGCACAGCGCCTGCTGGCTGGTTTTCTCGGCGTCGCGCATCTTCACGAACAGCTCGGTCAGGTCCACCGATTCGAAGTCGATGCGGCTGTCGTTGGGGTCCAGTTCCAGCTCCGAGGTCGGTGCAGTGCGCTTGGCGCGGTTCTGCTTGGCCTTGGCCTTTGCCCGGGCGGCACGTTTGTGTTGTTTGTCGATCGATGCCATGGGCGTCTTACCTTGTTGCGCAAAGGGGCGGCGCTCGCGGATTCGGGGCGAACGGCCGGTCAGGCGGGAAAGGATGCCAGCAAATCGCTGCGCTGGCACCCGCCAAGGCCTCAAGGCGAGTACCGACGATCCTGCATGGGCCGAGGTCCATTGCGGCGCAGCACCTGTGCCAAAGGTTTTTTGCAGCCTTTTCCCACTGCCTGGGAATCTGATTTCATTTGCCGGGAATCTCCATGCACCATGGCTGCAAGAGGCCGCTATGCACTACCACACGCCCACTGACCGTCTGCTGCAAATACTCGTGGCCCTGGGGCAATCCCCGGAGGCCATGTCTGCCAAGGAGCTGTCGCTGAACCTGCAGCAGCCCCTGAGCAGCACCTATCGCCACCTCAAGACCCTGCTGCGCTGGGGGCTGGCCCAGGACAATGGCCAGGGCCGTTACCTGCCCGGGCCTGCTTGCCTGCAACTGGCGAAGAAGTTCGACCGCGAAGGCCTGCTGGTGACCCTGGCCAAGCCGGAGCTCAACCGTCTGGCCGAACTCAGCCAGGAAAGCGTCGCGCTGATGGTGCCAAGCAACGGGCAGGCGATCTGCATCGAGCTGGTGGACAGCCCGCAGCCCTTGCGCTGCTGCTACCAGAAAGGCCTGGCGCAGCCGCTGCTGCTGGGCGCCTCGGCCAAGGTGTTGCTGGCCTACATGGAGCCTGAGCTGTGCTTGTCGATCCTGCGCCAGCAGGGCGTCGAGGAGGCGGATTTCGCCGCGCACCTGGACAGCTACGGGGCCATTCGCGCCGCCGGGCATGCGGTGAGCCTGAGCGAGATCGATCTGGGCATCTGGGGTGTCAGCGCGCCCTTGCTGGACAGCCGTGACCGCTTGCAAGGCGCCATCAGCCTCATGGCCCCGGCGTTCCGCGCCGAACAGCGCAGTGAGCGGCTGATCCGCTGGACCCGCGAAGCGGCCCAGCGCCTGAGCGCCCGACTGGATTGAATTGACTGGAGCAAGACCATGATCAGCACCGCCCCCATGCACCTGTGGCAGGGTCGTATCGACCTGGCCGAAGGCCTTGCCGCCCGGCGCTGGCACCAGTGGGTGCAGCCCTGGGCCGAACAGCAGCCGGCGGGTATCGCCTTGCTCGGGCTGGCCTGTGACGAAGGGGTCAAGCGCAACCAGGGGCGCACCGGTGCCAGCCAGGGCCCGGCAGCCTTGCGCGCGGCCCTGGCCAACCTGGCCTGGCACGGCACCGGCCCGCTGTACGACGCAGGGGACGTGACCTGCACCGACCACCACCTGGAAAGCGCCCAGCAGCGCTACGCCGAGCGCCTCGGCCTGTTGCTCGAACAGGGGCACCTGGCCCTGGGGCTGGGCGGTGGTCATGAAATCGCCTTTGCTAGCTTCAGTGGCCTGGCCGATCACCTGCGCCGCCAACAGCCCTGCCCGCGCATCGGCATTCTCAATTTCGATGCCCACTTCGATCTGCGCCATGCGCCGCAAAGCAGTTCGGGCACGCCGTTCCGGCAGATCGCCGAATACTGCCGGCAGGCCGGCATGCCTTTCGAGTATTGCTGCCTGGGGGTCAGCGAGTTGAGCAACACCCAGGCGCTGTTCGAGCAAGCCCGGGAGCTCGATGTGCGCTACTTGCTGGACCGGCAGATGCAGGGCTGGAACCTGCCGGCAGTCGAGGCCTGCCTGGACACTTTTCTCGACGGTATCGACGTGCTCTACATGACCCTGTGCCTGGATGTGCTGCCGGCCAGCCAGGCTCCCGGCGTCAGCGCGCCCTCGGCCTATGGGGTGGATGTGCAGGTGGTCGAGCACCTGGTACGCCGTGCTCGGGCCAGCGGCAAATTGCGCGTGGCCGACATTGCCGAACTCAATCCCGGGCTCGACCAGGACCAGCGCACCGCCCGCGTGGCCGCGCGTCTGCTGGCCAGCCTGATTCACTGAGGGGCATGCCCCTCGCCGCGCAACACCACAATGACAAGAAGAGATGTTTGCCATGCCGACTTTTGAATTGGACGCGCTGACCACCCTGGCGCTGGCCCTGATCCTGCTGGGGGTGGGAGCCCAGCTGAAGAAATGCAGCCGCTGGCTGACCCAGCTCTGTGTCCCGGCGCCGGTGATCGGCGGTTTCGGCTTTGCCCTGATCGTCTGGCTGCTGCGCGATCAGCAACTGCTGGCGATCAAGCTCGACACCGCGATCCAGACGCCCTTGATGGTGGCGTTCTTTACCACCGTGGGCCTGGGGGGCAGCCTCGGCCTGCTGCGTCGTGGCGGCAAGATCCTGTTCGTCTACCTGGGGGCCTGCTGGTCCCTGGCGCTGCTGCAGAACCTGGTGGGGGTCGGTGCCGCCAAGGCGCTGGGCATCGACCCGCTGCTGGGCATCATGGCCGGTGCGGTGTCCCTGGAGGGTGGCTTTGGCGCGGCGGCGGCCTTTGGCCCGATCGCGGAAAACCTCGGGGCGGTGGGGGCCACCACGGCGGCCCTGGCCTCGGCCACCTTCGGCATGGTTGCCGGCGGCTTGCTGGGCAGCCCGCTGGCGCGCTGGCTGATCGAGCGCAACCGCCTGCAGATCCAGGCCGATCAGGTCAGTACCCTGCAGCACCTGGAAAGCGCTGCCCAGGGTTCGGTGGCGCCTTTGGATGCGCCGACCCTGCTGCGCCTGCTGACCTGCATTCTGCTGATCATGGTGCTGGGTTTCTGGATCGGCAGCGCGCTGAACGAGCACCTGGGCATCGTCCTGCCAAGCTACGTGGGGGCGATGTTCGTGGCGATCATCCTGCGCAATCTCAATGACCGGGCGCGGATCATCGACATCCCCGACAGCGCCGTGAGCACCCTGGGCGACGTATGCCTGGGGGTGTTCCTGACCATGGCCATGATGAGCCTGAAGTTCTGGGAACTGGAACAGCTCGGCCTGCCGCTGCTGGTGATCCTGGTGGTGCAGGTGCTGGTGATGGTGCTGCTGTGCGTATTCCTGCTGTTCCGCCTGTTTGGCGGCAACTACGACGCGGCGGTGTTGTGTGCCGGCTTCATGGGCCACGGCCTGGGGGCCACGCCCAATGCGGTGGCCAACATGGGCGCGATCTGTGATCACTACAAGGTCTTTTCCTACAAGGCCTTCATCATCGTGCCGCTGTGCGGTGCGGTATTGATCGACATCGTGGCGATCCCGCTGATCACCTGGTTCATCAACGCCTTTGCCTGATCAGCGCCCCGGCGTCAGCTCTTGCCCCGGGCTGTTCGGGGCCGGGCTTGCGTGCTGCAGCCAGTGCAGCAGCAGCGGCCAGAGCCGGCTTTCGAAGCGGCTGTGGAAGAAGGCGAAGTGGCCGATCTCGACCTCACCGATGTCCTCGGGGCGAATGCGCCAATGGGTGCGCGTGCTGTTGTCGAAGTAGCCCAGTAGCCGCTCGATGGCTGCCACGGTGCCAAAGGGGTCGTCGCTGACGCTGATGGCGAGGATCGGGGCGCTGACCTGGGCGAAGGGCTGCCCACTGCGCTCTGCGGCCAGCCTGCGGCCGCTGGGGCGGCCTTCGTAGCGTGGATGCGGGGTGGCCCAGTCGCGGACCACCCCGGCGGGGGTGTCTTCCATCCAGCCCAGGCGCTTGCCGGGGAAGTAGCCGTACAGGCGGGTCAGCAGGGGCATCAGCACATGCCACTTGCCCAGCATGCGCCAGCGTTGGGCGGGCACGTAGTCGCGCCAGTAGGCGAACTGCGCGCCCATGGTGGCCGCGCGGCGGATCACCCCGGCGGAGGCCGCCAGGCCCAGGGCGCAGCCGCCGAAGCTGTGGCCCACCACGTCGATCGGTTGCCCGGGAAACTCGCGCCGGGCGCGTTGCAGCATGGCTTCGAAATCCAGCGCGCCCCAATCCGACCAGGATGCCTTGAGCCCCTTGAGCGAGGCCGGGCGCGACTCGCCGATGCCGCGGTAGTCGTAGGTCATCACGTCTAAGCCGTTGGCGAACAGGTAGTCGGCGAAGCGAAAGTAATAGCGGCAGCGCACCGAGGTCGCGGCGTTGATGATCACCACTGCGCGCGCCGGATCGGCTTGCGCGTGGCGCCAGCTGAAGCCGCCAAGGCGGAAACCGTCCGCCGCCACTTCGCTGAAGCGTTCACTGGGGCCGGGCGCCGGCTCGGCAGTGGCGGGGCGGGCGGCAGGCAGGTCGGGCGAGGGCAGCAGGGACATGGGCGGTTGTTCCTTGGCGGCTGTAACGGGCCGGAGCGACCCCTGGCGTTCAGCGACGATTTTTTTGTGCGCCCATTAATACCCGGGCGATCCACAGCGCGGCAACTGCCAGGGCACCCAGCAACAGGGTGCTGGTGCCCTGCCAGAGCAGCTCGATATAAAACTTGGTGGGCTGCAACGCCTGGCTGTAGGCGAGCTTCGGCCCGGCACGGTTGCTGGTGACGATCTGTCCGTCCAGCAGCGCGCTTACCAGGGTCCAGCCCAGCAGTGCAGTCAGTGCCAGCAGCACGCTGCCGATCAGCAAAAAAAACCAGGCCCCGCTGCGGGTCTTGCCGGGCTGGGGGTGGGGCAGGCGGACTCGGGTTCGCTTCTGGTTCACGAGAGCAGTTCCTTTGCGCCCGGATGGGCGGATGCCTGCAACTTTACTCCCAGGCGGGCCCATGGGAATAATCCGGGCCCGGTCGAGCCCGGGTATCCCTATTCGTCGATGGAGCCTTGAGCATGGAAGTGAAGAACCAGATGAGCCCGGAACAATGCCAGGGCATGGACGATATCCGCCGGGAAATCGATGCCCTGGATCGAGCGGTCATCGCCTTGCTCGGCGCGCGCTTCCAGTACGTACTGGCGGCATCGAAATTCAAGACCTCGGCGGCCACCGTACGCGCCGAGGAGCGTTTCAAAGCCATGTTGGCCACTCGTCGCGATTGGGCGGCGGCCGAAGGCCTGAACCCGGATGCCATCGAGAAGATGTACAGCGATCTGGTGCAGCATTTCATCGCCGAGGAGATGAAGCATTGGCAGGCGGCGCAGGCTCCGAGCCGAGGGGCTGGTCCTCTAGCCTAGGTACCTTTGGTTAAAGGCCTCACGCCGAATCGATCTAAACCGCCCTGTGTCAGGTTTTACACTCAATAGCAGGAGCTATGGGCGAGCCTGGTTGCACAAGGCGAGCGAGGGTTTTCATTCGGCTTCTGGTCTGAGACATGGCCTGGCCATTCAAGATGAAGCAGGGGAGACCCGGGCGCTGCCGTCCCGGGGCCAGAGGCCTGACGGTGGCGTCCCATTCAGTGGTTCGAGACGAACCCGGGAGTGGTCATCATGAAGTCCTTTTCTATGAGTGTCCTGTCAGGTGTTATCGCGGTGCTGCTATTGGCTGCACCAGTGAGCGTGCGCTCCGCCTCCACCAGCAATGAGCCGATCGACCCGGCTGGCGTGCAATTGGAGCCGCTGCAACAGAACGGCATTTCCTATGTCAGCGGCGGCATCGGCCTGGACGAGTCGCGGGCCATTCAGCAGGCCAAGGGTTACAACCTGCACATGACCTTTTCCGTCGGCTCAGGGAATGAATACACCTCGGATGTCGATGTGCTGATCCAGAACCCGCAAGGGCATCAGCTGTTGAGCCTGAGCGGAGCGGGCCCGATCGTCTTTGTGCAGTTGCCGGCCGGCAGATACCAGGTCATCACCACCCGCAAAGGGCTGGAACAGCGCAGCATGGTCGACATGAAAGTGGCGGCTATGCGCGATCTCAACATCCACTGGAATAACGGTTACTGAGAGAGGGGTGGTGGGGTGCCCGGCGTTGAGCATGGGTGATGCCCAATTCCAGGTCTGAAAACCCTGAATCGAAAGGTTCAGGGTTTTTGCTATTGGCTGGGAGAGGGCGCGCTTGTCTGGTGCGGGGCGATTCACATCATTTCCACACAGGCCAAGCCATCATGCGTCACCGCACGCAACGAGCCTGACAGGCGATCCGAATATGAATCTGAGTGTTCTCTATGCATTGGCTGCCGCCGCCTTGTTCGGCGCCAGTACGCCGCTGGCCAAGCTGTTGGGGGTGGATGTTGCGCCGATGCTCCTGGCCGGGTTGTTGTATCTGAGCAGTGGTGTCGGCCTGGCCATTGTTCGTTTCGCTCGGGATCGAGGTTGGCAACGTACGGGGCTGACGGTGCGCGAGTGGCCGTGGCTGATGGGAGCCATCCTCTTTGGCGGCGTGCTTGCCCCGGTCGCCCTGATGTTCGGCCTGACACGGACGGCGGGTGCCACCGCCTCATTGATGCTCAACCTGGAGTCGGTACTCACGGCGTTGCTGGCGTGGGTGGTGTTCAGGGAGAACGCCGATCGACGGATCGTGATCGGCATGATTGCCATCGTATTAGGCGGGATCGTTCTGTCATGGCCGCACCAGAGCGCCACTGCGCATGACTGGACGGGACCGCTGGCGGTGGCTTTCGCCTGCCTTTGCTGGGCCATTGATAACAACCTGACCCGGAAAGTCTCCGCCTCGGATGCGCTGTTCATTGCGGGCAGCAAAGGCTTGGCGGCGGGGGTGGTCAACACCAGCCTGGCGTTGGCCATCGGCGCGCAACTGCCTGCTGTGACCACGCTGGGCCCGATACTGCTGGTGGGGTTTCTGGGGTACGGCGTCAGCCTGGTGTTGTTCGTCCTGGCCCTGCGTGGGCTGGGCAGTGCGCGAACCGGGGCGTACTTCTCCACGGCGCCATTCCTGGGAGCAGTGATCTCGATTCTGATCCTGGGCGAGCCGGTTTCTCTGTGGTTCCTGGTGGCGGCGGCACTGATGGCCATCGGCGTGTGGATTCACCTCATGGAGAATCATGCCCACGAGCATCAGCATGAGCCTCTCGCGCACAACCATCGCCACCGGCATGACGAGCACCACCAGCATGAACACGGCTTTGAGTGGGACGGCTCAGAGCCCCACAGTCATCCCCATGAGCACGCGCCGATCCGGCATAGCCACGCGCACTTCCCCGATATTCATCATCGGCACAAGCACTGAGCGGGCCGGTTACTTTCAGTCACCAGGTGAGGGCTTGCGCTGCTCGGACCTGCTCTTTGCTCTGCGCCGGTCGCTGCCAAATCAGCGGCCGGGCGTAGGAACCCGATCATAAGATGCGTACCAGCACCCAGCGCTTTGGGTGTTGTTTGCTGTCTATGCGTTATGGCAGCTGTACGCGGGCACGCTTCGGCGTGGCCGGATCTTGTGACCGGTTCCTACCCCCGCGTGCAGCTGCCACCTGGCCGGTAGGAAGTTGGGTGGTAGCTCCTCACACACAAGGAGTTTCACCAATGAACGGATATATCCCTCTTCACCACACGCCAGCGGACAACCCCGTCCTGCTGATCAATCCCCATGCGCCGCTGGTCGATCTCCTGGCCTGCGCCGATCAGCGCATACGCGCCCTTCACAAACTGATGAACAGCCTGTCCTGCATGACCGCGCAAACGGCCGACGCCAGCGACCTGTTCCAGATCGCCGACATCGCCGCGCTGCTGCTCGGTGATGGCGTGGCCCTGCTCGATGTGGCTCAGGGGCGGGAGATGGAGCGGGCGGATAAGGCCTTCTGATTGGCGCAGGCGCTGCGCCAGCGCGCCCAGGATCAGTTTGATTCTGGGCGCCCTTGGAGAGCCCGAGAGAGTGTCATGGCGCCTCAAGCGGTGCCGGTATGAACCCTTGCTCTCGAAGCGCCTTGATCATTCCTCTGATGAGGTAGCTGTTGGAGAAACCGATGGTGTATTGCCGGGCGTTGGCGCTGATGGGCAATAGCATGCCCTGGTCCACCAGTTTCTTTATTTGATAGGTCCTTTGTCCGGCAGTCAGCTTGGGCAGTGCCTGGGCGATGTCGCTCGACTTAACAACGCCTGACTTGATCGCTGTGGTCAGTACTGTTTCTTCCGCTGCAGTGATCCATTGTCGATCCCGAGCAAAGGTAATGGCAGGAGCCAGGATGTGCCGGGTCAGGTAGCGATAGTCGGTGAGGCGATTGACCTTTTCCAGGTCGTCCCTAATGCCCTCTAGAACGTAAGTGCACCAGGCCTCCAGCCCGGCCTTGGTTCCTTGGTCCGCGGTGGCGAGCATGGCGTAGTAACGTTCCCGATCATTGAAAAAAACAGCGGTAGGGTTGAGTACACGGCCACCCGTATCGACGTTGAAGCCATATTTCATCAGCTGTGCATAAGTCAGGAGGCGCACCTCGCGGCCATTGCCGTTGCCAAATGGGTGAATCCAACCAAACCGGTGATGGGTCAAGGCCACTTTCATCAGGTCGTATTTGGGTAGGTCCTCTCGATTGACGAACTCCACCAGCTCTTGCATGTAGCTGGGCACCATCAGGGCATCAGGAGGTAGGTGGGCGGCCTGAGCGATCTGTACTTCGCCCTGGCGATACGCTCCAGGCGTCTTATCGCCCTCTCGCTCCAGGTCCTGGACGGTCATCGCGTGCAGCTCTCTGATGGTGAGCTCGGTGATTGGTGTTCCCGGGCCAATGGTTTGCTCGATGTAATCCATGGATTTTTCGATGTTCGCCACTTCGCGTAACGGGTCGGTGTCCTGGGCTGTGCCTTCCACCTTGCTCTCGATGTAGTCGGCAAGCGTTGTGTGGTTGCCCTCGATGCGCGCCGAACCCAGGCTTTCCAGGATGTGGAAGATCGTTTTCAGCTGATAGAAGACCGCAGGCGGCGTATCGCCTTCCAATCGCAAGCGCCGAAGGTGCTCAAGCTCGCTCAGCACGTCCACCAGAGGGGAGTCGAAGGATGGGTTTAGCAGCTCAAGTTCGTGATGGAAGAATGCAGGCATTGTGCAAACATCTCGAAAGCCGAAAAAATTATCTATGATTTTTTTGCCATAGGCCCTGTTCTATAGGGGTTCTGCTCGAATATCAAAAGATGATTATCTCAAAATGGTACTTCACTTAAGTGAACGCTTGAGAAAAAGCGAGGCGTGATGCGCTGTGTGGGTGGCGTGATGGTCGCGCAGCGGCTTGGTTGTGCAGGAAAGAAGGCCGGGGTGTCGAGCAGGGGGAAGGGAAGGGCTGAATTGCAGGCAACAAAAAACCCGCACTAGGCGGGTTTTCTGATTGCTTTCACGTGATGTAAACACCACCTGAAAGCTGAAGGTGGTGCCCAGAGACGGAATCGAACCGCCGACACGGGGATTTTCAATCCCCTGCTCTACCGACTGAGCTATCTGGGCAACGGGGCGCATTAAACGGGTTTTTCAGGGGGGCGTCAAGCAAGTTTTGAAAAAAATGTTTAATTATTACCGTCGCTTACGTTCCACCCCCGATTTTCAACAGCTTTACTCAGCCGGTGGCACGTAGCCGTCGGCCTTGGCGTATTCCTCGCCGGAGAAAAATTTGTCCATCTCGCCCTGCAGATATTTGCGGTCTTCGGCATTCATCATGTTCAGGCGCTTTTCGTTGATCAGCAGGGTCTGGTGTTTCTGCCAGTCAGCCCAGGCCTTGGCCGAGACGTGTTCGAAAATATCCTGGCCTTTGGCGCCCGGGTACGGGGGGCGTTCCAGGCCCGGCAGTTCTTCCTGGTACTTGCGGCACATTACGGTGCGGGTCATGACGACTCTCCTGCATTCAAGACTTCGGCCGCGCGTTTGAGCAGTGTTTTCACCGGGGCGGCAAGGCCCAGGCGCGGCGGGGTGGCGAGGTTATACCAGAGCCAGTCGGCCTCGGCGACGTGCAGGGCCGACTCTTCGACCCGGATCAGCCAGGGTTCGATGGCCAGCTGGAAGTGGCTGAAGGTGTGCACCAGCCCGGGCATCTGCTGTTGCTGGCCCAGTTCCAGGGAGTGCTGCAGGGCCAGGTGCTGGATGTCGTCCAGGCCATCCAGCTCCGGCAGGCTCCACAACCCGCCCCAGAGGCCGCTGGAGGGCCGCCGGTAAAGCAGGATGGCGCCTTCGCGGTTGGCCAGCATCGGCATCAGGGTGCGCTTCTGAGGCACTTCCTTGCGTGGCTTGGGGATCGGGTAGCGGGTTTCCAGGCCGAGCATGTGGGCTTCGCAGCCGCGCTCCAGGGGGCACAACAGGCAGCTGGGCTTGCTCCGGGTACAGAGGGTTGCCCCCAGGTCCATCATCGCCTGGGTGTAGTGGTTGACCCGGCTATGGGGCGTGAAGCGTTCCGCAGCGGCCCACAGCTGCTTGGCCACCTTGGGTTCCCCCGGGTAGCCCTCCTGGGCGGTGAAGCGTGCCAGCACCCGCTTGACGTTGCCGTCGAGGATCGGCGCCCGCAGGCCCATGCTGATGCTGGCGATGGCGCCGGCGGTGGACAGGCCGATGCCCGGCAGTTCGGTGAGCTTTTCCACGTCCCGGGGGAACTCGCCGCCGTATTCGGCCATGACGATCTTCGCGGTCTTCTGCAGGTTGCGCGCTCGGGTGTAGTAGCCCAGGCCGGTCCACAGGTGCAGCACTTCGTCTTCCGGGGCTTCGGCCAGGGCCTGCACCGTGGGCAGCGAGGCCATGAAGCGGTCGAAGTAGTTGAGCACGGTGCTGACCTGGGTCTGTTGCAGCATGATCTCCGAGACCCATACCCGATACGGGTTGATGTCCTGCTGCCAGGGCAGGTCATGGCGGCCGTGGCGGTCGTACCAGTCCAGCACCGCCGTTGAAAACGCCTCGGCTCTCATCGCTTGAACAGCCCCTTGAGCGCGTTCTTCAGTTCCGGGCTGACCTTGTCCCCCAGTTTCTCGTCGATCTTTTGCTGCAGGCGGTCACCGGCCAGCTTGGCCGCTACCTGGCCCAGGCCGTCCTTGTCCAGGCGGCAGGCCTTGGCCCCCAGCTCCAGCGGGCCGCGGCAGCGCAGCGGCAGCTCGATGCCGGTAAAGCGCTCGCCCACCTGGCAGGCCGGGTCCGGGTTATCCCGCAGGTCGCCTTCGACAATGATGCCGACCCGGTAGTCCATGCCCAGCACTCGCAGGTCGATGTCGCCGTTGCCGTTCACCGTCATGCCGGGGATGCGCACTTTCAGGTCCGGGTTGCTGGCCACGCCATTGCGCAGCGTCAGGTTGCCCTTGAGCTCCTGGAAGGGCGTGTCCTTGCCCCGTGGCGTGCTGCTGAGGTTCTTGCGGTTGAGCACGGCGATGCCCTGGCACAGCTGCTGTTCGATATTGGCGTTGAGCAGCACGCCGTTGTTGATGACGAAGCTGGCGGTGCCGTTGAGGCTGTCGATCAATGCCTTCTGGCTGTTGCCGCTGCCGCTGAGGTTGCTGTTCAGAGTCACCAGGCCCTTGACCGGAGGATTCTGGCCCTGGCTTTCGAGGATGCGTTCCACCGGCACCCGGTTGATCTTGGTCTGCAAGCTCAACTGCGGTGTGCTCTGGCGCACATCGAGGTTGCCGCTGGCATCGAAGCTGCCGTTGTACAGCTCGCCGCGCAGGCTGGAAAGCTTGAGCAGGCCACCCTGGCCGGAGGCCTTGAGTGCGGCATTCTGGATCGGCAGCTTGTCCAGGGTCAGTTGGCCGAAGTTCAGGTCGGCATCGACATCGAGTTTGCTCAGGCGCTCCACCGGCAGCAGGCGGTCAGTGCTCCAGGCGCCCTTGGTCGGTGCGTTGGGCAGCGGGGTGCTGCCGGCTCCGGCCATGGCATCGGCTTCGCTGCTCTGCACTTCGGCCTTGCGGGCCGATGCCGCGCTGTTGGCTTCGGCGGACTTGGGCGGCAGGTAGCGGTCGACATTGAAGGTGTCGGCCTTGAGCTGGGCGCGCAGGGATTGCTTGTCGAAGTCCTCGATGGCCAGGCGGCCGCTGAAGGTGCTGTCGTCGAGCTTCAGGTTCAGGTCTTCCAGGGCCAGGCTGGTGGGCGTGCCTTGCAGGCGGCTGACCAGCTCGACCTTGCTCAGGCTGCCTTCACCCATGGCGGGCAGGGTCTGGCCGATGCTGTCGACGAATCTCGCCAGGTCGAACTGGGCAATGGAGATGCCGCCGCTGATCTGCGGGGTCTTGTCCAGGTCGTTGACCTTGAGCTCACCCAGGGCGCGCAACTGATTGAGGGAGACCTTCAGGCCGGTCCACTGGGCAACGTTGGCGGCCTGGTCCAGCAGCAACTGGCCCTGGGCTGCGAAGGTCAGGGTCTTGCCTTGCAACGGGTCGCCGGCGGCTTCGCCGGACAGGCGCATGTCTTCGAACTGGTAGCGCTTCAGGGCGCGGTCGAAGCGCAGTTCGCCATTGAGTTCGGTGCGCACGCGCACTGCGGGTTGGCTGCTGGCGAGGAAGGCCGTGAGCTTGACCGGGGTGTTGGTGGCTTCGTGAATCGGCCCGGTACTCAGCTGGATGCTTTCGGCGGTGAACTGCTTGTCGGTCTGTTCATCGTTGTACTCAACCCGGGCGTTGTTCACGGTCAGGCTGTCGATGTCCAGGCGGATCGGCTGCGCGGGTTTGTCCGCGCCGGCTGGTGGTTGGCTGGCTTCGCCGGTGCTGGCGGCGGGAGTCTCGGCCTGCTTGTCGGTCGGTGCGGCCTTGCCAATGTCCTGCCAGTTGCCGTGGCCGTCCTTGTTGCGGGTCAGGCGCAGGTTCAGGCCTTCGACACGCACATCGCTCATCTGCACTTCGCGGCGCAGCAGCGGCAACACCCGGACCGACAGGCCGAGCATCTGCAGGTCGGCGAAAGGTTGGGTCGGGTTGGCCAGGGTGGCGACGCCGGCATCGTGCAGTTCCAGGCCCAGCCAGGGGAACAGGCTCCAGCCGATGTCGCCATTGAGCGTCAGCTCGATGTGGGCCTTGTCGCGGGCAATCTGGCGAATCTCGTCTTTGTAGTCGTTGGGATCAAACAGGTGGGTCAGGGCGAAGCCCAGAGCCACGATGATCAGCAACAGCCCGAGAATTACCAGACCCAGGATTTTGCCGAACGCTTTCATGGGCGAGTCCTTGTATGTCGAATTCAAAATTTAGCGGGGGAGTATAGCGCTCTGAACCTGACGACTGGTCACCCATTGCAGTTAGAGGTTTTTTCGTTGTAGCGGTTTTTTTTGGCCAGCGGTCTGGCCTGTGGGCAAAGCAGCTGCGGGAAAAAAGGTGATGTCAGTTTGGTTTTTTAGTTTGTCGCAAATGGTAACCTCTCGCGGTTCGTCCGCCCTTGTGCGACTTAATGTCGCGTCTGCCCAAATGGAGCTTTACTCAATAAAACGACCGCGCCGGTGTGCCAAGGTCGTCGTAGAAGAGTGGTCGATGAACAATTCTAATAATTGGGGGAAACATCCATGAGCACTAGCAACGCGGCGGCCAGTCCGTCCGCTCAGCCAGCGTTCTTGTCCAAAGAACGCATCATCGCCAAGCCCGGTTTCAACCGCTGGCTGGTTCCACCGGCCGCTCTGGCCATCCACCTGTGCATCGGCATGGCCTATGGCTTTTCGGTGTTCTGGCTGCCGCTGTCCAAGGCCCTGGGCGTCAGTGCGCCCGTGGCTTGCGAGCCCGGCATGGGCTTCATCGCGCAGATCTTTTCGTCCCAGTGTGACTGGCCGATCTCCATGCTCGGCTGGATCTACACCCTGTTCTTCATCTTCCTGGGGTGCTCGGCGGCGATCTGGGGCGGCTGGCTGGAACATGCCGGCCCGCGCAAGGCCGGTGTGGTTTCGGCACTGTGCTGGTGCGGCGGCCTGCTGATCTCGGCGCTGGGGATCTACACCCACCAGATCTGGCTGATGTGGATAGGCTCCGGGGTCATCGGCGGTATCGGCCTGGGCCTGGGCTATATCTCCCCGGTGTCGACCCTGATCAAGTGGTTCCCGGACAAGCGCGGCATGGCCACCGGCATGGCGATCATGGGCTTTGGCGGCGGCGCCATGGTCGGTGCGCCCCTGGCGGCGGCCCTGATGGGCCACTTTGCAACGCCGACCAGCGTTGGCGTGTGGCAGAGCTTCCTGGTGATGGCGGCCATCTACTTCGTGTTCATGATCGGTGGCGCCCTGGCCTACCGGGTTCCGCCCACCGGCTGGAAGCCTGAGGGCTGGACCGCACCGGCGAAGAAAGCCGCCAATGCGATGATCACCCACCGCCACGTGCACGTGAACGTGGCCTGGAAGACCCCGCAGTTCCGCCTGGTGTGGCTGGTGCTGTGCCTCAACGTTTCGGCCGGTATCGGCATCCTCGGCATGGCCTCGCCCCTGCTGCAGGAAGTGTTTGCCGGCAAGCTGCTGGGCAATGGCCTGACCTTCAGCCAGCTGGACGCCGGGCAACTGGCGCAGATTGCCGCGATTGCCGCCGGCTTCACCGGTTTGCTGAGCCTGTTCAACATCGGCGGGCGGTTCTTCTGGGCGTCGTTCTCCGACTACCTGGGCCGCAAGAACACCTATTTCGTGTTCTTTGCCCTGGGCTTTGCCCTTTATGCGCTGATCCCGAACCTCGGCCACCTGGGCAATATCGCCCTGTTCGTGGCGGCGTTCTGCATCATCCTGTCGATGTACGGCGGCGGTTTCGCCACGGTGCCGGCCTACCTGGCGGACCTGTTCGGCACCCAGATGGTGGGCGCTATCCACGGTCGCCTGCTGACCGCCTGGGCCGCGGCGGGCGTGCTGGGCCCGGTGCTGGTGAACTACCTGCGCGAGTACCAGCTGAGCATCGGCGTCGAGCGCGCTGCGGCTTACGACATCACCCTGTACATCCTCGCCGGCCTGCTGGTGCTGGGCTTTTTGTGCAACCTGCTGGTGCGCCCGGTGGCCGACAAGTACTTCATGACCGATGAGCAACTGGCGGCCGAGCAGGCCCTGGGTCATGACAAGGGCGCTGACAGCAGTGTCGTGCTGGAGTGGAAAGCTTCGTCCGCCAGTCTGCCGGTGGTGATCGCTGCCTGGCTGGTGGTGGGCATTCCCCTGGCCTGGGGTGTGTGGGTGACCTTGCAGAAGACGGCGGTGCTGTTCCATTGATGGCTTCGCCGGCAAGCCCGCTCCTGCTCAGGAGCCGGCTTGCCGGTGCACAAGGTGCCTCGGTCTTGTAGGCCTGGCACCTTCACCAGCAAGTCAGTTTCTACAGTTGTCATGACAGGTACAGCCCCGCAGCCATTGGCTGGCGCCCGTCAGGATATTGTCCATCGTGTTTCTGTTTAGCCGCCGTGGGGCCTATACTATTCGCCTTTTTCGCCCAATGATTTTGCGGAGCTGGTGATGGCCGAACGTAAGGCATCTGTCGAGCGCGACACTCTGGAAACCCAGATCAAAGCCTCGATCAACCTGGATGGCACCGGAAAGGCCCGATTCGATATCGGCGTGCCCTTCCTTGAGCACATGCTGGACCAGATCGCCCGGCACGGGCTGATCGACCTGGACATCGAAAGCAAGGGCGACCTGCATATCGACGACCACCACACCGTGGAGGATGTCGGTATCACCCTCGGCCAGGCATTCAGCAAAGCCATCGGCGACAAGAAAGGCATCCGTCGCTACGGCCATGCCTATGTGCCGCTGGATGAAGCCCTGTCCCGCGTGGTGATCGACTTCTCCGGCCGCCCTGGCCTGCAGATGCATGTGCCGTTCACCCGCGCCACCGTCGGTGGTTTCGATGTCGACCTGTTCCAGGAGTTCTTCCAGGGCTTCGTCAACCACGCCAACGTGACCCTGCACATCGACACCCTGCGCGGCACCAACACTCACCACCAGATCGAGACCGTGTTCAAGGCCTTCGGCCGTGCACTGCGCATGGCGGTGGAGCTGGACGAGCGCATGGCCGGCCAGATGCCGTCCACCAAGGGCGTGCTGTAATGCAGACCGTCGCCGTTATCGACTACGGCATGGGCAACCTGCACTCGGTGGCCAAGGCCCTGGAGCACGTGGGCGCCGGCAAGGTGCTGATCACCAGCGATGCCAGCGTGATTCGAGAGGCCGACCGGGTGGTGTTCCCCGGAGTGGGCGCGATCCGTGACTGCATGGCCGAGATCCGCCGCCTGGGCTTCGATGCCCTGGTGCGCGAGGTCAGCCAGGACCGTCCGTTCCTCGGTATCTGCGTGGGCATGCAGGCGCTGCTCGACCACAGTGAAGAGAACGAAGGCGTGGACTGCATCGGCCTGTTTCCCGGCCAGGTGAAGTTCTTCGGCAAGGGCCTGATCGAGGATGGCGAGCACCTGAAGGTGCCGCACATGGGCTGGAACGAAGTGAAGCAGGCGGTGGACCACCCGCTATGGCACAACATTGCGGACCTGGCGCGCTTCTACTTCGTGCACAGCTACTACATCAATGCCGGTAACACGCGGCAGGTGGTGGGCAGCGGTCACTATGGCGTGGATTTCGCCGCGGCGCTGGCCGACGGCTCGCGTTTTGCCGTGCAGTTCCACCCGGAGAAAAGCCATACCCACGGCCTGCAGCTGCTGCAGAATTTCGCCGCCTGGGACGGTCGCTGGTAAATGGCGATCAAGAAACCCAAGCCGCCGATCCTTAGCCTCACTGCCGAACAGGAGAGCGAGGCGACGCACAAGATCAAGCGTTTCCTGGAGGATCGGTTCGAGCTCGAGCTGGGCTCGTTCGAAGCGGCGGAGGTTCTTGAACTGTTTACCCGCGAAATTGCTCCGCACTATTACAACCGGGCGATTTTCGATGTGCAGGCGCACCTCAAGGAGAGGTTCGAAAGCATCGAAAGCGACCTGTGGGCGCTCGAGAAAAACTGATTTCCGAGTGAAGCTGAACAATCGAACTTGAAGGTTTGCCAGATGCTGATTATTCCCGCTATCGATCTCAAGGACGGCGCCTGTGTGCGTCTGCGCCAAGGCCGCATGGAAGACTCCACGGTGTTCTCCGATGACCCGGTGAGCATGGCTGCCAAGTGGGTTGAAGGCGGTTGCCGTCGTCTGCATCTGGTGGACCTGAACGGTGCCTTCGAAGGCCAGCCGGTGAACGGCGAGGTGGTTACCGCGATCGCCAAGCGCTACCCGAACCTGCCGATCCAGATCGGCGGCGGCATCCGCTCCCTGGAAACCATCGAACACTATGTGAAGGCCGGCGTGAGCTACGTGATCATCGGCACCAAGGCGGTCAAGGAGCCGGAGTTCGTCGCCGAGGCCTGTCGCGCGTTCCCCGGCAAGGTGATTGTCGGCCTGGACGCCAAGGACGGTTTCGTCGCCACCGACGGCTGGGCTGAAGTCAGCAGCGTGCAGGTCATCGACCTGGCCAAGCGCTTCGAAGCCGACGGCGTGTCCGCCATCGTTTATACCGACATCGCCAAAGACGGCATGATGCAGGGCTGCAACGTTCCCTTCACCGCAGCCCTAGCGGCCGCTACCCGGATCCCGGTGATCGCTTCCGGCGGCATCCATAACCTGGGCGACATCAAGGCCCTGCTGGACGCCAAGGCGCCAGGAATCATCGGCGCCATCACTGGCCGCGCGATTTATGAAGGCACCCTCGATGTCGCAGAAGCCCAGGCTTTCTGCGATTCGTACCAAGGCTGAGGATTCGCCATGGCACTGGCCAAACGCATCATCCCTTGCCTGGACGTGGACAACGGCCGGGTGGTCAAGGGCGTCAAGTTCGAGAACATCCGCGATGCCGGTGACCCGGTGGAAATCGCCCGTCGCTACGACGAGCAGGGTGCCGACGAAATCACTTTCCTCGACATCACCGCCAGCGTCGATGGACGCGATACCACCCTCCATACCGTCGAGCGCATGGCCAGCCAGGTGTTCATCCCGCTGACTGTGGGCGGTGGCGTGCGCACCGTGCAGGACATCCGCAACCTGCTCAATGCCGGCGCGGACAAGGTTTCGATCAACACCGCAGCAGTGTTCAATCCCGAGTTCGTCGGCGAAGCGGCGCAGCACTTTGGTTCTCAGTGCATCGTGGTCGCCATTGACGCGAAGAAAGTCTCCGGCCCGGGTGAAACCCCGCGCTGGGAAATCTTCACCCATGGCGGGCGCAAGCCCACCGGGCTGGACGCGGTGGAGTGGGCGAAGAAGATGGAAGGCCTGGGTGCCGGCGAGATCCTGCTCACCAGCATGGATCAGGACGGCATGAAAAACGGCTTCGACCTGGGCGTGACCCGGGCCATCAGCGATGCCCTGGGGATTCCGGTGATCGCCTCCGGCGGTGTCGGCAACCTCCAGCACCTGGCCGACGGCATCATTGAAGGCCATGCCAGCGCAGTGCTGGCGGCGAGCATTTTCCACTTCGGCGAATACACGGTTCCCGAGGCCAAGGCCTATATGGCTCAGCGCGGGATTGTTGTGCGGTAGCCACTGGACAGCATGGCGTGCTCACGGCACTCTTGAGCACGCCATGGATTCCGGTAGCCCGTCATGTTCAAACGTCTTCTAGTGGTTGTCGCCAGCGCGTCGCTTGTTCTTTGCGGCCTCGCCCGCGCTGATGAACCCGCCGACACCTCCCTGGTGTTGCTGACGGAAAACTTCCCCCCCTACAACATGGCCAAGAACGGCAAGAACTTCGCCCAGGGCGAGAATATCGACGGCATCGCCGTGGATATCGTCCGTGAAATGTTCAAGCGTGCCGGAATCAATTACAGCCTGACCCTGCGTTTTCCATGGGAGCGTATCTACAAGATGGCGCTGGAGCAGCCGGGCTATGGTGTGTTCGTCATGGCGCGCCTGCCGGACCGCGAGCCGCTCTTCAAGTGGGTCGGCCCCATTGGCCCGGATGACTGGATCATGCTGGCCAAGGCCGGCAGCAAGATCACCCTCGAATCCCTGGAACAGGCGCGCAAATACAAGATCGGCGCCTACAAGGGCGATGCCATTGCCGAGACCCTGACCAAGCAGGGCCTGGCACCCCAGGTGGTGCTGCGGGACCAGGACAATGCCAAGAAGCTGGTGGCGGGGCAGATCGACCTCTGGGCCACCGGCGACCCGGCCGGGCGCTATCTGGCCAAGCAGGAGGGCATCAGCGGCCTCAAGACGGTGCTGCGCTTCAATAGCGCCGAGCTGTACCTGGCCCTGAACAAGGATGTCTCCGATGAGGTGGTGGCCAAGCTCCAGGCCGCCCTGGACCAGATGCGCCAAGAGGGGCTGGTGGAGGAGATCATGGGGCGTTACCTGTAGGCGCTTCGCTGGCAAGCCAGCTCCTGTGGCGAAGGCCTCTAGCGATAAACCCCGTTCTTGCCATGCCCGGCCATGGCCTTGTTACTGCGCAGGCTGATCATCGACTTGATATCGATCCACTCGATGCCCTGGGCCTTGAGCCTGGGCAGCTCACGTTCGAGCACTGCCAGGGTCTGTGGATAAGGGTGGCCGATCATCACCGCCGAACCCTGTTTGCGCGCCAGTTTGATCGCGGTCTGCAACTGTTGGCTGATCGCCGCTTCGGTACGTTCGTCATCCAGGAACACATCCCGGGAAACACTGGCCAGGCCGATCTTCTGCGCTTCGGCGGCGGCCACCGTCTGGGCGCTGGTGCGGCTGTCGACGAAGAATTTGTGTCGCCGCTGCAAGTCGCCCATCAGCCAGGCCATGGCCTGGGGCTGGGCGGTCATGCGGCTGCCCATGTGATTGTTGATGCCGCTGGTGTAGGGCACGGCCTGGAAGGCGGCTTCCAGGCGTTTTTGCAGCTCTTCGATGGGCAACTCGGGGTGCCAGGCAAACGGCCCGGTGGCCGGGTCCATGGGCATGTGCAGGATGACGATCTTGCCGGCGCGATGGGCCTCGCGAGCGAATTCGGCAGCGTGGGGCGTGTCGGGCATGATCGCCGTGGTGACCGGGCCGGGCAGGGCCAGTACGCGACGGTCACGGGGCAGGTTCTGGCCGAGGTCGTCGATGATCAGGCTCAGGTAGGCCTTGGGCGCAGCGGCTGTGGGTTCGGCGGCTTGGGTCGCGAGGGGCAAGAGGCACAGCAGGGTGAGCAGCGGGGCCTGGAGCGAGCGCAACAGCAGTGAGCAGCGGGAAATCATGGGGATCGGGATCAGGCCTTTAGGGGAATGGGCACCCTGGCGGGCGCTTGGCTGGCGAGCCAGCTCCTACGCAAGCCGGCTCCTGTAGGAGCCGGCTTGCCGGCGAAGGGTTCAATCATTTGCCGCGGGTGATGCTCAGCCCCTTGAGCAGGCTCAGGGCCTGGGCCAACTGGTAGTCGTCGTCCTGCGGCATCGGCTTGGCCTTGCTCGCTGCACCACTGGGCTTGTCGGCGCCGCCGTTGCCATTGCCCAGGTGGCCCTGCAGGTCGGCTTCCTTGAAGTACTCGCCGTCCTGGGACTCGCTGGTGATCTTGGCGCGGCGCACTTCGATGTCCGGAACGATGCCCTGGGCCTGAATCGAGCGGCCGTTGGGGGTGAAGTACAGCGCGGTGGTGATCTTCAGCGCCCGGTCGTTGTTCAGCGGCAGCACGGTCTGCACCGAGCCCTTGCCGAAGCTGGTAGTGCCCATCAGTACTGCGCGCTTCTGATCCTGCAGGGCACCGGCGACGATCTCCGAAGCCGAGGCGCTGCCGCCGTTGATCAGCACCACCATCGGCACGGCTTCGCTTTCGTCCTTGCCGGTGGCGGAGAAGCGCAGCTCGGAGTTGGCGATGCGGCCCTTGGTGTAGACGATCAGGCCCTTGGTGATGAAGTGGTCGACCACCTCCACCGCGGCTTGCAGCACGCCGCCCGGGTTGTTGCGCAGGTCGAGGATGATGCCGTTGAGCTTCTTGCCGTTGTCCTTGCGCAGCTTGGCCAGGGCCTTGGAGACTTCCTCGCCGGTCTTGACCTGGAACTGGGTGATGCGGATGTAGCCGTAGCCCGACTCCAGCAGCTGGCTCTTCACGCTTTTCACCTGGATGGTGGCGCGGGCCAGGGTCACGTCGAACGGCGTGCCGCCGTCGCGCACCAGGGTCAGGGTGATCTTCTGGCCGATCTTGCCGCGCATCTTGTCCACGGCTTCGGTCATGGTCTGGCCACGGGTCGGCTGGCCGTTGATCTTGACGATCAGGTCGCCGGCCTGGATCCCGGCCTTGGATGCCGGGGTGTCGTCGATGGGCGAGACCACCTTGATGAAGCCGTCCTCGGCGCCGACTTCGATGCCCAGGCCGCCGAATTCGCCGCTGGTGCTTTCCTGCAGTTCGGCGAAGTCTTCCGGGCCCAGATAGGCAGAGTGCGGGTCGAGGTTGCTGAGCATGCCCTTGATGGCATTCTCCAGCAGGGTCTTGTCGTCTACGGGTTCGACATACGCTGCCTTGATGCGGTCCATGACCTCGGCGAAGGTGCGCAGCTCTTCCAGCGGCAAGGGCGCCTTGGTGGTCGCGGCGGTTGCTGCTTGAGCGGTTTCGGCGGCAAACGCCTGAGGCGCTCCGATCACCAGGGCGATCGTCAGGGCCAGCGAGGTAAGGCGGGACAAATGCAGCATGTCGAACGAACTCCTAATTTAGATGCAGCGCTTATCCTTGCGCGTGGCACCACTGTGCCGGGTCGCTGGGGCGGCCCTGCTGACGAATTGCAAAGTACAGCGCAGGAGTGTCCTGTCCGCCACTATTACCGACGGTGGAGATGGACTCTCCGGCCTTGACCACGTCGCCGGCTTCCTTGAGCAGCGTCTGGTTGTGTCCGTAGAGGCTCAGGTAACCGTTGCCGTGATCGAGGATCACCAGCAGGCCGGCGCCGCGCAGCCAGTCGGCGAACACTACCCGGCCACCGTGCACGGCGTGCACCTGGCTGCCGGCGGCGGCGCTGATCATCACGCCGTCCCACTTGGAGCGGGAGTCGTCGCCACGGGTTTCACCAAAGCGTGCCAGTAGTCGACCATCAACGGGCCATGGAAGTTTTCCCCGGGCTGAAGCAAATGCCCCGCCATAGGAAGGGCCGGCGCTGGAAACCAGGGCTCCAGGGCTTGATCTTGCGGGTTTGCGCGGCTCATCGCTGGCGTCGGCCTGAGCCTCACGCAAGCGCTTTTTTTCGGCTTCCTGCTGGGCGATCAGCGCTTTCTGGCGCGCTTCTTCTGCCTCGCGGGCCTGGCGGGCCAGGGTTTCTTCAATGGTTTTCAGGACCTTGGCCAGGTCGGCCTGGTCCTGTTCACGGGCCTTGAGCTTGTCGTCCCGGGCCTTCACGTCGTTGTTCAGCTTGGCCAGGGCCAACTGCCGCTCTTTGCGGACCTTGTCGAGTTCTTCACGCTGGGTGTCGAGGCTGCTCTTCTGCACCAGCAACTGGGCCTGTTGCAGGGAGATGTCCTTTTCCACATTGGCCAGCTGACGCAGGGTTTCGTTGAAATTCTTCAACTGCTCCAGGCGGGCCTGGCTCAGGTAGTCGTAATAGGTCAGGGTGCGGGCGAATTTTTCCGGATTCTGCTGGTTGAGCAGCAGCTTGAGGTACTCCTGGCGCCCGTTCTGGTAGGCCGCGCGGGCCTGGATGGCGATCAGTCGCTGCTGTTCAGTGCGCGCGCTCTGGAGTTTTTTTTTCTCCTCATCGAGTCGCTGCAGCTCGGATTCGCTTTTTTTCAGCTCTTTCTGCAGGGCTTCGACCTGCTTCTCCAGCTTGCCCATCTCGGTCTCGGTGCCGCGCAGGTCTTTCTGCACGCCGGACTTCTCTTCCTGCAGCTTGCCCAGCAGCTTTTTCAGCTCGGCAATGTCCTGACGCGTGGCGTCCAACTGTTGTTGGGTTTGCGCGCGCTCGTCGGCGAAAGCCGGTTGGAGCAGGCAGATCAGAGCAAGGGTAATCAGGGCGCGAAGCATAGAGGCGGGCGACACCAGGGAAAGGGACGGCCTAGTATGCCCGCCCATCGCTGCAAAAAAAACGCCTCAAAGCCAACTGCTTTGAGGCGTTCGTCATAAAAAGCCGTTTCCGGGCCGTTATTGGGCCATTTGCTATCAGCGTGCCGCCGCCGTGGCCTGGGGCGGCGGCGCCGATCAACCTTGTGCGGGCGAACGAGCCTGATGCTGCAGCGCCTGGGTGCCGGCCTTCGCGGCCGAGGCATCCTGGCCGGCCTGGCTGTCTTGCCGGGCCCGCAGGACCACGATTCCCGGGACGTTGTGAACGTACTCCATGAAGGGTGAGTCGATGACCGCGCCCTGGTCCTTTTTCGAGGAGGCGTTGCGCAGGACCGGGCCCTGGGCCGTCTGAATGAACAGCCCGGTATGGGTGACGTCCAGGCCCGAGAGGTGGGTATAGATGCCGATGTAGTCGCCGGTTCGCAGGTGGCTGAGCAGATGCTGGTCAATCAATGCGCTGGGAATGTAGGTGATGTCGCGTTCGGCCACGGGCAGGCCGGGCAGGTAGCGGCCGCCATCGGCCTTTTGATTGAGGCGCTTGGCCACGGTCACCGCGTTCGCACTCAGCTGGGCGGTCACATCCTCGGCCATGGGTTGCCCGGCATGGGCCCAATCGGTGAAGAAGTGGCGGCGGTTGAGGAAGTTGATATCGCCGTTCACGTAGCGAATCTGCACCAGGTTGTTAATGAAGCCGGCCTCGTCGCTGGACTGGCGCAAGGCCTCGACGTAATCCAGGTAGGTGAAGCAGTCCAGGCCCCTGAAGTCGACCACCAGCTTCTCGGCCAGGGTTGCGGAGCCGTGCAGCCGGTTCGCCGCGTAAGGCGTGTGCAGGAACTCCCGGGAAATCAGGTCGTTCATCTGGCCTATGTCGGTAGAGCCCCGAGGAGGCTGGATCTTCAGCAGTGCTTTCAATTTATCGGCGGTCTGAGCATCCATTTCCACCGGGCTGTGTTGCTGTGCGAGGGCACTGGCATCCACCGGCTGTTGAGCAGGAATCTGGCTTGCACAGCCTGACAGGAGGGAGGCCAGAAGCAGCGTAGCCGTCTTGTTCATGGAGATTCTCTCTGCTGTTATTGATAACGATAATCATTATTCAATAAGTGCCCGGCGCTTGTCTGCTTTTACTTCCATGGCCCTGATTCGCCCTGTGCAAGGCCACCATGAAAAACGCCCGACGGTTGCATCGGGCGTTTTTGCCTGCAATGGCGAGCTGGAGGGATCAGTGCGCTGGGTCCACCAGGATCGACGTGCCGGTCATTTCCGCGGGCTTGGGCAGGCCCAGCAGCTTGAGCATGGTGGGCGCCACGTCCGCCAGAACCCCGCCTTCACGGACTTTCAAGGCGCGTTTGCCGACATAGATGAATGGCACCGGCTCGGTGGTGTGGGCGGTGTGGGCCTGGCCGGTGGATTCGTCGGACATCTGCTCGACGTTGCCGTGGTCGGCGGTGATCAGGGCTTCGCCGCCGACCTTTTCCAGGGCGTCGACGATACGTCCGACGCACAGGTCCAGGCATTCCACGGCTTTGACCGCCGCCTCGAACACGCCGCTGTGACCGACCATGTCGCCGTTGGCGTAGTTGACGATGATCACGTCATAACGCTGGTGCTCGATGGCGTCGACGATCTTGTCGGTGACTTCCGGGGCACTCATTTCCGGCTGCAGGTCGTAGGTGGCGACTTTCGGCGACGGGATCAGGATGCGCTCCTCGCCCGGGAACGGCTCTTCGCGGCCACCGGAGAAGAAGAAGGTGACGTGGGCATACTTCTCGGTCTCGGCGATGCGCAGTTGGGTCTTGCCGTTTTTCGCCAAATAGTCGCCCAGCACGTTTTCCAGGCTGCCCGGAGCGAAGGCCGACGGCGCGGGGATGCTGGCGGCGTACTGGGTGAGCATGACAAAGCCGGCCAGCTTTGGCTGGCGCGCACGTTCGAAGTCCTTGAAGTCGTCCTCGACGAAGACCCGGGTCAGCTCGCGGGCCCGGTCGGCGCGGAAGTTCATGAACACCACGGCATCGCCGTCTTCGACCTTGACCGGTTCGCCGATGGTGGTGGCCTTGACGAATTCATCGCTCTCTTCGCGGGCGTAGGCGGCTTGCAGGCCTTCCTGGGCGGTGGCGGCGTTGAACTGGCCCTGGCCGTCGACGATCAGGTTGTAGGCCTGGGCCACACGGTCCCAGCGATTGTCGCGGTCCATGGCGAAGTAACGGCCGATCAGGCTGGCGATGCGGCCCTTGCCCAGGGTCTTGAAGGTTTCGTCCAGCAGTTCGATGGACGATTGGGCGCTTTTGGGCGGCGTATCTCGACCGTCGAGGAAGGCGTGCAGGTAGATCTTCTCGGCGCCGCGCTTGAAGGCCAGTTCGGCCATGGCGATCAGGTGGTCCTGGTGGCTGTGTACGCCGCCGTCGGACAGCAGGCCGAGGATGTGTACGGCCTTGTCGGCGGCCACGGCCTTGTCCACGGCCGCGCAAATGGTCGGGTTCTCGAAGAACTCACCGTCACGGATGGCCTTGGTCACCCGGGTGAAGTCCTGATACACCACGCGACCGGCACCGAGGTTCATGTGGCCGACTTCGGAGTTGCCCATCTGCCCGTCCGGCAGACCGACGTCCATGCCCGAGCCGGAGATCAGGCCGTTGGGCATGCTGGCGCACAAGCGGTCCAGGACTGGCTTCTTGGCCGCATAGACGGCGTTGGATTCGTGGCTTTCGCTGTGACCGAAGCCATCCAGAATCATCAGGACCAAAGGTTTAGGCGTGGTAGTCATGGCGTCCACTCGTGGCTGGATAGGAAAGAGATGAAAGGGAGGTGTTGAAAAAGGGAGTGGCAGTTTAAAGCGAAGTTCCGGTGGAGTCACCGCCGGGCGGGGTTTGGTCGACCCGGAGGGCTGTGTATACTGGCCGACATTTTAACGCCCTGGAACCTCCTTAGATGGTTGCTCACCTGATTCAATTCGCCACTGAACACTACTTGCTCGTCGGCGCCTTCGCCATCCTGCTGGCTCTGTTGATCGCTCATGAATTGAGCCGCGGTGGCCGCAGCCTCAGCACCCGTGAACTGACCGCGCTGGTCAACAGCGAGCAGGGCGTCGTGATCGATATCCGTCCATCCAAGGACTATGCCGCCGGCCATATCGTCGGTGCACTGAACATTCCCCAGGACAAGCTGGCCGCCCGTGTCGGCGAGCTGGAGAAGCACAAGTCCAAGACCATCATCCTGGTGGACGCTCAGGGTCAGCACGCCGGCACCCACGCCCGCGAGCTGCTCAAGTCCGGTTTCACCGCGGCCAAGCTGTCCGGCGGCGTGGCCAGCTGGAAGGCCGATAACCTGCCATTGGTGAAGTAATGTCCAAGGTCATCGTCTACTCCAGTGATTACTGCCCTTACTGCTCGCGCGCCAAGCATCTGCTGGCGAGCAAAGGCGTAGCCTTCGAAGAGGTCAAGGTCGATGGCAAGCCCCAGGTACGCGCCGAGATGGCCCAGAAGGCCGGGCGTACGTCCGTGCCGCAGATCTGGATCGGCGCCACCCACGTAGGTGGCTGTGATGATTTGTTCGCCCTGGAGCGTGCCGGCAAGCTCGACGCGCTGCTAGCGGCCTGAAATTCCCAACCCTATAGACCCAAGATCAAGAAGGACTCTGAGATGACTGACCAACAGAACACCGTTGCCGACGACGAAAGCGCACCGCAATTCTCCCTGCAGCGTATCTACGTGCGTGACCTGTCCTTCGAAGCGCCGAAAAGCCCGGCGATCTTCCGTCAGCAGTGGGAACCTAGCGTCGGCCTGGACCTCAATACCCGCCAGACAGCGTTGGAAGCCGACTTCCACGAAGTGGTGCTGACCCTGTCCGTGACCGTGAAGAACGGCGACGAAGTGGCCTTCATCGCTGAAGTCCAGCAGGCCGGTATCTTCCTGATCAAGAACCTGGATGAGGCTTCCATGAGCCACACCCTGGGTGCTTTCTGCCCGAACATCCTGTTCCCTTACGCTCGTGAAGCGCTGGACAGCCTGGTGACCCGCGGTTCGTTCCCGGCGCTGATGCTGGCCCCGGTGAACTTCGATGCGCTGTACGCCCAAGAGCTGCAACGCCTGCAGTCCGCTGGCGAAAACACCGTTCAGTAAGTGCTGGTTGCGGTACGAAAAAAGCGCCTGTAACGGCGCTTTTTTCATGCTCGGGCAAAACCTGTAGGAGCGGGCTTGCCCGCGAACCCCCGGCTCTACTTGAACCCCAACTGTCTCCAGCCTTCATAGACCGCAACGGCCACGGTGTTGGACAGGTTCAGGCTGCGGCAGCCTTCGCGCATGGGCAGGCGCAGGCGCTGTTCGCCGGGCAGGGCGTCCAGCACGTCCGCCGGCAGGCCCCGGCTCTCGGGGCCGAACAGGAAGGCGTCGCCCTCCTGGAAGCTGGCGTCATGGAAGGGGCGCGAGCCCTTGGTGGTGAAGGCGAACAGGCGCGGGTGGCCGAGGCTTTCCAGGCAACTGGCAAGGTCGGCATGGCGTTGCAGGGTGGCGTATTCGTGATAGTCGAGGCCGGCGCGGCGCAGGCGCTTGTCGTCCATTTCGAAACCCAGCGGCTCGATCAAATGCAGGTGGCAGCCGCTGTTGGCGCACAGCCTGATAACGTTGCCGGTATTCGGCGGAATTTCTGGTTGAAAGAGGATGACGTGAAACATGCACGGCTCCGAAGAGAAAGACAGGCTGCATTCTACGCCTGAAGCGTACTCGCGACCGAAGCTAATGCTGCGGGTGTTCGGCTCCCTGGCGATTGTCGGGGTGATGGTAGGGCTGATGATCGGCCGCCTGACCCAGCCTGATCCGGTGGCGTTGCAGCAGGTCGAGGTGGCGCCCGATGGGCTGGTGCTGTGGTTCAACCATGAGCCCAAGCTCCATGGGGAACACATCGATGGCACCGTGGCGCTGCTGTTCGATGCCCAGGGGCAGGCACAGAAGGGCCAGTTGCAGGTCAATCAGCGCAATGTGAACTGGCGGGTGCGCCGGGCGGACCAGGGTCTGCTGCTGAACCTGGTGGCCGCGCGGCCGCTGCGGGGCCAGTGGGACGGGAGCGAGGTGGAGGGGCGCTGGCGCCTGGCGATCCACCTGCGGGAGGAATAAAAGAGGGAAACCCCGGCCTGCCTGTACCAAGGCCCCCAAAAGCGGGAGGGGCTGAGCGCCACGAGGGCGATGAGTCCCGGTGTAAAGAAGGGGATTCCCGGCCTGCCTGTACCAGGGTCCCCAAAAGCGTGGCCCGTCGCGATGCGCGGGATGGGCCGGGTATTAAAGAGGGAAGTCCCGGCCTGCCTGTACCGGGGTTCCCGAAAGCCTGGCCCGTCGCTGTGAGCGGGGTGGGCCTGGTGTTAAAGAGGGAAGTCCCAGCCTGCCTGTACTGGGGTTCCCGAAACCATTGGCCGTCGCGATGTGCGTGCCGAGCCTGGTGTTAAAGAGGGGAATTCCCGGCCTGCCTGTACCAAGGTCCCCGAAACTGGGTAGTGACTGGGTTAGTGCAGGTGGCGTGCCAGTTTTGGCTGCAGAGGCGTTGATTGCTGGGATAAAAAGCCGAAAGCCCCGTAATCCGGGGCTTTTGCGTTTTCGACGGAGGGCTTTTCAGAGCTGAGGCCCGGGTTGTACCCGGGCTGGATGGCACTGCAGCGCGCCTTCGTGCAGTGCATGCACCCCATCCTGGTGCACGCACATCCTCATCGTAGGAGCCGGCTTGCCGGCGAAAGCGCCTGTGGGCGCACTGCAAGGCTCAAGGGCCTCTTCGCTGGCAAGCCAGCTCCTACATGCTGCGGCCGGGGCTTCAGCCTTCCTCGCCTTCATCCTCGTCGCCACCGTCGACCTTCATCCCCAGCTCCTTGATCTTGCGGGTCAGGGTATTGCGCCCCCAGCCCAACAGGACCGCGGCATCGCGGCGGCGGCCGGCGGTGTGCTTGAGGGCGGTCTCGATCATGATCCGCTCGAAACTCGGTACCGCGCTGTCCAGCAGGTTCGATTGCCCGCGGGCCAGGGCCTGGTCGGCCCATTGGCGCAGGGCCTGTTCCCAGTTGGTGACCGGCGCTGAATCCTGGGGCAGGCTCAGCAACTCCGGTGGCAGGTCGCTGATATGCACCTCGCGACCCGAGGCCATGACGGTGATCCAGCGGCAGGTGTTCTCCAGCTGGCGCACGTTGCCCGGCCACGGCAGGTTCTTCAGGTATTCCTCGGTTTCGTTTTTCAGCAACTTGGGTTCCACCGCCAGCTCCTGGGCGGCGCGGCTGAGGAAGTGCCTGGCCAGGGTCGGGATGTCTTCGCGACGGTCCGACAGGCGCGGGATATGGATGCGGATCACGTTGAGGCGGTGGAACAGGTCCTCACGGAACTTGCCGGCGTGCACCAGGGTTTCCAGGTTCTGGTGGGTCGCGGCGATGATGCGTACATCGACCTTGACCGGGGTATGGCCACCGACCCGATAGAACTCGCCATCGGCCAGAACCCGCAGCAGGCGGGTCTGAGTGTCGGCTGGCATGTCGCCGATCTCGTCGAGGAACAGGGTGCCGCCGTCGGCCTGCTCGAAGCGCCCGCGCCGCAGGTTGGCCGCGCCGGTGAACGCGCCCTTTTCATGGCCGAACAGCTCGGATTCCATCAGGTCCTTGGGGATCGCCGCCATGTTCAGGGCGATGAATGGCGAGGCCGCCCGCGGGCTGTGGCGATGCAGGGCATGGGCCACCAGCTCCTTGCCGGTACCGGATTCGCCGTTGATCAGCACTGTGATGTTGGAGTGGCTCAGGCGCCCGATGGCGCGGAACACCTCCTGCATCGCCGGCGCTTCGCCGATGATCTCCGGGGTGCGAGCCAGGGTCGGGGCCACTTCCAGGCCTTGCTGTTCCTGGGCGTGCTGATTGGCGCGCTTGACCAGCGACACCGCTTCATCGACATCGAACGGCTTGGGCAGGTATTCGAAGGCGCCGCCCTGGTAGGAGGCGACAGCGCTATCCAGGTCCGAATGCGCGGTCATGATGATCACCGGCAGGCGCGGGTGCTGCTCGCGAATCCGTGCCAGCAGGTCCAGGCCACTGGCGCCGGGCATGCGAATGTCGGAAATGATCACGTCCGGGGCCTGGCGGGCCAGGCGGCTCATCACCCCGTCGGCGCTGTCGAAGCTCTGGGTGGTCATCCCTTCCTGCTGCAAGGCTTTTTCCAGGACCCAACGGATAGAACGGTCGTCATCGACGATCCACACGGTTTCACTACGGCTCATGTCGATGGGGCTCCTTGTTCCAGTGGCAGAAAGATCGAGAAGGTGGTGTGGCCGGGATGGCTGTCACATTCGATCAGACCCTGGTGCTGGCTGATGATGTTCTGGGTGATGGCCAGGCCCAGCCCGGTACCGTCCGGGCGGCCGCTGACCATGGGGAAGAAGAGGGTGTCCTGCAGTTCCGCGGGGATGCCCGGGCCGTTGTCGATGATCTCGATCTTGCTCACCAGGCGATGGCGCACGTGGCCGATGGTGAACTGGCGCATGGTGCGGCTGCGCAGGGTGATGCGCCCGAGGCGCATTTCATTCTGGCTGCTGATGGCCTGCATGGCGTTGCGCACGATGTTGAGCACCGCCTGGATCATCTGTTCGCGGTCGATCAGCACGTCGGGAATGCTCGGGTCGTAATCGCGCACCAGGGTGATACAGCCCTGGCTTTCGGCTTCCACCAGGCTGCTGACCCGCTCCAGCACTTCATGGATGTTGGTCAGGGCCAGGGATGGCAGCTTGTTCGAGCCGAGCATGCGGTCCACCAGGTTCCGCAGGCGGTCGGCTTCTTCGATGATGACGTTGGTGTAGTCCTTGAGGCTTTCCTCGGGCAGCTCCCGGGCCAGCAACTGTGCGGCGCCGCGAATGCCCCCCAAGGGGTTCTTGATTTCATGGGCCAGGCCGCGCACCAGCATCTTGCTGGTTTCCTGCTTGGACAACTGGGCCTCTTCCTTGGTGATCCGCAGCAGCCGGTCCCGGGGGTGGACTTCCAGCAGCAGCAAGGTGTCGCCGTTGCTGAGGATCGGCGTCACCGCGTAGTCGACGGTCAGGGTCTGGCCGGTCAGTGCGGTGAGCATGGCTTCGCGCTTGGTGAAGGGGTGCGCCTGCTCCACCGCCTGGCGCAGGGAGCTCAGGGCCTCGGCGGATTCGGTGAACAGCTCGCTGATGAATTGCCCATGGCTGCGCTGGCCGCTGATGGCCAGGAGCATTTCCGCCGCCGGGTTCATGTACTCAAGGCGCAGGTCGGCATTGAGCAGGATGGTGGCGGTGGTCAGGTTGTCCAGAAGCAGGCGGTGCAGTGGGTCGCTGATGGTCATGGGTAGATGGTGACCTCTTTTGAAGCAAGACAATCCGGGGCCGGTCCCGAAGTGCGCGCGCGGCTAAGGCGCTGTGGTGGAGAAAATGCAAAAACCAAACCAAGGCTCCGAAAAGAAGCGCGCATGCCCTGAAACAGGCGTTTGAAGCCTGGTTCTGTGGCGTTTTGCCAGCTCTGGCGGGTATTTTCGAACCAAAATGGGCTGGTATTGGCACCTGAGTGCAAGGCATTGCACCAATATAGTGCATGAATCTGAGCGGCGCTCGATGGGCGCGCCTTGATAGAAGAATCAACGCCCGTTTTTCAGCGGCGCGGGGCAAAGGGCGGGTTTAGAGTGCTCGAACCCGATGCTTCAAGGTTTAGGATGCGGCCATGGAAAATGCCCCTCTGCTGTTCCAGCTTCCCGATGACGACACCCTGTACCAGGCGCTGCTGGCACGGGACCCGGCCTATGAAGGCTTTGCCTTTGTCGGGGTGAAGAGCACCGGCGTGTTCTGCCGCCTGACCTGCGCTGCACGCAAGCCCAAGCGCGAGAACACGGTGTTCTTCGGCTCCATCAAGGGTTGTGTCGAAGCAGGGTTCCGCGCCTGCCTGCGCTGTCGTCCGCTGGAGCGGGCCGGGGTCCAGGAGCCCTGGGTGCAGACCTTGCTCGAGCAGTTGGGCCGCGACCCGGAACGCCGTTGGTACGAGGACGACCTGGTCGCCCAGGGGCTGGACCCATCCACCGTGCGCCGTGCGTTCAAGCGCTATTTCGGCGTCACCTTCCTGGAAATGGCGCGCCTGCGTCGCATGGGCCAGGGCATGCAGCAACTGGCCTCGGGAGAGCCGGTGATCGAGGCGCAGATCAGCGCCGGCTTCGACTCCGACAGCGGCTTTCGCCACGCCTTCAGCCGCCTGGCGGGCCAGCCGCCGTCCAACTTGCGGGGGCGGGAACTGCTCAAGGTCGATTGGTTGCAGACCCCGATCGGCGTGATGCTGGCGGTGGCCGACGCCCAGGTCCTGCATCTGCTGGAATTCTTCGACCGCCCGGCACTGGCCAATGAGTTGCAGAACCTGCAGAAGAGCAGCGGTTCGAGCATAGGTTTCGGGCGTTTTGCCCCCATCGACCAGATCGAGGCCGAACTGCAGCGTTACTTCGCCGGCGAGGCGGTGCACTTCGCCACACCGCTGGCGATGAGCGCCTCGCCCTTTACCCGTACCGTCTGGCAGGCGTTGCGGGCCATTCCCCTGGGTACCACCTGCAGCTACGCCGAGGTGGCGCGGCAGGTTGGCTCGCCCTCAGCGGTGCGCGCGGTGGCCCGGGCCAATGCCGCCAACCAGATTTCCATTGTCATTGCCTGCCACCGGGTGATTGGCGCCGATGGCTCCCTGACCGGCTATGGCGGTGGTCTGTGGCGCAAGCGCTGGCTGCTGGAACATGAGCGGCGCCTGCACCACTTGCAGGGTGCATCAGCGAGCGGGCTGTAGCTCGCTGCCGGGCACCGGGTCGGGCCGGGAAACCTTATCCACAGGTGGCTGGGCGCCAGTCTGGCGCGCCAGTTCGTCGGCATCCGCCTGTTCCGCCGTGGACAGTTCGGCGGCGTTATGGCCGATGCGCTTGAGCAGGGCCAGCATGCATGCCAGCGAGACCAGGGCGTAGCAGGCCGAGGCGATGGCCACGCCGATGATGCTGCCGGTGCCATTGAGGATGCTCTGGGCCAGCACCGGCGTGGCGCCGCCCACCAGCAGTGAACACAGCTGATAGGAGATCGACAGTCCGCTGTAGCGCACCCGGGTCGGAAACGCCCGCGCCAGGATGCCGCCCACCGCGCCATAGAACATCGAGTGCGGCACCGTGGCCAGGCACATGCCCAGCACCGCGATCCAGTAGTGACCGGTCTCCACGGCGAAGAACATCGCCGGCATCAGCAGCAGCTCGGGCACCACCATCAGCACCATGGCCTTGCGCATGTCCATGCGTGAAACCAGCACCGCACCCAGGGGCTGGGTGATGAACTGCACCACCAGGGCGATGACGATCACGCTGAGGAAGCTGCCCTGGCTGTAGCCCAGCTCCTTGGTGGCCCAGGACAGGGCGAAGGTGCTCTTGAAATAGGTGACGTGGATGATCGGCAGCACCCCGGCCCCCAGCAGTACCAGGCGCCAGTGGTCGCGCAGGACTTCGAGAATCGGCAGCTTGACGGTCTTTTTCTGCTCCATCAGGCGCTTCATGTCATCGGACTCTTCCAGCTTGAGGCGGATGACCATGCCGATGATCACCAGCACCGCCGACAGCAGGAACGGAATGCGCCAGCCCCAGAGCAGAAAGTCCGGAGTCGGCAGGGCGCTGAGGCCGAAGAACACCAGGGTTGCCAGCAGGTTGCCGGCCGGCGAACCCTGCTGGGCGAAGGCAGCATAGAGAATGCCCTTGCCCTTGGGCGCGCTTTCGCTGGCGATGAGGATCGCCCCGCCCCATTCGCCGCCCACCGCGATGCCCTGGATGATGCGCAGGGTCACCAGGGCAATGGGGGCCCAGACGCCGATCTGCAGGTAGCTGGGCAGCAGGCCGATGCAGGTGGTGGCCAGGCCCATCATGATCAGGGTGATCACCAGGGTGGTCTTGCGGCCGATCTTGTCGCCCATGTGGCCGAAGATGATGCCGCCGACGGGGCGGGCGATGAACCCGGCCCACAGGGTCAGGAAGGACAGCAGGGTGGCCGTGCCGGGGGGCAGGTCGGCGGGAAAGAACACCTTGCCGAACACCAGGGCGGCGGCGATGCCGTAGGCGTAGAAGTCATACCACTCGATGGTGGTGCCGATGAATGAGGCGATACCCGCCTTGCGGGCTTTCTTGTGGGCAGCGGCATCCTGGGCAGCGTTCATGTTCAATTCCTGCGTTTTTATTGTTATATGCGCCCCTGATCGGGCGCATGGACCTCTGGCAAGGTCCGACCGCTGGGAGCCTATACAGGCAGGAATCGAAAAATATAATGATTAAATCTTATGGTTTGATACGTGATTGCGTATCGCGCCCCAACGCTCAGCGCCCTCCGGCGGCCGGTTTGATCAGGGACTTGAGCAGCCCGAGAAAGCTTTCGGCCGCCGCCGAAGGCTTGTCCTCCAGGCGTATCGCCTGGATCTGCGAAGGCGCGCCGGAGCCTTCGAGCTCGCCGTAATGCACGCCCGGCTGGCCGAGCATGGCCAGGGTCTGTGGCACCAGCGCCACGCCCATCTCGTGGGCCACCATTGCCACCACCGTTTGCCATAGCCGCGTCTCGTGGCGAATGCGCGGGCTGAACCCGGCCGCCACGCAGCGGGAAATGATCAGGTCGTGGTAGTGCGGCGAGACCGCCCGCGGAAACAGGATGAAATCGTCATTGGCCAGTTGCGCCAGGTCGATCCGCGCCTGGGTGGCCAGCGAGTGGCTCTGGGGCAGGCAGCAGAGGAACGGCTCGGCCAGCAGCGGTTCGCTGTGGATGCCGGCGGCGAAGGTGCTGCCATGGACGAAGCCGATGTCGATCTGGCCGCGTTGCAGGGCCTGGGTCTGGTCGGCACTGTTCATTTCCATCAGCACCACTTCGGTTTCCGGGTATTGCTGTTCGAAGGCCTTGACCGCCTCGGGCAGCCCGCGGTGCAGGATCGAGTTGACGAAACCCAGGCTCAGGCGCCCGGCAAAGCCTTCTGCCGAGCGCTGGGTCAGGTGCCGCGCCTGGTCGGCACGCAGCAGCAGGTAGCGGGCCTCGTCCAGCAGAACCTGTCCGGCGTTGGTCAGGCTCACCGACTTGTTGTTGCGATTGAGCAGTTGGACTTCCAGTTGCCCCTCAAGCTTCTTGATGTCGAAACTCAGGGCCGGCTGGGAAATGCACAGACGGTTCGCGGCCCGCCCGAAATGCAGTTCTTCGGCTACCGCGACGAAGTAGCGCAACTGTTTGAGGTCCATGGCGACTCCGGTTCTACGATATGGATTTCTTATCGTAGTTGATTGATTTTGTATTAGATACTTATCGATGGCGGCTCTAGTCTCGGCCTACAAAAAACAGGAGACGCGCCATGACCGCCGAGCCCCGCCCCATTGAAGACAGCCTCAACATCCCCGACAGCCGCGGCATCAACCTGTTCGAGTGCGACGCCGGCCTGGCCGCGCTGCTCCAGGTCTACCTGCCCTCGGCGGTCTACCAGCAGTGGTTGCCCACCTTGCAGCACCTGGGCGCCCGGGCCGGTGGCGAGCTGGATGTGCTGGCCCTGAGCGCCGACAAGAATCCCCCGGTGCTGCAACCGCGTACCCGCCGCGGCGAGAACCTGCAAAGCATCGCCAAGCATCCGGACTACGTCACCCTGGAACGGGTGGCCTTTGCCGAACTGGGGCTGGCTGCCATGAGCCACCAGCCCGGAGGCCCGCCGCCGCTGATCAAGTACGCCCTGACCTACCTGTTCGTCCAGGCCGAGTTCGGCCTGTGCTGCCCGGTGAGCATGACCGACTCCCTGACCCGCACCCTGTGCAAGTTCGGTACGCCGGAACTGGTGGCGCGCTACCTGCCGCAGTTGCAGTCCCAGGATTTCGAGACGCTGTTCCAGGGGGCGATGTTCATGACCGAACAGGCCGCCGGTTCCGACGTTTCACGCACCGAAACTCGGGCCCGGCTGGAAGATGGCCAATGGCGCCTGTTCGGTGAGAAGTGGTTCTGCTCCAACCCGGATGCCGACCTGGCCATGGTCCTGGCGCGCCCGGAAGACGCACCACCGGGCATGGCCGGGGTGACCCTGTTCCTGTTGCCCAAGGTGCTGCCCGACGGCTCGCGCAACCACTACCGGATCCAGCGCCTGAAGGACAAGCTGGGCAGCCGCTCGATGGCCAGTGGCGAGATCACCCTGGAAGGCGCCACGGCCTACCTGATCGGTGAGGTCGGCCGCGGTTTTCAGCAGATGGCCGACATGATCAACATGTCGCGCCTGTCCAATGGCGTGCGCGCGGCGGGGCTGATGCGCCGGGGGCTGAGCGAGGCGTTGTACATCGCCCGCCAGCGCCGGGCCTTCGGCAAGCACCTGATCGAAATGCCGCTGATGCAGCGCCAGTTGCTGAAGATGATGCTGCCCGCCGAACAGGCGCGCTCGATGTTCATGCAGATCGCCAGCTTGCTGCCCCGGGCCGATGGCGGCGATGAGACGGCGCGCAAGTGCGTGCGGATCCTTACGCCGCTGATCAAGTTCCGCGCCTGCCGTGATGCCCGCCGGGTGACCGGCGATGCCATGGAAGTGCGCGGCGGGGTTGGCTATATCGAGGAGTGGAGCGATGCCCGGCTGGTGCGCGATGCGCACCTGGGGTCGATCTGGGAGGGCACCAGCAACATCGTCGCCCTGGACATTGCCCGGGCGGTGACTCGGGAGCAGGCGCTGGAGCCGTTGCAGGGCTATCTGGCCGGGCTGCTGGCCGAGGCCGATTTGCCACCGGCGAGCCGCCGGCTGTTCGATTCGGCCCTGTTGCGCACCGTGACCGGCTTCCATGCCGTGGCGCAGCAGCGCCGGGACGAGCAGGTGCGGCAGGTGGGCAGCGTTCTCTATCACCTGGCCAGCGCCATCTTCATGGCCTGGGAGGCCGCGCGCCAGGGTGCGGACCATCGGCGCCTGGCCCTGGCTCACCTGGTGCTGGTGCACAAGGTGTTGCCGCGCGATCCGTTGGGCCTTGAGCCGGTGATCGATGCCGAGCTGCTGGTGCGCCTGGCCAATGAAAGCCCGCTGTCCCAGGCCCAGGCCATGCAATTGCTGCCGGCCTGAATGGCCGTCCTTGTCCGATCTGCCGGAGTACATCCATGACGTTTGCCCAAGGCGCCCTGGCGGGCGTGAAAATCATCGATCTCAGCCGTGTGCTGGGCGGCCCCTACTGCTCCCAGGCCCTGGCCGACCACGGCGCCGACGTGATCAAGCTGGAACCTTTGAGCGGTGATGAGACCCGGGGCTGGGGGCCGCCTTTCGAAGGTGATGACGCGGCGTATTTTCGCGGCATCAACCGTAACAAGCAGGGGATCGCCGTCGACCTGTCGCGCCCCGAAGGCCTGGAACTGCTGATGCAGTTGCTGGAAGGCGCCGACGTGCTGATCGAGAACTTCAAGCCGGGCACCCTGCAGCGTTGGGGCATCGGTTACCAGGAGGTGCTGAGCCAGCGTTTTCCGGCGTTGATCCACTGCGGGATTTCCGGCTTTGGCGCCGATGGCCCGCTGGGCGGGCTACCGGGTTACGACGCGGTGATCCAGGCCATGGCCGGGCTGATGAGCGTCAACGGCGAAGGCGACGGCGGGCCGTTGCGCATCGGCCTGCCGATTGTCGATATGGTCACCGGCCTGAATGCCCTGGCGGGGATTCTCCTGGCCCTCAACGAGCGCCAGCGCAGCGGCCTCGGGCAGTCACTGGACATCTCCCTGTACGACTGCGGCGTGTCCCTGCTGCACCCGCACCTGCCGAACTACTTCGCCGCCGGCCAGACGCCCAAACGCACGGGCAACGCCCATCCCAACATTGCTCCCTACGACAGCTACCGCACCGCTGGCGAGCCGATTTTCCTGGCGGTGGGCAACGACCGCCAGTTCGCCCGGCTGTGCCAGGAACTGGGGGCCGGCGCGTTGCTGGAGGACCCGCGCTTTACCGACAACGGCCAGCGCTCGGTCAATCGCGAGGCCTTGAAGCAGCAACTGGAGCATTACCTGTCGGCACACGACGGCGCGTTGCTGGCCCCGCGGCTGATCGGCCTGGGGGTGCCTTGTGGTTCGATCGCCACCGTCGACCAGGTGGTGGCTCATCCCCACACCCGGCATCGCGGGCTGCTGGTGGAACTCGATGGCTACCGGGGCATAGGTTCGCCGGTGAAGTTGTCGCGCACGCCGGCCAGCTACCGTACGGCGCCGCCGAGCCTGGGGCAGGACACCCGGGCGGTATTGCAGGGGCTGGGCCTGGATGAATCGACCATCGCCGCACTGCTGGCCAGCGGCGTGGTGCACGGTTGAGGCTCAGGGGCGGCGGGCCCGCAGCAGAGTGAAGCTGATGGCCGGGCTCTGTTGCAGGACCTTGTCGCCAGCCAGCACCTGCACCGCCAACCGGTGCTGGCCACGGTCGATATTCACCAGTTGCAGCTCGGGCCCCTGGCCGGCCTGGCCATAGGGCTGGCCATCCAGCAGCAGGCGCAGACGGTGGCCGGGCCGCAGGCTGGGCTGCAACTCCACCTGCACGCTGAAACTGCCGTTGTTGGCGCGCAAGGCACCGTGCTCCGGTACGCCGCTCAGTTGCAGCCGTTCGTAGGCCAGAAGGGTGCTGGCAGGTTGTGCTGCCGGCGTATGTGGCGCCGGGGTGGCCGGGCTGGGGAGGCGATTCGGCGCGGGCGTTTCAATCTGCCGGTACGAGGTTCCCGGCGGCTGGTCGCTATAGGCGCGATTACCGGCCGAGTCGGTGTACTGGTAGATCTGCGCGCCGGCTGGCAATGCGCTGATCCACAGCAGGCAAGCAATGACGAGGTGCATCTCGCTGATCCTGGCGGGTGCCTGAAAGGCTCCAGCATAGGGTGCTGCTGCGCGTGGCACAGGCGTGGTTAACCTTTGAACACACATAACTCTGCCGTGGCACGAACCATCGCCAGTCGTCGCAGTGGGTCGCTGCTGCTGGCCTGATTGGCCCGGGCCAGCCATTGCGGGCATTGGCGGTCGGTGCGCTGCGGGCTGAAGTCGGCCAGTTGCTGCAGCAGGCGTTTTTGTAACTGATCAAGTTGGGGGCGGATCTGCCCGGCCAGGTCCTGGCGCGGAGTGTCCGGTGCCCGGCCTTGCAAGTGCCAGGTCGAGAGTCGGGCGTATTGCACCAGCTTGTTGGCTTCGATCTGGGCGGCGAAGAACTGCCCAACCGTTTCTTCGCTCAAGTGATAGGTTGCGGCCTGGGCGGTTGCCCCGGCGATCACCTGTTGTTCCCGCGGGCGGTCTTCCACGGCCTTGTGGCTGTCCCATTTGCTCAGGGCCACCTGATCGGCAATCGCCAGGCGTTCGCCGATGCTCTGCAGCAGCGGGGCGAGGGCGGGCGGGGCGTCACTGGCGCAGGCGGCGGTGGCGAACAGGCTGCAAGTCAGGGCGAGGCACAGGTTGAGGCGCGAAGTCATGGGCGGGCTCGGCTGCTGATGGGGAGACGGTGCCCATGATGCACGCAACCACCCCGGGCAGGGCAAATGCGCGGGCATAAAAAAAGGCCTCCCGAAGGAGGCCCCTTGATCACGCGGCTTGCGCCGGCGTTACCGGATCAGCAGCTGTAGTACAGCTCGTATTCCAGTGGGTGTACGAAGGTACGTACCTTGATTTCTTCTTCGCTTTTCAGGGCGATGTAGGCGTCGATGAAGTCGTCGCTGAAAACGCCGCCTTTGGTCAGGAACGCACGACCTTTGTCCAGCTCTTCCAGGGCTTCCTTCAGGCTGCCGCAAACTTGTGGGATCTCTTTGGCCTCTTCAGGCGGCAGGTCGTACAGGTTTTTGTCAGCAGCGTCGCCAGGGTGGATCTTGTTCTGGATGCCGTCCAGGCCGGCCATCAGCAGGGCAGCGAAGGCCAGGTACGGGTTGGCAGCCGGGTCCGGGAAACGGGCTTCGATACGGCGGGCCTTAGGGCTCGACACGTAAGGAATACGGATCGAAGCGGAACGGTTGCGCGCCGAGTAGGCCAGCATGACCGGGGCTTCGAAGCCTGGCACCAGACGCTTGTAGGAGTTGGTCGCCGGGTTGGTGAAGCCGTTCAGGGCCTTACCGTGCTTGATGATGCCGCCGATGAAGTACAGAGCGGTATCGGACAGGCCGGCATAGCCTTCACCGGCGAAGGTGTTCTTGCCGTCTTTCCAGATGGACATGTGTACGTGCATGCCCGAGCCGTTGTCGCCGTACAGTGGCTTAGGCATGAAAGTGGCGGTGCGACCGTAGGCGTCGGCCACGTTGTGCACGACGTATTTCAGGGTCTGGGTTTCGTCGGCTTTCTTCACCAGGGTGTTGAACTTGACGCCGATTTCGTTCTGGCCGGCAGTCGCCACTTCGTGGTGGTGAACTTCAACGGTCAGGCCCATTTCTTCCAGTGCGTTGCACATGGAGGTACGGATTTCGTGGTCGTGGTCGAACGGTGGAACCGGGAAGTAGCCGCCTTTGACGCCTGGACGGTGACCCTTGTTGCCGCCTTCGATGTCCTGGTCGGACATCCAGGAACCTTGTTCGGAGTAGATCTTGAACATGGAGCCGGAGATGTCGGACTTGAATTTCACCTGGTCGAAGATGAAGAACTCTGGCTCTGGGCCGGCGAATACGGTGTCGCCGATACCGGTGGCTTTCAGGTGCTCTTCGGCACGCTTGGCGATGGCACGTGGGTCACGATCGTAACCCTGCATGCTCGAAGGCTCGATGATGTCGCACACCAGGATCAGGGTCGGTTCTTCGGTGAACGGGTCCAGTACGGCGGTTTCGTCGTCCGGCATCAGGATCATGTCGGAGGCTTCGATGCCTTTCCAGCCAGCGATGGAGGAGCCGTCGAACATCTTGCCAGCTTCGAAGAAGTCTTCATCCAGCGCATCACGAGCCGGCATGGTCACGTGATGTTGAGTGCCCTTGGTGTCAGTGAAGCGCAGATCAATCCATTTGACGTCATGATCTTTGATGAGTTGAACCGACTTCGACATAGTGTCCTCCGGGTGGCTTCGGGCTTGGTGTTGGAGTGCCCTTAGAATGTGGGTGATGCCGGCGCGAATACTCTGCCATGGCAACCTGCCTCACAAGGGAGCAAATTGCATGCCAGTGCCCCGAGATGGGTTTTCTGCCCCAAAATCACGCTTTCTGCGACGTATTGGGTTGAATGCCGGCATTCGGCGCACTGCAATGTAGCGTCTTTGCCAATAAATGACCCGTTTTGGTGCATCGAAAACCTTCTGCACATAAACTGGTTAAACCTTGAGCAATTTCCGCTATAATCCGCGCCCCCCTTTTTCGGCTGGCCCAGCGCGCGCTGTTTTCATGAAACTAATCGTTAAAGTTTTCCCGGAAATCACCATCAAGAGCCGCCCGGTTCGGACGCGTTTCATCCGTCAGTTGGCGAAGAACATCCGTGCCGTGCTCCGCGACCTGGACCCGGCCGTGGTGGTCAATGGTGTGTGGGACAACCTCGAGCTGGAAACCGCCGTCAGCGAGCCCAAGGCCCTGAAGGACATGACCGAGCGCCTGAGCTGCATGCCCGGCATCGCGCATTTCCTGCAGGTCGACGAGTACCCTCTGGGCGACTTCGACGACATCGTCGCCAAGTGCAAGCAGCACTTTGGCGAAGCCCTCCCGGGGAAGGTTTTTGCCGTGCGCTGCAAGCGTGCCGGCAAGCATGAATTCAGCTCCATGGACGTGGAAAAATACGTCGGCAGCCAACTGCGTCGGCAGTGCGGCGCCGCCGGAATTTCCCTGAAAGAGCCTGAAATCGAAGTGCGGATGGAAATTCGCGACCAACGGTTGTTCGTGATCCACAGCCAGCACAACGGCATCGGCGGCTACCCGCTGGGCGCCCTGGAACAGACCCTGGTGCTGATGTCCGGCGGTTTCGATTCCACGGTGGCGGCCTACCAGATCATGCGCCGCGGCCTGATGGGGCATTTCTGCTTCTTCAACCTGGGCGGGCGTGCCCATGAACTGGGCGTGATGGAAGTCGCGCACTATATATGGAAGAAGTACGGCAGCTCCCAGCGCGTGCTGTTCGTCAGCGTGCCGTTCGAGGAAGTGCTCGGGGAAATCCTCGGCAAAGTCGACAACAGTCATATGGGCGTCATTTTGAAGCGTATGATGTTGCGTGCCGCGTCGAGCATCGCCGACCGCCTGCACATCGATGCGCTGGTGACCGGCGAGGCGATTTCCCAGGTGTCCAGCCAGACCCTGCCGAACCTGTCGGTGATCGACTGCGTGACCGAGAAACTGGTACTGCGCCCCCTGATCGCCAGCCACAAGCAGGACATCATCGACCTGGCCGTGGAGATCGGCACCGCCGACTTCGCCAAGCACATGCCGGAGTACTGCGGGGTCATCTCGGTGAACCCCAAGACCCATGCCAAGCGCCATCGCGTCGAGCATGAAGAGAAAGAATTCGATATGGCGGTGCTCGAGCGTGCGATCGAGCGGGCCAAACTGGTGCCGATCGATCGAGTGATCGACGAGTTGGGCCAGGATGTGCAGATTGAAGAAGTCAGTGAAGCGCTGGCCGGTCAGATCGTCATCGACATCCGTCACCCGGATGCCGAGGAAGATGACCCGCTGCAGCTGCCTGGCGTCGAAGTAAAAGCGCTGCCGTTCTATGCATTGAACGCCCGCTTCAAGGAACTGGACCCTACGCGCCAGTACCTGCTGTATTGCGACAAAGGCGTCATGAGTCGCCTGCATGCTCACCATCTGCTCAGTGAGGGGCATGCCAATGTGCGCGTTTATAGACCGAGCTAAGTGCCCGGGGATGTTCGCCTGTGGCTTGCGTCACCGGCCCCCCGACGCCGCCGTCCAGCTGTAACGGCCAGGCCTGAATCTATTGTTAATCGCTGCCAGCATTTGTCAGCACACCGAATCCTCTGATCGAGATACACAAGTGATCGAAAATCTACGCAACATCGCCATCATTGCCCACGTTGACCATGGTAAAACCACCCTGGTAGACAAACTCCTGCGTCAATCCGGCACCCTGGAGCGCAACGAGCTCAACGACGAGCGCGTGATGGACTCCAACGACCAGGAAAAAGAGCGCGGCATTACCATCCTGGCGAAAAACACCGCCATCAACTGGAACGGCTACCACATCAACATCGTGGACACCCCGGGCCACGCCGACTTCGGCGGCGAAGTTGAGCGCGTAATGTCCATGGTCGACTCCGTGCTGCTGCTGGTCGACGCTCAAGACGGCCCTATGCCGCAAACCCGTTTCGTGACCAAGAAGGCTTTCGAAGCCGGCCTGCGTCCAATCGTGGTGATCAACAAGGTCGACCGTCCGGGCGCGCGTCCTGACTGGGTTCTGGACCAGATCTTCGACCTGTTCGACAACCTGGGCGCCACCGAAGAACAGCTGGACTTCAAAGTCGTCTACGCCTCGGCCCTGAACGGCATTGCCGGTCTGGACCACACCGAAATGGCCGAAGACATGACCCCGCTGTACCAGTCGATCGTCGACAACGTACCTGCGCCGGCTGTTGACCGTGACGGTCCGTTCCAGATGCAGATCTCCGCACTGGACTACAACAGCTTCCTGGGTGTGATCGGCGTTGGCCGTATCGCTCGTGGTCGGGTCAAGCCGAACACTCCAGTCGTGGCTATCGACGCCACTGGCAAGAAGCGTAACGGTCGTATCCTCAAGCTGATGGGTCACCACGGTCTGCACCGTGTGGACGTTGAAGAAGCGGCTGCAGGCGACATCGTGTGCATCAGCGGTATGGACTCGCTGTTCATCTCCGACACCCTGTGCCACCCGGACACCGTCGAGGCGATGAAGCCTCTGACCGTTGACGAGCCAACCGTTTCCATGACCTTCCAGGTCAACGACTCGCCATTCTGCGGTAAAGAAGGCAAGTTCGTGACGTCCCGTAACATCAAGGAACGTCTGGACAAAGAGCTGCTGTACAACGTTGCTCTGCGCGTTGAAGAAGGCGACTCGGCCGACAAGTTCAAGGTTTCCGGCCGTGGTGAGCTGCACCTCTCGGTACTGATCGAAACCATGCGTCGCGAAGGCTTCGAAATGGCTGTAGGCCGTCCAGAAGTGATCATCCGTCTGGTTGACGGCGTGAAGCACGAACCGTTCGAAAACGTCACCATCGACCTGCCGGAAGAATCCCAGGGCAAGGTGATGGAAGAGATGGGCCTGCGTAAGGGCGACCTGACCAACATGGTGCCGGATGGCAAGGGCCGTGTACGTCTGGAATACAACATCCCTGCTCGCGGTCTGATCGGTTTCCGTAACCAGTTCCTGACCCTGACCAACGGTGCTGGCATCCTGACCTCGATCTTCGATCGTTACGACGTGATGAAGTCCGGCGACATGTCCGGCCGTCAGAACGGCGTTCTGGTTTCGGTTGAAACCGGCAAGGCACTGACCTACTCCCTGGAAACCCTGCAGGCGCGTGGCAAGCTGTTCGTTGAACACGGTCAGGAAATCTACAACGGTCAGATCGTTGGTCTGAACAGCCGTGACAACGACCTGGGTGTGAACCCAACCAAAGGCAAGAAGCTCGACAACATGCGTGCTTCGGGCAAGGACGAAACCATCGCCCTGGTTCCACCTGTTCGCTTCACCCTGGAACAGGCTCTGGAATTCATCCAGGACGACGAGCTGTGCGAAGTGACGCCTAAGTCCATCCGTCTTCGCAAGAAGATCCTGGACGAAAGCGAGCGTACTCGCGCTGCCAAGAAAGCCAAGAACTGAGTCTTTAGTTCCGGCTGAATGAAAACGCCCCCGGCCTTGCGGCCGGGGGCGTTTTTTTTGATCTGTGAAAAAGCTCGGGTCCTGTCGCCACTGCCGAGCCTGCGAGGCTGCGCTCGACCGCGTAGCGGTCGTAAAGCGGTGTATCTGAAACTCTGCAGTAGCCTGTACTGCGGCGGCTTTGCAGCCGTTCGCAGCCTCGCCAAGGCTCGGCTGCGGCTACAGGGCGGCAGGGTTACATGGGGAACGGGGTTGCAGGCGCAGGCCGGGGCTCAGAAGCGTTCCAGGGTCCGGCTGCTGGTATTGGTCGGGCGCACCTGGGGCTTGGGCTTGTAAGCGCAGTAACCCGGGCGCGGGCCGATCTTCGGATGGTTGCGGCAGGTGTCCGGGCGCTTGTCATAAATGGTGCACAGGCGGCTTTTACGATCCAGATACAGGCAGTCGTTGTTGCTCATGCGCTGCAGGGTGAAGATTTCCGACTTCTGGTTGTAGCGCTCGACGATGCCTTCCTTCTGCAGGCGCTTGGCGATGTTCTTCGCCGGCTCGCCGCGTTCGAATTCATCGACGATGCCGATGCGGATCAGGTCCTTGATCTTCACTTCCACCGGCAGTGTGCAGCAGCTGGACATGCAGGAGCCGCACATGGGGGCGGTGTACTTGGCCCAGGTATCGAGACGATCGATTTCCGCGGCGGCGATCAGGTTGGACTTCATCAAGGTCATTTCCGGCAGGTGTTCCAGGGCGCGCGATCATACCGGGACTGGTGGATTTTTGAACGACTTTAGGTCGGATTTTTCTTCATGTGGCGCCGAACAATACCTGGCGGCACGGCAACTGCATCCTTTTCTCCCGCTGGCGCAGAAGACTCCCTGTTTAGCCGAGCCATTTGAAATAGCGCCGAACCAGAGCCTTCGCCTCGTGTCAGACCGACTAGGCTCAGACAATTCCATGCTCACTGTGTATCTCGTCAGAGGTCGTATCGATGACTCAGGAACCCCTTGTTCGCGACGCTGAGGTGGCCGCTTTTCGCGAAGCCGTCTTGACCAAACTCACCTACGCGGTAGGCAAAGACCCGGATCACGCCTTCGACCACGACTGGTTCGAAGCCATTGCCCTGGCCGCGCGGGACCACATGGTCGACCACTGGATGGATCACACGCGGCAGATCTACCGCAAGGGCCAGAAGCGGGTGTACTACCTGTCCCTGGAGTTCCTTATCGGCCGCCTGCTGTTCGACAGCCTGAGCAACCTCGGGCTGCTGGAGGTGGCCCGCGAGGCCCTCACCGACCTGGGGGTGGACCTGGAGCGCATTCGCCTGCTGGAGCCCGATGCGGCTTTGGGCAACGGTGGCCTGGGGCGCCTGGCGGCGTGCTTCATGGAAAGCATGTCGACCCTGGGCATCGCCGGCCACGGCTACGGCATCCGCTACGAACACGGCCTGTTCCGCCAGGCCATCGTCGATGGCTGGCAGCAGGAGCAGACCGAGCACTGGCTGGATTTCGGCAACCCCTGGGAGTTCGAGCGCCCCGAGGTGATCTACTCCATCGGCTTTGGCGGCAGTGTCGACACCGTGACCGACGAGGCGGGCAACACCCGGCAGGTCTGGTGGCCGGCGGAAACGGTGCGCGCGGTGGCCTACGACACCCCGGTGGTGGGCTGGCGCGGGGCCAGCGTCAACACCTTGCGCCTGTGGCGGGCACGGGCCATGGAAGACCTGCATCTGGAGCGCTTCAATGCCGGTGACCACCTGGGCGCGGTAGCCGAAGTGGCCCGGGCCGAGAGCATTTCCCGGGTGCTGTACCCGGCCGACAGCACCGAGGCCGGCCAGGAGCTGCGCCTGCGCCAGGAATATTTCTTCGTCTCGGCGTCGCTGCAGGACCTGCTGCGCCGCCACAAGAACATGCACGACTCGGTGCTCAGCCTCGGCGAGCACGCGGCGATCCAGCTCAATGACACCCACCCGTCGATCGCCGTGGCCGAGCTGATGCGCCAACTGGTCGACCTGCACGGCATCGCCTGGGACGCGGCGTGGCAGATCACCGTGGAAACCCTCTCCTACACCAACCACACCTTGCTGCCCGAAGCCCTGGAAACCTGGCCGGTGGGCCTGATGGAGCGCATGCTGCCGCGGCACATGCAGATCATCTACCTGATCAACGCCCAGCACATCGACTCGCTGCGGGCCAAGGGCCTGCACGATTTCGACGTGCTGCGGGCGGTGTCGCTGATCGAGGAAGACAACGGCCGCCGGGTGCGCATGGGCAACCTGGCGTTTCTCGGCTCCCACAGCGTCAACGGCGTGTCCGGGCTGCACACCCAGTTGATGCGCAGCACGGTGTTCTCCGAGCTGCACAAGCTGTACCCCGAGCGCATCAACAACAAGACCAACGGCATCACCTTCCGCCGCTGGCTGTACCAGGCCAACCCGCAACTCACTGAAATGCTGGTGGAGGCCCTGGGCCCCGAGCTGCTGGACAGCCCCGAGGAACTGCTCAGGGGGCTTGAACCTTTTGCCGAGAACCCGGTCTTTCGCAAACAGTTCGCCGAGCAGCGCCTGCACAGCAAGCGCGCCCTCGCGGCGATCATCCATGAGCGCCTGGGAATCGCGATCAACCCGGCGGCAATGTTCGATGTGCAGGTCAAGCGCATCCACGAATACAAGCGCCAGTTGCTCAACCTGTTGCACACCGTGGCGTTGTACCAGGCGATCCGCGCCGAGCCGGAAACCGACTGGGTGCCGCGGGTGAAGATCTTCGCCGGCAAGGCTGCCGCCAGCTATCACCAGGCCAAGCTGATCATCAAGCTGACCAACGACATCGCCCGTACGGTGAACAATGACCCCACGGTGCGCGGTTTGCTCAAGGTGGTGTTCTTGCCCAACTACAACGTCAGCCTGGCGGAAAGCATCATTCCTGCCGCCGACCTGTCGGAGCAGATCTCCACCGCCGGGTTCGAGGCCTCGGGCACCAGCAACATGAAGTTCGGCCTCAATGGCGCGTTGACCATCGGCACCCTGGACGGCGCCAACGTGGAAATGTGCGAGCAGGTCGGCGCCGAGCACATGTTCATCTTCGGCCTAAGTGCCCAGCAGGTGGAGGCGCGCAAACGCAATGGCGAGTTCAGCGCGGTGCCGGACATCGCCGCCTCCCATCGGCTGAACGACGTGCTGCAGGCGATTCGCGGCGGGGTGTTCTCCCCGGACGATCCGTCGCGCTATACCGCGCTGATCGATTCGCTGATCGATTACGACCGGTTCCTGGTCTGCGCCGATTTCGACGCTTACTGGAACGCCCAGGCTCGGGTCGAGGAGCGCTGGCACGACTCCAAGGAATGGTGGCGTTCGGCGGTGCTCAACACTGCGCGCATGGGCTGGTTCTCTTCGGACCGGACCATCCGTGAATATGCTACGGAGATCTGGAAGGCCCTGGAATGAGGCCCCTGAGAAAATTCTAGAAGTGTGTACAAGGCCCAGCGTTTGTTGGGCCTTGCCGATATACTGGGCAGCGTTTTGCCTCCCCGGCGGTGTCTTTTGTCTGGTGTCCGGCTTCCAAGCGGGGAGGGGCCTTTACCGGTTTACCGGCGCGGGCACCCATACGGTTGCACCCGTCCGTCAATGGACTGCTTAGGGATATCGACACATGCAATGGATATTCATGCTGCTGGGAGGGGGACTGGGCTGGCTCCTTGACGAGTCCTTCAGCGACGCCCTGATTGGCGCGGTCTCGGGCTTGGCCATCGGCCTGGCGATTCGTTCCGACGCCTTGCATCGACAAGTTGTCGACCAGCATCGTGAGCTGGAGAAGGCAAAGAAGGCCCTCGCTACCCTGGGCCAGCGCCTTGCCCTGCTGGAAAGCACCGGCGGCCCCGCTGCCGAACCCGCCTCAGAACCCCAGGCCAGCGCCCCGCTGGCCGAGGCAGGCAGCGGCATGAGCGCCGCGCCGGAACTTGCAGACCTTCCCGAATTCATTCTTGAGGAAGTCCAGCCCGTGGAGCCGGCGCCGGCTGCCCCCGAGCTGGTCTGGGAGTTGCCCGCGGCAGCGAGCCCTGCCGCCTCCGTGGAGGCCAGCCAGCCGGTGCCGGAGTCGGTATGGCAACCCCAGCCCCAGGCGCCGGCCCGTGAGTCCGTAGCTGCGCCTCGGGAACCCAACCTGATCGAGCGCGCCCTGAGCGGCGCGCGCAACTGGCTGTTTGGCGGCAACACTGTGCTGCGGGTCGGCGTGGTGCTGTTGTTCCTAGGCCTGGCTTTCCTTCTGCGCTACGCCACCGAAGGCATGGTGGTGCCGCTGGAGCTGCGCTACGCCGGGGTTGCGGCCTGCTCCCTGGGCCTGCTGGGCCTGGGCTGGTGGTTGCGGCGGCGCAACAGCAACTACGCCCTGATGCTCCAGGGCACCGGTATCGCCGTGCTGTACCTGACGGTGTTCGCGGCGATGCGCCTGCATCCGTTGCTCGACCCTTCCGCGGCCCTTGGCCTGTTGGTGGCGGTCACGGTGTTTTCGGCGATCCTGGCCATTACCCAGGACGCCCTCAGTCTGGCGGCCGCTGCAGCCCTGGGCGGCTTTGCCGCACCGATCCTGACGTCCACCGGCGCCGGCAGCCATGTGGCACTGTTCAGTTACTTCGCCCTGCTCAATGCCGGCATCCTGGCCATTGCCTGGTTCAAGGCCTGGCGCCTGCTGAACCTGATCGGCTTTGTCGGCACCTTCGGTATCGGCTTTGCCTGGGGCCTGCGCTCCTACACGCCGGAGCTGCTGTGGAGCACCGAGCCCTTCCTGATCCTGTTCTTTGTCATGTACCTGGCCATCGGCCTGCTGTTCACCCGGCGCAAGCTGCTGGAAATGCCCGACGCACCGGCGGATGACAGCCGCCAGGCGCTGCTGCACTGGTCTGCGCGCAAGGGTGACTACGTCGACGGCAGCATGCTCTTCGGCCCGCCCCTGGTGGGCTTCGGCCTGCAACTGGCGCTGGTCCAGCACCTGGAGTTCGCAGCTTCCTTCAGTGCCCTGGCCCTGGGCCTGACCTACATAGTCCTGGCCCGGCTACTGATGGGCGGCCGCGCCCTGTTGCTGGGTGAAACCTGCCTGGCCCTGGGCGTGATCTTCGCCAGCCTGGCGATCCCTCTAGGCCTGGATGCGCGGTGGACCTGCGCCGCCTGGGCCGTGGAAGGGGCGGGAATCTTCTGGCTCGGCCTGCGCCAGCAACGGCCGCTGGCCCGGGCGTTCGCCCTGCTGCTGCAACTGGGGTCGGCCCTGGCCTTCCTCAGTAAGCTGCAGCCTGGCGCTACCAGCCTGCTGGATGGCGCGCCGCTGGGGGCGTTGCTGCTGGGCGTCGCGCTGCTGTTCAGCTTCGACCAGTTGCGGCGGGCGCAGAAGACCCAGGTAGCGAGCTGGGAGCAGGGCATTGCGCCGATCCTGGCGGTGGCCGGGCTGGCTTTCCTGTACCTGCTGGCGCCGTTGTTCCTGTTCACCCAGGGCACCGCCATCAGCTGGGCCGTGGCGGGGTTGGCGACGCTGTTTGTCGGCCTGCGCCTGCAATCGCGGACGTTCCTGTTCACCGCCTTCGCCGTGCAGCTGTTGGGCGGTGCGCTGTTCCTGATGCGCCTGCAAGGTGCGGACGGCGATGCCGGTGCGGTGTTCAACGCCGGCTGGAGCGGGCTGATGAGCGCTTCGCTGATTGGCCTGGCGCTGATCGGCGGCATGCTCATGGCAGCCCGCAATGACATGGTACGCAGTGATCCGCGGCTGCTGCGGGGCTTGTCCCTGGTACTGCTGGCCGGCCTGATGATGATCAACCTGGCGGTGCTGTTCGTCCTGCCCTGGAGCACGGCCAGTGGCGTCTGGGCCGCCAGTGGCCTGCTGATCATCTGGCTCAGCCTGTATCTGCAGCAGCGGGCCAGCTTTGTCTTCGGTCTGGTGCTCCAGGTGATTGGCGGCAGCACTTTCCTGCTGGCCGGTTCGGGTTGGTATTTCGTCGCGGCGGACGCTGCGCGGCCTCTGGCCAATGGCGATTTCTGGACGCCGATGGTCCTGGCCCTGGCGGCCCTGGTGGGCGCTTGGCGCCTGCAGCGGAGCAACCATGGTTCGGCCTTCGATACCTTGAGCCTGGGCCATCTGTCCGATCTGTTGCTGGCCTGGGGCGCCTGCTGGTGGGCCTTTACCTGGCTCAAGGAAGTGCTGCGCTTCGCCCCGGCCCATTGGCAGGCCAGCCTGCTGTTGCTGATCAGCGCGGCTAGCGTGTTGCTCTGGGCGCTGCTGGCGGTACGTTTGAAATGGTCGTCCCTGGGCCTGTTGTGCAGCCTGTTGATACCGGCCGCGGGTCTGGTGCTCCTGGCTTCCTGGGCTCCGCGCTATCACCCGGCGGCGGATTTCGGCTGGCTGGCCTGGACCCTGTTGTTCGCCGTGCACTTCTTCAGCCAGCGGCGCCTGGCGTCGCAGCTGCCGGCACGGGTGGCGAGCATCGCCCATGTGCTGGGCTGCTGGTTGCTGATCGGCGTGCTGGCGCTGGAGCTGCGTTATGGCCTGCTGCTGTTGTCCGAGCAGTACAACGCCTGGCGCTGGCTGGGCTGGGCGATCCTGCCGAGCCTGTACCTGGTGGCGATGGCCGCGCCGCGCGCCTGGCCGTGGCCGGTTTCTGCCCACTCCCGCGAGTACCGCCTGTATGCCGCGCTGCCCCTGGCGGTGCTGATGCTCGGCTGGTTCTGGCTGGCGAATATCTTCAGCGATGGCCGGGCCGAACCACTGCCTTACCTGCCGCTGCTCAACCCGCTGGAACTGGGGCTGCTGTTCGCGCTGTTCGGCGTCTATGTCTGGTCGCGCAGCGCGGTGCGGGAACTGGCGATCCGTGTCGACTACGCCGAGCGTGCCACGCAACTGGTGGCGGGGCTGTCGCTGTTCGCCTTCTTCACCGTGCTGGTGATGCGGGCGGCCCACCATTGGAGCGGCGTGCCGTTCCAGGCGGATGCGTTGCTGGAATCGATGATGGTCCAGGCCGGGCTGTCCATCGTCTGGACCCTGATTGCCCTGAGCCTGATGATCGGCGGCCACCTGCGTCATCGCCGTGAAGTCTGGCTGATCGGCGCAGTGCTGATTGCCGTGGTGGTGGCCAAGCTGTTCCTGGTGGAGTTGAGCAACCGTGGCGGGCTGGCGCGGATCGTCTCGTTCATCGGGGTGGGAGTATTGCTGCTGGTGGTGGGCTATTTCGCCCCATTGCCGCCCAAGCGCGCCGAGGCGCAAGCCGAGCCCGGCAAACCGTTGAATGAAGGAGTGTCATCGTGAGTGTGAAGCTGAGCCTGGGCTGGTTGGGGGCTGTGGGCCTGTGTGTGGCGTTGTCCGCCGTGGCCCAGGACAAACCGGGGGACTTCAAGTCCCTGGCACCCCTGAGCCTGAGCGGCGAGGGGCCCTGGTATCGCCTGGAATTGCCGTTGGCGGTGCAACTGCACGCCAGCCAGACCGACCTGCGGGATATCCGTGTGTTCAACGCTGCCGGTGAGCCCCAGGCCTATGCCCTGGCGCGCCAGCAGGCGCAGACCACCGAGCAGCACACGCTCAGCGATGTGAAGTGGTTCCCGTTGTACAGCTCGGCAGATGCCGCCGACAGCACCCCCAGCGTGCGGGTGCAATCCACCAGCAATGGCACGCTGGTGGAGGTTCAGCCCTCCACTCAACTGGAGGCCGGCGAGGAGGTCCTGCGTGGCTGGTTGCTGGATGCCAGCGCAATCAAGGCTCCGTTGCAGCAACTGGTGCTGGACTGGACCAGCGAACGCGACGGCTTCCAGCGGTTCAGCATCGAAGCCAGCGACGACCTGCAACACTGGCAGCCCTGGGGCGAAGGCCAGGTGGCGCGCCTGTCGTTCGCCGACGAGCGGGTCGAACAGCATGAAGTGGCCTTGCCCGGGCAGACGGCGCGCTACCTGCGCCTGTTATGGAACGCCCCGCAAACGGCGCCGGTGCTGACTTCGGCGCAATTGCAAAGCAGTACCACCAGCAGCCTGCCCTCGCCGCTGGTGTGGTCGCAGCCCCTGAAGGGCAGCAGTGCCAAGGCCGGCGAGTACACCTGGCAGCTGCCTATGGGTTTGAACCTGGAACGGGTGCGCATTGCCCTGACCCAGGCCAACAGCCTGGCTCCGGCCACGCTTTATGGGCGCCGAGAAAGCAGCCTGCCGTGGCAGCCCCTGGGCAATGGCCTGCTGTACCGCCTGACCCAGAATGGCCAGGACGTGCAGCAGAACGAACTGCAACTGCCGGGGCAGACCGTGCAGCAACTCAGGCTGGTGGTGGATGAGCGTGGTGGCGGCCTGGGCGCCGAGGCCCCGAGCCTGGAGTTCGCCGTGCGTGGCACCCAACTGGTGTTCCTGGCTCGGGGAGCCGGCCCTTACACCCTGGCCCTGGGCAACCCCACCGCGAGCGCGGCCAACCTGCCGCTGGCGACCCTGATCCCCGACTACAGTGCGCAACGCCTCAAGCAGTTGGGCCAGGCCAAGGTCGAGGGTGCGGCGCAGCTGGCCTCGGCCACTGTCGCTCCTGCCGCTGCCGTGGCGGCAGGCGGGCCGGACTGGAAGAAGATCGGCCTGTGGGCCGTATTGCTTCTCGGGGTGCTGGCCCTGGCCGGCATGGCCTTCAGCATGTTGCGCAAACCCGCGGCCTGAGGCGGGCAGGTGTGGCGAGGGACCAAGCTCCCTCGCCACCAAGGTCCATCGTGCCCGGGGTTTTTGACTACGCTGAAACCGGCGCCTGAACTCTAACTGGCGGTTCCCTGTCTGAGAGGAGGAAATGCGCCTCGACTCGCGTTAAACTGCGCGGGTTTTTAGCCCCCCATTCCTCCGGAGCCTTCCATGTCCCGCGTTACCCTGAGTCGCTATTTGATTGAGCAGACCCGCAGCAACAACACTCCTGCCGATCTGCGCTTCCTGATCGAAGTGGTGGCGCGTGCTTGCAAGGAGATCAGCCACGCCGTTTCCAAGGGCGCCCTGGGCGGTGTCCTGGGCAGCATGGGCACGGAAAACGTGCAGGGCGAAGTGCAGAAGAAGCTCGACGTGATCTCCAACGAGATCCTGCTCGAAGCCAACGAATGGGGCGGCCACCTGGCCGGCATGGCGTCCGAGGAAATGGACAATGCCTACCAGATCCCGGGCAAGTACCCCAAAGGCGCCTACCTGCTGGTATTCGACCCGCTGGACGGCTCCTCGAACATCGATATCAACGCACCGGTCGGCACCATTTTCTCGGTACTGCGCTGCCCGAACGAGTACCTGAGCCAGAACGAAGCCCTGAATGAAAAGGCCTTCCTGCAGCCGGGCACCCAGCAGGTCGCTGCCGGTTACGCCATCTACGGCCCGCAGACCATGCTGGTGCTGACCCTGGGCGACGGCGTCAAAGGCTTCACCCTGGACCGCGAAATGGGCAGCTTCGTCCTGACCCACGAAGACATCAAGATTCCGGAGTCCACCCAGGAATTCGCCATCAACATGTCCAACGAGCGTCACTGGGAAGCCCCGGTCAAGCGCTACGTGGAAGAACTGCTGGCGGGCGACACCGGCCCGCTGAAAAAGAACTACAACATGCGCTGGGTCGCGGCGATGGTGGCTGACGTGCACCGTATCCTGACCCGGGGCGGTCTGTTCATGTACCCACGTGACAGCCGCGAGCCGGAAAAACCGGGCAAGCTGCGCCTGATGTACGAAGCCAACCCGATGTCGTTCCTGGTGGAACAGGCCGGCGGCGCGTCCACCGATGGTCACAAGCGCATTCTCGACATTCAGCCTGAAGGCCTGCACCAGCGTGTGGCGGTGTTCCTCGGCTCGAAGGAAGAAGTGGCCCGCGTGACCGGCTACCACAAGGAATAAATCATGAGCGCGCCCTGGCAGCCTCTGCTTGATTGGTGGTTCGGTTCAGCCGAAAAGCCGGCGGAGATTGTCGCTGCCAAGGGCCGGTTGTGGTTCGGCAAGCGCGACAGCCAGGACCTCGAAGCGCGTCAGCGTTTCGCCGGCCTGGTGGAGCAGGCCCTGGCTGGCGGTTTGACCGAATGGGCGCAAAGCCCCCAAGGTTGGCTGGCCATGGTGCTGTTGCTCGACCAACTGCCACGGATGATCTATCGCGACACTCCCAAGGCATTTGCCGGCGACCTGCGTGCCCAGGCACTGGTGGCCCAGGGTATCGCCGCGGATTTTGACCGGCGCCTGCCGGCCATGCAGCGCTGCTTCATCTACCTGGTGTTCGAGCACTGCGAAAACCTGGCGGTGCAGAACGAGAGCGTTTCACGCTTTACCGCCCTGCACGATGAACAGCCAGCGGACGAGCGTGCAGTGTTTGCCGACAACCTGGACTACGCCGAACGGCACCAGAAAGTCATTGCCCGCTTTGGGCGCTTCCCCCATCGCAATGCCATCCTGGGCCGCGAATCCACGGCCGAGGAACTGGCTTTCCTGCGCGAGCCCGGTTCGCGTTTTTAAGAGCGCTTTCGCCGGCAAGCCGGCGAAGCTGTTCCTTTAAATACGGAAACTGCCCACCAGATGCTGCAGGCGCTTGGCCTGCTGCTCCAGGTCGGCGCAGGCGCGCAAGGTGGCCTGGAGGTTTTCCACGCCTTCCTGGTTGAGGGTGTTGATCTCGGTGATGTCGACGTTGATCGACTCCACCACGGCGGTCTGCTCCTCGGTGGCGGTGGCCACCGACTGGTTCATGCCGTCGATCTCGCCGATGCGCTGGGTCACGCTGCCCAGGCGCTCGCCGGCCTGGTTGGCAATGCCCACGCTGTTCTCGCTCTCGCGCTGGCTTTCGGTCATGGTGCCCACCGCTTCACGGGCGCCTACCTGCAGTTCCTCGATCATCTTCTGCACTTGCTGCGCCGAATCCTGGGTGCGGTGGGCGAGGTTGCGCACCTCGTCCGCTACCACTGCGAAGCCGCGCCCGGCTTCACCGGCGCGGGCGGCTTCGATGGCGGCGTTGAGGGCCAGCAGGTTGGTCTGCTGGGAGATGCTGGTGATCACTTCCAGAATCTGCCCGATGTTCACCGTGCTGCTGTTGAGGGTTTCGATGTTGTCGCAGGAACTGCTGATCTTGGCCGACAGCTGGTGCATCGCGGCGATGGTCTTGTCCACTACCTGCTGGCCGTCTTCCGCCAGGCTGCGGGCGTCGCTGGAGTGCTGCGAGGCCAGGGCTGCGTTCTGGGCGATTTCCTGGGCGGCGGCGCCCAGCTGGTTGATGGCTGCGGCCACGCTGCTGGTGCGCGAGGCCTGCTGGTCGGAGTTGAACATCGACGAATTGGAGGCAGCCACGACCCGCAGGGCCACTTCGTTGACCTGGCCGGTGGCCGAGGACACTTCGCGGATCGAGCTGTGGATGCGTTCGACGAAACGGTTGAACGACACTCCCAGGGTGCCGAATTCGTCGTGGCCGTGGATCACCAGGCGTTTGGTCAGGTCGCCTTCACCTTCGGCGATATCGTGCATGGCCCGGCCCATCAGGTGCAGGGGCTGCATCAGCATGCGGATCAGCATGCCCAGCAGGCTGATGATGATCACCACGGCAATGGCCATGGCGATGATGGCCGAGGTGCGGAACTCGCTGAGCATGGCGAAGGCGGTGTCCTGGTCCAGGACCAGGGCCACGTACCAATCGGCCGAGGGCACGCCATTGACGTGGGTGAAGGAAATGAACTGGGTCTTGCCGCCCTGCTGTACTTCTTTCAGGCCCGGGCTGACGTTCGGCGCTGCGTTGGGGTAGGCCTCGCTCAGGTTCTTGAGCACCAGCTTGCTGTCAGGGTGGATGAGGATCTTGCCCTCGGCACTGACGATGAAGGCATGGCCGTGACCGCCGAAGTTCAGTGAGTTGATGATGGCGCTGACGCTCGACAGGTCGATGTCGGCACCGGCCACACCGATCATCTGGTTCTGGTGCTGTACCGGGGTGGCGACGGTGATCACCAGCTTGCCCGACGAGGCGGCGATGTAGGGTTCGGTGACGATGGTCCGCTGGGCGCCGGTGGCTGCCTTGTACCAGCCGCGGGCACGGGGGTCGTAATCGGCGGCGCGGTTGCCGGCCGGTACCGAGAACATCACGCCGTCCTGGCCCCCGAAGTAGCTGAGCTGGAAGTTGCCGGTGTAGGCGGGCAGGCCGACGCTGCGTTTCAGGCTATCGGCGCCGCTGCCGTCCACGGCGATCTGCTGGGCCAGGGTTTGCAGGAGCTGGATGCGGCTCTCCAGCCAGGTCTGGATGTTGCTGGTGGTCAGGCTGCCCAGTTCCTGCATCGAGGCTTCGGTGCTGCTGCGCAGGGCCTCTCGCTGTCGATAGTCGTTGAACAGAATAAAACAGGCGAACGCAACGGCAACCACAAGGGCGGCGGCGAGCAGGATCTTGTGGCTGAACTTCATATTTCTGGTCATTAAATGAACTACCGCGAGGGGCTGGTCAACGAGGGGCGTCAATTTGCCACAGTGGAGGGCTTTGCGCTGCATCTTATGTCGACTGGCCACCACTGAAAATGAGGGGCAGATACACAAAGCCGACGAACTGTCAGGTGCGGCAAAAAGGTCCTTGATTTACGAGGCAATTGCCCGGTTTGCCAGGCAAGAAATACCCGTCTCCCCGGGGAACCAGAAGGGGGTTTTCTCTTCTAAGCTTCTGGTTGGCTGACAGGCCTTCCCCCTTTTGTTCAGGAGTTCACCATGTCCCTGCGTTCTCTCGCTCTGTTGTCGTTCTGCGTGCTGCTGGCCGCGTGCAGCAAGGTCAATCAGGAAAACTATTCCAAGCTGTCGGCGGGTATGCCCAAGGCCGAGGTCGAACAACTCCTGGGCAAGCCGACTGACTGTTCGGGCGCGCTGGGCATGTCCAGCTGCACCTGGGGTGACAAGAACAGCTTTATCAGCGTGCAGTACGCCGGTGACAAGGTTCTGATGTTTTCCGGGCAAGGCCTGAAGTAAAAAAACCGGGGCTTCGGGCCCACGGGAGAAAAATAATGATGCGTTTTGCTGTCACTCTTCTGGTCGGCCTGCTCTTGGCCGGCTGCGCCACGTCCCGGGACGATTCGCTGGCGCCCAAGACCGTCAACCACGTCGATCTCAAGCGTTATCAGGGCACCTGGTACGAGCTGGCGCGGTTGCCCATGTACTTCCAGCGCAACTGTGCGCAATCCGAGGCTCGCTATACCCTGCTGCCGGAGGGCAACGTGGCGGTGCTCAATCGCTGCCTGACGCCGGAATGGAAATGGGAAGAGGCCCGTGGTACGGCCACGCCTCAAGTGCCGGGCAAGACCGACAAGCTGTGGGTGGAGTTCGATAACTGGTTCTCGCGGCTGCTGCCGGGCGCTACCAAGGGCGACTACTGGGTGTTGTACGTCAGTGATGACTACAAGACCGCGATTGTCGGCAACCCGAACCGCCGTTACCTGTGGCTGCTGTCGCGGACCAAGGAGGTCAACGAAACGGTGCGCGAGGAACTGCTGAGCAAGGCTCGCCAGCAGGGGTATGACACCACGCGGCTGATCTGGCGGGTGTCGGACTCGGCCATGGCCAAGACCTCGAAATAAGCTCATCCGCAGGAGCCGGCTGGCCGGCGAAGGCGCTCGTGAGAATGCTTTCGCCGGCCAGCCGGCTCCTACAGGTCGGGGTTAGTTGAGCAGGTCACGCAGGACCTGGGTGAAGGCCCGGCTGCTGTCTTCTTCGGCGGCGTGACGCCCGTCGCGCACGACCCACTGCCCACCCACCATCACATCGCGCACCTGACGGTCGCCGCCGGCGAACAGCCAGCGGTTGAGAATCCCGTCGCCGTCGGCGGTGGCCAGGTAGGGGTCGTTGCCATCCAGCACCAGCCAGTCGGCGCGGGTACCCACGGCCAGGGCGCCAATGCCTTGTCCCAGGGCCTGGGCCCCGCCATCCAGCGCGGCGTCGTACAGGGTCCGGCCGACCATGGGCTGGTCGGCGCGGTACAGGCGGTTGCGGCGCTGGTCCCGCAGGCGCTGGCCGTACTCCAGCCAGCGCAGTTCTTCCACCACGCTCAAGGACACATGGCTGTCGGAGCCGATGCCCAGGCGCCCGCCCTGGGCCAGGAAGTCCACCGCCGGGAAAATACCGTCGCCCAGGTTGGCCTCGGTGGTCAGGCACAGGCCGGCGATGGCCCGGCTTCTGGCCATGAGGCTGACTTCCTCGGGGTTGGCGTGGGTGGCGTGGACCAGGCACCAGCGCTGATCCACCGCGACGTTTTCATACAGCCACTGCAATGGACGCCGGCCGCTCCAGCTCAGGCAGTCGTCGACTTCCTTCTGCTGCTCGGCGATGTGGATATGCACCGGGCAATGGCGATCACTGGCAGCCAGCACTTCGCTGATCTGCTGTGGCGTGACCGCTCGCAACGAGTGAAAGCACAGGCCCAGTTGCTGGTTGGCCTGCTGCGCCAGCAGCGGCTGCAAGTGCTGTTGCAGCTTGAGGTAGTTTTCGGTGCTGTTGATGAAGCGGCGCTGGCCGTCATTCGGTGCCTGGCCACCAAAGCCTGCGTGGCTGTAGAGCACTGGCAGCAGGGTCAGGCCGATACCGCTGCCGGCGGCGGCCTGGCTGATGCGGCGGGACAGTTCGGCGGGGTCGGCGTAGGGCTTGCCGTCGCTGTCGTGATGCACGTAGTGGAATTCAGCTACCGAGGTGTAGCCGGCCTTGAGCATTTCGATATACAGCTGCCGGGCGATGACTTCCAACTGCTCGGGATTGATCTTGCCCACCAGGCGGTACATCAGGTCGCGCCAGGTCCAGAAGCTGTCATTGGGGTTGCCGGCCACTTCCGCCAGCCCGGCCATGGCCCGCTGGAATGCATGGGAGTGCAGGTTGGGCATGCCCGGCAGCAGCGGGCCCTTGAGCCGTTCCGCGCCGTCTGCGCTGGCGTTGGCCTGGATCTGTGTCAGTTGGCCGTTAGCGCTGACTTCAAGGCGTACATGGTTGGCCCAGCCATCAGGCAGCAGTGCACGTTCGGCGAAAAAGGCGGACATGGTTCAAGCACCCTATCGTTTGTTATTTGTATATACATATACAGACGTTTGCCTGCCCGGTAAACTCCGGCAAGCTAGCCACCTTTATCGATCAACAAGGATTTCCTGTGCCGACTCCGCCTGCCAAATCGCCGCTGGCTGCCCACTTGGGCGATAGTCCGGCGCCCTTGTACGCCCGCGTCAAACAGATGATCACCCAGCAGATCGAGAGCGGAAACTGGCCGCCGCACTACCGTGTTCCCTCGGAAAGCGAGCTGGTCAATCAGCTGGGTTTCAGCCGCATGACCATCAACCGCGCGCTGCGCGAGATGACGGCCGAAGGCATGCTGGTGCGGATGCAGGGCGTGGGCACTTTCGTCGCCGAACCCAAGAGCCAGTCCGCCCTGTTCGAAGTGCACAACATTGCCGACGAGATCGCGTCTCGCGGTCATCGCCACACCTGCCAGGTGATCACCCTGGGCGAGGAGGCCGCCGGTTCCGAGCGTGCCCTGGCCCTGGACATGCGTGAAGGGCAGAAGGTCTTCCACTCGCTGATCGTGCATTTCGAGAACGACATCCCGGTGCAGATCGAGGACCGTTTCGTCAACGCCCTGGTGGCGCCGGAGTACCTCAAGCAGGACTTCACCCTGCAGACTCCCTACGCCTATCTGTCCCAGGTCGCGCCCCTGACCGAGGGCGAGCATGTGGTGGAGGCGATTCTCGCCGAAGCCGAAGAATGCCGGCTGCTGCAGATCGAGCGGGGCGAGCCTTGCCTGCTGATTCGCCGTCGCACCTGGTCCGGGCGCCAGCCGGTGACCGCCGCGCGGCTGATCCACCCCGGTTCCCGTCATCGTCTGGAAGGGCGCTTTCACAAATGATCCAGCTCACCCATCTGCGTGCCGCCGACTACCCACGCATGCCCTGGAAAAACGGTGGAGGCAGCACCGAAGAGATTGCCCGGGATACCGGTGACGGCCTGGACGGTTTCGGCTGGCGCCTGTCGATTGCCGATATCGCCGAGTCCGGCGGGTTTTCCAGTTTTGCCGGTTACCAGCGGGTCATCACCGTGCTCCAGGGCGCGGGCATGCAACTGACCATCGATGGCGAGGATGTGCGGCCGCTGTTGCCTCTGGACGCCTTTGCCTTCAGCGGCGCCAGCCAGGTCGATTGCACATTGCTGGAGGGGGCGATCCGCGACTTCAACCTGATCTATTGCCCACAGCGCTACGTCGCCCGTTTGCAGTGGCTCGATGGCCAGCAGCGGTTTTTCACCCAGGCGCACACCTTGTTGTTGTTCAGTGCTGCCGAGCAAGCCTGGGTGGATACCGGTAGCGCACCGGTGCAAGCACTGGGGCGTTATGACTGCCTGCGCCTGGAAGGCAATCGCGGGCTGCTGGAAGTCGCCCTGGACGGGCTGTGCTGCGTGATCGAACTCACCGCCCGCTGATTCATCACGTCTTGCCGCAGGCCGGGATACGGCCTGCGGATGCTGCAAACCTCCTTTCTTTATTCGTGCTTGGTTGCCCTCGGCTTCGTGCGGGGTCCTGCGTGCCTGCGCCGGCGCGCCTGCTGTTTCTTGCGCGCACTCATTTGTTACCGAACGCCCCAGCTCGGCGCAAAAGCCCATCCTGGTAACAGCCGCGCGCGTGGCAAAAAACCTTCGCTGAAAATTTATCTTTGGTTGAAAGCCCCGTTCTACAAGGCCTGCGATGTGTTCGTCAGGTTTATGAGAATGATCTCAAGGGAGTTGGCCGCTTGATTGCATATGCTTGTATGTACAAGTAAATATGTGTGCGTAAGAGTCGATGGAATCCTCTTCGCACCTTGGACTCATCGCCGAGGAGTTTTTCCGTGACCGACAGCAAGCCAACTAAATACCGTAACGTCGAAATCCGTGCTGCACGCGGCAACAAGCTGACCGCCAAGAGCTGGCTGACCGAAGCGCCGCTGCGCATGCTGATGAACAACCTCGACCCGGAAGTTGCCGAGAATCCCAAGGAACTGGTGGTGTACGGCGGCATCGGCCGCGCGGCGCGCAACTGGGAGTGCTACGACAAGATCGTCGAGGCCCTGACCCATCTGAATGACGACGAAACCCTGCTGGTGCAGTCCGGCAAGCCGGTGGGCGTGTTCAAGACCCACAGCAACGCCCCGCGGGTACTGATCGCCAACTCCAACCTGGTGCCGCACTGGGCCAGCTGGGAACACTTCAACGAACTGGATGCCAAGGGCCTGGCCATGTACGGCCAGATGACCGCCGGCAGCTGGATCTACATCGGCAGCCAGGGCATCGTCCAGGGCACCTATGAAACCTTCGTCGAAGCCGGCCGCCAGCATTACGATTCCAACCTCAAGGGCCGTTGGGTGCTGACTGCCGGTCTGGGTGGCATGGGCGGTGCCCAGCCACTGGCCGCGACCCTGGCCGGAGCCTGCTCGCTGAACATCGAGTGCCAGCAGACCAGCATCGACTTCCGCCTCAAGACCCGCTACGTCGACGAGCAGGCCACCGACCTGGACGACGCCCTGGCGCGGATCAAGAAATACACCGCCGAAGGCCGTGCCATCTCCATTGCCCTGTGCGGCAACGCTGCCGAGATCCTGCCGGAACTGGTACGCCGCGGCGTGCGCCCGGACATGGTCACCGACCAGACCAGCGCCCACGACCCGCTGAACGGCTACCTGCCCAAGGGCTGGACCTGGGAGCAGTACCGTGACCGCGCCCAGACCGAGCCGGCGGCGGTGATCAAGGCGGCCAAGCAGTCCATGGCCGTGCACGTCCAAGCCATGCTGGACTTCCAGAAAATGGGGGTTCCGACCTTCGACTACGGCAACAACATCCGCCAGATGGCCCAGGAAGAGGGCGTGGAAAACGCTTTCGACTTCCCCGGCTTCGTCCCGGCCTATATCCGTCCGCTGTTCTGCCGTGGCATCGGCCCGTTCCGCTGGGCGGCGCTGTCCGGCGACCCGCAGGACATCTACAAGACCGACGCCAAGGTCAAGGAACTGATCCCCGACGACGCCCACCTGCACAACTGGCTGGACATGGCGCGCGAGCGCATCAGCTTCCAGGGCTTGCCGGCACGGATCTGCTGGGTTGGCCTGGGCCTGCGCGCCAAGCTCGGCCTGGCCTTCAACGAAATGGTCCGCAGCGGCGAGCTGTCGGCACCGATCGTCATCGGTCGCGACCACCTGGACTCCGGTTCCGTGGCCAGCCCGAACCGTGAAACCGAATCCATGCAGGACGGTTCCGATGCCGTATCCGACTGGCCGCTGCTCAATGCCCTGTTGAACACCGCCAGTGGCGCGACCTGGGTTTCCCTGCACCACGGCGGCGGCGTCGGCATGGGCTTCTCCCAGCATTCGGGGATGGTGATCGTCTGCGACGGCACCGATGAAGCGGCCGAGCGTATTGCCCGGGTGCTGCACAACGACCCGGCCACTGGGGTGATGCGTCACGCCGATGCCGGCTACCAGATCGCCATCGATTGCGCCAAGGAACAGGGCCTGAATCTGCCGATGATCACCGGCAAGTAACCACCGCTCTCTGTAGGAGCCAGCTTGCTGGCCAAGCATGCACCGCGGTGCATCAGGCACACCGCCTCGCAAGCCCGCTCGCTCCTACAGGGGAAATCGTCTGCAGTGCCCACTAGAGGTTCGACGTCCATGGCTTTAGCGAATGATCGTGCAAGCAACAAACCGTTGATCGAAAGGCGTTCGATCGACTACATCCCGGAAGCGGAAAGACACGGTCGTCTCTTGAGTCAATTCACCCTGTGGTTGGGCGCCAACCTGCAGATCACCGCCATTGTCACCGGCGCCCTGGCAGTGGTCCTGGGCGGTGATGTGTTCTGGTCGCTGATCGGCTTGCTGGTCGGTCAGTTGCTGGGGGGCGGGGTCATGGCCCTGCATGCCGCCCAGGGCCCGCAACTGGGGCTGCCGCAGATGATCTCCAGCCGCGTGCAGTTCGGCGTGTACGGTGCGGTGATTCCCCTGGTGCTGGTGTGCCTGATGTACGTCGGCTTTTCCGCCAGCGGTTCGCTGCTGGCGGGGCAGGCTGTGGCGCAACTGCTGCACGTCGAAGACTGGGCCGGCATCTTGCTGTTCGCCGGCTCGATCATGGTCTTCACCATTTTCGGCTACCGGGTCATCCACGGCATCGGGCGGATCGCCAGCGTGCTTGGCGTGGTGGCCTTCATCTACCTGTTCTACAAGCTGCTGGCAGGCAACGACATCGCGGCCCTGCTCGGCAACAAGCATTTTTCCCTGGCCAGCTTCCTGCTGGCGGTATCGCTGTCGGCCTCCTGGCAGATCGCCTTCGGCCCTTATGTGGCGGACTACTCGCGCTACCTGCCGCGCAGCACCTCGGCGGCGAAAACCTTCTGGGCCGTAGGCCTGGGTTCGGTGATCGGGGCCCAGGCCGCGATGGTCTTCGGGGTCTTCGCGGCGGCCCTGGCCGGGTCCCAGTTCGCCCACCACGAGGTGTCGTTCATCGTCAGCCTCGGCGGTACCGGTATCGTCGCCGGCCTGCTGTATTTCGCCGTGGCCTTCGGCAAGGTCACGGTGACCACGCTGAATGCCTACGGCAGCTTCATGTCGATCGCCACCATCATCAGCGGCTTTCGCGGCAGCCGGCATATCGGCAGCGGTGTGCGCCTGTTCTACATCTTCATCATGGTCTCGCTTGCCGCCACCCTGGCACTGTTGGGCAAGGATTCGTTCCTCAAGGATTTCTCCGCCTTCATCCTGTTCCTGCTGGCGTTCTTCACGCCCTGGAGTGCGATCAACCTGGTGGATTTCTACTGCATTACCAAGGAGCGCTATGACATCCCCGCGCTGTCCAATCCGGACGGTCGCTACGGCCGCTGGAATGTCATGGGCATCAGTATCTATGTGTTCGGCGTGCTGATTCAGATGCCGTTCATTTCCACCCACTTCTACACCGGCCCCCTGGTGGCGAGCCTCGGAGATACCGACATCTCCTGGATCATCGGCCTGGTGGTGCCCGCGGCGTTGTACTACGCCTGTGCGAAGAAGTGGCATGGCGCGGTGCCCGAGCACCTGATCCTGCCAATAGAGCAGGGCGCGCCCACCGAACAAAAAACGAGTGGGACCACCCGCGCTGCAGCGGTATGAGTCTTGATTGGACGTGGACAGGGCTGGATGCCTCTTAACTGCCGTAAGCCAACTCATGATTAGGAGCGTCACACAATGAAAATGCATAAGACCCTGCTGACCACGTTGCTGTCCATGGGCCTGCTGGTCGCTTCCGGCGCCCAGGCCGCGGGCTGGTGCGAGTCGGGCAAGGCGGTGAAGTTCGCCGGCCTGAACTGGGAAAGCGGCATGTTGCTGACCGACGTGCTGCAACTGGTCCTGGAGAAGGGCTACGGCTGCAAGACCGACAGCCTGCCGGGCAACTCCATCACCATGGAAAACGCCCTGGGCAGCAATGACATCCAGATCTTCGCCGAAGAGTGGGTGGGCCGCAGCGAGGTGTGGAACAAGGCCGAGAAGGCCGGCAAGGTGGTGGGCGTCGGCGCGCCGGTGGTGGGTGCTGTCGAAGGCTGGTACGTCCCGCGCTACGTGATCGAAGGCGACGCCAAGCGCAAGCTCGAAGCCAAGGCCCCGGACCTGAAGAACATTGCCGACCTGGGCAAGTACGCCAGCGTGTTCAAGGACCCGGAAGAACCGAGCAAGGGGCGTTTCTACAACTGCCCGGCGGGCTGGACCTGCGAGCTGGACAACAGCGAGATGCTCAAGAGCTACGGCCTGGAAAGCAGCTACACCAACTTCCGCCCGGGCACCGGCCCGGCCCTGGATGCGGCGGTACTGTCGAGCTACAAGCGCGGCGAGCCGATCCTCTTCTACTACTGGTCGCCGACCCCTCTGATGGGCCAGGTGGACCTGGTCAAGCTCGATGAGAAACCTGGCGTCGACAAGAGCGTGAGCATCAAGGTCGGCTTGTCCAGAGTCTTCCACGACGAGGCCCCGGAGCTGGTGGCGGTACTGGAAAAGGTCAACCTGCCGATCGACCTGCTCAACCAGAATCTGGCGCGCATGAGCCGTGAGCGCATCGAGTCGCCGAAACTGGCGAAACTCTTTCTCAAGGAACATCCTGAAGTCTGGCACCCATGGGTCAGTGAAGAGGCCGCCGGGAAAATCGACGCGGCCCTGTAGCCCGGGCTTTTCCGGCGGCTCCAAGGGCCGTCGGGAACCGGACAGCAACCTCCTTTGAGCGAGAGTTTCCTATGTTTCCAGAAAGCTTCACGTTTTCCATCGCCGATTGGGTCAACGGCTGGGTCGACGCCCTGGTGACCCATTATGGCGATGTGTTCCGGCACATTTCCGACACCCTGCTGTGGGCCATCGTCAACCTCGAAGGCCTGCTGCGCATGGCGCCCTGGTGGCTGATGCTGGCGATTGTCGGCGGTATCGCCTGGCACGCCACCCGCAAGCTGCTGACCACCGCGGTGATCGTCGGCCTGCTGTTCCTGGTGGGCGCGGTGGGTCTGTGGGACAAGCTGATGCAGACCCTGGCGCTGATGCTGGTGGCCACCCTGATCTCGGTGCTGATCGGCATCCCCCTGGGGATCCTCTCGGCCCGCAGCAACCGCCTGCGCTCAGTGCTGATGCCGCTCTTGGACATCATGCAGACCATGCCCAGCTTCGTGTACCTGATCCCGGTGCTGATGCTGTTCGGCCTGGGCAAGGTGCCGGCGATCTTCGCTACGGTGATCTACGCCGCGCCGCCCTTGATCCGCCTCACCGACCTGGGGATCCGCCAGGTGGACGGCGAGGTGATGGAGGCGATCAACGCCTTCGGCGCCAACCGCTGGCAGCAGCTGTTCGGTGTGCAACTGCCCCTGGCCCTGCCGAGCATCATGGCCGGGATCAACCAGACCACGATGATGGCCCTGTCGATGGTGGTGATCGCCTCGATGATCGGTGCCCGTGGCCTGGGCGAGGATGTGCTGGTGGGGATCCAGACCCTCAACGTCGGGCGCGGCCTGGAAGCGGGGCTGGCGATCGTGATTCTGGCGGTGGTGATCGACCGCATTACCCAGGCCTACGGTCGTCCGCGCCATGAGGTGAGCAAATGAGCAGCGCTGCCATCAGCAAGATCGAAGTGAGGAACGTCTTCAAGATTTTCGGCAGTCGCCCTGCCGATGCCCTGGCGATGATCCGCCAAGGCAAGGGCAAGGACCAGGTGCTGGCCGAGACCGGCTGTGTGGTCGGGGTCAACGACCTGTCCCTGAGCATCGGCACCGGCGAGATCTTCGTCATCATGGGCCTGTCCGGCTCTGGCAAGTCGACCCTGGTGCGCCACTTCAACCGCCTGATCGACCCCACCAGCGGCGCGATCCTGGTGGACGGCGAGGACATCCTGCAATACGACATGGAGGCCCTGCGCCAGTTTCGCCGGCACAAGATCAGCATGGTGTTCCAGAGCTTCGGCCTGCTGCCCCACCGCAATGTGCAGGACAATGTTGCCTACGGCCTCAAGGTGCGCGGCGAGAGCAAGGCACTGTGTGCCGAGCGTGCCTTGCACTGGATCAACACCGTGGGCCTCAAGGGCTACGAGAACAAGTACCCGCACCAGCTGTCCGGCGGCATGCGCCAGCGGGTCGGCCTGGCCCGGGCCCTGGCGGCGGACACCGACATCATTCTCATGGACGAGGCCTTCAGCGCCCTCGACCCGCTGATCCGCGCAGAAATGCAGGACCAGTTGCTGGAGCTGCAGAAGACGCTGCACAAGACCATCGTCTTCATCACCCATGACCTGGACGAGGCCGTGCGCATCGGCAACCGCATCGCGATCCTCAAGGACGGCCGCCTGATCCAGGTGGGCACGCCCAGGGAGATCCTGCATTCACCGGCGGATGAGTACGTCGACCGTTTCGTCCAGCGTCGTGCCGCGACGGTGTAGTTCAACAGCCCACAAGCCCCGGGCCCGTAGGAGCTGGCTTGCCAGCGAAGAGGCCCCCGGATTTCACCACGAGGTTAACGATGTTCCAGGCTGAAAAGATCGTAGTCGCCGACGCCCCCCTGGGTTGGCAGGATGTTGTCGCCGTCGCCCGCCACGGTGCTGAGCTCGAACTCTCGGAGCAGGCCTGGGCGCGGATCGACAATGCCCAGGCCATCGTGCGCAAAGTGGTGGACAGCGGCGAGCGCGCCTATGGCATCAGCACCGGCCTTGGGGCCTTGTGCAATGTGTTGCTGGCCGGCGAGCAGCTCAGCCAGCTGTCGCGCAATACCCTGCTCAGCCATGCCTGCGGAGTTGGCCCGGTGCTGGCCGACGAACAGACCCGGGCGATCATCTGTGCGGCCATCATCAACTACAGCCACGGCAAGTCCGGGATCCACCGGCAGGTGGTCCAGGCGCTGCTGGCGCTGCTCAATCGCGGGATCACCCCGCAGGTGCCGTCGCAGGGTTCGGTGGGCTACCTGACCCACATGGCCCATATCGGCGTGGCGCTGCTCGGCGTCGGTCAGGTCAGCTATCGCGGGCACATCGTCAGCGCCGAGCAGGCCCTGGCCGAGGAAGGGCTGCAAGCGGTGCAACTGGGGGCCAAGGATGGTCTGTGCCTGGTCAACGGCACGCCGTGCATGACCGGCCTCGGTTGCCTGGCCCTGGCCGATGCCAGCCGCCTGTTGCAGTGGGCCGACGTGATCGGCGCCATGAGCTTCGAGGCCCTGCGCGGCCAGATCGCCGCCTTTGATGCCGAGATCATCGCCCTCAAGGCGCACCCCGGCATGCAGGTGGTGGGCAGCAACCTGCGGGCCTTGCTCGACCGCAGCGAGGTGATCGCTTCCAGCAAGGGCATCCGTACCCAGGACGCCCTGAGCATCCGCTCGATTCCCCAGGTGCACGGTGCTGCCCGGGATCAACTGGCCCATGCGGCCAGGCAGGTGGAAACCGAGCTCAATGCCGCCACCGACAATCCGTTGCTGCTGGGCACCCCGGACAACTATCGGGTGGTGTCCCAGGCCAACCCCCACGGCCAATCGGTGGCCCTGGCGGCGGACGTGCTGGCGATTGCCATGGCCGAGATCGGCTCCATCGCCGAGCGCCGCCTGGACCGCCTGATCAACCCCCATGTCAGTGGCCTGCCGGCGTTCCTGGTGGCCGAGCCCGGGGTCAACTCCGGGATGATGATCGTGCAGTACGTGGCGGCCTCGCTGTGCGCGCAGAACCGCCAGCTGGCACAGCCGGCGGTGCTCGACAACTTCGTCACCTCGGGCCTGCAGGAAGACCACCTGAGCCTGGGCACCAACGCCGCCCTGAAGCTGCTGCAGGTGCTGGAAAACTGCACCCAGATCCTCGCCATCGAGTACCTGCTGGCGGCCCAGGCATTCGAATTTCTCAAGGAGCAGCGCTTCGGCACCGGCACCGGCATTGCCTGGTGCCTGCTGCGCGAGCGGGTTCCGGCCTACGACCAGGACCGCTGGCTGGCCCCGGATATCGCCAGCGTGGCGGCCTTGCTCAAGGACCCGCGATTGCTCAACAAACGCTTTTCCAAGGTGCAATAAAACGGATTTCCCCATCGCCAGCGTGCCAAGGCGCCACCTGCTCAAGCTGCGGGTGGCGACGGACAACGGAAGCTTCCGGAGCGACTGGCTAGTTATTACAAAACTCTCAAAAGGAGCATGAATGTGACTGCGCTAAACCTGATTCCCGGCCAACTGACCCTGGCCCAACTGCGGACCATCTATCAGCAGCCGCTGACCCTGACCCTGGATGGCAGCGCCTCGGCGCAGATCGACGCCAGCGTCGCCTGTGTCGAGCAGATCCTCGCCGAGAATCGTACTGCCTATGGCATCAACACCGGTTTTGGCCTGCTGGCCTCGACCCGCATTGCCAGCGCCGACCTGGAAAACCTTCAGCGCTCGCTGGTGCTGTCCCACGCCGCCGGTGTTGGCGAGCCTATCAGCGATGACCTGGTACGCCTGATCATGGTGCTCAAGGTCAACAGCCTGAGCCGTGGCTTCTCCGGGATCCGCCGCCAGGTGATCGACGCCTTGATCGCCCTGATCAACGCCGAGGTCTACCCGCACATCCCGCTCAAGGGCTCGGTGGGTGCTTCCGGCGACCTGGCGCCTTTGGCCCACATGTCCCTGGTGCTGCTGGGCGAGGGCAAGGCGCGCTACAAGGGGCAGTGGCTGGAAGCGACAGCGGCCCTGGAAGTGGCCGGCCTCAAGCCGTTGACCCTGGCCGCCAAGGAAGGCCTGGCGCTGCTCAACGGCACCCAGGTTTCCACCGCATACGCCTTGCGCGGTCTGTTCGAGGGCGAAGACCTGTTCGCCGGCGCCCTGGTGTGCGGCGGCCTGACCGTGGAAGCGGTGCTGGGTTCGCGCTCGCCATTCGACCCGCGGATTCACGCCGCTCGTGGTCAGCGCGGGCAGATCGATACCGCCGCGGCCTATCGCGCGTTGCTGGGGGACAGCACCGAGGTATCCGCGTCGCACAAGAACTGCGACAAGGTCCAGGACCCGTATTCCCTGCGTTGCCAGCCACAAGTGATGGGCGCCTGCCTGACCCAGTTGCGCCAGGCTGCCGAAGTGCTGGTGGTGGAAGCCAACGCCGTGTCGGACAACCCGCTGGTGTTCGCCGCCGAAGGTGACGTGATTTCCGGTGGCAACTTCCACGCCGAGCCGGTGGCCATGGCCGCCGACAACATGGCCCTGGCCATCGCCGAGATCGCCTCTCTGAGCGAACGGCGGATCTCGCTGATGATGGACAAGCACATGTCCCAACTGCCGCCGTTCCTGGTGGCCAATGGCGGGGTCAACTCCGGCTTCATGATCGCCCAGGTCACCGCCGCGGCCCTGGCCAGCGAGAACAAAGCCCTGGCCCACCCGCACTCGGTGGACAGCATCCCTACCTCTGCCAACCAGGAAGACCACGTCTCCATGGCCCCGGCCGCCGGCAAGCGCTTGTGGGAAATGGCCGAGAACACCCGTGGTGTCCTGGCTGTGGAATGGCTGGCGGCCTGCCAGGGGCTGGACCTGCGCGAAGGCCTGAAAACCTCGCCGACCCTGGAAAAGGCCCGTGCCACCTTGCGCGAGAAAGTGGCGTACTACGAGAAGGACCGCTTCTTTGCACCGGACATCAACGCCGCCAGTGAGTTGCTGGCTTCGCGTTGCCTGAACGGGCTGCTGCCAGCCCGGTTGTTGCCGAGCCTGTAATGCACGCCGGGCCGCCAGGCAGCTTCGCGCTCGGCGTGGAGCTGCGGCCCGTGCTGGTTGGCTTTACCTGCAAGACAGGCGCGGAGCGTCTGCTTCCTCCGCCCCGCACCCCTGCGCGGGGCGGACTTGTCCGATAACAATAAAAGGGACGATGACATGCAATCGCAAGACAGTGGACTACGCCGAGGGCTGACAGCCCGCCATATACGCTTCATGGCCTTGGGGTCGGCCATCGGTACAGGATTGTTCTACGGTTCGGCCTCGGCCATCCAGATGGCCGGGCCCGCCGTGTTGCTGGCCTACCTGATCGGTGGCGCGGCGGTTTTCATGGTGATGCGCGCCCTCGGGGAGATGGCCGTGCACAACCCGGTGTCCGGTTCGTTCGGGCATTACGCCAGCCAGTACCTGGGGCCGTTGCCGGGCTTCATCCTGGGGTGGACCTACGCCTTCGAGATGTTGATCGTGTGCCTGGCGGACGTGACTGCCTTTGGCATCTACATGGGCTTCTGGTTTCCCGAAGTGGCGCGCTGGATCTGGGTGCTGGGCATCGTGCTGTTCATCGGTGGCCTGAACCTGTGCAACGTCAAGGTGTTCGGCGAGATGGAGTTCTGGCTGTCGCTGCTCAAGGTCGGGGCGATCGTCGCGATGATCCTGGGGGGCTTGGGCATCATGCTCTTCGGTATCAGCAGCGCCGCGCAGGACCAGGCCACTGGCGCCGCCAACCTCTGGGCCCACGGAGGCTTCATGCCCAATGGCATCAGTGGGGTGATCGCCTCGTTTGCCGTGGTGATGTTTGCCTTTGGCGGCATCGAGATCATCGGGGTCACTGCGGGCGAGGCCCAGGACCCGAAGCGGGTCATTCCCAAGGCGATCAATGCCGTGCCGCTGCGTATCCTGCTGTTCTACGTGCTGACCCTGTTCGTGCTGATGTCGATTTTCCCCTGGCCGCAGATCGGTACCCAGGGCAGCCCGTTCGTGCAGATCTTTGACAGCCTGGGCATCAGCTCGGCCGCCACTATCCTCAATATCGTGGTGATTTCGGCGGCGGTATCGGCCATCAACAGCGACATCTTCGGCGCCGGCCGGATGATGTATGGCCTGGCCCGGCAAGGGCAGGCGCCCAAGGGCTTTGCCCAGGTGTCCAAGCACGGGGTGCCGTGGATGACCGTGGTGGTGATGGCCGTGACTCTGTTGATCGGGGTGGTGCTGAACTACCTGATCCCGGAAAACATCTTCCTGCTGATCGCTTCCCTGGCCACGTTCGCCACGGTCTGGGTGTGGCTGATGATTCTCCTGACTCACGTGGCCATGCGCCGTTCGATGACCGCCGAGCAGGTGGCCCAGTTGCAGTTCAAGGTGCCATTCTGGCCTTGGGCCCCGGCGGCGGCCATTGCCTTCATGCTGTTCATCTTCGGCGTGCTGGGCTATTTCCCGAAAACCCAGGGAGCGCTGATCGTCGGCGTAGTGTGGATCGCTCTACTGATCGTGGCCTATATGCTGTGGGTCAAGCCCATGGCGGGGCAGGCCCAGGCGATCATGAGCGACGCTCCTTTACCTACTGACCATTAATGGAGGTTGGATGAAAACTCTTTGGCAACACTGCAACGTCGCCAGCATGGCCTCGGGTGTTTACTCGATCATCGAGGATGCGGCCATGGTGACGTCAGGGGCGCACATCGAGTGGATCGGCCGGCGCTCGGAGGCGCCGGCCGGCGACTACGCCCAGGTCAATGACCTGGCTGGAGCCTGGGTAACCCCGGGCTTTATCGATTGCCACACCCACACGGTATTTGGCGGCAACCGCAGTGGTGAGTTCGAGCAGCGCCTGCAAGGGGTGAGCTATGCCGAGATCGCCGCTGCCGGCGGTGGTATCGCCAGTACCGTACGGGCTACTCGGGCCGCCACCGAGGAGGAACTGTTCGGCAGCGCCCGCAAGCGTCTGCTGAGCCTGTTGCGCGATGGCGTGACCAGCGTCGAGATCAAGTCCGGCTACGGCCTGGACCTGGCCAGCGAGCGCAAGATCCTGCGGGTGATCCGTCGCCTGGGCGAAGAGTTGCCGGTCAGCGTGCGCAGCACCTGCCTGGCGGCCCACGCCCTGCCGCCGGAATACGCCGAGCGCAGCGATGCCTACATCGAGCATATCTGCAGCGAGATGCTCCCGGCCCTGGCGGCCGAGGGGCTGGTGGACGCGGTGGATGCCTTCTGTGAATACCTGGCGTTCTCCCCGGAGCAGGTGGAGCGGGTGTTCATTGCCGCGCAACAGCTCGGCCTGCCGGTCAAGCTGCACGCCGAGCAACTGTCGTCGCTGCATGGTTCGAGCCTGGCGGCCCGCTACCATGCGCTGTCCGCCGATCACCTGGAGTTCATGACCGAGGAGGATGCAATAGCCATGGCGGCGTCCGGGACCGTGGCGGTGTTGCTGCCGGGGGCCTTCTATTTCCTCCGGGAAACCCAGCTGCCGCCAATGGAAGCCCTGCGCAAGCACGGGGTGAAGATCGCCGTGGCCAGCGACCTCAATCCCGGTACGTCACCGGCGTTGTCGCTGCGGCTGATGCTGAACATGGCCTGTACCTGTTTCCGTATGACCCCCGAGGAGGCCCTGGCCGGGGTTACCCTGCATGCGGCCCAGGCCCTGGGCATGGAAAAGACCCATGGTTCGCTGGAGGTGGGCAAGGTGGCGGACTTCGTCGCCTGGCAGATCGATCGTCCTGCCGACCTGGCCTACTGGCTGGGCGGCGATCTGGAAAAGCGCGTCGTGCGACACGGCGTTGAAGTGACTGTGTAGGAGAAGGGTTGTGGATAAGGTTCTGAATTTCAAACAAGGCCGGGTGCCGCTGCTGATCAGCATGCCCCACGCCGGTACGCGCCTGACCCCGGCGGTGGCGGCCGGGCTGGTGCCCCAGGCGCAGAGCCTGCCGGACACCGACTGGCACATTCCACGGCTGTACCAGTTCGCCCAGGAGCTGGGGGCCAGTACCCTGGCGGCCGAATATTCGCGTTTTGTCATCGACCTGAACCGCCCGTCCGATGACAAGCCCCTGTACGTGGGGGCCACCACGGGCCTGTACCCGGCCACCCTGTTCGACGGCGAGCCCTTGTTCGTCGAAGGTCAGGCGCCGTCCAGTGAGGAGCGCGAGCAGTACCTGCACGAGGTGTGGGGGCCTTACCACCGCACCCTCCAGGAAGAGCTGGCGCGGCTCAAGGCCGAATTCGGCTATGCCCTGCTGTTCGATGCCCACTCCATCCGCTCGCTGATCCCGCACCTGTTCGAAGGCAAGCTGCCGGACTTCAACCTCGGCACTTTCAATGGCGCCAGCTGCGATCCGCAACTGGCCAGCCGGCTGGAGGCGATCTGCGCCGGCCACGGCGGCTACACCCATGTGCTCAACGGGCGCTTCAAGGGCGGGCATATCACCCGCCACTACGGCAACCCGGCCGAGCATATCCATGCCGTGCAACTGGAGCTGGCACAGAGCGCCTACATGGAAGAGTTCGAACCGTTCCGCTATCGCGGGGACCTGGCAGCACCGACCCAGGTGGTGCTCAAGGAATTGCTCCAGGGGCTGCTGGCCTGGGGGCAGGAACGTTACGCCTGACAGCAAGCGCTCCTACAGCGGGTACACGCCTTTGTGTAGGAGCGCGCTTGCTCGCGAAGCGCCTTCGACCCCCGCGCAAACCTGCAAACAACCCTGTTTTCTCCAAGGACATGCTCATTGCGTAATTCGGGTTTATGATGCCGGACGGCAGAATAAATGTAGTCCCCGCCAGGGATGAACCCGACCTCCACGGAGCGCGTAATGCAGACTTTGTACCCGCAGATCAAACCCTATGCCCGGCACGATCTGGCCGTCGACGAGCCGCACGTGCTGTATGTCGACGAAAGTGGTTCACCGGAAGGTTTGCCGGTGGTGTTCATTCATGGCGGGCCGGGGGCGGGCTGCGATGGGGCCAGCCGCTGCTACTTCGACCCGAATCTGTACCGCATCGTCACGTTCGACCAGCGCGGTTGCGGGCGTTCCACCCCCCACGCCAGCCTGGAAAACAACACCACCTGGGACCTGGTGGCGGACCTTGAGCGCATTCGCCAGCACCTGGGCATCGACAAGTGGGTGCTGTTTGGCGGCTCCTGGGGTTCGACCCTGGCCCTGGCCTATGCCCAGACCCACCCGGAGCGCGTGCTCGGCCTGATCGTGCGGGGCATCTTCCTTGCCCGGCCCCAGGAGATCCAGTGGTACTACCAGTGTGGCGCCAGCCGCCTGTTCCCCGACTACTGGCAGGACTATGTGGCGCCGATTCCCCTGGAAGAGCGGCATGACCTGGTCAGCGCCTTCCACAAGCGCCTGACCGGCACCGACCAGATCGCCCAGATGCATGCGGCCAAGGCCTGGTCGGGCTGGGAAGGGCGCACCGCGACCCTGCGCCCCAACCCGTTGGTGGTGGACCGTTTCTCCGAGCCGCAGCGGGCGCTGTCGATTGCCCGGATCGAATGCCATTACTTCACCAACAACGCCTTCCTCGAACCTGACCAGCTGATCCGCGACATGGGCAAGATCGCCCATCTGCCCGGGGTCATCGTCCATGGCCGCTACGATGTGATCTGCCCGCTGGACAACGCCTGGGAGCTGCATCAGGCCTGGCCCAACAGCGAGCTGCAGGTGATCCGCGACGCTGGCCACGCCGCCTCCGAGCCGGGCATCACCGATGCTCTGGTACGCGCCACCGACCAGATGGCGCGCCGTCTGCTCGACCTGCCGCCCGAAGAAGCATGAAGGGCCTGTTGCAGCGCGTGCGTGGCGCGCGGGTGGAAGTCGCCGGGGAAATAGTCGGCGCGGTGGACCAGGGATTGCTGGTACTGGTGGCGGTGGAGCCCGAGGACACCCGGGCCAGTGCCGACAAACTCCTGCATAAGCTGCTTAACTATCGGGTGTTCAGTGATGCCGAGGGCAAGATGAACCTGTCCCTGGCGGATGTGCAGGGCGGCTTGCTGCTGGTGTCGCAATTCACCCTGGCGGCAGACACCAAGAGCGGGCTGCGCCCGAGCTTTTCCACAGCCGCGCCGCCGGCCCTTGGCGAAGAGCTTTTTGACTACCTGGTAGTGAAGGCGCAACAGTTGCATGGCAAAGTGGCATCAGGGCGTTTTGGCGCGGACATGCAGGTGCACCTGGTCAATGATGGCCCGGTAACCTTCCTGTTACAGACCTGAAAACGCCTGAAACAGCTTTTTCCACCGATTTGGGCCGGAAACTGCTGTTTTTCGCGATAAATACTTTGTTACCCCTGATGCGTTGTAACGCGGGCTACTAGATAATCGCGCGCTACGGGGATCAGCGTTCGTTGGTCCATTTTGACTTAAGTAGAGACTTGTCCACGGCCGTTTGGGGAATCATTTAGCCCCATCGGAGTCGGAACAATGCTCGCCAACCTGGCATATAGATAGCTGGCCGTTGGTTTTTTGATCTGTTTTCGGCGAGGGTTGCTCGTGATTGTTAGTCCCTGTAATGCACCAAACTTGTTTGCCAAACGGTTACGAAACGCACTGGTGACGGGCTCTGCGCTGGTCTGCCTGCTCGGCGCCGGTCAACTCATGGCATTCAATCTGGATGATGTATCGGTCAAGGCCAAGGACCTGGCCGGGCAGAAGTACGAGGCCCCGCGCAGTAACCTGCCGAACGAGTTCCGTGAGATGAAGTTCGCGGATTACCAAAAAATCCGCTTCCTCACCGAAAAAGCCGAATGGGCCGACCAGAAGACCCCGTTCAAGCTGTCGTTCTACCACCAGGGCATGCACTTCGACACGCCGGTGAAGATCAACGAGATCAGCGCCAACACCGTTACCGAGATCAAGTACGACCCGAACCGTTTCGATTTCGGCGACGTGAAGTTCGATCCCAAGGCCACCGAGAAGCTCGGCTACGCCGGTTTCCGCGTGCTGTACCCGATCAACAAGGCTGACAAGCAAGACGAGATCATGACCATGCTCGGCGCGAGCTATTTCCGCGTCGTTGGCAAGGGCCATACCTATGGCCTGTCCGCCCGGGGCCTGGCAATCGACACCGCCCTGCCATCCGGCGAGGAATTCCCGCGTTTCAGCGAGTTCTGGATCCAGCAGCCCAAGGCTACCGACAAGCACCTGGTGATCTACGCCCTGCTGGATTCGCCACGGGCCACCGGCGCCTATCGCCTGACCCTGCGGCCGGGCGCCGACACCATTGTCGACGTCAAGGCCCGGGTGTTCCTGCGTGACAAGGTCGGCAAGCTGGGCCTGGCCCCGCTGACCAGCATGTACCTGTTCGGCGCCAACCAGCCGTCGAAGGTCCTCAACTACCGTCGCGAACTGCATGACTCCAGCGGCCTGTCGATCCACGCCGGCAATGGCGAATGGATCTGGCGCCCGCTGAACAACCCGAAACATCTGGCCGTGAGCAACTTCTCGGTGGAGAACCCGCGTGGTTTCGGCCTGCTCCAGCGTGGCCGCGACTTCAGCCACTATGAAGACCTCGACGACCGCTACGACAAGCGCCCAAGCGCCTGGATCGAGCCCAAGGGCGACTGGGGCAAGGGCACCGTCGACCTGGTAGAGATCCCGACCGCGGACGAAACCAACGACAACATCGTGGCGTTCTGGAACCCGGAAAAGCAGCCTGAGCCAGGCCAGCCGCTGGATTTCGCCTATCGCCTGCACTGGACCATCGACGAAGCCGCCCTGCATTCCCCTGACAGCGCCTGGGTACAGCAGACCCTGCGCTCCACCGGTGACGTCAAGCAGTCCAACCTGATCCGTCAGCCCGACGGCAGCGTGGCCTACCTGGTGGACTTCGAAGGCCCGTCCCTGGCGGCATTGCCGGAAAACGCCGACGTTCGCAGCCAGGTCAGCGTAGGTGACAACGCCGAGCTAGTGGAAAACAGCGTTCGCTACAACCCGGAAACCAAGGGCTGGCGCCTGACCCTGCGGATGAAGATCAAGGACGCGAGCAAGTCCACCGAGATGCGTGCCGCTCTGGTCCGCGACATTGCGCAGCCCGAGCCGGCCAAGGCCTCGACGCCGAACTCCAACTCCTCCATCGCCAAGGCCGACAAGATCGCCGCCAAGCAGCAGGAGAAGAAAGAGAAGGAAGCCGCAGCGGCAGCCGCCAAGCAGGCGCAAGCCCAGCCGGGCAAAGAGGCTAAAGACGCCAAGAACGCCAAGGACAAGGACCACAAAGACGCCAAGCAGCCTGCTGCTGCGGACGCGGCCCCAGCCACACCGGAACCGGTTAAAACGGAGCAAGTCCTGACCGAGACCTGGAGCTATCAGTTGCCTGCCGATGAGTAACTCTCAACTACAGCCAGAGTCTCTTGCCGAGTACCTGGCGCATTTGCCGATGTCGGACCAGCAGCGCGCGGAACTCGCGGGCTGCCAGTCCTTCAGCGAATTGCACCAACGCCTGTCGTCCAGCACCTTCGATGGCCCCACCGATGCCGCCCAGGCCTCGGTGGGCCAGCGCCTGACCCTGAGCACCGCCGCTGAGCTGGAAGAAGCGGAAATGCTCGCGGTGGACGCCGAGGGCCGGGTCTGCCTCAAGGCCACGCCACCGATCCGCCGCACCAAGGTGGTCCCGGAGCCGTGGCGCACCAATATCCTGGTGCGCGGCTGGCGGCGCCTGACCGGGCGTACCAACCCGCCAGCGCCGAAGAAGGACGAACGGGTACTGCCGGCCGCTCGCTGGCGTACCGTCGGTTCTATCCGCCGCTACATCCTGCTGGTGCTGATGCTCGGCCAGACCATCGTCGCCGGCTGGTACATGAAAGGCATCATGCCGTACCAGGGCTGGTCCTTCGTCGACCTGGAAGAGGTCATGCACCAGCCGCTGATGCAGACCGCCCAGCAAGTGCTGCCCTATGCCCTGCAGACCAGCATCCTGATTCTGTTCGGGATCCTGTTCTGCTGGGTCTCGGCAGGTTTCTGGACCGCGCTGATGGGCTTCCTGGAACTGCTGACCGGCCACGACAAGTACCGCATCTCCGGGGCCAGCGCCGGCAACGAGCCGATTCCCAAGGATGCGCGCACCGCACTGGTGATGCCGATCTGCAACGAAGACGTGCCCCGGGTGTTTGCCGGCCTGCGCGCGACCTTCGAGTCGGTGGCGGCCACCGGTGACCTGGACCGTTTCGACTTCTTCGTCCTCAGCGACAGCAACGACAGCGATATCTGTGTGGCCGAGCAGCAGGCCTGGCTGGATGTCTGCCGCGAAGCCAAGGGCTTCGGCAAGATCTTCTATCGCCGCCGTCGCCGCCGAGTGAAACGCAAGAGCGGCAACCTCGACGACTTCTGCCGTCGCTGGGGCGGTGACTACAAGTACATGGTCGTGCTCGACGCTGACAGCGTGATGAGCGGCGAATGCCTGACCAGCCTGGTACGCCTGATGGAAGCCACGCCGGACGCGGGGATCATCCAGACCGCGCCACGGGCCTCGGGCATGGACACCCTGTATGCGCGCATGCAGCAGTTCGCCACCCGGGTCTACGGCCCGCTGTTCACCGCCGGCCTGCACTTCTGGCAGTTGGGGGAATCCCACTACTGGGGGCACAACGCGATCATCCGCATGCAGCCGTTCATCGAGCACTGTGCCCTGGCGCCGTTGCCGGGCAAGGGTGCCTTCGCCGGTGCGATCCTCTCCCACGACTTCGTCGAAGCCGCGCTGATGCGCCGTGCCGGTTGGGGCGTGTGGATTGCCTACGACCTGCCGGGCAGCTACGAAGAGCTGCCGCCGAACCTGCTGGACGAACTCAAGCGTGACCGGCGCTGGTGCCACGGCAACCTGATGAACTTCCGCCTGTTTCTGGTCAAGGGCATGCACCCGGTGCACCGCGCGGTGTTCCTCACCGGGGTGATGTCCTACCTGTCGGCGCCGCTGTGGTTCTTCTTCCTGGTGCTGTCCACGGCCCTGCTGGCGGTCAACACCCTGATGGAGCCGCAGTACTTCCTCGAGCCGCGGCAGCTGTATCCGCTGTGGCCGCAGTGGCATCCGGACAAGGCCATCGCGCTGTTCTCCACCACCATCGTGCTGCTGTTCCTGCCCAAGCTCTTGAGCATCATCCTGATCTGGGCCAAGGGTGCGAAAGAGTTCGGTGGCAAGTTCAAGGTGACCCTGTCGATGCTCCTGGAGATGCTGTTCTCCATGCTGCTGGCGCCGGTGCGGATGATTTTCCACACCCGTTTCGTACTGGCCGCATTCCTGGGCTGGGCCGCGACCTGGAACTCGCCACAGCGTGACGACGACTCCACGCCGTGGAGCGAAGCGGTCAAGCGCCACGGTCCGCAGACCCTGCTGGGCTTCTGCTGGGCGCTGCTGGTGATCTGGTTGAACCCGAGCTTCCTCTGGTGGCTGGTACCGATCGTCGGTTCGTTGATGCTGTCGATCCCGGTGTCGGTGATCTCCAGCCGCGTGGGCCTGGGCCTGAAGTCCCGTGACGAAAGCCTGTTCCTGATCCCCGAGGAATACGCTCCGCCACAGGCGCTGCTGGCAACCGACCAGTACACCCATGAAAACCGCTGGCATGCGCTCAACGACGGCTTTGTCCGGGCCGTGGTGGATCCGCAGCAGAACGCCCTGGCCTGTGCCCTGGCGACCTCGCGCCACACCCAGGCCGAGCCCATCGAGTGGCTGCGCCAGGAGCGTGTACGGCATGCTCTGAAAGTCGGCCCGGCGGCCCTGAACAACAGCGAGCGGCTGGCGCTGTTGAGCGACCCGGTAGCCCTGGGGCGCCTGCACGAGCAGGTCTGGAGCGAGGGGCACAGCGAATGGCTGAGCGCCTGGCGCCAGTCGGTGGATGCCGATCCCCATGCACCGCTGCTGCCGTTGCAGCCGCTGAACGCGGCGCCGCAACCGGCCTGAAGCCAACGCCCTTGAGCTCTTGCTCAAGGGCGTTTTGCTTTATGGCGCCAATGGCCGCCTACGCCTTGCCGGAGGCTGTGGCAGCGGCCACCGGTCGCTCCCCCTGAAACAACAAAAATCCTTGTGCAAATGGCCGAGTGCGTTAGCATCGCACCCGCAAATTTCTGCGCGCAATCGACAACGGCCTGCCATTCGAAGCACTCAAGCAGATGACCGCCGTGCGCAGACACCACAATAAAATGGCTTCAGGGGACTTGAGATGAAGAAGTATCTTTCGCTGCTGCTGGCAGGCGCCGCCGCCATGCTGGCGGTCACTACCGCCCAGGCCGGCGCCATCGATGACGCGGTCAAGCGCGGTACGCTGAAAGTCGGCATGGACCCGACCTACATGCCGTTCGAAATGACCAACAAGCGTGGCGAAATCATCGGTTTCGAAGTCGATCTGCTCAAGGCCATGGCCAAGTCCATGGGGGTCAAGCTGGAGATGGTTTCCACTGGCTACGACGGCATCATCCCGGCCCTGCTGACCGACAAGTTCGACATGATCGGCAGCGGCATGACCCTGACCCAGGAACGCAACCTGCGCCTGAACTTCAGCGAACCCTTCATCGTGGTCGGCCAGACCCTGCTGATTCGCAAGGACCTGGAAGGCACCATCAAGTCCTACAAGGACCTGAACAGCGCCGACTACCGCATCACCTCCAAGCTGGGCACCACCGGTGAGATGGTCGCCAAGAAGCTGATCGCCAAGGCCAAGTACCACGGCTACGACAACGAGCAGGAAGCGGTGCTGGACGTGGTCAACGGCAAGGCCGACGCCTTCATCTACGACGCTCCGTACAACGTGGTGGCCGTCAACAAAGTGGGCAATGGCAAGCTGGTCTTCCTCGACAAGCCGTTCACCTACGAGCCCCTGGCCTTCGGTTTGAAGAAGGGCGATTACGACAGCATCAACTTCATCAACAACTTCCTGCACCAGATCCACGAAGACGGCACCTACGATCGCATCCATGACAAGTGGTTCAAGAGCACCGAGTGGCTCAAGGACATGGAATAGGTGTCAGGCAACTGACTTCTGGTTGATCGCGAGCAAGCTCGCTCCTACAGGGCGCATAGCGTTTTTGTAGGAGCGAGCCTGCTCGCGACGATGCCCACCCGGGCTCTGCCGAACCTCCCCGCTGCAAACCGCTGGAACCTGCAAAGTGAACAAACAGAAAAAAGCCCAATGGCCCTGGCACGTACTGACCGTGCTGGTGCTGATCGGCCTGGCCGGCGCCCTGTACTACGCCACCTCGCTGATGTCCTACGAGTGGCGCTGGAACCGTGTCCCCCAGTACTTCGCCTATCAGGCCGAAGAGTCCCAGCGGGCGGCGGAAATCTCCACCGTCGCCGAGGTGGTGCGCCAGGGCGGCAAGGCACAAGTCACGCTGCGCGGTGACTCGGGTGCCGAGCAGCATCTGAGCGTCGATGAAAGCAGCTTGCAGGTGGCTAGCGGCGATGACGTGGCCGAAGGCGATGTCATCGGCGTGACCCGGCACTGGGCCGCGGGCCCGCTGTTGTGGGGCCTGTGGACCACCTTGTGGCTGTCGGTGGTGTCCGGCGTGCTGGGGCTGTTGATCGGCCTGGGTACCGGCCTGTGCCGGTTGTCCAGCAACCCGACCCTGCGCGACCTGTCGACGATCTATGTCGAACTGGTGCGGGGCACGCCGCTGCTGGTGCAGATCTTCATCTTCTATTTCTTTATTGGCACGGTGCTCAATCTGTCCCGGGAGTTCGCCGGGATCGCCGCGCTGTCGCTGTTTACCGGGGCCTATGTGGCGGAAATCGTTCGCGCCGGGGTGCAGTCCATCGCCCGCGGGCAGAACGAAGCCGCTCGCTCCCTGGGGCTCAGCGCCGGCCAGTCGATGCGCCATGTGGTGCTGCCCCAGGCCTTCAAGCGGGTGCTGCCGCCGCTGGCCGGGCAGTTCATCAGCCTGGTCAAGGACACCTCCCTGGTGTCGGTGATCGCCATTACCGAACTGCTCAAAAGCGGCCGGGAAGTCATCACCACGTCGTTCTCGCCATTCGAGATCCTGTTCTGCGTGGCAGGCCTGTATTTGTTGATCAACCTGCCGCTGTCGAAGATGGCCAGCCGGCTTGAGCGGAGGCTCGCGCAAAGTGATTGAAGTCCGCGATCTGGTAAAAGTCTTCGACACCCGCGGCCAGGTGGTGCGCGCGGTGGATAACGTCACCACCCAGGTGGCCAAGGGCGAGGTGCTGGTGGTGATCGGCCCGTCCGGCTCCGGCAAGTCGACCTTCCTGCGTTGCCTCAATGGCCTTGAAGAGTTCGATTCCGGCTCGGTGAGCATCGACGGCCTGCAACTGGCCGACCCGAGGACCGATGTGAACGCCTACCGCCGGGAAGTCGGCATGGTGTTCCAGCACTTCAACCTGTTCCCGCACATGACCGTGCTGGAAAACCTCTGCCTGGCGCAGAAGGTGGTACGCAAGCGCGGCAAGCAGGAGCGCGAGGCCAAGGCCCTGGCGTTGCTGGAAAAGGTCGGGATCGCCCAGAAGGCCCACGAGTTTCCTTCGCGGCTTTCCGGTGGCCAGCAGCAGCGTGTGGCCATCGCCCGGGCCCTGGCCATGGAACCCAAGGTGATGCTGTTCGACGAGCCGACCTCGGCCCTGGACCCGGAAATGGTCGGCGAGGTGCTGGATGTGATGAAGACCCTGGCCCTGGAAGGCATGACCATGGTCTGCGTGACCCACGAAATGGGCTTTGCCCGGGAAGTGGCGGATCGGGTGCTGTTCTTCGATCACGGCAAACTACTGGAAGACGCGGCGCCGCAGGTGTTCTTCGACGCGCCGCAAGACCCGCGGGCCCAGGCTTTCCTGCGCCAGGTGCTGTAAGGCCGGCTCCTGCATTTCCCGGTAGGAGCCGGCTTGCCGGCGAAGCGGCTCAGACCCGGAAACGCCCCACCAGGCTTTGCAGGTGAATCCCCAGCCGCGCCAGCTCGGCGCTGGACGCGGCGGTTTCCTCGCTGGCCGATGACGTCTGTTCAGACACATCCCGCACATTCAACACGCTGCGGTTGATCTCTTCCGCCACCGCGCTCTGCTGCTCTGCTGCCGCGGCGATCTGCTGGTTCATCGCCTGGATCGCCGACACGGTACGGGTGATGTTTTCCAGGGAACCACCAGCCCGGCGTGTCAGCTCGACACTGCTGTCGGTCAGGCTGCGGCTGGTATCCAGGGTGCTGGCCACCTGCTGGGTGCCGCTTTGCAGGCCAACGATGAGTTCAGCGATTTCTTCGGTGGATTGCTGGGTACGTTGCGCCAGGCTGCGGACTTCATCTGCCACCACGGCAAAACCCCGCCCGGCTTCACCGGCCCGGGCGGCCTCGATGGCGGCGTTCAGGGCCAGCAGGTTGGTCTGCTGGGCCACCGACTTGATCACATCCAGGACGCTGCCGATCTTGTCGCTTTCCTGCTTGAGATGGCCCATGGCCTCGGTGGAATGGCCCACCTCGCTGGCCAGGCGCTCGATCTGGGCGATGGCTTCGTTCACCACCCGGTCACCCTCGCGGGCCTGCTGGTCGGCCGCCACAGCGGCCTCGGAGGCCTCCTCGGCGTTGCGCGCCACTTCCTGCACGGTGGCGGCCATTTCGTTCATGGCCGTGGCCACCTGGTCGGTCTCGACTTTCTGGCTGTTGACCCCGGCGCTGGTCTGCTCGGTCACCGCGGACAGTTGCTCGGCGGCGCTGGCGATCTGGGTCACCCCGTCGCTGATGCCGCCGATCAGTTCCCGCAGGCTCACCGTCATGCGCTGCATGGCTTTCTGCAGTTGGCCCAGTTCGTCGCGGCGCTCCACGGCGAGGTTCTGGCTCAGGTCCCCGGAAGCCACGCGCTCGGCGGCCTTGAGGGTCTGCTGCAGCGGCTGGGTGATCTGCCGGGTGATGGCCCAGGCGGCGATCAGGCCGAACAGCATGGCCAGCAAGGTGGCGATCAGCAGGGTGCTCTTGGCTTGCGCGGCGTCGCTGTCACGCTTGGTGGTCTGGGCCACGGTCAGCTGCTTGCTCAGGTCCATCAGCCGGTCGCCCTGGGCGGCCATGCGCTTGAGCGCAGCCGCGCTGGCTTCTTCGGCGTCGCTGTAGGCGCTGACGGCCATCCGGTAGGCCTTCAGCGAGTCGCTGGCCTGTTGCAGGTTGGCAACGTGCTGCTCGGGCAGGCGCGAAGGCAGGCTGGTGAGGTTGTTCAGGGCGTTGTCGATGGCGTCCAGCGCCGGCTGCTTGGCCTCGGGCTTGGCGCTGTAGGTGTAGCCGCGTACCTGGAAGCGTGCCTGCTGGATCAGCTTGGACAGGTCGATCACGCTATTGAACTGCGCCACGCTGTCGCCTTGCAGCAGTGAGTTTTCAACCTCCGCGACCCGGGCCACGGCATTGTCCGCGGTGGCGCCAAGCTGGGACCTCGCAGCCTCGCGGTTGGCGGTGGCGCGAGTCATGTCGGCAAAGGCTTTCTGGTATTCGGCCACGGCGTCCAGTTGCTGGTCGACCATGGTGATGCTTTCCGGTTGCTGCAGTTGCGCGCGAGCGTCCTGCAGGCCGTCGTCGAGTTGCTTGAGGAAGTCGTTGACCGCTGCCGGGCCGTGTTCACCGCGGCTCATCTCGTAGTTGAGGCGGGCGATGCGCAGGTCCTTGGTCAGGGCGTAGATAACGGAAATATTGCCCAGTTTGTCGCCCCGGTCGATCACCCGGCTCAGGCCGGTCCAGCCGGTGGCGGTGATCAGCAGGGTCAGGAGCAGTACCAGGCCGAAGCCGATACCCAGCTTGAGGCTGACGCTTACGTTTCCCAGGTTTCTGGCTAGCCAACGGTACATTCTGCGAACTCCCTTTTAGCAATGTGCGCTTAACCATAGGCTATCGGCGGGAGTGGGGGATTCTGTAGCTTGACTGGCTAGTTGCCATTACGACCGTGAGGTCCGGCTGGCCACTTGGCCAGCACGCACATGGGGGCTCAGAACAGGCGCGAAAGCAGGGCGGTGACCGCGGTTTCGACCCGCAGGATGCGTTCGCCCAGTTGCACCGGTTGCAGGCCGGCCTTGCCCAGAAGATCGATCTCGTAGGGAATCCAGCCGCCCTCCGGGCCAATGGCCAGGGTGACGGCCTGGTCCAGCCCGCGAGGGCAGGGCGGATATGGGCCAGGGTGGCCCACCAGCCCCAGGGTGCCAGCGCTGAGGGCCGGCAGGCGGTCTTCGACGAAGGGCTTGAAGCGTTTTTCGATCAGGACGTCGGGCAGCACGGTGTCACGGGCCTGTTCCAGGCCGAGCACCAGGTGTTCGCGAATCGTTTCGGGTTCCAGGAACGGGGTCTGCCAGAAGCTCTTTTCTACCCGGTAGCTGTTCACCAGCACCAGCCGCGGCACGCCCATGGTCGCTATGGTCTGGAACACCCGGCGAAGCATTTTCGGGCGCGGCAGGGCCAGCACCAGGGTCAATGGCAGCTTGGCCGGTGGCGGCTGATCGAGGGTCACTTGCAGTTCGGCTTCAGCAGGCTCCAGGCGCAGTACCTGGGCACTGCCCATCAAGCCGCCAATGCGCCCGACCCGCAGGCTGTCGCCGACCGCCACCCGATGCACGTCCTGCATGTGGGTCAGGCGTCGGTCGCGCAGCACTACCCGGTCGGCCGCAATGAAATCGGCCTCTTCCAGAAGCAGCAGGTTCACGCTTGGGTCGCTGGCGGCTGGTCGTTGTGGTCGTCGGCCGGTTCATCGTCCGGGTGCTCGCCACGTTTGCTGATCAGCCCGCCGAACAGCACGCCGATCTCGAACAGCAGCCACATGGGCACGGCCAGCAGGGTCTGGGAGAAAATGTCCGGCGGGGTGAGGATCATGCCCACCACGAAGCAGCCGATGATCACGTAAGGGCGGATCTTGCGCAGGTACGCCACGTTGACCACGCCTATCCACACCAGCAGGACCACGGCCACCGGGATCTCGAAGGCCACGCCGAAGGCGAAGAACAGGGTCATGACGAAATCGAGGTAGCTGGTGATATCGGTCATCATCTCCACGCCGGCCGGGGTGGCGGCGGCGAAGAACTTGAAGATCAGCGGGAACACCAGGAAGTAGGCGAACGCCATGCCGATGTAGAACAGCAGGATGCTCGACACCAGCAAGGGCACGGCAATGCGCTTTTCATGCTTGTACAGGCCGGGTGCGATAAAGCCCCAGATCTGGTGCAGGATCACCGGGATCGCCAGGAACAGCGAGACCATCATGGTCAGCTTCAGCGGCGTCAGGAACGGCGAGGCGACGTCGGTGGCGATCATCGTCGCGCCGACCGGCAGGTACTGGCGCAGCGGCGTGGAGACGATGGTGTAGATCTGCTGGGTGAAGGCGAACAGCCCGGCGAAGATGATGAAGATCGCCGCTACGCAGCGCAGCAGGCGGGTGCGCAGCTCGGTGAGGTGCGACACCAGCGGCATGTGTTGGTCGTTCTCTGGGATATCGCTCATGGTGCTCGCGGCGGCAAGGTGGAGTCGTGGGGGGCCGTGGTGGCGGGTGTTGCCACTGGGGCTGCGGGCTCTGCGGTCGGTGCCGGTGCTGGTGTTGATGGCAGAGGCGCGGGCACTTCGCTGGCTGGCGGCGCTTCGGCGACCGTAGCGGCGCCTGGCGCGTGAATCGTCTGCTCGGCCACAGGCTCTACCGGAGTCGGTTGCTGCTGGGTCGGGGCGAGGATTTTCCGCGCTTCCTGCTCCAGGGACAGAATGTGCTCGTTGTGCAGTTGCCGGCGGATTTCGTCGGCACCGATTTCACGTTCAACTTCCTGTTTTATCGCGTTGAAGCTGCGCTTGAGGCGCCCGACCCACAGGCCGGCGGTGCGCGCAGCGCCGGGCAGGCGCTCGGGGCCGAGCACCAGCAGGGCCACCAGGCCCACCAGCAGCAGTTCAGAGAAGCTGATACCAAACATTAGTCAGTGCTCACGAGTCTTTGCGGGTCGGCTCTTCGACTTTCTGCGCCTGCACATCGATGGTGTGCGGCTGGTTCAACGGCGCGCTCTGCTGCGGCTGAACCGGTGGCACAGGCTGCGCCGCTGGCGGGACCACGGGTTCGGCAGGCTTTTCGTCGTCATTCATGGCCTTGCGAAAGCCCTTGATCGATTCGCCGACGTCGGTGCCCAGGTTCTTGAGCTTCTTGGTGCCGAATACCAGTACCACGACCACCAGGATGACGATCCAGTGTTTCCAGTCAAAAATGCCCATGCTGCGTTTCCTCTTAGAAAGTTGTTCAGGCGGACGGACGCGAGGCTTTCTCGGTGTGTCCGGACAGACCGAAGCGGCGATCCAGCTCGTCGAGCACAGCCTGGGGGTGCTGCCCCAGCTGCGCCAGCATGACCAGGGTATGGAACCACAGGTCTGCGGTTTCATAGATCACATCGCTGCAGTCACCGCTGATGGCGGCGTCCTTGGCGGCGATGATGGTTTCGACCGACTCTTCGCCGACTTTTTCCAGAATCTTGTTCAGGCCCTTGTGATACAGGCTGGCCACATAGGAGCTGTCGGCTGCGGCGTCTTTACGCTCTTCCAGCACTTGGGCCAGACGGGTGAGGGTATCGCTCATGTCAGTGTCCTGCAGAATAAATCGCGTGCGGGTCCTTGAGGACCGGTTCGACGGTTTTCCACTCGCCGTCTTCGTAGACGCGGTAGAAACAGCTGTGGCGGCCGGTGTGACAGGCAATGTCGCCGATCTGCTCGACCATCAGGATGATCACGTCAGCGTCGCAGTCCAGGCGCATTTCATGAAGCTTCTGTACGTGCCCGGACTCTTCGCCCTTGCGCCATAGCTTGCCACGGGAACGTGACCAATAGATGGCGCGGTTCTCGGCGGCAGTCAGGCTCAGGGCCTCGCGGTTCATCCAGGCCATCATCAGCACGCGCCCGGTCTTGTGATCCTGGGCGATGGCCGGCACCAGGCCGTCCGCATCCCATTTGATCTGGTCCAGCCAATCTTTCATTTTCGACTCCGACAACCGGGCTCTACCCGCTGGTGACGCCTCGGCGATTTCGACAGTTTGCCAGCAGGTCGCGCCACTGGCTATCGGCGAACGATCAGATACAAACCGACCGCAATCATGATGCCAGCAGGCCAGTGCCCCAGCTCATGCAATGGACCGCCGGCGGCCAGGACCGCGCCACCGCCCAGGTGGGCAGTGCCCAGCAGGCGCAGGAACCAGTCGTCCTTGCGCTTGTGCCAGGGCGCCGGCGGATCGGCGGCATGGGGCTGGGACATGCGCTCCAGCAGGTCGCGGGTCATGTTGGCCAGGTGCGGCAACTGTTCGATCTGGCTGTGGATGTTGCCGAGCACGGCCTTGGGGCTGACCCGTTCGCGCATCCAGCGTTCGAGGAAGGGTTGCGCGGTGTTCCACAGGTCCAGGTCCGGGTACAGCTGGCGGCCCAGGCCCTCGATGTTGAGCAGGGTCTTCTGCAGCAGCACCAGTTGCGGCTGCACTTCCATGTTGAAGCGCCGAGCGGTCTGGAACAGGCGCATCAGCACCTGGCCGAAGGAAATGTCCTTCAGCGGTTTTTCGAAGATCGGCTCGCACACGGTGCGGATCGCCGCCTCGAATTCGTTGAGCTTGGTTTCCGCCGGGACCCAGCCGGAATCAATGTGCAACTGGGCCACGCGGCGGTAGTCGCGCTTGAAGAAGGCAAACAGGTTGCGGGCCAGGTAGTCCTGGTCTTCCGGGGTCAGGCTGCCGACGATGCCGCAGTCGATGGCGATGTACTGCGGGCTCCAGGGCTGCACGGTGCTGACGAAGATGTTGCCCGGGTGCATGTCGGCGTGGAAGAAGCTGTCGCGGAACACCTGGGTGAAGAAGATCTCCACGCCACGCTCGGCGAGCATCTTCATGTCGGTACGCTGGTCGGCCAGGGTGGCCAGGTCGGTGACCTGAATGCCGTAGATGCGCTCCATCACCAGCACTTTGGGCCGGCACCAGTCCCAGTAGACCTGGGGTACATAGAGCAGCGGCGAGCCTTCGAAGTTGCGCTTGAGCTGGCTGGCGTTGGCCGCCTCGCGCAGCAGGTCGAGCTCGTCGTAGATGGTTTTCTCGTAGTCGCTGACCACGTCCACCGGGTGCAGCAGGCGCGCGTCGGCTGAGAGCTTTTCCGCGGCCCGGGCGAGGATGAACAGCCACGCCAGGTCCTGGGCGATGATCGGCTTGAGCCCGGGGCGGATCACCTTGACCACCACTTCTTCGCCGGTCTTGAGCTTGGCGGCGTGCACCTGGGCCACCGACGCCGACGCCAGGGGCTCGATGTCGAAGCGGCTGAACACGTCGCTGATCTTCTTGCCCAGCTGCGCTTCGATCAGGGCCACGGACTTTTGCGAGTCGAACGGCGGCACCCGGTCCTGCAGCAGCATCAGCTCGTCGGCAATGTCTTCCGGCAGCAGGTCGCGGCGGGTCGAGAGGATCTGCCCGAACTTGATGAAGATCGGCCCCAGGTCCTGCAACGCCAGGCGCAGGCGTGCACCGCGGCTCAGGTCCAGCGGCTTGCGCGGGAACCAGCGCCAGGGCAGGGCGAAGCGCAGGGCCAGGAGGAACCAGGGCAGGGGCAGGTCGAACAGCAGGTCATCGAGGCGGTAGCGGATCACGACGCGCTGGATGCGCAACAGACGGCGGACGGCAAGCAGCTTCATGCGTTATCGCTTGGGTCAAGGGATCGGGAAAGGCGCTCCAAGCGCGCCTCGAGACGTTCCAGGTCGAGTTTGGCCTGATCCAGCTCGCGAAAGCGCGCTTCGGCTTCACGCTGACCCACCAGGGTCCGCGATTCTTCGGCGAGGAATTCGGCGAGGTTCTGGTTGAGGCTGGCAAATCCTTGCTGATACCAGCGGGCGCGGCTGCGCACATGGCCACTGAACAGCTGGGTGGCCACGGGGCCCAGCCAGCGCGAGAGTTCGTATTCCCAGTCCAGCTCCAGGTCCTGAAGGGTTGCTGCCAGGTCCAGCAGCACGCCGCTATCGCCTTCCAGCTCCACTTCGGGGCCGTGCAGGACCGCGGTCTTGTCCTTGCTCAGGGCCAGGCGCAGCAGGCTCGAGGCCGGTGCGCGCAGGGTGCAGTCCGGGTCCGCGGCCCACTGGCTGGCGAGCATCAGGCCTTCATCGCTGGGCAGGATGAACAGCTGCAGCGCCGGGTTGCGGCATTCCACGGCGATCACCTTGCCATTGAGGTGCTGCAGGCGCGGCAGCGCCGTGCTGTCCAGACGCAGCACCCGATTGATGCCGGTCTCGACGCTGGCGAGCAGGCCGCTGAGCAACATCAGGGCTTGATGCCGCGGTGCAGGGCGACGATGCCTGCGGTCATGTTGTGATAGGTCACGCGGTCGAAGCCGGCCTCGACCATCATCGACTTCAGGGTTTCCTGGTTGGGGTGCATGCGGATCGATTCGGCCAGGTAGCGGTAGCTTTCCGAGTCGTTGGTGATCAGCTTACCGGCCAGGGGCATGAAGGCGAACGAGTAGGCGTCGTAGACCTTGGACATCAGCGCGTTGGTGGGCTTGGAGAACTCCAGCACCAGCAGGCGACCACCGGGCTTGAGCACCCGCAGCATGGAGCGCAGGGCGTCTTCCTTGTGGGTCACGTTGCGCAGGCCGAAGGCAATGGTCACGCAGTCGAAATGGTTGTCCGGGAACGGCAGTTTTTCCGCATCGGCCTGGACGAACTCGACGTTGCCGGCCACACCCAGGTCCAGAAGGCGGTCACGACCGACCTTGAGCATGGATTCGTTGATGTCGGCCAGTACCACTTGGCCGGTCGGGCCCACCAGGTGGGAGAAACGCTTGGTCAAGTCACCCGTGCCGCCGGCGATGTCCAGTACGCGATTGCCGGCGCGCACGCCGGACAGCTCGATCGTGAAGCGTTTCCACAGGCGGTGCATGCCACCGGACAGCACGTCGTTCATCAAGTCGTACTTGGCCGCTACCGAGTGGAACACCTCAGCGACTTTTTCCGCTTTCTGGCTTTCAGGAACATTCTTGAAGCCGAAGTGAGTGGTGGGTTCGGCATCGCTGCCTTTGCGCTGATCAGTCATATCGCTGTCACCAAAAGAGAATGCGGGACATTCTAATGCCGGTGGCGGTCTTTGTCTTGGCAAGGCTGAATGTAAGATAGCGATCCGCCGGGACGTTTTGACGCACGCAGGGTCAAGATGCTTCAGGCAAGTCCCGAAACAGCAGGAGACCTTCAATGGCCCGTATTAGTGTTGAACGTGCCCATGGCCTGGGCAAGCAGGCAGCCCGTGAAAAGGCCGACAAACTGGCGCAGAAACTCGCCGATCAATATGGCCTGGAGCCGCAGTGGGCAGGCGATACCCTGAACCTCAAGCGCTCGGGCGTCAAAGGCGCGGTGCATGTGGGTGAAGAGTCGATCCGCATCGACGTGGAACTGGGGATGTTGATGTCGGCCATGAGCGGCACCATCAAGTCGGAAATCGAAAAGGCTCTGGACAAGGCCCTGGTCTGAACCGGCTCCTACATGAATTCATGACAGTCGTTAGGGTGCCGATTCTAATTTTTCTCTCTAGGTTGTGCCTCAGGTCCTCCTTCCGAGGGCAGTTCCTCAAACCTTCTGCGCGTGAGGTGCACCATGGCCAAAGTAATTCTGAAGAAAAAAGTTGATGCCCAATCGACTGCTCTGAGTGAAGTCAAATCCTATGCCCGCAAGATCTGGCTGGCAGGCCTGGGGGCCTACGCCAAAGTCGGTCAGGAAGGCAGCGAGTACTTCCAGGAGTTGATCAAGGCTGGTCAATCCGTTGAAAAGAAAGGCAAAAAAGTTGTCACTGAACAACTTGAAGCAGCCAACAGTCAGATAGATGGCGTTAAAGGGGATGTCAGCACTCTCAAAGGCAAAGTCGAAGTGCAGCTGGACAAGGTCGAGAAGGCTTTTGACACGCGCGTCGCCAGTGCCTTGAATCGTATCGGCATTCCGTCTAAACATGACGTTGAGACACTCTCTGCTAAGCTCGATGAGCTGACGGCGTTGCTCGAACGTGTCGCGCGTAAACATTAAGGAGAACGGGATGGCTGGTAAAAAGAATACTGAAAAAGAAGGCAGCTCGTGGATCGGGAAAGTCGAAGAGTACTCCCGTAAAATTTGGCTTGCTGGTTTAGGCGTGTACTCGAAAATCGACTCTGACGGCAGCAAGCTTTTCGAGACATTGGTCAAAGATGGTGAGAAAGCCGAGAAACTGACTAAGAGCGTAGTCGGCAAGAAAGTTGATGCGGCCAAAGATTCCGCAACTTCGGCCAAGTCGCGTATCAGCGACGTCAAGGATCGCGCCCTGGGTAAGTGGGATGAACTGGAAGGCGCTTTCGACAAGCGCTTGAACAGCGCCATCTCGCGTCTGGGCGTGCCTAGCCGCAACGAAGTCAAGGCCCTGCACGACAAGGTCGATACCCTGACCAAGCAGATTGAAAAACTCACAGGTGCCAAGGTTGCGCCGGTTGCAGCCAAAACTGCAGCTGCCAAGCCTGCTGCAAAACCCGCAGCCAAGCCTCTGGCCAAGCCTGCCGCTAAGCCTGTCGCCAAGGCCGCCGCTAAACCCGCAGCCAAGCCGGCCGCGAAAACCGCAGCCGCCAAACCAGCGGCCAAACCGGCTGCCAAGCCTGTAGCGGCCAAGCCCGCTGCCAAGCCAGCAGCCAAGCCCGCGGCGAAAACCGCAGCGGCCAAGCCAGCGGCCAAACCGGCCGCCAAGCCTGCAGTGGCGAAAAAGCCTGTGGCCAAGAAGCCTGTGGCTGCCAAGCCAGCGGCCAAACCAGCAGCCAAGCCCGCTGTTGCGGCCAAGCCTGCAGCCCCGGCTCCGGCCAGCTCGGCGAACTCCGCCGCAGCCCCGAGCCCGGCTGCAACCCCGACTGCCGCGCCAGCTCCAGCGACGCCAAGCAGCCAGTCCTGATCGCATCAGGAATAAAAAACGCCCGGCCTGGGAAGGCCGGGCGTTTTTTATTGAGGCGTTCTAGCCCTGCTCATCCAGGTAGCGCAGCGCCATCTGTTCGGTGGCCATCTTTGCCGGCGGCAGCAGGTGTGGCGCCACCAGCATCATGATCTGGTAGACCACCAGCCGAACTTCGCCTTCGCGATCGAGAATCCGCTGGTAATCCAGAGAGAACAGCAGGGTCATGGTGATCTGTTCCACCAGCTGCCCCAGGGCCTGGGTGCCGCTGACCAGTTGCCCCTGAGCCTTGAGCCGGGCCAGCAACGAGGCCAGGGTGCGTTTCAAGGCATTGAGCAGGTTGCGAATGCCCTTGGCCAGTTTTGGCAGGCGCCCGGCCAGGTTGGACAGGTCCTGAAATAGAAAGCGGTAGTGGGCCAGGCGCTCGACGATCAGGTGCAGGAACAGCCAGTAGTCTTCCGCCGCCAGCTGGACGTCGGACGGTGGGTCCAGCAATGGCGTCAGTTCGTTCTGAAAGCGCTCGAACAGGCCGAGCACCAGCGGCTCCTTGCCATGGAAGTGGTAGTAGAGGTTGCCGGGGCTGATCCCCATTTCATTGGCCACCTCCATGGTGGAGACATTGGGCTCGCCCTTTTGATTGAACAGTTGCAGGGCACATTCGAGTATCCGGTCGCGGGTCTTCATCCTGACTTCTTGTCGGTCCATTGAAGGGGCACGGCTCCGGCGTGGAACCGTGGTGCAAAGTGTCTTCAGCGCACGCGCACGTAGGTGCCGGGCGCAGCCTCCATCGGCGGATAGTTCTGGTTGCCCAGGGTGGTGAGGGTTTCCCGCTGCGCCCCCGAACGCTCCTGGACCCAGGTCAGCCACTGGCTCCACCAGCTGCCGTCCACATGCTCGGCATCGTAGTACCAGGCCCGCGGGTCGCTGCTGAGCTTGCGGTTCTCCACGTAATTGGCCTTGGGATTGCTCGGCGGGTTGAGGATGCTCTGCACGTGGCCGCTGTTGGACAGCACGAAGCGCCGTTCGCCGCCCAGCAGCAGGGTCGAGCGGTAGACCGCGTCCCAGGGCGTGATGTGGTCGTTGATCCCGGCCACGCTGAAGCTGTCCACCGTGACCTTCTGCAAGTCGATCGGCGTGCCGCAGACTTCCAGCCCGCCGACATGGCTCAGGGGGTTGTGCTTGAAGAAGTCCAGCAGATCGCCGTGCAGCGCGGCCGGCAACCGGGTGCTGTCGTTGTTCCAGTAGAGAATGTCGAAGACCGGCGGCTCCTTGCCCAGCAGGTAGTTGTTGACCCAGTAGTTCCAGATCAGGTCGTTGGGGCGCATCCAGGCGAACACCTTGGCCATGTCGCGACCGTCCAGTACCCCTTGCTGATAGGAGCGACGCTTGGCCGCTTCGAGGGTCTTCTCGTCGGCGAACAGCGTTGCCGGGCTGTCCATCTGGCTGTCCAGCAGGCTCACCATGTAGGTCGCGCTGGATACCCGGCGCAGCTGGCGCTTGGCCTGCAGATGGCCTTGCAGGGCGGCGATGGTCAGCCCTCCGGCACAGGCTCCCACCAGGTTGACTTCGCGACTGCCGGTAATCGCCCGGGTGACGTTCAGCGCTTCTTCGGCCGCCTCGACGTAGGTCGACAGGCCCCACTCGCGGTGCCGCACATCCGGGTTGCGCCAGCTGACCATGAACACCTGCAGGCCGTTTTTCAGCGCGTACTGGACGAAGCTGTTGGTCGGGCTCAGGTCGAAAATGTAGTACTTGTTGATTTGTGGCGGCACGATCAGCAGCGGCTTGGCGTACTGTTTTTCGCTCATGGGGCTGTACTGGATCAGCTCCAGCAATTCATTGCGAAACACCACTGAGCCCGGGGTGACCGCCAGGTTCTTGCCCACCTCGAAAGCGTGCTTGGTTACCTGGCTGGGCAACCCGTTGTTGTGCAGCAGGTCATCCAGCAGGTTGCCGATGCCCCGCACCACGCTGTTGCCCCCGGTGTTGAAGATCTCCTTGAGGGCCAGGGGGTTGAGCAGGGTATTGGAAGGCGCAACGGCATCATTGAGCAGGGAAAAGGCAAAGTGTGCCCGGGCCCGGTCGTCTTCGCTCATGCCGCTGTCGTCGATCCAGTGGCGCACCTGCTTCTGCCAGCTCAGGTAGGCTTGCAGGCCGCGCCGGTAGAAGGGGTTGAGGCTCCAGGCCGGGTCGGCGAAGCGGTTGTCCTTGGGGTTGGTCTTGTGCAGGGTTTCCCCCAGCAGCACACGCCCCAGCTGGCCGCCCAGGGCCAGGGTATGCCGGGCACTGTGCAACGGATTGCGCAGGCTGTGGGCCGCCAGGCTGCGCAAGGTGGAGAACAGGTCCCGGCCGCGCAGGCCGGTGATCGCGCTCTGCGCATTGATATACGCGGCGGGTGACGGCAATGAGCCCGTCGCAGGTTTGTCTTGCATGAGTCAACACTCCTTCGTCAAACCACTAACAAGCAGACCAATCCAAGACAGACAACATAGTCGGTCCTGGCCCTTCTTGCGCGCGACGATCCTGTCGACAGGTATCTTTTACTTGGTAGGGCGCACAGGTTCGGGATGCGGGTGCATCACCGCCCTTTGGCGTTCTTCCTGGAGGAACTTCATGATGATCGGGGCGACGGCCTCGGCCCGGGTGATCAGGAACAGGTGGCCATCATCGATGATGTGCAACTGGGCATTGGGTATGCGCCAGGCCAGCATGCGCATGTTGATCAGGGGAATCAGCGGGTCGTCATCGCCGGCCAGCACCAGGGTCGGCTGATGGATCTTGTGCAGCCAGTGAATGCTGGTCCAGCCCAGGCCCGCGAACAGCTGCCAGTAATAGCCGAGCTTGCCGGCCGAGCGCACCTTGGCTGCGTGTTCCGCTGCCAGGCTCGGGTCGCGGCGGAAGGAGCCGCCATAGATCAGCGGCGCGATGCGCATCACATGGGAGGGCTGCACGTAGCGCCGTGGGCTGGCCATCATCCACAGCACCTTGGGTTTGCCCGGGACCATGAACGCCCCGGCCGCGGTGGCGGCCAGCACCAGCTTCTTGCAGCGCTCGGGGTAGTCGTAGGCGAACTGCTGGGCCAGCGCGCCGCCCCAGGACACACCCACTGCATTGACCTGGCCGTAGTCCAGGTAGTCGAGCATCCGCGCGGTCAGCTTGGCCAGCCCGGGAAAGCGGTAGGGCCGGCTCGGCGTGGAGGAGCCGCCGACACCGGGGACATCGAAGGCGATCACCTCAAGGTCCGGATCCAGGGCCTGGACAAAGGGAAACACCAGCTCCAGGTTGGCGCCGATGCCGTTGAAGATCAGCAGCGGCGTCAAGTGCGGCTTGCCTGGGCGTACCGCGGTGCGGATGGTCTGGCCATCCAGGTCGACGGTGCGGAATATGAATGAGTGTGGCATGCCGTAGCCCTGTGAATTAAACCGTCGCAGCCGCCATCCCGGGCGTCCTGCGGTTTTCCTGAGGCCGAGCCTCTTGTCAAGAATAGGGCTTGGCGGAGCCTCCTGGCGCCGCCGTGTCGATGGCCGGGGCTCAGCGCTCGTGGACGTAGGTCCCGGGCGCCGCCTCGGCGGCTGCGAACTTCTTGTTACCCAGGCTGGTGGGCGCCGGCTTCAGGTCACCTGAGCGTTCCGCCTGCCAGGCCTGCCAATGCAGCCACCAGGAATCGGTGTGCTTGATCGAGTTTTCCTGCCACTGGTCGGGGCAGGCCGGAATGTCGGTGCTGGTCATGTAGCGCGCCTTGGGGTTGCCAGGCGGGTTGAGGATGCTCTGGATATGGCCGCTGCTGGAGAGCACGAACTCGACGTTGCCGCCAAACAGCTGCGCCGACTTGTAGCAGGACTTCCACGGGGTGATGTGGTCGTTGGTGCCGGCCAGGGAGAAGATATCGGCGGTCACCTGCTTGAGGTCGATCGGCGTGCCGCACACTTCCAGTGCATTGGCGCGCACCAGCGGGTTGTTCTTGAACATTTCGATCAGGTCGCCGTGGAAGGCGGCGGGCAGGCGGGTGGTGTCGTTGTTCCAGAACAGGATGTCGAACACCGGCGGCTCGTTGCCCAGCAGGTAGTTGTTGACCCAGTAGTTCCAGATCAGGTCGTTGGGGCGCATCCAGGCGAACACCTTGGCCATGTCGCGGCCTTCCAGGACTCCGGCCTGATAGGAGTGGCGCTTGGCCGCTTCCAGGGTCTGCTCGTCGACGAACAGCGCTACCTGGGTGTCCAGGGTGGTGTCGAGTACGCTGACCAGCAGGGTCAGGGCGTTGACCTTCTTCTGCCCCAGCGCCGCGTAGTGGCCCAGCAGCGCGGTGCAGGTGATGCCGCCGGAGCAGGCACCGAGCATGTTCACGTCCTTGCTGCCGGTGATCGCGGTCACTACGTCGACCGCTTCTTTCAGGGCTTCGATGTAGGTGGACAGGCCCCATTCGCGCTGGGCCTTGGTGGGGTTGCGCCAGCTGACGATAAAGGTCTGCACGTTGTTGCGCAGGCAGAAGCGCGCCAGGCTCTTGTCCGGGCTGAGGTCGAAGACATAGAACTTGTTGATCTGCGGTGGCACCACCAGCAGCGGGCGCTCATGCACCTGCTCGGTGATCGGCCGGTACTGGATCAGCTCCAGCACGTCATTGCGAAACACCACCGCGCCTTCACTGGTGCCCAGGTTCTTGCCCACTTCGAAGGCGTCCATGTTGACCTGGCTGGGCATGCCGCCGTTGTGCACCAGGTCCTTGGCCAGATGGGACAGGCCGTCCAGCAGGCTCTTGCCGCCGGTTTCGAAGAAGCGCTTTACCGCTGCGGGGTTGGCCGCGCTGTTGGTCGGGGCCATGGCTTCGGTCATCAGGTTGATCACGAAGTGGCCGCGGCTGATGTCCTGCTCGGACAGGCTGCTGTCGTCGATCCAGTCGTGGAGCTCCTTGCGCCACGCCAGGTAGGTTTGCAGGTAGCGTTTGTACAACGGGTTCTGGCTCCACGCGGGGTCGTTGAAGCGACGGTCGTCGCTCTCCGGCTGCAGGGTGGATTTGCCGAACATCACGTTCTTAAGTTCGATGCCGAAATGGGCGACGTGCTTGACGCTGTGGATGGGTTGTTTGATGGCCTGGGCAAGCACCATTCGAGCGGAAGTAAGCAGGTCCTTTCTACGCAAGCCAATGACCGGATTGAGCCCCAGGGTGTTTTCCGAGGCTTGGCGTTTCAGGTCATCGTTATTCTTGTTACTCATCTACGACGCTCCATTGTCCTGAGACGAGTACCGGACCTGCTGTGCAGTCACACAGCACGATGCCAGGTACTACTGCTCGGGTGACCGTTGATTGCGCACCGCTGCTTTTTGTTCCGAAAGCTCTGCAGGGAACTTGCCAGCTCCATTGGTTACCCGAGTTTAATTTTTTCCGCAAGCAGGCCATTCATTGGCCATACAGCCAAGCATTCAAACAGATGAAATTAGAAAATGCCCTCTAAACCATCGGAGCCTTGAGCTAGAGCATCAGCTTGACGATGGACTCGTTCGGATCGCGGGATTTTCCGGCAGCCTTGAGCTCCGCCAGATAGTCGTTCCACAGCTCGTCCTGGCGCAGCGCCAGTTGGTAGAGGTAGTCCCAGGTGAACAATCCGCTGTCATGACCGTCGTCGAAGGTCAATTTCAGTGCGTACTGGCCCGCCGGTTCAACCTTGGTCAGGCCGACGCCGAGCTTGCCGAATTGCAGGATGGGTTTGCCGTGGCCCTGGACCTCGGCGGAGGGAGAATGCACCCGCAGGAGTTCTGCAGGCAGGTGATAGACCTCGTCCGGCCCGTAAGTCAGGGTCAGGGTTTTCGAGGCTTTGTGCAGGTTGATACCGGTGGGAAGTTTGCTCATGACCTGTAGTCCTTCCGGCAGGAGCCGGCTTGCCGGCGATCGGGGGAGGCCCTATCGCTGGCAAGCCAGTCCCTGCATGGGTGGCGAAGGTTTACAGGATATAACGGGAAAGGTCTTCGTTCTGCGCCAATTCGCCCAGGTGGCTGTTGACGTAGGCGGCGTCGATGCGGATCGGCTCTTCGCTGTGGGCGCTGGCCAGGTCACCGGCACTGAACGACACCTCTTCCAGCAGGCGCTCGAGCAGGGTATGCAGGCGACGGGCACCGATGTTCTCGGTCTTCTCGTTGACCTGCCAGGCGATTTCCGCCAGGCGCTTGATGCCTTCGGGCAGGAACTCGATGTTCAGGCCTTCGGTCTTCAGCAGCTCGCGATATTGCTCGGTCAGCGAAGCGTGCGGCTCGCTGAGGATGCGCTCGAAGTCTTGCGGCGACAGCGCCTTGAGTTCCACGCGGATCGGCAGACGGCCTTGCAGCTCCGGTACCAGGTCGCTGGGCTTGCTCAGGTGGAAGGCACCGGAGGCGATGAACAGGATGTGGTCGGTCTTGACCATGCCCAGCTTGGTGTTGACGGTGCAGCCTTCGATCAGCGGCAGCAGGTCACGCTGCACGCCCTCGCGGGAGACGTCCACACCGCCGGCGTTGCCGCGCTTGGCCACCTTGTCGATCTCGTCGATGAACACGATGCCGTGCTGCTCGACGGCTTCCAGGGCCTTGGCCTTGAGTTCTTCGTCGTTGACCAGGCGGCTGGCTTCTTCGTCGCGTACCAGTTTCAGCGCTTCCTTGACCTTGAGCTTGCGGTTCTTGCGCTTGCCCTTGCCCATGTTGGCGAACAGGCTCTGCAGCTGGTTGGTCATTTCTTCCATGCCCGGTGGCGCGGAAATGTCGACGCCTGCAGCTTCCGCCACTTCGATCTCGATTTCCTTGTCATCCAGCTGGCCTTCGCGCAGCCGCTTGCGGAACAGCTGGCGGGTATTGGAGTCCTGGGCCGGAGCCGCGTCGTCGCTGTTGAAACCGGTGCGTGCCTGGGGCAGCAGGGCATCGAGGATGCGTTCTTCGGCGGCGTCTTCGGCGCGATGGCGAACCCGGATCATTTCCTGTTCGCGGAACATCTTGATCGCCGCGTCGGCCAGGTCGCGGATGATGGATTCAACGTCGCGGCCCACATAGCCGACTTCGGTGAACTTGGTGGCCTCGACCTTGATGAAGGGCGCATTGGCCAGCTTGGCCAGGCGGCGGGCGATCTCGGTCTTGCCGACGCCGGTCGGGCCAATCATCAGGATGTTCTTGGGGGTCACTTCAACGCGCAGCTCGGCCGGCAGTTGCATGCGGCGCCAGCGGTTGCGCAGGGCGATAGCGACGGCGCGCTTGGCATCGTCCTGGCCGATGATATGGCGGTTGAGTTCGTGGACGATTTCGCGGGGTGTCATGGACATAGTAGTTGGCGGTCCTCAAGCAAGAATGAATGCCGTGGCGCAAGCGCCGCAACAGGCTTATTCCGCGAGATCCTGCTCCTCGATGGTTTGAGTGTGGTTGGTGAATACACAGATGTCGCCGGCGATGCCGAGTGCGGTCTCGACGATTTCACGGGCCGACAGGTCGGTCTTTTTCAGCAGGGCGCTGGCAGCGGCCTGGGCGTAGGCGCCACCGGAACCCATGGCGATCAGCCCGTCCTCGGGTTCAACCACGTCGCCATTGCCGGTGATGATCAAGGACGCATCCTTGTTGGCCACGGCCAGCATGGCTTCCAGGCGGCTCAGGGAGCGATCGGTGCGCCATTCCTTGGCCAGCTCTACGGCGGCACGGACCAGATGGCCCTGGTGTTTCTCCAGTTGGCCTTCAAAGCGCTCGAACAGGGTGAAGGCGTCGGCGGTGGCCCCGGCAAAGCCGGCGATGACCTGGCCGTGATAGAGGCGGCGGACTTTTTTCGCGTTGCCTTTCATCACGGTGTTGCCGAGAGAAACCTGGCCGTCGCCGCCCATGACGACTTTGCCGTGGCGGCGGACTGAAACGATGGTGGTCAAGGGGGGAGTCTCCACACAGCGGGGCGAAAGTGCCCTGATGGAAACTCATATGGGGGTGGTCGGGCGTTTTTCAACCGGAGGCTGCAGCGAGGGACCGGCGGTCATTGTTGCATGCTGCAAGCGCTTCGCGGGCAGGCCCGCTCCTACGGGGGGCCATGTAGGAGTGGGCTTGCCCGCGATCAATCGCGTAGCGGTCGGCTTAGCGGCTCTGGCGCTGTTGTAACAGCAGGTTGCTGAAGCCGGCGCCGGCCAGTTGTTTCTGCGCCACGGTCAGCTGTTCGCGGTTGCTGAACGGGCCTACCAATACCCGGTACCAGGTTTCATCCTTCACCGTGCCGGATTCCACCGAGACCGACTGGCCCAGCAGGATGATCTGCGCCCGGACCTTGTCGGCATCGGCTTCCTTGCGGAACGAACCGGCCTGGAGGAAGAACTTGGTCACCGGCGCCGCCTTGGCCACGGGTGGCGCTGGTGGCGGGGTGATCCCGGCCAGGGCTGCCTGGGCACGGGCGGTGTCGATCTTGGCCGCTTCCGCCGGGGTTACCGGGGTGGTGGGCACAGGTGGCACCTGTGGCGTCGGCAGGGTTTTTTCCGGCACCGCTTCCGGCGGCACGATGACCTCCGATTCCGGCAGCAGGGTGTAGAAGTCGTATTTCGGCTTCACCGGTTGCTGGGGGCTCGGCGGGGTCTTGTTGGCCTCGGCGATCTTGGTGGCTTTCTGCTGTTCGATCTTCTCGCGCTTGACGCTGTCACCGCCCTTGCCGGGCTCGAGCTTCATCAGGAACACGATGAAGGCACCGATGGTCAGGCCGATGGCCAGCCACAACCAGCCCGGAATCGGCTTCTTGGCCGGGGCCTGGTAACGGCTGGCGCCACGCTTGGGTGCAGGTTTTTTCTTGGCAGCCAACTTACATTTGCTCCAGGACTTTGAGGCCCAGCAGTTCCAGACCTTGCTTGAGGGTGCGCCGGGTCAGCTCGGTGAGGCGCAGACGGCTGTGCATCTGGGTCGGCGTCTCGGCTGCCAGGATCGGGCAGTTTTCATAGAAGCTGGAGAACAGCCCGGCCACGTCGTACAGGTAGGTGCAGAGGATGTGTGGCGTGCCCTTCTCGGCGACGTTGTTGAGAATCTCGCCGAACTGCGCCAGCTTGGCCGCCAGCTCCAGTTCCTGGGCCGCGTGCAGTTCGATCTGCCCGCCGACTTCGCTGAAGTCCTTGCCCAGCTTGCGGAACACACCGGCGGCGCGGGTGTAGGCGTACAGCAGGTACGGCGCGGTGTTGCCTTCGAAGTTGAGCATCAGGTCGAAGTTGAAGCTGTAGTCGCTGGTGCGGTGCTTGGACAGGTCGGCGTACTTCACCGAGTCGATGCCCACCACCTTGGCGATGCTGCGCAGGTCGGCTTCCGGCAGTTGCGGGTTCTTTTCCTTCACCAGGGCGTAGGCACGTTCTTCGGCTTCGGTCAGCAGGTCGATGAGCTTCACGGTGCCGCCGTCGCGGGTCTTGAACGGACGGCCGTCGGCGCCGTTCATGGTGCCGAAGCCCATGTGCTCCATTTCCATCGGATGGGTCACGAAACCGGCCTTGCGGGCCACGGCGAACACTTGCTGGAAGTGCAGGGCCTGGCGCTGGTCGACGAAGTACAGGGCGCGATCGGCCTTGAGCTTGCCGCTGCGGTAGCGCACGGCCGCCAGGTCGGTGGTGGCGTACAGGTAGCCGCCGTCAGCCTTGACGATGATCACCGGCAGCGGCTCGCCTTCGGCGTTCTTGAACTCGTCGAGGAACACGCACTGGGCGCCGTTGCTCTCCACCAGCAGGCCCTGGGCCTTGAGGTCGTTGACCACGTTGATCAGGTCGTCGTTGTAGGCGCTCTCGCCCATCACGTCGGCCATGGTCAGCTTGACGTTGAGCAGCTCGTAGATCTTCTGGCAGTGGGACAGGGAGATGTCCTTGAACTTGGTCCACAGCTCCAGGCAGTCCGGGTCGCCGGCCTGCAGCTTGACCACCAGGCCGCGGGCGCGGTCGGCGAAGGCTTCGGACTCGTCGAAGCGCTGCTTGGCGGCGCGGTAGAAGTTCTCCAGGTCCGACAGCTCGTCACTGGTGATGGGGTTTTCTTCCAGGTAGGCCATCAGCATTCCGAACTGGGTGCCCCAGTCGCCCACGTGGTTCTGGCGAATCACGGTGTCGCCGAGGAACTCCAGGACCCGGGCCACGCCGTCGCCAATGATGGTGGAGCGCAGGTGGCCAACGTGCATTTCCTTGGCCAGGTTGGGCGCCGACATGTCGATCACGGTGCGCTGCGCCGGGCCGGCCTTGCGTACGCCCAGGTGGTCGTCGCCAAGAGCAGCGTCCAGGCGCGCGGCCAGGGCCTGGGTGTTCTGGAAGAAGTTGATGAAGCCGGGGCCGGCGATTTCCGCCTTGCTCAGGTCTTCATGGGCCGGCAGGGCGGCGATGATTTTCTCCGCCAGGTCGCGTGGCTTCATGCCGGCCGGCTTGGCCAGCATCATGGCGATGTTGCTGGCGAAGTCGCCGTGGGTCTTGTCGCGGGTGTTTTCGACCTGGATCGCCGGCGTCAGGCCTTCTGGCAACACACCTTCGGTGACGAGTTGGGTGATGGCTTGCTGGATGAGCTGGCGAATGGTGTCTTTCATGGTCTTCTCTTTCGACCGCTGGTGCGGCGGCGCTTCGGTGCGCAGGTGGAAAAACTGGGCATTATCCGTTGCTGGAACGGGCTTGCCAACTATAGAGGACTGCTTGGGGATCGATGGCGGCATTCGATTGCCTTCGCCGGCAAGCCGGCTCTTGCGGGTTTGATGCTGCCCATTGTAGGAGCGGGCTTGCCCGCGAAAGCACGACCTCGATCAATACAGATCCACGGGATCCACATCCAGCGACCAGCGGACCTGCCGCCCGCTGGGCATCTGTTCCAGCACCAGCAGCCAACTGCTGAGCAAACGATGCAAGGGCGCTCGGGCATTGGCCTGCAGCAGCAATTGCGCGCGATAACGTCCGGCGCGCCGCTCCATCGGAGCCGGCACCGGGCCCAATAGTTCGATGCCCCCCAGGTTCTGTTCCGCCAGCAGGCGCTCGGCCTCGCTGCAGGCTTCATCGAGGAACCCCTCGGCCTGGCCCGGTTTGTGGGCTTCGGCCCGCAGCAGCGCCAGGTGGGCGAAAGGTGGCAGGCCGGCGGCGCGGCGCTCGCTCAGGGCCTGTTCGGCGAAGGCGAAGTAGCCCTGCTCGGTCAACTGCACCAGCAACGGGTGGTCGGCGAGGTGGGTCTGGATGATCACCTTGCCCGGCTCTTCGGCCCGGCCAGCCCGCCCGGCGACCTGGACGATCAGTTGCGCCATGCGCTCGCTGGCGCGGAAGTCGCCGGAGAACAGGCCGCCATCGGCATCGAGGATCGACACCAGGGTCACCCGGGGAAAGTGATGACCCTTGGCCAGCATCTGGGTGCCCACGAGGATGCACGGCTGGCCTTTCTGGATAGTGGCGAACAGCTGGTTCATTGCATCCTTGCGCGAGGTGCTGTCGCGGTCCACCCGCAGCACCGGGTAGTCGGGAAACAAGATGCCCAGGCGCTCTTCCGCCCGCTCGGTGCCGGCGCCCACGGGGCGCAGGTCGACCTTGCCGCATTGCGGGCAATGGCGCGGAACCCGCTCCACATGGCCGCAGTGGTGGCAGCGCAGCTCGCCGGAACGCTGGTGCACGGTCATGCGGGCGTCGCAGCGCTGGCATTCGGACATCCAGCCGCAGTCGTGGCAGAGCAGGGTCGGGGCGAAGCCGCGGCGGTTGAGGAACACCAGGACCTGCTGGCCGGCGGCCAGGGTCTGGCCGATGGCTTGCTGCATGGGGCCGGAAATGCCGCTGTCCAGCGGGCGGCTCTTCACGTCCAGGCGCAGGAAACGCGGCTGCTTGGCGCCGCCAGCCCGCTCGTTCAGGCGCAGCAGGCCGTAGCGGCCGGTGTAGGCGTTGTGCAGGCTTTCCAGGGACGGCGTGGCCGAGCCCAGGACGATGGGAATGTTTTCCTGGCGCGCACGCACCAAAGCCAGGTCGCGGGCGTGGTAACGCAGGCCTTCCTGCTGTTTATAGGACCCGTCGTGCTCCTCATCGATGATGATCAGGCCGGGGTTCTTCATCGGCGTGAACAGGGCCGAGCGGGTGCCGATGATGATGTCGGCCTCGCCGTCCCGGGCAGCCAGCCAGGCGTCCAGGCGTTCGCGGTCATTGACCGCCGAGTGCAGCAGGGCGATGCGGGCGTTGAAGCGTTGCTCGAAGCGCGCCAGGGTCTGCGGGCCGAGGTTGATCTCCGGAATCAGCACCAGGGCCTGCTTGCCGGCTTCCAGGGTTTCGCGGATCAGTTGCAGGTAGACCTCGGTCTTGCCGCTGCCGGTGACCCCGGCCAGGAGAAACGCGTGATAGCTGTCGAACCCGGCGCGGATGGCTTCATAGGCGGCGCGCTGCTCGCTGTTGAGCGGCAGTTCGGGCTGGGCCAGCCAGTGTTCGTGGCGTACCCCGGGCGCGTGCTTGCGCACCTCCACCTGCACCAGGTCCTTGGCCAGCAGCAGGTCGAGGCTGTCCTTGCTCAGCATCAACTTGCTCAGCAGGGTATGGGGCACGCCGTGTGGGTGCTGGGCCAGGGTTGCCAGGGCTTCGCGCTGGCGTGGGGCGCGAGCGATGCGCGGGTCGTCGAGCCGGGCCCCGGGGGCGATCGACCAGAAGCGTTCCTGGCGGGCCTCGGCCAGCTCGCCCTGGCGCAACAGCACTGGCAATGCCCAGCTCAGGGTGTCTCCCAGGCTGTGCTGGTAGTACTGGGCGGTCCACAGGCACAGCTTGAACAGGGCCGGCGGTAGCGGAGGCGTGGGATCCAGCAGGGCCAGGGCCGGCTTGAGTTTTTCCGCCGGGACCTCGCTGTGATCCGCCACCTCCACCAGGATGCCGATCATTTCCCGGCGGCCGAATGGCACCCGCAGGCGCATGCCGGGGTGCAACTGGGCACGCAGCACCCCGGCCGGAGCACGGTAGTCGAACAGGCGGCGCAGGGGCGAGGGCAGGGCGAGGCGCAGGATGGCGTCGGGCACGCGGGACAATCTCGTTGAGCAGAGGGTAAATAGGCCCCGGAGCCTAACAGAGCAGCGGTGGAGTGTCCTGTATAAGCGTGCGTGGCCCCTGTACCTGCGGGGTCTGCCCGGGCATGGAGCAGGTTTTTCAGTTCAGGGGGTGGCAAAGCCTGGGCTGTCAAGGTTGCACCGGCTTTTTCTGATGGGCTGCACTCAGGATCGCTTGCGCGTTTGACGCGGTCTGGTAGAATTCGCGCCCTAATTCGTGCGGTATTCAACAATAGTGTTGGGTGGCGGCACGCTAGCCTGAGGAATACACCATGAAAGCCGATATCCATCCAGTATACGAAGCCATTACCGCTACCTGCAGCTGCGGTAACGTCATCGAAACTCGCTCCACCCTGGCCAAGCCTCTGAGCCTGGACGTGTGCAACGAGTGCCACCCGTTCTACACCGGCAAGCAAAAGACTCTGGACGTTGGCGGTCGTGTCGACAAGTTCAAGTCGCGCTTCGGTGCTTTCGGCGCAACGAAGAAGGCCTGAGGCTGATCGTTCTGGAAAGCCGATACCGACTTTCCTCGCTGATGAAAAAGGCGTCCCTAGTGGGCGCCTTTTTTGTGGGCGCGATTTGGCTGACAGCGGCCGAGGCGTTTTGCCCGGCGCCCAAAGGGCTGTTGCCGGCAACGGTGCTGCGGGTGGTGGATGGCGACACCCTGCACCTCAAGGATGGCCGCAGGTTACGCATGATCGGCCTCAATGCCCCGGAGCTGGCGGGCAAGGGGCGCCCTGCCGAGCCCTTCGCCGAGGCGGCGCGGCAGCGTCTGCGACAACTGGTGGCACAGAGTGGTGGGCGGGTCGGCCTGCTGCCGGGGCGTGAAAGGCAGGATCGTTACGGTCGTGTCCTGGCCCATGTCTATGGCGTCACTGGTATCAACTTCGAAGCCCGGTTGATCGCGGAAGGCTTGGCCTATCGGATTGCCGTGCTGCCAAACGTCGCCCTGGCGAGCTGCCAGAAGGCTGCCGAGAACCATGCGCGCCGAGCCGGGCTGGGGCTTTGGCGACGTTCACCTGTACTCACGGCGCAGCAGATCCATCGCACGGGCTTTGCCCTGTTCGAAGGGCGAGTGAGCAGGGTGCAGCGCAATCGTGGTGGTCTTTGGATCACATTGCAGGGGCAGGTTGTATTGCGCATTGCACCCAATGTCCTGCGGCGCTTCGATCGCCGGCTGCTCAGTGGCCTTTCGGGGCGCCGGATCGAGGCTCGCGGCTGGGTTGTCGATCGCTCGCGTCAGCCTGGCCGGCACTCTGCACATCCACGCTGGATGTTGTCCGTGACTGACCCTTCCATGCTCGGACTTATCTGATAAAGAAAAATTGTAGACATTTTTTTAATAGATTGTGAACAGTTGAAAGCCTTGTACCCCGCGGCTCTTGGCCCAAAGTCGTACGCTAGGGGCCTTGACAGGGGTGACCGGGCAGTCTTGTGGGGACTATGCGACACGAGTATCCTCGGCGGTCCGTCTGTCCAACAGCAAAAAGCGGAATGCCCACATGTCTGATTTGAAAACTGCCGCTCTCGAATACCATGCCAATCCTCGTCCAGGAAAGCTGAGTGTCGAGCTCACCAAGGCCACTGCTACCGCTCGTGATCTGGCGTTGGCCTACAGCCCCGGCGTAGCCGAGCCGGTACGCGAAATCGCTCGCGATCCGGAACTGGCCTACAAGTACACCGGCAAAGGCAACCTGGTTGCCGTCATTTCCGATGGCACCGCGATTCTCGGCCTGGGTAACCTCGGCCCACTGGCCTCCAAGCCAGTGATGGAAGGCAAGGGCGTGCTGTTCAAGCGTTTCGCCGGCATCGATGTATTCGACATCGAAGTCGACTCCGAAAGCCCGCAGGCTTTCATCGACACCGTCAAGCGCATTTCCATCACCTTCGGTGGCATCAACCTGGAAGACATCAAGGCACCCGAGTGCTTTGAGATCGAGCGCGCTCTGATCGAGCAGTGCGACATTCCGGTGTTCCACGATGACCAGCACGGCACCGCTATCGTTACCGCCGCCGGCATGATCAACGCCCTGGAAATCGCTGGCAAAACCCTGGCCGACGCCAAGATCGTCTGCCTGGGTGCCGGTGCTGCCGCCATCTCCTGCATGAAGTTGCTGGTGAGCATGGGTGCACAGATCGAAAACATTTTCATGGTCGACCGTACCGGCGTGATCCACTCCGGCCGTGATGACCTGAACCAGTACAAGGCGGTGTTCGCCCACGCCACCGACAAGCGCACCCTGGCCGACGCCCTGCAAGGCGCCGACGTGTTCGTCGGTCTGTCCGGCCCGAACCTGCTGAGTGCTGAAGGCCTGAAATCCATGGCGCCGAACCCGATCGTGTTCGCCTGCTCCAACCCTGATCCGGAAATCGCCCCGGAACTGGCGCACGCCACCCGCGACGACGTGATCATGGCTACCGGCCGTTCGGACTACCCGAACCAGGTGAACAACGTCCTGGGCTTCCCGTTCATCTTCCGTGGTGCCCTGGACGTACGCGCCAAGCGCATCAACGAAGAAATGAAGATCGCCGCGGCCAACGCCCTGCGTGACCTGGCCAAGCTGCCGGTTCCTCAGGAAGTGTGCGACGCCTACGGTGGCATCAAGCTGGAATTCGGCCGTGAGTACATCATTCCCAAGCCAATGGATGCCCGCCTGATCACCGTGATCTCCGATGCCGTGGCCAAGGCCGCCATCGAGACCGGCGTGGCTACCCTGCCGTACCCGAAGAACTACCCGCTCAAGAGCGTGGATGATGTGTTCAACGGTTAAGCGTTCGTAGCGTCATGCAAAAAGCCCCGGCTCGCGAGAACCGGGGCTTTTTTGTGGGCGCTTGTCCGCTGTAGGAGCGGCCACGCCGGCGAAGGTTGCCGCGTTCACGGCTCCCCTGGCGCTAGAACAGATCGATCGGCGCCGCTTCGTCCGCCGGCAGCGGGCTGCCTGGTACGGCGCCATTGCCCAGTTCATTGACCGAGGGCGGAGTGTCTTCGCTCTTGAACAGTTCGAAGTAGGCATTGGGCGTGCCGGGTGTGGCGGCGCGGCCGCTGACCGGGTCTACCCGCAGGCTGAGAATGCCTTCCGGCTCTGGCTGGGTGTGTGGCGGCTTGTCCTTGAGGGCGGCGCCCATGAAGCTCATCCAGATCGGCAGTGCCACGGTGCCGCCGTATTCGCGGCGCCCCAGGCTTTCCGGCTGGTCGAAACCGGTCCATACGGTGGTCACGTAGTCGGCGTTGTAGCCGGAGAACCAGGCATCCTTGGACTCGTTGGTGGTACCGGTCTTGCCCGCCAGGTCGGTACGGCCCAAGGCCAGTGCGCGGCGTCCGGTACCCAGCTTGATCACGTCCTGGAGCATGCTGTTGAGGATGTAGGTGGTACGGCCATCGATGATCCGCTCGGCAACCGCCGGGGCTTGCGTCGCTGCCGGAGCTGAGGTTTCACCGGCCACGTTGTTGATCGTGAAGTTGTGCTCAGGGGCGGCGATGCCGCTGGTGGCCGTATTGCCGGTGGGGGCGCTTGGCGGGTTGGCGCTGAACAGCAGCTCGCCGTTGCGGCTTTCGATCTTGTCGATGATGTACGGGGTGATCTTGTAGCCGCCGTTGGCAAAGGTGCTCCAGCCGGTGGCGATTTCCATCGGCGTCAGGGTTGCGGTACCCAGGGCCAGGGACAGGTTGCGCGGCAGGTCCTGCTTGTTGAAGCCGAACTTGCTGATGTAGTCGATGGTGCGGTCCACGCCCATGCTCTGCAGCAGGCGGATCGACACCAGGTTGCGCGACTTGTACAGCGCCTCGCGCATGCGGATCGGGCCGAGGAAGGTGTTGGTGTCGTTCTTCGGGCGCCAGACCTTGTCCAGGTATTCGTCGACGAACACGATAGGTGCGTCGTTCACCAGGCTGGCCGGGGTGTAGCCGTTATCCAGGGCGGCGCTATAGATGAACGGCTTGAAGCTGGAGCCGGGCTGGCGCTTGGCCTGCATCGCACGGTTGTAATTGCTCTGCTCGAAGGCGAAGCCGCCCACCAGGGCGCGGATCGCACCGTTCTGCGGGTCCAGCGTCACCAGGGCGCCCTGGGCGACCGGGATCTGGCTGAACTTCAACGAGTTGTCCGCCTGGCGCTGCACGCGGATCAGGTCGCCGACCTGGGCCACGTCCGCCGGTTGGCGCGGGACCGGGCCCATGCTGTTGGTATTGAGGAACGGCCGGGCCCATTTCATGCTGTCCCAGGCCACATGTTCTTCGCCGTTGCGGGTCAGCACCTGGAGGCCATTCTTCTCTACCAGGGTGACGATCGCCGGTTCCAGGCCGCTGATGGTCCGCTGCTTGGTCAGTTCGCTGGCCCAGGCCGCCTGGGTCTTGCCTGGCAGGCGCGATTCCGGGCCGCGATAGCCGTGGCGCTGGTCGTAGGTCATCAGGCCTTCATGGACCGCGGTGTTGGCCATTTCCTGCAGATCGCTGGGCACCGTGGTGGTGACCCGGAAACCTTCGGTGTAGGCATCGCTGCCATAGCGGCCGACCATTTCGGCCCGGGCCATCTCGGCGATGTACGGGGCGTTCACTTCCGGAGTCGGTACGTGATAGCTGGCGTTCAACGGTTCGTTGATTGCCTCGGTATAGGCCGCTTCGGTGATCTTGCCGAGCTTGTACATGCGCCCCAGGATCCAGTCGCGACGTTCCTTGCTGCGTGCCGGGTTGGCCAGGGGGTTGAAGCGCGAAGGCGCCTTGGGCAGGCCGGCGATCATCGCCATCTGCGCCAGGCTCACGTCACGGATGGACTTGCCGTAATACACCTGGGCCGCTGCCTCGATCCCGTAGGCACGGTTGCCCAGGTAGATCTTGTTGACGTACAGCTCGAGGATCTCGTCCTTGGTCAGCTGCCGTTCGATCTGCAGAGCCAGGAGGATCTCGGTGGTCTTGCGCGAGAAGCTGCGCTCGCTGGTCAGGAAGAAGTTCTTCGCCACTTGCATGGTGATGGTACTGCCGCCGGACTGGATGTGTCCGCTCTTGACCAGCTGGGTTGCGGCACGCATCAGGCTGCTGGGGTCAACCCCGTAATGGTTAGCGAAGTTGTCGTCTTCAGCACTTAGTAACGCATTGATGAAGTTGGGCGGAATGTCGGCGAAACGTATGGGGGTACGGCGCATTTCACCGAATTCAGCGATCAGTTTGCCGTCGCTGCTGTACACCCGCAGGGGAATCTGCAACTGGATGCTTCTCAGGGCCTCAACCGACGGCAAGCCGGGACTAAGATAGAGAAACGCACCGGAGAGGGCGAGGAGGAGCCCGCAGAACACCGCGACGATGGACCACCCGAAAAACTTCAGCAGACGAATCAAGGCTTTTGGATTTCCAGAGAAAGGAATGAATTAGGCGTCAGGGCATTCACGGACATCAGGGGCCGGCCCACGCAGCAGGTAAAAGCGGAAAAAAACGCTGGGCATTATAAGCATTTTCCGCCGAGAGCGTCATTTGCCCGTCTGTCAAGACGTGACCATTGAACGCAATGCAGCTTAAGCAGTCCGTAAGTCACGGATAGTCATAGGGAATTGGTCGTGCTTGGACTCTTCAGCAAAAAGCCGAGTTCCCTCATGGGGATCGATATCAATGCGACATCGGTCACGCTTCTGGCCCTGGGGCGCCAGGGGCAGGGGTACCGGGTCGAGGCCTACGCCAGGGAGCCCCTGGCGCCCAATACTGTGCTTGACCAACACATTGCCGACCCCGAGGCCCTGGCCGCGGCCCTGTCCCGCGCCTGGCTCAAGACGGGCAGCCGGCTCAAGGGGGCGGCGGTAGCGGTGGCCGGCGAGGCGGTGATCAGCAAACTGATCGAGATGCCGGCGGGCCTGCACACCGACGAACTGGAGCAGCAGGTCCGGCTGGAAGCCGGCCAGTACATTCCCTATCCCCTGGAAGACGTGGCCCTGGATTTTGAAGTGCAGGGGCCGGTGCCCGGTAATCCGCAGCGGGTTCAGGTGCTGCTGGTAGCCTGTCGCAACGAGCGGGTAGAAGCTCTGGAAACGGTATTGGGCCTGGCCGGCCTGACAGCCCGGGTGGTGGATACCCAGCCCCTGGCTCTGGAGCGCTGCCTGTTGCTGCTGGCGGCGCACCTGCCGCTGGCGACTCCTGGCGCCGTGGCGTTGCTGGATATAGGCCCGGCCCTCAGCCGTTTCAGCGTCCTGCACGGCCAGCGAGTGATCTATAACCGTGAGCAGCTTTTCGGTAGCGGGCTGCTGATGGAAGCGCTCCAGCGTCGATACGGGCTGACACTGGAGCAGGCATTGCTGGCGCAGAGCCAGGACCGTTTGCCACAGGGTTGCGCCGAAGAGTTGCTGCAACCCTTCGAGCAGGAGGTGCTGCAACAGGTCAGCCGTTCCCTGCAGCAGTTCGCCACCTCGCCTCAGCAACAGCCCCTGGTGCAACTGCTGCTGGCCGGAGACGGTAGCGGGCTGGCCGGCCTGGAGCGGCGGGTGGAGGGCGAGACAGGCATCGATACGTCGCTGGCCAATCCTTTCCGGGCCATGCCGATGGGGCCTCGAGTCGACCCCCAGGTATTGAATGAACAGGCGCCGAACCTGCTCCTGGCCTGTGGCTTGGCCCTGCGAGGGTTCGACTGATGGCGCGGATCAACCTGTTGCCCTGGCGCGAGGCCTCGCGCGAACTGAGGCGTCGGCGTTTCCTGCAGATGCTGGCGATGATGGTCGTGCTCGGGGGCGGGGTCATTCTGTTGGCCGACGCCTATATAAGCCGAGTGATCGAGCGCCAGCATTTGCGCAACCAGTATCTGGGCCAGGCGACGGCACGCCTGGATGAGCAGATCGCCAGCATCCAGGGGCTCAAGGCGCAACGACAGCAGTTGCTCGAACGCATGGGCATCATCGAAGAGCTGCAGGGCAACCGCTCCAACAGTGTGCGGATTTTTCAGCAGTTGGCCCGCAGCCTGCCTGATGGCGTGTACTTCACCGAGGTGGATCTGCAGGGGCAGAACCTTGGAATCAGCGGTGCCGCCGAGTCAAACAACAGGGTGTCCGACCTGATGCGCAATCTGCAGGCTGCCGAGGGTTTTGCTGCCCCCAGCCTGACCGAGGTGAAGAACGCGGTGGACGCCCAGCAAGGGCTGAACAACCTGTTCCGGCTGAATGTCGGGCAGACGCCCGGGCCAACCGGGGAGCTTCGGCAATGACCCCTCGACAATGGCTGGCAGAGTTGCGGCGTATCGATCTGCGGGAGCTGGAGCTGGCCAACCTGGGCTCCTGGCCCGGGCCGGCCAGGAGTCTGGTGGCGGCCCTGCTTCTGCTGCTGGTTCTGCTAGTGGGCTACGGCTTTTACCTGAGCCCGCACCTGGAGCAACTGGAGCGCCAGCGCCAGGAGGAAGCTCGTCTCAGGCAGGAGTTTGCCGGCAAGGCGCGCCAGGGAGCCAATTTGCCGCGCTACCAGGAGCAGTTGGCCGTCATACGCAACAGCTTCGACCTGCTGTTGCGTCAGTTGCCCAGCGACACCGAGGTCCCCGGCCTGCTGGAGGACATCAGTCGCGTGGGGCTGGGCAGTGGCCTGGCCTTCGAGGAAATCAGGCTGCAACCGGAGGTGGCCAGGCAGTTCTACGTCGAGTTGCCGATCCAGATTACTGTCACCGGGGCCTATCACGACCTGGCGAGCTTCGTCAGTGGCGTCGCCGGCCTGCCGCGCATCGTCACCTTGCATGATTTTCGCATTCAGCCTGTGGCGGCGGGCAATCCGGCGCTGTTGCGCATGAGCATCGAGGCGCGCACCTACAGGTACGACGCTCCGGAGCCGCACTCATGAGGCGCCTGCGCTGGGCGGTGCTTGGCTGCCTTTGTGCCGGGCTGTGGGGGTGTGGTGGCGCCGATGACGACTTTGCCGACCTGGACGCCTACATGAACCAGATGCGCCTGCAAGCGCCCGGGCCGATTGAACCAATCCCGGTAATCCGGTCTTACCCCTCGTTCACCTATGACGCCAGCGCATTGCGTAGTCCGTTCCAGCCGCCGCAAAGGCTTGACCTGGCGGCCCGTCGGCAAGGGGCCAGTGCGGTCCGGCCCGACCCGCAGCGAGCCCGGCAATACCTGGAGGGGTTCGATATCGAGCAGTTGCAAATGGTCGGGACCCTGTCCAACGCCTCCGGGAGCTTTGCCCTGTTGCGCGGCGCAGGTGGCATCCACCGCTTGCAGGTGGGCGACTACCTGGGGCGCAACGAAGGCCGGGTTGTGACCATCAGCGAATCGCAGATCGAGGTGGTGGAAATTGTTCCCGATGGAGCGGGAGCCTGGCTGGAGCGGCCGCGAACACTGGCGCTGAAAAAACACTCTTAAGTGGAATCTGGAAAATGAACAGGACTGTTTCAGCCCTCGGTGTAGCGCTATGGATAGCGCTGCTGGCACCGCTGGTCGGCGCCGCCGAGCCCAAGCCCGCTGCTCCGGGGACGGCAGCTCGGGCGCCTGCAAAGCCGCAGGCAGTGGCCGGGTCGATACGCGGCGTGGATTTTCAGCGCGGCGAGGAGGGCGAAGGCAATGTGCTGATCGACCTGTCCGACCCGCGCATCGCTGTCGATGTCCAGCGGCGCGAGGGCCGAATCGTCCTCGATTTTGCCCGTACCCAATTGCCCGAGGCGCTGCGGGTTCGCCTGGACGTCAAGGATTTCGCCACCCCGGTGCAGTACATCACTGCGGATACGGCTGCCGGGCGTACCACCGTCACCCTGGAGCCCAAGGGCGCCTTCGACTATTCCACCTTCCAGACCGACAACCGCCTGACGGTCAGTGTCCGCCCCCTGGCCGAGACCAGCAGCAGGGCGGCTGCGGCCCGACCTGCCTACAAGGGGGAAAAGCTCTCGCTGAACTTTCAGGACATCGAGGTGCGCTCGGTGCTGCAATTGATCGCCGATTTCACGGGCCTCAACCTGGTGGCCAGCGACACCGTGCAGGGCGGCATCACCCTGCGCCTGCAGAACGTGCCCTGGGATCAGGCCCTGGATCTGGTGCTACGGACCAAGGGCCTTGATTCGCGCAAGATCGGCAATGTGCTGCTGGTGGCTCCGGCGGATGAGATTGCCGCCCGCGAGCGTCAGGAGCTGGAGTCGCAGAAGCAGCTGGAGGACCTGGCGCCGTTGCGTCGGGAGCTGCTTCAGGTCAACTACGCCAAGGCGGCGGACATCGCCAAGCTGTTCCAGTCGGTGACCCGCGCCGAGGAAAAAGCCGATGAGCGTGGCTCGATCACCGTGGACGAACGCACCAACAGCATCATTGCCTACCAGAGCCAGGAGCGCCTCGACGAACTTCGGCGCATCGTCGCCCAGCTGGATGTTCCCGTGCGCCAGGTGATGATCGAAGCGCGCATCGTCGAGGCCAACGTTGACTACGACAAGAGCCTGGGCGTGCGCTGGGGCGGCTCGGTGCAGAACCAGGGCAACTGGAGCGCCAGCGGGGTGCAGAACGCTGCCAGCGGTTCCAGCGGCATCGGCGCTCCGGGCAGCGGCGGCAGCAACTCACCCTTTGTCGATCTGGGGGCTAGCGCCCATACCTCGGGCATCGGCATCGCCTACATCACCGACAACGTGCTGCTGGACCTGGAGTTGACCGCCATGGAGAAGACCGGCAACGGCGAGATCGTTTCCCAGCCCAAGGTGGTCACCTCCGACAAGGAAACCGCAAAGATCCTCAAGGGCACCGAGATCCCCTACCAGGAAGCCAGCTCCAGCGGCGCTACCTCGGTGTCCTTCAAGGAGGCGTCGCTGTCGCTTGAAGTGACGCCGCAGATCACCCCGGACAACCGCATCATCATGGAGGTCAAGGTCACCAAGGATGAGCCGGACTACCTGAACAAGGTCCAGGATGTACCGCCGATCAAGAAGAACGAGGTCAATGCCAAGGTACTGGTCAACGACGGGGCGACCATCGTCATCGGCGGGGTTTTCTCGAATACCCAGAGCAAGGTTGTAGATAAAGTGCCATTTCTTGGCGATGTGCCGTATCTTGGCCGCCTTTTCCGGCGTGACGTGGTGTCGGAGAAAAAATCCGAGCTGCTGGTATTTCTCACTCCGCGTATCATGAACAACCAGGCGATTGCTGTGAGTCGTTGATTCTGTGCGAAATTTGATTCTTGTTGGGCCGATGGGGGCTGGAAAAAGCACCATCGGTCGCTTACTGGCCAAAGAGCTGCGCCTGCCATTCAAAGATTCCGATAAGGAAATTGAACTGCGTACAGGCGCGAATATCCCGTGGATCTTCGATAAGGAAGGCGAACCGGGCTTTCGTGATCGCGAACAGGCGATGATCGCCGAGCTCTGTGGCACTGACGGCGTGGTCCTGGCCACTGGCGGTGGTGCAGTGATGCGCGAGGCCAATCGTCGGGCGCTGCACGCTGGCGGACGAGTGGTCTATCTGCACGCCTCGGTCGAGCAACAGGTGGGGCGCACCGCCCGGGACCGCAATCGTCCCCTGCTGCGCACCGCCGATCCGGCCAAGACCCTGCGCGACCTGCTGGAAATCCGCGACCCGCTTTATCGGGAAATTGCCGATCTGGTGGTGGAAACCGATGAGCGGCCGCCACGAATGGTGGTGCTGGACATACTGGAGCGCCTGCAGCAGCTGCCACCCCGTTAATGCGTCGAGCGAAATGCGCTATTCTCGGCGTCGCGCCAGACCGCCAAGGTGTGGCGCAGAGCTATCGGGCTGCGTCAGAAGACCAGACGAGGCCCATCGTCAATGCAGGGCACAATGCCTGCTTCCATCTTCACTGTGGGGACACATGCAGACACTTAAGGTCGATCTAGGCGAGCGCAGCTACCCGATTCACATTGGTGAAGGTCTGTTGGACCAGCCCGAGCTGCTGGTGCCGCATATCGCCGGGCGGCAAGCGGCGATCATTTCCAATGAGACCGTCGCGCCGCTTTACCTTGAGCGCCTGACCCGCAGCCTGGGGCAGTTCTCGGTGATCTCGGTGGTTCTGCCCGATGGCGAGGCCTACAAGAACTGGGAAACCCTGCAGTTGATCTTCGATGGCCTGCTCACTGCGCGCCACGATCGACGCACTACCATCATCGCCCTCGGTGGCGGCGTGATCGGTGATATGGCCGGCTTTGCCGCGGCCTGCTACCAGCGGGGCGTGGATTTCATCCAGATTCCTACCACCCTCCTGTCCCAGGTGGACTCTTCGGTGGGCGGCAAGACCGGTATCAACCACCCGCTGGGCAAGAACATGGTCGGCGCCTTCTACCAGCCGAACGTGGTGCTGATCGATACCACCAGCCTTAACACCCTGCCCAGCCGCGAGCTGTCGGCAGGTCTGGCGGAAGTGATCAAGTACGGCCTGATCTGCGACGAGCCCTTCCTCACCTGGCTGGAAGAGAACGTCGACCGCCTGCGGGCCCTGGACCAGCAGGCCCTGACTTACGCCATCGAGCGCTCCTGTGCGGCCAAGGCCGCGGTAGTGGGTGCCGACGAACGTGAATCGGGAGTGCGGGCCACCCTCAACCTGGGGCATACCTTCGGCCACGCCATCGAAACCCACATGGGGTACGGTGTGTGGCTGCACGGTGAGGCGGTGGCTGCTGGCACCGTAATGGCCCTGGAAATGTCCGCGCGCCTGGGCTGGATCACCAGCCAGGAGCGTGACCGCGGTATTCGCCTGTTCCAGCGCGCGGGCTTGCCGGTCATCCCGCCAGAGGAAATGAGCGAAGCGGATTTTCTCGAACACATGGCAATTGACAAGAAAGTGATCGACGGTCGTTTGCGTCTGGTGCTGTTGCGCCGCATGGGCGAAGCCGTAGTGACCGACGATTATCCGAAAGAGGTTTTACAGGCCACGCTGGGAGCGGACTACCGCGCCCTGGCTCAGCTTAAAGGTTAATAAGATCCCGATGACTAGTTTGCACGCCGACGAGGCTTTCCTCGGCCATTACCAGTTGAGCCACGATCCTTTCGCTCCCCGGGTCCCTGGCTTCAAGTTCTTTCCTGCCCAGCGCAAGCCCGTGCTGGGGCAACTGCATCACCTGGCCCGCTACAGCCAGTTGCTGCTGGTGGTCACCGGGCCTCAGGGCAGCGGCAAGACCCTGCTGCGCCAGGCGCTGGTAGCCAGTACCAACAAGCAATCGGTGCAGAGCGTGGTGGTGTCGGCCCGCGGCGCCGGCGACGCTGCCGGCGTGCTGCGCCAGGTGGCCCAGGCGCTGAACGTGGCCGAGGCTGAAATCGGCGCGATCCTCGCCCAGGTAGTGCAGCTGGCCCTGACCGGTCAGGAAGTCTATCTGCTGGTGGATGACGCCGAGCAGCTCGACGAGTCCGCCCTCGAGGCCCTGCTGGCCCTGGCGGCCGGCGCACCGGAAGGTCGTCCCCATGTGTTCCTGTTCGGCGAGTCGTCGCTGATCGCCGCACTGGACCAGCTCAATACCGAGGAAGAGCGCTTCCACGTCATCGAGTTGCAGCCTTATACCGAAGAGGAAACCCGCGAATATCTGGCCCAGCGGCTTGAAGGTGCGGGGCAGGGCATCGAACTTTTCTCCGCAGATCAGATCAGTGATATTCACGAAGGCTCCGATGGCTGGCCGGGCAACATCAACCAGGTCGCCAGGGATGCAATGATCGAAGCAATGATCGCCAGCCGCTCTGCGGTCAAGCGTCCAAGTATGGGGTTCAACATGCCGAAGAAACACGTATTGGCCATCTCCGCTGTCGTGGTGGTGGCCGTGGCCGCGGCCTGGTTGATGCCGGGCCGCAGCAAGGCTCCAACCACCGGCGCTCCGGCCAATGAGCAAGCGCAACTGCCTTTGGGGCAAACACCGACACCCAATGCCAATGGCAGCCCGTCAGTAGAGTTCGCCGGTTCGTCACAGCCAATGCCGCTGCCGTTGGTCGGCCAGTCGCAGCCCGTGATGCGCGGTCCTCTGGCCGAAGCCGCAGGGGGTATCAGTGAGGGTGACGACGGGGTACCGGTTGAAGGCTCCAGCGCCGTTCCACCGACCGTGACCACCACCGCGCCGCCTGCTGGGGCTACGGCTGGCCCGACGCCGACTCCGGCAGCGCGTCCAACCCCGGCACCGACCCAGGTGGCCACGGCCAAGCCTGCGCCTGCCGCCAAGCCGGCAGAGAAACCAGTGGCAGCCAAGCCTGCTCCGGCCAAGCCGGCCGAGAAGCCGGTCACCGTGGCCAAGGCCGCCGGTGGCAGCTGGTACGCTGGCCAGGCGCCAGGCAACTACGTGGTGCAGATCCTCGGCACCAGCTCGGAAGCCACCGCGCAGAACTTCGTCAAGGAACAGGGCGGCGAATACCGCTACTTCAAGAAAGTCCTCAACGGCAAGCCGCTGTATGTGATCACCTACGGCAACTTCGCAAGCCGCGATGCAGCGGTCAGCGCCATCAAATCCTTGCCAGCGAAGGTTCAGGCTGGTAAACCTTGGCCTCGCACTGTCGCTAGCGTTCAACAAGAACTGGCAACAACTCGCTGAAGATTCGGCGGCCTTACCCAGGCCGCCTCTCCCGGCAACCTCAAATTTCCGCATCGGCATGCTGCCTTACAGGCCGCGTGCCTTGTGGTGTCTGCGTCACAGTAGTTTTTGAGTCGCGGCAGTCAAAAGCAAAACTTTTTGACTAGCACAGCATATCGCTTTAAAACGTTCATAAATGCGACATGAATTTACGACAGATCGTCGCTAAATTTGTGGGGCTTTGTGTCGGTGTGTACAATGACCTCCCTTTTGCCCCCGCAAAGCTGGCGTACGTTCGGCGCGGAATGCAAGTGGTTGAATTGAAAAGAAATTTGCCTCTAAAAGAGGCAGCCTGGTGAGAAAGTGTCTATGAAAGCAGGTCTGTACCAACCAGATGAATTTAAGGATAACTGTGGTTTCGGCCTGATAGCCCATATGCAGGGCGAACCCAGTCATACCCTGTTGAAAACGGCCATTGAGGCCCTGACCTGCATGACCCACCGCGGTGGGATCAACGCGGACGGCAAGACCGGCGACGGTTGCGGTCTGCTGATGCAAAAGCCCGACCTGTTCCTGCGCGCAGTCGCCACGGAGCACTTCGGCATCGAGCTGCCCAAGCAATATGCGGTGGGCATGGTGTTCTTCAACCAGGACCCGGTGAAAGCCGAAGCCGCTCGCGAAAACATGAACCGCGAGATCCTCGCCGCCGGCCTGCAACTGGTGGGCTGGCGCAAAGTGCCGATCGATACCAGTGTGCTCGGGCGTCTGGCCCTGGAGCGCCTGCCACAGATCGAACAAGTATTCATCGGCGGCCAGGGCCTGAGCGACCAGGATTTCGCCATCAAGCTGTTCAGTTCCCGTCGCCGCTCCTCGGTGGCCAACGCCGCCGACACCGACCACTACATCTGCAGCTTTTCCCACAAGACCATCATCTATAAGGGCCTGATGATGCCGGCGGACCTCGCCGCCTTCTATCCGGACCTGGGTGACGAGCGCCTGCAAACCGCGATCTGCGTGTTCCACCAGCGTTTCTCTACCAACACCCTGCCGAAATGGCCGCTGGCCCAGCCATTCCGCTTCCTCGCCCACAACGGCGAGATCAACACCATCACCGGCAACCGCAACTGGGCCGTGGCCCGGCGCACCAAGTTCGCCAACGACCTGATCCCGGACCTGGAAGAGCTCGGCCCGCTGGTCAACCGTGTGGGTTCCGACTCCTCGAGCATGGACAACATGCTGGAGTTGATGGTCACCGGCGGCATCGACCTGTTCCGCGGCGTGCGCATGATCATTCCGCCCGCGTGGCAGAACGTCGAGACCATGGACGCCGACCTGCGCGCGTTCTACGAATACAACTCGATGCACATGGAGCCGTGGGACGGCCCGGCCGGCGTGGTCATGACCGACGGCCGCTACGCCGTCTGCCTGCTGGACCGCAACGGCCTGCGCCCGGCGCGCTGGGTCACCACCCAGAACGGCTTCATCACCCTGGCCTCGGAAATCGGCGTGTGGAACTACCAGCCCGAGGACGTGATCGCCAAGGGCCGGGTCGGCCCGGGCCAGATCTTTGCCGTGGACACCGAGACCGGGCAGATCCTCGACACCGACGCCATCGACAACCGTCTGAAGTCCCGTCATCCGTACAAGCAATGGCTGCGCAAGAATGCCCTGCGCATCCAGGCCACCATGGAAGACAACGACCACGGTTCGGCCTTCTACGACGTCGACCAGCTCAAGCAGTACATGAAGATGTACCAGGTCACCTTCGAAGAGCGTGACCAGGTCCTGCGTCCGCTGGGCGAGCAGGGCTACGAAGCCGTGGGCTCCATGGGCGACGACACGCCGATGGCGGTGCTGTCCCAGCGCGTGCGTACCCCTTACGACTATTTCCGCCAGCAGTTCGCCCAGGTCACCAACCCGCCGATCGACCCGCTGCGCGAAGCCATCGTCATGTCCCTGGAGATCTGCCTCGGTGCCGAGCGCAACATCTTCCAGGAGTCGCCTGAGCATGCTTCGCGAGTGATACTCAGCTCGCCAGTGATCTCCCCGGCCAAGTGGCGTTCGCTGATGAACCTCGATCGCCCGGGCTTCGAGCGCCAGGTCATCGACCTCAACTACGACGAGAGCGTCGGTCTGGAAGCGGCGATCCGCAACGTCGCCGACCAGGCTGAAGAAGCCGCGCGCGCCGGCCGCACCCAGATCGTCCTCAGCGACCGTCATATCGCGCCGGGCAAGTTGCCGATCCACGCCTCCCTGGCCACGGGCGCGGTGCACCACCGCCTGACCGAAAAAGGCCTGCGCTGCGACTCCAACATCCTCGTGGAAACCGCCACCGCCCGCGATCCGCACCACTTCGCGGTGCTGATCGGGTTCGGCGCCTCGGCGGTCTATCCGTTCCTGGCCTACGAAGTGCTGGGCGACCTGATCCGTACCGGTGAAGTGCTGGGCGACCTCTACGAGGTGTTCAAGAACTACCGCAAGGGCATCACCAAGGGCCTGTTGAAGATCCTGTCGAAGATGGGCATCTCCACCATCGCCTCTTACCGTGGCGCGCAGCTGTTCGAAGCCATCGGCTTATCCGAGGAAGTTTGCAACCTGAGCTTCCGTGGCGTGCCGAGCCGGATCAAGGGCGCACGTTTCGTCGACATCGAAGCCGAGCAGAAAGCCCTGGCGACCGAAGCCTGGAGCCCGCGCAAGCCGATCCAGCAAGGCGGCCTGCTGAAGTTCGTCCACGGCGGCGAATACCACGCCTACAACCCGGACGTGGTCAACACCCTGCAAGCCGCTGTGCAGCAGGGCGACTACGCCAAGTTCAAGGAATACACCGCGCTGGTGGACAACCGTCCGGTGTCGATGATCCGCGACCTGTTCCAGGTGAAGACCCTGGACACGCCGATGGACATCAGCGAAGTCGAGCCCCTGGAATCGATCCTCAAGCGCTTCGACTCTGCCGGTATCTCTCTCGGCGCCCTGTCGCCGGAAGCTCACGAAGCCCTGGCCGAAGCCATGAACCGCCTTGGCGCGCGTTCCAACTCCGGTGAAGGCGGTGAAGACCCGGCGCGCTACGGCACCATCAAGAGCTCGAAGATCAAGCAAGTGGCCACTGGCCGTTTCGGCGTGACCCCGGAGTACCTGGTCAACGCCGAAGTACTGCAGATCAAAGTCGCTCAGGGCGCCAAGCCCGGTGAGGGCGGCCAGCTGCCCGGTGGCAAGGTCAACGGCCTGATCGCCAAGCTGCGCTATGCAGTCCCCGGCGTGACCCTGATCTCGCCACCGCCGCACCACGACATCTATTCGATTGAAGACTTGTCGCAGCTGATCTTCGACCTCAAGCAGGTCAACCCTCAGGCCCTGGTCTCGGTGAAACTGGTGGCGGAGGCCGGCGTTGGCACCATCGCTGCCGGTGTGGCCAAAGCCTATGCCGACCTGATCACCATCTCCGGCTACGACGGCGGCACTGGCGCTTCGCCGCTGACCTCGATCAAGTACGCCGGTGCACCGTGGGAACTGGGCCTGGCGGAAACCCACCAGACCCTGCGCGGCAATGACCTGCGCGGCAAGGTCCGGGTACAGACCGACGGCGGCCTGAAAACCGGCCTCGACGTGATCAAGGCAGCCATCCTCGGCGCCGAAAGCTTCGGCTTCGGCACCGCGCCGATGATCGCCCTGGGCTGCAAATACCTGCGCATCTGCCACCTGAACAACTGCGCCACCGGCGTTGCGACGCAGAACGAGAAGCTGCGCAAGGATCACTACATCGGCACCGTCGACATGGTGGTGAATTTCTTCACCTACGTTGCCGAGGAAACCCGTGAGTGGCTGGCCAAACTCGGCGTGCGCTCCCTGGAAGAACTGATCGGTCGTACCGATCTGCTGGAAGTGCTGGAAGGCCAGACCGCCAAGCAGCACCACCTGGACCTGACCCCGTTGCTGGGCAGCGACCACATCCCGGCGGACAAACCGCAGTTCTGCCAGGTGGACCGCAACCCGCCGTTCGACAAGGGCCTGCTGGCCGAGAAAATGGTCGAGATGGCGCGTTCGGCGATCAACGACAAGAGCGGTGCCGACTTCGCCCTGGATATCTGCAACTGCGACCGTTCCATCGGTGCGCGGATCTCCGGTGAAATCGCCAAGCTCCACGGCAACCAGGGCATGGCCCAGGCGCCGATCACGTTCCGCTTCAAGGGCACTGCGGGGCAGAGCTTCGGCGTGTGGAACGCCGGTGGCCTGAACCTCTACCTGGAAGGCGATGCCAACGACTACGTGGGCAAGGGCATGACCGGCGGCAAGCTGGTCATCGTTCCGCCCAAGGGCAGCGTCTACAAGACCCAGGACAGCGCCATTATCGGCAACACCTGCCTGTACGGCGCCACCGGCGGCAAGCTGTTCGCCGCTGGCACCGCGGGTGAGCGTTTCGCCGTGCGCAACTCCGGTGCCCACACCGTGGTGGAAGGCACTGGCGATCACTGCTGCGAGTACATGACCGGTGGTTTCGTCTGCGTCCTGGGCAAGACCGGTTACAACTTCGGCTCAGGCATGACCGGCGGTTTCGCCTATGTGCTGGACCAGGACAACACCTTCGTTGACCGGGTCAACCACGAACTGGTGGAAATCCAACGGATCAGCGGCGAAGCGATGGAAGCCTATCGCAGCCACCTGCAGCGCGTGCTGAACGAGTACGTCGAGGAAACCGACAGCGAATGGGGCCGTAACCTCGCCGAGAACCTCGACGACTACCTGCGCCGTTTCTGGCTGGTCAAGCCCAAGGCTGCCAGCTTGAAGTCGTTGCTTTCCAGCACCCGTGCCAACCCGCAGTGATATGCGCCTGAAGAGTGTGATGAGGTTTTGATAATGGCTGAACGTCTGAATAACGACTTCCAGTTCATCGATGTCGGGCGCAAGGATCCGAAGAAGAAACTGTTGCGTCAACGCAAGAAAGAGTTCGTGGAAATCTACGAACCCTTCAAACCCCAGCAGTCGGCCGACCAGGCCCACCGCTGCCTGGGTTGCGGTAACCCGTACTGTGAATGGAAGTGCCCGGTGCACAACTTCATTCCCAACTGGCTCAAGCTGGTGGCCGAGGGCAACATCCTCGCCGCCGCCGAGCTGTCGCACCAGACCAACACCCTGCCGGAAGTCTGTGGCCGGGTGTGCCCGCAGGATCGCCTGTGCGAGGGTGCCTGCACCCTCAACGACGGGTTTGGCGCGGTGACCATCGGTTCGGTGGAGAAGTACATCACCGACACCGCCTTCGCCATGGGCTGGCGCCCTGACATGTCCAAGGTCAAGCCCACCGGCAAACGCGTGGCGATCATTGGCGCGGGCCCGGCAGGCCTGGGCTGTGCCGACGTGCTGGTGCGTGGCGGCGTGACCCCGGTGGTGTTCGACAAGAACCCGGAAATCGGCGGTCTGCTGACCTTCGGTATTCCCGAGTTCAAGCTGGAAAAGACCGTGCTGAGCAATCGTCGCGAAGTCTTCAGCGGCATGGGCATCGAGTTCCGCCTCAACACCGAGGTGGGCAAGGACGTGACCATGGAGCAGTTGCTCGCCGAATACGATGCGGTGTTCATGGGCATGGGCACCTACACCTACATGAAGGGCGGCTTTGCCGGTGAGGACCTGCCGGGCGTCTATGACGCGCTGGATTTCCTGATCGCCAACGTCAACCGCAACCTGGGCTTTGAAAAGTCGCCGGAAGACTTCGTCGACATGAAGGGCAAGAAGGTGGTGGTGCTGGGCGGTGGCGACACCGCGATGGACTGCAACCGCACCTCGATCCGCCAGGGCGCCAAGTCGGTGACCTGCGCCTATCGTCGTGACGAAGCCAACATGCCCGGCTCGCGCAAAGAGGTGAAGAACGCCAAGGAAGAAGGCGTGAAATTCCTCTACAACCGCCAGCCGATCGCCATCGTCGGTGAAGACCGCGTCGAAGGCGTGAAGGTGGTCGAGACCCGTCTCGGCGAGCCGGACGCCCGTGGCCGCCGCAGCCCCGAGCCGATCCCGGGCTCCGAAGAGATCATCCCGGCCGACGCCGTGGTCATCGCCTTCGGTTTCCGTCCAAGCCCGGCGCCATGGTTCGAGCAGTTCAGCATCCAGACCGACAGCCAGGGCCGCGTCGTGGCCCCGGAACAGGGCAAGTTCAAGCACCAGACCAGCAATCCGAAAATCTTTGCCGGTGGCGACATGGTGCGTGGTTCTGATCTCGTGGTGACGGCGATCTTCGAAGGGCGTAACGCCGCCGAAGGCATCCTCGACTACCTGGGCGTCTGACCCACCTTGCAGGAGCCGGCTGGCCGGCGAACAACGATAACGCGGTGCTGTTGATGCACCGCGTCGATCGCTTCGCCAGCAAGCTGGCTCCTACGGGATCTGTGCCCGTCCCGTGACAAATTGACCCCATAGACATAAAGAAACGGCTCTTGCCGTGCCTTTTGTGTCGCGCTCTGAGAAAATGCCCCCACTTTTTTTCCGGATGCCGACATGACTGCCCTGAAGAACGACCGTTTCCTTCGTGCCCTGCTCAAGCAACCCGTAGACGTCACCCCGGTGTGGATGATGCGTCAGGCTGGGCGCTACTTGCCTGAATACCGTGCCAGCCGCGCCAACGCCGGTGACTTCATGAGCCTGTGCATGAATCCGGAGTTCGCTTGCGAAGTCACTCTGCAGCCTCTGGACCGCTATCCACAGCTGGATGCGGCGATCCTCTTCTCCGACATCCTGACCATCCCCGATGCCATGGGCCAAGGCCTGTACTTTGAAACCGGCGAAGGCCCGCGCTTCAAGAAAGTGGTCAGCACCCTGGCCGACATCGAAGCCCTGCCGATCCCCGATCCGCACAAGGACCTGGGCTATGTAATGGATGCGGTCAGCACCATTCGTCGCGAACTCAACGGCCGTGTGCCGTTGATCGGCTTCTCCGGCAGCCCCTGGACCCTGGCCACCTACATGGTCGAAGGCGGCTCCTCAAAGGACTTCCGCAAGTCCAAGGCCATGCTCTACGACAACCCGCAAGCCATGCACCTGCTGCTGGACAAGCTGGCCCAGTCGGTCACCGCGTACCTGAACGGGCAGATCCGTGCCGGCGCGCAGGCTGTGCAAATCTTCGACAGCTGGGGCGGCAGCCTTTCGGCGGCGGCCTACCAGGAATTCTCCCTGGCCTACATGCGCAAGATCGTCAGTGGCCTGATCCGCGAACACGACGGGCGCAAGGTTCCGGTGATCCTCTTCACCAAGGGCGGCGGCCTGTGGCTGGAAAGCATTGCCGATGCCGGCGCGGACAGCCTGGGCCTGGACTGGACCTGTGACATCGGCGAAGCCCGCCGCCGGGTCGGCAGCAAGGTATCGCTGCAAGGCAACATGGACCCTACCGTGCTCTACGCCAACCCGCAGGCGATCCGCAGCGAAGTTGCGCGCATCCTCGCCAGCTACGGCAAGGGCAGCGGCCACGTGTTCAACCTGGGCCACGGCATCACTCCGGAAGTGAAACCGGAGCACGCCGGAGCCTTCCTGGAAGCGGTGCACGAGTTGTCGGCGCAATACCACGAATAAGCGCCTCCCTAAAAAACGCCCGGCACCTGCCGGGCGTTTTCATTGGCGGACACTTTTTGCAGGAGCCAGCTTGCTGGCGAAAGGGCCCTCAAGACTTGCGCCTGCCTGGCGCACGCCTTCGCTGGCAAGCCAGCTCCTACAGGGGGCGGCCAGCCAGATTCGCTCGGTGTAGGAGCCAGCTTGCTGGCGAGAGGGCCCTCAAGGCCTGCACCTGCCTGGCGCACGCCTTCGCTGGCAAGCCAGCTCCTACAGGGGGCGGCCAGCCAGATTCGCTCGGTGTAGGAGCCAGCTTGCTGGCGAGAGGGCCCTCAAGACCTGCGCCTGCCTGGCGGAGCACTTCGCCGGCAAGCCTGCTCCTACAAAGGGGGGAGTTTGGCGAGTTTCATGGCGATCAACAGGGCTCCGATCAGCAAGGCGCCGATAAACAGGCCGATGCCGTTCCAACCCGCCAGGTGCCAGAACACCCCGCCGGCGGTGCCGGCAATGCTCGAGCCGGCGTAGTAGCTGAACAGGTACAGCGACGACGCCTGGCCCTTGGCCTTGGTGGCGCGACGGCCGATCCAGCTGCTGGCCACCGAGTGGGCACCGAAGAAGCCGAAGGTGAACAGCAGCATGCCGATCAGCACCAGGGACAGCGGGGTCAGCAGGGTCAGGGCGATCCCCGCCAGCATCAGCACGATGGTGCCCCAGAGCACCCGGCGCCGGCCCAGCTGGTCGGCCAGGGCGCCGATCTTCGCCGAGCTGTAGATGCCCGAGAGGTACACCACCGACAGCATCCCGACCCAGGCCTGGCTCAGTTGATAGGGCTCGGCCAGCAGGCGGTAGCCGATGTAGTTGAACAGGGTGACGAATGCCCCCATCAGCAGGAAACCTTCGAGGAACAGCCAGGGCAGGCCGGCATCGCGAAAGTGCATGGCAAAGCCGTCCAGCAGGCTGCGCGGGTGCAGCGAACGGGGACGGAAATTGCGCGATTCGGGAAGGATGCGCCAGAACACCGCGGCAGCGATCAGTGCCAGGCCGCCGATCACCAGCATCGCCGTGTGCCAGCTGACGAAGTCGATCAGCACCCCGGTGATCAGTCGCCCGCTCATGCCGCCGATGGCGTTGCCACCGATGTACAGGCCCATGGCCAGGCCGATGTGCTGGGGGTGGATCTCCTCGCTCAGGTAAGTCATGGCCACCGCTGCCAGCCCGCTCAGGGACAGGCCCACCAGCGCGCGCATCAGCAGCACCCCGTGCCAGCTCGGCATCAGCGCACTGGCGATGGTGCACAGGGCGGCGGCCAGCAAGGCGGCGACCATCACCGGCTTGCGACCGATGCGGTCGGAAACCGGCCCGGTGATCAACAACCCGATGGCCAGCATGCCGGTGGCGACCGAGAGAATCAGGCTGCTCTGGGCGGCATTGATGGAAAAGTCCCGGGACAGCAGCGGCATCATCGGCTGTACGCAATACAGCAGGGCGAAGGTGGCAAAACCGCCGGAGAACAGCGCCAGCACGGTGCGCATGAACATCGGCGTGCCTTTTTCGATATAGGCTTCGTTGAGCTGGGCGACCACCTCGTCCAGGGGCGTGGCAGGGGGTTCTTCGGCGGAGGGGGCAACAGCGGCAACAGCGGATTTCACGGGGGACCTCGGGGGAACGCAGCCGGTCAGGCAATGGAAAAAGCATATAGCTGGCTAATGATTCTTTCCAATATATTGTTCGACCTGTTTGATAGGTTTTAAGACTTAATGAGGCCCTCATGGAACTGCGTCACCTGCGCTACTTCATCGCTGTCGCCGAAGAACTGCATTTTGGCCGTGCAGCCCAGGTGCTGGGCATCTCCCAACCGCCCCTGAGCCAGCAGATCCAGGCGCTGGAGCAGGAGGTGGGGGCGCGCCTGTTCGAACGCACCAATCGTCGGGTCGAGCTCAGCGAGGCCGGGCGCCTGTTCCTGGAAGAGGCGCGGCTGGTACTGGCCCAGGTGGACAAGGCGGCGGACGTGGCGCGGCGTGCGCAGCTGGGCGAGCTGGGGGAACTGAAGATCGGCTTCACCTCGTCGGCGCCCTTCAATTCGACCATTCCCCAGGCGATCTTCGCCTTTCGCCAGCGCTTTCCCGCGGTACACCTCAAGCTCAAGGAAATGAGCAGCACCCAGGTGGCCGAGGCCCTGGTGGACCAGGCGATCCAGGTCGGCATCATGCGGCCCTTGCCCCTGCCGGATTCGCTGTCGGTGGTGGAGCTGCTGCGCGAGCCGCTGGTGGCGGTGCTCAGTTCCAAGCACCCGCTGGCCAGTGGCAGTGAAGAGGGGCTGCACCTGGCGGAGCTGGCCCATGAGCCCTTTGTGTTTTTTCCCCGCAGCTATGGCAGCGGCCTGTATGCGCAGTTGCTGAGCCTGTCCCGGGATGCCGGCTTTACCCCGCATTTCGCTCAGGAGGCGGCGGAAGCCATGACCATCATCGGCCTGGTGGCGGCGGGGTTGGGGGTGTCGGTGCTGCCGGCGTCCTACCAGCGCATGCGCATCGACGGCGTGGTCTATCGCCGCCTGCTGGACCCGGCGGCGATGTCGGCGGTGTGGCTGGTGCAGCGCAAGGATCAGGCTTCGCCCATGGCCAAGGCCTTTGTCGAGCTACTGACGCGCAAGACCGGGGCTACGCCCTGAGGGGCTGTTGGGCCGCACCGGGGCCTGCAGGTTCACCAGGTCGCCGCGCAGGGCCACTCCGGCCATCAGTACCCCGGCATGGCATTCGTAGGTGTTGAGGTCCTTGCGCACGTGGTGCTTGTAGTAGCTGACGATATTGGTCACTGCGTTGGCGCCGACCCGCTTGGCTGCGGCTTGCAGGGTGATCAGGGCCGACTGCAGGGCCCATTCGCAGGCGGCGATATCGCTCTTGTTGAAAGCGTTGGTCTTCTTGTTGGTGGTGACTTCGGTGAGCCGCACCTGGAGCACTGGCGGAAGTGGGTTGCCGGCCAGATGGAAGCTCACGCTGCCATCCAGGCGCCCGGCGCGCTCGGCGTCGGCCACGACTTTCTCGAAGGGCATGTACATCAGGTTGGTGGCCTGGCTGGCGGGGCTCAGGGTCGTTAGCAGGGCCAGGGCAATCAGTGCTTTCACTTGCATGGTCGGCTCCTTGACGGACGTGAAAGGGGCGCCACTGTCACGCCGGCCGATGCCCGATCGCGCCACTTGGCTCCCGCAGGCGGCGGTCACCCGGCCTGCTGTTGCGAGTGTAGACGGCGATTGGCGCGCTTTCGGAAAATCCCGGAAACGCAAAGGGCGCCCCAGGCGCCCTTTGCGTTGTCAGCCGCAGCTCACTGGACCTTGGACAGATCCCCGCGCAGCGCTACACCAGCCATGATGGCGCCGGCATGGCACTCATAGGTGGTGGCGTCCTTGCGCTCGTGGCTCTTGTAGAAGCTGGCAATGTCGGTCACGGCGTTGGCGCCGACTTTCTTCGCCGCTTCATGCAGGGTGATCAGTGCCGACTGCAAGGCCCACTCGCAGGCCACCTGGTCGGCCTTGCCGAAGGCATTGGTCTTCTTGTTGGTCACGGCGCCGGGGCTCAGCACGCTGACCTTGCCGGCCGGCTTGTTGCCCGCCAGGTAGAACTTCACGCTGCCGTCGATCTTGCCGGTGCTGATGGCCTCGGCCACCACCTTGTCGAAGGGCAGGTACAGGGTGGTATCGCGGGCCTGGCTGACGCCGGGCAGGGTGCACAGCAGCAGGGTGGCGGTGGCCGCCAGTGTCTTCAAACGCATCGCATTCTCCATGACATCAAAGGGGGTGAAGCAGCCCTGTGACCGGGGTCACAGGGAAGGGCTCATTGTGCGGCCGGGAAGCTCTTGGCCGCGGCATCCGACAGCTGTTGCGCGGCCCGCTCGTTCTGGTTGTCCCGCAGTTCGCGCAGGATTCCCTTGTCCAGCAGGCGCACCCAGCGGATGTAGTTCTTGTGGATCTTGCCGTCCTTGTAGTCCATGTCGCGGCTGTCGCGGTAGACGATCTTGTAGTAGCTGGCGGAGTACTGGATATCGATCTCCGCGTGGAACTGTTGACGCACGGTGATCTCGGCCTGGATCAGCTCCGGGCTGATGCGCTGCACGGTCCACTTGCGGGCTACGAGGTTCTTCAGGATCGCCTGCTTGACCTGCTCCTGGTCGGCCTGGATGGTGGTCGGGAGCACCCGGTTGGGGGTGTACATGCGCTTGCTGGTACAGGCGGTGACGCTCAGCAGGGCAAGGACGATGAGGGTGGCGCGAAACAGGGAAGACATTCCATTTCTCCAGTGAGGTGAGGCATCAGGACCAGCGGCGGAAGATCAACGAGGTGTTGACGCCGCCAAAGGCAAAGTTGTTGTTCATCACGTATTCGTGGCTCATGGCGCGAAAGCCTCCCTGCAGGTAGTCCAGCTCGCCGCAGCGGGGGTCGACCTGATCCAGGTTGCAGGTGTGCACATAGAGGTCGCGGTTGAGCATCTCGATGCTGAACCAGGATTCCAGCGCGCCGCAGGCGCCCAGGGTGTGGCCGAGGAAACTCTTCTGCGAACTGATGGGCATGCGGCTGCCGAACAGGCTGCTGGTGGCCAGGGTCTCGGCGATGTCGCCCTGCTCGGTGGCGGTGCCATGGCCGTTGACGTAGCCGATGGCCTCCGGGGCCAGGGCCCCATCCTCCAGCGCCAGCTCCATGGCCCGGCGCATGGTGCTCTGTTCGGGGCGGGTGGTGTGCTGGCCGTCGGCGTTGCTGCCGAAGCCGACGATTTCCGCGTGGATGCGCGCGCCACGGGCCAGGGCGTGCTCCAGCTCCTCGAGCACCAGCATGCCGCCACCTTCGCCGATCACCAGGCCGTCACGGCCGCTGTCGTAGGGGCGCGGGCTGGTGTGCGGCGCATCGTTCTTCAGGCTGGTGGCATACAGCGCGTCGAACACCATGGCTTCGGTGGGGCACAGTTCCTCGGCGCCGCCGGCGAGCATCAGCGGCAGGCGGCCGAACTTGATCGCCTCATAGGCGTAGCCGATGCCCTGGCTACCGCTGGTGCAGGCGCTGGAGGTAGGGATCAGGCGCCCGGTCAGGCCGAAGAAGATGCTGATATTGGCGGCGGTGGTGTGGGGCATCATGCGCACGTAGGAGTTGGCGTTGAGCCCCTCGGCCACCGAGTTGAGCAGCATGTTGCCGAAGGCCTTGATCTCGTCGGTGCTGCCGGTGGAAGAACCACAGGCCACGCCCATGCGCCCGTCCTTGATCGACGGGTCGCCCAGCAGCCCGGCGTCGGCCAGGGCCTGCTCGGCGGCGCCCACGGCCAGGCGCGAAACCCGGCCCATGCTGCGCAGCTGCTTGCGGGTCCAGTGCCCGGGCACCTGGAAGTCATCGATGGGGCCGGCCAGGCGGGTGTTGAGTTCGCTGAACCTGTCCCACTCGTCCATGCGCCGGATGCCGCTGCGGTTGGCGGCAAAGCGCTCGGCGATGCTGGCCCAGTCGCTGCCCAGGGAGGTGATGCCGGCCATGCCGGTGACGACCACACGTTTCATCAGCACAGGCCCCCGTTCACCGACAGCACCTGGCGAGTGATGTAGGACGCTTCGGCGGACATCAGGAAATTCACCGCGCCGGCCACCTCTTCCGGGGTGCCCATGCGCTGCGCGGGAATCATTTTCAGCAGTTCTTCCACCGGCACGTTTTCATCCAGCATGGCGGTGTCGATCAGCCCCGGGGCCACGCAGTTGACGGTGATCTTGCGCTTGCCCAGCTCGATGGCCAGGGCCTTGGCGGCGCCGATCACGCCGGCCTTGGAGGCGCTGTAGTTGACCTGGCCACGGTTGCCGATCAGCCCCGAGACCGAGGTGATGCAGACGATGCGCCCGGCTGCGCGGCGGCGGATCATGGGCATCATCACCGGGTGCAGGACATTGTAGAAACCGTCGAGGTTGGTGCGCAGCACCTGGTCCCAGTCCTCTTCGCTGAGGGCCGGGAAGGCGCCGTCACGGGTCAGGCCGGCGTTGAGCACCACGCCGTAATAGGCGCCATGGGCTTCGACATCGGCCTCCAGGGCAACCCGGCAGGCCTCCCGGTCCGATACATCGAATTGCAGGACGCGGGCGCTGCGGCCCAGGGCCTGGACTTCGCCCCTGACGGCTTCGGCTTCGGTGCGGCCGCTGCGGCAGTGCAGCACCAGGTCATACCCGGCCCGGGCCAGACGCAGGGCGATGGCACGGCCGATGCCACGGCTGGAGCCGGTGACCAGTACGGAGTCAGTCATGACGGTGTTCCTGTAGAAGAGGCAGGTGTTTCATGCAGGTAGTCGGCGGCCTGGGGCGGACGGAACACGTTCAGGCGCGCGCTGGCGGTGATGCCGGGGCCACTGAGGTGGCACTCGAACACGCCCATGCCGTTGTCGTCTTCCAGAGAGCGCAGGGCATGGATTTCCAGGGTGCTGCCGAGGGGGAAGTGCTCGACATTGCATTCGAATTTGCGGGTGCCCAGAAGAAAGCCCAGCTCCACCGGCAAGCCTTGCTGGCGGGCGCGGCAACCGGCGTAGGCGGCCACGCTCTGGGCCATCAGCTCGACGCCGACCCAGGCCGGCAGGCTGCCGTCGGGGCGGTTGAACAGGCCACCGGGGCGAACTTCGAGGCGGGTGCGGATCTGTTCTTCATCAAAGGCCAGGACCTGATCGATGAGGATCATGTCCCCGGCGTGGGGCAGCAACTCGGCGAGCGGCCAGTCAATCATGGGGCGTCTCCGATAATCAGGCTGACGTTGTTGCCGCCGAAGGCGAAGGAATTGCTCATCAGGCGGCGCGGTGCGTGGGGGGCCAGGCGATCGTCCGGGGTGACCCAGCGCAGTGGCGGCAAAGACGGGTCGGCCTGGGCATCCCAGACATGGGGCGGCAGCGCCAGGCCGGGGTTGTCGGTACTCAGGGCCAGCCAGCAGAACGCCGCCTCCAGGGCCCCGGCGGCCCCCAGGGTATGGCCGCTCATGGGTTTGGTCGAAGAGCAGGGCACGCCTTCGGGGAACAGCTGGGCCACGGCCAGGCTTTCCATCGCGTCGTTGTGCTGGGTGGCGGTGCCGTGCAGGTTCAGGTAGCCGATCTGCTGTGGCTGCAGGCCGGCGCTGCGCAAGGCCTGGCTCATGGCCTGCAGGGCGCCGCGGCCATCGGGGGCCGGGGCGGAAATATGGTAGGCGTCGGAGCTGGCGCCACCGCCCAGCAGGGCAACAGGGGCGTCGCCGGCAGGCTCCCGGCTCATGAGGAACAGCACCGCCGCTTCACCGATGTTGATCCCGTCGCGGTTGCGGGAAAAGGGGTTGCAGCGTTGCCCGGAGACCGCCTCCAGGGCTGTGAAACCATTGAGGGTCAGCTTGCACAGGCTGTCGACCCCGCCGCACAGCACGGCGTCGCACAGGCCCAGATCGAGCAGGCGCCGGGCACTGATCAGGGCCCGGGCGCTGGAGGTACAGGCGGTGGAAATCACATAGGCCGGGCCGCAGAGTTGCAGCCATTGGGCGAGGAAGTTCGCCGGGGCGCTGAGCTCCTGCTGACGGTAGTCGTAGCCCGCCGGGAATTGCCGGTCCTGCAGGTAACGGGCGATGCCCCGGCTGGCTTCGTCGATGCCCGACGTGCTGGTGCCCAGGACGATGCCGATGCGGCCATGGCCGTAGCGCTGGATGGCCTGCTGGATGTCGTCTTCGATCTGCCGGGTGGCCTCCAGCAACAGCTGGTTGTTGCGGCTGTTCTGGGCTTCGAGGCCCGCCGGCATGCCCGCCAGCGGGCTGCGCACTGCCGCCACCGGCAAGGTGCGCTCGGGCACCCAGTGGCTTTCGTCGCGCATGCCCGAACAGTCGCCGGCAAACAGGCTGCGGGCGACTTCCTGGCGATTGCGGCCCAGGGCGCAGATCACCCCGAGGGCGTTGAGGTAAGCCGTCATGGCGTGGCCTCGGTGCTCAGAGCCGTGATGTGGTAGTGCGGGCCTTGGGGCAGGTTCAAGGTGAAATCCAGAGCGTGTTGATAGTCGACTCGCCAGCGCGGGCCGAGGGTACGTTGGGCGCCCTGTTGCCGGGCGTGCGGATAATTGGCCTGCAGTTCGGCCACAGGCGTCAGGGCGAACAGCAGGGCCGCGAACAGCTCCCGGGCCTCCGGGTTGGGTGGCAGCAGGCCGTCGGCCTGCCAGTGTCCGCCCACCAGGCGCTGACGGGCCTGGGGAATGCCCAGCGGGTCCATCAGCGACCAGCGCAGGTCCGGGCCTTCGGCCTGGATCACCAGCAGCCAGTCCTGGCGCTGGTCCTGAAGCTGGCGCTGTACGTGGAGCTGCAACGGCAGCACCAGCGAGGGCGTGCGCTCGGGCAGCGGAGCCTGACTGACGCAAGCGCTCAGCAACAGGACACAACCGAGCAGCAGGGCACGGATCATTCGGACGGACCTTCCTCGGCAACAGGGGGAGCGAGCGGCTTGCGGGCCACCACATTGACCAGGGTTTCCTCGCGCTGGCCCACCGGCGGCGGCTGGCGCAGGCCGAAGCGCTCCAGCAGGCCGAAGTCCTTGGCGCGACTCCACCACAGGTAGGGATAAGACACGTTCTGCGGGCCGAATTCAAAGCCCTGCTGACGAATCATCAGCAGGTACTGGGCGGCGCTTTTCTGCACATGCATCGGATGGCGGAACAGCCAGCGGATCACCCAGGTGTCGATATAGGCCTCGGTGGATTCGGCAAACAGCAGGTAACCCCCGGGCTTGAGCACCCGGTAGAACTCGGCCAGGGCTTTTTCCTGTTCCACCAGGTGGTGGAAGGTCTGGTGGCAGAACAGCAGGTCGACGCTGGCGTTGGCCAGTTCCAGGGTCGCGCAGTCGCTGCCGATCAACTCCACCTGCATCTGCTGGCGCCGGGCTTCCTCGGCGCTGAGCTTGAGGCTGTGGGGGTCGGCGTCCAGGCCGATCAGGCGCTGCGGGGCGAACACCTGGCGCAGGTACTGGAACGACTTGCCCTGGCCGCAACCGGCGTCCAGCAACACCGGATGCCGGGGCAGCTCGCCATCGAACAGCGAGCGCAGGTCATTGATCGCCACCCGCAGCACATGGTGCTGCCAGGTGTGGCTGCGCAGGAACCAGAAGCCGAAGCGGGTTTCCTCGACGTAGCTGTCACTCAGGTACTGGCTGGTTTGCTCAGTCATGCGCGGTCCCTCGCACAGACTTCCGAGAGGGCCTTGAGCCGGCGCTTGGGCTCGCTGACGAAAGGGTTGCGTTCATCCCAGGCATAACCGGCGAGGATCGAGCTGATCATGCGGCGGATTTCCGGGGAGCTGCCAGGATGGTAGATCACGTCCTGGAAAGTACCGGCGTACCAGCCCTCGACGTAGCAGCGGAAGGTGTCCACGCCGCGTTTCAGCGGTTCGGCGAACTCCGTCGCCCAGTCGACGCCCTGGCCCTGCAACTGCCGGTGCAACACGGCGGCGGCCATGCTCGCGGAACGCATGGCGATGGTCACCCCGGAAGAGAACACCGGGTCGAGGAATTCCGCGGCGTTGCCCAGCAGGGCGAAGCCCGGGCCATGCAGGGTGCTGACGTTGGCCGAGTAGCCGCCGATGGTCCGCGCCGGGGTGTCCCACTCGGCGTATTGCAGCACCTTGGCCAGGCTCGGGGTTTCGCTGATGAAGCCCCGCAGGCAGGCGTCCAGGTCGCCATCGCGCCCGGCGAAATGCTCTTGGGCGGCCACCACCCCTACCGAGCAGCGGCCGTTGCTGAAGGGGATGCTCCAGAACCAGATGTCGCGGTGCTCGGGGTGGGTGGTGATGAGGATCTTGTTGCGGTCGAAGTGCTCGCAGTCGATGCGGTCTTCGACATGAGTGAACACCGCTCGGCGTACCGGAAAGTTCGACGGCGCTTCCAGTTCCAGCAGGCGCGGCAGGACCCGGCCGTAACCGCTGGCGTCGAGGATGAAGTCGGCTTCGATGCGGTACTGGCTGCCGTCTTCACGGCGGCAGTCGAGCTGTGGCAAGGGCCGCTCCACCTCCACCGCGACAATCTCTTCGCCGTAGCGGATCTCGACCCCTTGCAGGGCGGCCTGGTCGGCCAGCAGCTTGTCGAAGTCGGCGCGCTGCACCTGGAAGGTGGTGGGCTTGCCATTGCTGAAGGTGTCGCCGAAATCGAAGGTGCTGTAGTGCTCGCCCCAGGCGAAGGCCGCGCCGTTCTTGAGCTGGAAGCCGGCGGCTTGCACCGCCTCCAGCATCCCGGCTTCCTCGACGAAATCCAGGCAGTGGGAGAGCAGGCTTTCACCGATGGAGAAACGCGGGAAATGTTGCCGCTCGACGATCAGCACGTCGTGGCCCTGGCGCTTGAGCAGCGCGGCCGCGATGGCCCCCGAGGGGCCGGCACCGATCACCACGACTTGGCGACGTTCCATTTCAACTGTTGGCACTGGGGCTCCTTGCCGGTTTGGCGATGTTCAGGTTCAAGGGGGCAGCGTGGGGCGCCGCCTGGGGAGTTCGGTGCATTCCGGCCAGGGCCGGCAGCAGGGTGGCGATCAGGCCCATGAGCATCAGCGCGAAGTACAGCGCCGGGCTGATCAACTGTTGTTGCAGCAGCAGGTTGAGAAAGACGATCTCGCTCAAGCCGCGAATGTTCAGCAGCAGGCTTTCCCGCCAGCGGCTGGCGCCGGTAAAGGAAGCGCCGGCCCAGCCCAGGCCCAGCCAGTTGCCCAGCAGCTTGCTGGCAATCGGCAACAGCAGCAGGGCCGCCAGTTGCACCCAGCCGAGGCTGCCCATGGCGCTGTGCACATCGATCTGCACGATGCCGAAGGTCAGGATCAGCGGGATGGCGATGTAGGTCTGCAAGCGGTTCATCCAGGCAGCCTGTAACGGCAGCACCAGCGCCAGCTTGAGGGCGGCCATGCACAGCAGGTAGCCGATGCCGAAGATCAGCGCATTGAGCCGGTAGTGCTCGGCCACCACCAGCAGGCCGAAAAAGCCCAGGCTGTAGAGCAGCGGCTGGCGCAGGCCCAGGCCGCGCAGCACCAGGGGCAGGCAGGCGCCGGCCAGGGGCAGCAGCAGGCTGCTCAGGTGCAGGCTGCCCTGGGCCAGGGCGAACAGGCTCCAGCAGGCCAGGTCGATGAGGATCGCGGTCTGCACCAGGCGCCGGGTGGCGGCGGGCGGGTACTGGATGTGCCGCAGGTACAGGTAGAGCACCGGGATCGCGGTGATGGCGAACAGCAGGCCGACCGCCAGGGAGCTTATCCAGGGTTGCGCCGGCAGCAGCCAGAAGGCGGTGGCCAGGCCGCAGGCGAAGGGAATGCCGAAGCTCGGCACGGCGATCTTCAGGCTCTGGCGGTCCAGGCGCAGGTCGATCACGTCACTGAGGATATGCCCCAGCAGCAAGGCAAAGCTCAGGCTGTACAGATGCTTGAGCCAGTGCGGCGAAACCAGCTGCGCACCACTTAGCTGCCAGTGCGGTTCGATCCACAGCAGCATCAGCAGCGGCAGGCCGAAGGTCGCCAGCAGCAGTTGGCTGACAATCGGGATCAGGCCCAGGCGCCGGCCGATGTGGGTGGCCAGGGCAAACAGCGCCAGGGCCAGTAGCCAGAACAGCAGGGTCAGCATGCTGCACGCTCTGTGTCGGGCGCCGGGTGCGGCCTGTGGCCGGCCCAGGGCGCAAGGATGAAGCTGAAGGCCAGCCCCAGGCTGACCGCCAGGCCGAAGTTGCTCACCGCCGGGGTGCTGGAAATGGCCAGCAGGCCGAACGACAGCCAGGTGGTCAGGGCCGCCAGCAGCGTGCCCAGCAGGCTCACCGCGGCGCCGCCGATCTGCTCGCGCATGAGGATCGCGTAGTCGACGCTGATGGCCGTCACCAGCAGCAGGCCGAACAGGCTGAACAGGGTCAGGGGCTGGCCCAGCCAGCCGAGGCTGGCCAGGCTGCACAGGGCTGCCAGCAGGGGCAGGGCCACCAGGCGCAAGGCGCCGCCGAGGCCGAAGGGCAGGATCAACAGCAGCACGATCAGCACGCAGGAGGCCAGCTTGAGTTCGGCGGCGCTGACCTGGGTGGCGGCGAATACCCGGTTCAGCTCACCCAGGCGGTCCACCAGTTGCACCCCTGGCAGATCATCGGCCTGGATTCGCAGCAGGGCGGCGTCGTTCAGCCCCTGCAGGCTGACCATGGCGGCCACGCCGTTGGCGTTGGCTCCCAGCCACAGCGGGCGATAGGGCTCAGCCAGCGGCCCGGAAAGCGCGGCGTCGAGGTCTTCCACCGGCAATTGCTGCAGCTGTTCCAGCTCCGCTTGCAGGGCGGCCAGGGGTACCCCCAGGTCCAGCAGCGGCTGCCAGAAACGCGGCAGCTGCTTGAGGGCTTCGCGCACCTGCTGTTGTTCGGTCGGTTGGCTGAGCAACTGGTTCAGCGACAGGTAGCCCTTGAGCTTGCCCAGGTTCACCAGCTGTTGCAGGCGCAGGTCCAGGGCCTCCAGGCGCTCCAGCAGTTGCTGCTGATCGGTGGCGCGCACCAGGAAGAACTGGCTGGTGGGCTGATAGCCGGTGATCCGCGCAATGGCCTGGGCTTCCTGCAGCAACTGCGGCGGTGCACCGACCCATTGGCGGATGTCGTTCTTGCTCTCGAGCTGCCACAGGCCTGCGGCGCAGAACAGCGCCAGCAATACCAGCAGCACCGGACTGGGCACCCGCTTGAGCAAGGCCGAGCGGGCCTGCAGCAGGGCTTGGGCCACTTGTAGCGGCCAATGCGCCGGGCGTAGTTGCACCCCCTTGAGCAGTGCCGGCAGCAGGCACACCGCCGCCAGGTAGGCGCCCACCAGGCCGGCGGCGGAGAATACGGCGATCTGGGTCAGGGCCGGGAACGGGGTCCAGGCCAGGGCCAGGTAGCCGATGCAACTGGTGGCCAGGCTCAGGCTCAGCCCCGGCAGGGTCAGGCGCAGGGCCGGCCAGCTGCGCCAGGGTTTCAGGCTCCAGCTCTTGGACAGGTAGTGCAGGGGGTAGTCGACGGCCACGCCGATCAGGCTCGACCCCAGCACCAGGGTCATTACGTGCATGCGGCCGAACAGCGCCACGCAGGCCACGGCGCCGAACAGCATGCCCACCAGCACCGGGACGAAGGCCAGCAGGGCACGCCAGCGGCGGAAGGCCAGCAGCAACAGCAAAAGGATGCCCAGGGTGGCGCCGCCGCCGACCCAGGTGATTTCCCGGGTGGCCTGTTGCTGGCCGTTGGCGGCGTACAGCAAACCGCTGGCGGCCAACAGTTGTACCTGTTGCTGGCTGGCCTGCTCACGGCTGTGGCGCAGCAGGTCAGCCACTTGCAGAGGCAGTTGCATGTCGAAGGCGTTGCCGCCGGTGCGGGCACGCAGCAATACCCAGTGCTGGCCGTCGGCCTCGGCCACCAGGGCGCCGCTGCCGATGTCCAGCTGCACCGCGCCGTGTTGCGGCTGGCTGTTCTGGATGCGTCCGGTCAGGCCCAGCCAGTCATCCTGGCTGGGCACCAGGGTAAAGCCGCCGAACGGGTCGAACAGGCTCTGCACCCGTTGCTGGATAAACGTCTGGGGCTGCTGGGCCAGTTGCTCGCGATCCTTGGCCCCGAGCATCGCCAGGCGGCCCTGCAACAGTTGCTGGCGCAGCGCCGGCAGGTCGGCCTGGAGGTTCCACTGGACCTTCTCGAACAACCCGCTGGCCTGCCATTGCTCGGCCAGTTGCCGGGCCATGGCCACTGCCTGCTGACGTTCGGCATGCCCCACCAGCACCAGGATTTCCCGGTTCAGCGGTTCCTGCATGCGTTGCTCGGCCTGTTGCTCCAGTGCATCCGGGGCCGTGCCGGGCACCAGTTCCATGAGGTTGGCCGACAGCGGCGCGCCATGGCGCCATTGCCAGGCACCGAGGGCCAGGACCAGGGTCAGCAGAATCAGGAAAAAACGCGGCAGCCAGCGTTCACTCGGCAAAGTCATGTTGCTCCGTTTCACTGAGCGGCTGGGCGCTGCTGCTGTCCTGCATGATCAGCAAGGTGCGGTCGCCCTGGGCTTCCAGCAGTTCGATGCGCTGCACCAGCTCGCCGCCGTCGATGTTGATCTGGTTGAAGATCTGTTTCAGCAGCAGGGAGCGGGGGATCAGTTGCAACTGCCAGTTCTGCGCGCTGCCTTGCAGCTTGAGTTCGAAGTCCCGCTGCAGGCCGCTGCTGTCGCCTTGCAGCACAGCGAGGAACAGGCGGTTCTGCTCGGCCCCGGCGCTCTTGCCGGGAAGCATCTGCCAGCCGCCGCCATCGCGCCGGGCGATGCCCTGGGCAGTGATGCGGTAGTCCTGTTGCAACGGGGTCTGCAGCAGCCACAGCAGGCCATGGTTTTTCGCCAGCACGAAGTGACCCTTGCTGGTCAATGGCTGGGGCAGGGCCCGCAGGTGTTTTTCCTGGATGAAACGACCGTGGATCACCTCCGGCCGCGACAGTTGATCGCTCAACTGTTGCAGGTCGAAGGCCTGGGCCAGCCCCGGCACACACCAGAGCACCAAGAGCGTGGGCGCGAGCTTGCTCGCGAACCGCCGCACCACGGTACGCAACCTCATGCAGTTGGCAGACAGACCGACCCTCTTCGCGAGCAAGCTCGCTCCTACCTTCATGGCAAGGCCCTCGCGACGGCATCGGTGAAGACCTTGGGCGAGGCCAGTTGCATTTCCCGGCTGGCGATCTCCACGGCCACCTGCACCGAGCTGGCGCGGGTCATGCGCTCGCCTGTGGCCTGGTCGGTGATCAGGTAATTGATCTTCAGCCGGCTTTCCCACTCCACCAGGCTGGCGCGCACGTTCAGGGTCTGGCCGAACACCGCGCCGCGCACGTAGCGCAGTTGCAGGTCGATCACCGGCCAGGCGTAGCCGGATTCGAGCATCTGCTGGTAGTTGTGGCCGAGCTTGTCCAGCAGGGCGCAGCGGGCGACCTCCAGGTATTTGACGTAATGCCCGTGCCAGACGACGTGCATGGTGTCGACGTCGAAGAAGGGCACCTGGATCTGGGTGTCGGCGTGGATCACTCCCTTGCTACGCATGCAGCCTCCAGTGTTGTTCGGCGATGCGTTGCAGGCACAGGCGCAGTTCGTGCTCCAGGGCGCGGTCTTCGATCACCGGTGCGAAGTCCTCGGCCAGTTGCCGGTGCATGGCATCCAGGGCTGGTGGCAGAGGCCGGGCATCGGCTTCCTGGCTGCGCAGCCAGACCCCCTGGTTGGCCGCCAGCAAGGTGGCGGCGGCCACTTGTTCGGTGAGCTCCAGCACGCGGATCGCGTCCCGGGCGGCGATGGTGCCCATGCTCACCTTGTCCTGGTTGTGGCACTCGGTGGAGCGCGAGAACACGCTGGCCGGCATGGTGTTTTTCAGGGCCTCGGCGGTCCAGGCGCTGGCGCCGATCTGCACCGCCTTGAAGCCGTGGTTGAGCATGGCGCGCTCGGCGCTGGCGCCGGAAAGGTTGCTCGGCAGGCCGTGGTTGTAGCGCACGTCCACCAGCAGGGCCAACTGCCGGTCCAGCAGGTCGGCGACGTTGGCCACCAGGTTCTTCAGGCTGTCCATGGCGAAGGCGATGTGCCCGCCATAGAAGTGCCCGCCGTGCAGCACGCGCTCGGCCTCGGCGTCGATGATGGGGTTGTCGTTGGCGCTGTTGAGCTCGGTCTCGATGAAACCGCGCAGCCAGTTCAGGCTGTCGGCCAGCACCCCCAGCACATGGGGGGCGCAGCGCAGCGAGTAGCGGTCCTGCAGGCGATGCAGGGGCGCGGTCGGCGCGTCGATCGCCAGGTCCTGGCGCAGCCAGGCGGCCACTTGCATCTGCCCCGGGTGCGGCTTGGCGGCGAACAGGCGTTCGTCGAAGTGTTCCGGATTGCCCTGCAGGGCCACCACGTTGAGGGCGGTGATGCGGGTCGCCAGGCGCAGCAGGTAGTCGGCCCGGGCAAAGGCCAGGCAGGCCAGCCCGGTCATTACCGCGGTGCCGTTCATCAGCGCCAGGGCTTCCTTGGGCCGCAGCACCAGGGGTTCCCAGCCCAGCTCGCGGTGCACGTCGGCGGACTCACGCCGCTCGCCGCGGAACATCACCTCGCGTTCCCCGGACAGGGTGGCCGCCACATAGGACAGCGGCGTCAGGTCGCCGCTGGCGCCCACCGAGCCCTCTTCCGGGATCAGCGGCAGGATGTCCTGGTCGAGGAAGGCCTGCAGGCGCTCCAGCAGTTCCACGCGCACCCCGGAAACTCCGTGGCACAGCGACTGCAAGCGCGCCGCCAGCACCGCGCGGGTAGCCTGGGCGTCCAGCAGCTTGCCCAGGCCGCAACCGTGGAAGGTGTACAGATGGCGCGGCAGCGCCTCGACGTGCTGCAGCGGCACCGCCACCACGCAAGAGTCGCCGTAGCCGGTGGTCACGCCGTAGATCACCCCTTCCTTGTCCAGCAGGGAGTCGAGGAACTGCGCGCCCTTGGCGATCCGCTGGCGCCAGGCGGCGTCGCCTTGCAGGCGCGTCGGCACCTGGCGGTTGGCCAGGGCCAGCACGTCTTCGATGCGCAGGGGGTGTTCGCCGAAGGTTACCGGCTCATGGGTCGAGGTCGTCATCGGTCTTCCAGAATGGGTAAAAGTTGAACCATTGTTGCGGGGCTTGCAGGCAGTACTGGCCCAGGCGCTCGGCGTAGCGGGCGGTCCACTGGGCGATCACCTGCTGGCGGTCATTGCGTTTCCACTGCACGGCGTCGGCGAAGGGCTCGAGGATCACCTGGTAGCGGCCTTGCTGTTTCAGGCACAGCAGCAGGTTGACCGGGCACTTGAGCAGCCCGGCCAGCAGCCAGGGGCCCTGGGGGAAGGCGGCCGGGTGGCCGAGGAAATCCACCCGCACGTTGCGCCCGCCGTGCAGCGGCACGCGGTCCCCGGCAATCGCCAGCCATTCGCCGCGATCCAGGCGCTGGCTCAGTTGCAGCATGATCGCCGGGTCCAGCTCGCTGACCTGGATCAGCCGCAGGTTGCTGGCCCCGGCTTCGCCCAGCAGGCGGTTGAAGCGTTCGGCGTGCTTGGTGTGCACCAGCACGTTCATGGTCACCTGCTCCCCCAGCTCGGCCAGGGCCCGGCACACTTCCAGGTTGCCCAGGTGCGCGCCCACCAGCATCTGCCCGCGTTCGCCGCGCAGCTGGTGGCGCAGTTGCGCCGGGTCGACGATCTCGATCTGTTCGATGCGCAGTTTGCCGTTCCACACGTCGAGCTTGTCCAGCAGGGCATCGGCAAAGGCCATGAACTGGCCGAACACCCGCCAGTGGCTGGGGCGCAACTCGTCGCGCCCGCTCCATTGGGCCAGGTGCTGCTGGTACTGCCAGATGCTGCGCCGGGCCCGGCGGCCGAACAGGAAGAAGTAGAACACGATGGCGTACAGCACCGGGCTCAGCAGCCGGCGCCCCAGCACCCGCACGCCCAGGGCGGTGAGCTTCATCAGCCAGAAGCTGCCGCGCTCCTGATGGCCGGCCCAGTGTTCGTTGCCGGGCTCCTTGGGTTGCTCCTGGCTCATGGACGCCACCGGCGCCAGAGGATCAGCGGCAGGCGCGCCAACATGCCGAAGAACAGCTTGGCGTGCATCTTCGAGATCAGCGCGTTGTCATGGAACAGGCGAAAGTGCGAGAGGCCGTCCTGGGGATAGTGGACCCGGGTCGGCAGCCAGCGCATGGGTTGGTTGCGCCAGGCCAGGCGCACCAGGATCTCCGGATCGAAGTCCATGCGCCGGCCCAGTTGCACCGAGTCCAGCAGGGCCAGGGTCGGTGGCAAGGGGTAGACCCGGAAGCCGCACATGGAATCGGGAATCTGCAGTGACAGGCTGTTGATCCAGACCCACACGTGGGTCAGGTAGCGGGCATACAGGCGCCCCTTGGGCACGCTGGCGTCGTACTGTGGATAACCGCAGACCAGCGCCTCGGGGTGGGCCTGGGAGTGCTGGATGAAGTTATCCACATCCGTGAGGTCGTGCTGGCCATCGGCATCGACTTGCAGGGCATGGCTGAAGCCCAGCTGCGCGGCTTCGCGCAGGCCGGCCATGACCGCGCCGCCCTTGCCCTGGTTGATCGCCAGGCGGATCAGGAACACCTGGTCGAGGCCGGCCAGCTGCTCCAGCACCGCCGCGCATTGGGGGCTGCTGGCGTCGTCCACCAGGACACAGGGCAGGCCGCGGGCCAGGAGCGCCTCGACCACCGCCGGCACGGCGGTTTCATGGTTGTAGACCGGTATCACCGCGCAAGGCTTATGCATGGCAGCGGGCCCCTTCAGCGTAGGCGCTGGCTTGCCAGGGAATCCCGGGCGCGATGCCGTACAACTTATCCACAGCTGGCCTCCAGGACGATCCGCCCGCTGGAGCAGGGAGCCCCGTCATTGAGGTAGGCGAAATACAGTTTCTGGCGCTGGGCATCGAAACGCAGGTTCAGCTGGATGCGGTCGCCGGGGCGTACCAGTTGCTGGAACTTCAGCACTTCCATGCCGGCGAAGCGGCCCGGCAGCTCCAGCAGTTGCTGGCCCAGGGCCAGGGCCCAGTCCACCTGCACCACCCCCGGCAGCACCGGGGTCTGGGGGAAGTGCCCGCTGAAGTACGCCAGGTCCGGCGGAATGGCCAGTTGCAGCTGCCACTCCTCCTCGTGCTGCCGTTGCTCCAGCACTTCCGGGGCTTGCGGGCGTGGAGCCAGCAGCAGGGCCTGGACTTGCGCCTGGGGCAGCTTGCCCTGGCTGTTCAGCGGCAGTTGCCGCACCAGGCGCCAGCGCCGGGGCAGGGCCAGGGCTTCGCAATGCCCGGCCAGATGCTGGCGCAAGGCCTGGGTCAGGTGGCGCCGGCCCTGGTTGCGCAGGGCATGCAGGCCGGGCTCGCTGAGCACCAGCAGGGCGCCGAGGTAGGCGCGGTTGTCTTCGATCACCCCGAGCCGCGCTTCCGCCACCCATTCGTGGCTGGCCAGGGCCTGCTCAAGCATGGGCAGGGAAATGCGTTTTTCTTCCAGCTTGACGATGCGATCCAGGCGCCCCAGCAGTTCGAAGCGCCCGTCGGCGGCGATCCGCGCGGCGTCGGCCGTGTGTTCCACATGCCCGGCCGGCAGGTAGGGCGAGGCGATCAACAGCGCGCCGTCGGCATCCTGGCTCAGCCGTACATCGGCGAAGGGCTGCCACAGGCCTGGCCCCTGGCGCCAGGCGATGCCGCCGGTTTCCGAGCTGCCGAGGATTTCCGTCGGCCATTGCTGCAGGCGCTGGTGCAGGCCGCTGGCCGCTTCGGCGGGCAAGGCTCCGCCGGAGGAAAATACCCGCCGTACCTGGCTCAGGGCCGGCCAGTCGAGGTTGTCGCCCATGCGCTTGAGCAGGGCCGGGCTCGCCACCCAGGCAAACGTCGGGCACTCGCGGCTGGCCCGTTGCAGGTCTTCGGGAAATGGCAGCTGGCGGCGTACAAAAGGCCGCCCGGCGCACAGTGGCCAGAGCACGCGGAACAGCAGGCCGTAGATGTGCTGGGTGGCGACGCTGCCGATGATCCAGGCCTGGCCCAGGTCGGCGCCCCACAGGTGCTCCAGGGCGACGACCTCGTTGGCCAGTTGCCGCAGGTTCTTCTCGATGCGCTTGGGTTCGCCGCTGGAGCCGGAGGTGCACAGGCTCAACTGGCAGGTGTCCGGGTCCAGCTCGGCCGGGGCCAGGGGGCTGGCCTGCAACTGGTGCAGGGGCGTGTCCTGGTCGGTCAGCCACAGGTCGACTTCGCTCGACCAGCGCTGGCGGGTCTGGGCTTGCAGGTCAGCGGGCAACAGCACGCTGGCCCCGGCACGCCAGGCGCCGAGCAGGGCCACCGCCAGTTCCACGGCGTCTTCCAGGTGCACCGCCAGGCGCCGTACGCCACGGGCTTGCAGGGCAGCGGCCAGGCTCAGGGCCTGTTCCTGCACGGCCCCCAGGTCGATGGCCGGCGCGGCGCTGACCGCTCGCGGCGTATGTAGCTTGAGCAACAGCTGCTCAAGGGGAATCCAGTTCATCTACGGCCTCTTACCCGTTGTCGTAACAGCCATTCAATGGCAAACAGCAGGCCCATCAGCCCGTAGGCGATCAGGCCGTTGTACAACGTCCACCAGCTCAGCGGCGCCCACAGGGTCAGGGCCGCGGCGAGCATTCCGTTACAGAGGAAAAACACGCTCCAGGCGACGGTCACCTGGCGCGTATAACGTATGGCCTTTTCCGGCAATTGCGGCTCGCTGATGCGGGCCAGGCGCTCTGCCACCGGGGGGCCGTATTTCAGGCTCAGGCCGAACAGGCCGAGCATGAAGGCGCTGATCAGCACCGGGTACCAGCGCAGCAGCGCCGGGTTGTCGAACCAGGCCAGCAGCAGGCAGAACGCGATCGCTGCAATGGCCATCCACAGGCTGCCGGGGCGGCGTTCGCCGGTCAGCGCCCGGGCCAGCCACAGGCCGCCCAGCAGCAGGCCGAACTGCCACGGAGCGAAATGCTCCATGCCGAAGTACACCGCGAAGGGGTAGAGCAGGCCGGCCAGCAACAAGCCCAGGCCGATCAGCCGGCTCATGCGGCCGGCTGGACCAGACGGTAGACCGCCTCGACCACGTCGTTGACGGTGCGCACCGACTTGAATTCCTCGGCGGCGATTTTCTTGCCGGTCTGGCGCTTGATGTGGTCGATCAGGTCGACCGCATCGATGCTGTCGATTTCCAGGTCTTCGTACAGGTTGGACTCGAGGCTGACGCGCTCGGGCTCCAGTTCGAAGAGCTCGACCAGGGCATCGCGCAGGGTGTTGAAGATATCGTCACGGGTTTGCATGGTCGGTTCTCAAGCTGCCTGTTTTGCAGTGACGAACGCCGCAAGGCTCGCCACGTTGCTGAAGTGGTTGCGGGTGTCCTTGGCGTCGGCGTCGATCTTGATGCCGTACTTCTTCTGGATCGCCAGGCCCAGCTCCAGGGCATCCACCGAGTCCAGGCCGAGGCCTTCGCCGAACAGCGTCTGGTCGTTGCCGATGTCCTGGGCACTGATGTCTTCGAGGCCCAGGGCGTCGATGATCAGCAGTTTGATTTCAAGCATCAGGTCCGGGTGTGTATCGCTCATCTCTGGCGAGCTCCTTAATGAAAAAATGGTGCAAGTGCTCATTGAGCTTGCGCGAAGCCTGGGGCGCCGGGCCCTGGGCTGCAAAGGTCTGTGGGTCTATATCGGCACCGACGTGAAAACTGAAGTGCACACGGCGTTGCGGGATGCGGTACCAGGGTTCGGCCTTGGTCAGGGTGCTGGGGCTGACCCGGATCACCACCGGGGTGATGATCTTCGCACCGCGCAGGGCAATGGCCGCCGCTCCCCGATGAAAGGCCGGAGCGGCACCCGGCTGGGTGCGGGTGCCCTCGGGAAAGACGATCAGGGTCTGGCCTGCTTGCAGCGCCCCGCAGGCACTGTCGAGCATGTCCATGCTGCCGTCGTTGCTGATGTACTGGGTGGCGCGCACCGGGCCGCGGGTGAAGGGGTTGTTCCACAGGCTCTGCTTCACCACGCAGTTGGCGTCGCGGACCAGGCCGATGAGGAACACCACGTCGATCAGCGAGGGGTGGTTGGCGATGATCATCTGCCCCGGTCGCCCGAGCCGCTCGGCGCCCTGGACCTCATAGGTGAGCACGCCGCTCCTGGCCATGAAGCGGATAAACAGCCAGAACAGCCGGCTGACGGTCTTGCGCGCCCGCTGGCGCTGGCGCTGGGCGTCGCCGGGCAGGCAGGCGAGCAGGGGGAAAATCACCAGGCGCAGGCACAAACCACCTATTCCGAACAGTGCAAAGCTCAGCGCCGTGGCCGTCAGGCGCCAGTAGTAGGCATTGCGGCCCTTGGCGCTCAGTGGTTGCGTTGCCAGGTCCATACACGATTCATCCAGGCATGTTGGCAAAAGGTCTGCGCGCCCAGCAGGGTACGCAGCAGATTCAGGGCGTGGGGCCATTGGGCCCTGGGCGTTTGACCGTCATGGCTGCCCAGGGACAACTGCCAGTCGTCGCCGGGGGTCAGCAGCAGGCCCAGGGCATAGGGAAACGGCACGTCGTCGATCCAGCTGGCATAGGCCTCGGGCGGTTGTTCCTCGGTGATCACCAGCAGTACATGGGGGGCGCCGTCGGCCAGCAGCGTGGCCGCCTCCAGCAGGCCATGCTCAAGGCCATCGCCGGCAGCGGCCAGGGCCGTCATTTCGCTGGTTTCGCCGCGCATGATCGACCACAGGCCGATCACTGCGTTGTGTACCGAGAGGCTGAACTGGGTGGGCGACAACGGTTGCTCGGCGGCCAGGTCGCTGAGAATCTCGAAGGTGCGCGGGGTTTCGCCATGCCGGGAGATGAACACCAGCGGCAGTTGTTCCAGGCCCTCGGCCAGGGGCCAGCCGACGCTGAACGCCATGCGCGCCAGGCGGCTGAGACGGCGCCGCTGCATGGCGGGGAGAAAGGACACATCGGGGGCGGCATCGCTGTTTTCAGGCAGGGCCGGTTGACGGCTCCAGGCCTGCCAGGCGTCCACGCTTTCGAGCCCAGGGGCCCACGCACGCCATTGAGCGATGTTGAACTTGATCACTTGATTTCATCCCGCCCCTGCGGGCTTCCTTGACGCGGCATATCGCTTCGATCGGCGATTGGCCTGAGTGACGCGAAGGCGTCAGTGGCGCGCATTATCCCGGTGCGACTGGCTTGTAGCAAATGCTCCTTGGCCTGTTGGTCGCAAAAGCGAAAAATCCGACGCGATGCGAGGTGTCTTTTTGCCACTATCTGAAGTCTTTCAGTCCCAGGTCGGCCTCGGGGCCGACATTGCCCGGTGTTTGTGCCAGGGCTGCGGGCAAGGAAAATCTGTGTGACAGCAAGGTAGCTAAGGGGCCGCGTGGCCTACTACACTCGGTGATCTTTGATACAGGGAGGTCTAGACATGCGGCGTGTGGTGTTCAATCAGAAAGGTGGCGTGGGCAAATCCAGTATTGCCTGCAATCTGGCGGCGGTCAGCGCCAGCGAGGGCTATCGCACCTTGCTGGTGGACCTGGATGCCCAGGCCAACTCGACCCAGTACCTCACCGGCCTGACCGGCGAGGACATTCCCATGGGCATTGCCGATTTTTTCAAGCAAACCCTGTCGTCCGGACCATTCGCCAAGAAAAACCAGGTGGATATCTACGAGACCCCCTTCGACAACCTGCACGTGATCACGGCCACCGCCGAGCTGGCGGACCTGCAGCCCAAGCTTGAGGCCAAGCACAAGATCAACAAGCTGCGCAAATTGCTGGACGAACTGGCCGAGGATTACGACCGGATCTACCTCGATACCCCGCCGGCCCTGAATTTCTACGCGGTATCGGCGCTGATCGCCGCTGATCGTGTGCTGATCCCCTTCGACTGCGACAGTTTTTCCCGCCAGGCCCTGTACGGCCTGCTGGCGGAGATCGAAGAGCTGAAGGAAGACCACAACGAGGGGCTGGAGGTCGAGGGCATCGTGGTCAATCAGTTCCAGGCCCGGGCCAGCCTGCCGCAGCAGATGCTCGACGAACTGATCAGCGAGGGCCTGCCAGTGCTGCCGGTGTACCTGGGCAGCTCGGTGCGCATGCGTGAATCCCACCAGGCCAGCATGCCGCTGATCCACCTGGACCCACGACACAAGCTGACCCAGCAATTCGTCGACCTGCACAACCTGCTGGAAAACGCCTGACCCTCAAGAGGCCATGAGCACAGGGTTTGGCCTGCGGCTCTTGGCGCTGCGTCAAATCCCCTGGCTGCGCAGCCAGCTCAACAATTGCGGCAGTGGCAAGGCGCCGCTTTGCCGGGCTACTTCCCGACCGTTCTTGAACAGAATCAGGCTGGGGATCGAGCGAATCCCCAATTGCCCCGCCAGCTGCGGGTTGGCTTCACTGTCCAGCTTGGCCAGGCGGCACTTGCCGCTGAGCTGCGCGGCGGCTTGCTGGAAGACCGGCGCAAAGGATTTGCACGGCCCGCACCAGTCAGCCCATACATCCACCAGCAACGGCAGGTCGCCCTTGATCTGGCTGGCGTAGTCGCCCTGTTTCAAGTCAAAGGGTTTGCTCAGCAAGACCTCGGCCTTGCAGCGCCCGCACTTGGGGTGGTCCCCCAGGCGCTCGGCGGGAATGCGGTTGAGGCCGTTGCAGTGCGGGCAGGGGATCAGCAGTGGGTCGGACATGGTCGGGCTCCGCAAACAGGGTAGAGCGCCTTAGATGGCGGCGCCCGGGGGCAATATCAAGTCGCAGCGGTCGGCCTGGAGCCGTTGCGGCTCCAGGGCTCATGCGCTGGGCGGGGCCAGTTCGACGCTGACCAGGCGGTCCATGGAGCGGCCGATGTAGAAGGTAAAGGGCCGCCCCAGCGCCATGGCCATGCCCTCGCACCTGCCCATGAAGCCGATGTGTTGCAACGGGGAAATCTCCCCGTCCTCGTGGTACTGCAGGCCCAGGGAGCCGACGCTGAAACCGACGCGGTCGGCCCGGCGGTCCGCTCGCGTGTCCCAGGAGGTCTTGATCGCGGACAGCTGGATGCGGTTGTCGAACAGCATCTGGTTGAGCGTGGGGTTGGCGAAAGTGATGTTGCCGAACAAGTATTGCGCCGGTTCGCGCTTGCCGTCTTTCCACTCCAGATACACGTTGTAATCCCCTGTGCCGCTACCGGCCTTGCTGCCCATCTGGCTGAACGGCATGCCCGGCGCCTGGAGGGTGGCCTGGTATTGGCAGAACGCCTCGTTGGGCGTGCCGGTGGCCGCGAGCTTGCCGCTGATCAACTCCTCCATCGAGTAATGAAACAGCACGTCGGCGTATTTCACCGGCTCCAGCGCCAGGGAGAAGCGTCGCGGCAAGGCCATGGCCCTTTTGCGGTACTCGGGGGTGGTGTATCTCCCGGTTTGCGGGGCGATCTCCAGAACGGCTTCGAAGGTGCCGGCTGCGCGTGCCTCGACAATTTCGCTGAACAGCGCTTGCAGGCGCTGGCGCTGGGGTTCGGGCACGCTGCTGTCCAGGCTGATATGCAGGGTCTTGTCGTCCTTGCGGTCCATTTCCAGGCCGATGGCGTCGGGTTCGATGCCGATCCCGGCGGCCATCTGAGTGATGGCCTCTGCGAAGTACGGCACTATCCGGGCCTGCTGGGGGTTACCCACTTCTTCCTGGAAATGCAGGGTGAGGTAGGTCTGCTTGCAGCCGGTCAGCAGCATCAGCAAGAGGGCGGCAGTGGAGAGACGTCGGTTCAATGGAAATCCTCGTCGCATAGTGGCTGTTAGCGGTAATCGACGCTGGTCAGGCGATCCAGGGTCCGGCCCATGTGAAAGGTGAACGGCCGGCCCAGGGTCTGCATCTTCTGGTCGCACAGCGCTTGCAGCTCGTCCTTGCGGGTGTCGAAGGCCAGGGCCGAGGTCAGGGTCTGGACGCCGATGGAGCCGATGACGATGGCGAATTCGTCAAGGGGCACCGGGGCGGGCCGGGTGATCTTCGAGCTGGATGGCCAGGCCTGGACGGTTTTGTGCTGCAGGAGCCGGTTCAGGTCCGGGTCATCGAAATGTACCTTGAGTGGCACCTTGGCAATGCTGCCGCCGCGGGTCAGCAAGGAGATCAGGCCGCGCTCGCTGTTGTCCTGTTCAAGGGCTTCGTAGGCGATCAGTTTCAAGGGCCTGGGCATGGCCAGGCGCGCGGTGATCTTGCAACTGACCGGGCCTTCGATTTCGCTCGCGTTGACGATGGCCTGCATGCTGTCTTCGTAGCTGCGGTCCAGCAGCATGCCGAACTCCGGCTCGAACGCCAGGGTGGCGTCGATGTTGTCCGGCAGGTCGCTGGTGCCGGAAGGGGTGACCTTGGCATGGGCGTTGTCCAGCTCCAGGCGCAGGTTCATCGAGCTGGCATTTCGCGCGCTGACGACCTGTTCGAGGATGGCCTTGAGGCTGCCCCGTTGTTCCGGGCTCAGGGAGTAGTCCACCAGGCGCAGGTGAATGACCTTGTCGTCCTCCTGGTCCCGCTCCAGGGCGATGGCGTCCGGGTCCAGGCCCTGGGCGCCGAGCGCGGTGTAAATGCTGTGTTTGTACGCCTCGTGCACCAACTGGTCGGAGTATTGCGGGCCGGCCTTGGGGTCGGAGCGCACCGACTCCTGGAAGTGCAGGGTGGCGAAGTCTTCCTTGCATCCGGCCAGCGACAGCAGCAGGGGCAACAGCAGCAGGTAGCGACGTTTCATGGCGGACTCTTGCAGGGCAGCGATGGTGGCAGGGCTCGGGGCATGGGCGAGCGGTGAAGGTGGCAGCCAGGCCGCCAGTGCGTCATTGGGCCAGGCGATGTCCGTTGAGGCCGATGACCACGGCGAACTTCTTGGCGATCACCACTTCGGCCTGGTTGTTGTCGGCCAGGAAGCTTTCCATCGGGAAGGGAAATTCCACGGGAATACCGGCGATCGACATGTGTTTCACCGACTGGACCTGCAGTTCCAGCCCGTCGCTCGCGGTGCCGCCGCTAATCAGATAGACGCTGTCGCTGATCGGCTTGTAGGACATGCCGCCGCTGCCCTGGATGCGTTGCAGGCTGGCGGTCTGTTTGGCCAGCTCGTCCAGTTCGGCCTGGGTAATGCTGCGGTGCGCCTTACCGTGCAGGTGCAGGTCCTGCAGGTTCATACGGTACTTGGCGCGGCGGCTCAGGTAGATGACGACCGACACCAGGCTGAAGACGGCAAGGGCGAGGGTGGCCAGGGTGAAGAACAGGTTCATGTGCATCCTTGCAGGTACTGGAAATCAGGGCGCGCATTATCCCTGCCCGTCAGTGGTGGGTCCATGCGCAATCCCAGGTTGAGCCAGTGCTGGACGGCAAGCGCCTGCTCAACCTGCGGCAGGTCCGCAGGTTGGCCTAGGGCTTGAAGGTATCGATGGACAGCTTCGCCCGACTCAGGACGAACAGCTGATTTCCAGGTGCTTGCCCCACTCCGGCGGGCGTTCGGCGTAGCTGTCCATGCCGGGCTGTTCCTCGAAAGGCCGGCTCAGCACCTGATGCAGGCGGCGCACTTCGCTGTAATCCCCGGCTTCTGCGGCGTCGATGGCTTTCTGCGCTAAATAGTTGCGCAGGATGTACAGCGGGTTGACCGCGTGCATGCGCTCGCGGCGCAGGTCCTGGCCCTGGATCGGATCGCGGGCGACCCGTTCCCGGTACAGCCCGGCCCAGGCGTCGAAGCCGTTGCGGTCGACGAAGTCGTCCCGCAGCCGTGCCAGCGCCTGCTCCGGGGCGTGCTCCCCCAGCCGGCGGAAGAACAGGCTGTAGTCGACGCCGCTGTTCTGCATCAGTTGCAGCAGGCGTTCCACGAGCTTCTGGTCGTCGTCCTCGGCCTGGGTGAAGCCCAGGCGCCGGCGCATCAGGTCCAGGTAGTGGGCCTGGTACAGCGGCAGGAACAGGCCCAGGCTTTCGCGCAGCGCCTCGACACTGATGAACGGGGTCAGGGCCTGGGCCAGGGCGCTGAGGTTCCACTGGCCGATGGGTACCTGGTTGCTGAAGGAGTAGCGCCCCTGATCGTCCGAGTGGTTGCAGATGAAGTGGGCGTCGAAATCGTCGAGGAAGGCGAAGGGGCCGAAGTCGAAGGTGATGCCCAGGATCGACATGTTGTCGGTGTTCATCACCCCGTGGCAGAAGCCATAGGCCTGCCATTTGGCAATCAGCTCGGCATTGCGCTCGACGATCTCGCGAAACATCGCCAGATAGGGTTCAGGCAGCTCTTGGCACTCGGGGAAATGCAGGGCCAGTACATGCTCCCCCAACTGCTTCTGCTGCTCGGGTTTCTTGGTGTAGTAGAAATACTCGAAATGGCCGAAGCGGATATGGCTCGGTGCCAGGCGCAGGACCATGGCCCCGCGCTCCTGCTTCTCGCGCCATACCGGAGTGTCCGAGCCGATCACGCACAGTGCGCGGCTGCTGGGAATGCCCAGGGCATGCAGGGCCTCGGAGGCAAGGAATTCGCGGATCGACGAGCGCAGCACCGCGCGGCCATCGCCCATGCGCGAATAGGGCGTCTGGCCGGCGCCCTTCAGGTGCAGGTCCCAGTGTTCTCCCGCCTGGTTGTAGACCTCGCCCAGCAGCAGCCCGCGGCCGTCCCCCAATTGCGGGTTGTAGGAGCCGAACTGATGCCCGGAATAGACCATCGCCCGGGGCTCGGCCTCGGCCCACAGCTTGTGCCCGCCGAACAGTTCGGCGAACACCGGGGTTTCGGCCACGGCCGGGTCCAGGTCCAGCAGCGCCATGGCGCCAGGGCTGGCGGCCACCAGCCGCGGGTGGTCGAGGGGTTCGGGCAGTACGTGGGTCGAGAAGGCGTCGCCCAGGCGGGCGAAGCGGTTGTCGAAGGTCAGTTCGTCGAGGGCTTTCAACGGCCATCTCCCAGCAGAATGTCCGAGTATTCTGCTGGGGAAAGAGGCCTTAGTCGAGTTTGCTGGCCGGCGGTTCCTGCAGCGGCTTGCCCTCGGCCACCGGGACTATGGTCTTGGCCTCGGGTTCGATGGGCACCATCTTGTATTCCTGGCCGTGGAGGTTCTTCAGGTAGACCTCCATCTGCCGGAACGAGATGTTGATGTGCTGTTTCTTGAACTCGCGGTTGATGAAGCGGTTGACCTCGTCGACCACCGGGTTGCGGTCCCCCAGCTCGCGCACGTGCATGCGCAGCTCATGGTCCAGGGTGCTTTCACCGAAGTTCAGGAAGTACACATGGGGTTCCGGCTCCTTGAGGACCCGCGGGTTCTCCCGGGCGGCCTTGAGCAGCAGTTCCTTGACCAGGTCCAGGTCCGAACCGTAGTCGACACCGAGCTTGAGGGTCACCCGGGTGATGGTGTCGGTCAGCGACCAGTTGATCAACTGCCCGGTGATGAAGGTCTGGTTGGGGACGATGATGTCCTTGCGGTCGAAGTCGGTGATGGTGGTGGCGCGGATGCGGATCTTGCTCACGGTGCCCGACAGGTTGCCGATGGTGATGGTGTCGCCGATCCGTACCGGGCGCTCGAACAGGATGATGATGCCGGAGATGAAGTTGGCGAAGATCGCCTGCATGCCGAAGCCCAGGCCCACGGACAAGGCGGCCACCAGCCATTGCAGCTTGTCCCAGCTGACCCCCAGGGTCGACAGGGTGGCGACGAAACCTATCCCGGCGATGGCGTAGGACAGCAGGGTGGTGGTGGCATAGGCGCTGCCCTGGGCCAGGTCCAGCTTGGACAGCACCAGTACCTCCAGCAGGCCAGGCAGGTTGCGCGCCAGGGCGAAGGTGATGCCGACGATGATCAGCGCGCCGATGACGTCGCCGATGCTGATGGGCACCATGCTCATGTTGGCGCCGGTGCCGCTGGTGTATTCGTAGAGGGTGACGTTGTCCAGGTAGGAGAACACCGTGATCAGGTCTGCCCATACCCAGTACAGCGCCGCCATGAAGCCGCCCAGCAGGGCCAGGCGGATCAGGCGCAGGGATTGCTCGTTGACCTTCTCGATATCCAGGGTCGGCTCTTCCACCACCGCCTCGCCGCTTTCCCCGGCTTCCTTGGCGGCCTGGCGCTTGCTCAGCGCGCGCTGGTAGGCCAGGCGCCGGGCCGCCACGCTCAGGCCGCGGACGAAGGTGGCCTCGATCACCAGCCAGAACATCAGCAGGTACAGGGTGTTGATCAGCCGGTCGCTGAGTTTCAGGGCGGTGTAGTAGTAGCCGAAGCACACGGCGATGAACAGGGCGATCGGCAGCAGGGTGAAGAGCACGCCCACGGCCTTGCGGAACAGCGAGGTGTTCTGGTGGGTCGGGCTGCTCAGCAGCAGGCGGCTCAGCAGCCAGGCCATCAGTGCATAGCAGGTCAGCACCACGGCGATGCCCAGCACGTCCTCGGCCAGGGCTGCGGGCTGGTGCTCGGCCACCGCCACCACGGCCACCAGTGCCAGGACCACCAGCCCCAGGCGGCGGACCCAGCCCTGGAGGAATTCCACCTGGGGTTTTTCCCAGCGGAAATGCAGTTCCGCCACGCCGCCGGGGGCGAGGATCCGATAGGCGGTATAGAACACCAGCCAGGCCTGGGCGATCTGCAGCAGCGCGGCGCCGAGGTTGGCGTTCTGCCCACGGGCGTCGATCTGCAGGGCGTAGCCGCACAGGGCCAGGACCAGGGTCACCGGCATCGCCAGGAGGATGTTCACCAAGATCGCCAGTGGTGTGTGCCACTGGCTGTCGCGTTTGAAATGGCCGATGTCCTTGTGCACCTTGTTCAGGCGCGCATACAGGGCCTTGCGCCGCCACAGCAGGGCGCCGAACAGCAGCGCCAGGGGCAGGAACAGCAGTGGCCGCTGGGCCAGGCCGTCGGTCAGTTCGCTGAGGCTGGAGGCCCAGGGCAGGGTAGTGACCTGGCGCTCCAGGCGCACGGGGACGCTTTGCAGCCACTCGGCGTCCAGCGGCTTGTTGCTGGGGATCCAGAACATCTGCTCGTCGAGGGTCGCTCGCAGGCTCTGGGAGGTGCTGAGCAGCTGCTTCTGGTTCAACTGCAGGGTGATGGATTCATTGAGCAGCGCGCTCAGCTCGCGGTTCAGGCGTTCCAGCAGGTCGGCGCGGGTGATGGCGAGATCGATCAGGGTCCGGCGCAGTTGTGGCGTGACCTGTTCCGGGGGTTGGTTCTTGAGCAGGTTGTCGACGTAGGTGCTGGGGCTGCCCAGCAGCTCGCGCTGTTGATTGACTTCGAACTGATAGAGGCGGATGTCGGCGATTTCGTCCGCCAGGTCGCGGTCCAGTTTCAGGCGCGGCAGGGCCTGCTTCTGTTTATAGAGGATCTTCGACAGCAGCAGGCTGCCCTTGAGCACGTTGATCTGCTCGTCCAGGGCCGCATCGCTCTGGGTCACGCTGTCCAGCTGCTGCTTGGTCAGCAGGTTCTGCTGGGTCAGTTCGTTGAGGCGGTCGGTGCTTTTGAGCAGGTAGTCGGAGAGCCTGAGGTTGCTGGCGCTCTCGGTGGCCAGCAGGCTGCTGCTCCCGGCCTTCTGCGCCTCGATGGACTGCTGGGTCACGGTTTCCTGGGACTGGGCCAGGCGCTTCTGGTTGATCAGGGTCTGCAGGTCCTGGATTTCCTGCTCCAGGCGCGCGGTCTTTTCCATCAGCAGGTCATGCTGGCTACTGCCCAGATCCTGCAATTGGCTGTTGCCGGCCAGTTCCTGGCGGCGCAGGGGGATCAGCGCGTTGATCGCTGCCAGCTCGGCGTTGAGCAGGTTGCGCTGGTCGGCGCTGAGCAGCTTGCCGCCGTCCTTGCCGGATTTGAGTGCGGCGTTGATCTGCAGGATGCGCGTCTGGCTGCTGCTGATCTCCGCCTGGGCGCGCTCGGGGCGGGTCTGGGCGGTGATGTCCAGGGTATTGGCGTCGGCCAGGGCCTTTTGTAGGTCGCCCTGCAGGCTGGTGCGCTCGGTCAGCAGCTGTTCGAGCTGCGATACCGGCAACGAGCCGTAGCGCTGGATCACCGGGACCACTTTGCTGGCTTTCAGGCGGGCCAGTTCGCGCTGGTTTTCCGATGTCTGGCGCGGGGCATTGCTCAATTGCTGCTTGAGATCGCTCAGGCGCTGCTCATAGTTCTGCTTGTTGGCCAGCTGATTCAGGGTGTTCTGCAGCAGGGTCTGCAGGGCCTTCTGGTCGGCCTCCGGCAGTTTGCGCTCGGCGATCTTGTCCAGGCTCTGCTGGACCGCCTCGGCGCTGGGCGGGTCACCGCCCTGTACCGCGCCGACAGAGAGGCTCAGGCCCAGCAGGGCAACAGCGAAAAATTTACGCAGGATAGGCATAGAGGTCGGTCAAGCAAGTAGGAATAGGGGGCGCCATGCCGGGGGCTGACGCGTTCCGCAGTTTAGAGGAAGAGTCCGGGGCCGGGGCGACTTCCTTCGGGGAATCTGACGCCGACCTTGCCGATCTTGTTCCCGTCCATCACGGCCACGGTCCAGATGGTGTTGTTCCATTCCACCTGGTCGCCGACCACCGGTGCACCACCGACCTTCTGGGCGATGAAGGCGCCCAGCGGCATGTCTGCGTCCTGGCCGTCGAGCTTGAGCCCGTAGAGCGCCGAGACCGCGCCCAGCTGGGCATCGCCCTCGAGCACGAAGTCACCGAAGAAGCGCAGGTCCAGGCCGCGTTCCGGAGCCTGGCTGAAGAGTTTGCCCAGGGCCGGGAGGTTGTGTTCATGGCCGATCACGCACAGCAGATCGTCGGCTTCGAGCACCGTACTACCCGACGGATGGAGCAGTTGCTGGCCACGAAACAGTGCGGCGATGCGCGTGCCCTCGGGCATTTTCAGCTCCCGCAGGGCGGCGCCGATGCACCATTTCTCCGCCCCCAGGCGGTAGACGAACAGCTCCCACTCGCTGGTGACGTGGACCTCCAGGGCCGCCCGGGAGATCGGTGCCGGCTCCGGTGGAACCGTCACCTTCAGCCACTTGGCCACCCACGGCAGGCTGGTGCCCTGCACCAGCAGCGAGATCAGGACGATGAAGAACGCCAGGTTGAAGTACAGCTGGGCATTGGGCAGCCCGGCCATCAGCGGGAACACCGCGAGAATGATCGGTACCGCACCGCGCAGCCCGACCCAGGAAATGAAGGCCTTTTCCCGGCCATGGAAGGCCTTGAACGGCGCCAGGCCCACCAGCACCGACAGCGGTCGGGCGAACAGGATCATCCACAGCGCCAGGCCCAGGGCCGGCAGGGCGATGGGCAGCAAGTCGTGGGGGGTGACCAGCAGCCCCAGCACCAGGAACATGCCGATCTGTGCCAGCCAGGCCATGCCGTCGAGCATGTGCAGGATGCCGTGGCGGCTGCGTACCGGGCGGTTGCCGATCACCAGGCCGCACAGGTACACGGCGAGGAAGCCGCTGCCGTGCAGGGCGTTGGTCAGGGCGAACACCACCAGGCCGCCGGCCACCACCAGGATCGGGTACAGACCGGTGGCCAAGTGGATGCGGTTGACCAGTTGCAACATCAGCCAACCACCGCCCAGGCCGATCACCGCGCCGATGCCGAACTCGCGGATCAGGTCCGTCAGCAGGCTCCAGTGCAGGCCGGTGTGGCCGCTGGCGAGCATGTCGATCAGGGTCACGGTGAGGAACACCGCCATCGGGTCGTTGCTGCCGGATTCGATCTCCAGGCTGGCGGTGACCCGCTCGTTGAGGCCCTTGCCCCCCAGCAACGAGAACACCGCGGCGGCGTCGGTGGAACCGACGATGGCGCCGATCAGCAGGCCCTGGATCAGGTTGAGGTCGAACAGCCAGGCGGCTGCCATGCCGGTCAGGCCAGTGGTGATCAGCACCCCCACCGTGGCCAGGGACAGCGCCGGCCACAGGGCCACGCGGAAACTCGCGACCCGGGTACGCAGGCCGCCGTCCAGCAGGATCACGGCCAGGGCCAGGTTGCCCACCAGGTAGGCGGTCGGGTAGTTGTCGAAGATGATGCCGCCGCCGTCCACCCCGGCGGTCATGCCCACGGCCAGGATGATCACCAGGATCGGGATGCCCAGGCGCGATGAAAGTGAACTCACCAGAATGCTCGCACCTACCAGCAACGCGCCGATCAAGAACAGGCTGTTGATGGTCGTCGCATTCAAAGGCAGTACTCCAGGGCGAAAAAGGCGGGCGCAGGCTGACCATGCAGTCTGCGTGCCAGCGATTCTAACCTGTTGAAATACGCCACTGTCAAAAAGCTTTTGGCGACAGTGGCGGATTCCCCAGGTGTGAATTCCGGCGCCGTTTTACCGGCGCCATCCAGGGCTGGCGGCGTGTTTCAGAGGCGGAAGCGGGCAACCATGCCGTTGAGGTCCACGGCCAGGCGCGACAGCTCGTTGCTGGCTGCACTGGTCTGGTTGGCACCGGTGGAGGACTGCACCGACAAGTCGCGGATGTTCACCAGGTTGCGGTCCACTTCCCGGGCCACCTGGGCCTGTTCTTCAGCGGCGCTGGCGATCACCAGGTTGCGTTCGTTGATCTCGATGATGGCGCTGTTGATGGTGTCCAGGGACAGGCCGGCACCCCGGGCGATATTCAGGGTCGATTCGGCTCGTTCGGTGCTGTTGCGCATAGAATCCACGGCGTGCTCGGTGCCGCTCTGGATGCTGCCGATCATGCGTTCGATTTCGCTGGTGGACTGCTGGGTGCGGTGGGCCAGGGCGCGGACTTCGTCGGCGACCACGGCAAAACCGCGACCGGCCTCACCGGCACGGGCGGCCTCGATGGCGGCATTGAGGGCCAGCAGGTTGGTCTGGTCGGCCAGGCCGCGAATCACGTCCAGTACCTTGCCGATGTCCCGGGACTCGTTGGCCAGGTCGCCGATCAGGCTGGCGGTGCCCTGCACGTCGGAACTCATGCGCTCGATGGCCGACACGGTTTCCTGCACCAGGTCGCGGCCGTCGCCGGCGGAAGCGGTGGCATTCTTCGAGGCTTCGGAGGTGCTCACCGCGTTGCGCGCCACTTCTTCCACGGCGCTGGTCATTTCATTGACCGCGGTGGCGGCCTGTTCGATCTCGTTGTTCTGCTGGGTCAGGCCGCGGGCGCTTTCCTCGGTGACGCTGTTGAGCTCTTCAGCCGCCGAAGCCAACTGGGTGGCGGAACCGGAGATGCGCTGCAGGGTGTCGCGCAGTTTTTCCTGCATCTTGGCCATGGCCTGCAACAGGCGCCCGGCCTCGTCACTGCCATCGACCTTGATCGGCCGGGTCAGGTTGCCCTCGGCGATTTCCTCGGCGGCGCCCAGGGCGTTGGCGATGGGCTGGGTGATGCTGCGGGTCAGCAGCCAGGCGAAGAGGAAGGTCAGGCCAGTAGCCAGCACCAGCAGCGCCACCACCAGGTTGAAGGCCGAGGAGTACTGCTCGGCGGCTTGCTGGTTGGTGTCCACGGTCTGCTGGGTGTTGATCTCCAGCAAGCGGTTGAGCACGGTGTTCATGGCTTCGGAGTTGTTCAGCAGTTCGGTATTGAGCAAGTTGCGCAGCTCATCCACCTGATTGTTGCGCGACAGGCTCTTCATCCGCTCTTCGATCTGCCGGTACTGGCCCAGCAGTTGGAGGTACTGCTCGTAGGCGGATTTTTCTTCCGGGCTGGTGATGAATTTTTCGTAGATGACCTGGGCGGCGCGGATCTGCTGGTTGCGCATTTCCAGCAGTTCGATGGTCTTTTGCTGCACGTCCGGCTCACGGTTCACCAGCAAGCGGTAGGACAGCACCCGCAGGCGCAGGGTCAACTGGGTGAATTCGTCGAGGCTCTTGATGCTTGGCACGCTGCTCGACGTGATGTCTTCGGCGGCGCCGCGGATCTTGCTCATCTGGTTCAGGGCGAACACCCCGAGGATCAGCATCAAGCCGCCGATCATGGCGAAGCCGAGGAAGGCCCGCGGAGCGATATTCATATTACGAAGGGACATGGTAGGTACCAAAAAGGGCGCATCCGTGCGGGGCTTGAGACTGACTCTACCGTGACTTATCGGTCGTACGACTAAAGTCTTGAGTCTCGCCGTGGATTAAGCCTGTCCGGTACCTGCCTGCTGGGGTGCCTTGAACGCCACCCTCACCAGCCCCCACCGCTCAACGGCGGGAGCTGGAGCAGGGCGCAAGGGCTTCAGAGCTTGAATCGGGTTACCAGGTTGTTCAGGTCGACCGCCAGGCGTGACAGCTCGCTGCTGGCGGCCTGGGTCTGGTTGGCACCGGTGGTGGACTGTACCGACAGGTCGCGGATGTTCACCAGGTTGCGGTCCACTTCACGGGCAACCTGGGCCTGTTCTTCAGCGGCGCTGGCGATCACCAGGTTGCGTTCGTTGATTTCGCTGATGGCGCTGTTGATGGTGTCCAGGGACTGGCCGGCCCCCCGGGCGATGCTCAGGGTCGATTCGGCGCGTTCGGTGCTGTTGCGCATGGAGTCCACGGCGTGCTCGGTGCCGCTCTGGATGCTGCCGATCATGCGTTCGATTTCGCTGGTGGACTGCTGGGTGCGGTGGGCCAGGGCGCGGACTTCGTCGGCGACCACGGCAAAACCGCGACCGGCCTCACCGGCACGGGCAGCCTCGATGGCGGCATTGAGGGCCAGCAGGTTGGTCTGGTCGGCCAGGCCGCGAATCACGTCCAGCACCTTGCCGATGTCCCGGGACTCGTTGGCCAGGTCGCCGATCAGGCTGGCGGTGCCTTGCACGTCGGAGCTCATGCGCTCGATGGCCGACACGGTTTCGCGCACCAGGTCGCGGCCGTCGCCGGCGGAAGTGGTGGCGCTCTTCGAGGCTTCGGAGGTGCTCACCGCATTGCGCGCCACTTCTTCCACGGCGCTGGTCATTTCATTGACCGCGGTGGCGGCCTGTTCGATCTCGTTGTTCTGCTGGGTCAGGCCGCGGGCGCCTTCCTCGGTGACGCTGTTGAGCTCTTCGGCCGCCGACGCCAACTGATGGGCGGAGCCGGAAATACTCTGCAGGGTGTCGCGCAGCTTTTCCTGCATCGTGACCATGGCTTGCAGCAGGCGCCCGGCTTCGTCGCTGCCATCGACCGTGATGGGGCGGGTCAGGTTGCCTTCGGCGATCTCTTCGGCGGCCCTCAGGGCATTGGCGATGGGCTGGGTGATGCTGCGGATCAGGCGCCAGGCGAACAGCAGGGTCAGGGCGCTGGCCAGCACCAGCAGCCCTACCACCAGATTGAAGGCTCTGCGGTACTGAGCGGCAGCATCATCGTCGGCGACGGTGGCGTAATGGCTGTTGATCTCCACCAGTTGGTTGAGGACCGCGTTGATCTTTTCAGCGCTGTCCATCAGTTCGGTATTGAGCAGTTGTTGCATGGCCTCAAGCTGGTTGTTGTGCGACAGCTCGATCAGTTGGCTCTCCAACTGCCGGTGGTGGCTCAGCAGCGTGCCGTATTGCTCGTAGGCAAGGCGCTCCTCGGGGCTGCTGATGAGCTTCAGGTACTGGGCCCGGGCTTCTTCGATCTTCTGGTTGCGCTGGTCGATGGCATCCAGGGTCTGCTGCTGGGCCTGGGGTTCGCGGTTGAGCAGCAGTCGGTAGGCCTGGACCCGTTGGCGCAGGCTGAGCTGGGTGAATTCATCGACGCTCTTGATGCTCGGGATGGTGTCCTGGCTCATGCGCTCGGTGGCTGAGCGGATCTTGCCCATCTGATTCAGGGCGAACACCCCGAGAAACAGCATCAGGCAGCCGATCAGGGCAAATCCGAGGAAGGCCCTCGGGGCAATATTCAGGGAGCGCAGGGACATGGACATTACCTCGGGTGAGCGCTTTATTGCGCTGGCAGGATCAGGGACGTACCTGTCTATCGCGTTGAACAATGGCTTCTTGAACCGGCGGATGCAGTTTCAGAAATTTCTTATGCGTAACTGGGAAAGTTCATAAAAGTCCGAGACTCCGACGAGGCGTCAGGAACCGGAGCGCAGAATGACAGTCTCTAACAGCTCTCGCGGAAGGGTCATCGCCAGTAAAATCAAGGCTTTGCGCCTGGATAACCCTGGCATCCAGGGTGACTTTTCTTTATCGTACGCGCCCTTTGCAAAAAGCCCGGAAGATCAAAATGTTGGAAGCATCCCTCAGCCAATTGGAACAGCTGGTCAGCGACCTGGTGGTACAGAACCAGGAACTGCTCGGTACGAACGCAGCCCTCAAGGAACAACTGGACCAGGCCAAGGATGAAAACGAAAGCCTGCAACTGAGCCTGATGGAGCAGGAAGAAAAGCAAGGCGCCACCGCTGCCCGCATCCAGGCGCTGGTTGAGCGTGTCAGCGCGAGCCCGGCCAATCCATGAGACATCACATCGATGGAGTGAAGGTCGTTTCGATCCTGGGGGAGGATTACTCGATCAAGGCGCCGGCCGGGGAAGAACAGACCCTGATGGACGCTGCGCTGATGCTCAAGGCGGCCCTGGCCGACACCAAGAAGAAGTACCCGACGCTGATCGGCGAGCGCCTGCTGGTGCTGGCGGCGATGAACCTGTGCTCGCAGCAGATCGAGATGCAGAAGCGCCATGCCCAGGAACTGGAGCGCTATCAGGAGCAAGTGAGCGCCACCGTCGAGGTCATTGCCAAGACCATTCAACAGAACTGACGGAACTGCACACAGCCGCAGGGTTATAGGTTGGACAAACATAACTAATATTTGTATACAACCTTCCGCGGCTGGCGCGACATTTCAGCCTCTTATACCAATAAGAAAGAGGTGTTCCATGCAATTCTGGCGACGCAGTATTCAATGGCAACTGGTCCTCAGCATGGGCTCGGCCCTGCTGGTCAGCCTGCTGGTGGTGGTGGCGGTCTACACCGTGGTGATCAACCACCTGACCCAGAACTACCTGGTGGACAAGGCGCTGCCTTCGAGCATCGAAGCCATGCGCAACGATATCGAACGCATCCTCGCCCAGCCGCTGACGGTCGCCCGGGACATTGCCAGCAACGGCATGCTGCGCGATTGGCTGGCAGGCGGCGAGGATCCGGCCCAGGCCCAGGTGTTCGTCGACTACCTGGAAGGCATCCGCGCCGAAAATCAGGCCTTCACCACCTTGATGGTGGGCACCGCGACCAACCACTACTACAACGAGAAGGGGCTGGATCGCACCCTCAGCCGTTCCAATCCCAAGGACGCCTGGTTCTACAGCTTCATCGACAGCGACAAGCCGCGGCTGCTCAACATCGACACCGATGTGGCCACCGGCGAGTTGGCGATGTTCATCGACATGCGGGTCAAGAAGGACGGCAAGCTGGTGGGGGTGGCCGGGCTCGGGCTGAAGATGCAGGCGCTGTCGCAATTGATCCATGACTTCAGCTTCGGCGAGCACGGCAAGGTCTATCTGGTGCGCGCCGACGGCTTGATCCAGGTTCACCCCGAGGCGCAGTTCAGCGGCAAGCGGCACCTGTCCGAGCAGATCGGCGAGTCGGCCGCCCAGGCGGTCATGGGGCACGAGGGGTTGGCCAGCAGCCGGTTCGTGCGCGACGGCGAAGACTTTGTGGCCCTGAGCCTGCCACTGCGGGGCATGGGGTGGTCGCTGGTGGCCGAGGTGCCCGAAGCGCAGATCTACGCCGATGCCCGGCAAACCTTGTGGCTGACCACCGGCATCGGCCTGGCTATCGCCCTGGTCTGCCTGTTGCTGGTGATCTGGCTGGCTCGCGGCCTGGTGCGGCCTGTGCGCCAGGTGACCGCCGGGCTGGTAGCCATCGGCAGCGGTGGTGGCGACCTGACCCTGCGCCTGGATGCCAGCCGGGCCGACGAGCTGGGGGACCTGGCCCGGGGCTTCAATCGTTTTCTCGACAGCCAGCACGGCATGATCGGCGAAGTGCTGGCCACCACCGAGCGTCTGCGCTCATCCGTGGGGCAGGTGGCGGCGGTGGTGGAGAACACTGCCGAGCGCTCGGGGCGGCAGCAGGAAATGACCGACATGGTGGCCACGGCCGTGCACCAGATGGGGCTGACCGTCCAGGACATCGCGCGCAATGCCGGGCAGGCGGCCGATGCGTCCCAGGCGGCCCGGGATGAGGCCCAGCTGGCCCAGGGGGTGGTGGACGGCTCGATCCGGCACATCGAAAGCATGTCCGGGGAAATTGCCCTGGCCGCCAGCGCTGTCAGTGAACTGGCGCATCAGGTGGCCTCCATCGATCAGGTATTGGCGGTGATCCGCGGGGTCTCCGAGCAGACCAACCTGCTGGCCCTCAATGCGGCTATCGAGGCAGCCCGTGCCGGGGAAATGGGCCGAGGCTTTGCCGTGGTGGCGGACGAAGTGCGGACCCTGGCCCAGCGCACCCAGGCTTCCACCGACGAGATCCAGCAGATGATCCAGAGCCTCAAGCAGGGCGCGGAGAATGCCGTGGCCTCCATGCATGCCGGGCAGTCGGCCACGGGTACCGGGGTGCAGTCCAGCCAGCAGACCGGGGCTTCGCTGACAGCGATTACCGGGCAGGTTGAGCACATCAGCGACATGAACCAGCAAGTGGCCACCGCCACCGAGGAGCAGTCGGCGGTGACCGAAGAGATCAACCGCAATGTCCAGGGCATCTCCGATCTGGCCCGGGCCACCGCGGCCGAAGTCCAGGCCTGCCGTGAAGACTGCCGGACCCTGCAGCGCCTCTCCGAGGACCTGGCCCGACAGGTGGGCGGCTTCAAGCTGCACTGACCACCCGCCGCGGTGCGTCAGGCCGGGCGCCTTCGTCGGCAGCCCGCTCCTGGGTGGCCTCAGAACCAGGCGTCCTGCATGCTCAGGCAGGTATCGTCCCGCGCTTCCAGCAGTGCCAGCTCGTGCTGGCAGCCTGGCACTTCCCAGGTCAGGAAGTAGCGCGCGGCCTGCAACTTGCCCAGGTAGAAATCCCGATCCGCCGCCACTGCTCGCGCCAGGCCTTCCTCGGCCCGGATGGCCTGTTCCAGCCAGCGCCAGCCGATCACCGCATGGCCGAAGGCTTTCAGATACAGCGCCGAGTTGGCCAGGGTGGCGGTGACCTTGCCGCTGGCCAGATCACCCAGCAACCCCAGGGTCACGCTTTGCAGGCGCGTTACCAGTTGTTCCAGAGGCAGGCGCAGGGCGTCCAGTGATTGATGGGCGCGGGCCCGCTCGCCGGTCTCGGCAATCAGGCGTACCAGGCGCTTGAGCCCGGCGCCGCCGTTCTGCGCCAGCTTGCGCCCCAGCAGGTCCAGGGACTGGATGCCGTGGGTGCCTTCGTGAATCGGGTTCAGGCGGTTGTCGCGGTAGTACTGCTCCACCGGGTACTCCCGGGTATAGCCGTGGCCGCCGAGAATCTGGATCGCCAGTTCGTTGGCCTTCAGGCAGAACTCTGAAGGCCAGGACTTGACGATCGGGGTCAGCAGGTCCAGCAGTTCGTGGGCCTGCTGGCGCTCGGCCGCATCGGCCAGGGTGGTGGTGTCGTCGAACAGCCGCGCCGCGTACAGCCCCAGGTCGAAGGCGCCTTCGACGTAGGCCTTCTGGGTCAGCAACATGCGCCGCACATCGGCGTGCTGGATGATCGCCACCGGCGCGGTGCTCGGGTCCTTGCTGTCCGGCAGGCGACCTTGCGGGCGTTCGCGGGCGTATTCCAGGGAGTACAGGTAGCCGGCGTAGCCGAGCATCACCGCACCCATGCCGACGCCGATCCGTGCCTCGTTCATCATCTGGAACATGTAGCTCAGGCCGTGATGGGGCTTGCCCACCAGATACCCCACGCACTGGCCGTTATCGCCGAAGTTCAACGCGGTGGAGGTGGTGCCGCGCCAGCCCATCTTGTGGAACAGCCCGGCCAGCAGCACATCGTTGCGCGGCCCCAGGCTGCCGTCGTCGTTGACCAGGAACTTGGGCACGATAAACAGCGAAATGCCCTTCACCCCGGGCGGCGCGTCCGGCAGCTTGGCCAGGACCATGTGCACGATGTTTTCCGACAGCGGGTGGTCGCCGCCGGAAATGAAGATCTTGTTGCCCTTGAGCCGGTAGCTGCCGTCGTCGGCCGGTTCGGCACGGGTGCGGATATCCGATAGCGACGAGCCGGCATGGGGCTCGGTCAGGGCCATGGTGCCGAAGAAGCGACCGTCGATCATCGGCTGCAGGAAGCGTTGTTTCTGTTCTTCGGTGCCGAAGCTCTCGATCAGGTTGGCGGCGCCCATGGTCAGGAACGGGTAGGAGGTCGAGGCCGCGTTGGCCGCCTGGAAGTGGGCGAAGCAGGCCTGGGACAGCAGGGTTGGCAGTTGCATGCCGCCGGCCTCGAAACTGCGGGCGGCATTCAGGAAGCCGGCTTCGAGGAACGCATCCACCGCCGGTTTCACTTCGGGGATCAGCACCGCCTGGCCGTCTTCGTAGCGTGGCTCGTGCTCATCGCCCTTGCGGTTGTGCGGGGCGAAGAACTTCTCGGCGATGCTGCGTGCGGTGCCCAGGGCGGCGTCGAAGGTTTGCCGGTTGTGCTCGGCAAACCGCTCGCGCTGGGTCAGGCCCTCGGCGTCGAGTACCTCATACAGTTCGAAGGCCAGATTGCGGGAACTGAGCAGCGTCTCGGACATGGCGGCATACCTGTGGGATAGGGAATGGGCCGAGTCTAGGCGCGTGAATGAAGGTTGGATAGCAAGATTGATTTCGGTGATGCAAAGCCCAAAAAACCTCAATAGGCGTCGGCTTCTGCAGGAGCGGGCTCGCCCGCGAAGGCGTCATGGGAGGGTGATGCAGGGCTCAAGGGCCTCTTCGCCGGCAAGCCGGCTCCTACAGAGGACCGGCAAAAAAAATGGGCGCCGGTCAGGGCGCCCATCGATGCAGCAGAACCTTCGGCGATCAGCCGATGGTCATCAGGCTGGCGTTGCCGCCGGCGGCTGCGGTGTTGACGCTCAAGGCGCGCTCGATCACCAGGCGCTCCAGGGCAATCGCGGTCTCGCCCTGGGACAGGCCCTGGACGCCGACGATGGCACCGGCACGCTGGGCCACCTGCTGGCAGACGCTGCGCAGCTGGTCGGAATCACCGTGGTGCAGGACGGCGTCGAATACCACTTCGTCCTTGCTCCAGTCGGCCACGCGCTGGATGCGTGCCTGGACTTCCTTCGGCAAGCGGGCGAACAGCGCCTTGCTGATCTCGCTTTCCGGCCACACCGCCGAGCCACCGACGGCCAGCACGGCTGCCAGTTGGGTCAGCAGGTCACCCTCGACCTCCGCCAGGCACAGGACGTGTTCGCGGGGCAGGATGGCGTAGCTGTTGCGCTCGCCGGTAGGGCCGGTCAACTGCCGGGTGATGCCGCTCTGGGACTGGCCGGCGAACTGTTTGCACAGGATCGCCAGTTCCGCCAGCTTGCTGCTCTCGGCCCAGGCTTGCAGGGCGTTCAACGGCTTGCTGAGGACTTCGCGCAGGCGCAGGTCCGGGGCGTTCTCGGCGTCGCCACGGGCAAAGGACTGCTCGATGGCATCCACCGGGCGGGTCGACAGCAGGCGGTACAGGTACAGCGGGCCGCCGGCTTTCGGGCCGGTGCCCGACAGGCCTTCGCCGCCGAACGGTTGCACGCCGACCACGGCACCGACGATGTTGCGGTTGACGTAGACGTTACCGGCGTGGACGTTGTCCACCACCTTGGCGATGGTCTCGTCGATCCGGGTGTGCACGCCCAGGGTCAGGCCGTAGCCGGAAGCGTTGATCTGGGCGATCAGCTGGTCGATTTCCTTGCGCTTGTAGCGCACCACGTGCAGCACCGGACCGAAGATCTCGCGCTGCAGCTCGTCGAAGCTTTCCAGCTCGATCAGGGTCGGCATGACAAAGGTGCCGCGCTTGCATTCTTCGCCGTCGGCGATGGCCATCTGGTACACGTTGCGACCTTTGTCGCGCATGGCCTGGATGTGCTTCTCGATGCCGGCCTTGGCTTCGGCGTCGATCACCGGGCCGATGTCCACCGACAGGCGCTCAGGGTTGCCCAGGCGGTTTTCGGCCATGGCGCCCTTGAGCATTTCGATCACGCGGTCGGCGGAATCTTCCTGCAGGCACAGCACGCGCAGGGCCGAGCAACGCTGGCCGGCACTGTCGAAGGCCGAGGACACCACGTCGATGACCACCTGTTCGGTCAGGGCCGAGGAATCGACGATCATGGCGTTCTGGCCACCGGTTTCGGCGATCAGCGGGATCGGCCGGCCCTGGTTGTCCAGGCGCCCGGCGATGTTGCGTTGCAGCAGGCGCGCAACTTCAGTGGAGCCGGTGAACATCACGCCCTTGACGCGCTCGTCACCTACCAGGCGGGCACCGACGCTTTCGCCCTGGCCCGGCAGCAGTTGCAGCACGCCTTCGGGAATCCCGGCTTCGAGCAGCAGGCGCACGGCCTGGGCCGCCACCAGCGGGGTCTGTTCGGCCGGCTTGGCCAGTACCGGGTTACCGGCGGCGAGGGCTGCGGCGACCTGGCCACTGAAGATCGCCAGCGGGAAGTTCCATGGGCTGATGCACACCACCGGGCCCAGTGGGCGGTGGGCGTCGTTGCTGAAGTCGTTGCGGGCCTGCACCGCGTAGTAACGCAGGAAGTCCACGGCTTCACGCACTTCGGCGATGGCGTTGGCGAAGGTCTTGCCGGCTTCCCGGGCCAGCAGGCCCATTAGCGGCTGGATCTCGCCTTCCATCAGGTCGGCGGCGCGTTCCAGGATTGCAGCGCGTTCGGCCGGCGGCGTGGCCTGCCAGATCGGTGCGGCGTTGAGGGCGCACTGGATGGCGTTGTCGACGTCTTCCACCGTGGCTTCCTGGACATGGCCCACCACGTCGCGATGATCCGACGGGTTGAGTACCGGCGCCGGGGTTTCGCTGCTGGCGGCGCAACCGAGCATCGGTGCGGCTTTCCAGTTGTTGTGGGCGGTGGCCAGCAGTGCGCAGGACAGCGACGCCAGGCGGTGTTCGTTGGCCATGTCGATGCCGGCGGAGTTGGCCCGCTCGGCGCCATACAGGTCACGCGGCAATGGAATGCGCGGGTGCGGCAGGCCGAAGCCGCCTTCCAGGGTGGCCATCTGTTCGATCTGGGTCACCGGATCGGCCACCAGTTCCTGGATCGAGATCGACTGGTCGGCGATACGGTTGACGAACGAGGTGTTGGCGCCGTTTTCCAGCAGCCGGCGTACCAGGTAGGCCAGCAGGGTTTCGTGGGTGCCCACCGGTGCATAGACGCGGCATGGACGGTTCAGCTTGCCCTCGGCAACCTTGCCCACCACTTGCTCGTACAGCGGTTCGCCCATGCCGTGCAGGCACTGGAACTCGTACTGGCCGGGGTAATAGTTCTGACCGGCAATGTGGTAGATCGCCGACAGGGTGTGGGCGTTGTGGGTGGCGAACTGCGGGTAGATGACTTCCGGCACCGACAGCAGCTTGCGTGCGCAGGCGATGTAGGAAACGTCGGTGTACACCTTACGGGTGTAGACCGGATAGCCTTCCAGGCCTTCGACCTGGGCGCGCTTGATCTCGCTGTCCCAGTAGGCGCCTTTCACCAGGCGGATCATCAGGCGGTGACGGCTGCGACGGGCCAGATCGATGACATAGTCGATCACGTACGGGCAGCGCTTCTGGTAGGCCTGGATCACGAAGCCGATACCGTTCCAGCCGGTCAGTTGCGGCTCGAAGCACAGGCGCTCCAGCAGGTCCAGGGACAGCTCCAGGCGGTCGGCTTCCTCGGCGTCGATGTTCAGGCCGATGTCGTACTGCTTGGCCAGCAGGGTCAGGGACAGCAGGCGCGGGTACAGCTCTTCCATAACGCGCTCGTACTGGGCGCGGCTGTAGCGCGGGTGCAGGGCCGAGAGCTTGATGGAGATGCCCGGGCCTTCATAGATGCCGCGACCGTGGGAGGCCTTGCCGATGGAGTGGATGGCCTGCTCGTAGGACGCGAGGTACTTCTGTGCGTCGTGCTCGGTCAGTGCGGCTTCGCCGAGCATGTCGTAGGAATAGCGGAAGCCCTTGGCTTCGAACTTGCTGGCGTTGGCCAGGGCTTCGGCGATGGTTTCGCCGGTGACGAACTGTTCGCCCATCAAGCGCATGGCCATGTCCACGCCCTTGCGGATCATCGGCTCGCCGCTCTTGCCGATGATGCGGCTCAGGGAGGAGGTCAGGCCGGCCTCGTTGTGGGTCGACACCAGCTTGCCGGTAAGCAGCAGGCCCCAGGTGGCGGCGTTGACGAACAGCGATGGGCTGTTGCCCAGGTGCGGCTGCCAGTTGCCGGTGCTGATCTTGTCGCGGATCAGCGCGTCACGGGTGCCCTTGTCGGGGATGCGCAGCAGGGCTTCGGCCAGGCACATCAGTGCCACGCCTTCCTGGGACGACAGGGAGAACTCCTGCAGCAGGCCCTGGACGATACCGGCACGGCCGCCGGCGCTCTTCTGGTTGCGCAGCTTCTCGGCGATCGAGGCGGCCAGCTTGTTCGCGGCTTCGGCGGTGGCGGCCGGCAAGCGCGCCTGCTCCAGCAGCATCGGCACCACTTCCGGTTCCGGGCGGCGGTAGGCGGCGGTGATCGAGGCGCGCAGCACCGACTGCGGGAGAATGCTTTCGGCGAACTCCAGGAAGCATTGGTGAGCGTGATCGGTCTGTACCTCGCCGGCATCCTCGCCGTCTTTGGCGGTGGCACTGCTCAGCTCGGTCAGGGTTGCACCACCCTCGAGTTTTTCCAGGTAATTGAAAATCGCCTGCTTGATCAGCCAGTGCGGCGTACGATCGATCGAGGCCGCGGCGGCCTTGAGGCGCTCGCGGGTAGGGTCGTCGAGTTTGACCCCGAGGGTGGTGGTAGCCATATTTTTATCCTCATGTTTGCCACGCACGTGTGGCATCAGCTGGCGGCAAGATTATCCGCGCACTGCAATAGGTGCAACCGGGTGCAACCCATTTTTAGCTGGAAAAAGAAGCAGCTTGTCAGGAATAAAATTCCTGCACGGAGTGGCTTGCCTCCTACTGGTGCCTTTACTTCTGAAAACGCCATTTTTTGCTCCAAAAAGGAGCAAAAGCGTCGTCAACGACCAGTTTTTGGACAAGGTGCAACTGATTCGGCGCAAATTGGTTGCACCTTGTTCGTCTTGTTGCATAGGATTCGCGGCCAAGGTGCAACCGTCCTGCAGGACTGGTTCATCGGCTGATGGCTTTCCTGGGGAAACATCAGTCATAAATGCGCGGCCCGCCTGATCGTCTCCCAAGCGTCATCGTTTGGCGGCGGGTGGCAGTGGCCGCCGCACCATAAAAACAAAGCCAGGGCGTAACTCAATGAGTGCAAGCAATCCAACCTTGATCACCTTCGTGATCTACATCGCGGCAATGGTGCTGATCGGCTTCATGGCCTATCGCTCCACCAACAACCTTTCCGACTACATTCTTGGCGGCCGCAGCCTCGGCAGCGTGGTCACCGCGCTTTCCGCCGGTGCTTCCGACATGAGTGGCTGGCTGCTGATGGGCCTGCCGGGCGCCATCTACATGTCCGGTCTTTCGGAAAGCTGGATCGCCATCGGCCTGATCGTCGGTGCCTACCTCAACTGGCTGTTCGTGGCCGGCCGCCTGCGGGTGCAGACCGAACACAACGGTGACGCGCTGACCCTGCCGGACTACTTCTCCAGCCGCTTTGAAGACAAGAGCGGCCTGCTGCGGATCATCTCTGCGGTGGTGATCCTGGTGTTCTTCACCATCTACTGCGCCTCCGGCATCGTCGCCGGTGCCCGCCTGTTCGAAAGCACTTTCGGCATGCCCTACGAGACAGCGCTGTGGGCCGGTGCGGCGGCAACCATTGCCTACACCTTCGTAGGTGGTTTCCTGGCAGTGAGCTGGACCGATACCGTCCAGGCCACGCTGATGATCTTCGCTTTGATCCTGACGCCGATCATCGTGCTGCTGGCGACCGGTGGCGTGGACACCACCTTCCTGGCCATCGAAGCCAAGGACCCGACCAACTTCGACATGCTCAAGAACACCACCTTCATCGGCGTCATCTCGCTGATGGGCTGGGGCCTGGGCTACTTCGGCCAGCCGCATATCCTGGCGCGCTTCATGGCCGCCGATTCGGTGAAGTCGATTGCCAAGGCCCGTCGCATCTCCATGACCTGGATGATCCTGTGCCTGGGCGGCACCGTGGCGGTGGGCTTCTTCGGTATCGCCTATTTCTCGGCGCACCCTGAGGTGGCCGGCCCTGTGACCGAAAACCCTGAGCGGGTGTTCATCGAACTGGCCAAGCTGCTGTTCAACCCGTGGATCGCGGGTGTGCTGCTGTCGGCCATCCTGGCGGCAGTCATGAGTACCCTGAGCTGCCAGCTGCTGGTGTGCTCCAGTGCCCTGACCGAAGACTTCTACAAAGCCTTCCTGCGCAAGCACGCTTCCCAGCTGGAACTGGTGTGGGTCGGCCGCGCCATGGTGCTGGTGGTGGCGCTGATCGCCATTGCCATGGCCGCCAACCCGGAAAACCGCGTGCTGGGCCTGGTGAGCTATGCCTGGGCCGGGTTCGGCGCGGCCTTCGGCCCCGTGGTACTGATTTCGGTGATCTGGAAAGGCATGACCCGTGACGGCGCGCTGGCCGGCATCATCGTCGGTGCCGTCACCGTGATCCTGTGGAAGCATTTCGCTCTGCTGGGCCTGTACGAAATCATCCCGGGCTTCATCTTCGCCAGCCTGGCGATCCTGCTGGTGAGCAAGATGGGCACGCCGAGCGCCGGCATGGTCCAGCGCTTCGAAGCGGCCGAGAAGGATTTCAAGCTCAACCACTGAGTGCGCAAATCCTGCCCTGATTCCCCGGGGCGCTGAAGAACGGCCCGCTGCGTCACCGCAGCGGGCCGTTTTTTTTTGCGTCCCGTAGCCGCTGCCGCAGGCTGTTAACGAGGGGCGCTCGGAGGGACCGCAAGGCCCTGCGGGCCTTTGCGCAGCCTCGCCATGGCTCGGCTGCGGCTACAGGGTCAGTGCAGCTCGGTGTCGGGCTGGTTGAGGAATATCAGTACGCCCAGGATCGCCATGTAGAACTTGAACGCCGCGTCCTGGCCGTTCCAGGCCTTGGACTGCCACATCATGAACCACTCGCCGCCGACCACCATGAAGCCGAAGAACCAGACGCAGAAGCCCAGGCAGAAGCCGGCAATGGCCCAGCGCTTGGCGCGGTTGAAGTCGCTGGCGACACCGTGCCGGGCCAGCCACAGGCGCAGGGCGCCAAACACCAGCAGCGCGCCGGTCAGGGCTTCGCCGGCGATGATCAGCCAGTAACCGGCATTCCACAGCAGCGGCAAGGTCAGGGCGCGGTCGGTGGCGCTGTTGCCGGGGAAGACGCTGTCCATGCTCAGCACGTGCTGGACAAAGGCGAAGTTGGAACCGTAGTCGCTGATGTTGTTGTAGGCCACCAGCAGGGCGAAGGCCGCCACTGCCAGGGTCATGGTGATCTTGACGTAACGCACAATCATGTCGGGTTCCTTTGCGGGTGATCAAGGGTCCTGGGGGCTGGAGAGGGGAGAGGCGTGGGTGCCAACGCGCTAGGCAATGGCCCTGGCGCAGAACGCCAGGGCCGGGGATCAGGCTTGTTGCAGTGCCTGGTCCAGGTCTTCGAGCAGGTCTTCGATGGCCTCGATGCCCACCGAGAGACGGATCATCTCCGGCTTGACCCCGGCCTTGGCCTGCTCTTCTTCGTTCATCTGCCGGTGGGTGGTGGATGCCGGGTGGCAAGCCAGGGACTTGGCGTCGCCGATGTTCACCAGGCGCTTGAAGATCTGCAGCGCATCGTAGAAGCGCACGCCCGCGGCATAGCCGCCCTTGAGGCCGAAGGAGAGGATCGCCGACGGCTTGCCCTGCATGTATTTGCGCGCCAGTTCATGGTGCGGGTGGTCGGGCAGGCCGGCGTAGCTGACCCAGGCCACCAGCGGGTGGGCCTTGAGGAACTGCGCCACCTTGAGGGCGTTGTCGGTGTGGCGTTCCATGCGCAGGGCCAGGGTTTCCAGGCCTTGCAGCAACAGGAAGGCGTTCATCGGCGCCAATGCTGCGCCGGTGTTGCGCAGCGGCACGGTGCGGGCCCGGGCGATAAAGGCGGCGGGGCCGAACTTCTCGGTGTAGACCACGCCGTGGTAGGCCGGCTCCGGGGTGTTGAGGCTGGCGAACTTCTGCGGGTGGTCGGCCCAGGGGAAGTTGCCGCTGTCGACGATCACCCCGCCCAGGGAGTTGCCGTGGCCGCCGACGTACTTGGTCACCGAGTGCACCACGATGTCGGCGCCGAACTGGATCGGCTTGCACAGGATCGGCGTGGCCACGGTGTTGTCCACCATCAGTGGCACGTTACGGGCGTGGGCGGCCTGGGCCAGGCCCTCGATATCGACGATGTTGCCCGCGGGGTTGCCGATGCTCTCGCAGTACACCAGCTTGGTCTTGTCGTCGATCAGCTCGGCAATGGCCTCGGCCGAGTCGTCCCGGGCGAAACGCACTTCGACCCCGAAGCTGGGCAGCAGGTGGGCGAACAGGGTGTAGGTGCCGCCGTACAGCTGGGGCGTGGAGACGATATTGTCCCCGGCCTGGGTCAGGGTCTGGATCGCGTAGTGGATGGCGGCACTGCCGGCGGCCACCGCCAGCCCGGCGATCCCGCCTTCCAGGGCGGCCATGCGCTGTTCCAGCACATCATTGGTGGGGTTCATGATGCGGGTGTAGATGTTGCCGGGCACATCGAGGTTGAACAGGTCAGCGCCGTGCTGGGCGTTGTCGAACTCGAAGGCGACGTTCTGGTAGATGGGCACGGCCACGGCCTTGGTGGTCGGGTCCGACTTGAATCCATGGTGCAGCGCAATCGTTGCGTCTTTCATAAATCCTCGACTAAGGGCTTGTCACCAAGCGGTAACAGACCCTGGCTAATCCATTAATGAGCACAGCCAGGCAGGTCGTGTGCCCGCGCAGCAGTCAGTGGTCCCGTGTGTCTGAGTCGCCAGCAACCGCTTGATGTGCCCGCCGCTTGGCCGCGAGCGGGCGCGTCAGTGTCCAATAGGCGCGGCGGATGGGCAAGGGTCCCGAGGTGCGGCAGGAAAGGGCCGGCCCTCCATGGCCGGCGGGCTGTTTCAGTGCGGCTGGGACCAGCCCTGGGAGCGCTTGACCGCGGCGCTGAAGGTGCAGCGCCAGGCGTCTGCCGTGGCCCGGTCGATACGCGGCCGGTAGTCGGTGCGGGTGTTGTCCAGCTCTGGCAACTCCAGCCCCAGGCCGCGGGCGGCGAGGGCGGCGCAGCCCAGGGCGGTGAGTTCGTCGAAGCGCTGGGTGACGATGGTGCGTTGCAGGATATCGGCCAGGAACTGGGCGAAATACGGGCTGCGGGCCAGGCCGCCGTCAATCGACAACTGGTCGGTGACGTTGAGGTGATCGTCCATCGCCGTGATCACTTCGGCGCTGCGCAGGGCCACGCCTTCCAGTACCGCCTGGCACAGGTCCTGGCGAGTGGTGGCGGCGTTCATGCCGATCCATACCGCCCCGGCACTGCGGTCCCAGTGCGGGCAGGCAAGCCCGGACAAGGCCGGGACAAACGCCAGCTCGCGGGAAATCGCCGGTGGCTGATCGAAGGCTGCCAGTTCCGAGAAATCGCTGAACAGGCCCAGGCGCCCGGCCCATTCCACTGCGGCGCTGGCGTCGTACACGCCACCGTCCATGGCATACACCGGTTTGCCGTCGGCCTGCCAGGCGACGGTGGCCAGCAGGCCTTTCTCCGGGGCGCGAATGATCTGTTCGCCTGTGACTGTCAGGGCGAAGGCGCCGGTGCCGAAGGTGATCTTGGCGTCCCCCGGCTCCCGGCAGCCATGACCGTACAGCGAGGCTTGCTGGTCGACCACCGAGGCGCTGATGGGGGTCTGGCCGATGCGTCCGAAGTCGCCGACCGTGGCGCGGATTTCCGGCAGGGCCTGCATGGGCACGCCGAACAGCTGGCACAACTGCGGGTCCCACTGGCCGGTGGCGAGATTCATCAGCGAGGTGCGCGAGGCGGTGGTGATGTCAGTGGCGTAGACCCCGGTCAGGCGATCGAGAAAGTAGGCATCGGTGGTGCCCAGGCGCAGGCGGCCGGCACTCAGGGCGGCCTGTGCCGCCGGCAGGTTGTCGACGATCCAGGCCAGCTTGCTGGCGGAGAAGTAGGCATCCAGGGGCAGCCCGGCCCGCTCCAGGGTCAGGGCTTCGGCGCCGCTGGCGCGCAGTTCTTCGATGCGCGCGGCGCTGCGGTTGTCCTGCCAGACGATCACCGGCGACAGCGGCGCGCCACTGACGGCGTCCCAGGCCAGGCAACTTTCACCCTGGTTGGCCAGGCCGATGGCGTCGACCCGGCCGGTGGCTTCCAGGCAGCGTTGCAGGTTGGCCAGCAGCTCCAGCGGGTCGTGTTCGACCCAGCCCGGGCGCGGGTGATGCTGCTGGTGGCGCAGCGCCAGTTGGATATCGGCACGGCCTTGCATGTCCACGACCAGTACGCGGGTGCTGGTGGTGCCCTGGTCAAGTGCGGCTATTCGCATGGTCATTTCTCTTGTTGTGGGACGGCCTGGTCGATGCAGATGTCCAGTTGGTCGAAATGTTCCGGCAGGTGCAGGTCCTTGATGGGGATCAGCAGGCGCCGTTCCGGCAGTACCGAGACCGGTCGGCTCCAGAGCTCCAGGCCCTGGGCGCGGACCCGCAGGGTGCCACTGACCGCCTGGCTGACCCGCAACTGGATGTGCGCCAGGCCCGCCAGTTCGCCGCGCACCAGGCGGCCCGGCACGCCGAGCTTGATCGGGGCGGCGTACTTCAGGGTCAGGGCGTCATTGGCATCGGGTAGCTGGCCGCTCAGGGCCAGGGCCATCAGGCTGCCGATGCGCCGCCCTTCGCGGTAGGACCAGCCGGCCGTCTCGATCGGCCGCAGCAGGTTGCCGGCGGCAAAGTAGGCCGGGTCCGAACAGCGGCCGTACTGGTCGATCTTCGGCCCCCCGCTGCCATTGTCCAGTTGCAGGTGGCTCAGGCGCACCAGGCTCGACTCCGGGGTGAACTGGCCGGTGAGCAGCACGCCGTCGCAGGAAATGTCGCGAACCTGGCCATCGGCCAGGCGCACCCGGGCCGACTCCACCCGGCCACACCCATTGATCGCCAGCAGCTCGGCGCCAAAGTGCATGGGGATGCCCAGCAACCTTGGGAACACCGACAGCGGCCAGCGGGTGGTGGCTCGTTTATTGGCTTCCAGCACCGCCACCGGACGGATACCGGCGCGTCGGCAACTGAGTACGGCAGACAGGCTGACCAGTTCGGTGCCGATGATCAGGGGCCGCTCGAAAGGCTTGAGGTGCTGCACATAGAGGAAGTTCTGCAAGGCCCCGGTGTTGATCACCCCCACCGGGCGGTCGCCGGACAGCAGGCGTGCCGAGCGCGGGGTTTCCCGGGCGCCGGTGGCGATCAGCACCTTCTGTGCCTGGATCTGCCGTGGCCCGTCTGGAGTGGCCAGGCGCAACAGGCCGCCGGGTTCCAGGCTGACCACCGTGTGTCGCAGCAGCAGGATCACGCCGGCTTTCAGCGCGGCTTCGACATTGCGCCGGGCATAGGCCGGGCCGCTGAGAAGGCGCTGGTACTCGCGCATGCCGAAGGGCGGGTGGGCACAGTGCCGGGGAATGCCGCCGGCTTCGCTTTCACGTTCGATGACAATCACCGGGCCGATACCCTGGCGCCGCAGTTCGATGGCCGCGGCCAGGCCCGCCGGGCCGCTGCCGATAATGGCCGCTTCGGCCTGAAGAAGTTCAGTGCTGTTCATGGCAACGACCTGTGGCAAGAGGGACGGCCAGTTGGCTGGCGCTGAGTTCGGCGACCTGGGCCGAGCAATAGAAACCCTGGCAGCGGCCCATGCAGGCGCGGGTGCGGCGCTTGAGCCCGCCCAGGTCGCCAGGTGGCAGGGGGCTGTGCAGGGCGCTTTCTATTTCGCGCCGGGTCACCAGTTCGCAATGGCAGACGATTTCGCCATAGCCGGGGCGCTGCCAGTCGCGGGGCAAGTGCTCCGCCAGATTGGGCATCTGTGGCCAGACCGGTTCGCGCACCGGCTGGTGCTGGCGGCGCTGGCTGTACAGGCCGTAGACATGCCGGGCAATACCCAGGGCGGCGGTGAGCCCGGTGGAGCGGATGCCGCCGACGGTGATCCAGTGCCGGGCGTGGTCGGCCTGGATCCGGTACTCCTTCTTTTCGCTGGCGGGGCGCAGCCCGGCGTAGGTGGCGGTGACCGGCATCCCGGCGAGGGCGGGAATCCGCTCCACGGCGGCATCGATCAGGCTTTGCAGGGTCGGGCCGTCGAGCCCCGCATGCACGCGGTCCTCCTGCTCTTCGGCGGTGGGGCCCACCAGCAGGTTGCCGTACACCGTGCGGGTCAGGACTATGCCCTTGGTGCGCTCGTTGGGTACCGGCAGGACGATGCGCTCCAGCAGTGTGGCCGCGGCCTTGTCGAAGACCACGAACTGGCCCTTGCGCGGCATGATGCGAAATTCGCTGTGGCCCAGCAGGTTGTGTTCCAGGGTGTCGCCGAACAGCCCGGCGCAGTTGATCACCTGGGCGCTGCGCAGGGTGCCCCGGTTGGTGTGCAGGGTCCAGGCGTCGCCATCGAACTGGCCTTGCTGCACCTCGCATTGCAACTGTACGCGGGCGCCATGGGCCATGGCCTGCTGCAGGTAACCCAGGGGGGCGGACCAGGGGTCGATCAGGTGCTCGTCGGGGACCAGTACCGCGCCCACGGCGTGATTGGCCAGGTGCGGCTCCAGGGCGAGGATCTCGCTGCGTTCCAGCAGGCGTACGTTGTCTACCCCATTGGCCTGGGCCTGGGCGAGGATCCCCGGCAGCCTGGCCTGGTCCTCGGCGTTCCAGGCCACTACCAGCGCGCCACTCTTGAGCAGTGGCAGGTTCATGGCCGAGTGGATTTCCAGGTATTCCTGGTAGCCGGCCTGCATGCACTGCAGTTCCAGGCTGCCACTGGGGGCGTCGAAGCCGGTGTGCAGGATGGCGCTGTTGGCCTTGCTGGCGCCGGAGAGAATGTCGCTGCCCTTTTCCAGCAGCACCACCCGTGCGCCTTCGAGGGCGAAGCGCCGGGCCATGGCGCAACCGACGACCCCGCCACCGACGATGGCCACATCGAAAGTCACATTGTTCGGATAAAGTTCGGTCATATAAATGCCTGTTTCCTGCGGTAACACCCAAGGATCTGTGCAGGAATCAAAGCATAATGCGGGCCATGATTGTTGTTTTTATTTTCTATTCGGTCATATATCGGTCATTTGGTTGTGGTTTTTGGTGGTGGCCATCACCTGTGGCAACGGCCCTGGTTCAGGGCTGTGGCACCAGATGCACCTCCACGCCCGCTTTCTCCAGGGCCGCCAGCAGCTCCGGGCCGGGCTGGCGGTCGATCACCAGGCGGTCTATGCGCTCCAGCGGGAACACCTTGAACAGGCCGCGGCGTTCCAGCTTCGAGGAATCGGCGATCACCGTCAGCTGGCGGGCCTGGGCAATCATCGCGCGGGCCACTTCGGCTTCTTCGATGGAGAAGTCCATGGCGCCGTCTTCATTCAGCGCGCCAATGGTGATCACCGCGTGCTCGGCGTTGAAACGGGTGATCTGTTCCAGGGCCAGGGTGCCGACGTTCTGTGTCGAGTCGGGGCGATATTCACCACCGATCATGAACACCCGATTGCCCGACTCGCCAATGCAGCCGGCAATCGGCAGGGAGTTGGTGATCACCGTCAGGCGGGTGTGCTGCGCCAGTTCCCGAGCGAAGAACAGGGTGGTGGTGCCGGTATCGATGAAGATGCTGTCGCCCGCGCAGAACAGGCCGGCGGCGTAGCGGCCGATGGCGCGCTTCTCCTGGGCGTGTTCGTTCATGCGGGTCTGGAAGGTGTTTTCGTGCTCGCCGGTAGGGGGCAGGGCCGCGCCACCGTGGAACTTGGTGACCAGGCCGCTTTCCGCCAGGTCGCTGAGGTCGCGGCGGATGGTTTCCTGGGACGTGGCAGTGATGCGCGCCAGCTCTTCCACAGAAATCCGCTCCCGTTGCCGCAGGAGTTCGAGAATGTGCTGTCGTCGTTCGTTGGGGCGCATGGTGTTTTCCGTTTAGTGGTACTTCGCCACACAAATGGGCATTTTTTGTTACTTACGCACACTCCTGGTTCAGGAATGTGCTGATTCGGTCAAATTCGATGGAAAAGTTAAGCATTTACTTGCACGTTTCACAATGGCCCGCAGTCATGGGGTTGGCTCCGGACTCACGGCAGGTCGGGCCAATGTTGCGAAGGTGCATTGACCGAAATATGGTTGTTTTAAAGTAAAAACCACAACTAATACACATTGTGGCACGGGATGTGCCCTGTGTTTCATCACCTGGTTCATCGTTCTCCTTGGCGATGAGTGACCAGAGCTGGCCTCGACAAGAACTTCCCCGGCGGGGGAAACCTATAAATGACGCTCAGAGAGATGAACCCACATGGCTGAATTTGGAAACTACGTCATTTACCTGATCATGCTCGGCGCCGTGATCGGCGCCCTGTCATCCATCATCAAGCCCGAGAGCGGGCTGGGTAAGGAGTTCGTCAACGGTATCCACTCCATCGGCCCGGTGTTCCTGGCCCAGGCCGGGATCATGGTGGCGATTCCCTACCTGTCCCAGGGCATTTCCCACGCCCTGGGGCCGTTCTTCAACGCCCTGGGTTCGGATGTCTCCATCGCGGCGCTGTCGATCATTGCCGTGGACATGGGCGGCTACCAGCTGGCCAACGCCCTGACCGCCAACCGTGACCTGTGGATTACCGCAATGCTGGTGGGCTACACCTCCGGGGCGACCATCGTCTACCTGATCCCGGTGGGCCTGACCATGCTCGAGCGCAAGGACCACAAGTACCTGGCCCTGGGTGCCATGGCCGGGCTGATCAGCATTCCGTTCGCGGTGCTGATGTCGCTGCTGATCATCACCGCTACCCACTTGCCGGTGCGGGACATCGTTTCCACCAACTCCGAGGCGTTGTACTACCTGTCCCTGGGCTTCGTCGACATGCTCAAGCTGCTGGCGCCGCTGTTCGTGTTCTGCTTCCTGCTGGCGGCGGGGCTGCGCTACCGGCCGCAGATGATGGTCAGGGGCTTCCTGGTGTTCGGCAAGATCATGGACGCGGCGATCAAGCTGATCCTGGCCCTGAGCATCGTCGAGCACTTCACCAAGTTCTTCAGCATCAACTTCGGCGGCTGGGGCTTCGACCCGATGTTCGCCGACGAAAAGGAGCTGTTCCGGGCGATCGAGATCGCCGGCTACATCGGCATCATGCTCGCCGGTACCTTCCCCATCTGCTACCTGTTCCAGCGCTACTGCAAGAAGCCCATGGAGCTGCTGGGACGCCATCTGAACCTGTCCAGCACCGGTGCCGCGGGGTTCATCATGGTGTTTGCCAACATCATCGCCACCTTCCACCTGTTCAAGCACATGACCGCCCGCGACAAGGTGCTGTGCGTGGCCCTGGGGGTCTGCGCCCAGGCACTGATCGGCGACCACCTGGCCTTCACTGCGAACTTCCAGCCAAGCCTGATCCTGCCGATTCTGCTCGGCAAACTGTTTGGCGGCCTGCTGGCGGTGGCGATCGCCATCCGCATCTCGGTGCCGGCCGCCCAGCGCTATGAGCTGCAAGAGCAGGAACAGGCGGCAGCCTTTGCCCTGCAACCTGCGCGGGCCTGACGGCCCGCATCACCTATCCCTGAAATCGAGGTAACGATGCGCAAGATTTTCCTGGCCTGCCCCTACAGCCATTCCGAGCCGGCCGTCATCAACGAGCGTTTTCTCCAATGCAACCAGGTCGCGGCGCAGATACTGGAAGCCGGTCATGCGGTGTTCAGCCAGGTGAGCATGTCCCACCCGATCAACCTGTGCCTGGCGGGCAAGGACAATGCCGCCATCGGCAAGCTCTGGGCGCCGGTGGATGCGCTGTACATGGCGATGATGGAGGAGCTGATCGTGCTCGACCTGCCGGGCTGGAAGGACAGTGGCGGGATCAAGCGCGAGATCGAGGTGTTCGAAACGTCCGGACGGCGGGTCAGCCTGTGGTCGCAAGTCAGCCACGAGTTTGTCTGAAACCCTGGCCGTGCCCGTCGTCGCCTGCGCCGGGTACGGCCCCGCTCTGAACTGACGACAGCCTGCGCACAGGGTAAACTTGCCCCCCTGCGCAGGAGCAACCATGAACTATCGTCACGCCTTCCACGCCGGCAATCACGCCGACGTCTTCAAACACCTGACCCTGACCCGCCTCATCGCCCTGATGTCGCGCAAGGAGCAGCCGTTCGCCTACCTCGACAGCCACGCCGGTATCGGCCTGTATGACCTCAAGGGCGACCAGGCCACGCGCACCGGCGAGTACCTGGAAGGCATCGCCCGCCTGTGGGGCGACGAGGACCTGCCGGCGCTGACCGCCGATTACATGCAGGTGCTGCACAAGATGAACCCCGATGGCGAGTTGCGTTACTACCCGGGCTCGCCGGAACTGGCTCGGCGCCTGACCCGTTCCCAGGATCGGGTGCTGCTCAACGAGAAACACCCGGAAGACGGCCTGCTGCTCAAGGACAACATGAAGGGTGACCGGCGGGTAGCGGTGCACCTGGGCGAGGGCTGGCACGTGGCCCGGGCCCTGCTGCCGGTGGCGGAAAAACGCGCGGTGATGCTCATCGACCCGCCTTTCGAGCAACTGGACGAGATGCAGCGCTGTGCGGCATCGCTGAAGGAAGCCATTGGCCGCATGCGCCAGACCGTGGCGGCCATCTGGTACCCGGTCAAGGACCAGCGCGCCCTACGACGCTTCTATCAGGACCTGGCCGGTACCGGTGCGCCGAAGCTGCTGCGGGTGGAGTTGCTGGTGCATCCGCTGGATACGCCCAACAGCCTCAACGGTTCGGGCCTGGCGATCGCCAACCCGCCTTGGGGCCTGGAAGAGGAGTTGCGCGAGCTGCTGCCCTGGCTGTCGAAGAAGCTCGGCCAGACCCAGGGCGGCTGGCAGATGGACTGGTTGATCGCAGAGTAAAGGGTCGCTGGCCAGCCTGCTCCTGCGGAAGGTTGCAGGAGCCGGCAGGCCGGCGCATGGACTCAGATCGGGCAGGTCACGCCGGTGCCGCCGATCCCGCAATAGCCTTCAGGGTTCTTCGCCAGGTACTGCTGGTGGTAAGCCTCGGCGAAGTACACGGTCGGCGCTTCTTCGATTTCCGTGGTGATGGTGCCCAGGCCGGCCTTGGTCAGCTCCGCCTGGAACACGTCCCTGCTGTGCAGCGCCTGCTCCAGCTGGGTCGGATTGGTGGCGTAGATCACCGAGCGGTACTGGGTGCCGATGTCATTGCCCTGGCGCATGCCCTGGGTCGGGTTGTGCAGTTCCCAGAACATCGCCAGCAATTCCTTGTAGCTGACCTTTTCCGGCTCGTACACCACCAGCACCACTTCGGTATGCCCGGTCAGGCCCGAGCAGACTTCTTCGTAGGTCGGGTTCGGGGTGAAGCCGCCGGCATAACCCACGCACGTGCTGAACACACCTTCGCGCTGCCAGAAGCGCCGTTCGGCACCCCAGAAACAGCCCAGGCCGAAGATGGCGAAATCCACATTGCCCGGAAACGGGCCCAGCAGCGGGTTGCCGTTGACGTAGTGTTCGGCAGGTAGGGCCATGGGGGTTTCACGGCCAGGCAGAGCTTGTTCTTTGGTTGGAAGCACGTTTTTGTTCACCAGAATTTCCGAGCGCAAGACCATGTTGCAGTCCTCCAGTCAGGTTGGGGAGTCAGTCAGTCGATAGACACGCAGTTTGCCCGAGTGTTACAGCGCTGTCAGGCAATTGGGCCACGAGGATAACGCTTGAGCTTGGCAATCAGCTCGGAGCCGGGAATCGGCCGGTCGAACAGGTAGCCCTGGCCCACGTCGCAGCGGTGGCGGCGCAGGAAGGCCAGTTGCTCGGCGGTCTCGATGCCTTCGGCGACCACCTTGATCTTCAGGTTGTGGGCCATGGCGATCACCGCGGAGGTGATTTCCATGTCGTCCTGGTTGTCGGGGATCTCGTGGATGAAGCTGCGATCGATCTTGATGATATCGATGGGGAATTTCTTCAGGTAACTCAGGGACGAATAGCCGGTGCCGAAGTCGTCCATGGCCAGGGTCAGGCCGAGTTTTTTCAGTTGTTCCAGCTGCTGGTGGGTGTCGTCGGTGGCTTCCAGCAGCAGGCCCTCTGTTAGCTCAAGCTCCAGCAGCGAGGAGGGCAGTTGTTCTTCCTTGAGGATGCTGGCGATGGAGGCCACCAGGTCCGGGTCGGAAAACTGCTTGGGCGACAGGTTGATGGCTACGTGCAGGTTGCCCATGCCGGCGGCGGTCAGTTGCTTGCTCATGCGGCAGGCCTGGCGGGCGATCCACTTGCCGATGGGGATGATCAGGCCGGTTTCTTCCGCCACGCTGATGAACTGGTCGGGGCGGATCATGCCCTTTTCCGGGTGGTTCCAGCGCAGCAGCGCTTCCATGCCCAGCAGGCGGCCGCTGCGCAGGCACAGCTTGGGCTGGTAGAACACGTCCAGTTCGTTCTGGGTCAGGGCGCGGCGCAGGTTGTTCTCGACGAACAGCTTGTAGCTGGCTTCGGCGTTGAGGGCTTCGGTGAAGACCTGCACCTGGTGCTTGCCGTTGGCCTTGGCCTTGTGCAGGGCCAGGCCGGCGTTGCGCATCAGGGTCTGCGGGTCACGGCCGTGCAGCGGCGCACTGGCCAGGCCCACGGAGCCGGTGACGCTGATCAACTGGTTGTCGACGAACATCGGCTTGTCCAGGGTCATCAGCAACTGGCTGGCGATCTGTTGCCCGGTTTCCAGGTCGGTGTTGTCCAGCAGCACGGCGAATTCGTTGCTGGCGAAGCGCGCCAGGCTGCCGCTGGGGCTCAGGCTGTTGCGCAGGCGCCGGGCCAGGCTGATCAGCAGTTTGTCGCCGGTCTGGTGGCCGAGGCTGTCGTTGATCCGCTTGAAATTGTCGATGTCCACCAGCAGCAGGCTGATCGGGGTATCGCTGTCTCGGGCAAAGCGTTCATCGAGGTTGCGGATGAAGGCGGGGCGGTTGCCCAGGTTGGTCAGGTTGTCGGTGTAGGCCAGGCGCTCGATGCGCTGCTGGGCGAGCTTGGTCTGGGTGATGTCTTCGTAGATGCCGATGTAGTGGGTCAGCTCGCGGTTGTCGCCATACACCTTGGAGATCGACAGCTGGCCCCAGTAAGGCTCCAGGTTCTTGCGCCGGCTCTTGAACTCGCCCTGCCAGCTGTTGCTCTTGGCCAGGCTGGACGGAGCGTCGAACAGCAGCTCGCTGAGGTTTTCCAGGGCCGGCAGTTCGGACAGACGGTGGCCATGGACCTCTTCGGTGCTGTATTGGGTGATCGCCGTGAAGCTGGGGTTGACGTACTCCACCACGCCGTCGCAATTGACCAGCAGGAAGGCGTTGGCGCTCTGTTCCACGGCGCGCTGGAACAAGTGCAGGGCGCTGGTGGCGGCCCGCCGGTTGTGATTGTTGATGACTTGGGCGAACTGGTCTGCCAGTTCGCCGGCGAAGGCGATCTCGTCCGACTGCCAGGCCCGGGTCATGCCGGTCTGTTCCAGGCACAGCACGCCGACGACCTGGCCGTCGATGCGGATGCTGGCGTCGAGCATGGCGTTGACGTCCCGCGGGCGCAGGCTCTCGGCCATCTCCCGGGTTCGCGGGTCGCGCATGGCGTTCTGCGCGTCGATGGCGCGGCAGCTATGCAGGGCTTCCAGGTAGTCGGGAAAGCTGCTGGCGTCGATGGACTCCGGCATGCGGTATTCCTGGGGGCCGCGGTGATAGGCGGCAATCGGCACCAGTTGCTGGTCTTCCAGGTTCCAGATGCTGGCGCAGTCGATCTGGTAGATATCGCAGGCGCTGCGGGTAATCAGTTCGGCAGCTTCCTTCAACGAATTGCCGGTGCTGTAGCGCTGGCGGGTCAGGAGCAGGATCAAATCCTGCTGCGCACGCACCCGTTCCAGGTGCTGCAATTGCTCCTGCTGGGCCCGCTGGTTGAGTTCCAGGGCGATCTGCAGGCGGGTGTTCTGGGTTTCCAGATCCAGTGCCGGCAGCGCCGAAGCATCGCTGAACAGCCCTTCGACCACCAACAGGTAGCCGCGCAGCAGGTGCCGGTTGTGCTGTTTGTAGGCTTCGCCCAGCTCGAGGATGCTCAAGGGCCCCTGGGCGGTGTGCAGGGTATAGCGGATCAGGTAATGGGAGCTGTTGCTCAGTTGCTGCTGGATGGTGTCGTGCAGCTGATAGCGGGCTTCGGGCTCCATCAGGCTGGCATAGGGCGAGCCGACCAGGGCGCAGAGTTCGACGGCGGGCAGGCCGAACTGGCGTTCGCAATTGGGATCGAGAAACAGCAGCGCCCAGCTCGCTTCATTCAGCCGTTCGAAACGCAACATGCCGAGCCGCGAGGGCACAGGCAACTGCGTCACTACCTCGGCCGCCATACGGCTGGCGGCATCGGGTTGGCTTTTCATGGGGAAACTCGCTTCGAAATTGCTGATCGCGCCGGGCTCACGCCCTCTTTACTGTTGCCTGCGGCAAGGTTGCATCATGGCGCATCGACTGACAAGTAAGATGAAGGCTAAGTGCTATAAACCTGTATCGGCAGGCAGAAGGATTTCTGCAAAGTAACTTTTTTGCTGTTTAACGTCGTGCACTGACGGGCAATTGGCGACGTTTTTCTGGCAAAAAAAGCCCCGCCAAATTGACGGGGTTGAGGTACGAGCGTGGCGCTCGGAAAGCGTGCGCTACCGGCCCGCCCATGACAGGAGGGCCGGTACGCGGGTTACAGCAGAATGGTGCGGATGTCCGCCAGCAGGTCGCTCAGGCGCTTGGTGAAGCGTGCGGCGGCCGCGCCGTTGATCACACGGTGATCGTAGGACAGGGACAGTGGCAGCATCAGTTTCGGCTGGAAGGCCTTGCCGTCCCAGACTGGCTGGATGGTGGCCTTGGAAACACCGAGGATCGCCACTTCCGGCGCGTTGACGATCGGCGTGAAACCGGTGCCGCCAATGTGCCCGAGGCTGGAGATGGTGAAGCAGGCGCCTTGCATCTCGTCCGCGGAGAGCTTCTTGGTGCGGGCTTTTTCCGCCAGGGAAGCCGCCTCGGCCGCCAGTTGCAGCAGGCTCTTCTGGTCGACGTCCTTGATCACCGGTACCAGCAGGCCATCCGGAGTGTCCACGGCGAAGCCGATGTTCACGTACTTCTTGCGGATGATCGCCTTGCCGCTTGGCGCCAGGGAGCTGTTGAAGTCCGGCAGTTCCTTGAGCAGGTGGGCACAGGACTTGAGCAGCAGCGGCAGGATGGTCAGCTTGACGCCGGCCTTCTCGGCCACGGCCTTCTGTGCAACGCGGAAAGCTTCCAGCTCGGTGATGTCGGCCGAGTCGAATTGAGTCACGTGTGGCACGTTCAGCCAGCTGCGGTGCAGGTTGGCGGCGCCGGCCTGCATCAGGCGGGTCATCGGCACTTCTTCGATTTCACCGAAGCGGCTGAAGTCCACGACCGGAATCGGCGGGATGCCCGCGCCACCGGTTGCGCCGCCAGCAGCTGGCGCTTCCTTGGCCTTCTGCATCATGGCCTTGACGTAGACCTGCACGTCTTCTTTCAGGATGCGACCGTGCGGGCCGCTGGCGCCGACAGCGCTCAGCTCGACGCCGAATTCACGGGCCAGTTGACGCACAGCCGGGCCGGCGTGAACTTTCGCGCCTGGCTTGGCAGGTGCGGCGGCCGGGGCGGCAGCAGGTGCAGCGGCAGCCGGGGCAGCAGCGGCGGCTGGAGCCGGAGCGCTTGGCGCCGCAGCCGGAGCCGGGGCAGCAGCAGGCGCTGCGCCTTTGACTTTCAGCTTGAGGATCAGATCGCCGGTGCCGACTTCGTCGTCCAGCTTGATGGAAACGCTTTCCACCACGCCAGCGGCAGGCGATGGAATTTCCATGCTCGCCTTGTCGGATTCCAGGGTAATCAGCGACTGGTCGGCTTCAACGCTGTCGCCAGCCTTGACCAGCACTTCGATGATCTTGGCCTTGCCGGCCGAACCGATGTCCGGAACGTGGATGTCCTGAACACTGTCAGCCACTGGAGCAGCCGGGGCTGCTGCAGGAGCAGGCGCAGCGGCAGCGGCCGGAGCAGCAGCCTGGGCCGGAGCGGCAGCAGGAGCCGTAGCACCCGCCACTTCCAGGTCCAGGATCAGGTCGCCGGTGCCGACTTCGTCGTTGAGCTTGACGCTGATGGCCTTGACCACGCCAGCGGCAGGCGACGGGATTTCCATGCTTGCCTTGTCGGATTCCAGGGTGATCAGCGATTGATCAGCCTCGACCTTGTCGCCGACCTTGACCTGGATCTCGATGATCTGGGCCTTGCCCGACGAACCGATGTCCGGCACGTGCACTTGCTGAACCGAAGCGGCAGCAGGGGCAGGGGCTGGGGCTGCGGCAGGAGCAGCCGCCGGTTTGGCTTCAGCTTTTGCCGCAGGAGCAGCCGCCGGGGCCGCAGTAGCGGCGCCCTCGACTTCCAGTTCGAGCAGTTCGTCGCCTTCTTTCAGACGGTCGCCCAGCTTCACCTTGAGGCTCTTGATGACGCCGGATTTCGGGGCCGGCACTTCCATGCTGGCCTTGTCCGATTCCAGGGTCAGGATGCTCTGGTCGGCTTCGATACGGTCGCCGACCTTCACAAACAGTTCGATTACTTCACCTTCACCGCTGCCGATGTCAGGTACGCGAATGAGTTCGCTCACAGAAAGTCTCCTCAGCAGTCCAGTGGGTTGCGTTTTTCCGGGTTGATACCGAACTTGGTGATGGCTTCAGCCACGACCTTAGGTTCGATGTCACCACGGTCAGCCAAGGCTTCCAGGGCTGCCAACACCACGAAATGACGGTCTACTTCGAAGAAGTGACGCAGTTTCTTGCGGCTGTCGCTGCGGCCGAAACCGTCGGTGCCCAGGACTTTGAACTCCTTGGATGGGACCCACTGGCGGATCTGTTCGGCGAACAGCTTCATGTAGTCGGTGGAGGCGATGACCGGACCCTTGCGGCCGTTCAGGCACTCTTCGACATAGCTCAGCTTCGGCTTCTGGCCAGGGTGCAGGCGGTTGCTGCGTTCCACGGCCAGGCCGTCGCGGCGCAGTTCGTTGAAGCTGGTCACGCTCCAGACGTCGGCAGCGACGTTGAACTCGTCACGCAGGATCTTCGCGGCTTCGCGAACTTCGCGCAGGATGGTGCCGGAGCCCATCAGTTGCACGTGGTGCGCGGCCTCGCGGGTGTCTTCTTCCAGCAGGTACATGCCCTTGATGATGCCTTCCTCGACACCGGCCGGCATGGCTGGCTGCTGGTAGGACTCGTTCATCACGGTGATGTAGTAGAAGACGTCCTGTTGCTCTTCGGTCATCTTCTTCATGCCGTCCTGGATGATCACCGCCAGCTCGTAGCCGTAGGTCGGATCAAAGGTGCGGCAGTTCGGGATGGTCCCGGCCAGCATGTGGCTGTGACCGTCTTCGTGCTGCAGGCCTTCCCCGTTGAGGGTGGTGCGCCCGGCAGTACCGCCGATCAGGAAGCCGCGGGTACGGCTGTCGCCGGCAGCCCAGGCCAGGTCGCCGATACGCTGGAAGCCGAACATCGAATAGAAGATGTAGAACGGCAGCATTGGCTGGTTGTGGCTGGAGTACGAAGTACCGGCAGCGATGAAGGAGCTCATGGCGCCCGCTTCGTTGATGCCTTCTTCGAGGATCTGGCCCTTCTTGTCTTCGCGGTAGAACATCACCTGGTCTTTATCGACTGGCTCGTAGAGCTGGCCGACGGAGGAGTAGATGCCCAACTGGCGGAACATGCCTTCCATACCGAAGGTACGGGCTTCGTCCGGGATGATCGGCACGATGCGCTGGCCGATTTCCTTGTCCTTGACCAGCTGCGCGAGGATCCGCACGAAGGCCATGGTGGTGGAGATTTCACGGTCGCCCGAGCCGTCGAGGATGGCCTTGAGGGTATCCAGTGGCGGAGTCGGGACGCTGAAGCTCTTGGCGCGACGCTGCGGCACGAAACCGCCCAGTGCGGCACGACGCTCGCTCAGGTAGCGGGCTTCGGCGCTGCCTTCTTCTGGCTTGAAGAACGGCAGGTTCTCAATGTCGTCGTCTTTCACCGGAATGTCGAAACGGTCGCGGAACAGCTTCAGGCTGTCGACGTCGACTTTCTTGGTGTTGTGCGCGGTGTTCTTCGCTTCGCCGGCGCCGGTGCCATAACCCTTGATGGTCTTGGCCAGGATGACGGTCGGCTGCTCTTTGTGGTTGACCGCCTCGTGGTAGGCCGCATAGACCTTGTACGGGTCGTGGCCGCCACGGTTGAGTTTCCAGATCTCGTCGTCGGACAGATCGGCAACCATCGCCTTGAGTTCAGGGGTATTGAAGAAGTGCTCACGGACGAACGCACCGTCCTTGGCCTTGTAGTTCTGGTACTCGCCGTCGATGACTTCGTCCATGCGGCGCTGCAGGATGCCGTCGACGTCCTTGGCCAGCAGTGGGTCCCAGAAACGGCCCCAGACCACCTTGTTGACGTTCCACTGGGCGCCACGGAACACGCCTTCGAGTTCCTGGATGATCTTGCCGTTGCCGCGAACCGGGCCGTCGAGGCGCTGCAGGTTGCAGTTGATGACGAAGATCAGGTTGTCCAGCTTCTCGCGGCCGGCCAGGGAGATCGCGCCCAGGGATTCCGGCTCGTCGCACTCGCCGTCGCCCATGAAGCACCAGACTTTCTGTTTGCCGGCAGGGATGAAGCCACGGGCTTCCAGGTACTTCATGAAGCGCGCCTGGTAGATCGCCTGGATCGGGCCCAGACCCATGGAAACGGTCGGGAACTGCCAGAAGTCAGGCATCAGCCAAGGGTGCGGGTAGGACGACAGGCCATTGCCATCGACTTCCTGGCGGAAGTTGTTCATCTGGTCTTCGGTGATGCGGCCTTCCATGAACGCACGGGCGTAGACGCCTGGCGATGCGTGACCCTGGAAGTAGATCAGGTCGCCGCCGTGTTCGTCGGTCGGGGCCTGGAAGAAGTAGTTGAAGCCGATGTCATACAAGGTGGCGCTGGAGGCGAAGCTGGAGATGTGACCGCCCAGGTCAGAATCTTTCAGGTTCGTACGCATGACCATGGCCAACGCGTTCCAACGTACCAGCGAGCGAATGCGGCGTTCCATGAACAGGTCGCCAGGCATGCGTGCTTCGTGGGTGACGGGAATCGTGTTGCGGTACGGCGTGGTGATGGCGTAGGGCAGTTGCGAGCCGCTGCGGGTCGCGAGTTCGCCCATACGGGTCATCAGATAGTGAGCACGGTCTTCGCCTTCTTTGTCGAGAACCGATTCCAGGGCGTCCAGCCATTCCTGGGTTTCGACGGGATCGAGGTCTTGCATGGCTTGCTCCAGGGCGGAAAGGCTTCCAGAATCGGTTGCCTGAGTTTGCGACTGGCCTTTTGGGCAGACGATTATAAATTCTTGGATTGCCGGAGGTTGATCCAGCGGCGTGTAGTTTTACTACAAATCGTCGGCCATTTCAGCCTTTCGAATGTATATACGAGTAGTAAAACTACAGAAGAGCGGCTTGTGGCCTCCTGCTGCGTTGTGAGAATAATCGTTACTGTTGGTCGATGACTAACGGGAATAGGTAATAAATTAATGCCGGCTGCTAAAAAAAACCTATTTTCAGCTATTTCTAACTTTTGTTCGACAGTCCATCAGGCGACCTGCCCGCGACATCCGTCCCCGCCCGCATTTTCCACGCCGATCAAGGATAGCCCATGAGCCTGCCCGCGCTTGCCCCCGTCCCCGCGATTCTCTTGCCATTGGTCAGCCGCGCAGAGCAGTCGTTGCGTGGCGCCGTCGCGGCCCTGGAAGGCGATCCCGGGTTGGCCGACTGGAGCGCCGAACGCTGGGCAGAGTTCGCCCGGGTGGGCGCCGCCAGCGACTTTGTCATTGAACAGAGCCTGCGTGACCCTTTGATGTTGCTAGAGCTGGTGCGCAGCGGCGAGCTGGACCGCCCATTCGCGCCTGGGGAGTTGTGCGCGCAAATCGCCGCCGCGGTGCAGGCGGCCGAGAGCGAGGATCAATTGGGGCGCGTGCTGCGGCGCCAGCGCACCCGCCAGCAGGTGCGGATCATCTGGCGCGACCTGACCCGCCAGGCGGATCTGGTGCAGACCTGCCGCGACCTTTCCGATCTGGCCGACGCCTGCATCGACCAGGCCTATCAATGGTTGTATCTGCGTCACACCCAGCAGTTCGGCGTGCCCACCGGCGGGCGTAGCGGCGAGCCGCAGCAGATGGTGATCCTCGGCATGGGCAAGCTGGGGGCGGTGGAGCTCAACCTGTCGTCGGACATCGACCTGATTTTCGCCTACCCCGAAGGCGGCGAGACCGTCGGCGTCAAGCGGCCCCTGGATAATCAGGAGTTCTTCATTCGCCTCGGGCAGCGCCTGATCAAGGCCCTGGACCCGATGACCGTCGACGGGTTCGTGTTCCGCGTCGACATGCGCCTGCGGCCCTATGGTTCTGCCGGTGCCCTGGTGTTGAGCTTCAATGCGTTGGAGCAGTACTACCAGGATCAGGGGCGCGACTGGGAACGCTACGCCATGATCAAGGCCCGGGTGGTGGCAGGGGATCAGGCCGCCGGTGCGCAGTTGCTGGACATGCTGCGGCCTTTCGTCTATCGCCGTTACCTGGACTTTTCCGCCATCGAGGCGCTGCGCACCATGAAGCAGCTGATCCAGCAGGAAGTCCGGCGCAAGGGCATGGCCGACAATATCAAGCTGGGCTCGGGGGGGATCCGCGAGGTCGAGTTCATCGCCCAGGCTTTCCAGCTGATCCACGGCGGACGCGACCTGAGCCTGCAGCAGCGTCCTCTATTAAAGGTGCTGGGCACTCTGGAAGGGCAGGGCTACCTGCCGCCTGCCGTGATCAGCGAGCTGCGCGAAGGCTATGAGTTCCTGCGCTATACCGAGCACGCGATCCAGGCCATCGCCGATCGCCAGACGCAGATGCTTCCGGACAATCCCCAGGATCAGGCGCGGATCGCCTTCATGCTGGGCTTTGCCGACTGGAACGCCTTCCACGAACAGTTGATGCACTGGCGCGGCCGGGTAGATTGGCACTTCCGTCAGGTCATCGCCGACCCGGATGAGGATGAAGGCGCCGAAAGCGAAGTGGTGGTGGGTGGCGAATGGCTGCCGTTGTGGGAGGAAGCCCAGGACGAGGAGGCCGCCTGCCGCCAGTTGCAGGAGGGCGGCTTCGTCGATGCGCCCAAGGCCCTGCGTGCCCTGGCCGGTCTGCGGGGCAGCCCGCAGCTACGTGCCATGCAGCGCCTGGGACGCGAACGTCTGGATGCCTTTATTCCGCGGTTGCTGGCCCAGGCGGTGGAGCACGCCAATCCGGACCTGGTGCTGGAGCGAGTGCTGCCGCTGGTGGAAGCCGTGGCGCGGCGTTCGGCCTATCTGGTGCTGCTCACCGAGAACCCGGGGGCTCTACGTCGTCTGCTGACCTTGTGCGCCGCCAGCCCGTGGATCGCCGAGCAGATCACCCGCTTCCCCCTGCTGCTGGATGAACTGCTCAACGAAGGGCGCCTGTTCAAGCCGCCCCTGGCGCCGGAACTGGCTGCCGAGTTGCGCGAGCGCCTGACGCGCATTCCCGAGGATGACCTGGAGCAGCAGATGGAAGCCCTGCGCCACTTCAAGCTGGCCCACCGCCTGCGAGTGGCCGCCTCGGAGATCGCCGGCAGCCTGCCTTTAATGAAAGTCAGCGATTACCTGACCTGGCTCGCCGAAGCGATCCTGGAACAGGTGCTGGCCCTGGCCTGGCGCCAGACGGTGTCCAAGCACGGTGCACCGCTGCGTACCGACGGCACCTTGTGCGACCCGGGCTTCATCATTGTCGGTTACGGCAAGGTCGGCGGCATCGAGCTGGGCCACGGTTCCGACCTGGACCTGGTGTTCATCCATGATGGCGACCCCCAGGCGGAAACCGACGGGCCCAAACCCATAGACGGTGCGCAGTTCTTCACCCGGCTGGGGCAGCGCATCATTCACCTGCTGACCACCCAGACCAACTCCGGCCAGCTCTATGAAGTGGATATGCGCCTGCGGCCTTCCGGCGCGTCTGGGTTGCTGGTGAGTTCCCTGGGGGCCTTTGCCCGCTATCAGGAAAACGAGGCCTGGACCTGGGAGCACCAGGCGCTGGTGCGGGCGCGGGTGCTGGTGGGCAGCCAGGATGTGGGCCAGGCCTTTGAAAAGGTCAGGGCCGCGGTGCTGGGGAAAAAACGCGACCTGCCCAAGCTGCGCCAGGAAGTCAGCGAGATGCGGGCCAAGATGCGCGACAACCTGGGCAGCCGCCTGACCGCCGCCGGAACTGCAGCCAATGCCTTCGAAGCCACGGCGCCGTTCGACCTCAAGCAGGACGCCGGAGGTATCGTCGATATCGAATTTATGGTGCAATACGCGGCCCTGGCGTGGTCCGAAGAGCACCCGTCACTGCTGCGCTATACCGATAACATCCGCATCCTGGAAGGTCTGGAGCAAGTCGGGCTGATGCCCGCGAGCGATGCCAGCCTGCTGCGCGAGGTCTACAAGGCCTACCGTTCCGCGGCTCACCGGCAGGCGTTGCAGAATGAGGCCGGAATCATTACCGGTGATCAATTTGTGACCGAACGACGGGAAGTGTTACGAATTTGGCGTGAGCTGGGGCTAAGCTAAGCGGCCTGAGAAGGCCAACCATGTATTCGGCGGGCCTTGCCGGCTCGCCCAAACTGAACCGGCGGTGAAGGCCGCGGTGCTGGATTCTCGAGGCGGGGAGGCGTATGCCTCCCCGGTTCGTTTATGGAAACCACATGAATATTCTGATCGTTGGGCCCAGTTGGGTCGGTGACATGGTGATGGCGCAGACACTCTTCGAGTGCCTGAAACAGCGTCATCCACAATGCGAGATCGACGTGCTGGCCCCCGAGTGGAGCCGGCCGATCCTCGAACGCATGCCCCAGGTGCGTCGGGCCCTGAGCTTTCCCCTGGGCCATGGCGCCCTGGAACTGGCGACCCGCCGGCGGATCGGCAAGTCCCTGGCTGGCCAGTACGATCAGGCGATCCTGCTGCCCAACTCGCTGAAGTCGGCGCTGGTGCCGTTTTTTGCCGGCATTCCCAAGCGCACCGGCTGGCGCGGCGAGTTCCGCTACGGCCTGCTCAATGACGTGCGCAAGCTCGACAAAGAACGTTATCCGCTGATGATCGAGCGTTTCATGGCCCTGGCCTATGAGCCGGGGACCGAGCTGCCCAAGCCTTATCCGCGCCCGAGCCTGCAGATCGATCCGCAAAGCCGGGACGCGGCCCTGGCCAAGTTCGGCCTGAGCCTGGACCGCCCGGTGCTGGCACTGTGCCCGGGGGCGGAGTTCGGCGAAGCCAAGCGCTGGCCGTCCGAGCACTACGCCCAGGTCGCCGAGGCGAAGATCCGCGAAGGCTGGCAGGTCTGGCTGTTCGGCTCGAAGAATGACCATGCTGTGGGCGAAGAGATTCGCGGGCGGCTGATTCCCGGCCTGCGCGAGGAATCGAGCAACCTCAGTGGCGAAACGTCCCTGGCCGAGGCCATCGATCTGCTGTCCTGCGCCGACTCGGTGGTGTCCAACGATTCCGGCTTGATGCACGTGGCTGCGGCGCTCAATCGCCCGCTGGTGGCGGTGTACGGCTCCACTTCGCCGGGCTTCACCCCGCCCCTGGCCGATCGGGTCGAGGTAGTACGGCTGGGGATCGAATGCAGCCCGTGCTTTGACCGCACCTGCCGCTTCGGCCATTACAACTGCCTGCGCCAGTTGTTGCCGCAGCCGGTGAACGAAGCCCTGCAGCGGTTGCAGGGCACCGTGGTCGAGGTTCAATAAGTTGCGGGTACTGTTGATCAAGACCTCGTCCCTGGGGGATGTGATCCATGCATTGCCGGCGCTGACCGATGCCGCGCGAGCCATCCCCGGGATCAAGTTCGACTGGGTGGTGGAAGAAGGCTTTGCCGAAATTCCCACCTGGCATCCGGCGGTCGGCAAGGTGATACCGGTGGCGATCCGTCGCTGGCGCAAGAACATCTGGCAGACCATCAAGAGTGGCGAGTGGCGACGCTTCAAGCAGAGCGTGCGCTCGACCAAGTACGACCTGGTGATCGATGCCCAAGGCCTGCTGAAAAGCGCCTGGCTGACCCGCTACGTGCGCGCCCCGGTGGCGGGGCTGGATAAGAACTCGGCCCGCGAGCCTCTGGCTTCACGCTTCTACTCCCGGCGCCTGGCGGTGGCCCGTGGGCAGCACGCGGTGGAGCGCGTGCGCCAACTGTTCGCCGTGGCCCTGGGCTACGACCTGCCCCAGGGCCTGGGCGACTATGGCCTGAACGTCGAAAAACTCGTGGAGTTGCCGCGCAAGAAGCCCTTCGTGCTGTTCCTGCATGGCACCACCTGGGACACCAAGCACTGGCCCGAGGCCTACTGGCGCGAGCTGACCGAACGCATGGGCATGCTCGGCGTCGAGGTCAAGCTGCCCTGGGGCAACCCCGCGGAAAAGGCTCGAGCCGAGCGCATCGCCAGCGGCCTGAAAAACGCCACGGTGCTGCCGAAGCTGAACCTGGCCGGGGTCGCCAAGGTGCTGGCCGATGCCCAGGCCTGCGTGGCCGTGGACACCGGGCTGGGCCACCTCGCCGCGGCACTGGATGTACCGACCATCTCACTGTTCGGGCCGACCAACCCGGGGCTGACCGGCGCCTATGGCCGGGTGCAGATCCACCTGGGCAGCAACTTCCCGTGCGCACCGTGCCTGCAGAAGAAATGCACCTATCAGCCCACCGCTGTGGACCAGCAGCGTTATGACCTCAAGCGCGAGTGGCCGCTGTGCTTCACTCGCCTGAATCCCGAGCGTGTCGCCAGCCGACTGAGCACCCTGTTACTGGCTGAGGAGCCGCGCTGATGCAATTGGCTTTTGTCCTTTATAAGTATTTCCCCTTCGGCGGCCTGCAGCGCGATTTCATGCGCATCGCCCTGGAGTGCCAGCGGCGCGGGCATCAGATCCGTGTCTACACCCTGATCTGGGAAGGCGATGTCCCTCCCGGTTTCGAAGTGCTGGTGGCGCCGGTCAAGGCGCTGTTCAACCATCGTCGCAATGAAAAGCTCAGCGCCTGGATGGAGGCCGACCTGGCCAAGCGCCCGGTGGACCGGCTGGTGGGTTTCAACAAGATGCCGGGGCTGGACGTGTACTACGCCGCCGATGGCTGTTTCGAGGACAAGGCACAGAACCTGCGGCACTCCCTGTACCGGCGCTGGGGCCGTTACCGGCACTTTGCCGAGTACGAGCGCGCGGTGTTCGCCAAGGACGCCAAGACCGAGATCCTGATGATCTCCGAGGTCCAGCAGCCGCTGTTCATCAAGCACTACGACACCCCGCTGGAGCGCTTCCACCTGCTGCCGCCGGGGATCGCCCAGGACCGCCGGGCACCGGCCAACGCCGCCGAGATCCGGGCGGATTTTCGTCGCGAATTCAAGCTCAAGGATGACGACCTGCTGCTGGTGCAGATCGGTTCCGGGTTCAAGACCAAGGGTGTGGACCGCAGCCTCAAGGCTCTGGCGGCATTGCCCTCGGCGCTGAAAAAACGCACCCGGCTGTTTGTAATCGGCCAGGACGACCCCAAGGTATTCCAGGTGCAAAGTGCTGCGCTGGGGTTGAGCGACCAGGTGCAGTTCATGAAGGGCCGCAGCGATATCCCGCGGTTCCTGCTGGGCGCCGACCTGCTGATTCACCCGGCCTACAACGAAAACACCGGCACCGTATTGCTGGAGGCCCTGGTGGCCGGCCTGCCGGTGCTGGTCAGCGCGGTCTGCGGTTATGCCCATTACATTGCCGAGGCCCAGAGCGGCCTGGTGCTGGATGAGCCGCTGGAACAGGCGCAGCTCAATCAATACCTCACCACCATGTTGACCGACGACGCTGCACGCGCGACCTGGAGCCGAAATGGCCTGGCGTTCGCCGAGACGGCCGACCTTTACAGCATGCCGCAGCACGCTGCGGATGTGATTCTGGCGGAGCAACACCGATGAAGTTGATGCTTGCCGAACCCTTCAAGAGCCTCTGGGCCGGACGCGATGCGTTCGACGCTGTCGAGGGCCTGAAGGGCCAGGTCTACCGTGAGCTGGAAGCGCGCCGTACCTTGCGTACGGAAGTCGACGGCCGCGGTTATTTCGTGAAGATCCATCGTGGGATCGGCTGGGGCGAGATCGTCAAGAACCTGGTCACCGCCAAACTGCCGGTGCTCGGCGCCGGCCAGGAATGGCGCGCCCTGGAGCGCCTGCATCAGGTGGGCGTGCCCACCATGACCGCCGTGGCCTACGGCGAGCGTGGGGCCAATCCGGCAGACCAGCATTCGTTCATCGTCACCGAGGAGCTGGCGCCGACCGTCAGCCTCGAAGATTTCAGCATCGGCTGGGTCAAGCAGCCGCCGGCGCCTGCGCTCAAGCGCGCGCTGATCGCCGAGGTAGCGCGCATGACCGGCATGATGCATCGCGCCGGGGTCAACCACCGCGACTGCTATATCTGCCACTTCCTGCTGCACACCGATCGGCCTGTCACTCCCGAAGGGCTCAAGCTCTCGGTGATCGACCTGCACCGGGCCCAGACCCGGCCGAAGATCACTCAGCGCTGGCGCAACAAGGATCTGGCGGCGCTGTATTTCTCGGCCCTGGATATCGGCCTGACGCGCCGCGACAAGCTGCGCTTTCTCAAGGGCTACTTCCAGCAGCCGTTGCGGCAGATTCTGGCCGAGGAGGCCGCACTGCTGGCCTGGCTCGAAGGCAAGGCGGAAAAGCTCTACGCCCGCAAGCAACGGTACGGAGATGCACTCTGATGGCGAGCTGGAACCTGGACCCGGCCTATCAGGCGTTGGCGGAGGATTTCGGCAGTCTGGAAGCGGTGTTTGCCCTGCAGGGCGAGCACCTGACCCGGGATCCGTTGTCCGAAGTCATCCGCGTCGAGCGTGGTGGCGTCAACTATTACGTCAAGCGCTATACCGGCGCCGGCAAGAATCTGCGGCGCTACCTGGGCAAGCCCCGGGTCAAGTTCGAGTGGCAGAACCTCAAGCGCTTCGCCAAATGGGGCATTCCCACCGCCGATGTGGTGGCCTGGGGCCTGGAGCGTCGCTGCCTGGCCTATTCCCGGGGGGCGATGATCACCCGGGAGCTGCCGCGTACCGAGGATCTCTCGGTGCTGGCCGAACGCAACGACCCGCGTCTGCAGGACCGTCGTTGGGTGGATGGCGTCAGCCGTCAGTTGGCCGCTTACACCCGGGTCATGCATGACCACCGCTTTACCCACAATGATTTGAAGTGGCGCAACCTGCTGGTCGACGACCAGGACCGGTTGTACCTGATCGATTGCCCGAACGGCGATTTCTGGCGTGGTTTCTGGCTCAAGTACCGGATCACCAAGGACCTGGCCTGTCTGGATAAGGTGGCCAAATACCATCTGTCGGCCACCCAGCGCCTGCGTTTCTACCTGCAATACCGTCAGCGTGATCACTTGAGTGCCGCCGACAAGGAGCGTATTCGCCACGTGTTGAGATTTTTCGAGGGGCGTGAATGACTGATTTTCTGGCGTCCGAGGAGCGTGCGCTGCTGGAGCGCAATGGCCTCGGCACTTTCGACCAGCTGTGGGCCACCCAATTGGACGCGGTGGATGAACCCAATACCGGTCGTGGCGGCAGCAGCAGTGTGTTTCGCCTGGATGTGGAAGGGCAGGGGTTCTACCTCAAGCGCCAGACCAACTACCTGACCCGGACCCTGCACCGGCCCTTTGGCGAGCCGAGTTTCGCCCGTGAATTTCGCAATATCCGCCGCTACCAGCAGTTGGGCATTCCGGCCTTGCAAGCGGTGTTCTTCGGTATGCGCAAGGTCGATGGCGAGTCCCGGGCGATCCTGTTGACCCGGGCCCTGGATGGCTGGGATGACCTGGATGCGCTGCTGTTGCAGTGGGACCGGCTCAGCGAGCATCAGCGGCAGGCGGTGCTCCAGGCTTGCGGGCAACTGGCCCGGCAGCTGCACGGCTTGCGCCAGGTGCATGGCTGTTTCTATCCCAAGCATATTTTCCTGCGGGCCGAGGGCGATGGGTATCAGGCGCAGTTGATCGACCTGGAAAAGACCCGGCCCCTGCTGTTTGGCCAGCGTGATCGGGTCAAGGATCTGGAGCCCTTGCTACGCCGGGCTGCGGTGTGGAGCGGCGATGAGGTGCGCAGCCTGCTGGCGGCCTATGTGGGCCAGCCTCGGGACAGCTCCCTGGTGGATGCCTGGGTGGCGCGGCTCAGTGCTCGGCGCAGCCACAAGGGGGCACGCTGATGCGTCTGTCCGAACTGAAGAACAGCGGGCGCAGCCCGACGCTGCCCTTGAGCCTTGAGTTGGCGGACGCCGCCGGCCCGGCACAGTTGCAGTTGCTGAGCCTGCTGCGGGTGCTGCCGGGGCAGCGTTACGTGGGGGCCGGGGTCTGGCGCGGGCGTCCGGTGCTGGCCAAGCTGCTGGTGGGCTCCAAGGCCGCTCGGCATTTCCAGCGAGAATTGCAGGGTGTGCGCCTGCTGGCAGAACAAGGGCTGACGACGCCCTTGCTGCTGGCGGACGGTTTGCAGGAAGGCGAGGGCGGCTGGCTGCTGTTCGAGTTACTGCAGGGCGCACAAAGCCTGGGCGACGCCTGGAAGCAGGTGGAAGCTCTGCCAGTGCTGGCCGACGAGCAGGCTGAGGTACTGGCCGAGGCCCTCGGGGCTATCGGCCAGTTGCACGCCAAGGGCCTGTGGCAATCGGACCTGCACCTGGACAATCTGCTGCGCCACGACAACCGGCTGTATTTGATCGATGGGGCGGGGATCTGTGTCGAAGAGGCGGGCAAGCCCCTGTCCCGGCAGAAGGTCCTGGAGAACCTCGGGGTATTCTTCGCCCAGTTGCCCAAGAGTCTGGAACCGTTCACCGAAGAGTTGCTGGTGCACTACCTGTTGAGCAACGCCGAGCATGCCTTGCCCCTGGAAGCCCTGCAGAAGCAGGTGAACAAGGTCCGGGGCTGGCGCCTGCGGGACTTTCTCAACAAGGTCGGCCGCGAGTGCACGCTGTTCAGCGTGCAGCGCGGCCCGTTCGCCTTGCGCGCGATCCGCCGTGAGGAAGAGGCGGCGATGCTGCCGGTGCTGGAGCAGGCCGACGCCCTGCTGGATCAGGGCCATCTGTACAAGACCGGTGGCGCGGCCAGTGTTGGGCGGGTCGAGGTTGCGGGCCGGCCGCTGGTGATCAAGCGCTACAACATCAAGGGCTTTGCTCACTGGCTCAAGCGCTTCTGGCGCCCGAGCCGGGCCTGGCATTCCTGGCGCGAAGGCAATCGCCTGGCGTTCCTGGGCATTGCCACGCCCAAGCCTCTGGCCTTGCTGGAGCGGCGTTTCCTGTGGCTGCGGCGCAGCGCCTACCTGGTGACCGAGCATCTGCCAGGGCCGGACATCATCGAGCGCTTTGCACCCTTCGTGGACAGCGGGCAAGCCCCGGAGCCGGAATTGCTGGCGCTGGACCAGCTGTTTGCCGAGCTGATCAAGGAGCGCATCAGCCATGGCGACTTCAAGGGCCACAACCTGTTCTGGCAAGAGGGTCGCTGGGCGCTGATAGACCTCGATTCCATGTGCCAGCACTCCAGCCTGAGCAGCTTTGCCCCGGCTTATGCCCGTGATCGCGCGCGATTCATGCGCAATTGGCCGCAAGACAGCAATTTGTATCAAGTGATTGACCAGCGCCTGCCCAAGACGGCCCAGGGCACCGAGGCCTGACCTGCGACCCATGGCCGCTGCCTGCGCCGCGGCCACGGCGCGCGGCGGGTGCCAACCCGGGCTTGGCGCTCGCCGCTAGAGGCTTGCACCTGCTTTTACGTTATAATCCCGCCCTTTCGTTGTTTCTCGCCCCTTGCGAGCACACTTCATTTTCAAGGCGCATCGCGCCCGCATGCAGACTAAACGAGGCTAGACCCCTGTGGCATTGACGATTCTTGGCCTGTCCGGCGCCCTTAGCCATGATCCTTCAGCGGCCCTGTATATCGACGGCAAGCTGATTGCCGCCGCTGAAGAAGAGCGTTTCGTGCGCGACAAACATGCAAAGAACCGCATGCCCTACGAGTCGGCGAAATTCTGCCTGGAGCAGGCCGGGATCAAGCCTTCCGACGTTGACGTAGTCGCGATTCCGTTTGCCCCGATCAGCCTGTTCGGCAAGGCTCGCTGGCACTACGCCAAGCGCTACTGGTACGCCCCGGACCGCGCCCTGGACGCGATCCTGATGGGCAACCGTCGCTACAAGCGCTACCGCAATAAGATCGTCTGGTGCCTGGAGCAACTGGGCTTCGACCCGAAAAAGGTCAAGATCGAGCCGGTGGAGCACCACCTGGCCCACGCCTCCAGTGCCTACCACTGCTCGGGCTTCAAGGAGAAGACCGCGATCCTCGGGATCGACGGCAAGGGTGAGTACGCCACCACCTTCTTCGGCTACGGCGAAAACGGCAAGATCCACAAGATCAAGGAATTCTTCGACCCGGACTCCCTGGGCGGCCTCTATGGCGCGATCACCGAGTTCCTCGGCTTCGAGATGCTCGACGGCGAGTTCAAGGTCATGGGCATGGCGCCGTACGGCGATGCCAGCAAATACGATTTCTCGCGCCTGGCCAGTTTTGAAAACGGCGAGCTGGTGATCAACACCGATTACGCCAACGTCATCGGCCTGCGTCGCTACAAAGAGAAGGGCAAGGGTTTCTACTTCTCGCCAAAACTCATCGAGTGGCTGGGTCCCAAGCGCGAAGGCGACATCGCCGACGAGCCGTACATCCACTACGCGGCGAGCATGCAGGCGCTGTTCGAGAAGCTGGCCCTGCAGATGATCGACCATTACCTGGGCGACATCCTCAAGGAAACCGGCAAGCTGGCCTTCGCCGGCGGCTGTGCGCTGAACGTCAAGCTGAACCAGAAGATCATTGCCCGTCCCGAGGTCAAGGAGCTGTTCGTGCAGCCGGCTTCCGGCGACGCCGGTACCGCCGTTGGTGCCGCGGCGTACGTTTCCCATGCCCGTGGGGTGCCGGTAGAGAAGATGGAGCATGTCTATCTCGGCCCGTCCTACAGCAATGAAGACGTGATCGCGGCCTGTGCCCGCCACCCGAACAAGCCAGCCTGGCGGCAGATCGACAACACCCCGGAGCGTATCGCCAAGATCATGGTGGATGGCAACCCGGTGGCATGGTTCCAGGGCCGCATGGAGTTCGGTCCGCGTGCCCTGGGCGGCCGTTCGATCATCGGTTGCCCGAGCGCCACTGGCGTGGCCGACCGGATCAACGAACAGATCAAGTTCCGCGAGCGCTGGAGGCCTTTCTGCCCGTCGATGCTCGACACCGTCGGCCCGCAGATGATCAAGGTCGATCACCCGGCGCCGTTCATGACCTTCACCTTCGAAGTGGCTGAAGAGTGGAAGACCCGGGTACCGGAAGTGGTCCACGAGGACGGCACGTCCCGGGCCCAGGTGCTCAAGCGCGAATACAACCCGCGCTACTACGACATGATGAAGGCCCTGGAAGTACTGACCGGCAACGGCGTGTCGCTGAACACCTCGTTGAACCGCCGTGGCGAACCGATGATCTGTTCGCCCACCGATGCCCTGAACATGTTCTACGGGTCCGACCTGCAGTACCTGATCATGGAAGACATTCTGGTGGTCAAAGACGGCGTGGACCCTTATGACACGCTCGGCTGAACGCCATGTGCTGCAGTTCTGCCACGGCTATGACGGGCCGTTCCTGGACTGTGCCCGGCAATACGCCAACCTGTTCGCGGGCAGCGGCTATCGAGTGACCACGGTGTTTCTCACCGGGGCCGCCGATGCCGATGTCGCCGCGGGCTGCGCGTCTGATGAAGTGCTGTTTATGGAATACAGCTCCAAGGCCATCCGCGGCCTGAAGCTGGGCGCCATCCGCGACCTGCGCAAGATCGCCGCGTCACGCAATTTCAGCTTCTGCATCGCTCACCGCTTCAAGCCGATCTATATCGCCTTGCTCGGTACCGGCTTGCCGGTGATCGGTGTCCATCATGCGTTTTCCGATTACAAGCGCGGCAGCCGCAAGCTCTTCGCCCAACTGTTCCGTAAGCGCCTGAGCCTGCTCGGGGTGTCCGATGCGGTGCGTGACGACATGCGTGCCTGCCTGCCGAAATGGCCGGCGCAGCGCATTCAGACCCTGTACAACCGTATCGACCTTGAGGCACTGCAGGCCGAGCAACTGAGCGCTGCCCAGGCGCGCAGCGAGCTGGGCCTGTCCGCCGATGCCTGGATTGTCGGCAACGTCGGGCGCCTGCATCCGGACAAGGACCAGGCCACCTTGCTGCGTGGCTTTGCCGCGGCTTTGCCGCAATTGCCGCCGCACAGCCAACTGGCGATTCTCGGAACCGGGCGTCTGGAAAAAGACCTGAAGTCCCTGGCCCGCGAGCTGGGGATTGCCGATCGCGTGCTGTTCCTCGGGCAGGTGCCTCAGGCCCGACGCTATTTCCGCGCCTTCGATGTGTTTGCCTTGAGCTCCGACCACGAGCCTTTTGGCATGGTCCTGCTGGAGGCCATGGCCGCCGGCGTGCCGCTGCTGGCCACCGCCTGTGGCGGTGCCCGGGAAGTGGTCGAGGGGGTGGGCATCCTGTTCCCCCTGGGCGACGTTGAACATATGGCCCAGGGGCTTCAGCATCTGGCCGCGATGGACGACCACCAGCGCCGGGTCTGTGCCGAGCTGATGCTCGATCGCCTGCGCGAGCGCTTCTCCGACCGTGCTGTACGCGACGTATTCTGGCGTTTGCCGCAAGTCACCGATCTGACCGCGAGGGGCTGATGCTCAATCGATTTCAAGGCTGGCGCGAACGTGGCTGGTCAGTCATTGACGCATCGACCTACGCCGATGCCTGGCAGCGGTTCGGTGGCAGTGTGGCAACCCATCCCCTGGTGGTGGAGCAGTTGGCGGACCTGGCGCAGATCCCGGTGCGCTACCTGGCCTGGGAGCGCAACGGCCAATTGCAGGCGGCCATTGCCACCTGGGGGCGCGACCTGGCGCTGTCCAAGGACGTGCTCAAGCGGGCCGGCAAGAAGGGCCTGTTCGATATCGGCAATGCCGAGCTGATCCTGCCCGCCGCTGCTGATGCTCAGGCGGTGTTGCGCCATCGTGGGCGTTACCTGTCCGCATTGAACGAGGGGCGCCTGACCGGCCTCAAGCCCCAGGCTGAACAGCTGGCCATGGCCAGGACGCCGGAAGAGCTGTCGAAGAAGTTTCGTTACAACCAGCGTCGTGAGCTGCGCCTGCTGGAAGAGGCGGGCGGGGTTGTACGCCCGGTCAGTGATTTCAGCAGCCCCGAGCTGGCGGCGATCTACTGCGACCTGTTCCAGCGCCGCTGGGGCTTTGCCGCCACCGGTGCCGAGCGTATGGCCGAGGTGCTGGAGCGCCTGCGCGAGCTGCTGATCGGTTCGGTGATCTTCCTCAACGACGCGCCGATTGCCGTGCAACTGATCTACCGGGTCGAAGCGCCGGAGTGGATCAGCGTCGAGTACGTGAACGGTGGGGTAGACCCGGAGACTCGTGAGTTCAGCCCTGGCAGCGTGCTGAGTTTTCTCAACACCCAGAGTGCCTGGGAACAGGCCCGTGCCCTGAACAAGCCACTGCGTTTCTCCTTCGGTCGTGCCGACCGTGAATACAAGGACCGTTGGTGCAATCCTGTGCCGGTTTTCCAGGTGTGAGTCAGCCCATGAGTCGCAAGCAACAACTGCTCAAGCGTCACCGGCGCAATAAACGAATCGCTCTGTTGATCGGGCTGGTGCTGCTATTGGTGGCCGGCATCCTGGTGGCCTGGTGGGTGCCGGTATTGCTGGCGGTATTGGCCTGGCTGGCCCATGAAGCCTGGTTTGCCGATCATCTGTTCTATTCGCCCAAGGATGATTACTGCTACGACTTCGGCAGCGATGCCCAGCAGGCCGCTGTGCGCCTTGAAGCGGGGCGCCTGTTGCTGGAGGCGCCGCTGGCGCTGGCCGGGGATGAAACCCTGGTTCTAGGCGTGCACGTCAAGAGCTCGTGGCTGGGACGTTTTCTCGACCCGGCTGTTGAGGTGTCGGGCGGTCCGCTTGCCGATCGTCAGGTGTTCGAGCGCGGGGTCAATGGCCTGCGCTACCTCAACCTCAGCGGCCTGGCCAGTTCCCTGGTCAGTGGCGAGCTGAGGTTGCGCGGGCGCTTCTGTCGGCTCCGCATCCAGCCGCAACTGATGTTCTGGCGGGATCCCGACTACCGGCGCCAGCGGGTGATGGTGATCGCTCCCCATGCCGACGATGCCGAGTTGGCAGCCTTCGGTCTGTACAGCCAGGCCGACGAGGCCTGGATCGTGACCCTCACCGCAGGCGAAATCGAGGCTGAGCATTACCAGGCCATGGGCATGAACCCGGCAGAGGCGGCGCGGATCAAGGGGCGCTTGCGGGCCTGGGACAGTATTACTGTGCCGCGCTGGGCCGGGGTGCCTGAATCCCATTGCGTGCAGTTGGGCTATTTCTGCCTGCAGCTGCCTGCCATGCAGGCCTCCCCTGAACAGCCGGTGGCCTCTCGCGAGGCGCAACTGAGCGATATCCGCTTGTTCCGCCAGTTCAATCCATTCCCGCTGCCCGCCGACCAGGACGGGTTGCCGACCTGGAACAATCTCCTGGCCGACCTGCGTGAGCTGCTGCTCAAGGCGCGCCCTGAGGTGATAGTGTTGCCGCACCCGACGCTGGACCCTCATCCCGACCACATCTGTGCTCGCGAGGCGGTCATGCAAGCCCTGGAAGGGCTGGCCTGGCAGCCGACCACTATCCTTGGCTACGCCAATCACCTGCATGACAACGACCGCTGGCCCATGGGGGATTCGGGCGCAGGCATTGCGTTGCCGCCGGTGTTCGAGTCGACGGCGGTGTTGCGTCCCTGGTGCTTGTCACTGTCCCAGGGCGAGCAGTATGACAAGGCCATGGCCTTGGGCATGATGCATGACCTGCAACCGAAAATGCCGTTCAAGCGACGCCTGCGCAGGTCGATACAATGGCTTATGGCCAGTAGGATGCCTTCAGCACTTGGGGAGAATGAGTTCTTTCGCAAGGCGGTCAGACGCCATGAGCTGTTCTGGCTATTGCAACAGCGATAAACCGACATAACCATGGGGGCGTTTTGTAGCCCCAATCCGACAGTGAGTCCTTTGTGATCAATCCTCGCCCGCGAATCTTGTTTCTCATGCCCTACTTCGGGCGTTGGCCATTCTGGATGCCGTTTTTTCTCGAAAGCTGCCGCCGGAATCCGGATATAGACTGGCTCTTTTTCAGCGACTGCGGGACCCCGGACAATCTGCCGCCGAACGTCAAGCTAGAAAGCATGAGCTTTGCTGAGTACTGCGCTTTGGTATCCCGGCGCCTGGAGATCGACTTTGCGCCCAATGCGGCCTACAAGCTCTGTGATATCAGGCCGGCAATGGGGTACATCCATATTGATCGTCTGGAGGGCTACGACTTCTGGGCCTTCGGCGATATCGACCTGGTCTACGGTGACCTGCGGGCCTATTTCACTGCGGATCGCCTGGCGGGGTATGACCTGTTCTCCACCCATGAACGGCGCGTCGCCGGGCACTTGTGCCTGATACGCAATACTGCACGTAAGCTTGAGTTGTTCAGGCAGATCAAGGATTGGCAGACGCGCTTTACCGACCAGCAGCATCACGCACTGGATGAAGGGGCGTTCAGTCGGATTTTCCTCTGGCGCAAGAACTTCCCGGAACCGCTGTTCAAGCTGGTGGGCAAGTTCAATCCATGGCGCCGCCGCAGTGAGTTCACCGAGGCCTTCAGCACGCCGGGCGGAGTCATCAAGTGGCATGACGGCAGCCGTGATTTTCCGACGCGCTGGTACTGGAAGGATGGGCATCTGACCAATGACCGCGACGGCGACCGCAGTTTCCCGTACTTCCACTTTGTGTGCTGGAAGCGCAATGAGTGGTCGCAGTTGCCGGAGCAGGATGCGCAGTCGCTCCAAGCCCTGGCCAGTGAGCCGTCCTGGATCATCGATGCCGCAGGTTTTCACCGGGGATAGTTATGAGTCAGCGCTTCAAGGTCCTGCAGTTGCAGCCGGACTACAACGTCAAATCCCACGACTTCGCCGATCTCGCCGAGCAGATCGTCAAGGCCTTGCCGGCTGAGCGTTACGAAGTCACCGCAGCGTTCCTGCGGGGGCGCCCCGGGCCGAACGATCCGGTGAGTCGCGCCGCGCATTCGGTGTATTTCGAGTTTTCCGACAAATCCCTCAAGGGCATGCGCCTGCGGGCCATGTGGCGGCTGTATCAGTTCTGCCGCAAGGAACAGTTCGATGTGGTGATCTGCAATCGCTTCAAGCCGGTGAACATGATGCTGACCCTCAACCGCTGGTTGAAGGTGCCGTTGTGCATCGGAATTTCCCACGGTTTTGGTGAGTACGACCGGCTTTACCGGCGCCGCCAGACCCAGCGTCTGATCGATCGGCATTGGCGCTTTGTCGGTGTGTCCCCGGCCGTCAAGCAGTACCTGCTCGATTGCCAATGCGGTTTCACCGACCAGAACACCTGGGCGATCACCAACGCCATCGACATTGAACAGGCAGAGGCCTTGCAGCATTCCCGCGAGCGCTCCCGAGAGTTGCTGGGGCTGGCCCCCGATGTGCGGCTGATTGGTGCCTTGGGCCGCCTGGTGCCGGTCAAGGGTCATACCTATCTGCTGCAGGCCTTTGCTCAACTCAAGGACAAGTACCCGAAAACTCAGTTGGCAATCATTGGTGCCGGTCGCGAGGAAGCCAATCTGCGTGCTGAAATCGAGCGCCTGGGGCTGCAGGGCCGGGCTCACCTGCTGGGGTTCAAGGAGAACGCCCTGCAATACGTGCGGGCCTTCGATATCTGGACCATGCCATCGCTGGCCGAGGGGCTGGGCCTGGCCTTGCTTGAAGGCATGAGCGGACAGTTGCCGGTGATTGCCTCGAACGTGCCGGCCATGCTGCCCCTGATCGAGGGGGCTGGCGGCCTGGCCGTGGAGCCGGCCAATGTATCGGCGCTGGTCACCGCGCTGGATGCCTATCTCGGGCTGTCCGACGAGGAACTGGCCGCCAAGGGCCAGCAGGCCTATGCCTATCTGCAGAAAGAACACGATATCGAGGTGTTCCGCGAGGAGTACCGGCAATTGATCGACTCCGGCTTGAGTCAAGCGGGCAAGAGGCAGTAATGGCAGACCAGCAACCTGTGGTGACGGTGATTATCGCCTCCTACAACCACGCGCCCTACATTGAGCAAAGCATTCTCAGTGTGCTCAACCAGACCTATCCGAACATCGAGCTGCTGGTGGTGGATGACGGTTCCAGCGATGACAGTGTCGAGCGTATCCGGCGCCTGCAGGAGCAGCATGGCTTCGACTTCCGGGTCCAGCAGAATCAGGGCCTGACCAACACTCTCAATGGTGCCATTGCACGGTCCAGGGGCAGCCTGATCGTGCCTTTCGGCTCCGACGACATCATGCTGCCCGAGCGCATTGCGACTCAGGTGGCCTACATGGATGGCAAGCCTGAGGTGGGGATCTGCGCGGGCAATATCGAGCTGATCGACAGCGATGGCAACCTGTTTCCCGAGAAGCGCCAGCGCCGTGACGTGCCGTTCCGGCGCCTGGACTTCGACGACATGTTCCTTGAGCGCAAGCCCTATCCACCGGCTCCGACCCTGATGATTCGTCGTGAGGCCCTGGAAAAGGTCGGCGGTTTCGATCCGAATATCCGTCTTGAAGACCTGCTGATCGAGTTGAAGATCACCCGGGCCGGCTATTTCATCGATGGCTTGAACGTGTTGATGGCGCGGTATCGCAAGCACGCCACCAACTCCTACAAGAACCACAGGTTCATGATCGACAACATCCTGCGTTCCTACGCCCTGTTCAGCGACCACCCGCTGTATGACGAGGTGCGCTACAAGTTCCTCAGTTCGATGTTCCTCAAAGTCTCCAATCGGGATCGCAAACTGGCACGCGAGCTGCTGGCACAGATTCCGTTCAAGGCCTGGAACAAGAAAACCTGGCGTGGATTGGGCCGCCTTTATTTTTCTCCACTGGAAAAAGACTGAAGAGACGCCGGAGCATGGGCTGGATTCAACGTTTTCTGGAGAAGCGCGCCAAGCGTGCGATCCGCAAGCTGCCGAAAATCGAGCGCGGCGTGGTGCGTTTCCAGCAGAGATATCCAGGTTACAGCATCGGGCGTGGCAGCTATGGCTTGCCCGAGGTGCATGACTGGCAGGAGGGCTCGACCCTGAGCATCGGGGCGTACTGCTCGATTGCCGAAGGGGTGCAGATATTCCTCGGTGGCCACCACCGAGCGGATTGGGTCACCACTTATCCCTTCCCGGCCATGCTGCCTCAGGCCGCGCACATCAGTGGCTACGCCGGGACCAATGGCGACGTCCGGGTGGGCAGTGATGTGTGGCTGTGTTCCAACAGCACGCTGTTATCCGGTGTGACCATTGGCCATGGTGCGATTGTCGCGGCGGGAGCGCTGGTCACCAAGGACGTCGAGCCTTATGCGGTGGTCGGTGGCAACCCGGCGCGTTTCCTGCGCTGGCGCTTTCCCGAGGAGCAGCGCCAGCAACTCTTGCAGAGTGCCTGGTGGGACTGGCCGGAGGCTGAGTTGCACGGGTTGGCCGACAAGCTCTGCAGCGATGATATTGACGGCTTCCTGGCCTACGCCCGGCAGCGCTCAGCCTGACCGCTCGCTGTTTAATCCCTTCCGAACCTGTTCCAGGCAGCCCTGTGTAGCTGTCATGGAACAGGTGCGTGCGCAGGGATCAGCGAGCCACCTGGTGCAGGTCATTCGCCGGTAGCTGCTTCAACAGTCCGGTGGCCAGGGGCATCGAGGTGCCCTGGGCGTAACCGGCCTGCAGTGCGTCCAGGTGCTCCAGGAACAGCCAGCCACAATCCTCGGCATAGCGCTGCATATGGCGCACATTGCGCTGGCGCAGCGATTTTCTCAGTGATGAGGGGTAGACCCGCAGGTCTGCAAGATCGATCAGCCCGAACTCGCCATTTTCCAGTACCAGCACATTGGCCAGGTGCAGTGAGCGGAAATACACCCCTTGCTCATGCAGGTTGGCCATGAAGGCGCCAAAGCGCTTGATCAACTTGGAACGCTCGTCGCCAGAGCTTGCCAATTGCAGACTCTGGCGCAGAGTCTGGCCGGGTAGCGGTTGGTAGCGGACGGCGTTGCTGCCGTCGGCAAGACGATACAGTCCGAGGATTTTCGGGGTGGTGATGCCCAGCTCGCGCAGTTGCTCGCTATTGGTGGCAAACCGCGTGGAGTAGGGGTTGAACCCTCCGGAGGTGTACCAGCGGCGAGGGCGAAACAGCTTGAGGAAGCTGCCGTCGTCAAGACGCAGGACCTTGGGGCCCAGGCCGTCGGCTTCGATAACCCGGGCATTGGCCATCAGCTTGTCGGCGTCGGCCTGGGTGAGCGACTCGACCGTGTGGCTGGGTGAGCGTCGCGCACGTTGGCTGATACACAGGGCAGCGATCAGGGCCAGGGGAATCCACAGCAGGAACCAGTGCTCTTTGGGGCGAGAGAGAATCCCGCCGCCTTCGGTCAGGCCTGCGCCAATGCCGAACATCAGCCAGGTCGAGGCCAGGATCAGTAGTGGTTCGGCCCGCAGTTGCCAGCTTTTGAACAGGGCCCAGGCCTGCATGAACAGCCACGGCAGAAGGCCGATGATGCCCACATAGTAGAGCACGCCCAGGGCGAAGTTATGGGGCTCTTGCAGCAGGAAACCGATGCCGGGGTCCAGGGACAGACTGGCGTTGTAGCCGTGGCCGATCCATGGGTGGTTGGCAATCTGTTCCAGGGCCAGGCGCCAGAGATCGAAACGCGAAGAGCTGCCCCGTTCCAGAAGCATCTGCGAGAACAGCGCAACGACGGCTATACCGCCTGCCAGCATGCCGCCCAGCAGCATCAGCGAACGACGGTTCCAACTAATGAAGCTCAGCCACAGTGCCGCCAGGGTCAATGCCACCAGAGGCGTTCTGGAGCCCGTGGCGATCAGCGCGGCGACCATGATGACCAACGCCGGAACGCTCAGCCAGAGTATCTGGTAACGACGGCAGTTCATGCTCAGGCACAGCCAGTAGACACAGAAGAACCCAAAGACATGGGAGCTCAGCAATGGGTTGTCAAAGGCGCCCGCACCGATCATGCGCAGTTCGGGGGTGTGGTATCGAACGAAGACGTACAGGTTGAAGATCGAGGCGATGAGAGCAACGATCGCAGCACAAAAGACCAGCGGCTGTAGCACCTCGCCGCGGTAGCGAACCAGTAGCATGCAGCCGGCGAACAGCATCAGGGTGTGCAGAGGCGTCTTGATTTCCCCCAGCACGCTGTCCACCAGAGGGCTCCAGGCCAGGCTGACAATGGCCCAGGTGCAGAACAGCAACATGGCGATGAAGACAGGTTCGCGCAGAAGGCTTTTCAGTTCGCTGGGGCGAGTACACAGCGCGATCAGCGTCGGGATGCTGAACAGTCCGTAGTACAGCTTGTGCAATCCACTGCGCCCCGGAAGGAAGAACATCGCACAGAGAAGCAGTAGATAACCGATCGGCAGAATCCACAGGCAAATGAAATCGAATACTCGATTGGCCGTGTTGTGAAGGGCATTGGGTTGCATGCTTGAACGTTCATCCCGGAAGTTAAGCTGGCAATCATAACGACTTATGGCTGGCGATGTCGTTGGTCAGCTGAACAATCTCGGGCCTATGGGAGTGCCAGTACCGCGAACAAGCTGTGCTAAAGTCAGCCTCCTTTTTGACGACATTCGCGTGATATGACCGACTCCAGTCCTGACGCAAGCCCCTCGAGCTTGAAAATCTACTTCCGTCTGCTCGGCTATGTGCGGCCCTATATTGGTCTGTTTCTCATCAGCATCGTCGGGTTTCTGATCTTCGCTTCGACTCAGCCCATGCTCGGCTACATCCTCAAGTATTTCGTCGACGGCCTATCCAACCCTCAGGCGGTGCTGTTTCCCGGTGTGCCTTATCTGCGCGACATGCAGTTGCTCCAAGCGGTGCCGCTGCTGATCGTGCTGATCGCTGCCTGGCAAGGCCTGGGCTCCTACCTGGGCAACTACTTCCTGGCCAAGGTATCCCTGGGGCTGGTGCACGATTTGCGGGTGCAACTGTTCAACAACCTGTTGACCCTGCCCAACCGTTACTTCGACAAGCACAACTCCGGGCACCTGATCTCGCGTATCACCTTCAACGTGACCATGGTCACGGGGGCGGCGACGGACGCGATCAAGGTGGTGATCCGCGAAGGCATGACCGTGATCTTCCTGTTCGGCTCGCTGTTGTGGATGAACTGGCGCCTGACCCTGGTGATGATCGCCATCCTGCCGCTGATCGCGGTCATGGTCCGCACCGCCAGCAAGAAATTCCGCAAGCAGAGCAAGAAGATCCAGGTGGCCATGGGTGATGTGACCCATGTTGCCTCGGAAACCATCCAGGGCTATCGCGTGGTTCGCAGCTTTGGCGGCGAGACCTATGAGCAGCAGCGTTTTCTTGCGGCCAGCCAGGGCAACACTGACAAGCAACTGCGCATGACCCGTACCGGCGCCATCTACACCCCACTGTTGCAACTGGTGATCTACAGCGCCATGGCGGTGCTGATGTTCCTGGTGCTGTATCTGCGCGGTGATGCTTCTGCCGGTGAAATGGTGGCCTATATCACCATGGCCGGTCTGCTGCCCAAGCCGATCCGCCAGCTGTCCGAAGTCAGCTCAACGATCCAGAAAGGCGTGGCGGGTGCGGAGAGCATCTTCGAGCAGTTGGACGTCGAACCTGAGGTCGATCGCGGCACCGTCGAGCGCGCCAGCATCAATGGGCACCTGGAGGTGCGCAACCTGAGTTTCACCTACCCGGGAACCGAACGGCAGGTGCTCGATGACATCAGCTTCAGTATCGAGCCCGGGAAAATGGTGGCGCTGGTGGGGCGTTCCGGCAGTGGCAAGTCGACTCTGGCCAACCTGATTCCGCGGTTCTACCACCACGACAAGGGCCAGATTCTTCTGGATGGCACCGAGGTCGAAGACTTCCGCCTGCTGAACCTGCGTCGGCATATTGCTCAGGTTACCCAGCACGTCACCCTGTTCAGTGACACCGTGGCCAACAACATTGCCTACGGTGACCTGGCCGGTGCGCCGCGTGAGGACATCGAGAAGGCCGCCGCCGATGCCTATGCCATGGACTTCATTGCCCAGTTGCCCGAAGGCCTGGATACCCAGGTAGGGGAGAACGGCGTACTGCTTTCAGGTGGCCAGCGCCAGCGCCTGGCGATTGCCCGGGCCTTGCTGAAGAACGCCCCGCTGCTGATTCTCGACGAGGCCACTTCGGCCCTGGATACCGAATCCGAGCGGCACATCCAGGCCGCCCTGGACAAGGTCATGAAGGGCCGCACCACCCTGGTGATTGCCCACCGCCTGTCGACCATCGAGAAAGCCGACCTGATCCTGGTCATGGACCAGGGGCGGATTGTCGAGCGCGGCAGCCATGCCCAGTTGCTGGCACAGAACGGCTACTACTCGCGGTTGCATGCCATGGGCCTGGAAGAGCCCGCGCCCAGCGGAATCGCCTGACCTGTTCCGGGGAGCGAGCCGGCTCGCTCCCCGGGGCCTTGGTGTGCAAGGCACCTTGGCATCATTTGTAGCCGCTTCCTTACAGTCTTGACCAAGCCTAAATAATTCTGCGTTTCCCGCTTGTTATGGTTCCCGCCTGAATCTTTGAACAGATCGAGGGGGCCATCCCTCTCGCGTGGGTAGCAGAATGTTGCAACGCTTTGTGTGGAAGTTATTACCCAAGACCCAGCGCAATTTCCTGCTTGGGCGCCTGTCGGTGGTGGATCGCCAAGTGGTGAACAAGTCCATGTCGGCCAATGTGCGCTTTCCTGATGCCTTCTCCCGGCACTCCTGCCTGTTCATTCATGTCCCCAAGTGCGCGGGCAGCAGCATCTGTTCGGCATTGTTCGACGGTTGGATGCCCGGGCACCTGCCGTTGTACTGGTACGAGCAGCAGTTTCCCCAGGCCTTTTCCAGCAGCTTCAAGTTTGCTTTCGTGCGCGACCCCCTGGAGCGCGCCTACTCGGCCTACGCTTTCCTGCGGGGCAATCGCCTCGGCCGACGGGACCAGGCAGCCCAGGCGCTGGTAGGGCATTACCGCGACTTCGATGACTTTATCGGCCGCTGGCTGCACCCGGAAACCATCCACAAGCAGATGCACTTTGCTGCCCAGAGCGATTTTCTCACCGATTCCCTGGGCCGCCTGGCCCTGGATTTCGTCGGCTATCAGGAGCACCTGCAGCGAGATTTCCAACTGCTGTGCGAGCAGTTGCAGGTCCAGACCCGACTGCCCCATGTCAACAGCACCCAGCAGCGCCATAGCACCCCCGTCAGGGATATCTGTTCGGTACGCACCCGGCGCCTGGTGCGCCGGGTCTATCAACGCGACTACGAGATGCTCGGTTATGAATAAGCTTGCCTGTGTACCGCTGGAGTGCCCGCAAATCCGTCCCTACAGCCTGTCGTTGTCCACCGAGGCCCGGGCCGCCCTCAAGCAGCAGCAACCCTGCTGTCTTTGGCTGACCGGATTGTCGGGGGCCGGCAAGTCGACCCTGGCCAATCTGTTGGAGCTGCGGCTCAACGAGTTGGGTATGCACACCTTCGTCCTCGACGGTGACAACGTTCGCGGTGGCCTGTGCAGTGACCTGGGAATGGGGGCCGAGGCGCGCAAGGAGAATATCCGCCGCATGGCCGAGGTGGCGCGGTTGATGGTGGACGCCGGCCTGCTGGTCATAGTGTCGGCGATCTCGCCGTTTCGCGCCGAGCGCGATGCCGCCCGCGCGCTGTTCGGCCCGGGGGAATTCATCGAGGTGTACGTCAGTACACCTTTTGACACCTGTGCCCGGCGTGACCCCAAAGGGTTGTACCAGGCTGCGCTGGAGGGGCGGATCAAGGACTTCACCGGGCTCGACAGCCCCTATGAAGCGCCGTTGCAGGCCGATTGCGAGATCGACACGGCGACCGTGGCACTGCCGGAGGCGATCCGCCGCCTGCTGCAACTGCTGCCCCGTAAATAAGCGGCAAGAATTCTTCGTCGGCCCCATTCAAGGCATAGAACTAGGCGGCGCCAACCCTGTGTTAATATCGCGCCCCTGTTCATTTTGTATGTGGGATGCTCCATGAAGTTGTCCATGCCGCGATTCGATCAAGCCCCCGTCTTGGTGGTCGGCGATGTCATGCTCGACCGTTACTGGCATGGTGGTACCTCACGGATTTCCCCTGAGGCGCCAGTGCCGGTGGTCAAGGTCGAGCAAATCGAGGATCGCCCCGGCGGTGCCGCCAACGTTGCCCTGAACATCGCTGCCCTCGGCGCGCCGGCCTCCCTGGTGGGCGTGACCGGCGACGATGAAGCCGCCGACAGCCTGGCCAACAGCCTGCAAGGCGCGGGCGTGCGTGCGCTGTTCCAGCGCATCAAGCACCAGCCGACCATCGTCAAGCTGCGGGTCATGAGCCGTCACCAGCAGTTGTTGCGTATCGATTTCGAAGAACCCTTCGCCACCGACGCCCTGGCCCTGGCGGCCGAGGTCGATGCCCTGCTCGACGGGATCAAGGTGCTGGTGTTGTCCGACTACGGCAAGGGCGCGCTGCGCAATCACCAAGTGCTGATCGCCGCTGCGCGGGCCCGGGGCATTCCGGTGCTGGCGGACCCCAAGGGCAAGGATTTCTCCATCTACCGCGGCGCCAGCCTGATCACGCCGAACCTCAGCGAGTTCGAGACCATCGTCGGCGGCTGCGCCGACGAGCACGAACTGGTGAGCAAGGGCGCGCAGTTGATGCATGACCTGGAGCTGGGGGCGCTGCTGGTGACCCGTGGCGAACATGGCATGACCCTGTTGCGCCCCGACCACCCGGCCATGCACTTGCCAGCCCGGGCCCGGGAAGTGTTCGACGTTACCGGTGCCGGGGATACGGTGATCTCCACCCTGGCGGCCGCCATTGCCGCCGGCGAAGAGCTGCCCCACGCAGTGGGCCTGGCCAATCTGGCGGCCGGCATCGTGGTTGGCAAGCTGGGTACCGCCGCCATCAGTGCTCCCGAACTGCGCCGGGCGATCCAGCGCGAGGAAGGCTCCGAGCGCGGGGTGCTGAGCCTCGACCAGTTGTTGCTGGCCATCGATGATGCCCGAGCCCACAACGAGAAGATCGTCTTCACCAACGGCTGCTTTGACATCCTGCATGCCGGGCACGTGACCTACCTGGAACAGGCGCGAGCCCAGGGCGACCGGTTGATCGTGGCGATCAACGATGACGCTTCGGTCAGCCGCCTCAAGGGCCCTGGCCGTCCGATCAACAGTGTCGACCGGCGCATGGCGGTGCTGGCGGGGCTGGGGGCGGTGGACTGGGTGATCAGTTTCCCCGAAGGCACCCCGGAAAACCTCCTGTCCCAGGTTCGGCCGGACGTGCTGGTGAAGGGCGGTGACTATTCCATCGACCAGGTTGTAGGTGCCGATATAGTCGGTGCCTATGGCGGCACCGTTAAGGTGCTGGGGCTTGTGGAAAACAGCTCGACCACGGCTATCGTCGAGAAGATCCGCAAGACCGACAAGGCCGAGTAACGGCCTTGCGGTCCGCAAAAAAGGCGCCTGTTGCAGGCGCCTTTTTTTGCCTCAGCCCTGGCGCCGGGCGTTGCCGGGGACGATCTTGCGCAGGATCTGCCGGGCCCGGCCGGTTAGCCGCGATAGCTTCGACGCCTTTTGCGGTGGCTCCAGGCCCCGCTGCCTGAGCCAGTCCTTCCAGCGAATCCGCTCGTCACTCACCACCCAGCCTTCCTGCTGGGCGAAGCTTTCCGCCAGGTACAGGCCGCGGGTGCTGGCCGGATGCAACTGGTCTTTCTTCAGGGTGTAGAGCTCGGCGCAGGGCTCGCCGTTGTCCAGGGGCATCAGGTACAGGTCCGGGCGCTTGCGGTCCAGCCGTGCCACCAGTTGGTCGCCCTCCAGGCGCTCGTCGACGTGGAACAGGCTCAGGGACTTGGCTTCCCTCGGCACGTCCAGGCGCAGGTCGTAGATCAACTGCAGTGAGGCGGTGGGCAGGTGCACATAGGCCCGGGGACGCTCCAGCAACTGCAGGTTGCCACAGCGCACCGGCAGCGCCGCCCCGGACAGCGGGGTCAGGCGAAAGGGCAGGGCCTCGCGATAGTGCAGGGCGCCGGCGTAGGGCGCGGGCAGCCAGGTGTCGTTGAAGCGCCCACCGAGCCAGCCTTCGGGGGTTTCCAGCAGGCATTCCTCGGCAATTTCCTGGATCGCGGTATGCAGTGGCAGGTTGAGCTCGTGAGCCGGGACATAGCCGGAAATCAGCTTGAGCACCACATCGCCGCGATCCTGGCGGCGCTGGCGCACCAGCACCCAGTAGTCGCGGTTCTGCCAGTGCAGGGTCAGGCGCACCGAGACTCCGAGGTTGGCCAGCTCCAGGGCGAAGCGCTGATTGTCGGCCACCGTCACCGCGCGCCGGCGCTGCAGGGTCTGGGCGAAGTTCAGCGGCATTCCGACGCTCTGGTAGCTCAAGCCTTCGGGAGTCGCTTCGACGAACAGGGGCAGGGTCTTGAAGTTGCTGGGGTTCTTTCTAATGAGCGGTCGCGACATCTCGGCTCCTTCTTGCGTCGGGGTCGGCCGCGTCGGCGGCATCAGTTCTTGCCAAGGACCTGCGCCACAGTCGACACGTTATGGGCCAGGTGCAAGGGATTGATGGTCCCGACAATAGCACTGGCGACACCGGGCCGGTCAAACAGCAGCTCGAAGCTGGCCCGCACGGGATCGATGCCCGGGCTCAGGCAGACGTGGCCGCTGGCAAGCGCCTTTTTCACCAGGATGCCCTTGTGGTGAGCGGTAGCGTAGTCAATGACTGCCCGCTCGGCCTGTTCGTTCAGATTGTAGGTAACCATGGCGCAATCGCCTTGCTCCAGGGCCTTCAGGCCGCCGTCTACGGTCTTGCCGGAGAAGCCGAAGCCACGGATCTTGCCCTCCTGCTTGAGCTGCGCCAGGGCCTGGTAGACCTCGCACTGCTCGAGGATCGCCAGGTCGTTGCCGTCGGAATGCACCAGCACCAGGTCGATGAAGTCGGTTTCCAGGCGTTGCAGGCTGCGCTCCACGGACATCCGGGTATGGGCCGCGCTGAAATCGTGCCGCGACAGGCCATCGGCGAACTCTTCGCCGACCTTGCTGACAATCACCCATTCCTGGCGCTGGCCGCGCAGTAGCGGGCCCAGGCGCTCTTCGCTGCGGCCGTAGGCCGGAGCGGTGTCGATCAGGTTGATGCCCAGATCGCGGGTCAGCTTGAGCAGCATGCGGGCCTCCTGGTCGTCGGGGATCTGGAAGCCGTTGGGGTATTTCACGCCCTGGTCGCGGCCCAGTTTCACCGTGCCCAGACCCAGGGGCGACACCAGCAGGCCGGTGCTGCCCAAGGGGCGATGCAGATCGTGCAGGGTTGGCTGGCTCATGGCAGCAGTTGCTCCCAGGCTGGTTGCGCCAGGGGCGGCTTGGGCAGTTCGGGCAGGGCCTGGGCGGCGGCGGGGCGAATGCCGTCGCGCTCCAGGGCAGCCAGGACCCGGTCGGCGAAGTCCGGTGCCAGGGCCAGCTTGGTCGGCCAGCCCACCAGCAGGCGATCCTGCTCGGCGAGGAAGGCGTTGTCCGGGCGGGCCAGGCCCGACTGTGCCGGTTCGGCGCGGTCGACCCGCAGGGTGGCCCATTGCGCCTGGCTCAGGTCGATCCAGGGCAGCAGTTGCCCCAGTTCCTTCTGGGCTGCGGCAATCTGCGCTGCCGGTTCCCGGGCCACGCCCTCGGCTTCGGCGATATCGCCCCCCAGGTACCAGACCCACTGGCCGTCGGCGGCCGGGTGAGTGGTGACGGTGATCCGTGGTTTTGGCCCGCCGCCCAGGCAGTGGGCGTACAGCGGTTTCAGGCTCGGGCCCTTGACCAGCACCATGTGCAATGGTCGCCTTTGCATGGCGGGCTGGCTCAGGCCGGCCGCTTGCAGCAGCTCGGCGTTGCCGGCTCCGGCGCTGAGAACAATGCGTTGCGCGCGGATTTCCCGGCCGTCGACCCGCAGGCCCAGCAGTTGGCCGTTCTCCAGCAGGGGCTCGATCTTCTGCCCGGCCAGCAGGCTGTCTCCCGCCAGGTGCGCGAGGCGCTCGATCAGGCTCGGCACATCCACTACCAGTTCGGCGAGGCGGTAAACCTTGCCCTTGAAACGCTTGTCCTGCAGGGCCGGGGGCAGTTGCTCGCCCTTGACCTGATCGACCCGCCCGCGTACCGCCTTGCTGGCGAAGAAGCTGGTGAGGTTGCCGGCCAGGGTGCCGGGGGACCAGAGGTAGTGGGCCTCGGACAGCAGGCGCACGCCGGACAGGTCCAGCTCGCCATTGCCCGCCAGGGCTTCGCGCCAGCGCCGTGGCATGTCGGCAATGGCCTCGGAGGCGCCAGTGAGGGCGCCGTGCAGGGCGTATTTGGCGCCGCCGTGGATGATCCCCTGGGATTTCACGCTCTGTCCGCCGCCGAGGCTGGCGCTTTCCACCAGCACGGTGGAAAAACCCAGGCGTTGCAGGCGAGCGTTGAGCCAGAGACCGGCGACGCCTGCGCCGACAATCAGCACATCGGTGGAAATAGCGGATGGCATGCAGCGACCTCGGTAAGTAAAACGAAGCCGCAAGTTTCAAGCCTCAGGCCTCAAGCTGCAAGCTTGGCGCTCACTCTGGCCGCTTGAGGCGTGTGGCGTGAGGCTGCTTTCTAGTGCCCGGCGGTTTTCGAGAACAACTGGATCACCACCACGCCGAGGACGATCAGCGCCATGCCCAGCATCGCCGGGATATCCAGCTTCTGGCCGTACAGAAACAGTGCGGCGATGCTCACCATGACGATGCCCATGCCGGCCCATACCGCGTAGGCCACGCCCACCGGCACCGTACGCACCACCAGGGTCAGCATCCAGAAGGCCACGCCGTAGCCGACGATGATCAATGCCAGGGGCAGCGGAGTGCTCAGGCCCTTGACCGCTTTCATTGAAACAGTGGCGATCACTTCCGCGCAGATGGCGATAGCCAGGTAGTAGTAAGCGTTCATGGGAGGGTTCCTCGGGGCTGGGACTGCTTTATGAGGTCGGCATTCTAGAGAAAGTTCAGATGGGGTAAAGTCATTACCTATCTGGATGATAGATAGGTTGTGCCATGAACATGCAATGGAACCTGGAGCAGTTGCGCCTGTTTGTCGGGGTCGCCGAACTGCGTTCGTTTTCTGCCGTGGCCCGCCAGCAGCGCAAGGCGCAATCGGCCATCAGCAGTGCCATCGCCCAGCTGGAGGATGACCTGGGAGTCAGCCTGTTCGAACGCAGCAGTGGCCGCCAGCCAAGGCTGACGGAGGCGGGCAGCGCACTGTTGCAGGAAGCGCGGGAGATCCTGCGCCAGTGCGACCGCCTCAATGGCCGGGCGCTGGCCTTGATGCGCGGCCAGGAAGCGCGGTTGCGCCTGGCCCAGGACGAGGCGATGCCCTATCAGCCGGTGCTCGACAGCCTGGAGGCCCTGGCGGAACACTTTCCCAGCCTGGAGGTGCAACTGGCCAGCGGGGCCCAGGGCGACGTAGCGCGCAAACTGGTGGAGCGCCGGGCCGACCTGGGGTTGCTGTTTCACCATGAGCAGATGCCGGAAACTTTGGAGCGCCGGGCCCTGGGCAGTGTGGAGATGGTCACTGTCTGCGCCGTGGGGCATCCGCTGGCCCATGAAAAAAGGGTCAACCGCCAGTTGCTGGCGCTACACCGGCAGTTGCTCATCGCTCCGCAAGCCAGTGGCTACCCCGGTGGTGAGCAGGTCAGCCCCCAGGTCTGGCGGGCTGACAGCTTCTACGTCCTGGCCGAATGGCTGATGCGCGGGCTGGGCTGGGCCTGGCTGCCACGGCATGTGGTGCAGTACCCGGCCTATCAGAACCAGATGGTGGAGCTGGCCAGCCAATGGACGCCCCCGGCACTGGTGGTGGAGCTGGCCTGGCGCCGTGACGAGCCTCTGGGCCCCGCGGCGCACTGGCTGGCAGAACGTTTTGCCGTGCACCTGAAGGCGATCGGCTAAAAAACCGATAAACTCCGCCGCCATGAATAGAACTCTCTATACCGCATTGTTTTACCTGGGGCTGCCGTTGGTAGCGATCCGCCTGTGGCTGCGCTCGCGCAAGGCGCCGGCTTATGCCAAGCGCATTGGCGAGCGTTTCTCTCTCGGCTTGCCGAGCATGCAACCCGGTGGCATCTGGGTGCATGCGGTGTCGGTGGGCGAGAGCATCGCTGCCGCGCCGATGATCCGGGCGCTGCTGGCGCGTTATCCACAGCTGCCGATTACCGTGACCTGCATGACTCCCACCGGCTCCGAGCGCATCCACGCGCTGTTTGCCAACGAGCCGCGGATCCAGCACTGCTACCTGCCCTACGACTTGCCTTGCGCCGCGGCGCGGTTTCTCGATCGGGTGCAGCCCAAGCTGGCAGTGATCATGGAAACCGAACTGTGGCCCAACCATATCGACCAGTGTGCCCGGCGCGGGATTCCGGTAGCCCTGGCCAATGCCCGGTTGTCCGAGCGTTCGGCCAAGGGCTATGGGCGTTTTGCTCGGCTGACCGCACCGATGCTGGCGCAGATGAGCCTGTTCGCGGTGCAGACCGAAGCCGAGGCCCAGCGTTTCCTCCGGCTTGGGGCCCGCCCAGAGACTGTGCAAGTGACCGGATCGATCAAGTTCGACCTGAGCATCGACCCGCAGTTGCTGCAGCGGGCCACTGAGCTGCGCCAGCAATGGCAGGCCATGGAGCGCCCGGTGTGGATCGCCGCCAGTACCCACGAGGGCGAAGACGCGGTGGTGCTCGATGCCCACCGGCAACTGCTGGGCAATTACCCCAATGCCTTGCTGATCCTGGTGCCGCGGCACCCGGAGCGCTTCGACTCGGTGCATGAGCTGTGCCGGCAGCAGGGTTTTGCCACGGTGCGCCGTTCTGCAGCCGAGCCGGTGCTTGCCACCACCTCGGTACTGCTGGGGGACACCATGGGCGAATTGCTGTTCCTCTATGCCCTGGCCGACAGCGCCTTTGTCGGCGGCAGCCTGGTGCCCAACGGTGGGCACAACCTGCTGGAGCCGGCAGCCCTGGCCAAGCCGGTGATCAGCGGGCCGCATCTGTTCAATTTCCTGGAAATCGCCGCGATGCTGCGTGAGGCCGGAGCCTTGCAGGAAGTGGACGATGCCGAGGGGCTCGCGGTGGCGGTGCAGCGTCTGTTCGAGCTACCCCAGGATGCGCGCAAGATGGCCGACGCCGGGCTCAAGGTGCTCAAGGCCAACCAGGGCGCCTTGCAACGGCTGCTCGATGGCCTTGGCCGCCTCCTGGGCAGGCACTGATCGTCGCCTTCGGTAGCCGCTGTCGCATGGCCGTAAAAGGCCGTTACACCGCCATGAAAAAGGCCACCCGCAAAGGTGGCCTTTTTCATGCTTGCGACCTTCAGGGGCGGGCCCTGAGCTGCTCCTGGGCGGCCTTGGCCAGATCTGGCGGCAGGAAGTCGCGATCCGGGTTGTAGTCGGCCTTGAGATAGCGCGACAGGTCCTGCAGGTCCCCCGGGTTGAGGGTGCCGGCCGCCTGTTTCAGGCGCAGGTTGTCGAGGATGTAGTCGTAGCGGCTGTTGTTGTAGTTGCGCACCGAGGTGTACAGCTGGCGCTGGGCGTCGAGCACATCGACGATATTGCGCGTGCCCACCTGGTAGCCGATCTCCGTGGCCTCCACTGCGCTCTGGTTGGAAATGATCGACTGGCGCCGGGCCTGGACCTGCTCGACATCGGTGTTCACCGCGCGGTGCAGGTTGCGGGTGTTTTCCACCACCTGGCGGCGCAGGGATTCACGCTGTTGCTCGGTCTGGCTCAGGCGCGAGTAGGATTCACGCACCTGGGAGCTGGTCAGGCCGCCGCTGTAGATCGGAATGTTCAGTTGCAGGCCGATGGAGCGCTGTTCGACGTCGCTGCCGTAGCGGGTCAGCGGGTTGGGGTTGCTGAAGCCCAAAGCGTCGTTGTCGCCTTTCTTGTACTGCGCCACTGCGTCCAGGGTCGGGGCATGCCCGGCCTTGCGCTGCTTGAGGGTTTCCTCGGCGGCGCTGACTGCGTAGTTGCTGGCCAGCAGGTTGAGGTTCTGCTTGGCGGCGGTGTCCACCCAGGCCTTGGCGTCGTTGGGGGTCGGCGCCAGCACTGGCAGGGTATGGACGATGCCCTGGATCGAGTTGTACTCGCGGTTGGTCAGGGTGATCAGGGCCTCGAAGGCATCATCCACCTGGCGCTGGGCAAGGATCCGGTTGGCCCGGGCGGTATCGTAGCTGGCCTGGGATTGCAGGACGTCGGTCTTGTCCGACAGGCCCACGTCGAAGCGTTCGTTGGATTGGTCCAGCTGACGCTTGAAGGCCGCTTCCTCGGCCTTGGTCGAGGCCAGGTTGTCCTGGGCGCGCAACACCGCGAAGTAGTTCTCCGCGCTCTGCAGGATCAGGTTCTGCTCGGTGGCCGAGAGTTGCAGGGAAGCCTGTTCGTTGATGTCCTTGGCCGCCTGCAGCTGGAACCAGCGGTCGGCCCGGAACAGTGGCTGGGCCAGGGTCGCCTGGTAGACGTTGCCGCTGCGGGTAGAGGTCATCGACGGTTCGTCGAACTTGGTGCGGGTGTTGTTCATGTCCGCGCCGGCCGAAAGGTTAGGCAGCAACCCGGCACGAGCCTGGGGCACCACTTCCTTCTGGGCACCGTACTGGGCGCGCGCAGCGGCCAGATCGGCGTTGTTGTCCACCGCTTCCTGGTAGACGCTGACCAGATCGGTCTTGGTGGTCAAAGGCGCTTCTGCTGCCCAGGCCATTCCATTGGACGCACAAGACACGGCAACAGCCAGTGAGAGTTTGCGCAGCATTCGGCGATCCCTAGAGTTGATATTACGGAGATAATCCAGGCGCCAAGGCTAAGGCGCGACCCACAGAGCGTCAAGGTTCGACACAGGGCAACGAGTGTAGATGCGCTGGGGGGTGGCAACAATCCTGCAATTACGCCATTCATCATGCTGATCGTACGGGGGGTTGGCGTTCTGCTGTGGCTTTGTCTAGACTGGCCCGGTTCTTGTCGGGGTGCCTTGCTATGAGGCTGAGATCGGATAATCCGGATCCCGTTGAACCTGATCAGGTTAGCGCCTGCGTAGGGAACAAGATTTCTCGTCACCCGGCGAGTCCTCTTGTGCTTCGTCCGGGATGTTGTTCGACAATCGAACACCCCTCGAGTACCAAGCACTGCACTCACTAGTTGCTTAGACAGGGTGCGTCCGTCCGTTACAGGTTCGCTCCGACAAAAATCCACTGCCTGGATGCTGTCTGGAGAGCCCGTGATGACTACAAAATTAAAAAACGCTAGCAACCTCAGTGAGTCGGCCCAAGTCGACCAACAATCGGTTCAGCCCTTTACCCGCTCGCAAAAAGTCTATGTCCAGGGTTCGCGCCCGGACATCCGCGTGCCCATGCGCGAAATCACCCTGGATGTGACCCCCACCGACTTCGGCGGCGAGATCAACGCCCCGGTGACCGTGTACGACACCTCCGGCCCCTACACCGATCCGAACGTGGTGATCGATGTGCGCAAGGGCCTGGGCGATGTGCGTTCGGCCTGGATCGAAGACCGTGGCGACACCGAGCGCCTGGCCGGCCTGAGCTCCAACTTCGGCCAGCAGCGCCTGGCCGACCCGGAGCTGACCAAGCTGCGCTTCGCCCACGTCAACAACCCGCGCCGGGCCAAGGCCGGGGCCAACGTCAGCCAGATGCACTACGCGCGCAAAGGCATCATCACCGCCGAGATGGAATACGTCGCCATCCGCGAAAACATGAAGCTGCAAGAGGCCCGTGCCGCCGGCTTGCTGAAGCAGCAACACGCCGGCCACAGCTTCGGCGCCAGCATCCCCAAGGAAATCACCGCCGAGTTCGTGCGTGAGGAAATCGCCCGTGGCCGCGCGATCATCCCGGCCAACATCAACCACGTCGAACTGGAACCGATGATCATCGGCCGCAACTTCCTGGTGAAGATCAACGGCAACATCGGCAACAGTGCCCTGGGTTCCTCCATCGAGGAAGAAGTGGCGAAACTGACCTGGGGCATCCGCTGGGGTTCGGACACGGTGATGGACCTGTCCACCGGCAAGCACATCCATGAAACCCGCGAGTGGATCATCCGCAACTCGCCGGTGCCGATCGGTACCGTACCGATCTACCAGGCCCTGGAAAAGGTCAACGGCGTGGCCGAGGACCTGACCTGGGAGCTGTTCCGCGACACCCTGATCGAGCAGGCCGAGCAGGGCGTGGACTACTTCACCATCCACGCAGGCGTCTTGCTGCGTTACGTGCCGCTGACCGCCAAGCGGGTCACCGGCATCGTGTCCCGGGGTGGCTCGATCATGGCCAAGTGGTGCCTGGCGCACCACAAGGAGAACTTCCTCTACACCCACTTCGACGAAATCTGCGAAATCATGAAGGCCTACGACGTCAGCTTCTCCCTGGGAGATGGACTGCGCCCGGGGTCGATTGCCGACGCCAACGACGAAGCCCAGTTCGGCGAACTGGAAACCCTCGGCGAGCTGACCAAGATCGCCTGGAAGCATGACGTGCAGTGCATGATCGAAGGCCCGGGCCACGTGCCGATGCAGTTGATCAAGGAGAACATGGACAAGCAGCTGGAGTGCTGCGACGAGGCGCCGTTCTACACCCTCGGCCCGCTGACTACCGACATTGCCCCCGGCTACGACCACATCACCTCCGGTATCGGTGCGGCGATGATCGGCTGGTTCGGCTGCGCCATGCTCTGCTACGTCACGCCCAAGGAACACCTGGGCCTGCCGAACAAGGATGACGTGAAGACCGGGATCATCACCTACAAGATCGCCGCGCATGCTGCGGATCTGGCGAAAGGTCATCCGGGCGCGCAGATCCGCGACAACGCCTTGTCCAAGGCGCGTTTCGAGTTCCGCTGGGAAGACCAGTTCAACCTCGGCCTGGACCCGGACACCGCCCGCTCGTACCACGACGAGACCCTGCCCAAGGATTCGGCCAAGGTCGCGCATTTCTGCTCCATGTGCGGGCCGAAGTTCTGCTCGATGAAGATCACCCAGGAAGTGCGTGAGTACGCAGCCAACCAGCGTATCGAAGCGGTGGATGTGGATGTCGCCAAGGGCCTGGCGGAACAGGCCGAGCGCTTCAAGCAGGAAGGCAGCCAGCTGTACAAGAAAGTCTGACCCCTCTGTGCAGGAGCGGGCTTGCCCGCGAACCAGGCGCCGCGCTCTCGACAAGGTGGCGCTTTCGCCGGCAATCCGGCTCCTGCAGACCCTATTCCTTCGAGATATCAACCTTGAGCAGTCCAATCAGTACCTACTCTCCCGATCTCGCGGTACCGGCCGACAAGCGCGTGTTTGGCGCCCGCGATCTGTTTTCCCTGTGGTTTTCCCTCGGTATCGGCCTGATGGTGCTGCAGACCGGCGCCTTGCTGGCGCCAGGCCTGGGGCTGGCCCATTCGCTGCTGGCGATCCTGCTCGGCACCGCGGTCGGCGTTCTGCTGCTGGCGGCGGTGGGGGTGATCGGCAGCGACACCGGCCTGTCGTCCATGGCTGCGCTCAAGCTCAGCCTGGGCCGGCGCGGTGCCAGCCTGCCGGCACTGTTGAACCTCTTACAACTGGTGGGCTGGGGCTCGTTTGAAATCATCGTCATGCGCGATGCCGCGAGCCTCCTGGGCAGCCGGGCCTTCAGCGAAGGCAGCTTGCTGGCCAACCCGTTGCTCTGGACCCTGTTTTTCGGTGCCCTGGCCACCTTGCTGGCGGTCAGCGGGCCCTTGACCTTCGTCCGGCAGATCCTGCGCAAATGGGGGATCTGGTTATTGTTGGCCGCCTGCCTGTGGCTGACCTGGAACCTCTTCGCCCGAGCCGACCTGGCGGCGCTCTGGGCCCAGGCCGGGGACGGCTCGATGCCGTTCGCCGTGGGCTTCGATATCGCCATCGCCATGCCCTTGTCCTGGTTGCCGCTGATCGCCGACTACTCGCGGTTCGGCAAGCACGCCAAGAGCGTATTCGGCGGCACGGCCCTGGGCTTTTTCATCGGCAATTTCTGGTTGATGAGCCTGGGCGTCGCCTACACCCTGGCCTTCGCTCCCAGTGGTGAAGTGAATGCCTTGCTGCTGGCGCTGGCCGGGGCCGGGCTGGGGATTCCGTTGCTGCTGATTCTGCTGGACGAGTCGGAGAATGCCTTTGCCGATATCCATTCGGCGGCGGTTTCCAGCGGCATCCTGCTGCGCCTCAAGGTCGAGCACCTGGCGCTGGCCATAGGCGTGCTCTGCACCCTGATCGCCTGCCTGGCGCCGTTGGCCCAGTACCAGAACTTCCTGTTGCTGATCGGCTCGGTATTCGCGCCGCTGTTTGGCGTGGTGCTGGTGGATCACTTCATCCTGCGTCGGCGCTCGGGGCAGAACCCGGCGTCAGCCTTGCGCTGGCCGGCGCTGCTGGCCTGGCTGGGTGGGGTGAGCACCTATCATCTGTTGGCCAATCTGTACCCGGATATCGGCGCAACCCTGCCGTCACTGGTGCTGGCAGGGCTGCTGCAATGGCTGTTGGGCCGGGCTTTCAGTTACCGCCAGGAAACAGCTCGGGCTTGAGCACGCCCTTGAGGCGGTCGTAAGGGATCTGCAGTTCGATGTGGCCCAAAACCTGCGGCGCGATGGTGGTGACGTCGTACTTGAGGGTCACGGCGTTACGGGTCAGCGCTACGTTCTGGGTCTTCTGGAAGGGCCAGGTCTTCACGAACTCGGCCTCGCGATCCAGGTGAGTGCTGATCAGCCAGTTGTTGTGGGCGACCCGCGCGGCCTTCCAGAACATCTCTTCCTGGCCGGGCAGGAGCATGTCCGCCAGGTTCAGGGCCTTGTGCTGCTGGCGTGAGTAGTTGACGAAGCCACGGCCCGGGGTGCCGTTGGCGGCGCCGGTGTCCAGGTAACTGGCCAGTTCGATGATCACCAGGCCGTCATGCTGCTCGCGTAGCTTGGATTGCAGGTACATGCCGTGGCGGTCCGGCGCGCTGCGCAGGAACTGCTCGCGATAGGCCGCAAGGCTGGCCGGCAGCGCAGCATCGGGGCTGGTGCGGGTCATTTGCAGCAGGCGCTTTTCAATGATGGCATCCAGCTTCGGTTCGGCGGGGAAGTGCACGGTGTCGAGGTTGACCAGCGGGCAGTCGGCGCCGCTGCAACCGGGCTTGAGTTGTTCGGACTTGTCCCGGGTGGTTTCCAGCGGGGTCATGTAGCTGGGTTGAAACAGGCTTTGGCAGGCACCCAGGGTCAGGGCGATACAGGCCACGGAGGCGATTTTGACAAGCGACATGGGCGTCCTTCATAAACCAGGGGGAGGCAAAAGTTACCGGCTTCGACTGCCTGCGAGGCAGTCGGTTCGCCACTAAGCTCAATAGAGGCAATTAGAGTAGGTTTAGCCCCTCGCCGTCTATCCCGCTGAGGGTAAAGGGGCTGCATGATCAGCTGCGAGCGCGTTAGGATGGCGCGAAGTCGAGGGGGATCCTCGGATTGAACATGCTGTACACGAGGATTGTTATGACTGACTTTGCCAACTCCACGCCGAGTGCCGTCGAGATCATCCGGCGCGAAAACTGTTTCCAGGGTTTCTACCGGCTCGATCGCCTGCAACTGCGTCATGAGCTGTTCGCCGGTGGCATGGGGCGTGAAATCAATCGTGAAGTCTTTGTCCGTCACGATGCGGTCTGCGTACTGCCGTACGACCCGCAGCGCGATGAGGTGGTGCTGATCGAACAGTTCCGCGTCGGTGCCATGGGCAAGACGGCTTCGCCCTGGCTGGTGGAACTGGTGGCCGGGCTGATCGACAAGGACGAGCAGCCGGAACAGGTTGCCCGCCGCGAGGCGCAGGAGGAAGCTGGCCTGGACATCTCGGCGCTGTGGCCGATGACCCAGTACTTCCCGTCGCCCGGTGGCAGCACCGAATTCGTCCATCTGTACCTGGGGCGTTGCGACAGCAGCGCCGCCGGTGGGCTGCATGGGCTGGAGGAAGAGGCGGAAGACATTCGGGTGTGCGTGATGGCCTACGAGGATGCCTTGCAGGCCATGCGCGACGGGCGGATTTGCAATGCCGCCAGCATCATTGCCTTGCAGTGGCTGGCGCTCAATCGCGCGGAAGTGAGGGGGTTATGGTCGTAAACAAGGTACGCGACCGCTATCGGGTGGATCTCGCGGGGCTGCAAGCTTCCTGCGAGGCCAACTACGCCCGGCTGATGCGACTGCTGCCCGACATGCGCAACCAGCCCGTGGCCCGGCGCATCGCCGTGACCCAGGGCGACCAGATGCTCGGCGTACTGGCCCTGGAGGTGGTACTGGCCTGCCCGTATACCACCACCTTGCAGGTGCGCCAGGAGCACAGCCTGCCCTGGCTGCCTGTGCCGCAGCTGGAAGTGCAGGTCTACCACGACGCGCGCATGGCGGAAGTCATCAGTGCCGAACATGCCCGGCGTTTTCGCAGCATCTATCCCTATCCCAATGCCTTCATGCACCAGCCTGATGAAAAGGCCCAGCTGAACGTGTTCCTCGGCGAGTGGCTGAGCCACTGCCTGGCCTGCGGCCACGAGTTCGAAGCCGTGCGCTAGATGTGAACTGGGTCCGCTTCCCAGGTTTCCTCTTTTTCACTTCCCCCAGCATAATTGCCCCCTTCTTCACGCTTTGTGATCTTGCTCCGGGAGAACGCCGTGCCAAGCGTATCCGCACTGACTGCCGCCGACCCCGTGTTGCTGGTGCAACTGTCCGATAGCCATCTGTTTGCCGAGACGGACGGCACGCTCTTGGGCATGAACACCGCCGACAGCCTGCAACGGGTCATCGACCTGGTGCTGGCGCAGCAGCCAAGGATCGACCTGATGCTGGCCACCGGCGACCTGTCCCAGGACGGCACGCTGGAGTCCTATCAACGCTTTCGCCAACTGACCCGGCAGATTGCCGCCCCAGGCCGCTGGCTGCCGGGCAACCACGACGAACCGCAGGTCATGGAGCAGGCCGCCAGCGGCAGTGACTTGCTGGACCCGGTGGTGGACATCGGCAACTGGCGCATCACCCTGCTGGACTCGGCGGTGCCGGGTTCGGTACCGGGTTATCTGCAGGATGAGCAGTTGCAACTGCTGACCCGCTCCCTGCGCGAAGCACCAGAGCGGCACCACCTGGTCTGCCTGCATCACCATCCGGTGTCCATCGATTGCGCCTGGATGGAGCCCATCGGCCTGCGCAATGCCCAGGCGCTGTTTGCCGTGATCGACGCTTTCCCCCAGGTGCGCGCCGTGCTCTGGGGGCATGTTCACCAGGAGATCGATCGCCTGCGGGGCGACGTGCGGCTATTGGCCTCACCTTCCACCTGCATCCAGTTCGAGCCCTTGAGCGAAGACTTCAAGGTCGAGGAGCAGGTGCCGGGCTACCGTTGGTTGCGGCTGCTGCCCGATGGACGGCTGGAAACCGGCGTGCAGCGGGTCGAAGGCTATGAATTCACCATCGACTACGGTAGCGAAGGCTACTGAAGCGGCTGCGTAACCTGGCCCCATCCCTGTAAACTGCGGCTTTTGCCCAGGTGCACAGGGAGCTCGCATGTCCGGTTCGATCCTCTATATCCACGGCTTCAACAGTGCTCCGGCATCGACCAAGGCCTCCCAGTTGCGCCAGGTCATGGAGCAGCTCGGCCTGGCCGGGCAACTGCGGGTGCCGGCCCTGCATCACCATCCGCGCCAGGCCATTGGCCAGCTGGAACAGGCGATTGCCGAACTCGGTCGTCCATTGCTGGTCGGCAGCTCGCTCGGCGGCTACTATGCGACTCACCTTGCCGAGCGCTATGGTCTGAAGGCCCTGCTGATCAACCCTGCTGTCAGCCCGCACCGGATGTTCGACGGTTATCTGGGCACGCAGAAGAACCTGTACACCGACGAGACCTGGGAGCTGACCCACGACCATGTCGCGGCCCTGGCAGCGCTGGAAGTGGCGCCGCCCCAGGACCCTGAGCGTTATCAGGTGTGGTTGCAGACCGGGGACGAGACGCTGGACTATCGCAGCGCCGAGCGCTACTACCGCGCCTGCGCCTTGCGCATACAGGCCGGCGGCGATCATAGTTTCCAAGGTTTTGCCGGACAATTGCCGGCGATGTTGAATTTTGCCGGCATCACTGCCGATCAGTACCAGGCGATCGACTTCACTGCACTGTGAGCCTTCGCCCCATATTCATTGAACGACTAACGACGAGAACCCATGGCCACTCCCAGCGCTAGCTCTTATAACGCAGACGCCATCGAAGTCCTCTCGGGACTCGACCCGGTGCGCAAACGCCCGGGCATGTACACCGACACCACGCGGCCCAACCATTTGGCCCAGGAAGTCATCGACAACAGCGTCGACGAAGCCCTGGCCGGCCATGCGAAGTCGATACAGGTCATCCTGCACGCCGACCATTCCCTGGAAGTGTCCGACGACGGCCGCGGCATGCCCGTGGACATCCACCCGGAAGAAGGCGTGTCCGGGATCGAGCTGATCCTCACCAAGCTCCACGCCGGCGGCAAGTTCTCTAACAAGAACTACCAGTTCTCCGGCGGTCTGCACGGGGTGGGCATCTCCGTGGTCAACGCCTTGTCGAACCAGGTGCGGGTGCGGGTCAAGCGCGACGGCAACGAATACCAGATGACTTTCGCCGACGGCTACAAGGCCACCGAGCTGGAAGTGGTCGGCACCGTGGGCAAGCGCAACACCGGCACCAGCGTGTACTTCGCTCCGGACCCAAAATACTTCGACTCGCCGAAATTCTCCGTCAGCCGTCTCAAGCACGTGCTCAAGGCCAAGGCCGTACTCTGCCCGGGGCTGCTGGTGAGCTTCGAGGACAAGTCCAGCGGCGAGAAGGTCGAGTGGCACTACGAAGATGGCCTGCGCTCCTACCTGGTGGATGCGGTCAGTGAATTCGAACGCCTTCCGGCCGAGCCGTTCTGCGGCAGCCTGGCAGGGAACAAGGAAGCGGTGGACTGGGCCCTGTTGTGGCTGCCCGAAGGCGGCGACAGCGTCCAGGAAAGCTACGTCAACTTGATCCCCACGGCCCAGGGCGGCACCCATGTCAACGGCCTGCGCCAGGGCCTGCTGGATGCCATGCGCGAGTTCTGCGAGTTCCGCAACCTGTTGCCCCGCGGCCTGAAGCTGGCCCCGGAAGACGTCTGGGAGCGCATTGCCTTTGTCCTGTCGATGAAAATGCAGGACGCGCAGTTCTCCGGCCAGACCAAGGAGCGCCTGTCATCCCGCGAGGCGGCGGCGTTCGTTTCCGGTGTGGTCAAGGACGCCTTCAGCCTGTGGCTCAACGCCAACCCCGAGCTGGGCATGCAACTGGCGGAGCTGGCCATCAGCAACGCCGGGCGCCGCTTGAAGGCCAGCAAGAAGGTCGAGCGCAAGCGCATTACCCAGGGCCCGGCACTGCCAGGCAAGCTGGCGGACTGCGCCGGCCAGGACCCGATGCGCTCCGAGCTGTTCCTGGTGGAGGGTGACTCCGCCGGCGGTTCGGCCAAGCAGGCGCGGGACAAGGAGTTCCAGGCGATCCTGCCGTTGCGCGGCAAGATCCTCAACACCTGGGAAGTGGACGGCAGCGAGGTCCTGGCCAGCCAGGAAGTGCACAACATCGCCGTGGCCATCGGGGTCGATCCGGGCGCCGAGGACATGAGCCAGCTGCGCTACGGCAAGATCTGCATCCTCGCCGACGCCGACTCCGACGGCTTGCACATCGCTACCTTGCTGTGTGCCTTGTTCGTCCAGCATTTCCGTCCGCTGGTGGATGCCGGTCACGTCTACGTGGCCATGCCGCCGCTGTACCGCATCGACCTGGGCAAGGAGATCTACTACGCCCTGGATGAAGCCGAGCGCGACGGCATTCTCGACCGCCTGGTGGCCGAGAAGAAACGCGGCAAGCCACAGGTCACCCGATTCAAGGGGTTGGGTGAAATGAACCCGCCGCAACTGCGCGAGACCACCATGGACCCGAACACCCGGCGCCTGGTGCAGTTGACCCTGGACGACGTCGAGGCCACCGCGGAAATCATGGACATGCTGCTGGCCAAGAAGCGCGCCGGTGATCGCAAGTCCTGGCTGGAGTCCAAGGGCAACCTGGCCGAGGTGCTGGCCTGATGCACAGAGGTTTTGCCCTGGCCCTGGCGCTATTGGCAACCTCGGTGGTGGCCGCGCCGGCGCCCGAACTGAAACTGCTGTCCGAGCATCCTGTGCAAGGCATGCGCGGCGGCAATCTGTCCGGGCTGGCGCTGTGTGGTCAGGAGCTTTGGACCGTCTCCGATCGCGACGACGAGCAGATCTACAGGCTCGATACCCGGAACACTGTCTGGCAGGCCGAGACCGTCGGGATCGAGGTGCCTGCGTTGCCGGATTCCGGCTTGCCCTGGGGCTTGAAGGTGCGGACCTGGGCGGCGTCCTTCGTGCGTGGCGGCGACCTGGATTTCGAGGGCATCACCTGTGATGCCGCCGGCAACAAATATGTGGTCAGCGAAGCCCATGCCGCGGTGCTGCAGGTTCCGGCGCAAGGCGCGCCGGCCTGGTTGAAGATTTCCCCGATCATGGTGCGCGAAGCCCGTGCCAGCGGCATGCTGCTGCACTTCAATGCCCTGTTCGAAGGGCTGGCGGTCAACTCTGCCGGGGATCGGATCTGGCTGGCGGCGGAACGCGAGCGGCGCGGGCTGCTGTTGATCAAGCGTGGCCAGACCACCTGGGACTGCGATGGCGGTTGCGTGCTGCTTAGTGAAGCAGGGGCGCTAATGCAGCCTGAGCAGATGCCCAACGCCAAGGCCGTATCCCGTGACTTTGCCGACCTGTCGCTGTTCGACGGCAAGCTGTTCACCCTGGAGCGCAACGCCTATCAGATCTGTCGCCGGGACGCGCTGAGCGCCAAGGTCGAGCAGTGCTGGTCGTATGCTGGCGAAGCACTGGTGGAGCATCGGCGTTATCCACAGCCCTACGGGTTGGCGGAAGCCCTGGTGGTGGACGCCAAGGGCGCCTGGATTGGCCTGGACAACAACAACGGTGCTCGCGCCGACGGCGAGGCCCGACCGATCGTCTGGCGTTTTGCAGCTCCCGAAGGCGGCTGGAGTGCCAAGCCGTGAGCCAGCAACCGGGCAAGAGTGCCGGGCGGGTGATGCTGATCATGGCCTGGGCGGCGGCGCTGTTCCTGGCCACGCGGTTCTTTGCCGACTGGGAAGCGCACCAGGAGAACCCCAACACTGTCGTCAGTTCGCAACAACATGAGGGTTACATCGAAGTGCAACTGGCGGGCAATCGCCAGGGGCATTTCGTCGCCAGCGGCCATATCAACGGGCGGCCGGTGCAATTCATGCTCGACACCGGGGCCACCGACGTCTCGGTACCTGCGGATCTCGCTGAACGTCTGGGCCTGGAGCGCGGTGCGCCGGTCACCCTGAGCACGGCCAATGGGCGCAGCGAAGGTTATCGGACCCGTATCGAACTCCTGCAGCTGGGGGATATCGTGCTGCGGGACGTGGCCGCGCTGGTGGCGCCGGGGCTCGACGGCGACCAGGTTCTGCTGGGCATGAGCGCTTTGAAAAAACTTGAATTTACTCAGCGCGGCGGCAGCATGCTGCTGCGCCAGACTACGAACCAATGAGGCCCGCATGAGCGACTCCCTTGATCTCAGCCTGGATGGCGTAGAACGCCGGTCACTGGCTGACTTCACCGAAAATGCCTACCTCAACTACTCCATGTACGTGATCATGGACCGTGCTCTGCCGCATATCGGCGACGGCCTGAAACCGGTACAGCGGCGTATCGTCTACGCCATGAGTGAGCTGGGGCTGGATGCCGATTCCAAGCACAAGAAATCCGCGCGTACCGTGGGTGACGTGCTCGGCAAGTTCCACCCGCACGGCGATTCGGCCTGCTATGAGGCCATGGTGCTGATGGCCCAGCCTTTCAGTTACCGCTACACGCTGGTGGACGGCCAGGGCAACTGGGGTGCGCCGGACGATCCCAAGTCCTTCGCTGCCATGCGTTACACCGAGGCGCGCCTGTCACGCTATTCCGAAGTGCTGCTCAGCGAACTGGGCCAGGGCACTGCGGACTGGGGGCCGAACTTCGACGGCACGCTGCAGGAGCCGCTGGTACTGCCGGCACGCCTGCCGAACATCCTGCTCAACGGCACCACCGGCATCGCCGTGGGCATGGCCACCGACGTGCCCCCGCACAACCTGCGGGAAGTGGCTTCGGCCTGCGTGCGCCTGCTGGATGAGCCCAAGGCCACGGTCGAGCAGCTCTGCGAGCATATCCAGGGGCCGGACTACCCCACCGAAGCCGAGATCATCACCCCGCGTGCCGACCTGCTGAAGATCTACGAAACCGGCCGTGGCTCGGTGCGCATGCGCGCCGTGTACCGGGTCGAGGACGGCGACATCATCGTCACCGCGCTGCCGCACCAGGTCTCCGGGGCCAAGGTGCTGGAACAGATCGCCGGCCAGATGCAGGCCAAGAAGCTGCCGATGGTGGCCGACCTGCGTGACGAGTCGGACCATGAAAACCCGTGCCGCATCGTGATCATCCCACGCTCCAACCGGGTCGACGCCGATGAGTTGATGCAGCACCTGTTCGCCACCACCGAGCTGGAATCCACCTACCGGGTCAACATCAACATCATTGGCCTGGACGGCAAGCCGCAGTTGAAGAACCTGCGGGCCCTGCTGGTGGAGTGGCTGGAGTTCCGGGTCACCACCGTGCGTCGCCGGCTGCAGTTCCGCCTGGACAAGGTCGAGCGTCGCCTGCATCTGTTGGACGGTTTGCTGATTGCCTACCTCAACCTGGATGAAGTGATCCACATCATCCGTACCGAGGAGCATCCACGGGCCAAGCTGATCGAGCGTTTCGCCCTGAGCGAAATCCAGGCCGACTACATCCTCGACACGCGCCTGCGCCAATTGGCGCGTCTGGAAGAGATGAAGCTGCGGGCCGAACAGGATGAGTTGCTCAAGGAGCAGGCCAAGCTGCAAGCCTTGCTCAACAGCGAAGCCAAACTGAAGAAGCTGGTGCGCACCGAGTTGCTGCAAGACGCAGAAACCTACGGCGATGACCGTCGTTCGCCGATCGTCGCCCGGGCCGAGGCCAAGGCGCTGTCGGAAAACGAGCTGATGCCTACCGAGCCGGTGACTATCGTTCTGTCGGAAAAAGGCTGGGTGCGTTGCGCCAAGGGGCATGATATTGACGCCACTGGTCTGTCCTACAAGGCCGGCGATGGCTACAAGACCGCTGCGCCCGGGCGTTCCAACCAGTTCGCGGTGTTCATCGACTCCACCGGGCGCAGTTACTCGGTGGCGGCCCATACGCTGCCATCGGCCCGGGGTCAGGGCGAGCCGCTGACCGGCCGTCTGACGCCGCCGCCGGGTGCGACGTTCGAATGCGTGCTGCTGCCGGATGACGATGCCTTGTATGTGATCGCTTCTGACGCCGGCTACGGCTTCGTGGTCAAGGGCGAGGACCTGCAGGCCAAGAACAAGGCGGGCAAGGCGCTGTTGAGCCTGCCGAACAATGCCAAGGTGCTGGCGCCGCGGCCAGTGGCCGATCGCGAACAGAACTGGCTGGCTTCGGTGACCACCGAAGGGCGCTTGCTGGTGTTCAAGATCAGCGACCTGCCGCAGCTGGGCAAGGGCAAGGGCAACAAGATCATCGGCATTCCCGGTGAGCGCGTGGCCAGCCGCGAAGAGTACGTCACCGATATCGCGGTGCTGCCGGACGGCGCGACCCTGGTGCTGCAGGCTGGCAAGCGCACCTTGTCGCTGAAGGCTGACGATCTGGAGCACTACAAAGGTGAGCGCGGGCGCCGTGGCAACAAACTGCCTCGCGGCTTCCAGCGGGTGGATGCGTTGTTGGTAGAGCCTCTCAGTTAAGGGCGGGCTAGAGCGTTCGATCTGCGATTTAAGCGCAGGATCGACGCTACAACACTGGAGTCAGGGCGCATATTCACGGATGATATGCGCTTTCAAACGCTGGCGTGGCCGGGCGTTATTCAGGTTTTTTTGAGTATTTACACTGTGGCTAGCCTTGTGGCCGCCACCTGGATGGGATGATGACTGCTCTGCGCCTTCCTCTTGTTTTCTTGCTCGCCGGCGTTCTTGGCCTGGCGGGTTGCAGCGTACACCAGCCGGTGTCGCTGTATCAGCTGGACAGCGGAAGTCCAGCTCAGCCGGCCAGTGCCGGCATGTCGGTATTGCTTGGGCCGGTGCTGATCGCCGACTACCTGCAACGTGAAACCCTCCTGCAGCGTCAGGATGATGGCAGCCTGCAGGCCTCCACTGATGGTCGCTGGGCCGGCAGCCTGTCTTCGGACATCGACCAGTTGCTGTTGCGCCAGGTGGCCGGTCATCTCGACAGCCAGCGGGTTGTATTGGCTCCGGCCACCAGCGGCTTCACTCCGGATGTCCAGGTGCTGCTGTCGATCACTCGCCTGGATTCAGGCAAGTCGCAGCCGGCGGTGCTGGATGCGCAATGGCGCCTGATCGACCGTCGTGGCCAGGTGCGGGACAACCGCATCGTTCATCTGCAGGAGCAGCACGCGGGAACCACGGCGTCCCAGGTCCAGGCCCAGGGCGTGCTGTTGCAGCGTCTGGCGGAACAGTTGTCGGGTGCCCTCAAGCCTCTGGCCAATCAGCCGGCGGTGGCGGAGGTGCCACGCAAGGCGGCCCCGGCTCCTGCGCCCAAGCCTGCCGGGCAGGAAAAGCAACCGAAGATCCCGATGGCCACGCCGATCCGCACGGATATGGAAGTGTTCAGGTTCTGAGTTGACACGCCGCGAGACAAGGCCCGCCCAACAGCGGGCCTTGTCGTTTCTGGCTCTGGCCAACGCAATCTCCTGTAGCCGCTGCCGAAGGCTGCGAGCAGGCCGCAGGCACGCAGCGATATCACCAGCGTTGAAGCCCCTGCGGGGCTTGTCGCAGGCTGCGCCAGCGGCTACACAAAGCTCATGAAAAAGCCCGCACTGGGCGGGCTTCTTTTTGTGCGGGTCAGCCTTACAGCTTGGCCCGTGTTTCATGCATGCGTGCCAGTTGCCGCTCCAGCATCGACGGGTAGGGCTCCATCAGGCGTTCCACGCAGCAGGCACCTTCCGGGCTGGCGATCGGGCGAATACGTGCCCGCTGGCGCAGCAGCGGGTCGTCATTGACCTTGCGCTCCACCAGCAGCAGGTTGCGGCTGTGCTGGGACAGGGCCAGGGCATCCTGAGCGGTTTCGGTGAGCAGCAGGTCGATCTGGCTCAGGCCGAACAGTTCGTCGCCCAGGGTCAGGCCCAGTTGCAGTTGCAGGGTGATGCCGCTGTCCGCCACTTCGATCTGCAGGGCATGGCCCAGGGCGCGCAGCAACTCGCCGCAGCAGATGGCGTTGGTCAGGTAGTCGTCACCGCTGTCTTCGCTGTGGAACAGCATCAGCGTGCTGCCATCGTTCAGGGTATGCAGTTCGCTCTGGTACAGCGAGGCGGCCTGGTCGAGGCAATCGCGGTAGCGTTCCAGCAGTTCCATCAGGCGGGCGCGGGGCAGGCGTCGCAGTTGCTCCTGGGCACCGAGTTGCACCGCGAGTACCGCACTGTGCTGGGGCTGGGCCGGAACCTGTGGTTGCGGTTGTGGCTTGGCAGCAGGCGTCGATGAGCTGTCCCGCAGGTCGGCGAAGGGGTCTTCCTCGTCCAGTTCATCTTCTTCGGCGTGAACCAGGTGCCGGGGTGCAGGCTTCAGGCCTGCTACCGGAGCGCTTTCGTCGAAGCTCGGGTCCCGCAGGTTGCGCACTTCGAATGCCGGCTCATCGTCCTCGTCGTCTTGCACTTCAGCCTCGGGCTGCGGTGCCGGTTCGGGTTTTTCCGGCACCAGGCGGGCATGCAGCTGACGCGCCAGATCGCCGATTTCGTCCTGGCGCTGGGTGGCGGGAGTGTGTTCGTCCAGGTCACGCAGCCAGACTCGCAGTTGCAGCAGCGGAGTCGAGATGTGCCGCCCCAGGCGCAGGCTCAAGGCCAGGGCCAGGGCCAGCAGGATGGCGCTGAGGATGCCCATGCTTTGCAGGCTGATGGTCATCGGCTGCTGGAATTGCGCCATGTCCAGGCTGATTCGCAGGTTGCCCGCGGTCACGTCCTGGAAGGTGATCTTGGTCTGGTACACGCCCTCGGTTTCACCCAGCAGGCTGCTCTTGGGGCGCTGGCCGGCCTCGGCGAGGATGCGGTTGTCCACGCTGTAGATGGCCGCGTGGGCCACCAGCGGGTTCTTGGTCAGATTGTTGAGCAGGACATTGAGGCTGAGGATGTCGTTGGACACCAGCAGCTCGGTGGCCGAGGTGGCGGTCTGGGTGGTCAGGCTCTGACCCAGGGCGTCGGCTTGTTCGTGCATGGCTTGCTTGAACTGCAGGCCCATCACGCCGGCATAGATCACCAGGGCCAGGGCGACCAGGATCACGTTATGGCTGGCAATGCGCAATGCAATCGGCACACGGCGGTGGCGCAGTGCACGGAAGATCAGCAGGAAGAAGTTATCGGTTTTAACTGGCGTGGGCCGGTTCACTGAGCTCGGCTCTTTTGTCCGTGAAGTTGACGCGCAGTATAGCGACAGGCCCTAGACCGGCAAAGCGCTGGCTGTGCCCGATGGTCACCGAAAGTGGGTAGAATGCGCTTTTTTTCCACCTCGGGGGTGCGCCTTGCGCGAAATTGTCCTGATAAACATCACCGGCGAAGATCGTCCCGGTCTGACTGCGGCCATTACCGGCGTTCTGGCCCAGGGTGGTGTGAACATTCTCGACATCGGTCAGGCGGTGATCCACGACACCTTGTCGTTCGGCATCCTGGTTGAAATTCCCAGCAACGAGCAGAGCTCGTCGGTGCTCAAGGACATCCTGTTCACCGCCTACAAGCTCGACCAGCAGGTGCGCTTCACGCCGGTGTCCGAGCAGGATTACCAGCAGTGGGTCGCCGGGCAGGGCAAGAAGCGCCATATCGTGACCCTGCTGACGCGCAAGGTTACCGCCGAACAGTTGCAGCGCGTGAGCTCCATCACCGCCAAGTACGGCCTGAACATCGACCATATCGATCGCCTGTCCGGGCGCATGCCCCTGGACATGCCAGCCGACCAGGGCAAGGGCTGCATCGAGTTCTCGGTACGTGGCGAAGCCGCCGATCCGCAAGCCCTGCGGGCCGAGTTCCTCAGCGTGGCCCAGGAGCTGAACGTCGATATCGCGTTCCAGGAAGACTCGCTGTTCCGCCGTAACCGGCGCCTGGCGGTGTTCGACATGGATTCGACGCTGATCGAGGCCGAAGTCATCGACGAGCTGGCCAAGGCGGCCGGTGTCGGCGATCGGGTCGCGGAAATCACCGAGCGGGCGATGGCCGGCGAGCTGGACTTCCGCGCCAGTTTCAAGGAGCGCCTGGCGCTACTCAAGGGCCTGGACGTCAATGTGCTGGACGCCATCGGCGCCTCCCTGCGCCTGACCGAGGGCGCCGAAACCCTGTTCGCCGAGCTCAAGCGCCTGGGCTACAAGACCGCGATCCTCTCCGGCGGCTTCACCTACTTTGCCAAGCAGCTGCAAGCCAAGCTGGGTATCGACTACGTGTTCGCCAACGAGCTGGAAGTGGTGGACGGCAAGGTCACTGGCGTGGCGGTGGAGCCGATTGTCGACGCCCAGCGCAAGGCCGATCTGCTACGTGAGCTGGCGCACAAGGAAGGCCTGCGCCTGGAGCAGACCATCGCTGTCGGCGATGGCGCCAACGATTTGCCGATGCTCGGCATTGCCGGCCTGGGCGTGGCATTCCGCGCTAAGCCGCTGGTCAAGCAGTCGGCCAAGCAGGCGATCTCGACCCTGGGCCTGGATGGCGTGCTGTACCTGCTGGGGTTCCGTGACCGCGACGGGCAACTCTGAGCCGCCGGAAAATCCCCGCTCATAAAAAACGCCGCTGATCAGCGGCGTTTTTTATGTCCGGCATTCAGGCCTCAAGCCTTGGGCAGGCCCAGGCCCTGGCCCATCCGCACGGGCGAGCCGGCAGCCAGCTCTTGGGCCCACTGCACCTGGTCCGGGCCAAACAGCACGATGGCCGTGGAGCCCAGCTTGAAGCGGCCCATTTCGGCGCCTTTCTCCAGGTGGATCGGAGCGCGGGCGGCTTCGTCGTAGCGCACGGTCTTGAGTTCGCGCTTGGGCGGCGTTACCAGGCCGGCCCAGACGGTTTCGATCGAAGCGACGATCATCGCGCCCACCAGCACCAGCGCCATCGGGCCGCGCTCGGTATCGAAGATGCACACCACGCGCTCGTTGCGTGCGAACAGCTCGGGTACGTTTTCAGCGGTAGTCTGGTTGACCGAGAAGATCCGGCCCGGCACATAGACCATTTCCCGCAGGGTGCCGGCCAGGGGCATGTGCACCCGGTGGTAGTCCTTGGGGGAGAGGTAGATGGTGGCAAAGTCGCCGCCCATGAACGGCTGTGCCAGGGCCGGGTCACCGCCCAGCAGTTCCAGCACGCTGTAGCTGTGGCCCTTGGCCTGGAACACTCGGCCGTGTTCGATCGGGCCCAGTTGGCTGACCGCGCCGTCGGCAGGGCTGAGCACCGCGCCCGGGGTCGGGTCCAGCGGCCGCGCGCCGTCTTTGAGGGCGCGGGTGAAGAAGGCGTTGAAGTGCTCGTAGGCGGTCACGTCCTCGACCTGGGCCTCGGACATATCCACTTGATACTGCTTGGCGAACCAGCGGGTGAAGGCATTCTTGAACCAGCGCACGCGGCACTCGGCAATGCAGCCGGCCAGGCGCGACAGCAGGTGATGAGGCAGCAGGTACTGGCTGATGATGAACAAACGCTTTTTCATTGGGTGTCCTTAAAAACCTTAAATCTCTACGGGCGTATCGGGATGATTGCCCCATTCGCCCCAGGAACCGGCGTAGCCCTTGACCCGTGGGTAGCCCAGCGCCTTGGCCACCAGATAGGTGAAGCCGGAGCGATGGTGGGTCTGGCAGTGGGTGATCACTTCTTTGTCTTTGCTGATGCCCAGGTCCGCAAGGATCTGTGGCATGTCGCGGCGGATGCGCAGGTGGCGTGCCTGATCCATGCCGGCGGTCCATTCGAAATTCACCGCGCCGGGGATATGCCCGCCCTTGGCTGCCAGGACTTTTTCGCCGGAGTACTCCAGCGGTCCGCGGGCGTCCCAGATCACCAGGTCCGCCGCGCCGAGACGGCTTTGCAGGTATTCGCGGGTGGCGGTGGGCTCGTCATGCAGGGCCAGCGCCACGGGGCCGCCGACCGCGGCCGGCACTTCGGTAGACACGGGCAGGCCTTCCGCCAGCCAGGCCGGCAGGCCGCCGTCGAGGTAGTGGTAGCGGTGGTGGCCGATCACGTCCAGCAGCCAGATGAAGCGCCCGGCCCAGCCACCGCCTTCATCGTCGTAGACCACATAGACCGCGTCCGGGTTGTGCCCGAGTTCGCCGAACAGCGTTTCAAGCGCCGCTTGCGGCGGCAGCAGCCCGGGAGCCGGCGCCTGGCCCAGCTGAGTGCGCTTGGGGTCGACGAAGCGCGCCCCGGGAATATGCCCGGTTGCATATCGGGCAGCGCTGGTCAGGTCGACCAGGATCAGTTCGCGGGCGTTCAGGCGGGCGAGCAGGTCGCTCGGTTCAATGACCAGCGGCAAGCCAGAGAAGTCAGACATGTCAGGTCCCCAGGGCGCAAAGGGAAGGATTGTAGCGCAAGCGTCATTGGCTGCGGTTGGTAAAGCTGTGCAAGGCTTTTTCGATGCACTGGGCGGTCTTGCCGAAGGCCTGGACGCTGATTTCCGAGAACGGCACGCCGCCCTGGTCGGCGATCGCCAGCATCAGTACCCGGCCATTGCACGACAGTGAGCGGATCAGCAGGTGTTCGCCGCGAAACAGCTGGCGCAGCGAGCTTGGCAGGTGAGGGGCGAACTGGGCCCGGTTGGCCGGGGTCAGGCGGATCTGCGCGGATTTTTCCAGCAGGCGTTGCAACAGCGGGCTCTGCTTGGCCTGCAGGGTCAGGCTGGCCGCTTCCCTGGGCAGGCCGTAAAGCTGTTGCACTCGCAGGTGGCTCAGGCTGCGATCGACCATCAGCAGCATGACCCGATGCATGCCGCATGCCGCCAAGGCATCCCGGGCAAAGCCGGTAAGGTGCACGGCGTTGGTAAAGGGGCTGGGGTCCAGCAACAGTTCGCCGCAGAGCTTGCGCCACTTGGCCAGTTCCAGTGCGGTGGGCGCCGGGGCTGGTTGCTCGCCGTGATGCAGGCGTCGGGCATCCCAAGGCCAGAGCAGGGCCTGGGCCGGGTGCCAGAGATCGGGCTGGGTGTCGTTGCGGGCGCTTTGTGCTGCCTGTTGGTGCAACTGTTGCTGGACCTGGTCCAGGGGGATCTGCAGATAAAGAGCGGTAAGGTTCTGCCAGCGCCGGCCATGGGGACTGTTCCAGGACTGTTGCGCCGCCAGCGCCAGTCCGTTGGCCAGCAACACAGTGTTGGCCGGCTGGTTCAGCCAGCGCCGCAGGTCCGGTTCAGCGTCCAGGCGTTGTTGCTGGCGCAGCGGGTTGTCGCTGTCGCGGGCAATCAGCATGACCTTGGCCAGCAGGTGCTGCTCCTGGGTCAGCAGGCGATAGCCCTGCTGGACCCAGATCGGCAGGTGCCAGGCCAGGACCAGGGCCTGGCACATTTCCATCAGCCGCACTCCGAACAGTTGCAGTTCAACGTCGTGTGCGGATTCGTGCTTGTAGATGACCCGCAGTTCCCACTCTTCCAGCAGCTTGGGATAGACCAGGGCCATGGCCCACAGCGGCGAGAGAAACAGCAGGCTGCCCCAGTGGATGTCCTGCCAGAGTCGCGCCAGGCGTCCGGCAAAGAAGCCATTGGCTTGCTGGCTGGCGTGCTGGCTGATCAGCTGGAACTGGCGCAATGCCTGGGGGATCTGCTCTTCAGGCAGCGTCGGCAGTTGCTCGAGCAACTCCTCGGTACGCTTGAGGCCCAGTCGATTGACCGCGATCTCCAGGTTTTCCGCCGGTTCGCTCATGCTGCCGTGGGAATGCCGGTTGGCTTCGCGGATCACGCTCAAGGCCAGTGCCGGGCTGTTTTGCATCAGATCGACAATCTCCCGCAGCGAGCTGCGGTTGTTGGCGATGGCGCGGCAGACCCGGTCATGGCTGGCCTGGGGCACCGGCAGGCGCACGCCATTGAGGAGCTTTACCCAGGCGTCGAGAGAGGCGGGCGGAGAATGTGGGACGCTGGTTTCATTAGACATGGTCGGGCGCAATCATCGTCTGCTGTGAACACGCCCAGAGCGGGCCAAACTGGCTTTTCGCCTTAACTGGCTATAGTCTGGCGCAGTTTTGCCGATAAGTAGAAGAAGAGTTTTAAGAACTTCCGAATATGACCTTGAACCCGACTCAATAAGTACTCCCCTACCTATGGCTAAAATTATCGGCATCATCGTCGTATTCGCGAGCGTGCTCGGCGGATACGTGCTTTCCCACGGCAAAATCGCGGCACTGATCCAGCCTTTCGAAGTGCTGATCATCGGCGGCGCAGCCTTTGGCGCATTCCTCCAGGCCAACCCGGGCTACATGACGATGCACGTCGTCAAGAAATCCCTGGGCATGTTCAGCTCGCGCTTCACCCACACCTTCTACCTGGAAGTGCTGGGCCTGATCTACGAGATCCTCAACAAGAGTCGTCGCGAAGGCATGATGGCCATCGAAGGCGATATCGAGGACGCCGCGGCCAGCCCGATTTTCGCCAAGTACCCGGCGGTGCTCAAAGATGAACGCATGACCGCCTTCGTCTGTGACTATCTGCGCATCATGTCCTCCGGCAACATGGCTCCCCACGAGCTGGAAGGCCTGTTCGACATGGAGCTGTTCAGCCTCAAGGAAGACCTTGAGCATCCATCCCATGCGGTCAACGGGATTGCCGACGGCATGCCCGGTTTCGGTATCGTCGCGGCGGTATTGGGGATCGTGGTGACCATGGCTTCCCTGGGCGATGGCGACCAGAAGTCCATCGGCCTGCACGTAGGTGCGGCACTGGTGGGTACTTTCTTCGGTATTCTCGCGGCCTATGGTTTCTTCGGCCCGCTGGCCCACTCCCTGGCCCACGACGCCAAGGAAGAACTGAACGTCTACGAAGCCATCAAGGCGTCGCTGGTGGCCTCGGCTTCCGGCATGCCGCCGTCCCTGGCCGTGGAGTTCGGGCGCAAGGTTCTGTACCCGGCGCACCGTCCTAGCTTCGCCGAGCTGGAACAAGCGGTTCGCGGTCGCTAAGTCATGGAAAATAATCAGCCGATTATCATCAAGCGCGTCAAGCGCTTCGCTGGCGGACATCACGGGGGCGCCTGGAAAATCGCCTTCGCCGACTTCGCCACGGCGATGATGGCGTTCTTCCTGGTGTTGTGGCTGCTGTCCACGGCCACCCCGGAACAGAAGATCGCCATCGCCGGTTACTTCAAGGACCCGATCGGCTTCTCGGAAAGCGGTACGCCCTACATCATCGACCTGGGCGGCTCCCCTGAGCTGGCGCCGGACAACACCCTCAACCCCGAGATCAAGTCCCAGCCACAACCGGACAAGGTCACGGTGGATGCCGACCAGGTGGAGGGCATGGCCGAGCAGGTCGAGCGCGAGCGTCTCGAGTTGCTGTTGCAAGAGTTGCAGAACAAGGTTGAAGAAAACCCGCAACTGCAGAAGTTCAAGGACCAGATCCTCTTCGAGATCACCCCGGACGGCCTGCGGATCCAGATCATGGACGCCGAGAACCGGCCGATGTTCGACTCTGGCAGTGCACGTCTGAAGCCGTATTTCGAAGACATCCTGCTGGCCATGGCTGACACCATCAAGACCGTGCCGAACAAGATCAGCATCAGCGGTCACACCGACGCCAAGCCCTATTCGGGCACTGGCGACTTCGGCAACTGGGAACTGTCGGCCAACCGGGCCAACGCTGCGCGTCGGGCGCTGGTGGCGGGTGGTTATCCTGATCCGCAAGTTGCGCGTGTGGTGGGCTTTGCTTCGTCGGCTCTATTCGATCGCAAGGACCCGTTCAACCCGGTCAACCGGCGCATCGATATCGTCGTGCTGACCAAGAAGGCCCAGCGTGCCATCGAGGGTGAGCAGACCGATCCCAATGCTCCGGTACCGACCCAGGGTAGCGGTGCTCCCGGTGAAGTACCGGGGGCGGCAGCCGACCCGAATGCCTTGCCGCCCGGTAGCGAACCGCTGCCGGCGCACGAGGTGCGTCAACGTATGAATATCTTCGAGGACGGTGTGCTGAAGATGGACGAGCAGGGTGCGGCGGGCCAGTCTTCCGCTCCGGCTCCGGCTCCGGCTCCCACTGCTCCGGTGGCGCCGCCCGCTACGCCGGGCACGGCGAAGTGACAAACGACAAGGCCGCGAAGATCGCGGCCTTGTCGTATCTGGGTCAGGTCAATCAGTAACTGTTGTCTGGCAGGCTGGCGAGGATCGAGCGGTAGCTGTTCATCCGTTGCTGCTGGATCCGCCCGTCTTCCAGGGCCTTGAGCAAGGCACAGCCCGGCTCGCGATCGTGCTTGCAATCGCGGAAGCGGCAGGTGCCCAGCAAGTCATTGAACTCGATGAACCCGGCCTCGACATCGGCGCGGCTGACATGGCCGAGGCCGAACTCACGGATACCGGGGGAGTCGATCAGCTCACCGCCACCGGGGAAGTGGAACAGGCGCGCGGTCGTGGTGGTGTGAGTGCCCTGGCCGGAGAACTCCGACAGCGGGCCGACGCGGGTTTCGACTTCCGGCAGCAGGCTGTTGACCAGGGACGACTTGCCCACCCCCGACTGGCCGACGAATACACTGATGCGCCCGTCCAGCAGGGCTTGCAACTGCTCCATGCCGTCGCCGTGATGAGCCGAGACCTCCAGCAGCGGGTAGCCCAGCTGGCGGTAGACCGCGAGCAGGGCGTTGAGCGCAGGGGCGTTCTGCTCATCGATCAGGTCGGCCTTGTTCAGCAGCAGCAACGGCCGGATTCCAGCATGCTCGGCGGCTACCAGGTAGCGGTCGATCAGGTTGGCGTGGGGCTCTGGCATGGGCGCAAACACGATCACGATCATGTCGACGTTGGCGGCCACCGGCTTGAGTTGGCCGCGGCTGTCCGGGCGGCACAGCTCGGTGCTGCGCGGCAGTTGCGCGACGATCACCCCGATGCCCTGGTTGCCGGCGCGCCAGACCACCTGGTCGCCGGTCACCAGGGCCGGCAGGTTGGCCCGCAGGTAGCAGCGGAACACCTGGCCGGCCGTTTCGCCTTCGCGAGCCTCGACTTCGACCTGGACGCCGAAGTGGGCGATGACCAGGCCGGTCTGTTCCGGGCCCAGGTCGCCACCTTCCAGCGCCTCGACGGCAGAGGACTCGCGTTTGGCGGCGCGGGCGGCGCGCTCACCCTGGATCTTTTCGATGCGCCAGTTTTGGCGGCGATTGAGCTGGCGTTTGGCCATTGGTGTTCCGTGTCGATAATTACGGCGGATAGGTAAAACGGCGGCGAGTTTAGCACGCCGGGCAGGCCCTCTAGGCTAAACTGCGCAACTACGCCGAGGAGCCCACCCATGCAAAACCCGCAGAACCTGATTTGGATCGACCTGGAAATGACCGGTCTGAACCCTGACACCGACGTCATCATCGAGATGGCCACCATTGTCACTGACAGCAACCTCAACACCTTGGCTGAAGGACCGGTCATCGCCATCCACCAGAGCGACGAGATCCTCGCCGGCATGGATGAATGGAACACCCGCCAGCACGGCGGTTCCGGTCTGACCCAGCGCGTTCGCGAAAGCCGCATCAGCATGGCCGAAGCCGAAGCCCAGACCATTGCCTTCCTGGAGCAGTGGGTACCCAAGGGTAAATCGCCGATCTGTGGCAACAGCATCTGCCAGGACCGGCGCTTCCTGTACCGCCACATGAAGGCTCTGGAAAGCTACTTCCACTACCGCAACCTGGACGTCTCGACCCTCAAGGAACTGGCCGCCCGCTGGGCGCCGGACGTGCGCGACAGCTTCAAGAAAGGCAGCACCCACCTGGCCCTGGACGATATTCGCGAGTCCATTGCCGAGCTCCAGCACTACCGCAAGCACTTCATCAAGTTCTGACCCGCAGGCGTCGGCTTGCCGGCGAACGGGCGCCCGTTGCGACTCGGCGCCCGTACCCGCCCCCTTTTGGTGCCCGCTTCAACTGAGTAGACTGCGCGCCTTCCTGCAAGGACCGCCATCATGCTGTTGATGCTTTATCTGATTGCCATTACCGCCGAAGCCATGACCGGTGCCCTGTCTGCCGGCCGGCGCGGCATGGACTGGTTCGGTGTGGTGCTGATTGCCTGCGTCACCGCACTCGGCGGCGGTTCTGTGCGTGATGTGCTGCTGGGCCACTACCCGCTGACCTGGGTCAAGCACCCGGAATACCTGGTGCTGACCTCGGTGGCGGCATTGGTGACGATCTTCATCGCGCCCTTGATGCGTCACCTGCGCTCGCTGTTTCTGGTGCTCGACGCCGTGGGCCTGGTGGCCTTTACCCTGATTGGCTGCATGACTGCCCTGGAAATGGGCCACGGCATGCTGGTGGCTTCAGTCAGTGGGGTGATCACCGGGGTCTTTGGCGGCATCCTCAGGGACATCTTCTGCAACGATATCCCGCTGATCTTTCGCCGCGAGCTGTACGCCAGCGTGTCCTTCGCCGCAGCCTGGTGCTACATGCTGTGCATCTACCTGCAACTGCCCAGCGAGCAGTCGATCCTGGTAACCCTGTTCGGCGGCTTTCTATTGCGCCTGCTGGCGATCCGTTTTCACTGGGAAATGCCCAAGTTCGTCTACAACGACGAACACTGACGGTTGGCGTGCTGGTCCAGGGCCCATTGCACATGTTCGCGAACCAGTTCCGAGGGGTAGTCCTGGCGGGCCTTGAGGGCTTCCAGCACCGGAATGCTAGAGGGGGCGTTGCCCAGGCCTACCGCCAGGTTGCGTAGCCAGCGCTCGTAGCCGGCGCGGCGCAAGGGCGAACCTTCGGTATTGCTGAGGAATTTGTCCTCGTCCCACATGAACAGCTCTGCCAGTTCGGCATTGTCCAGGTTGTGCCGGGGCTTGAAGTCGCCCTCGGCCGTTGAGCGGGCGAAGCGATTCCAGGGGCAGACGATCTGGCAGTCATCGCAGCCGAATACCCGGTTGCCGATCAGCGGGCGCAGGTCTTCGGGGATGGCGCTTTTGAGCTCGATGGTCAGGTAGGAAATGCAGCGTCGGGCATCCAGCACATAGGGGCCGACGAAGGCGTTGGTCGGGCAGATGTCCAGGCAGGCGGTGCAGCGGCCGCAGTGCTCCGTGGCGTGGGGCGCGTCCACCGGCAGGGGCAGGTCGACGAACAATTCGCTGAGGAAGAAGTAGCTGCCGGCTTTGCGATTCAGCACCAGGGTGTTCTTGCCGATCCAGCCGAGCCCGGCCTGTTCGGCGATGGCTTTTTCCAGCACCGGAGCGCTATCGACGAAGGCGCGGTAGCCAAAGGGGCCGATGGCTTGCTGGATGCGCTCGGCCAGTTGCTGTACGCGCTTGCGGATCAGCTTGTGATAATCGCGCCCCAGGGCATAGCGCGAAACATAGGCCTTGGAAGGCTGGGCCAGGCGCTGGGCCATCTGGGTGTCGCCGGGCAGGTAGTCCATGCGCAGCGAAACCACCCGCAGGGTGCCAGGCACCAACTGGTCGGGATGGGAGCGTTTGCTGCCATGGGCGCCCATGTATTCCATCTCGCCGTGGTAGCCGGCGGCGAGCCAGCGTTCCAGGTGCTGCTCATGCTCGGCCAGGTCCAGGCCGCTGATGCCGACTTGTTGAAAGCCCAGTTCGCGGCCCCAGTCCTTGATCGATTGGGCGAGAGCGGGAAGATCCTGGGTAATAGCGGGCATGAGGCGAGAGAAACCGGGGCTGAGGTGCGTATAATTCTGCCAGACATCGGAGCTCGAAGACGCATGCCGCAGACAAAACACCCTCTACCTGACGTTCAGTTGCTGACTTCTGGCCATTTGCCATATCTGAGTGGACGACTTCGCGATGCCCACAAGGGCCAGTTCGGCCACCTGTTGCTGATTGGGGGCGATCGAGGTTTTGCCGGCGCCGCCTTGCTGAGTGCGGAAAGTGCCTTGCGCAGTGGCGCGGGGCTGGTGTCCCTGGCGACCCGCAGTGAGCATGTGGCTGCCGCTGCGGCGCGCTTGCCGGAGGTCATGACCCAGGGCACTCATTCGGCCAACCAGTTGATGGGGTTGTTGGCTCGGGCCACGGTGCTGGTGGTCGGGCCGGGGTTGGGGCAGGGCGCCTGGGGGCGCAGCCTGCTGTCGGCGGCGGCCAATGCGCCGTTGCCCCAGGTGTGGGATGCCGATGCCTTGAACCTGCTGGCCGAGGGCGGGCTGCAACTGCCTGCCGCGAGTGTCATCACTCCCCATCCGGGAGAGGCGGCGCGGCTGCTGGGTATCTCCAGCGCCGAGGTGCAGGCGGATCGCCCTGCAGCGGCCCTGGCGCTGAGCAAAAAATACGCAGCGGTTGCAGTGCTCAAGGGGGCCGGTAGCCTGATCGCCACTGCCGATGGGCGGCTGGCCCGCTGTGACGCCGGGCATCCGGCGATGGCCACGGCAGGCTTGGGTGATGTGCTGGCTGGCCTGATCGGCGCCTTGCTGGCGCAAGGCTTGTCGGCATTCGATGCCGCCTGCCTGGCGGTCTGGCTGCATGCCAGCGCGGGCGAGCAGCAAGGCAAATTGGGCCGAGGGCTGGCGGCCAGTGATCTGATTCCAGCCATTCGTCAGTTGTTGGAGGAACAATCACCGTGTCTGAGTTAACCCTTTTTCTGGCCGACGAACAGGCCATGGTGGAATTTGGTGCACGTATTGCCCAGGTGACCCAAGGCGTGGGGGTGATCTTCCTCGAAGGCGACCTGGGGGCGGGCAAAACCACCTTGTCGCGAGGGATCATCCGTGGCCTGGGGCACGCGGGGGCAGTGAAGAGCCCGACCTTTACCCTGGTCGAACCGTACGAGATCGGCTCGGTGCGGGCTTTCCACTTCGACCTGTACCGCCTGGTGGATCCTGAGGAGCTGGAGTTCCTGGGGATTCGCGACTACTTCGAGGGCGATGCTCTGTGCCTGCTGGAGTGGCCCCAGCGTGGTGCAGGCTTTTTGCCAAAGCCTGACCTGACCATTACCATTACCCCGCATAACAATGGGCGTTCTGTGCATCTGTTGTCTCAAGGCTCGCGTGGCGAGTCCTGGTGTGCCGCTTTGGCGTTGGAATTCAAATAATTGATGGGGTTAGGTATGCGCATTCGCGCGTTGGTTGCTGTCGTAGGACTGTTGCTTACGGCATTGGCCGTCGATGCTGTGGCCGCTACACAGGTTCGCAGCGTCCGCCTGTGGCGGGCACCGGATAACACGCGACTGGTATTCGACCTGTCCGGCCCGGTTCAGCACAGCGTCTTTACCCTGACGGCCCCGGATCGTCTGGTGATCGATATCAATGGCGCGACCCTTGGCGGTCCGCTGAACGTCGCCACGGCCAATACACCGATTACCGCCATGCGCTCGGCACAGCGCACGCCCAGTGACCTGCGGGTGGTCATCGACCTGAAAAAGGCCGTCACGCCGAAGAGTTTCACCCTGGCGCCCAACGCTCAGTACGGCAATCGCCTGGTGGTCGATCTGTTCGACAACCCGGCTGACGCCGCGCCACCTACTGCGCCGCCACCTACTGTGGCCACTGTCCCAGCAGTGCCCGTCACTCCGGCGGAGCCGGCGATCAAGCTGCCGCCAGCCCCGGCGGGCAAGCGCGACATCATTGTGGTGATCGATGCCGGCCACGGCGGCGAAGACCCGGGTGCCTCCGGCTCCCGCGGGCAGCATGAAAAAGACGTGGTGCTGGCCATTGCTCGCGAATTGCAGCGTCAGGTCAATGGCCTCAAGGGTTTCCGCGCCGAGCTGACCCGTACTGGCGACTACTTCATTCCATTGCGCGGTCGTACCGAGATCGCCCGCAAGAAGGGCGCCGACCTGTTCGTCTCGATCCACGCCGACGCTGCGCCTTCGGCCGCGGCCTTTGGCGCATCGGTGTTTGCCTTGTCTGAACGTGGTGCCACGTCGGAAACCGCGCGCTGGCTGGCGGACAGCGAGAACCGTTCCGACCTGATCGGCGGGGCTGGCAACGTCAGCCTGGATGACAAGGACCGGATGCTGGCCGGGGTGCTGCTGGACCTGTCGATGACAGCGTCCCTGACCTCCAGTCTGAATGTCGGGCAGAAAGTCCTGAACAACATCGGCCGGGTGACTCCGTTGCACAAACAGCGGGTGGAGCAGGCCGGGTTCATGGTGCTCAAATCCCCGGATATTCCGTCGATCCTGGTGGAAACCGGCTTTATCTCCAACTCCAACGAGGCCTCGAAGCTGGCCACCGCCAGCCATCAGCAGGCCCTGGCGCGTTCCATCAGCAGCGGCGTGCGGCAGTTCTTCCAGCAGAACCCGCCACCGGGCACCTATATTGCCTGGCTGCGCGATTCCGGGAAGATCGCCCAGGGGCCGCGTGATCACCGGGTCAATCCGGGGGAAACCCTGGCCATGATCGCCGTGCGCTATCAGGTCTCCGCGGCCACGCTACGCAGTGCCAACAACCTGAAAAGCGATGAATTGAAAGTGGGGCAGGTGTTGACCATCCCCGGTACAGAACTGGCGGCCAAGGAATGAGTGAATCGGTAATCAGTAGCGCGCGCATCGAGCTGCTCAGCCCGCGCCTGGCCAACCAGATTGCCGCGGGCGAGGTGGTCGAGCGCCCGGCTTCGGTGATCAAGGAGCTGTTGGAAAACAGCCTGGACTCTGGCGCCAAGCGCATCGATGTGGATGTGGAGCAGGCCGGGGTCAAGCTGCTGCGGGTACGTGACGACGGTAGCGGTATTTCCTCCGACGACTTGCCGCTGGCCCTGGCCCGGCACGCCACCAGCAAGATCCGCGACCTTGAAGACCTGGAGCGGGTGATGAGCCTGGGGTTTCGCGGCGAGGCCCTGGCTTCCATCAGCTCCGTGGCGCGCCTGACCCTCACGTCCCGTACCCGGGATGCCGAGCAGGCCTGGCAGGTGGAAACCGAAGGCCGGGACATGGCACCAAGGGTGCAGCCGGCGGCGCACCCGGTAGGCACTTCGGTGGAAGTTCGCGATCTGTTCTTCAATACGCCGGCACGACGCAAGTTCCTCAAGGCGGAAAAGACCGAGTTTGATCACCTGCAGGAAGTGATCAAGCGCCTGGCCCTGGCGCGTTTCGACGTGGCCTTCCACTTGCGGCACAACGGCAAGAGCATCCTCAGCCTGCACGAGGCCAAGGACGACGCCGCTCGTGCCCGTCGTGTGGCAGCGGTGTGCGGTTCGGGCTTCCTGGAGCAGGCGTTGCCCATCGAGGTCGAGCGCAACGGCTTGCATCTGTGGGGCTGGGTGGGCTTGCCGACCTTCTCCCGCAGCCAGGCGGACCTGCAGTACTTCTACGTCAACGGTCGCGCAGTACGGGACAAGCTGGTGGCTCACGCGGTACGCCAGGCTTATCGCGATGTTCTGTTCAACGGTCGACACCCGACCTTTGTTCTGTTTTTCGAAGTCGACCCGTCGGTGGTCGACGTCAACGTGCACCCGACCAAGCACGAAGTGCGTTTCCGTGACGGGCGCATGGTGCACGACTTCCTTTATGGCACCTTGCACCGGGCCCTGGGTGATGTGCGGCCCGAGGATCAGTTGGCGGCGCCGGCGGCGGTCGCCGGCATCGTGCGCCCGACAGGTATCGAGGCCGGTGAGTTCGGGCCTCAGGGTGAGATGCGCCTGGCCGCGAACCTGGCTCTGGAGCAGCCCCAATCCCAGCCGAACTTCAATGCGCCGGGCGCGGGAGCCGGCAGTGGCTATCAATATCAGTACACGCCACGGCCACAGCCAGTGTTGCCGGCCGCCGAGAGCCAGGGCGTGTACCGCGAGTTCTTTGCCCCGTTGCCGGGGGCGCCGGCGGCGGCTTTGCCGGACGGCCAGGAGGACATTCCGCCCCTGGGCTATGCCCTGGCCCAGCTCAAGGGGATCTACATCCTGGCGGAAAACGCCCTGGGTCTGGTGCTGGTGGACATGCACGCGGCTCACGAGCGGATCATGTACGAGCGCTTGAAGGTGGCCATGGCCAGCGAAGGCCTGAGCGGCCAGCCGCTGCTGGTGCCGGAGTCGATTGCCGTCAGCCAGCGTGAGGCCGATTGCGCTGAAGAACACATGAGCTGGTTTCAGCGCCTGGGCTTCGAGCTGCAGCGCCTGGGCCCGGAATCCCTGGCGATCCGCCAGATCCCGGCATTGTTGAAGCAGGCGGAAGCCAATCGCCTGGTGCACGACGTACTGGCGGACCTGATGGAGTACGGCACCAGTGACCGGATCCAGGCCCACCTCAATGAGCTGCTCGGCACCATGGCCTGCCACGGCGCGATCCGCGCCAATCGACGCCTGGCCCTGCCGGAAATGAACGCCTTGCTGCGGGACATGGAAAACACCGAGCGCAGTGGCCAATGCAACCACGGTCGACCGACCTGGACCCAAATGGGCCTGGACGATCTGGACAAACTCTTTCTGCGCGGCCGTTGATGACCCAGCTTCCTCCAGCGATTTTCCTGATGGGCCCGACCGCTGCGGGCAAGACCGATCTGGCCATCGAACTGACCAAGGTGCTGCCTTGCGAGCTGATCAGTGTCGACTCGGCGCTGGTCTACCGCGGCATGGACATTGGCACCGCGAAGCCTTCCAGGGAACTGCTGGCGCAGTTTCCCCATCGCCTGATCGATATTCTCGACCCTGCCGAGAGCTACTCGGCGGCGGATTTCCGTACCGATGCGCTGGCGGCCATGGCCGATATCACCGCCCGGGGCAAGATCCCGCTGTTGGTGGGCGGCACCATGCTGTATTACAAGGCGCTGCTTGAAGGCCTGGCGGACATGCCCGCGGCGGATCCGCAGGTACGTGCCGAGCTGGAGGAGGAGGCTGCACGTCTTGGCTGGCAGGCCCTGCACGACCAGCTGGCGGCGGTGGACCCCGAGTCGGCGGCGCGGATCCACCCCAACGACCCCCAGCGTCTGACCCGGGCGCTTGAGGTCTATCGGGTCAGTGGCCTGACAATGACCGCCCATCGCCAGCGTCAATTGGCGCAAAGTACTGAAGCAGGCGCATCGGGACGCAGTCAATTGCCCTATACTGTCGCCAATCTGGCCATCGCTCCGGCGAATCGCCAGGTACTGCACCAGCGTATTGCACAAAGATTCACACAAATGTTGGAACAGGGATTCATTGACGAGGTCGTAGCTCTGCGTTCCAGAAGTGACCTGCATGCCGGGTTGCCGTCTATACGTGCAGTGGGCTACCGCCAAGTCTGGGATCATCTGGATGGCAAGCTGACGTCAGCCGAAATGCAGGAGCGGGGCATCATTGCCACGCGCCAATTGGCGAAACGCCAGTTCACCTGGTTACGCAGTTGGGCTGACCTGCAATGGTTGGACAGCCTGGATTGCGACAATCTGCCACGCGCCTTGAAATACTTGGGGACGATCTCCATATTGAGCTGAGTCCTTGCAATTGCCGTCTATCCTTGGGGGTGTGACGGCTTTGGCCATCTGTTTTCTGATTTTTATTATTGATCCTTAAAGGAGTGCGGCACATGTCAAAAGGGCATTCGCTACAAGACCCTTACTTGAATACATTGCGTAAAGAGAAGGTTGGGGTTTCCATCTATCTGGTCAACGGGATCAAGCTGCAAGGTACGATCGAGTCTTTCGACCAGTTCGTCATCCTGCTGAAGAACACCGTCAGCCAAATGGTTTACAAGCACGCTATCTCGACAGTGGTTCCAGTTCGCCCGATTCGCCTGCCTAGCGCTTCCGAATCCGAACAGGGTGACGCTGAGCCAGGTAACGCCTGATAGGAGTCTCCTTTGTTCTTTGAGCGCCACGGTGGTGGTGAACGGGCCATTCTCGTTCACTTGGATGGTCAGGACCCTGAGGCGCGCGAAGATCCGCAGGAGTTTCAGGAGCTGGCATTATCGGCCGGCGCCGAGACCGTCGCGTTTGTTAGCGTGCCGCGTCATCGGCCAACCGCCAAATACCTGGTTGGCAGCGGCAAGGTCGAGGAGTTACGCGACCTGGTCAAAGCCGAACAGGTAGACCTGGTGATTTTCAATCACATCCTCACACCCAGTCAGGAACGTAACCTCGAACGTGTATTCGAGTGTCGCGTGATCGACCGCACGGGTCTGATTCTCGATATCTTCGCTCAGCGCGCGCGCACCCATGAAGGCAAGCTCCAGGTTGAACTGGCCCAGCTTGAGCACATGAGCACCCGTCTGGTTCGTGGCTGGACTCACCTTGAACGGCAGAAAGGCGGTATCGGTCTGCGCGGGCCCGGTGAAACCCAGCTGGAAACCGACCGGCGCCTGTTGCGAGTGCGTCTGCGGCAGATCAAGGCGCGCCTGGAGAAGGTTCGCAGCCAGCGTGAGCAGGCCCGTCGTGGCCGCAAGCGTGCGGATATCCCTTCAGTGTCCCTGGTGGGCTACACCAACGCCGGCAAGTCCACGCTGTTCAATGCGGTCACTGCGTCCGATGTTTTCGCTGCCGACCAATTGTTCGCCACCCTCGACCCCACCCTGCGCCGGCTTGAGCTGGACGACCTGGGGCCGATTGTGCTGGCCGATACCGTGGGGTTCATCCGCCACCTGCCGCACAAGTTGGTGGAGGCGTTTCGGGCTACCCTCGAAGAATCGAGCAACTCCGATTTGCTGCTGCATGTGATCGATGCCCATGAGCCCGAGCGCATGGCGCAGATCGAGCAGGTGATGGTGGTGCTGGGGGAGATCGGGGCTCAAGACTTGCCGATCCTGGAGGTCTATAACAAACTCGATTTGCTCGAGGGTGTGGAGCCGCAGATCCAGCGCGACCCTGACGGCAAGCCGCAGCGGGTCTGGCTGTCGGCCCGTGATGGCCAGGGGCTGGATCTGCTCAAGCAGGCCATCGCCGAGCTGCTGGGTGAAGATTTGTTTGTAGGCACCTTGCGCTTGCCTCAGCGTTTTGCTCGACTGCGAGCACAGTTTTTCCAGTTGAACGCTGTGCAGAAAGAAGATCACGACGACGAAGGTGTCAGCCTGCTTGCTGTTCGCCTGCCACGGGCCGAGTTGAACCGGCTGGTCAGTCGCGAAGGCATGCAGCCGTCGGAATTCATCGAGCAACACACTTTGCAATAAAAGCCTGGGCAAGCGGTTGTGCCGCTGTAGCAGGCATTCTGTAGCATTGGTCGGCGCGCCGTGGGTGCGTCTTTGCTTTATCAGATGGAGAGCGCTATGGCTTGGAATGAGCCGGGTGGCAACTCGAATAATCAGGACCCTTGGGGTGGTAAGCGCCGCAATAATGGCGATCGCAAGGGGCCACCAGATCTCGACGAGGCCTTCCGTAAGCTGCAGGAAAGCCTGAATGGGTTGTTCGGTGGTGGTAAGAAACGTGGTGATGACGGCGGTAGTTCCGGCAAGGGCGGTGGTTTCGGCCTGCTGGGTATCGGTCTTGTCGTGCTGGCTGCCGTGTGGCTGTACAGCGCGGTGTATGTAGTAGACGAGCAGGAGCAGGCCGTAGTGCTGCGCTTCGGCAAATACTACGAAACCGTCGGCCCGGGTCTGAACATCTACTTCCCGCCGATCGATCGCAAGTACATGGAAAACGTCACGCGCGAGCGTGCCTACACCAAGCAGGGTCAGATGCTCACCGAGGACGAGAACATCGTCGAAGTGCCGCTGACCGTGCAGTACAAGATCAGCAACCTGCAGGATTTCGTGCTGAACGTCGATCAGCCGGAAATCAGCCTGCAGCATGCGACCGACAGCGCCCTGCGTCACGTGGTGGGTTCCACCGCCATGGACCAGGTGTTGACCGAAGGTCGTGAATTGATGGCCAGTGAGATCAAGGAGCGTCTGCAACGCTTCCTGGACAACTATCGCACCGGTATCACCGTGACCCAGGTGAACGTACAGAGCGCAGCGGCACCGCGTGAAGTACAGGAAGCCTTCGATGACGTGATCCGTGCCCGTGAAGATGAACAGCGTTCGCGCAACCAGGCTGAAACCTATGCCAACGGCGTCGTGCCGGAAGCCCGTGGTCAGGCCCAGCGCATCCTCGAGGATGCCAACGGTTACCGTGACGAAGTGGTATCCCGGGCCAAGGGTGAGGCAGATCGCTTCACCAAACTGGTTGCCGAGTACCGCAAGGCTCCTGAAGTCACCCGTCAGCGCCTGTACCTGGACACCATGCAGGAAGTCTTCAGCAACACCAGCAAGGTGCTGGTGACTGGCAGCAAGGGCGGGCAGAACAATCTGCTCTATCTGCCGCTGGACAAGATGATCGACAGTGGTCGTAGCGGCAGTGCTCCGGTAACGGGCGCAGCATCGGCGGCCAGCAATGAAGCGAATGCGCGCGCGGCGGCTGACCATATGCAGCAACAGCAGCAGACGCGTTCTAGGGAGACTCGCTGATGAGCAATAAATCGCTGATCGCCCTGATCGTGGGCGTTGTCGTGGCGGTGGTTGCCTGGAACAGCTTCTACATCGTCGCTCAGACCGAGCGTGCGGTGTTGCTGCAGTTCGGTCGTGTGGTTCAGGCGGATGTCCAGCCTGGCCTGCATGTGAAAGTGCCCTACGTGAACCAGGTGCGTAAGTTCGACGCACGCCTGATGACCCTGGATGCACCGACGCAGCGCTTCCTGACCCTGGAAAAGAAAGCCGTGATGGTGGATGCCTACGCCAAGTGGCGGGTGAAGGATGCCGAGCGTTTCTACACCGCGACTTCCGGCCTCAAGCAGATTGCCGACGAGCGTCTTTCCCGTCGCCTGGAGTCGGGCCTGCGTGACCAGTTCGGTAAGCGCACCCTGCACGAAGTGGTTTCCGGTGAGCGTGACGCGCTGATGGCGGATATCACGGCGTCGCTGAACAAGATGGCGGAAAAGGAGCTGGGTATCGAAGTGGTCGATGTCCGGGTCAAGGCCATCGACCTGCCCAAGGAAGTGAACCGCAGCGTGTTCGAGCGCATGAGCACCGAGCGTGAGCGTGAGGCTCGCGAGCACCGGGCCAAAGGTAACGAACTGGCGGAAGGCATCCGTGCCGATGCCGATCGTCAGCGTCGCGTGCTGTTGGCTGAAGCCTATCGGGAGTCTGAAGAGGCTCGCGGTGACGGTGATGCCCAGGCAGCGGCGATCTATGCCAAGGCCTACGGCCAGGACCAGGAGTTCTACGCGTTCTACCGTAGCCTGCGTGCCTACCGTGAAAGCTTCGCGAACAAATCCGACGTCATGGTTCTGGACCCAAGCAGCGACTTCTTCCACTACCTGGAAAAGTCCAAGCCTTGATCAGGCCCTGACCCTGGAGCACCCCGCCGGGCGGCTAAAACGCCTCGCGGGGTGATCCTTTGGGAAAACGGGTGTATGATGCGGCAGCCGGGAAATTCCCGGCTTTTTTGCGTCTGCATCTTTGATTGGCCGTGGCTCGTTCAAGAGTCCGGCAAGATTTTTCGAGGAAAATGGTCTGTACAGCTGATTCCTGGCTGCCTGTCCGGCTGAGCTCGCGTCGGATGCGACTGTTTTCTGCTTCACTCTAAGGCTGGCCCCAGGCTTGCCGCCCGGATCATAGGGGAATGGCGTAATGGCAACGGTAGACCGCTGGCTGCTGCCAGATGGCATCGAAGAAGTATTGCCGCCGGAAGCGGCGCGCATCGAAGTGGCGCGTCGTCAGGTGTTGGATCTGTTTCAGAGTTGGGGTTACGAGTTCGTCGTCACTCCCCATATCGAATACCTGGAATCCCTGTTGACAGGTGCAGGCCAGGATCTGGATCTGCGTACCTTCAAGGTCATCGACCCGCAGTCGGGCCGGCAGATGGGGTTTCGGGCCGACATCACGCCGCAGGTGGCGCGTATTGATGCCCACACCCTGCGCCGCGAAGGGCCGAGCCGCCTGTGCTACGCCGGCAGTGTGCTGCATGCGCAGCCGCGTGCCTTGTCGTCCTCGCGCAGCCCGATCCAGCTGGGGGCCGAGTTGTATGGCGATGCCAGCCCGAGCAGCGACGTTGAAGTCATCAGCCTGATGCTGGCCATGCTGCAACTGGCCGACGTGCCCGATGTGCACATGGATCTGGGACATGTTGGCATCTACCGTGGCCTGGCACAGGCCGCCGGCTTGTCCGGTGCTGTTGAACAGCAACTGTTCGATGCCCTGCAACGCAAGGCGATCGACGAGGTCATCAGCCTGACGGAAGGCCTGCCGGCCGACTTGGCGGACATGCTGCGCTCCCTGGTGGACCTGTGCGGCAGCCGCGAAGTGCTGGGCGATGCCCGCCGTCGCCTGGCCGGTGCGCCGACGTCTGTGCTGCTGGCGCTGGATGAATTGCTGACCATTGCCGAGCGCCTGTCCGTGCGGTTCCCGGACTTGCCGCTGTATTTCGACCTTGGCGAGTTGCGCGGCTATCACTACCACACCGGTGTGGTGTTCGCGGTATTTGTTCCAGGCGTGGGCCAATCCATCGCCCAGGGCGGGCGCTACGATGACATCGGCGCGGATTTCGGGCGTGCCCGTCCCGCGACTGGTTTCTCCACCGATTTGAAAACCCTGGTGACCCTGGGGCGTGCTGAAGTCGAGCTACCGTCTGGCGGTATCTGGATGCCAGACAACACTGACGCGGCACTCTGGCAGACCGTCTGCCGCTTGCGCAGTGAGGGTCAGCGTGTGGTTCAGGCCTTGCCTGGGCAGCCTTTGGCCGCCGCCCGTGAAGCGGACTGCGACCGGCAATTGATTCAGCAGAATGGGCTTTGGCAAGTATTGCCGCTGGCTTCTTGAGTTTTCCTGCCGGCGGCTGCCGGCACCAAGTTTGCGCGAATGAGGACAAGTGTTATGGGTAAGAATGTCGTAGTCCTGGGCACCCAATGGGGTGATGAGGGCAAAGGCAAGATCGTTGATCTGCTGACCGAACATGCCGCCGCCGTAGTGCGCTACCAAGGTGGCCACAACGCTGGCCACACCCTGGTGATCGACGGTGAGAAGACCGTCCTGCACCTGATTCCGTCCGGTGTGCTGCGCGAAGGCGTGCAGTGCCTGATCGGTAACGGTGTGGTGGTAGCTCCGGATGCCTTGATGCGTGAAATCGTCAAGCTGGAAGAGAAGGGTGTGCCGGTGCGCGAGCGCCTGCGTATCAGCCCGTCCTGCCCGCTGATCCTGTCCTATCACGTGGCCCTGGACCAGGCCCGCGAGAAAGCCCGTGGCGAGCAGAAGATCGGTACCACCGGCCGCGGCATCGGCCCGGCTTACGAAGACAAGGTTGCACGTCGTGGCCTGCGCATCGGCGATCTGTTCCACCGCGAGCGTTTCGCCGCCAAGCTGGGCGAGCTGCTGGACTACCACAACTTCGTTCTGGTGAATTACTACAAAGAGCCGGCCATCGACTTCCAGAAGACCCTGGACGAGTGCATGGAGTACGCCGAACTGCTCAAGCCGATGATGCTCGACGTGACTGCCGAGCTGCACCAGCTGCGCCGCGCCGGCAAGGACATCATGTTCGAAGGCGCCCAGGGTTCGTTGCTGGACATCGACCACGGCACCTACCCGTACGTCACCAGCTCCAACACCACTGCTGGTGGTATCGCCACCGGTTCGGGCGTGGGTCCGATGTACCTGGACTACATCCTGGGCATCACCAAGGCCTATACCACTCGCGTAGGCTCGGGCCCGTTCCCGACCGAGCTGTTCGACGACATCGGCGCTTTCCTGGCCAAGCGTGGTCATGAGTTCGGCGCCACCACCGGCCGCGCTCGTCGCTGCGGCTGGTTCGATGCCGTGATCCTGCGTCGCGCCATCGACGTCAACAGCATCTCGGGCCTGTGCCTGACCAAGCTGGACGTTCTGGACGGCCTGGAAACCATCAATATCTGTGTCGGCTACAAGAACCAGGATGGTGCAGTCATCGACGCGCCAACCGACGCCGACAGCTACATCGGCCTGGAGCCGGTGTACGAGCAGATGCCGGGCTGGAGCGAGTCGACTCTGGGTGCCAAGACCCTGGAAGAGCTGCCTGCCGCCGCCCAGGCCTACATCAAGCGCATCGAAGAGTTGGTCGGCGCGCCGATCGACATTATTTCGACAGGCCCGGACCGCAACGAGACCATCGTTCTGCGTCATCCGTTCGCTTGATAAGTCGTTGATGTAAAAAACAAAGGGCCCTTAATCGGGCCCTTTGTCGTTTCTGCCTGCCACGCGGCACGACCCTTGCTGTGAAATCCACTTCTAGAGTGCCATCAGAATAATGGCGTCAAAAGTAGAGGGATTTCCTGTGTCGGCCGTTCTCTCACTGTTACAAAGCCGTTTACTACGGCCTGTGTTCGTTACTCTCGGTATCGCCCTTTTGGTGCAAGTGCTGGTAGCGGTTGCCCTGACTCGGAGCACAGTGACTGCCCTCGAGGCGGATCTGGCTTCGCGCCTGGGCGGCGACAGCCAGAAATTGGCTGGCGAGCTCGAGCAGGCGGGCAAAGAAGTCACCTCCAGTCTGGAGAGTCTTTCCAGCAGTACCCGCCAACGCCTCACGGCCGGCCTGTCTTCGCGTCTCAAGGAAGAACAGGTACAGCTGCGTGCAGCGCTGGAGAAGGACCTGAAGGACTCTGCCAATGACATGGCTCAGTTGCTGGCCTCCGTGGCGCCTCGCGCCATGTGGGACAGTGATGTGCCGACCTTGTCCGAGTTCGCCCGACGGGCTCAGCGCAACCCCAATGTGTTGTTCGTGGTTTATGACGATGCGGCGGGAGAGCACCTGACCCGCTACCTGAATCGTGAAAACCCGATCAACAAGGCGCTGCTGGAAAAGGGCAAGGGCGACCGGGCGCTGGACAAAGTCCTGGATGCAGCGAAGAACGATCCTTCGGTGTACTACCTTGAAGCCTCGATCAATCCCAATGGCGTGGAAATCGGCAAGGTGCTGATGGGAGTCTCCACCGCGTCGGTGGAGGCCGATATCGCCGCCCTGGATCAGCGTTTCAGTGCCTTGATTGCCAGCAGCGATCAGTTGGTTGGCGACAGCCTCAAGGGAGCTTCTGCCGACAGCTCGGCGGCCATGCGCTCGCGCTTGCAGTCGGCCCAGGGTACGGCGGCACAGATGCAGGCCAATACCGCGAGCACGGTGCAGGAGGCGGCGGCCACCTTGCGCTGGCAGATCGGCGTCGGCCTGGCGCTGGTTGGCCTGGCCCTGCTGCTGTTGCTGGCAGTGGTGCTGGGGCGTCGCGTGGTGAGCAAGCTGCATTTGCTGATCGCTGCGCTCAATGACCTGGCAGCGGGCGAAGGTGACCTGACCAAGCGTGTGCCGCTCAACAGCAATGATGAGATTGGCGACATGGCCTCGGCGGTGAATCGCTTTGTGGATAAGTTGCAGCCCATCGTGCGGGAAGCGGGGGATGTGGCCCAGCGCACAGGCGTCGAGATCGGCGCCATGAGCCAGCGTAATGCCGGGGCTGATGCCGCAGCCGAAGCGCAGCGTGATGAGGTGGCAGAGAGCCTGCGGGCGTTGTCGCAGATGGCCGATGAAGCCCAGGCGGAAAGCCAGGCGATGCAGGCCGCACTGCAGCAGGTGGTGGAGATTCGTCAGGCGACGGACGAGACTACCCGCACCTCCGAGCAGGTCGGCAGCCTGATCGAGGCGCTGGCGGGGCAAGTGGATACCGGGGCCAAGGTGATCGAGCGCCTGGCCCAGCAGAGCGAGCAGATCGAGGTGGTGCTGACGGTGATCCATGGCATTGCCGAGCAAACCAACCTGCTGGCATTGAACGCTGCGATCGAGGCCGCGCGCGCCGGCGAGACCGGGCGCGGATTTGCCGTGGTGGCGGATGAGGTACGGGCCCTGGCCAGCAAGACGCAAAGCTCCACTGGCGATATCCAGGCTCATATCGGTGCCCTGCAGCAGGGGGCGCGGGAGGCCGTAGCGGCTATCGGTCAGGCCGGGCGTCAGGCCAGCGAGGGCTTGCTGGTGCTGCGCGACAGTGCTCGCCTGCAACAATCGGTGCAGTCTTCGGTAGAGCAGGTGCACGCCGCGATTGGCCTGGCCACCCAGGCTGCGGCCCATCAGGCGCAGGGCGCGCAGGCGGTGCGTGGGCGGGTGGAAACCATCCATGCCCAGGCCGAGCGAGCGGCTCAGGCCGTGGTAGAAACCACCGCCAGCGGCAAGGTACTGGACAGCCTGGCGGCGCAGCTCAAGGCCAGCCTCGGTCAGTTCCGCGCCTGATGCCTGGCCGGCAAGCTGGCTCCTGCCACCTTACTGCAGGAGCCGGCTTGCCACCTCTCAGCGACTCAAATACATCCGCGTTGTCAGCAGATAGACCGGTAGCCCTGACACCAGTATCAACAGCGCCGCATAAGGTGCCGCCGCTGCAAACTCCACATTCGCCGTATGCGCCCACACTTCTGTGGCCAGGGTGTTGAGCCCGGTTGGGCTGAGCAGCAGGGTCGCTGTCAGTTCCTTCATCGCATCCAGAAAGACCAGGGCGAAAGCCGCGCCCAGCGCCGGGAAGATGATCGGCAGGGTCACTCGGCAAAAGGCGCTGAACGACGATGCGCCGAGGGTTCTTGCTGCTTCTTCCAGCTGTGGCGCGGCCTTGTTCAGCGCGGTGCGGATCGGCGCCTGGGCCAGGGGCAGGAACAGCAGGGCATAGGCAATCAGCAGCAGCGCCGAGGTCTGGTACAGCACCGGCACATAGTGCAGCGCGAAATACACCAGGGTCAGGGCGATCACCAGCCCTGGCAGGGCATGCAGCAGATAGGGCAGGCGCTCTGCCCAGATGGCCAGGCGCCCCTTGTAGCGCACCACCAGCAGGCCCACCGGCACTGCCAGCACCAGGCACAGGCCGGCGCCGCCCAGGGACAGGGCCAGTGAAGACAGCAATGCTTCGCTGATTGCCGCGACGGGGAAGGCTGCCGATGAACCGACGGCCAGCCAATAGGCAAGCATGCCCAGGGGGACACCGCTGCCGATCAGCGCCAGCATCAGGCAGTAAAGCTGTCCGCCGATGCTCCAGCGCCCCAGGCGTACCTGTTCGGCGTGCCTGGCTGCGCCCTGGCCGGTGCGTACATGGCGGCCCTTGCCACGGACGCGCAGTTCCAGCCCCAGCAGCAGCAGGCACAGCGCCAGCAACACGGCCGACAGCATGGCGGCGTTGGCATTGCTGAACTCCAGCTCGAATTGCTGGTAGATGGCGGTGGTGAAGGTCTGCAGGCCGATGATCGACAGGGCGCCGAACTCCACCAGCATATGCAGGGCAATCAGCAGCGAGCCGGCCAGCAATGAAGGCCAGAGCAAGGGCAGGGTTATCTTGAAGAACACGCCCCAGCGATTTTGCCCCAGGGTCCGCGCCGATTCCTCCAGGGAGGGGTCGAGATTACGCAGGGTGGCCGCCACCGGCAGGAACACCAGCGGGTATTTGGACAGGGTCATCACCAGGATCGCGCCGCCCAGTCCTTCGAACCCGGCGCTCAGGGATACCCAAGTGAAGCTGCTGACAAAGGCCGGTACGGCGAAGGGCAAGCACAGCACCACGCCCCAGATCCGCCTTCCCGGCAAATCGCTGCGTTCCAGCAGCCAGGCCAGGGACAGGCCGAGCACGGCGCAGGCAAGGGTCACGCCGAGCATCAGCAGCAGGGTATTGCTCAGCAGGCGCAACACATAGGGGCGCCACAGCAGGTGCAGGGCTTCAGCCCAGCCGGCCTGCCAGGCCTTGAGGCCGACATATAACAGTGGCAACAGGCTCAGGCAGACCAGTAGCAGGACTGGCAGCAGTAGCCAGATCGAAGGCCGCTTGCGCCTCGGCACGAAGGTGGTGCGCAAGGCGGAAGCGGATGGCGATGGATTCATCAGTTCAGGCCGACGTCACGTTCCAGGTCCAGGGCTTCCTCGGCATTGCCGAGATCGGCTGGGGTCACCTTCGGGGCTTCCAGTTCATTGAAGGGCTTGAGTCCACGATCGGACTGCATGCCTTTATGCAGCGGGTACTCGGCCGTGGTCTGGGTAATCACCCGCTGGCCTTCTTCGCTGGCCATGTAGGCCAGAAGCTGCTGGGCCTCTTTCGGATGCTTGCTGGACTTGAGTACGGCTGCGCTGGACACGGTGATCAGGCCGCCGACGTCGCCGCCCGTGAAGTAGTGCAGTTTTGAGTCGAGCTGGCCTTTTTCCCGTTGCAGGGCAAACCAGTAGTAGTTGTTCACCAGGACCGTGGCCACTTCGCCGTTTTCCACGGCTTTGAGGGCCACCATGTTGTTGCTGTAGACCTTGCCGAAAGCCCGCAGGCCGGTCAGCCATTCTTCGGCAGCATCCCTGCCGTGCATCTTGATGATGGCCACGGCCTGTTCCTGGAAGGCGCCACTGGTGGGCACGAAGCCAACCTTGCCTTGCCACTGCGGCTGGGAGAATTCCATCACCGACTTGGGCAGGTCTTTTTCGTCGATCAGTTTCGGGTTGAAGGCGACGACTCGTACGCGCGCGGTGACACCGATCCAGGTGCCGTTGCCCGCAACATATTCCTTGGGCAGTACGGCCAGGGTCGTGGTGTCGGTCTGGGCCAGCAGGCCCTGCTCGCCGAGTTTGTTCAGGGGAGGGGATTCTTCGGTGTGGATCACATCAGCGGGGGAGCGGTCGCCTTCTTCGACAACCTGGCTGGCCAGTTGATTGCTGCTGCCCTTGCGGACATTCACATGGATGCCGGTCTTGGCTTCGAAAGCCTTGGCTACCGCGTCGCCGACTTCCTTGTGCTGACCGTTGTACAGGGTCAGGGAAACCGGATCGGCTGCCTGGGTGAAGGGGGATGCCAGGGTCAGCCCCAGCAAAGTGATGGTCAAGCCACGCAGAAGGGATGTTGGAAGGAGGGTATTTCTGAACATCATTCGCAGGTTTCCTCACTGTAGTGCCGCAAAAACTTGTAACAATCATAAACGATATCGTTTCTCATGTGCGCTTTGCGGATGCGGAGGAAGGCGATGGCGCGGGGAAATATCAGGGGGCAGAAACGCAAAAACCCGCTTTCGCGGGTTTTTGTGAGACTTGAAAGCGATGCTCTCAAGTTTTGAATTGGTGCCCAGAAGAAGACTCGAACTTCCACGACCTTGCGGTCACCAGCACCTGAAGCTGGCGTGTCTACCAATTTCACCATCTGGGCAGTATCGACGTCGTCGCCGTGTCGATGGAGCGCACTATACGGACAGCGTTTTGATCTGTAAACCCCTGTTTTGGTTTTATTAAATCAAACACTTAGAATGCAAAAACCCGCTTTCGCGGGTTTTTGTTCGAGCCTTGAAACTGATCTAATCTCAAGCTCTTGAATTGGTGCCCAGAAGAAGACTCGAACTTCCACGGCCTTGCGGCCACCAGCACCTGAAGCTGGCGTGTCTACCAATTTCACCATCTGGGCAGTATCGCTGACGTCTCCGTCGTCGATGGCGCGCACTATACGGAGGCTCTTTTGAGCTGTAAACCCCAGATTTCAAAAAAGTTTGAAAAAAGTCTCCGGCGGTATGCGTGACGATGTTTCTGAGGCGATGGCGAGGATTATTCCCAGGTTGTCTGAGCCTGAAATTTCCCGTTTCAATACGCGTATGCCAAACTAACCCGCATATAGACAAGGTGAAATTTATCTAATGGCCGATTGGCAGTCCCTCGATCCCGAGGCCGCTCGTGAAGCGGAAAAATACGAAAACCCTATTCCTAGCCGCGAACTCATCCTTCAGCACCTTGCTGACCGGGGTTCGCCTGCTAGTCGCGAGCAGTTGGTCGAAGAGTTCGGTCTGACCACGGAAGACCAGCTGGAAGCCCTGCGCCGCCGCCTGCGCGCCATGGAGCGCGACGCTCAACTGATCTATACCCGCCGCGGCACCTATGCGCCGGTGGACAAGCTCGACCTGATTCTCGGCCGTATCAGCGGTCACCGCGACGGCTTCGGCTTCCTGGTGCCGGATGACGGTAGCGACGACCTGTTCATGAGCCCGGCGCAAATGCGCCTGGTATTCGATGGCGACCGCGCCCTGGCCCGGGTTTCCGGCCTGGATCGCCGCGGCCGTCGCGAAGGCGTGATCGTCGAAGTGGTGTCCCGTGCCCATGAAAGCATCGTCGGTCGCTACTTCGAAGAAGGTGGCATCGGTTTCGTGGTGGCAGACAACCCGAAGATCCAGCAGGAAGTGCTGGTAACGCCGGGGCGCAATGCCAATGCCAAGATCGGTCAGTTCGTCGAAGTGAAGATCACTCACTGGCCGACGCCGCGCTTCCAGCCGCAAGGTGATGTGGTGGAAGTGGTGGGCAACTACATGGCACCGGGCATGGAAATCGACGTTGCCCTGCGCACCTACGATATTCCTCATGTCTGGCCAGAGGCGGTGCTCAAGGAAGCCGGCAAGCTCAAGCCCGAAGTGGAAGAGAAGGACAAAGAGAAGCGCATCGATCTGCGTGATCTGCCTTTCGTCACCATCGACGGCGAAGACGCCCGCGACTTCGACGACGCTGTTTTCTGCGAAGCCAAGCCCGGCAAGCTGCGCCTGTTTGGTGGTGGCTGGAAGCTGTATGTGGCGATTGCCGACGTCTCCAGTTACGTGAAGATCGGTTCGGCTCTGGATGCCGAAGCCCAGGTGCGCGGCAACTCGGTCTACTTCCCCGAGCGGGTGATCCCGATGCTGCCCGAGCAACTGTCCAACGGCCTGTGCTCGCTGAACCCGAAAGTCGATCGCCTGGCCATGGTTTGCGAGATGACCATCTCCAAGTCCGGCGAGATGACCGATTACCAGTTCTACGAAGCGGTGATCCACTCCAAGGCGCGTCTGACCTACAACAAGGTCAGCACCATGCTCGAGCAGCCGAAAACCAGCGAAGCCAAGCAGTTGCGCGGTGAATACGGCGATGTCCTGCCGCACCTGAAGCAGCTGTATGCGCTGTACAAGGTCTTGCTGGGGGCTCGTCATACCCGGGGCGCCATCGACTTCGAGACCCAGGAAACCCGGATCATCTTCGGTTCCGAGCGCAAGATCGCCGAAATTCGTCCGACTACACGCAATGATGCGCACAAGCTGATCGAGGAATGCATGCTGGCGGCCAACGTGGCCACCGCCGAGTTCCTCAAGAAGCACGAGATTCCGGCCCTGTACCGGGTGCACGATGGTCCGCCGCCGGAGCGTCTGGAAAAACTGCGCGCCTTCCTCGGCGAGCTGGGCCTGTCCCTGCATAAGGGCAAGGATGGCCCGACGCCGAAGGACTACCAGGCATTGCTGGAAACCATCAAGGACCGTCCGGATTACCACCTGATCCAGACCGTGATGCTGCGCTCCCTGAGCCAGGCGGTGTACAGCGCTGATAACCAGGGTCACTTCGGTCTGAATTACGAAGCCTATACCCACTTCACCTCGCCGATCCGTCGCTACCCGGACCTGTTGACCCATCGGGCCATCCGCAGCGTCATCCACTCCAAGCAGGACACGCCGCACGTGCGTCGCGCCGGGGCGATGACCATTCCGAAGGCGCGTATCTATCCGTACGACGAAGCGACCCTGGAGCAGCTCGGCGAGCAGTGCTCGATGAGCGAGCGTCGTGCCGATGAGGCTACGCGGGACGTAGTGAATTGGCTCAAGTGCGAGTTCATGAAGGATCGTGTGGGCGAGTCCTTCCCGGGTGTGATCACCGCGGTGACCGGTTTCGGCCTGTTCGTCGAGTTGACCGACATCTACGTCGAGGGCCTGGTGCACGTCACCGCCTTGCCGGGGGACTACTACCACTTCGACCCTGTGCATCACCGCCTGGCGGGCGAACGCACCGGTCGCAGCTTCCGCCTGGGCGATACTGTGGAAGTGCGGGTCATGCGCGTCGACCTGGACGAGCGCAAGATCGATTTCGAAATGGCCGAGAAGACCATCAACGCACCGATCGGCCGCAAGAAGCGTGGCGCCGCGGACGTACCTGCCAGCAAGGTCGTGGAAGAGCCGGCTCCAGCCAAGGCGGGGCGTCGCAGCTCCGCCAAGGAAAAGGCGGTCGAGGCTTATCGTCCAAGCGACGCTGCAGCGAAAAACGCCGAAGTGCGCAAAAGCCGTGAAATGAAGCGGGCGCTGCTGGCCGAAGCCAAGGGCGGTGGTAAAGCGACGTCTGCGGGAAAGTCCGGTAAGCCGGCGCCCTCGCGCGCTGGCGAAAAGCCCGCCAAGCCGAGCAAACATCGTAAAGGTCCGCCCAAGGCGGGCTCCGCTTCCGGCGCTAAAAGCGGCGGGGCGCGCAAACCTAAGGCCAAGTCATGAGTCAGTTGGAAAAGATCTACGGCGTGCATGCCGTAGAAGCGTTGCTGCGTCACCATCCCAAGCGGGTCAAGCAGATCTGGTTGGCTGAAGGGCGCAGTGATCCACGGGTTCAGGTGCTGGTGGACCTGGCTGCGCAGAACCGTGTTTCGGTTGGCCAGGCCGAGCGTCGTGAGATGGACGCATGGGTTGAAGGCGTGCACCAGGGCGTAGTGGCGGAAGTCAGCCCGAGCCAGGTGTGGGGCGAGGCCATGCTCGACGAGCTGCTGGACCGTACCGAAGGCGCGCCGTTGCTGCTGGTGCTGGACGGTGTGACCGACCCGCACAACCTCGGGGCCTGCCTGCGTACTGCCGATGCGGCCGGTGCCCTGGCAGTGCTGGTGCCCAAGGACAAGTCGGCGACCCTGACTCCGACCGTGCGCAAAGTGGCGTGCGGCGCCGCCGAAGTGATTCCGCTGGTAGCCGTGACCAACCTGGCCCGCACCCTGGAGAAGCTCCAGCAGCGTGGGCTGTGGATCGTCGGCACCGCCGGCGAGGCCGAACAGGAACTGTACGACCAGGACCTGACCGGCCCGACCATCATCATCATGGGGGCCGAAGGCAAGGGCATGCGTCGCCTGACCCGCGAGCACTGCGACTACCTGGTACGCCTGCCGATGGCCGGCAGCGTCAGCAGCCTCAACGTCTCCGTGGCCACTGGCGTGTGCCTGTTCGAAGCCATGCGCCAGCGCGGTGCCAAGGCCAAGGCCGGCGCCAAGAAAGCCTGACCCGCAGTTGCAGGAGCCGGCTTGCCGGCGAGGCGCGTGCTGCCGTCCATCGTCGGCACGCCGGCTCCCGCAGGTGGTTGTTCAAATAATCACCAATTGCCTTGCGCCGCTGTTCCCCCTTCTCTACAATTGCGCCCCTTGCCGTGACGGCAGGCGCATATGTGCCTACTACCAGGCAAGACACACCAGTGTCATTCACTCCTTGTCTGACCGCTTATAGGCGGCAGGCTACAACCCGTAAGGAGCATTCATGCGTCATTACGAAATCATCTTTTTGGTCCACCCGGATCAAAGCGAGCAAGTCGGCGGCATGGTTGAGCGTTACACCAAGCTGATCGAAGAAGACGGCGGCAAAATCCACCGTCTGGAAGACTGGGGCCGTCGTCAACTGGCCTACGCAATCAACAATGTTCACAAGGCTCACTACGTGATGCTGAACGTTGAGTGCACCGGTAAAGCCCTGGCTGAGCTGGAAGACAACTTCCGTTACAACGATGCTGTGATCCGTAACCTGGTCATCCGTCGCGAAGAAGCCATCACTGGCCAATCCGAGATGCTCAAGGCTGAAGAAAACCGCAGTGAGCGCCGTGAGCGTCGTGACCGTCCTGAGCATGCTGACAGCGCCGATGGCGATGACAGCGACAACAGCGACGCCAGCGATAACGCTGACGAGTAATCCACGGACCTTTTGAGGAGCCAATTACATGGCACGTTTCTTCCGTCGTCGTAAATTCTGCCGCTTCACCGCTGAAGACGTGAAAGAGATCGATTACAAAGATCTCAACACTCTGAAAGCCTACGTATCCGAGACCGGCAAAATCGTTCCAAGCCGCATCACCGGTACCAAAGCTCGTTATCAGCGTCAGCTGGCCACCGCTATCAAGCGCGCCCGCTTCCTGGCCCTGCTGGCCTACACCGACAGCCACGGCCGCTGAGATCGGGCAGTCGACAAGTAGTAAGGGATTGAATGCATGCGCGCCTTAGCTGAGTTCATCATGCGCGGTCGTATGCAGGCCACTCTGGTAGTGGCTGGCTGTTCGGCATTGCCGTTGTTGTATTGGTTGGGTGCTGCCGCCGGGAGCCTGGTGCTTCTGCGGCGCGGATTGAAGGATGCCCTTGGCGTCCTCGCTCTGGGAGTGCTGCCAGCTTTGCTCTGGTGGCTGACGTTCGATGACCCGCGGGCACTTTTGGTGCTGCTGGGTTCTTCGAGTCTTGCGTTGGTTTTGCGCGCAAGCGAGTCCTGGAGCCGCGTGCTGCTGGTCAGCATAGCGATGGGGTTGGTGTTTGCTGGAGTCCTGGGTGCGGCTTTCCGCCCTCAGATCGAAGCGCTGTCACAGGAATTGATAAAAATCCTGCCGATGGCCTTGGGTGAGGTCTACCAGCAGCTATCGGTTGAAGAGCGAGCTCGTCTTGCCACGCTGATTGCACCGATCCTGACCGGCCTGATAGCGGCCCTGTTGCAAGCCATCAGCGTGCTGAGCCTGATTCTTGGGCGTTACTGGCAGGCTGTGTTGTATAACCCGGGTGGTTTTGGTCGCGAGTTTCGCGCCATCAGAATCCCTCTTGGGCCAGCGATGTTGCTGCTGGCGTGCATGCTGGTGGGGCCGAACTTCGGACCTCAACTGGCCATGCTGACGCCGATGTGCAGTGTCCCGCTGGCTTTTGCCGGGCTGGCCCTGATTCACGGGCTGGTGGCACAAGGGCGACTGGCCAGGTTCTGGCTGGTGGGGTTGTACGTCACGCTGTTGCCGTTCATGCAACTGATCTATCCGTTGCTCGTGGTCCTGGCCATTGTCGACAGTCTGGTTGATTTTCGCGGTCGTTTGGCGCCGAAAGACGCTGATAACGGCTCTGCGAACGGTGAAGGTTAAAAGTTAAGAGGTTATTACCAAATGGAACTGATCCTGCTGGAAAAAATCGCCAACCTGGGCAACCTGGGCGATAAGGTAAACGTTAAGGCTGGTTACGGCCGTAACTACCTGCTGCCTTTCGGCAAAGCCACCGCTGCTACCGCTGCCAACCTGGCTGCGTTCGAAGCGCGTCGTGCCGAGCTGGAAAAACTGGCTGCAGAGAAGAAGGCTTCTGCCGAAACTCGCGCTGCGCAACTGGCTGAGCTGGAAGTGACCATCACTGCCACCGCCGGTGACGAAGGCAAGCTGTTCGGTTCGATCGGCACCCACGACATCGCTGATGCACTGACCGCCTCGGGCGTTGAAGTGGCAAAAAGCGAAGTTCGTCTGCCGAACGGCACCATCCGCAACGTAGGTGAATTCGACGTAGCCGTGCACCTGCACGCTGAAGTTGAAGCAACCGTACGCGTTGTCGTGGTGGCTGCTTAAGCAGTACCAAATCGTCTGGCACCTTGTGTGGCTGACGGTTAACATCGGGCACGATCCTGTTTACAGGTCGTGCCCTTTGTCTTTCTGCTGATCCTGATTTTCATCCCCCGAATTCCAAGTGGCCATGAACGATATCTCCGCTCCCGAGCAATACGATCTGCAAACCGCTGCCCTGAAGGTGCCGCCGCACTCCATCGAGGCCGAACAGGCCGTGCTCGGTGGTCTGATGCTGGACAACAACGCCTGGGAACGCGTGTTGGATCAAGTGTCCGACGGCGATTTCTACCGGCATGACCACCGTTTGATCTTCCGCGCCATCGCCAAGCTGGCCGACCAGAACATGCCCATCGACGTGGTCACCCTGTCCGAGCAACTGGACAAGGAAGGCCAGACTTCGCAGGTCGGCGGCCTGGGCTACCTGGGTGAACTGGCGAAGAACACTCCGTCGGTGGCCAACATCAAGGCCTATGCGCAGATCGTTCGCCAGCGGGCCACCCTGCGTCAGCTGATCGGCATCAGCACCGAGATCGCCGACAGTGCCTTCAACCCGGAAGGGCGCACCGCCGAAGAGATTCTCGACGAGGCCGAGCGGCAGATCTTCCAGATCGCCGAAGCGCGGCCCAAGACCGGCGGCCCGGTGGGGGTCAACGAACTGCTGACCAAGGCCATCGACCGCATCGATACCCTGTTCAACACGGACAACGCCATCACCGGCCTGTCCACCGGCTATACCGATCTCGACGAGAAGACCAGCGGCCTGCAGCCGGCCGACTTGATCATCGTCGCCGGCCGTCCGTCCATGGGTAAGACCACCTTCGCCATGAACCTGGTGGAGAACGCGGTACTGCGCAGCGACAAGGCGGTGCTGGTGTACTCCCTGGAGATGCCAGGTGAATCGCTGATCATGCGTATGCTCTCCTCCCTGGGCCGCATCGACCAGACCAAGGTCCGTTCCGGCCAGCTGGAAGACGACGACTGGCCACGCCTGACCTCGGCGGTCAACCTGCTCAACGACCGCAAGCTGTTCATCGACGACACCGCGGGCATCAGCCCCTCGGAGATGCGTGCGCGGACCCGGCGCCTGGTGCGTGAGCACGGCGATATCGCCATGATCATGATCGACTACCTGCAGCTCATGCAGATTCCAGGCTCCAGCGGCGACAACCGGACCAACGAGATTTCCGAGATTTCCCGGTCCCTGAAGGCCCTGGCCAAGGAGTTCAACTGCCCGGTAGTGGCCCTGTCCCAGCTCAACCGCTCCCTGGAACAACGTCCCAACAAGCGCCCGGTGAACTCCGACTTGCGGGAATCCGGAGCGATCGAGCAGGACGCCGACGTGATCATGTTCGTCTACCGGGACGAGGTGTATCACCCGGAAACCGAGCACAAGGGCATTGCCGAGATCATCATCGGCAAGCAGCGGAACGGCCCCATCGGCTTTATCCGCCTGGCGTTCATCGGCAAGTACACCCGCTTCGAGAACCTCGCCCCGGGCAGCTACAACTTCGACGACGACGAATAACCCGCCCGTTCGCCGGCCATCCGCCTGCCGGCGCCTGTAGGAGCCGGCTCGCCGGCGAATCGGCTGCACCGAATTCCGACCATAACGGTCGGAATTGGTTATTTTTTGTGCTATATTCCGCGCCCGCGAATTTCCCTGTGAATCAACGCGTCCCTATCCAAGCCAACACCGGTCATCGACATGCAAGCAGCCAAGCCGTTATTTGACTATCCCAAGTACTGGGCCGAATGTTTCGGGCCAGCACCATTCCTGCCCATGAGCAGGGAGGAGATGGATCAGCTCGGCTGGGATTCCTGCGACATCATCATCGTCACCGGTGATGCCTACGTCGATCACCCGTCGTTCGGCATGGCGATCATCGGCCGGCTGCTGGAGTCCCAGGGCTTTCGCGTCGGGATCATCGCCCAGCCCAACTGGCAGTCCAAAGACGACTTCATGAAGCTCGGCGAGCCGAACCTGTTCTTCGGTGTCGCCGCCGGCAACATGGACTCGATGATCAACCGCTACACCGCCGACAAGAAAATCCGCTCCGACGACGCCTACACCCCCGGTGGCCTGGCGGGCAAACGCCCGGATCGTGCGAGCCTGGTCTACAGCCAGCGCTGCAAAGAAGCCTACAAGCACGTGCCCATCGTTCTCGGCGGCATTGAGGCGTCCCTGCGCCGCATCGCCCACTACGACTACTGGCAGGACCGGGTGCGCAACTCGATCCTGATCGACGCCAGCGCCGATATCCTGCTCTACGGCAACGCCGAGCGAGCCATTGTCGAAGTGGCCCAGCGCCTGTCCTACGGCCACAAGATCGAAGACATCACCGACGTGCGCGGCACCGCCTTCATCCGCCGCGACACGCCCAAGGACTGGTACGAAGTGGACTCCACCCGTATCGACCGCCCGGGCAAGATCGACAAGATCATCAACCCCTACGTCAATACCCAGGACACCCAGGCCTGCGCCATCGAGCAGGAAAAGGGCCCGGTGGACGATCCCCAGGAAGCCAAGGTGGTGCAGATCCTTGCCAGCCCGCGCATGACCCGGGACAAGACCGTGATCCGCCTGCCGTCCATGGAGAAGGTGCGCAACGACCCGGTGCTGTACGCCCACGCCAACCGTGTGCTGCACCTGGAAACCAACCCGGGCAACGCCCGCGCCCTGGTGCAGAAGCATGGCGAAGTGGACGTGTGGTTCAACCCGCCGCCCATTCCCATGACCACCGAGGAAATGGACTACGTGTTCGGCATGCCTTATCAGCGCATTCCGCACCCGGCCTATGGCAAGGAAAAGATCCCGGCCTACGACATGATCCGTTTCTCGGTGAACATCATGCGCGGCTGCTTCGGCGGTTGTACTTTCTGCTCCATCACCGAGCACGAAGGGCGGATCATCCAGAACCGTTCCGAAGAGTCGATCATTCGCGAGATCGAAGAAATTCGCGACAAGGTTCCAGGTTTTACCGGGGTCATTTCCGACCTCGGCGGCCCGACCGCGAACATGTACCGCATCGCCTGCAAGAGCCCGGAAATCGAATCCGCGTGCCGCAAGCCGTCCTGCGTGTTCCCGGGCATCTGTCCGAACCTGAACACCGACCATTCGTCGCTGATCCAGCTGTATCGCAGCGCCCGTGCCTTGCCCGGGGTGAAGAAGATCCTCATCGCCTCCGGCCTGCGCTATGACCTGGCGGTCGAGTCGCCGGAGTACGTCAAGGAGCTGGTGACCCACCACGTGGGCGGCTACTTGAAGATCGCCCCGGAACACACCGAGGAAGGTCCGCTCAATCAGATGATGAAGCCGGGCATTGGTACCTACGACCGCTTCAAGCGGATGTTCGAGAAATACTCCAAGGAAGCGGGCAAGGAGCAGTACCTGATTCCGTACTTCATCGCCGCCCACCCGGGCACCACCGATGAAGACATGATGAACCTGGCCCTGTGGCTCAAGGGCAATGGCTTTCGCGCGGACCAGGTACAGGCGTTCTACCCGTCGCCTATGGCCACCGCCACGGCCATGTACCACTCGGGCAAGAACCCGCTGCGCAAGGTCACCTACAAGAGCGACGGCGTGACCATCGTCAAGAGCGAGGAGCAGCGCCGCCTGCACAAGGCGTTCCTGCGCTACCACGATCCGAAGGGCTGGCCGATGCTGCGCGAGGCTCTGCTGCGCATGGGCCGTGGCGACCTGATCGGTCCGGGCAAGAACCAGCTGATTCCGACCCACCAGCCGGCTACCGACAGCTACCAGAGTGCCCGTCGCAAGAATTCGACACCGGCCGGCAGCCACAAGGTGGCCAAGGAAACCAAGATCCTTACCCAGCACACCGGGCTGCCTCCTCGCGGCAGCGACGGCGGCAATGCCTGGGACAAGCGCGAACAGGCCAAGGCTGCGGCGTTTGCCCGCAACAAGCAGGCGGCCAAGGAGCGCGCCGATGCGGCCAAGGGCAAAGGCAAGAAGCCGACCCGCAAGCCGGTAGTGCCGCGCTAAACCCCACAAAACGCCAGCCACCGAGCTGGCGTTTTGCTTTTATGGAGATCGATTTTTTTACCGGCGGGCGAGCAACAAACGGTCAGGGCTTTGTTAAGGTTGCCGGGCTTGCATTGCCGCGATGCCTGGCTGGCTCATGGCTATCAGGCAGATTCACATCGTCAGACCAAGGATGAACCGCGTGACCAGCCCACTAGACGGAGTGATCAGGGACCTCAGCCTGACCCAGGTTCTTGCCCGCCAACGGATCGAAAGCCAGATCAACCTGCCGCGTCTGTTTGCCGCCATCGACACCGATCCCTCGATTGCCGGTGCCGGGGTGGTGTACATCGATGCCGACTTCAATGTCGTGACCCTGCGCGAATTCAGGCCGATCTGCAGCATCGTGCCCAAGCGGGTGATCTTGCGCGAGGCCAAGCGCTACATCGCGCCCCAGCAGTTCGTCGACCAGGTGAAGAACAACCCGCGCGAATCGCGGCTGGCCACTGAATCCTTCAACACCACCCTGGCCTGCACGGCCGCAGTGATCGGCTGGCTGGTGGTGTTCAGCGGCAGCATCGCCGTGCCCTTCACCGCCGGTGCCAGTGTCTGGGTGGTAGCGCTTGGGGCCTCGGCGGCGATGGCCGGCACCGCTCAGTGCGTGATTGGCGGCGCGCGGGTGATCAACGAGATCCAGGACCCGGCGGCCAACGATCGCATGGACGATGCCGAGTGGTACAACATAGTCACGCCGATTCTCGATGGCATTTCCCTGGTGGGTGTCGGCGGTTCGGCGCTGACCACGCTCAGGCTGCTCAAGGCCAGCAAGGCGGCGAACACCGGCAAAAGCTGGATGCAGTTGCTCAAGGGGCTCAACCGCCAGGAACGGGCCAAGCTGACCAAGGAACTGTTGACCCTGCGGGACCCGAGCCTGACCTCCAAGCTGCTGAAGCTGCAACAGCGTGCCGGTGCGTTGCCCAGGCGCTATTCGTCGACGCAGATCCGCCACGCCACCCTGACCCAGATGCAGGATGCTCTGGGCGCTGCCCTGAGTACCAGCGGGAGTATCAGCTCCGGCAATCTTGGCCAGGTGAAAACCCTTGCGGTGGGGCTCTACGAGGAGTTCGACGAGTGATAGATGGCGGCCGCATGAGAGACTTCCTGGTACGTTATTTCCCGACCTTCATGCTCACCGTGCTGCTGGGCTGCTTCAGTGCCTCGCTCCTGCTGTCCCTGGCCGGCACCACTTATTGGCGCGCCATGGCACCGCCCCAGCGCGACGAATACCTGCTGTTTGGCCTGTTGGTACTGATCCCGCTGCTGGTGCTGGGCAACCTGCTGATAGTGCGTGGCATTTCCCGCGCGGTATGGTTGGTGGCCGGCTACTTTGTCGCCTGCCTGCTTGGGGTGGTGCCGATGTTTCAGTATCACCCGCACCAGGGGGTGTACCTGTTCGGCGTGTTGCTGCCGCTGCTCGGGCTGTTGCTGCTCAACAGCAAGCGGCACCGGGAAATGCGCGAACGGCTGCTGCAGATCCGCCAGCAGCGCCAGCGCTTCAAGCAGCAGCGCAAGCGCGGCTGATTCGTCGCCTGCCTTCTGGCGCATTTATGTGCAATTGCCTGCACCGGGATGCATCGATTGCGCGGTTTTGGTGCTGTACTGCCCAGGGTCGCTGAACAACCCCATGGACTTGCGCGCTGGCATAAGTCTTGCGCAGGTTCTCCCACCGTTCAGGCTCGCAGGAGGCACGCCGTGTCGATTCATGTCGCATTGCACCATGTCACGCACTATCGCTACGACCGCGCCGTCGAACTGGGCCCGCAGATCGTTCGCCTGCGCCCGGCGGCCCACAGCCGCACGCGAATTCTCTCCTATGCGCTGAAGGTCCAGCCCGAGCAGCATTTCATCAATTGGCAGCAGGACCCGCAGGGCAATTACCTGGCGCGCCTGGTGTTCCCGGAAAAAACCAGCGAGCTGCGGATCGAAGTCGACCTGCTGGCGGAAATGGCGGTGTTCAACCCGTTCGATTTCTTCCTCGAGCCCTACGCCGAGCAGATTCCCTTCGCTTATGCCGCCGATGAACAGCGCGAGCTGGCGCCCTACCTGGAAACCCTGCCCCTGACGCCGAGGTTCCAGGCTTACCTGGACGCCATTTCGCGCTCACCGCTGCCGGCGGTGGATTTCCTGGTGGGCCTGAACCAGCGGTTGAGTGCCGACATCGCCTACCTGATCCGCATGGAGCCCGGGGTGCAGACTCCGGAGCAGACCCTGCTCAACGCCTCCGGCTCCTGCCGGGACTCGGCCTGGCTGCTGGTGCAATTGCTGCGCAACCTGGGGTTGGCGGCGCGCTTTGTCTCCGGCTACCTGATCCAGCTGACGGCGGACGTCAAATCCCTGGATGGCCCCTCCGGCACCGAGGTGGACTTCACCGACCTGCATGCCTGGTGCGAGGTGTACCTGCCGGGCGCCGGCTGGATCGGCCTGGATGCCACGTCCGGGCTGTTCGCCGGGGAAGGGCATATTCCCCTGGCCTGCAGCCCCGACCCCTCTTCAGCAGCGCCCATCACCGGGCTGGTGGAGCCCTGCGAATGCGAATTCAGCCATGAGATGAGTGTGGAGCGCATCTGGGAAGCGCCCCGGGTGACCAAGCCCTACACCGATGAGCAATGGCTGGCGATCCAGGCCCTGGGCCGGCAGATCGATGTCGACCTGCTGGAGGCGGATGTGCGCCTGACCATGGGTGGCGAACCGACTTTCGTCGCCATCGACGATCCCGATGGCCCGGAGTGGAACACGGCAGCCCTGGGGGCGAACAAGCGCCGCCTGGCCGGCGAGCTGTTCCAGCGCCTGCGCCAGCACTATGCACCCCAGGGCCTGGTGCACTTCGGCCAGGGCAAGTGGTACCCGGGAGAGCAACTGCCGCGCTGGTCGCTGAATTGCCACTGGCGTCGCGACGGTGTACCGGTGTGGCGCAACAACGCGTTGATTGCCGACGAGCATGAAGATTACGCCGCCGATGCGCTGTTGGCCGGACGTTTTCTGGCCAGTGTCGCCGAGCGTCTGAAGCTGCCTGCGCGTTTTGTGTTTCCCGCCTACGAGGACAATTTCTACTACCTGTGGCGCGAAGGCAGCCTGCCGCTGAATGTCAGCGCCGAGGATTCGCGGCTGGAGGATGCCCTGGAGCGGCAGCGCCTGCGCAAGGTTTTCAGCCAGGGGCTGGACAAGGTCATCGGCCAGGTCCTGCCCTTGGCCCGTACCGCCAAGGGCGACCAGTGGCAGAGCGGGCGCTGGTACCTGCGCGATAACCATTGCCGGCTGGTACCGGGTGATTCGCCCCTGGGCTATCGCTTGCCCCTGGCGTCCCAGCCATGGGTGACGGCGGCGGAGTATCCGTTCATTCACGCCACCGATCCGAACCAGGATTTTCCCGAACTGGCGGGCGCGGCTCAGCTGGCAGCGATTGATGAGCCGGCAGTGGCGGACGAGCGGGTGCCCCAGGTGGACGAGTCCGCCGACTGGCTGACCCGTACCGCGCTCTGCGCCGAGGCGCGCGAGGGGCGGTTGTACCTGTTCATGCCGCCCCTGGAGCGTCTGGAGGATTACCTGCAACTGGTCAGCGTGATCGAGGCCACGGCCGAGGAGCTGCGCTGCCCGGTCTTGCTGGAGGGCTACGAGCCGCCGGCGGACCCGCGCTTGTGCAACTTCCGGGTGACCCCGGACCCGGGGGTGATTGAAGTCAACGTGCAGCCCTCGGTCAGTTGGGACGAGTTGGTGGAGCGCACCGAGTTTCTCTATGAGCAGGCCCGGCAGACGCGCCTGACCAGCGAGAAGTTCATGATCGATGGGCGCCACACCGGCACCGGTGGCGGCAACCATTTTGTCCTTGGCGGAGCCACCCCGGCCGACTCGCCGTTCCTGCGGCGCCCCGACCTGCTGCGCAGCCTGATCAGTTACTGGCACAACCACCCGTCGCTGTCCTACCTGTTTTCCGGGTTGTTCATCGGCCCCACGTCCCAGGCACCGAGGGTCGACGAGGCACGCAATGACGCGCTGTACGAGCTGGAGATTGCCTTCGCGCAGATGCCGGCTCCCGGCCAGGAGTGCGCGCCCTGGTTGGTGGACCGCCTGCTGCGCAACCTGTTGATCGATGTCACCGGCAACACCCATCGCGCCGAGTTCTGCATCGATAAGCTGTATTCGCCGGATGGCGCCACTGGGCGCCTTGGCCTGCTGGAGCTGCGGGCCTTTGAAATGCCGCCCCATGCGCGCATGAGCCTGGCCCAGCAGTTGCTGCTGCGGGCGCTGGTGGCGCGCTTCTGGCGCGAGCCTTACGCACCGGCCCGATTGGCGCGCTGGGGCACCGAACTGCACGATCGTTTTCTGTTGCCGCACTTTATCGAACAGGATTTCGCTGATGTGTTGGTAGAGCTGAATGCCGCCGGCTACCCGCTGCGGGCCGAATGGTTTGCCGCGCACCTGGAGTTCCGCTTTCCCAAGGTCGGCGATTACGCCGTCAGTGGCATCGAGCTGGAACTGCGCCAGGCCCTGGAGCCCTGGCATGTGCTGGGGGAGGAGGGCGCGGCGGGCGGCACGGTGCGTTATGTCGACTCTTCCCTGGAGCGCCTGCAGGTCAAGGTCGGCGGCCTGGAACCCGAGCGCCACGTGCTGACCTGCAATGGCGTGGCGCTGCCCCTGCATCCCACTGGGCGGGTCGGCGAGTTTGTCGCCGGGGTACGTTACCGCGCCTGGCAGCCGGCCAATTGCCTGCAACCCACTATCCCGGTGCATGCACCGCTGGTGTTCGACCTGCTCGATACCTGGATGCAGCGCTCCCTGGGCGGCTGCCAATACCATGTGGCCCACCCCGGCGGGCGTAATTACGACAGCCTGCCGGTGAATGCCAACGAGGCGGAAAGCCGGCGCATGGCGCGCTTCTTCCGCCTTGGCCATAGCCCGGGAAGCCTGGAGGTGCCGCCAGTGGTGATCAATGCCGAGTTGCCGCTGACCCTGGATTTGCGACGCTTCTAATCCACCTGCGACGCCTGTGAGATAGCCATATCCGGGCGTCATGGCGGTGCGTTAATCTGACTTTCCCTGCCGTCTGCCGAGTGTTCCATGCCTGACTTGCTAGACCGTTACCCGCTGACGGCGGGTACCTACCACGAGTTGCTGGATGACCAGGGCCAGGTCCGGGCGCACTGGCAGCGGCTGCTGGAACAGTTGCAGCGCAGCAGCCCCGGTCAACTGGCCCAGCGCCAGGCGCTGCTGACCCGGCAGATCCACGAGAACGGCGTCACCTACAACGTCTATGCCGACCCCAAGGGCGCCGACCGGCCCTGGGAACTGGACCTGTTGCCCCATGTGATCGCAGCGGATGAATGGCAGTTGCTGTCCACCGGAATCGCCCAGCGCGCTCGCCTGCTCAATGCCGTGCTGGCGGACCTGTATGGCCCGCAGCGGTTGATCCGCGAAGGGCTGTTGCCGGCGGAACTGGTGTTCGGCCACAACAATTTCCTCTGGCCATGCCAGGGCATCTGCCCGCCGGAACAGACCTTCCTGCACCTGTATGCCGTGGACCTGGCACGCAGCCCGGACGGGCGCTGGTGGGTCACCGCCGACCGTACCCAGGCGCCCTCCGGAGCCGGCTATGCCCTGGAGAACCGCATGAGCGTGTCCCGGGCGTTCCCCGACCTGTACCGCGACCTGCAAGTGCAGCACCTGGCCGGGTTCTTCCGCACCCTGCAGGAAACCCTGGCCCGCCAGGCACCCCGGGACAGCGAAGCGCCGCTGGTGGTGCTGCTGACGCCAGGGCGGTTCAACGAGAGCTATTTCGAGCACCTGTACCTGGCGCGACAGCTTGGCTACCCGCTGGTGGAGGGCGGCGACCTGACCGTGCGTGATGCCACGGTGTACCTCAAGACTCTCAGCGGCCTGCGCCGGGTGCACGCCATCATGCGTCGCCTGGACGACGATTTCTGCGATCCGCTGGAGTTGCGCACCGACTCGGCCCTGGGGGTTCCCGGGCTGCTGGACGCGGTGCGCCAGGGCCGGGTGCTGGTGGCCAACGCCCTGGGCAGCGGGGTGCTGGAGTCCCCCGGCCTGCTGGGCTTCCTGCCGAAGATCAGCCAGTTTCTGCTGGGCGAGGAACTGCTTCTGCCGTCCATCGCTACCTGGTGGTGCGGCGAGGCCCCGGTGCTGCAGCAGGCCCTGGAAAAACTCCCGGATCTGCTGGTCAAGCCGGCCTTCGCCTCCCAGAGCTTCACCCCGGTGCTGGGTCGCGACCTGGACCCCGAGCAACGCCGGCAATTGGCTGAGCGCATGCGGGCGCGGCCCTATGCCTATGTCGCCCAGGAATTGCCGCAACTGTCCCAGGCGCCGGTCTGGCAGGCCGAGAACGGGCAGCTGCAGCCCCGTGCCATCGGCATGCGGGTGTACGCGGTGGCCAGCGAGGACGGCTACCGGGTGCTGCCCGGAGGCCTGACCCGGGTCGCTGCCCAGGCCGGTGCCGAAGTGGTGTCGATGCAGCGCGGTGGCGCCAGCAAGGACACCTGGGTGCTGGGGGAGCGGGCGCCCAGCGGCGAGCAGTGGAAGGCCCAGCGCACCATCGGCGTGTATGACCTGGTGCGCCGCGATCCCTACCTGCCGTCGCGGGTGGTGGAAAACCTGTTCTGGTTCGGCCGTTATTGCGAGCGCTGTGACGACAGTGCGCGGCTGCTGCGGATCATGCTGGCGCGCTATGTCGACGGCGATGACCCTCAAGCCTTGCTGGCCGCGGTGGACCTGGGAGAAAGCCTGATGCTGCTGCCGGATGAGGGCGAGCTGCCCGAGCGCCTGCTGGCGGCCCTGTTGGGTGAGGACTGGTCCTTCAGCCTGCGCTCCAACCTGCAACGCTTGCAGTGGGCGGCTTCCCAGGTACGCGGCAAGCTGTCCCGGGAAAACTGGCAGGCCCTGGTGGAGCTGCAGCGCGAGGCCCAGGAGCTGGACACTCCGGAGCCGGATTTCGCCGAACTGCTGGATTTTCTCAACCGCCTGGTGATGTCCCTGGCGGCGCTCTCCGGGTTCGCCCTGGACGACATGACCCGCGACGAAGGCTGGCGCTTCCTGATGATTGGCCGGCGCATCGAGCGCCTGCAGTTCCTCAGCAGCAGCCTCGCGGCCTTCCTGCGGGGCACCGCGGCCTTCGACCAGGCCGGCCTGGACTGGCTGCTGGAGCTGGGTAACAGCAGCATCACCTACCGGTCGCGCTACCTGGCGGTGGCGCAGTTGATTCCGGTCCTCGACCTGTTGCTGCTGGATGAACAGAACCCCCACGCCGTGTTGTTCCAGCTCAAGCTGGTGACCCGCACCCTCAAGCGCCTCAACGATGATTTCGGCGTGCCCCGCGAGCTGGCGCTGCCGCGGCTGGTGGAGCGCCTGGCGCATTTCGACCTGGGCTGCCTGGAGAACTCGCTGTTCGGCGAGGTCAGTGTGCGCGCCGCAGTGGAGGGCCTGGCGGACCTGCTGCAGGAGATCGCCGAGGTCAGCGGGCAGGTTTCGGACCGCCTGGCGCTGCGGCATTTCGCCCATGTGGATGATGTCAGCCAGCAAACGGTGTCGGTCTGATGAGCGCGCGCTACCAGGTGTTCCACGACACCCACTACCGCTACGACAGCCCGGTGTCCCTGGCCCAGCAACTGGCGCACCTGTGGCCCCGGGCCTGTGCCTGGCAACTGTGCAGCGAGCGGCAATTGCTGATCAGCCCCGACCCTACCAGCCGTCGTGACGAGCAGGATGTATTCGGCAACCCGCTGACCCGCCTGGCCTTCGAGCGGCCCCATGACGAATTGCTGGTCAATGCCCAGCTCAGTGTCGAGGTGCTGGAGCGGCCGGCGCTGGATTTTGCCGCGTCACTGCCCTGGGATGCCGCCCGCGGCGCCCTGACCTACAGCGGCCAGCCCTTGTCCGAGGCGTTGCTGGAAGCCTGTCGCTACCGTTTCGAATCGCCTTATGTGCATCTGAAGCAGAGTTTTGTCGAGTTCTGCGCCAGTTGCTTCGTACCGGGGCGGCCGCTGTTGCAGGGCGCCCAGGCGTTGATGGAGAAGATCTTCAGTGAGTTCACTTTCGACGCCGAAGCCACCCAGGTGGCGACGCCGCTGGTGGAGGTGCTGGAACGTCGGCGCGGGGTGTGCCAGGACTTCGCCCACCTGATGCTGGCCTGCCTGCGCTCGCGAGGGCTGGCGGCGCGCTATGTCAGTGGCTACCTGCTGACCCAGCCACCGCCGGGGCAGCCGCGGCTGATCGGCGCCGATGCTTCCCATGCCTGGGTTTCAGTGTTTTGCCCGGTGCTGGGCTGGGTGGATTTCGACCCGACCAACAACGTGCAGCCGGCGCTGGAGCACATCACCCTGGCCTGGGGCCGGGATTTTTCCGATGTGTCGCCGTTGCGTGGGGTGATTCTGGGAGGGGGCAGCCATGACCCGGATGTTCGGGTCACCGTCATGCCCCTGGCATGACACTGCCATCTCCGACCTTGCAGGAGCCGGCTTGCCAGCGATGGGGCCTGCGGATATTGCGTAGGGCTGGAGAGCGCTTTCGCTGGCCAGCCAGCTCCTACGGGGCAGGTCAGGCCTGGGGGGCCTCGGGCTCGGCGTCGTCGACGCTCACTTCACCTTCTGCATCCGGGTTCAGTGCGCTGGTTTCTTCAGCGGCGGCTTTCTTGCGTTGCAGCTTTTCCTCTTTCTTCTGTTCCTTGGCCAAGTCACGTTGACGTTTGGCGAAGGAGTAGTTGGGTTTGGCCATGGGCGATCCTCTGGGGTCGAAGGTGAGGTTGAGCGGCGCGTATTCTGCCTGTTATCGGGGCCGGGTGGTTAGCTGGGTTTGCCTTCGGCCCATTTGTCCGGGACCGTCGGTTGCCAGGCGTCCAGCGCATCCAGCAGGCCGGCCGGCGACTCGCTCATTTGCAGCATGTCACGGTGCGGGGCACGGACGAAGCCTTCGCCGACGATATGATCGAGAAAACCGCTGAGTTTTTCGTAGAAGCCATTCACTTCCAGCAGGCCGAGCGGCTTGTGGTGGTAGCCCAACTGGCCCCAGGTCCAGACTTCGAACAGTTCTTCCAGGGTTCCCAGGCCGCCGGGCAGGGCGATGAAGGCGTCGCTGAGCTCGGCCATGCGCGCCTTGCGGGCGTGCATGCCGTCCACCACTTCCAGGCGGGTCAGGCCGCGATGGCCGATTTCCTTGTCCTTCAGGCTTTGCGGAATGATCCCGATGACTTCGCCCCCGGCCGCCAGGGCCGCGTCGGCGACGATGCCCATCAGCCCTACCGCGCCGCCGCCATACACCAGGGTCAGCCTACGCTCGGCGATGGCCCGGCCCAGGGCCTGGGCGGCTTCACGATAGAGAGGGTTGGCGCCGGTGCTGGCGCCACAGAATACACAGACAGAAGTTAACGACATGCCTTACTCCGAGGTCATTGATGGCCTCAGAGTAAAGGCTCGCCGGCCTCGCTCCAAGTATTAAACCTCCCGTTGCGGGGTTTCATGGGTACCGCTGGCGCCACAGGCGTAGGCGGCGAGCAAGCTGCGAAACAGGCTGTTCAACGGCATGAGGGTGACTCCGATCAGGGACGATGGCGTGATTCTAGAAGCGTGCCATGCCGCTGGCCGGTTGATTGTCTTGATCAGGTCGATAGCAGAGAGTTGTATACAATTTTTTGATGCAAATCATAGGAACTTGCGAGAAATTCAGGCAGTCTTCCGTCCCATGGATTCAGATGGATTTTGTTAACCCTGCCTTGGAGATTCACCATGTTTGCCAAACTCGTTGCGGTATCCCTGTTGACACTGGCCAGCAGCCAACTGATGGCCGCCGAATGCAAGGTCGATGTCGACTCTACCGACCAGATGTCCTTCAACACTAAGGAAATCACCATCGACAAGAGCTGCAAGACCTTCACCGTGAACCTGACCCACTCCGGCAGCCTGCCGAAGAACGTCATGGGCCACAACTGGGTACTGAGCAAGACCGCAGACATGGCTGGCATCGCCACCGACGGCATGGCCGCCGGCATCGACAAGAGCTACCTGAAGGAAGGCGACACCCGCGTCATCGCCCACACCAAGATCATCGGTGCCGGCGAGAAAGATTCGGTGACCTTCGACGTATCGAAGCTGACCGCTGGCGAAAGCTACCAGTTCTTCTGCTCGTTCCCAGGCCACAACTCGATGATGAAAGGCGCTGTGGTCCTGAAGTAAGCATCAGGCCCGGCTGCAACAAGAAAGCGCCCCCAGGGGCGCTTTTTTTGTGTGCATCCGTAGGAGCGGGCTTGCCCGCGAAGAGGCCCTCGAGCCTTGTGCAGCACAAGCGGCCTTTTCGCCGGCAAGCCGGCACCTACAGAGCGAGGCGGGTCATGGGGCGAAGGGCATGACGCGTTTGTGATGGGTCTTGCGGTAGGTGTCGCAGATGATCTTGAAGGCTTCCTCACGTACCGGCTGGCCATGCAGGAAGGCGTCGATCTCGGCGTAGGTGACGCCGTGGGACGCTTCGTCCGGCTTGCCCGGCGACAGGTCTTCGAGGTCAGCGGTCGGCACTTTTTCCACCAGGGATTCCGGGGCACCGAAGTGGCGGGCAATGGAGCGCACTTGGTTTTTCACCAGGCCGCTCAGGGGCGCCAGGTCGCAGGCGCCGTCACCGAACTTGGTAAAGAAACCCATCACCGCTTCGGCGGCGTGGTCGGTACCTATCACCAGGCCATGGGCGGCGCCGGCGATGGTGTACTGGGCCACCATGCGCATCCGCGCCTTGGTGTTGCCGAGGACGAAATCCCGGGACACGGCGTGCTGCCCCTCGAAGGCCGCCACTTCGTTGGCCAGGGCCCTGACCGCCGGGCCGATGTTCACGGTGTGGCGTTCGTCAGGGTTGATGAAGTCCACCGAGGCCTGGGCATCGTGTTCGTCGAACTGGGTCTCATAGGGCAGGCGCACGGCAATGAAGCGGTAGCCATCGTCCCCGCTGCGTTCGCGCAATTCACGCATCGCCCGTTGGGCCAGCAGGCCGGCGGTCAGGGAGTCGACACCGCCGCTGATGCCCAGGACCAGGGACTTGAGCCCGGAATTGACCAGGCAGTCCTGGATGAAGCGGATGCGCCGGGCGATTTCTGCCTCAAGGGCGGCGTGGTCGGGAAAAGGTGCTTGGACCTTGAGCTGCTGCGCAATCTCACGCTGTACGGCTTGCATGATTCACTCCTTGCCAGGTTGGGCAGGTACTTGGAAAACGTGGCGCAAGTAAGCGACGAAGTTCGGATCCTTGCAATGGGTCTTGCCCGCTTCATCGGAGATCTTGGCGACGGGCTGGCCATTGCAGGCAGCCATTTTAAGCACGATGCTCATCGGCTCGACACCGGGAATGTCACAGGTCAGGTTGGTGCCGATGCCGAAGCTGACATTGATCCGCCCCCGCAGCGCACGGAATATTTCCAGGGCGCGCGGCAGGCTCAGGCTGTCGGAGAACACCAGGGTCTTGCTCATCGGATCGATGCCCAGCTTGTGGTAGTGGGCGATGGCCTTTTCCGCCCAGAGGATCGGGTCGCCGGAGTCGTGGCGCAGGCCGTCGAACAGCTTGGCGAAGAACAGGTCGAAATCGCCGAGGAAAGCATCGGTGGTGATGCAATCCGTCAGGGCGATGCCCAGCAAGCCACGGTATTCGCGGACCCAGCAGTCGAGGGCGGCGATCTGGCTGTCGATCAGCCGCGGCCCCAGTTGCTGGTGGGCCATGATCCATTCGTGGGCCATGGTGCCCAGGGGTTTCATGTTCAGTTCCCGGGACAGGTGCACGTTGCTGGTGCCGACAAAACGTCCGGGGAAATCGTGCTTGAGCACGTTCACTACTTCTTCCTGGACTCGGTAGGAAAAGCGTCGGCGGGTGCCGAAATCCGCCACTTGCAGCTCGGAAAGTTCTTCGCTGCTGGCGTTGGCGGTCAGCCAGTCGAACTTGCGGTACAGCTGCTCGCGGGCCTGGACCAGCTGGATCTCGCGATAGCGGTAGCGGTTGCGCACCTCGCTGATGATGGCCAGCATCGGCACTTCGAACAGGATCACGTGCAGCCAGGGGCCGCGCAGGCGGATAAACAGCTCGCCGTCCTCGATGCCGGTATGCACGTAGCGCAGGTTGAAGCGAAACAGCCCGAGAAAGCGCAGGAAATCCGGCTTGAGGAAGCTGATTCGTTCGAGAAAGCCCAGCTGGTCGGCGCTCAGGCTCAGTTCCGCCAGGCGCTCGAACTGGTAGCGGATCTCTGCCAGATAGGGCCGCAGGTCCTCGCTGTTACGGCAACGAAACTCCCATTCCACCTCGACGTTGGGGTAGTTGTGCAGCACCGCCTGCATCATGGTCAGTTTGTAGAAGTCGGTGTCGAGCAGGTTCTGCACGATGCGATCGGCAAACACACTCTCGCTCATAACGGGAATCTCCATGCTGGCCGCGACGGACAAGTGCGGCATTCAGCTCTTTCAATGAAGGCGCTAGTGGCGCATAGACGCGCAGCGCTTTGCCAGTGTTTTTTGTGGCGGGCCATTCTCCGGCCGTAGGAGCTGGCTTGCCAGCGAACGGATCTTCAGTCTTGAGCAGGGCTCAAGGGCCCCATCGCCGGCAAACCGGCTCCTACGGGAGGGGCGAGTCGTTGTGTTCGAGCATCCAGCGCACGAAGTCCCGGACCTTGGGCACTTCCGCCGAGTGTTCGGGGTAGGCCAGGTAATAGGCGTCCTGGCTGGGCATGGCGTATTCCCAGGCGATCACCAGCTTGCCTTCAGCCAGTTCTTCTTCCACCAGAAAACGTGGCAGCAGGGCGACCCCGCAGCCGACCTGGGCCGCACGAATGCACATATAGAAGGTTTCGAAGCGTGGGCCGTGGTAGCTGTGCTCGGTCTGGTAGCCCTGTTGGTCGAACCATTCGTGCCAGCCCTGGGGCCGTGAAGCGTTCTGCAACAGCACCAGTTCAGTGAGTTGCCTGGGGTCGGTCAAGGGCTCGGCGGGCAGGCTGTCAGGGGCGCAGACCGCCACCAGCTCTTCGCTGAACAGCTTCAGGCTCTCGGTGCCGGGGCGTGAACCCTGGCCAAAGTAGAAGGCCAGGTCGGCATGGCCCTGGAGCAGTTCGTCAGGCTCTTGCTCATTGCACAGGTCCAGGTGGATGTGCGGGTGGCGCAGTCGCCAGCCCTTGAGGCGCGGCACCAGCCAGCGGGCGCCAAAAGTGTAAGGCGTGGAGACTCGTAGGACTTCGGTCTCGCCGCCGTAGGAACGCAGGTAATGGGTAGACATCTCCACCTGGGTGAGGATCTTGCGCACCTCCACCAGGTACAGGTCGCCGGCCGGAGTCAGTTGCAGGCGCCGCCGTACCCGACGAAACAGCAGGTGTTGCAGCAGCTCTTCCAGTTGCGCCACTTGCTTGCTCACCGCGCTCTGGGTCAGGTTGAGCTCTTCGGCCGCACGGGTGAAGCTCAGGTGCCGGGTCACGGCCTCGAAGCACTGCAGGGCGGTGATCGACGGCAAGTAGCGTTTGTTGAGCATGGGTGGTCCTTGTTCTTATGGGTGCCAGCGAGCGGCTCAGCATGAATAAACGGAATGATATCTCGCTTAAAGGTCGTTTGTTGGCAAGTCTCGGGCCAGCTACAACTACTAGCCTTGATGGCCGTCGCAGCGGCCTGGTTCTTTCGCTTTCATCTGTAAGGAGTAACCCCATGGTTGCCGCATTGCTTGATCGTCTGGGTGTCAACCCGGCCCTGTACCAGTCGGGCACCCAGCCTGTGCACTCGCCCATCGACGGCAGCCGGATCGCCGCGGTGAACTGGCAGGGCGCCGCCGAGGTGGAGCAGCAGGTCAGTCGCGCAGAGCATGCATTCGCCCTGTGGCGCAAGGTGCCGGCACCCCGTCGCGGTGAGCTGGTGCGGCAATTCGGCGAGGTGCTGCGCGAGTACAAGGCCGACCTGGGGGAGCTGGTGTCCTGGGAAGCCGGCAAGATCACCCAGGAAGGCCTGGGGGAAGTGCAGGAAATGATCGACATCTGCGACTTCGCCGTCGGCCTGTCGCGCCAGCTCTACGGCCTGACCATCGCCTCCGAGCGCCCGGGCCACCACATGCGTGAAACCTGGCATCCCCTGGGGGTTGTCGGGGTGATCAGCGCCTTCAACTTCCCGGTAGCGGTCTGGGCCTGGAACACCACCCTGGCGCTGGTCTGCGGCAACCCGGTGATCTGGAAACCCTCGGAAAAGACCCCGCTCACCGCCCTGGCCTGCCAGGCGCTGCTGGAGCGCGTGTTGAAGAACTTCCAGGATGCTCCCGAATACCTGAGCCAGGTGATCATCGGCGGCCGTGATGCCGGTGCCGCCCTGGTGGACGATCCGCGGGTGGCCCTGATCAGCGCCACCGGCAGTACCCGTATGGGCCGCGAAGTGGCGCCCAAGGTGGCCGCGCGTTTTGCCCGCAGCATTCTCGAACTGGGGGGCAACAATGCCATGATTCTCGGCCCCAGCGCCGACCTGGACATGGCGGTGCGCGCCATCCTGTTCAGCGCCGTGGGTACCGCCGGCCAGCGTTGCACCACCCTGCGTCGCCTGATTGCCCACGAGTCGGTGAAAGAGGAAATCATCAGCCGCCTCAAGACGGCCTATTCCAAGGTGCGCATCGGCCATCCGCTGGAAGGCAACCTGATCGGCCCGCTGATCGACAAGCACAGTTTCGAGGCCATGCAGGATGCCCTGGAGCAGGCCCTGAGCGAGGGCGGCCGGGTCTTCGGCGGCCAGCGCCAGTTGCAGGACCAGTTCCCCAACGCCTACTACGTGTCGCCGGCCATCGTCGAAATGCCCGAGCAGAGCGAGGTGGTGTGCAGCGAAACCTTCGCGCCGATCCTCTATGTGATCGGCTACAACGACTTCGAAGAAGCGCTGCGCCTGAACAACGCCGTGCCTCAGGGCCTGTCGTCCTGCATCTTCACCACCGACGTGCGTGAAGCCGAGCAGTTCATGTCGGCGGTGGGCAGCGACTGCGGCATCGCCAACGTCAACATCGGCCCCAGCGGCGCAGAGATCGGCGGCGCCTTCGGCGGCGAGAAGGAAACCGGCGGCGGTCGCGAATCCGGCTCCGATGCCTGGCGCGGCTACATGCGGCGCCAGACCAACACCGTCAACTACTCCCGGGAGCTGCCGCTGGCCCAGGGCATCACCTTCGATTGAGTCTTTTCGCGAGCACGCTCGCTCCTACGGGGAGGTTTGTAGGAGCCAGCTTGCTGGCGAACAGCGGCAAGTGCGTTTCAGCGTCTGTGGTTCGTTGATTTCGGAGTCTGGCAATGGCGCTACAAGAACAATGTCTGTGGGAAACACTCACTCCGCAACGGCCTGACAGGGCGCCGCTCAAGGGCGAGCTGACGGCGGATGTGTGCATCATCGGCGCCGGCTTCACCGGGCTGTCGGCCGCCGTGCATTTGCTGGAGCAGGGCAAGCGGGTCTGTGTGGTCGAAGCCCACCGCGCGGGGCACGGCGGTTCAGGGCGCAACGTCGGGCTGGTGAACGCCGGCATGTGGATCCCGCCGGACGAGATCGAGGCCGGTTTCGGCGAGCAGGTGGGCAGCCAGCTCAACCGCATGCTCGGCGCGGCGCCGTCATTGGTGTTCAGCCTGGTGGACAAGTACCACATCGATTGCCAGCTGCGCCGCGAAGGCACTTTGCACATGGCCCACAACGCCCGGGGCGAGGCCGATCTGCGCAGCCGTGAAGAACAGTGGAAACGTCGCGGGGCCCCCGTGGAGTTGCTGACCGGCGCGGCGTGCGAGGCGGCCACCGGCACTCGCAAGATTGCCGCGGCCCTGCTCGACCGGCGGGCGGGAACCCTCAACCCCATGGCTTACGTCAGCGGCCTGGCCAGGGCGGCGACGGAATTGGGCGGGCGTCTGTTCGACCATTCCCCGGTCACCCGCCTGGAGCGCCAGGGCCAGCGCTGGTCGGTGCAGACCGAGCAGGGCTCGGTGCTGGCCGAGCAGGTGGTGATCGCCTCCAACGCCTACACCGAAGGCGACTGGACCGAGCTGCGGCGCAACTTCTTCCCCGGCTACTACTACCAGGTGGCTTCCGCGCCCCTGACCGAAGAAGCGGCCCGGCAGATCCTGCCCGGGGGCCAGGGCTCCTGGGATACCCGACAGGTGCTCAGCAGCATCCGCCGGGATGCCGAGGGCCGCCTGTTGCTGGGCAGCCTGGGCAATGGCAGCCAGAAGCCCTTGTGGTTCCTCAAGGCCTGGGCCGACCGCGTACAGCAGCATTACTTCCCGTACCTCAAGCCGGTGGAGTGGGAATGCACCTGGACCGGCTGCATCGCCTTCACCCCCGACCACCTGATGCGCCTGTTCGAGCCAGCCCCGGGCCTGGTGGCTGTCACCGGTTACAACGGCCGGGGCGTGACCACCGGAACCGTGGTGGGCAAGGCCTTCGCCGACTACCTGTGCAACGGCGATCCCCAGGCCCTGCCGATCCCCTTCGCAGCCATGCAGCCCCTGGCCGGCGTGGGCTTGCGCAGTTGCCTGTACGAAGCCGGCTTCTCCCTCTACCACGCGGGCCAGTGCCTGCGAATTGTGATCTGAACAAGGAAATAGTGGGCGGCCGACGACGCTTTTCGATGCAGCGACTAGCCTGTAATGGTGCGGCTCGTAGCAGTCTCGCACCAGCAGTGTGCAGTTCGGTGACGCGAGCTGTTACAGCAGGGTTGCACGTTGAATTGTGTCGCGGTTGCAATGATGGCACGCATGGGTTGCGCCCATTAAAAAGCAGGGTTTTACCTTCCGCGGTTTAGACGGTTGCACGCCCAATAAAAAAGGGCTCGAAACAGTCGAAATAACAATAAGACAGCGACTTTTTTCAGAATAAAAAACCACTGGCACGGCGCTTGCTCTGAGCAACCTTAGTGAAGTCGCAGTGCCAACTAAAAAAACCTTGGAGCACCACCTCATGTCCCAGACGTTTTACAAGAAAGGCTTTCTGGCCCTCGCAGTGGCAACTGCGCTGGGTGTTTCTGCGTTTGCTCAAGCCGACCTGAAGATCGGTGTAGCGGGTCCCATGACAGGCGCCAACGCGGCATTTGGCGAGCAGTACATGAAGGGTGCACAGGCAGCGGCTGACGAGATCAACGCCAAGGGCGGGGTCAACGGCGAGAAGATCGTCCTGGTCAAGGGCGATGACGCCTGTGAACCCAAGCAGGCGGTGGCAGTGGCCAACCGCCTGGTGGACCAGGACAAGGTGGCCGGCGTGGTCGGGCACTTCTGCTCCTCGTCGACCATTCCGGCTTCCGAGGTGTACAGCGACGCCGGTGTGATTGCCATCACCCCGGGCTCCACCAACCCCCAGGTCACCGAGCGTGGCCTCTCCGCGATGTTCCGCATGTGCGGGCGTGACGACCAGCAGGGCATCGTCGCCGGTGACTACATCATCGATGTGCTCAAGGGCAAGAAAGTCGTGGTGCTGCACGACAAGGACACCTACGGCCAGGGCCTGGCGGATGCCACCAAGGCACAGTTGACCAAGCGCGGCGTGACCCCGGTGCTGTACGAGGGCCTGACCCGTGGCGAGAAAGACTTCAGCGCCGTGGTGACCAAGATCCGCGCCGCCGGCGCCGACGTGGTGTACTTCGGCGGCCTGCATCCGGAAGCCGGTCCGCTGGTACGCCAGCTGCGTGAGCAGGGCCTGAAGGACGTCAAGTTCATGTCCGACGACGGCATCGTTACCGACGAATTGGTGACCACCGCCGGTGGCCCGCAATACGTTGACGGCGTGTACATGACCTTCGGCGCCGACCCGCGCCTGTTGCCAGACAGCAAGGCCGTGGTGGATGCCTTCCGCAAGGCCGGCACCGAGCCAGAGGGCTATACCCTGTACGCTTATGCCTCGATCCAGGCCCTGGCGGCCGGCTTCGGCGGCGCCAAGTCCAACAAGGGCGAAGATGCGGCCAAATGGCTCAAGGCCAATCCGGTGAAAACCGTGATGGGCGAGAAGTCCTGGGACGCCAAGGGTGACCTCAAGGTTTCCGACTACGTGGTCTATCAGTGGGACAAGGACGGCAAGTACCACCAGCTGGAAAAACAGAAGTGACATGAGTCCGAACGGGCCGGTACCCCCCCTGGTACCGGTCCCTGCTCGTGCAGTACTTGCCTTTTCTCGTAGAGCTGCACAACGGACGTGTTGCGCAGACGGGTGATCCCTGTCCGGCGTCGACGGCCTGTGCAGTCTCTCAAGTCCGTGAGATTGCGTTATGGATGGTATTTTCCTGCAGCAACTGATCAATGGGCTGACCCTCGGGTCCGTCTACGGTCTGATCGCCATCGGCTACACAATGGTCTATGGCATCATCGGCATGATCAACTTCGCCCACGGCGAGGTTTACATGATTTCCGCCTACCTCGCGGCAATCAGTCTGGCTCTGCTGGCCTATTTCGGCATTGAATCCTTCCCGCTACTCATTCTCGGCACGCTGATCTTCACCGTCGTGGTGACGGGGATCTATGGCTGGGTCATCGAGCGCGTGGCCTACAAACCCCTGCGCAACTCCACCCGCCTGGCGCCGCTGATCAGCGCCATCGGCATTTCGCTGATCCTGCAGAACTACGCGCAGATCAGCCAGGGTGCCAAGCAGCAAGGGGTTCCGACCCTGCTGGCCGGGGCCTGGAAAGTCGATATCGGCACAGGCTTCGTGCAGCTCACCTACACCAAGATCTTCATCCTGGTGGCGGCGTTCGCCGGCATGGCACTGCTCACCTACATCATCAAGTACACCAAGCTCGGGCGTATGTGCCGGGCCACCCAGCAAGACCGCAAGATGGCGTCGATCCTCGGCATCAACACCGACCGGGTGATCTCCTACGTGTTCGTCATCGGCGCGGCCATGGCGGCCCTGGCCGGGGTGCTGATCACCATGAACTACGGCACGTTCGACTTCTATGCCGGCTTCGTCATCGGCATCAAGGCGTTCACCGCGGCGGTACTCGGCGGCATCGGCTCGCTGCCTGGGGCGATGCTCGGCGGGATCATCCTCGGCATCTCCGAGTCGCTGTTCTCCGGCTTGATCAACTCCGACTACAAAGACGTGTTCAGTTTCTCGCTGCTGGTGCTGATCCTGATCTTCCGTCCCCAAGGCCTGCTGGGTCGCCCACTCGTGGCGAAGGTGTAAGTATGTCTGCTGCCAATAAACCGATTGATATCAAAAAGAGCGTCATCGACGCCGTGCTGGCCGGGCTGATCTCGCTGATCGTGTTTGGCCCCATCGTGGGTGTGGTGCTCGATGGCTACAGTTTCAACCTGCAGCCGACTCGCGTGGCCTGGCTGGTAGCCATTGTCATGGCCGGCCGGCTGGCCCTGAGCCTGTTCCTGCAAACCCCCAAGGGCCTGAAGATTCTCCAGGGCTTTGAAAGCACCGGCTCCGGCGTGCATGTGCTGGCGCCGGACTACAAGTCGCGGCTGCGCTGGATCATCCCGGCCCTGATCGTGATCGCCATCGTGTTTCCGTTCTTCGCCAACAAGTACCTGCTGACCGTGGTCATTCTCGGGTTGATATACGTACTGCTGGGCCTGGGGCTGAACATCGTGGTGGGGCTGGCGGGCCTGCTGGACCTGGGCTACGTGGCGTTCTACGCCATCGGCGCCTACGGCCTGGCCCTGGGCTACCAGTACCTGGGCCTGGGCTTCTGGAGCGTGCTGCCCCTGGCGGCGATTGCCGCGGCCCTGGCGGGGTGCATATTGGGCTTCCCGGTGCTGAGGATGCACGGCGACTACCTGGCCATCGTGACCCTGGGCTTCGGCGAGATCATCCGCCTGGTGCTCAATAACTGGTTGTCCTTCACCGGTGGCCCCAACGGCATGCCGGTGCCGTCGCCGACTTTCCTGGGCCTGGAGTTCGGCCGCAAGGCCAAGGACGGCGGGGTGCCGTTTCATGAGTTCTTCGGCCTGGAATACAACCCCAACCTGAAATTCCTGTTCATCTACATCGTGCTGTTCCTGGTGGTGCTGCTGGTGCTCTACATCAAGCACCGGCTGACCCGCATGCCCGTGGGGCGGGCCTGGGAAGCCCTGCGTGAAGACGAGATCGCCTGCCGCGCCATGGGCCTGAACCATGTGCTGGTCAAACTCTCGGCCTTCACCATCGGTGCTTCCACCGCCGGGCTGGCCGGGGTGTTCTTCGCCAGCTACCAGGGCTTCGTCAACCCGTCGTCGTTCACCTTCTTCGAATCGGCGCTGATCCTGGCCATCGTGGTGCTGGGGGGCATGGGCTCGACGGTGGGCGTGGTGATCGCGGCCTTCGTGCTGACTGTGGCGCCGGAGTTGCTGCGCAGCTTCTCCGAGTACCGGGTGCTGCTGTTCGGCATTCTCATGGTGTTGATGATGATCTGGCGACCGCGAGGGCTGATCCGCATCAGCCGCACCGGCGTCACTCCACGCAAAGGTGCTCTGACTGAGGGGAACGCGCCATGAGCGAATACATTCTTTCGGTCGAAAACCTGATGATGCACTTCGGTGGCATCAAGGCCCTCAGCGACGTCAGCCTGAAGGTCAAGCGCAACTCGATCTTCGCCCTGATCGGCCCCAACGGCGCCGGCAAGACCACGGTGTTCAACTGCCTGACCGGCTTCTACAAGGCCTCCGGCGGGCGCATCGAGCTCAATACCCGGGGCCGGCAGACCAACGTCATCAAGCTCCTGGGCGAGCCCTTTCGCGCCACCGACTTCGTCTCGCCGAAAAGCTTCGCCAGCCGCCTGTACTACAAGATGTTCGGCGGCACCCACCTGGTGAATCGCGCCGGCCTGGCGCGGACCTTCCAGAACATTCGCCTGTTCAAGGAAATGTCCGTGGTGGAAAACCTGCTGGTGGCCCAGCACATGTGGGTCAACCGCAACCTGCTGGCGGGCATCCTCAACACCAAGGGCTACCGCAAGGCGGAAAGCGCCGCCCTGGACCATGCCTTCTACTGGCTGGAGGTGGTGGACCTGGTGGACTGCGCCAACCGCCTGGCCGGCGAGCTGTCCTACGGCCAGCAACGGCGCCTGGAGATCGCACGGGCCATGTGCACCCGGCCGCAGATCATCTGCCTCGACGAGCCGGCCGCCGGCCTCAACCCCCAGGAAACCGAGGCGCTGAGCGCAATGATCCGGCTGCTGCGCGACGAGCACGACCTGACCGTGGTGCTGATCGAACACGACATGGGCATGGTGATGAGTATTTCCGACCACATCGTGGTGCTCGACCACGGCAACGTGATCGCCGAGGGCGGCCCGGAGGCGATCCGCAATGATCCGAAAGTGATTGCCGCCTACCTGGGTGCCGACGAAGAGGAACTGGCATGACTCAACCTATCCTCGAACTCAAGGACCTGGACGTGTACTACGGCCCGATCCAGGCCCTGAAGAAAGTCTCGCTGCACATCAACGAAGGGGAAACCGTGAGCCTGATCGGCTCCAACGGCGCCGGCAAGTCGACCCTGCTGATGTCGATCTTCGGCCAGCCCCGGGCGGAGTCCGGGCAGATTCTCTATCGCGGTGTGGACATCACCCATAAGTCGTCCCACTACATCGCCTCCAACGGTATCGCCCAGTCCCCGGAAGGGCGTCGGGTGTTCCCCGACATGACCGTGGAGGAAAACCTGCTGATGGGCACCATCCCCATTGGCGACAAGTACGCCAATGAGGACATGCAGCGCATGTTCGAGCTGTTTCCCCGCCTCAAGGAACGGCGTACCCAGCGGGCCATGACCATGTCTGGCGGCGAGCAGCAGATGCTGGCCATTGCCCGGGCATTGATGAGCCGGCCCAAGTTGCTGCTGCTGGATGAGCCGAGCCTGGGCCTGGCGCCGATCGTGGTGAAGCAGATCTTCGCCACCTTGAGGGAGTTGGCGGCCACCGGCATGACCATCTTCCTGGTGGAGCAGAACGCCAACCACGCGCTGAAGCTCTCGGACCGCGCCTACGTGATGGTCAACGGCGAGATCCGCCTGAGCGGCACCGGCAAGGAACTGCTGGTCAACGAGGAGGTGCGCAACGCTTACCTGGGCGGCCACTGACCGTCCGCTCTGTGGATAAAGCATGCCCCGCCGGCCCGCGCCGCCGGGGCATTGTTATGCCCACCCCATCCCGTCCTCCCCTGTAGGCGCTGGCTTGCCAGCGAAGGGGGCCGCCTGACCGCCTTTCTGATTTCACCGAGCGCCGACTGGCGCTTTTTGCCTGCACCAAGCCTGTGTCCGGTAATTGTGGAAAACATTCCTGGCAAGCTGCTTTAACGCGGCATAAAGACGCTGCAAACAGTTGTTTTTCCACTGTTTTGACTTGTCCCCGTTTGCTGTGGAGCGGGCTGTGGGTAACGTGGGTGTAGCTGGCTGCAGGCCTTTAACCACGTGCCTTGCAGGCGATTGGTTGTTTTTTGATCGGTGCTTTTTATGGGAGCTGAAGGTGCGCTTGTCAACCTTTTTATTGTCGCAGCTGTACCTGGAAAAGGGTTGGGATAAGCCTGTGGATAAGTCTGTGATTAAACTCTGGAAAGACGGCTCTGAGCGGCGTAGTTACTGGCCTCTGGCCTTGTCAACCTTGACCGTGCGGTCATCTTTGCCCGGGCCGGCTGCATGGACCCGCGGTCCGGGTCAAGCAAAAAACTTCTGCTGGACCCGCGCAGGCCCTGTGGATAGCGGCTTTCAGCCCTTTGCACTTGCCCCCAAAGACTGTGGACCGGCCTGTGGATAAGGTGCGTGCACATGGCTGCAGGCCATGTAACCCGTGGCTTGGCGCCTGGTGAGTGTTTTTTGTACAGCGAGCATCGGGCGCGCTCACCGCTTGCGGCTCTTTACGGCCAACGGCGCGGTTGCCGGTAGGAGCCGGCCCGGGCATGCTGCGAAGCGTTTTTTATCGAAACGGCGGCTCGCCACCCAGCAAGGAGAACACCATGACTTCCACACTGTTCATTACGGGCGCGACTTCCGGTTTTGGCGAAGCCTGCGCCCGGCGCTTTGCCGCAGCCGGCTGGTCCCTGGTACTGACCGGCCGCCGCGAGGAGCGCCTCAGCGCCCTGTGCGCGGAGCTGTCCAAACAGACCGAGGTGCATGGCCTGGTGCTCGATGTGCGCGACCGCAAGGCTATGGAAGAGGCCATCGCCCAGTTGCCGCCTTCGTTCAGTAAGCTGCGCGGGCTGATCAACAACGCCGGCCTGGCCCTGGGCGTGGACCCGGCGCCCAAGTGCGACCTGGATGACTGGGACACCATGGTCGACACCAACATCAAGGGCCTGATGTACAGCACCCGCCTGCTGCTGCCACGGTTGATCGCCCATGGCCGCGGCGCAGGCATCGTCAACCTGGGCTCCATCGCCGGCAACTACCCGTACCCGGGCAGCCACGTCTATGGCGCGAGCAAGGCCTTCGTCAAACAGTTCTCCCTGAACCTGCGCTGCGACCTGCAGGGCACCGGCGTGCGCGTCACCAACATCGAGCCGGGGCTGTGCGAAAGCGAGTTCTCCCTGGTGCGCTTCGCCGGTGACCAGGCACGCTACGACGCCACCTACGCCGGGGCCGAGCCAATCCAGCCCGAGGACATCGCCGACACCATTTTCTGGGTGCTCAATACCCCGGCACACGTCAACATCAACAGCCTGGAGCTGATGCCTGTGAGCCAGACCTGGGCCGGTTTCGCCATCGAACGCAACGCCAAGTCATGAGCCCCCTGTAGCCGCTGCCGCAGGCTGCGACAGGGCCGCAGGGCCCTCCAGCGCCCGCAAGATCTTGCGCCTCCTGCGGAGGCGGTCGCAGCCTCGCCATCGCTCGGCAGCGGCTACAGTTGTACTCGGATACACATAAGCTGATTCGTTTCAGCTTGTGGTCAGCCCTGACAGGTTAGAATTCCCGCCAGAAATTTCGCCGCTGCCTCACACGAGGCGGCGTTTTTGAAGTTCGATAGGAGGAATCGTGAGTAACCGAGGTGAGCAGGCTCTGCTCAAACAATCGACCGTACTGATGTTCGCCGTGGCGATCGCCGGTATCGTCACGGGTTTTGTTTCTGGCGCCCAATCCATCCTGTTCGATGGATTTTTTTCGCTGATCGCCACCTTCATCAAGGTCCTGATGCTGATCACCGCCAAGCTGATCGCCAAGGAAAGCAACCACCGTTTCCAGTTCGGCTTCTGGCACCTGGAACCCATGGTGCTGCTGATCGAAGGCAGCTTCCTGATGCTGATCGCCATCTACGCCTTCCTCAATGGGGTGTTCGGCATCATCAACGGTGGCCGCGAGGTCGAGCTGGGGCTGGTGATTTTCTATGCAGCGTTTTTCGCCGTGGCGGAGTTCGCCTACTTCTTCTACGTGCGCCGGCGTAACCGCAAGCTCAAGTCGTCGCTGATCCAGTTCGACAACATCAGCTGGCTGGTGGACGCGATGCTATCGGTGGGGCTGCTGGTGAGCTTCATCATCGCCTTGCTGCTCAAGCAGTACGGGCACGGCCAGTGGGCGGTGTATGTCGACCCGGCGATCCTGATCCTGCTGGCCCTGAGCATGTTGCCGCCGGCGCTGAAGATCCTGCGCCCGGCCCTGCGTGATGTGCTGGGGATCGCCCCGGACCAGTTGGACGAAAAGGTCCGCAATGTGATGGAGCAGGCCAAGGCCGCCCATGGTTTCGACGACTACATCAGCTACGTGCAGAAGCACGGTCGGGCGCGGTTCATCGAGATCCATATCGTCCTGCCGGCGCACTATCCGCTGCAGGATGTGGCGACTCTGGACCGCTTGCGCGAGGAGATTTCCAGCCAGTTGGGAGAGGCCGACGCAGCGCGCTGGCTGACCATCAGCTTTACCGGGGATCGCAAGTGGATCGCTTGATGGGCGGCGCCTGTTTCGCCGGCAAGCCGGCTCCTACAACACCGCGTAGGAGCCGGCTTGCAGGCGAAGGGCTTCAGGCAAAATATTCCGCCAGCCCGCGATAACAGGTCGCCAGGTGATAAGGCGTGGTCGAGGGCATATCCCGCCGGCTGACCGCGCCGCTGGCATCCAGGCATTCATTCCAGCCCCCGGCATGCAGAAAATGCGCTTGCAGCGCCTTTAGCTGACGCAGCAAGGGCGTCTGGCTGTCCGCACGCAAGGTCAGGGCGCGCAGGTACTCGGCCTGGGCCCAGATGCGCTGGGTGGCGTCCTTGACGCCGGCTCGGGGCGGCAGTTCGAGCATGGCGCACACGGCGCCGCTCTTGGGCTCGACACCCAGTTGCTCGGTAAAGGCGAAGGCTCGTTCCACGCAAGCGTGCAGGGCGCTGCCACGCAGTAACTGTGATGAGGCCAGCAGGAAGTACCACTCGAACTGGTGCCCCGGCTCGAACCAGTTATCCACAGCTCCCAGGGGCTTCTCCATCATCACCCCGTGCTGGGGGTCGATGAACTGCTGCTGCATGGCCTGGCACAGGTCCAGCAACGCGGCTTGCACCGCAGCGTCCTCGCGTACGGCCAGGATCGCGAGAAAGGCTTCGGCCAGGTGCATCAGTGGATTCTGCAGCGGCCCCGAACCCAATATGGACCAGTCCTCGGCGAGGCTGGCTTCGTAGAGCCCGTCGCCGCGGGCGAAGCGCTGGGCTACCACTTCCAGGGCGGCGTTGAGCACCGACTCCACCAACGGCTCGCGGACCTTGGCCCAGTAGTGAGCGCAGGCGAAGAGGATGAAGGCGTGGGTGTAGAGGTCCTTGCGCCTATCCAGCGGCGCGCCTTCGGGGTCGATGCTGTAGAACCAGCCGCCGTGCTCTGCGTCGTGAAAGTGCCGCTGCAGCGAGCGGAACAGCGCGGCGGCGCGCTCCTGGGCAAAGGGCGCGGCGGCATCGCCGATCAATTGGGAAAACAGATACAACTGCCGGGCGCAAGCCATGGCCCGATAGCGCTGCGGTGGCAGCGGCCGATGCTCGGCGTCCAGCGCCTCATAGGGCAACGCCAACTGCGGGTTCCAACCCGGGCCCTGCCATAGCGGCACTATCACCTTGTGGAAATGCTGCTGCATGGCGTTGAACAGAGCGCTCGATTCAGGCGAGGCGGCGGAACGGGATACATCAGGCATTGGCTGGCGTCGTCACGGCAGTTTTGAATGCGCGACATGTTACCAGAGAAGCCCCACAAGGCGGCTTGCCCGCCGAGCACGACCTGCTGGCAGGAGCTGGCTTGCCTGCGAAGGCGGCCCAAAGATCACCTCAGTCTTGCAAGAGCTGGCTTGCCAGCGAACGAGGCCCGCAAGACCGCCTTCGCCGGCACGCCGGCTCCTGCAGATGAAGCAGGGATCAGCCTGCCAGCAACCACACGCCCGTAGCGGCCGAGGCCGCACCGGCCAGGCGCACCAGCGGCGCTGCCGCCTGAGGCAGTACCCGTACCACGGCATAGCCGGCGGCATGCAGGGCCGCAGTGGCTGCCACAAAACCGGCGGCATAGGCCCAAGGGCTGGACATGTCCGGCAGTTCCAGGCCGTGGGCCACGCCATGGAACAGGGCAAACAGCGCGGTGGCGGCAATCGCCAGGCTCAGGGGCGGGCGCACGGCCAGGGCCACGGCCAGGCCCAGGGCCAATACCGAGGCGGCGATGCCGCTTTCCAGGGCCGGCAACTCCAGGCCCTCGAAGCCCAGCACACCACCGATCAGCATGGTGCCGACGAAGGTGCAAGGCAGCGCCCAGCGCGCGGCGCCTTGCTGCTGGGCGGCCCACAGGCCGACAGCGAGCATGGCCAGCAGGTGGTCGAGGCCGCTGATGGGGTGGCTGATACCGGCCATCAGGCCGTTGTCGCCATGGCCCGGGTGGGCGAAGGCCAGGGCCGGGGTCAGCAGCAGGGCCAGGGCCCCGAGGATGCGTTTTAGGGTCATGGAGTGGCTTTCCTTGTTGAGCGGATTGGGTTCGGGGATCAGGCAGCGGTGAGCAGGCCCTGGCGTTCGATGAAGGCGATGATGTCCGCCAGGCCCTGGCCGGTTTTCTGGTTGCTGAAGACGAACGGCTTGCCGCCGCGCATGCGCTGGGTATCGCTGTTCATCATCTCCAGGGAGGCTCCCACCAGCGGCGCCAGGTCGATCTTGTTGATCACCAGCAGGTCGGATTTGCAGATGCCCGGACCGCCCTTGCGCGGCAGCTTGTCACCGGCGGAAACGTCGATCACATAGATGGTCAGATCGGAGAGTTCGGGGCTGAAGGTGGCCGAGAGGTTGTCGCCGCCGGACTCCACCAGGATCAGGTCGAGCCCGGGAAAGCGCCGGTTCAACTGGTCTACCGCTTCCAGATTGATCGAGGCGTCTTCGCGGATCGCGGTGTGCGGGCAGCCGCCGGTTTCCACGCCGATGATCCGTTCCGGCGCCAGGGCCTCATTGCGTACCAGGAAGTCGGCGTCTTCACGGGTGTAGATATCGTTGGTCACCACCGCCAGGTTGTAGCGCTCGCGCAGGGCCAGGCACAGGGCCAGGGTCAGGGCGGTTTTACCGGAGCCCACCGGGCCGCCGATGCCGACGCGCAGAGGTTGTGCGTTCATGAGTTTCTCCTAGGAACGGAACAGGCGGCTGTATTGGCGCTCGTGGGCCATGCTCGCCAGGGACAGGCCGAAAGCGGCGCTGCCATGATGGTTGGGGTCAAGGTTCGCGGCGTGGTGCTGGGCTTGCTGCAACAGTGGCAGCAGCTCGCTGGTCAGGCGCTGGGCGGCCTGCTGGCCCAGGGGCAGGGTCTTCATCAGCACCGCCAGCTGGTTCTCCAGCCAGCTCCACAGCCAGGCGGCCAGGGCGTCCGCTGGGCTGATGCCCCAGGCCCGTGCCGCCAGGGCCCAGCCCAGGGCCAGGTGTGGTTCGTCCTGGTGCGCCAGCAGTTCCCTGGCATCGCTGTCCAGTTCCGGCAAACCCTCCAGCAGTTGCTTGAGGGAATAACCCATCTGCCGGCTTTCCTGGTAAAGCTCGCGGGTTTCGCGGCTGGCCCGATGTTCCTCGCTCAACTGCTGCAAGCGGGCCCAGTCCTGGTCGGCTGCGGCCTGGCAGTGGGCGAGCAGCAGCGGTGCTTCGAAGCGTGCCAGGTTCAGCAGCAGTTGATCGCTGATCCAGCGGCGGGCGCTGGCCTGATCATTTACCCGCTGCTGCTCCACGGCCATTTCCAGGCCCTGGGAATAGCTGTAGCCGCCAATCGGCAACTGCGGGCTGGCCAGGCGCAGCAGGGCCCAGGCCGGGTTCATGGGCGGACGCCGAACTGGTGCAGGCGCGGCGGATAGTTGAAGTCTTCATCGCCGTGGCGCGAATGATGGTGGCCGCCGCCATAGGCGCCATGCTCGGGCTGGAACGGTGCCTCAAGGGGCGCGGTGCTGGCCCCCAGCTGTTCGAGCATGGCCTTGAGCACATAGTCGTCCAGCAGGCGCAGCCAGCCGTCACCCACCTGCAGGGCCACGTGGCGGTTGCCCAGGTGATAGGCGGCGCGGGTCAGTTCGAAGGCGTTGCGGCAGGTGACGTGCAGCAGGGCTTCCGGGCGGGCGCAGACCTTGACGATGCGCCCGTCCTCGGCCTCCAGGAACTCACCATCGTGCAGTGGTGGCTGGCCCCGCTCCAGAAACAGGCCGACGTCTTCACCGGCGGCACTGAAACAGCGCAGGCGGCTTTTGCTGCGGGCCTCGTAAGTCAGGTGCAGTTCGGCGGACCAGGTGGCTTGGGGGGCGGTTCTGCGGTGGATCACCAGCATCGGAAAGCTTCCAGCTATGAGCGATGCACAAGCCAGAGCAAGGGCCTTGCCAATCACTCGGTGGAGAGGGAAAACCCTTTCTCGATGCCGGAACTGCGCCTGAAAAAGGGGCAAAACCTTGTTTCATCTTGTTACAAATTGATGCGCTGAGCTGATTTATAGCACTGAGTTGGTGCGCGGGAAATGTTTTTGCTGCAATCCGGTGCCCGGCGGGCAGGCAGGCGCAAACGCGCAGCCCAGAGCGGGGCGCATAGTGTGAAGGGGGGGCGGTGCGGGCGAGTTACTCGGTGCTGCCCAGGCCTTGCCAGTGCTTGAGGCCGATGAAGATGAAGCGCAGTTGCTGGGTGATCTTGGCCTGGGGCGTGAGGTGTTCGGGCAGGGCCTGGGCCGGGGGATCGATGATGTCGGGCAGGGTGGCGAACACACTTTTGACGATCAGGTCGGCCATGACGCTGAGATCGGCGGCGTCCAGGTGCTGGAGCTTGGGCATCAGGGTCAGGTCGGCGGCGAGGTCCGAACTGATGTTCTCGCGCAAGGTGGCGATGGCCTGGCGAACCGGCAGCGAGCCGCCGTACTGCTCTCGGGCCAGAAACAGGAACTGCGAGCGCTTGGCTTCCACCACATCGAGGAAGATGCGTACCGAGGCATCGATGATGCCGCCCATGACGAATTCATTGTGGCGCACCAGGCGGATGGTTTCGCGAAAGGTCTGGCCGACTTCGCTGACCAGTTCCAGGCCCAGTTGGTCCATGTCGCTGAAGTGCCGGTAGAAACCGGTGGGCACGATACCCGCGGCTTTCGCCACTTCCCGCAGGCTCAGGCTGCCAAACCCACGGCCACACTCCATCAGGTGCCGGGCGGCATCCATCAGGGCGTTGCGGGTCTGTTGCTTCTGTTCGGCGCGGGGCAGCATCGGCGGGGCGTTCTTTGCTCAATGGGAGCGGCGCACTCTAGCAAATCAACTTTGCCGGAGTCGAACTGCTGTCAGAGACAGGAGGGAGAGGCAGGGGGAAAAATGCAGCTGCTATAAAAGTCAAAGCCCGATCCAGGGATCGGGCTTTTTTCCAGGGCCAGCATGGCCTCAGCTCGCAGCTTGATGACGTTCGGCCAGGCGATCAGCACCGCCTTCGGCAACGGTCTGACCTTGAGGTGTACGGCTGTAGCCATCTTCCACCAGGCCTTTCTCTTCCAGGCGATCACGGCCGCCTTCAGCTACGTTTTGACCTTGAGGGGTGCGGTCGTAGCCATCTTCGGCGACGTTCTGGCCTTGAGGTGTACGGTCGTAGCCATCTTCGGCAACGTTCTGGCCTTGAGGGGTGCGATCATAGCCGTCTTCGGCAACGCTCTGGCCTTGTGGAGTACGGTCATAACCGTCGGCAGCGACTTTGTTGCGTTCGATCAGGCGATCCGAACCGCCTTCGGCCAGGGTCTGGGTGAACACGCTGTGGCTGGCCTTGACCTGTGGGGTGGCTTGTTCAGCGGCTGGCAGGGCGAAGGCGTTGGCAGCCAGAACAGATAAGGCGAGGCTCAGTAAAAGTTGGCGTTTCATGATGGGTTGCTCCTTGGTAGGGCGATAAATTGGGTACGGAGCTAATGTTACCGCCGCTAAATCGATATAAAAGTTCATAAACACAATGGTAATAATCAACGGAATTGATTGTTTGCCGCGAAGGCTCTAGCTCGGGCGTTAACGCCGATTGCTTTTGCACCAGGGTGGGTATTTTCGACTCACTGCCGCTTCAGGGAGGGGCGGCTCGAGGTAACACAAAGCTGTCCGAGTGATCAGGAAAGCAGGTTTTTTCAGCGGATCGGGTAGCCGGATTAAACCTGCGCGGGCTTTGTCAGTCGTAGTTTTCATGGCCGGTGATTTTTCCATCGGCAGTTCATCGATGCGTCGTGGTTGGGCGCTCAGTTGTCTTCAGGAGCCTCGTGCAATGACGCGCACTCGTAAAATTCTCGCCTGGTCCATCACTGGCCTGATCCTGCTACTGGCGGTGCTGGTACTGGTGATCGCGTTCTTCGATTGGAACCGGATCAAACCCACGCTCAATGCCAAGGTCTCCGAGGAGTTGCACCGGCCCTTCGCGATCAATGGCGATTTGTCGGTGGTCTGGCAACGCGAACCTGACGAAGGTGGCTGGCGGGCCTGGGTGCCCTGGCCTCACGTGGTGGCCCAGGACCTGACCCTGGGCAACCCGGACTGGTCCAAGGCGCCGCAGATGGTCAGCCTCAAGCGGGTTGAGCTGCGCATTTCGCCTCTGGCCCTGCTGGCGCAACGGGTGAGCATTCCGCGCATCGACCTTACCGAGCCCGACGCCGCGTTGCAGCGCCTGGCCGACGGGCGCGCCAACTGGACTTTCAAGTTCGACCCCAAGGACCCGAACGCCGAACCGTCCAACTGGACGGTGGACATCGGTGCCATCGGTTTCGACAAGGGCCACGTGACCCTCGATGACCAGAGCCTGAAGACCCAGCTGGACCTGCAGGTGGAATTGCTCGGCAAGCCGATCCCGTTCAGCGATATCGTCGGTGAAAGTGAAGCGAAGAAGGTGGCCGAGAAAGGCGCCGAGGCCCAGGCCTATGCCTTCGCCCTCAAGGTCAAGGGCCAGTATCACGGGCAGAAGCTCGCCGGCACCGGCAAGATCGGCGGCCTGCTGGCCTTGCAGGATTCCCGCAAGCCGTTTCCGCTGCAGGCCCAGGCGCAGATCGGCGACACCAAGGTGGAGCTGCGCGGCAGCTTGACCGACCCGCTGAACCTCGGCGCCCTGGATCTGCGCCTGAAGCTGGCGGGCACCAGCCTGGGCAACCTCTACCCGCTGACCGGGGTGACCCTGCCGGATTCGCCGCCCTATTCCACCGACGGCCACCTGACCGCCAAGCTGCACGATCCGGCGGGCGCGACCTTCAGTTACCAGGACTTCAACGGCAAGATCGGCGACAGCGACATCCACGGCAACCTGACCTACGTGGCCAGCCAGCCACGGCCCAAGCTCAGTGGCGCGCTGGTGTCCAACCAGTTGCTGATGAGCGACCTGGCGCCGCTGATCGGCGCCGACTCCAACGCCAAGCAGAAGGCCCGGGGCGGCGAGAGCAAGCAGCCGGCGGACAAGGTGCTGCCGGTGGAAGAGTTCCGCACCGAGCGCTGGCGGGACATGGACGCCGATGTGGAATTCACCGGCAAGCGCATCGTCCACAGCGCCGAGCTGCCGTTCACCGATCTGTACACCCACCTGGTGCTCAACGACGGCCAGCTCAGCCTGGAGCCCCTGCGCTTCGGCGTGGCCGGCGGCAAGCTCGACGCCCAGATCCGCCTCAACGGCCACACCACGCCGCTGGAGGGCCGGGCCAGGCTGACGGCGCGCAATTTCAAGCTCAAGCAACTGTTCCCCACCTTCGAACCGATGAAGACCAGCTTTGGCGAGCTCAATGGCGATGCCGACATCGCCGGTCGCGGCAACTCGGTGGCGGCCCTGCTGGGCAGCGCCAACGGTGACCTGAAGATGCTGATCAACGATGGCGCCATCAGCCGCAGCCTGATGGAAATCGCCGGGCTCAACGTCGGCAACTATGTGGTCGGCAAGATGTTTGGCGACAAGGAAGTGAAGATCAATTGCGCGGCGGCCGACTTCGGCATCAAGAGCGGCCTGGCGACTTCCCGGCTGTTCGTCTTCGACACCGAGAACGCCATCATCTACATCGATGGCACCGCCAATATGGCCAGCGAGCAACTGGACCTGACCATCACTCCGGAATCCAAGGGCCTGCGCCTGTTCTCCCTGCGCTCGCCGCTTTATGTACAGGGCAAGTTCATCCAGCCCAGTGCCGGGGTCAAGGCCGTGCCCCTGGTACTGCGCGGTGCCGGCATGGTGGCCCTGGGGGTGATCGCCGGGCCGGCGGCGGGGCTGCTGGCGCTGGTGGCGCCCAGCGGCGATGAGCCCAACCAGTGCGCGCCGCTGTTGCAGCAGATGCGCTCGGGCAAGGCACCGGTGACGGTGAAACCGACTCATTAAGGGCCTGGGCGCGCGGCCAGAAAAAAGCCCGCCGCTGCAGGCAGGGCGGGCTTGGGGGAGAGGGCGTTACAGGTCGTTGAGGATGTCTGCCATGTCGTCGGCGTGTTCTTCTTCCTGGGCCAGGATCTCTTCGAACAGGCGGCGGGTGGTGGGGTCCTTGTCACCGATGTACTGGATGATCTCGCGGTAGCTGTCGACCGCGATGCGCTCCGCCACCAGGTCCTCGTAGACCATTTCCTTCAAGGTGTTGCCGGCCACGTACTGGGCATGGGAGTGCTTGGACAGCAGGTCGGGGTTGAACTCCGGTTCGCCACCGAGCTGGACGATGCGCTCGGCCAGTTTGTCGGCGTGCTCGGCTTCCTGGGTGGCGTGCTCGAGGAACTCGCTGGCGGCGACGCTGGCCTTGATCCCGTTGGCCATGAAGTAGTGGCGCTTGTAGCGCAACACACAGACCAGCTCGGTGGCCAGCGACTCGTTGAGCAGGCGCAGTATCTCCTCGCGATCGGCGTTGTAGCCCTCGGTCACGGCTCCGTTTTCCACGTGTTGGCGGGCCCGTTCGCGCAGGGTGTTCACATCAGACAAATGCATGTCGCTCATCTCGATCTCCTGGAGGCTAATCCGATTTACGCCAGGCTCTGTTGGCCTGATCGCTACCTTGGTTGTGAGTCGCGGCGGCGGCAAAAAGTTTTATCGGATGTGCCCGGCGGTCAACTGCGTGCCAGTGGCGGGTGCCCGGCCAGCAATGATTCCTGCTGTAGCCATTGAAGGAAGGCGCGCACCGGCGGATGGCGCTCGCGGCCGGGCACGCACAGGGCGCTGTAGCCGGCGCCGTCCACCTGGACTTCGGGTCGGTAGGGCTGCAGCAGGCCGCTGGCCACGCTCTGGGACACCAGTATGTCGCTGGCCAGGACCAGGCCCTGGCCGGCAATGGCCGCTTGCAGGGCGTACTGTTCCTCGTCGTAGGAGCGGATCAGCGGCGCGTCATCGAACCAGCTTTCCCCGGCCTGGGCGCACCAGGCCTGCCAACCGTCGGCATACAGCCGGGAGTTGCGCCAGTGCACGCTGATCAGGGTCGGCGCCTGCTGGCGGGCCAGGGCCACCTGCTGGGGCGAGCCGTAGACTGCGAAACGTTCGTCGAACAGGCACAGGCCGTGCAGGTCCAGGTAGCCCTCCTGGCTGTAGCGGATCGCCACGTCGATGCTGGCGTCCTGTTGCAGGTCCACCACCTCGCACTGGGTATCCAGGCGCAGGCTGATGCCGGGGTGCCGGGCATAGAAGCGCCCCAGCCGCGGTACCAGCCACAGGGCGGCAAAGGCCGCGGTGGTGGAAACGGTCAGTTGGGCATTGCTGGGTGTGGGCCGCAGCGTATCGACACTCTGGGTCACTTCCAAAAGAGCACCGTGCAAGCTGTGAAACAAGCGCTGGCCGGGCTCGGTCAGGCGCACCTGGCGCGGCAGTCGTTCGAACAGCGCCACCCCCAGCCAGTGCTCCAGGCTGCGGATCTGGTGCGACACCGCGGTGGGCGTCACCGACAGGTCCTCGGCGGCGGCCTTGAAACTCAGCAGGCGCGCGGCGGACTCGAAAGTGCGCAGGGCGGTGAGGGGCAGGTGGGCGAACATTGAGTGCTCCATGGCTGAGATAAATTCATCTGGAAGAAATTCTGTTCATTTGTTGCAGTGCGGCTGTGCTCTTAGCTTTAGCGCGGACCGGCCTTGGTTTCAAGGCCGCCATCAGCAACCCCTCTGAGGCAGATGAGATGAGTACAGTTCTTGCGATCCACGGTAGCCCACGGGGCGAGCGTTCCCACAGCCGGCGCCTGGCCGACGCCTTCCTCCAGGCCTGGCAAGCGGCCAATCCCCAGGGGCGGTTGACCCGGCGCGAGGTTGGCCGGGGTGCCTTGCCCCACGTCAGCGAAGCCTTTATCGCCGCCGCGTTTTATCCACAGCCCGAGGCGCGGCCTCTGTCGATGCAGGCCGACCTGGCCCTGAGCGACGAACTGGTGGCGGAGTTGCTTGGCCATCAGCGCCTGGTGATCTCGGCGCCAATGCACAACTTCAGCGTGCCCAGCGGGATCAAGGCCTGGGTCGATCACATCGTGCGCCTGGGGCTGACCTTCAACACCCATCAGGACAACGGCGTGGCCCAGTACCAGCCCCTGGTGCAGGGCAAGAAGGTGTTGATCGTTACCAGCCGCGGCGGGGGCGGCTTTGGCCCGGGGGGCGAGCATGAAGCGATGAACCACGCGGACCGCTGGTTGCGCACGGCCCTGGGTTTTATCGGGATCGAAGACGTCACCGTGGTTGCGGCGGAAGGCGAGGAGTCGGCGCCCGAGCGATTCGCGCAGTCCTGTGGCGAAGCCCAGCAGCGCCTGCTGGCCCTGGCGCAGAGTTTCTGAGGGGGCGGCGCCATGGCCTGGATGTTCCTGCTGCTGGCGGCGGCCTTCGAGGTCACGTTCGCCATGGGCATGAAGTACGCCGAGGGCTTTACCCGGCCCTGGCCGTCGCTGCTGACGGTGGTCGCGGCGGTGGGCGGGATCTATTTCCTGACCCTGGCCATGCGCGAGTTGCCGGTGAGCGTGGCCTACCCGATCTGGACCGCCATCGGTTCCCTGGGCACGGTGCTGCTGGGCTGCCTGCTGCTGGGAGAAAGCCTGACGGCGGTCAAGCTGGTGTCGGTGGGGCTGATCGTGGCGGGGGTGGCCGGGCTGAAGTAGCTGCCGGGAGAAACGGGCTGTCACCGGTTTGTCGCCAAAGCGTCATGGGGGCTGACGACGGCCCCGGTTATGGTCTAGCTTTCAGCCAGCCCCGCTGCCTTCGCACAAGGATGTCGCCGCATGTCCCAAGAGCTTGCCACCCGTTACCCCCTGGTCCTGGTGCCCGGCATGCTCGGCTTTGTCCGCCTGCTGCTGTACCCCTACTGGTACGGGATCATTCCGGCCTTGCGCCGGGGCGGGGCGCAGGTGATCGCGGTGCAGGTCTCGCCGCTCAATTCCAGCGAGGTGCGCGGTGAGCAGTTGCTGGCGCAGATCCAGCGGATCATGGCCGAGACCGGCGCCGCTCGAGTCAACCTGATCGGCCACAGCCAGGGCGCGCTCACCGCGCGCTACGCCGCCGCCAGGCGGCCGGACTGGGTGGCCTCGGTAACGTCGGTGGCGGGGCCCAACCATGGCTCCGAGCTGGCGGATTATCTGCAGCGGCATTCACCCGCCCATAGCCTGCGGGGGCGAGTGCTGAGCCTGCTGCTGAGGGGGATTTCAAGCCTGATGCGGTTGCTGGAAACCGGCTATCGCGGACCGAAGCAGCCGGTGGATATCCATGCTTCGCACCAGTCCCTGACCACCGAGGGCGTGGCCCTGTTCAACCGCCAGTACCCCCAGGGGTTGCCGCAGGAATGGGGCGGGCAAGGGCCGGCGCAGGTCGACGGTGTGCACTACTACTCCTGGTCCGGCATTTTGCAGCCGGGCAAGACCAACCGCGGGCGTAACCTGTTCGACGGCACCAACCGCAGTTGCCGGCTGTTCGCCCGCACCTTCGTCCGTGAAGCCGGCCAGTGCGACGGTATGGTGGGGCGCTACAGCTCGCACCTGGGGCAGGTCATTGGCGATGATTACCCGCTGGACCATTTCGATATCGTCAATCAGTCCCTGGGGCTGGTGGGCAAGGGCGCGGAGCCGATCCGCCTGTTCGTCGAACATGCCCGGCGCCTCAAGGCCGCCGGCCTCTGATCTCAGCGTTGCCCGGCAGAAGCCGGCTTGCCGGCGAGCGGTCCCAGCACGGTGGTCCAGCGTTCCGAGAGAATCACCCCGCCCAAGGTCAGCAAGCCACCCACCAAATGGAACCAGGCCAACTGCTCATGCAGCACCACTGCTGCAATCAGCGCCGTGATCAATGGCAGCAGATTGAAAAACAGCGTGGTCCGGCTTGGCCCCAGGCGCACCACCGCCTGCATCCAGGCCAAGGGCGCGAGCATCGAAGCCAGCAGGCAGGCATAGAGCACCAGCGGAATGTTCTGCAGAGTCGGGCCTACCTTCGGCGAAGCCAGGAACAACGGTAGCAGCACCACGACCGCCACCAGCACCTGCAGATACAACAGCACCAGCGGCGGCAGGCGCAGCTGCCATTTCTTCAGCAGGGTGCTGTAGATGGCGTAGGCCAGGGTGGCCACCAGCATCATCGCGTCCCCCAGGTTGACCCCGTGTTGCAGCAGCGCGGCCAGGCTGCCGGAGGACACCACCACGAGCACCCCGGCTAAGGACAGCACGGCGCCCACCAGGGCTCCGGCAGTCAGGCGCTGGCCCAGGGCCGCGATGGCCATGGCCAGGGACATCAGCGGCATCAGCGAAAGGATGATGCCCATGTTGGTGGCCGAGGTCAGGCTGGCGGCGAAGTAGGCCAGGCTCTGGTACACCGCCATGCCCAGCACGCCGAGAATGGCGATGCGCCAGAGGTTGGGGCGGACCTCCGGCCAGTGCTTGATCACCGGCTTGAGCATGAAGGGGGTGAACAGCAGGCCCGCCAGCAACCAGCGATAGAAGCCGATCTCCGCGGGAAAGATCGCGCCCACGGCGAGTTTGTTGATCACGGTATTGCCGGCCCAGATAAAGATGGCCAGCAGTGGATAAGCGTATTGCATGGAGACAACCAGACAGTTGATGAAGGCTGATTATCCTCTTGTCCGGATCAATGCCTATACTGCGAACCGGACAACCCGCCCCGACATCCGGACAGCATGAGCAAAAAACACATTGATCTCCTGGATTTCCACGGGCTGCCCGCGCCGGTGTACTTCCGCTATGCCGACTTCGCCGCCCACAGCCATGCCCTGGAGCATCGCCACCCCTGGGGCTGCCTGGAGTATTCGGCCCACGGCGTGATGCACATGGAGATTGCCGGCCAGCGTTTCATGTCGCCTCCGCAATATGCGGTGTGGGTGCCGCCACAGACGCCCCACAGTTTCTACACCGCGCAGCCGATCAACTACCGCGCCGTACTGCTGGCCCCGGAGCTGTGTGCCGAGTTGCCGGCCGGGGGCAGTACCCTGGCCATCAGCGAGATCCTCAAGGCGATTCTCAAGGACTTCGCCGCCCGTGACGTGCAGATCCCCGAGGGCGAGGCCGACCAGCGCCTGGCCCAGGTGCTGCTGGACCAGTTGCGCCAGGCGCCGGTGCATACCTGTTACCTGCCCTACGCCAGCAGCCCCGACCTGCTGCGGGTGCTCCAGGCCCTGCAGGCCGAACCGGGCAACAACCAGCCTTTGGCCCACTGGGCGGGGCTGGCCCATGTCAGCGAGCGGACCCTGGCCCGGCAGTTCGTGCGGGAATTGGGCATGAGTTTTGGCGAATGGCGCCAGCGCCAGCGTTTCCTGGCCTCCATCGAGGCCCTGGAGAGCTCGCGCAGCATCCAGGAAATCGCCTTCGACATGGGCTACAGCAGCGCCTCGGCGTTTATCGCGATGTTCCAGCGCCAGGCTGGCAGCACGCCGGAGCAGTATCGCCGGGCCGGCCTGCAGAACAGGTGAAGGTGTAACAGGCTTTGTCTACACTGCGCTGGAGGCCGTGCCCGTCGGTGCGGTGACAAGGAGAAAACTCCATGAAGATGTTGCGTATTCCGTTGTTGATGGTGGGCCTGCTGCTGTGCTCCCAGGGTTTTGCCGCCACCGCCCAGCAGAACAAGATGACCACCTGCAATGCCGAGGCCACCGCCAAGACCCTAAAGGGCGATGAGCGCAAAGCCTTCATGAGCACTTGCCTCAAGGCGGCCCCGGCAGCTGCGGCTACCCCGTCCACGCCTCAGGAAAGAATGAAGACCTGCAACGCCACGGCCACCACCCAGGCGCTCAAGGGCGATGCGCGCAAGGCGTTCATGAGTGATTGCCTGAAGAAGAAATGAGCCTGAATCGATGGGGCCGAGGTATCGCGCGCGCTACAGGACCTTGGCCTGCATCGGTTTTTCAGAGTTTCGCAGCACGTAAACCATTAGCTTTCAATGAGATAGGTCTGGCAGCTACCGCTCGTCGCTTTTTTGTTATGTAAATTTTTTTACATTTACACTTTGTTCCCTTCGAAAACAGGTGCCGGGACGCACCACGCGGACGTTTGGCCAGCCAAAATCCGTGATTCTAGGGAATGGAAAGCATGTCGCGTTTTGGCTTGTTCAGGCCTGTAGTAGCGTTTTGTGCTTTGTCTGCTTCGCTCGCGCTCAGCGCCGCGCCGCTGCAGACGCCGGGTGATCGCGACCTGATTCGGGATCGCCAGCAGCAGTTGCTGCAAGAGCAGCAGAAGCGCCTCGACGAACTCCAGCAACTCCCCGGCAAGACCTTGCCCCCCGAGCCTGCCCCGCAACCGGGCGAGCAGCGCTGCTTCACCATCAAGACCGTGATTCTCAAGGGTGCCGATCATCTTTCCGCCGCCGATCGCGAGCGCCTGGTGGCGCCCTATCGCGACCAGTGCCTGTCGGTGACGCAGATCAACACCCTGCTCAAGGCCATCACCCATCACTACCTGCAGCAGGGCTATGTCACCACCCGGGCCTACCTGCCGGCCCAGGAACTGGCCTCGGGGCAACTGACCATCGTGGTGGTCGAAGGCCGCCTGGAGAGCCTGGACAGTTCCGCCCTGGCCAGCTCGCGGGAACTGGCCATGGCCTTTCCCGGCACCACCGGCGAGGTGCTCAACCTGCGGGAGCTGGAGCAACTGGTGGACCAGCTGACTCGCTTGCCTTCGCGCCAGGTGGAACTGGAACTGGCCCCGGGAGAGAAACTGGGCGACAGCCGTGTCGGGCTCAAGGGCCAGCGTCTGAAGCCCTGGCGGGTATCGGCCACCCGCAACAACAGCGGCGACAAGAGCACCGGCGAGCAGCAGGCCGGCCTCGGCCTGGACTGGGACAGCCCCCTGGGCCTGGCAGACCAGCTCAGCCTGCGGGCCAATCAGGACACGGTCAGTGACCGCTGGCGCCACTCCGACAACCAGAGCCTGTTCTACAGCCTGCCCTGGGGCTGGTGGACCCTCAGTTATTCCTACAGCCAGAGCTACTACCGCACCCGCAATGACAGCACCGGCTTCGACTTCACCATGGACGGCGAAAGCAAGAACCAGCAGTTGCGCGCCGAACGGGTGCTGCACCGCGACAACCTGAGCAAGACCGGCATGAGCCTGGGCCTGAGCCAGTTGCGCACGCGCAACTACATCGATGACAACCTGATCGAGGTGTCCAGCAACCGCATCACCGAAAGCCAGCTGGGCTTCAACCATGGGCGGCGCATCGGCAATGCCCTGGTCAACGCCGACATTGGCTGGCAGCAGGGCATCGGCGCCCTGGATGCCCAGGCCAGCGGCAATCCCCATGGCAGCGAGCCGGTCGCCCGTTACAACAAATACAGCCTGACCCTGAGCTACCTGCAGCCCTTTCGCCTGTGGAACGAAAACTTCAGCTTCGACAGCCTGGCCACCGGGCAGCGCAGCGAGGACGTGCTCTTCAGCCCCCAGCGCATCAGCCTCGGCGGCCTCAACTCGGTGCGTGGCTTCCAGGACCAGACCCTGTCCGGCAACAGCGGCGGCTACTGGCGCAACCAACTGCGCTGGCGCCGTGCGGTGACCTGGCCGGCGTTGCAGCCTTTTGTCCAGGAATACGGCATGGCCTTTGCGTATGACGTGGGGGTGATCAAGGGCGATCGCTACAACCACGATGCCCGCGGCCGCATGAGCGGCAATGCCCTGGAACTCAATGCCCGCGGCCAGTACCTGGCTGCATCCGTCAGCTTCGCACGCTCCCTGGAGCGACCGGCAATTATCGAGAGGCGAGAGCACCCGGTGTACTTCCGGGTAGACCTGTTCTTCTGACTCGCCCGCAACGTTATTGAATGGATGATTCGCACATGGACGTACGCAAGCCTTTTGCCCAATGCATTGCCCTGTCGTTGTCGGGGATCCTGTTTCTCAACCCGATCGTCAGCGTGGCCGCAGGCCTGGCCCTGGACCCGGCCGCGGGGGGCAACGCCACCATCGGCGCGGCCGGCAATGGCGTACCCATCGTCAACATCAACGCCGCCAACGGCGCCGGCTTGTCCCACAACAAGTTCAGCGAATACAACGTCGGCAGCAACGGCCTGATCCTCAATAACGGTACCGGCTCGACCCAGAACACTCAGCTGGGCGGCTACATCATGGGCAACCCCAACCTCAAGGGGCAGGCGGCCCAGGTCATTCTCAACGAAGTCACCGGCAGCAATCGCAGCAAGCTGGCGGGCTATACCGAAGTGGCCGGGCAGTCGGCCCGGGTGATCGTCGCCAACCCTCATGGCATCACCTGCAACGGCTGCGGCTTCATCAACACCCCACGGGCCACCCTGACCACCGGCAAGCCGGTGATCGAAGGGCAGAAACTCGATCGCTTCCAGGTCGATGGCGGCGACATCAGCATCGAAGGCGCCGGCCTCAACGCCAGCAACATCGACCAGTTCGACCTGATCACCCGCAGTACCAAGCTCAATGCCGACCTGTACGCCAAGAAGCTCAACGTCATCACCGGGCGCAACGACGTCAAGGCCGATGACCTGAGTGTCACGGCCCGGGATGCCGACGCCAGCGCCAAGCCGGAACTGGCCATCGACAGCTCGGCCCTGGGCGGCATGTACGCCGGGGCGATCCGCCTGGTGGGCACGGAAAAGGGCGTGGGGGTGAACATGTCCGGGGAAATGGCGGCCAGCACCGGTGATATCCAGATCGACGCCAACGGCAAGGTCACGGTCGCCGGCATGGGCGCCAACCAGGCCATCGCCATCAAGGCCCAGAGCATCGAGCTCAAGGGCAAGGCCTACGCCGGCACCGAGGCGACCCTGCAGGCCGCCGAGCAGATCCAGGTGCAGACCAGCCTGGCGACCCGGGACCGGGTCCAGGTGGTGGACGCCGCGCAGGTGGTCAACCACGGCATCATCGAAGCCGGAGTCAACACCGACAACAGCCGCAACGATCACGGCGAGGTCAAGCTGACCGCCGGCACCCTGGAGAACCGCGGCAACGTACTGGCCAGCCGCAACCTGGAGCTGACCGCGCGCCAGGCCCTGAACAACCAGAACGGGGTGATTCAGGGGCCCAAGGTCGAGGTCAAGACCGCGCGCCTGGTCAACCAGGGCGCACAGGCTCGGGTGCTGGCACAGCACGAGCTGGTGCTGACCACCCCGGCCATCGCCAACCTGGGCGGCCTGATCCGCTTTGGCGAGCAGCAGGCCGCGACGCTCACTCTGGATAGCCTGAACAACAACGGCGGGCGCCTGGAAGTGGCGGGCGCCGACCTGACCCTCAAGGCCCGCGAAGTGAGCAACCAGAAAGGCTCGATGATTGCCGACCGGGTAGAGATCAGCGCCGGGCGGCTGGACAACCAGCAGGGCCTGATCGGGGCCAGCCAGGGTAGCGCCACCTTCAAGGTCAGCGAGCAGTTGAACAACAACGGTGGCCAGCTCCAGGCCCAGACCCTGCTGGAAACCCAGGGCGCAGAGTTGCTCAACCAGGGCGGCAAGCTGCTGGCCGACCAGATCAAGATCACTGGCACGCGCCTGGACAACAGCCAGAAGGGCCTGGTCAGCGCCGAGAAGGGCGAGTTGCAGGTGAGCCTCGCCCAGGACCTGATCAATGCGGGTGGCAAGCTCCAGGCCACATCGCTGCTCAGCCTCAAGTCCGCCAGCGTGGATAACCGCGCTGGCACCCTGGTTGCTCCGCAGCTGACCCTCACCAGCAGTGGCAAGCTCGATAACCAGGGCGGCACGGTGGATGCCACCGGGCTTGAGCTGCACACCGCGGACATCGACAACCAGGGCGGCCTGCTGCAAGGCAAGGACAACCTGCTGCTGGAAGCCCGGGACCTGGCCAACAACCAGGGCCAGGTGATCGGCAACGTACTGACTGCCAACCTCGACAGCCTCAGCCAGAACCAGGGCGGGGTACTCAGCGCCGAAGCCGGCCAGCTGACCCTGACGGTCAAGCAGCATCTGAACAACGCCCTGGGCCATTTGCAGGCCAAGAACGGCGATGTGCAGATCGGCTCCGGCAGCCTGAACAACCAGGGCGGCGTGGTGGTGGGCAATCAATTGCTGCTGACCAACAACGGCCTTTTGGACAACCGTGGCGGGCAACTGGTGGGCGACCGCCTGAGCCTGAGCACCCAGCGCCTGGACAACCAGGGCGCAGGCTTGCTGGCGGCGGGCAGCGACGGCTTGCTGCTGACCTTGACTGCCGACGGCGCCACCCCGGGGCAGTTGCTCAACAGCCAGGGGCGCCTGCAAAGCGACGGGCATCTGCAAGTCAACGGCGGCCAACTGAACAACAGTGGCGGGGTGATCCTCGGCGAGAGCGTCGGGATCAACGCCGCGGGCCTGGACAACAGCGCCAGGGGCGCAGTGGTGGCCAAGGCCGGGGGGCTGCATGTGGCCCTCAACAATGGCGTATTGAACAACAGCGCCGGGGTCATCGACGCCGGTGACCAGGCACTCAAGGTCACCCAGCTGGCCCGTCTCGACAACCAGGGCGGCACCCTCAAGGGCAAGCGCCTGGAGGTCGATGGCGGCGCGCTGGACAACCGCCAGGGGCAACTGCTCGCTGGCAGCGACGGCCTGAACCTGGTGACCGGGGGCCTGAACAACGCCGAAGGGATGATCCTGGCCCAGGGCGGCCATGGTGAAGTCACCCTGGGCCAGGGCAGCCTGGACAACCGTGGCGGCACCCTGCAGGGCGCGACCCTCGCGGTGACGGCCGGGGCTGTGGATAACAGTGCCCTGAACGGCAAGGCCGGCTTGATCAGCAGCCAGGCCGGCAACCTGAAGCTGGTGGTGGACCGCCTCACCAACCAGGCAGGCAAGCTCTACGCCAACGGCCTGCTCAGCGCTTCCGGACAGACCCTGGACAACCGCTGGGGCGGCGAAATCAGCGCCCAGCAGTTGGACCTGACCACCGCGGCCAACCTCTACAACCAGGGCGGCCTGGTGGAGTCGGCCGGCTCGCTGCTGCTGGTGGGCGGCAACCTGGATAACAGCGCCGGCGGGCGAATCCGCGCCGTAGGCGGGGAGCAAAGCCGGGTCAGCCTGGGCGGCAGCCTGTACAACCAGGGCGGTAGCCTGGCCCTGGGCTCCAACGCCTTCAGCCTGAATGCGGGCAACCTGAACAACGTCGGCGGCAGCATCGAGCACGCTGGCAACGGCCTGTTCAAACTCGACCTGGGCGGGCTCTCGGGCCTCCAGGGGCGCATCACCGGCCTGGGCCGGGGCGACTGGGACATCGGCTGGGTGGACCGCAGCGGGCTGATGCAGCTCAACGGCGCCCTGGACCTGAGCACCGGTGGCGATCTCAACCTCAGTGCGGGCGACCGTATCGCCAGCGCCAGCGGCCTGCGGGTGGGCGCCGCCACCCTGAACAACGCCGGGGAACTGGCCAGTGACGGCTACCTGACCCTGGACCTGGGGGGCAACCTGAACAACAGCGGCCTGCTGTCGTCCCGGGGCAAGCTCACGGTGGGCGCCAGCGACCTCAACCAGAACGGCGGTCGTATCGCCAGCGGCGGCGACACCGAGCTGAACCTGCGCGGCACCCTGGACAACCTGGGCCGGCTGATCGCCAGCCAGAACCTCTACGTGTCGGCGGGGCAGATCAACAACCGCGGCACCCTGGGCGCCCTGGGGCAGATGCAGCTGCGCTCCAGCAACGGCATCACCACCTCGGCCGACACCCTGATCTACAGCGGCGGCGACATGCTCCTGCGGGGCAACGGCCTGGCCAACAGCTACGGCGACATCTACAGCGCCGGCAACCTCAGCTTCGCCGCCCTCGACGGGGGCCGCGCGGCCCTGCTGAGCAACCGCTCCGGAACCATCGAAAGCGAGGGCGACATGAACCTCAACGTGGCGTTGCTGCAAAACGCCATGGACCATTACCAGGTCGGCGAAACCATCACCCAGCGCAATATCGTGATCAACTGCACCGATTGTTCCGGCGATTACCACACCGCCACTTACATCGTTAACACCACCTACGAAGGCACCATGGGCGAGCACTCCGCTGGCGCCCGCCTGGTGTCCAACCGTGACCTGACCATCAATGCCGATACGGTGGAAAACGACCAGAGCCTGATCGCCGCCAACCGCGATGTCTCCATCACCGCCAACAACCTGTACAACCGGGGCCTGACCCTGAACAAACGGGTCGAGAGCATCAGCTATTTCCTGCACGGGGTTTCCAAGGGCGCGTTCCGCGCCGCCGAGCGCGCCACCATCGCCTGGAACGCCGCCAACGCCAATCGCGCGCCGGGCCAGCAGGACCCGCTGCCGACCGTGGTGACCCAGTACCCGATCTACGAACCCGCCAGCCACACGGTGATCACCCCGGGTTCCCAGAGCGCCTACGCCTCCACCCTGCAGGCCGGCCAGCGCCTGCACCTGCAGGTCAGCGGCACCCTTGAAAACGGCGTGCAGAGCGAACAGAGCCGCGCCCAGCTCACCGGGCAGACGCTGCAGAACAACCTGGCCCAGGTGGGCGGCCAGGTGATCACGGTCAATGCCCAGAGCTCCGCGGCGGCCAACCAGGTGGCCAAGGATGTGCAACGCATCGAGAAGGTCGGCGCCGACGGCACCACCCAGGTCAGCTTCGTCCCGGTGGATTTCTCCGGCGTGCCGTTCGCCGCCGTGGACCCGACCTCGCTGTCGAGCTTCCGCGTGCCTCAGGGCGAGTACGGCCTGTTCGTCAAGAGCCAGAACCCCCAGGGCCGCTACCTGATCGAGACCAACCCGACCTTCACCGACCTGTCGCGCTTCATGAGCTCGGACTACATGCTCGGCAACCTCAACTACAACACCGACCAGACCTGGCGCCGCCTGGGCGACGGCCTGTACGAGACCCGGCTGATTCGCGACGCAGTGCTGGCCCAGACCGGCCAGCGCTTCCTGGCGGCCGGGCTGACCAGCGACTACGACCAGTACCGCTACCTGATGGACAACGCCATCGCTTCCAAGGACCAGTTGAACCTGAGCATCGGCGTGTCCCTGACCCCGGCCCAGGTGGCCTCGCTGACCCATGACATCGTGTGGATGGAAACCCGCGAAGTGCAGGGTGAGAAAGTGCTGGTGCCGGTGCTCTACCTGGCCCAGGCGGAAACCCGCAACCTGCGCGGTGGCAGCCTGATACAGGGGCGCGACATGACCCTGATCGCCGGCGGCGACCTGACCAACGTCGGTACCCTGCGGGCCAGCAACGACCTGAGCGTGAATGCTGGCGGCAGCCTCTACCAGGGCGGCCTGATCGAGGCCAACGAGCGGGTCAGCCTGATGGCCCAGGACAGCGTGCGCAACGCCCTGGCCGGGGAAATCCGCGGCAACCAGGTCAGCGTCACCTCGATCAAGGGCGACATCATCAACGACCGCACCGCAGTGGCCGTCGGCTACGGCTCGGGCAATCGCACCATCCTCGACCAGGGCAGCCAGATCACCGCGCGCCAGCAGCTGGACCTCAGCGCCGGTCGCGACCTGACCAACCTCGGCCAGCTCGCCAGTGCCGGCGATGCCAAGCTCAGCGCCGGTCGCGACATCGACCTGCTGGCGGTGCAGGACCACACCTTCACCCAGAGCGCGATCCGTCGCGGCCTGGTGACCAACGACACGGTGCAGACCCTGGGCTCCAGCGTGACCACCGGCGGCAACCTGGAACTCAATGCCGGGCGCGACCTGGCGGTGGTAGCGAGCCAGGTCAGCGCCGGCAACGACCTGTCCCTCAATGCCAAGCGCGACATCGTCATCGCTTCGGCCCAGGACGAGCAGTCCTCGACCTTCTACCAGAAGAAGAAAGGTTCCTGGGGCAAGAGCAAGACCACCCGCAGCGCCGATTCCTCCACCACCAACGTGGCTTCCGAGATCAGCGCCGGGCACGACCTGATGGTCAACGTCAGCCAGGACAAGGACGGCCGTATCAGCCTCAACGGCGGACGCGACGTCACCGTGGTCGGCAGCCAGCTCAAGGCCGGCAACGACCTGCTGGTGGGCGCCACCCGGGACGTTAGCCTGGTATCGGCCCAGGAGCAGCACGACAGCTCCTACAGCCAGAAGAAGAAAGGCAGCTTTGGCCTGAGCAAGAGCGGCAACAGCCGCACCTCCAGCAGCACCACCCAGGTGGGCAGCGAGCTGAGTGCCGGCAATGACGCGGTGGTGATCGCCGGGACCAATGTCAACCTTTCGGCCAGCTCCATCGAGGCCAAGCGCGATGCCGAAGTGCGCGCCGGACTGATCGACAAGAACGGCGACATCAACCTGATGGATGCGGCCAACACCTCCAGCAGCCAGAGCGACAAGTACAAGAGCAAGGTGGGGCTTTCCAGTTCCGGCAGCTTCACTTCGATTGCCTCGGCGAAGAAGTCGGGGCAGGAAAACACCCAGTCCCAGAGCGTTGGCAGCGTGGTCAGCGGCGGGCGTGACACCACCCTGCAGGCATCCCGTGACGTCAACATGATCGGCAGCACGGCGGCGGCCGAGCGCAACCTCAACGTTGGGGCGGGGCGCGATGTCAACGTGCTGGCCGGCAGCAACAGTTCGGACCAGAGCAACTGGAAATCCGAGAAGCATGTGGGGCTGTCCCTGGAGAGCGATCGCAACGGCGTTACTGCGTTCCTGGGCAGCGAAGCTCTCAAGCAGAAGTCGCGCAATGCCGAGCAGACAGTGGCCCCGAGCCAGTTGCTGGCCGGGCAGGATGCAACCATCAAGGCCGGGCGTGACCTGACCCTGGAAGGCTCGCGGGTAGACGCCGGGCGTGATGTCAACTTGCAGGCCGGGCGCGATATCAGCATCGACGCGGGCAAGGAAACCTCGATCGAGGAACGTAGCAAGAGCCGTGACCGCAATGGCCTGACGGTCAATGTCAGCCACAACTACGGCAACACCATGGACGCCCTCAAGGGCACCGGTAAAGGCGAGGACAACACCAGCAAGGCCTCCAGCGTGCTCAGCACCGTGGATGCGATCAACCAGTTCACCTCGGGCCCGACCGCCGCGACCCATTTCGGTACGGCCAGCCAGTCCAGCAGCTCGCGCCAGGAAGTGCACAGCAACAGCCCTGCCAGCCTAGGGGCCGGGCGGGATATCAGCGCCGTGGCCGGCAATGACATCAACATTCGCGGTGGTCAGTTCGACGCCGGGCGCGACATCACCCTGGTGGGCCGTGACATCAATGTGGATGTGGCCCGCGGTTCGGTTTCCGAAGAGAGCAAGACCGCCCGCAGCCAGGGCGGCATCAATGGCCAGAGCGGCGGCGGTAGCGCCCGTGCCGGCATCGGCGGCAGCAACGGTGTGGCCAGCGAGCAGATGAGCCAGGGCACCAATACTCCGTCGGTGTTCCTCGCCGGGCGCGATGTCAGCCTTGAGGCGCGCAACAACCTGACCCTGATTGGGACCCAGGTCCAGGCCGGGCGCGATATCGACCTGGGCGCCGGCAACGACCTGACCATCCGTGCCGCGCAGAATGATTCCAGCAGTGAGTCCAGCCGCCACAGCGGCGGTGGTGAAGTGGGCCTGGCCGTGGGCGGCAAGGACTTCATCTCGGTCTACGCCAGCGTCGACATGGGCAAGGGCCAACTGGACCGGGACAACCAGAACCAGCAGAACGCCCATCTGGTGGCGGGTGACCAGCTGCGCTTCAGCAGTGGCAAGGACACCACCATTGCCGGTGCCACCCTGCGTGGCGGTGAAGTCATCGGCCGGGTTGGCGGTGACCTGACCGTTTCCTCGGTACCGGACACCGGCAAGGTCAGCGGCAAGGAAATGGATGCCAGCGTCACCGTGAGCATTGGCCTGGGCGGCGGGGGCAGCGTCAGCGGTTCCCTGGGCATGGGCAAGACCACCGGCAAGACCAACTGGGTCCAGGAGCAGACCAGCATCACCGGCAAGAACGGCGTCGACATCCGCACCGAGAAGCACACCCAGCTCGATGGTGCGCTGGTCGCCGCCGACAACGGCAACCTCAAGCTGGACACCGGCACCCTGGGCTTCCGTGATATCTCCGGCCAGGACAAGGAGCACAGCTACTATGTGAACGCGGGCGGCACCTTTGGCTGGGGCGGCGGCGATGGCGCCAAGGCCACCGGCGGCAAGGACGTGGCCTTCACCACGGACAAGAGCCAGGAAGGCAAGGGCAAGACCGGCGCCTCCGGCTGGAGCGTCAGCGGCTATGACTACCGCAAGGAGCGTGAGCAGGAAGTGCGCGCCACGGTGGGCGCGGGCACCATCACCGTGCGCAACGACGCCAAGACTGGCGTCGACTCCACTGCGGGCCTGAACCGCGATGTGTCCCAGGCCTATGAAATCACCAAGGACAAGGAAAAGCGTACCGACCTGTATGTCTCGCAGTCGTCCCTGGAGTCGGTGAACCACCCGATTCAGACCCTGAACCAGTGGAAGGAGGGGATGAAGAACTATGGCAAGAATGCCTCGGGTATCTTTACCCAGTTTGGCGACCTGAGTAAGGCGGCGGACCAGGTGGTGGCCGACAACCCGTCGTTGCTGCCGCTGGCCTGGATTCCCGGGCTCTTGGAAACCGTGCTCGACAAGGCTGGCAAGTACACCGGTGGCATCATGCCCGGCGTCGAGAACCATGGTGGCCTGATCACCCAGGTGCCGGCCTTGATCACGGGTGACATGCGCTTCTACCGGGTTGAGACCAAGTACCAGTACGAGTCCGACGGCAAGACCATCAAGGTGGACCCGTTGTCCGGCAAACCGATGATCGAGAACGTGCAGAAGCTGATGGAGATCGAGCGTCCCGATGGTGATGGTGCAGTGTTCACCAACGGCATCCAGAACTCGCTGATGGCGGCATTGGTCAACGGTGCGATGCAGACCGGCTCCGATTCCTTCATGCAGGCCTACAACCCCGAGCACGGGATTCTCGGCGACTTGGTCGAGTCACTGTGGGATGTGGCGCTGGGCGGGACGGTGCGCTCTGGTAACGCCCAGCAGTTGCACGATTTCTTCCAGGCCGGGATCAAGGATGAGTACAAGCTGGACGTTGCCGGCCACAGCCAGGGCGGCCTGTTGACCTACCGGGCGATTTCCGGCCTGGATTTCAACCTCAATGGCCAGGTCGGGAGCATCCAGTTGTCGGGCGCCCCAGTGGGTTCCAAGAGCTTCTTTGAAGCCGCCGATGCCGCCGGATTCGATATCGGCAACGGCGCCTTCTTCCAGGTCAACCGTCCGGGGTCGAAGACCTTCTTCGGCATGTTGCCGGTCACCGATACCGTGTCGGATCTGCTGGGGCAGAACTTCACGCACTCGTCCGACCCGGTGGCTCGTTTCTTCGGTTCGCTGGCGACCAGCACCTCGTTGATGGGAGTGGATAGCCCGCACTCGAACTACCTGTGTGTCGCCAAGGGCATGTGCGGTGATGCGCCCAATGCACTGCAGGACCAGTTCAAGAAGAATCCCCGGTACATTGAACCTACGTTCATCGATGCCAATGGCAAGGACACTATCCGCAGATGAGGGGGAGCCCAAGTGTGGTGGTGGGGCTGGCATTGCTGCTCGGGGGATGCCTGAACCTCCCCGCCAAGCCGCAGGAGCGACGCACCGAGCAGCGCATGTTGTGTAGCGAAGGGGCCAAGCGGGTGACCTTGCCCCAGCGTTTCTCCTTCGACCTGCCTGAACCGTTCCGGCACACAGAATGCGGTACGCTCATGGGCGGTTTCTACTACGACAGAATCAGCGACAGCCTGTCTGTCGCTACCGAGGGGACCTTCGCCTATGGCGATGTCCAGGTATCGGCGTCTTCGCTGTACATGAAGGTCAGCAGCTTTCTCGACGGTGAGGGTTATGGGCTGATGTATCCCCGGGACGCCTTTCTCCAGGGCAAGCTGGCTGCATTGGCTTTGCCCGGCAGTGGTGCCAAACCCCGTGAAGTGGATTGGGTCACCCGGGGTGGCTACCAGTGCCTGCGCTTCTATGAGCACTGGCAGGGGGCTGCAGTGGGGCTCTGGGAGGATGAGGTCAGGTATTGGTGCTGGGAAGGGGAAAGCGGCCTGACTCAACCGTTCTATGTACATGCCGGGCAACGTCTGGCGTTGGGCGCCAAGGGTTACGATCTGGATCGGACCTTTATCCTGCCGTTCTTTGCCAGCTTGCAGATCAAGCGTCTGGCACCTTCGGCTCTGGCTCAGGCACAAAACCGGCTCCAGGCTGCTTGTGCCCGCGGCAAGGCTCGTTATGACCGGGGAAGTGCCTGGGGCAGCGACTACCCCGACAAGCGCCTGACCCTGACCCGCCTGCACTACTGCGGCTACGATGTGCCGCTGCCCGATCTCAAGGCGCCTTCACCTTGAACCTTCGGGCCTGCTCTAAGGAGGGTGTTTGCTGACAAGCCCGTTAGCCGACAGTACATAAGGATATGTTTATGAATACCTGGGCATGGATTGCGACGTTGCTGCTCTTGAGTGGTTGTGCTTCTCAACCGCTATCCAAGGATCATGATCAGGTCCTGTCCGAGGTCGCTGATGTGGTGCAGAGGGACAGCGGTGGCTCAGGTGAGCGTCAGGATCTGCAACTGCTTGTCACGCAGATCAACAGCCATGGGCAGCTTCCCGATCGTCTAGTGATTGTGGCCGGCGGGGGTGTTGAACGCTTCAATGTGCGTGACATGTTCGCCAAGGTTTCCCAAAGCCCCAACGGTAGGTTCCTGATGTTCGGGGCCAACCCGGCACTGGACAAGGCGATTGTCGGCGGTGCACTGAGTGGTCAGCGCTTTCCTCGGGTCTGGCTGTTCTTTGTCGGCGAACCTGGGCAAGAGCAGGAAATGCGCAGCATCGTCGAAGCAGCGGGCATCAGGTATTCGTTTATCAGCAAATACAAAAAGTGAAGGTGTCTGTGAGTATCCGCGGTGCCATGGGGATTGCCCTGGCCAGTGGTTGTCTGGGAGGCATCAGCAGTTGCACGGCGCCCTCTCTGGTTTACGAAAACCAGCGCCTGGGCTCTCGCCTGCACTACTGCGGCTACGACGTGCCGCTGCCCGACCTTTCGGCCCCGGCGCCCGGGGCCAAAGCCGACTGAACCTTCGCCTGTCACAACACTCCAGTACCCTGTAAGCCCGCGTCCTCACGGCGCCTGCCACTATTCCTCAGGGGTGAAGGCTGGCAGACTGCCGATCTTTTCCCCGCTGTCTGTCTTGAGGCTATATGCCAGCGTTTTCACAGCGTCATCTGTTGTTCATCAGTTGGATCATCATTTTCGGTGGCCTGTTGCTGGCCTTGCCCCTGCGTCTGCTGCCCAGCCTGCTGGCCGGGTTGCTGGTGTTCGAGCTGGTCAACATGCTCACCCCGCAACTGCAGCGGCTGATCGAAGGCCGGCGTGCGCGCTGGCTGGCGGTGGCCTTGCTGGGCACCCTGGTGGTCAGCCTGCTGACCCTACTGTTCGCCGGGGCCATCAGCTTCCTGTTGCATGAGGCGGAGAACCCGGGTGCCTCGCTGGGCAAGTTCATGGTGGTGGTGGACAAGGCCCGGGGCCAGTTGCCGCCGTTCCTCGATTCCTACCTGCCGGCCAGCGCCGCCGAGTTCCAGGCTGCCATCGGTGCCTGGGCCAGCAAGCACCTGAGCGAGTTGCAACTGGTGGGCAAGGACGCGGCGCACATGTTCGTGACCCTGCTGATCGGCATGGTCCTGGGGGCGATCATTGCCCTGCAGCGGGTCCCCGACCTGACCAAGCGCAAGCCTCTGGCGGCGGCGCTGTTCGACCGTCTGCACCTGCTGGTCCAGGCGTTTCGCAACATCGTCTTCGCCCAGATCAAGATCTCCCTGCTCAACACCTTCTTCACCGGGATCTTCCTGGCGCTGATCCTGCCGCTGTTCGGGGTCAAGCTGCCGCTGACCAAGACCCTGATCGTGCTGACCTTCCTGCTGGGCCTGCTGCCGGTGATCGGCAACCTGATTTCCAACACACTGATCACCATCGTCGGCCTGTCGCTGTCGATCTGGGTGGCGGTGGCGGCGCTGGGCTACCTGATCTTTATCCACAAGCTGGAATACTTCCTCAACGCGCGGATCGTTGGCGGGCAGATCAGTGCCAAGTCCTGGGAGCTGCTGCTGGCGATGCTGGTGTTCGAGGCCGCCTTCGGCCTGCCCGGGGTGGTGGCGGGGCCGATCTATTACGCGTACCTGAAGAGCGAGTTGAAGCTGGCGGGATTGGTGTGAGTCTTGTTCGCCGGCCCGCCGGCTCCTACAGAACCTTGTAGGAGCCGGCGGGCCGGCGAAGCTGTTTCAGCCGTAACGCTTCTTGGCCTCGATGGCCAGGCCGCTGCCGATGCTGCCGAAGATATTGCCTTCCACATGCCGGGCATTGGGCAGCATCGCCGCCACGCTCTGGCGCAGCGCCGGAATGCCGCTGGAACCACCGGTGAAGAACACCGTATCGACCTGGCCCACACCGACATTGGCGTCGTTCAGCAACTGGGTGACGCTGGTGCGGATGCGCTCCAGCAAACCGTCGATGGAGGATTCGAACAGGGCCCGGCTCAGGTCCACGCTGAGGTCGCGCTCGATTCGGTCCAGGGCTACCAGGCGGTTCTCTGCGTGGGTCAGCTGGATCTTGGTCTCTTCAACGATCATGGCCAGCCAGTGCCCGGCGCGCTGTTCGATCAGCTTGAACAGACGGTCGATGCCGCCGGTGTCCTCGATGTCATAGCGCATGCTGCCCAGGGCCAGCTGGGATTTCTGCGAGTACACCGAGTTGATGGTGTGCCAGGTCGCCAGGTTCATGTGGTGGCTGGTGGGCATGTAGGCGCCGCTCTTCATCCGGCTGCCGTAGCCGAACAGCGGCATCACGCCCTGGAGGCTCAGTTGCTTGTCGAAGTCGGTACCGCCGACGTGCACGCCGCCGGTGGCGAGGATGTCGTCGTGGCGGTTATCGACGCCACGGCGCTCGGGGGACAGGCGCACCAGGGAGAAGTCCGAGGTACCACCGCCGATGTCGACGATCAGCACCAGTTCCTCGCGCTCGATGGTGGATTCGTAGTCGAAGGCCGCGGCGATGGGCTCGTACTGGAAGGACACTTCCTTGAAACCGATCTTGCGGGCCACTTCCACCAGGGTGTCTTCGGCTTCCTGGTCGGCGGCGGCGTCGTCATCGACGAAGAACACCGGGCGCCCCAGCACCACTTCTTCGAATTCCCGACCGGCGGCGGCTTCGGCGCGGCTTTTCAGTTGGCCGATGAACAGCCCCAAGAGGTCCTTGAACGGCATGGCAGTGCCCAGCACGCTGGTGTCGTGCTTGATCAGCTTGGAACCCAGCAGGCTCTTGAGCGAGCGCATCAGCCGGCCTTCGTAGCCTTCCAGGTACTCGTGCAGCGCCAGGCGGCCGTACACCGGACGGCGTTCCTCGATATTGAAGAACACCACCGAAGGCAGGGTGATCTTGTCGTCCTCCAGGGTGATCAGCGTCTCCTCGCCGGGGCGCAGCCAGCCGACGGTGGAGTTGGAGGTACCGAAGTCAATGCCGCAGGCACGGGCCGGGGTGGCGTTGTTCATGTCTTTGGATCCGGTGAAAAAAACGGCCGCGCAGCGTACGCCAGTCCTCGCGCCTTGCAAAGGCCGACTATCTGCTAAATCACCCCCTGTCGTGCCTTGAAAGACTATCCTTTACCCCCAAACTTGCAGGCATGGGCCGCGCAGCCACCTGGGATCACAAGATCCGCCCGAGGCTGCCGATAAACTTCTGATGCGCCGTTCAGTCAGAGGATTGAGATTGATCAATTCTCATGCTGCCAGACCGAGCATGCTGTGCTGCACGCCGCGCGACTTTGATAACGGATGGTGATTCCCTCGATGGACTTCAAAGACTATTACAAGATTCTCGGCGTGGAGCCGACAGCGGACGACAAGGCGATCAAGGCCGCCTATCGCAAGCTGGCGCGCAAGTACCACCCCGACGTCAGTAAGGAAAAGGATGCCGAGGCCAAGTTCAAGGACGCCTCGGAAGCCTATGAAGCGCTGAAAAGCGCCGACAAGCGCGCCGAGTACGATGACCTGCGCAAGTACGGCCAGCATGGCCAACCGTTCCAGGGCCCGCCGGGCTGGCAGAGCCGTGGCGGTTTTGGCGGCGGCGAGGACGGTGGCGATTTCTCGGACTTCTTCAGTTCGATCTTTGGTAACCGGGGGCCAGGATTCGGCGGCCCGGAGCAGCGCCGCAGCAGCGGTCGTCGTGGACAGGATGTGGAAATGGAACTGCCGATCTTTCTTGAAGAAACCCTGTCCACCGAGTCGAAGAAGATCAGCTTCCAGGTGCCGCAGTACAACGCCAATGGCCAACACGTCAGCAACACCAGCAAGAGCCTGAACGTGAAGATTCCGGCAGGTGTCACCGACGGCGAGCGCATCCGCCTCAAGGGCCAGGGCGCGCCGGGCGTGGGCGGCGGCGCGAATGGCGACCTGTACCTGACCATTCGCTTCGCGCCGCATCCCAAGTTCGATGTCGAAGGCGAGAACCTGATCATCACCCTGCCACTGGCCCCCTGGGAGCTGGCGCTGGGGACCGAGGTCGCGGTACCGACCCTGACCGGCAAGATCAACCTCAAGGTTCCGGCCGGCAGCCAGAATGGCCAGCGCATGCGCGCCAAGGGCCATGGCCTGCTGAACAAGGCCGGCCAGCGCGGCTACCTGTTCGTGCAACTCAAGGCGGTCATGCCCAAGCAGGCGGGCGACGACGTCAAGGCCTTGTGGCAGGAGCTGGCGAAGAAGGCAGCGTTCGACCCCCGGGAAAATTTCTGATTCGACACTAGGAGGCGCTGATCATGAGCACCCTGATCGTTCAGCTGGACATGGAAGAGTTCTGTGAAGTGGCCGACCTGTCGGCGGCCTACGTGATCGAAATCGTCGAGCACGGCATCCTCGAACCTCAGGGCCGGGCCCCCAAGGACTGGCGCTTCAACGACTATGAGCTGTCCCTGGCCAAGCGCGCGGCGAAGTTGCGCCGCGACCTGGACCTGGAATGGGAAGGCGTGGCCCTGGCCCTGGACCTGCTGGACGAAGTGCGGCAACTGCGCGCCGAGAACCAGATGCTCAAACAGCGCCTGGGCCGCCTGTTGGTGGACTGAGGGTGTGTAGGCCTGTAGCCGCTGCCGAGCGCTAGCGAGGCTGCGACCGGGCGCGCAGCGCCCGTCTAACCAGGCGACTGCGGTGTGTCAGGAAAAAGCGGGTTGCGAGGACTGCGTCCTCGTTCGCAGCTTCGCTGGCGCTCAGCAGCGGCTACAAAACGATACAAACGGCACAAACGATACAAACGCACTAGCGGTTACAAAGCGCCTCAGGCACTGGCGCGGGAGACGCGCGGCAGGACCACGGTGAAGGTGGTGCCATCGCTGGCGTTGGAGCTGACTTCGATGCTGCCCTGGTGGGCAACCACCACTTCCTTGACGATGAACAACCCCAGGCCAAGGCTGGTGCTGGGGTTGCCCAGTTCTTCGTCGACGCTGCGCACCAACGGGTCGAACAGGGTGCCCAGGGCCTCCGGGGGGATCGGCGTGCCGTAGTTGTGCACGGTCAACAGCACCTGTTCCGCGCCACCGGTGATGGTCACGGTCACGGTGCGGCGGTTGTTGCCGTGCTGCAGGGCGTTGCCGATCAGGTTCTGCAGCATCTGCTCGATGCGCCCGCGGTCCCAGATGCCATGGCTGTCGCCCTCGAAGCTCATCAGCGGGGTGCAATCGGGCTGCCCGGCGCAGGCTTCGTCCATGGCCGCCTTGGCCGCGCTGGCCAGGTCCATGGGCGCAGGTTCGATGGGCAGGCTGCTGCCCAGGCGGCTGCGCACGAACTCCAGCAGGTCGCTGACCATGGCGCCCATGTGCCGGGTGCCGCTCTTGATACGTGAAACGAAGGCCTGGGCGTCGCCGTCCAGGGCGACTTTGCGTGCCAGCATTTCAGTGGACATGCTCACTGCCTGCAACGGCGCCCGCAGGTCGTGGCCAAGAATTGCCAGGAAGATATCCCGCGAGCGGCTGACCTGTTCGGCATAGGCTGCGGTGGACTCGGCCAGGGCTTCATCAATGGCTTCGTTGAAACGGATCATGTCCTGCAGGTAGGCCAGGTCCGGTGTCTGCAGGCTGGCCACCCACAGGCGGATCACGCAGGCTCGCAGGTGGCGGAATTCCGAGGTCATCTGCACCAGGTCGAACCCCACGTGATGGCGCAGCTCGCCATGGCTGGCGGCCGCGGCATCCAGGCTGGGGGTTTTTTCCGGGCCTTCGCCCTTGGCCTTGGCCCGTTGTTCCCCGGGGCTCTGGGCGGTGCACATATCCCGGGCGGCGGCCAGCAGGATGGAGCGCGCGTGGTCACGCAGGTCCGTGCGGGTCAGGGAGTCCTGAGCGAGGCTCCTGGCAAATTGTTCCCATTCATCAACGATTCGATCAACGTGCTGCACGATAAAATCGGACAGGCGCATAGCCGGGCACCTTACTGGGCAGTGAGTGGAAAACCGAGACGCATCTTAGCGCCTAATCGAACATTTCAGCAGCCACTCTGCCCAGTGGTGGGCCAGCCCTAGAACAGGAAGTAGCGCTGGGCCATGGGCAGCACGTCCGCCGGTTCGCACCACAGCAGCACGCCATCAGCCTTGACCTGATAGGTCTGCGGGTCGACTTCGATATCCGGCAGGTAGTCGTTGTGGATCAGGTCGGTTTTCTGCACGTTGCGACAGCCCTTGACCACGGCGATGCGTTTTTTCAGCCCCAACTGCTCCGGCACCCCGGCCTCCAGTGCGGCCTGGCTGATGAAGGTCAGGCTGGTGGCGTGACGGCTGCCGCCGAAGCTGGCGAACATCGGCCGGTAGTGCACCGGCTGCGGGGTCGGGATCGAGGCGTTGGCGTCGCCCATCAGGCTGGCGGCAATGGCCCCGCCCTTGAGGATCAGGGTCGGCTTGACCCCGAAGAACGCCGGGCGCCAGAGCACCAGGTCGGCCCACTTGCCCACTTCGACGGAGCCCACCTCATGGCTGATGCCGTGGGTGATCGCCGGGTTGATGGTGTACTTGGCAATGTAGCGCTTGACCCGGAAGTTGCTGTTGCCCGGGCCATCCCCCGGCAGCGGGCCGCGCTGCTTGTGCATCTTGTCGGCGGTCTGCCAGGTGCGGGTCACCACTTCGCCGACCCGGCCCATGGCCTGGCTGTCGGAGCTGATCATGGAGAAGGCCCCGAGGTCGTGGAGGATGTCCTCGGCGGCAATGGTCTCCCGGCGGATGCGGCTTTCGGCGAAGGCCACGTCCTCGGCGATGCTCGGGTCCAGGTGATGGCAGACCATCAGCATGTCCAGGTGTTCGTCGATGGTGTTGCGGGTGAAGGGCCGGGTCGGGTTGGTGGAGCTGGGCAGCACGTTGGCCAGGCCGCAGGCCTTGATGATGTCCGGGGCATGGCCGCCGCCGGCGCCTTCGGTGTGGTAGGTATGGATGGTGCGGCCCTTGAAGGCGCCCAGGGTGGTTTCGACGAAGCCCGATTCATTGAGGGTGTCGGTGTGGATCGCCACCTGCACGTCGTACTCATCGGCCACGCTCAGGCAGTTGTCGATGCTGGCCGGGGTGCTGCCCCAGTCCTCGTGCAGCTTGAGGCCGATGGCCCCGGCCTTGACCTGTTCGATCAAGGGCTCCGGCAGGCTGGCGTTGCCCTTGCCGGTAAAGCCGATGTTCATGGCGAAGGCGTCCGCCGCCTGGAGCATGCGCGCCATGTGCCAGGGCCCGGAGGTGCAGGTGGTGGCGTTGGTCCCGGTGGCAGGTCCCGTGCCGCCACCGATCATGGTGGTGACGCCGCTCATCAGCGCCTCTTCGATCTGCTGCGGGCAGATGAAGTGGATATGGGTGTCGATGCCGCCGGCGGTGAGGATCATGCCCTCACCGGCGATGACCTCGGTGCTGGCGCCGATGGCGATGTTCACGTCGGGCTGGATGTCCGGATTGCCGGCCTTGCCGATGGCGGCGATGCGCCCGTCCTTGAGGCCGACGTCGGCCTTGACGATGCCCCAGTGGTCGATGATCAGGGCGTTGGTGATCAGGGTGTCCACCACCTCGGCGGCCAGCAACTGGCTCTGGCCCATACCGTCACGGATCACCTTGCCGCCGCCGAACTTCACTTCTTCACCGTAGGTGGTGAAATCCTTCTCCACTTCGATCCACAGCTCGGTGTCGGCCAGCCGCACCTTGTCGCCCACGGTGGGGCCGAACATGTCGGCGTAGGCTTCACGGGAAATCTTCATCGCAGCTCCTTACAGAAACAGGTCTTGCAGGAGCCGGCTTGCCGGCGAAGGGGCCCGAAAGACCGCATTCGCCGGCAAGCTGGCTCCTACATGCGTAGGGTCGAGGGATCAGAGGTCGCCCATGATCCGCCCGGCGAAGCCGAATACCCGGCGCTTGCCGGCCAGTTCCACCAGTTCCACTTCCCGGGTCTGGCCCGGTTCGAAGCGCACCGCGGTGCCGGCGGCGATGTTCAGGCGCATGCCGCGGCTGGCGGCTCGGTCGAAGGTCAAGGCGTCGTTGGTTTCGAAGAAGTGGTAGTGGGAGCCGACCTGGATTGGCCGGTCGCCGCTGTTGGATACGTTCAGGCGCAGGGTGCGGCGCCCGGCGTTGAGTTCGATCTCGCCGGGCTGGATCTGGTATTGGCCAGGAATCATAGGGGTTGTCCCAGGGTCTTGAAGTAGATGGCGGTGGCGGTATAGGTGCCGTCCGGGCTCTGGCAGTAGTTGGGCAGTTCGCCGACCCGGGTATAACCCAGGGCGCGGTAGAACTCTTCCGCCGCGGAGCCGGCCTCGGTGTCCAGGTACAGCAGCCCGCGCTTGTGCTGGCGGGCGGCCTGTTCCAGGGCATTCATCAACTGCTGGCCCAGGCCGCGGCGGCGGGCGCTGTGCAGGACCTGGAGCTTCTGCACCTCGGCGCGGTTGCGCCCGTTGGCCTTCATGCACAGGGCCAGTTGCACGCTGGCCAGGACTTTCTCGTCGCGTACCACCACCCACAACAGCAGGCTGCCGTCCTCGACCCCGGCCTGCACGCTGCTGAGGTAGCTGCGGGCCTGGCTGTCGTCGAGATCGGCCATGAAGCCGATGGACGCACCGTGCTGCACCGAGTCCAGCAGCAACTCGATCAGTCCCTGACGGTAATGGGCAAAGCTTTCTCCATGGACAAGGCGCAGTTGGGCGGCGTTCATCGAGATTTCACTCCTTGTGCGGGGCGGGCGGTTGCGCCCCGGGGTTGAGAATCAGCTGCATGAAGGTCAGGTCCAGCCAGCGCCCGAACTTGGTGCCCACCTGAGGCATCTGCCCGGTGCTGATGAACCCCAGGCGCTCATGCAGACGGACCGAGGCGCTGTTGCCGCTCTCGATGGCGGCCACCATCACGTGCTTGCCACAGCCCCGGGCGCGCTCCAGCAGCACCGCCATCAACCGCGGGCCCAGGCCGTTGCCGCGCTGGTCGCTGCGCACATAGACCGAATGTTCCACGGTGTGACGGAAGCCGTCGAAAGGCCGCCAGTCGCCGAAGGAAGCGTAGCCGAGCACCTGCTCCTCGGCGTTGATGATCACCAGGATCGGATAGCCCTGGGCCTGGCGTGCGCTGAACCAGGCCTGGCGGTTGCCCAGGTCTACCGGTTGCTCGTTCCAGATCGCCGTGGTGTTGAGCACGGCGTCGTTGTAGATGTCGCGGATCGCCGGCAGGTCGGCATGCAGGGCATCGCGGATGCGATAGGTCATGGCACGGCCTCAAGCGATGGGTTGGTGAACGGTGACCAGCTTGGTGCCGTCGGGAAAGGTGGCTTCCACCTGGATGTCCGGGATCATCTCCGGGATGCCTTCCATCACCTGCTCGCGGCTGAGCAGGGTGGTGCCGTAGTGCATCAGTTCGGCCACGGTCTGCCCGTCCCGGGCGCCTTCGAGCAGCGCCGCGGAGATATAGGCCATGGTTTCCGGGTAGTTGAGCTTGAGGCCGCGGGCCAGTCGCCGCTCGGCCACCAGGCCGGCGGTGAAGATCAGCAGCTTGTCTTTTTCGCGTGGGGTCAGATCCATCGTGGTCAATCCGTTGTCAGGCAGTAGAAAAAGGTGCAGTGGAAAAGGGCATGCGGGTCAGGTGTTCCAGATTCTGGGTGGCCTGGCTTCGCGGCCCAGCAGCGCCGGGCGCAGCAGGCGCCACAGCTCGATCAGCCAGGCCCGGGCCTGCAGAGCTTCGCTGGCCAGGCAGCGGGCCACCAGCAGGCCCGGCAGTTGGCTCAGGTCGCCGCGTACCGGGTGTGCCAGGGCGCGACAGCGTTCCAGCAGTTCGCTGTCGATTTCACCGGTCACCAGCAAGGTGGCGAACACCGGCTGGCCATCCAGGCCGATGGGGGAATCCAGCAGGCCGTCGCCACCGCCGATGCGCTGGCGTTCATGCCACAGCGGCCGGCCGTCGCGGTACAGGTCCAGGTGGGCCTGGAAATGGCCCTGCTCGAACCGCTCGCCACTGGCCGGGCGCCCCAGGGCAATGATGTCCCAGTAGAACAGCCGGGCATCGCCCTGCAATTCGATGCGGGTCGTGAGCTCGGCCTGGGCAGCGCTGAAGACGATGGTTTCCTGGGGCAGCCACTCCAGGGTCGCGCCCGGCGCTACCTGCAGGTTCAGGGCCTGGCTGGCCGGGCCGGTGGCGCGATACCACTTGGCCGCCCCGGGGCTGGTCAACTGGGCCCAGGCACCGCTGTCGACCCGGGCGCTGATGGCCAGCCGATCACCGCCGGCAATGCCGCCGGGCGGGTGGACGATGATGTGCTGGCAAACCTCGGGGCCTTCGGCATACAGGTGCTTCTGCACCCGCAGCGGGCCCAGGTGGCGGCGCAGCACCGGGCGCGTGGTGGCGCCGCAACGGGCATAGGCCAGCTCCAGTTCGGCGTGCCAGCTGGGAGTGAACAGGGCGGTGGCGGCAGGTAGGTTCATGCTGGGTCGTTATCGTTAGGAGGCTACAGATTAGATCGTAACCAGGCCGCGTACACCCTCGGCCTGCATATTTTTGCCGCGGCCCTGCTGGATGATTTCCCCCCGGGACATCACCAGGTACTGGTCGGCCAGTTCGGCGGCAAAGTCGTAGAACTGCTCCACCAGCAGGATCGCCATGTCGCCCCGGGCCGCGAGCTTGCTGATCACCGCGCCGATCTCCTTGATCACCGAGGGCTGGATGCCTTCGGTGGGCTCATCGAGGATCAGCAGGCGCGGGCGGCTGGCCAGGGCCCGGCCGATGGCCAGTTGTTGCTGCTGGCCGCCGGAGAGATCGCCGCCACGGCGCTGCTTCATCTGCAACAGCACCGGGAACAGTTCGTAGATGAAGGCCGGCACTTCCTTGGCCTGGGAGCCGGGGAAGCGGGACAGGCCCATCAGCAGGTTTTCCTCCACGGTCAGGCGGCCGAAGATTTCCCGGCCCTGGGGCACGTAGGCGATCCCGGCGTGGACGCGCTGATGGGGCTTGTAGCCGGTGATGCCCCGGCCCTCCCAGTTGACCGCGCCCTCCTTGGCCGGCAGCAGGCCCATCAGGCATTTGAGCAGGGTGGTCTTGCCCACGCCGTTGCGCCCCAGCAGGCAGGTGACTTCGCCAATCCGGGCTTCGAAGCTCAGGCCGCGCAGGATGTGGCTACCGCCGTAGTATTGGTGCAGCTTGTCGACTTGGAGCATGGTCGGGTACTCGAGTTTTGTGGGGATTGCGGGGCGGTCTTCGCTGGCCAGCCGGCTCCTGCGGGAGGGGTAGGAGCCGGCTTGCCGGCGAACGGCGGTTGCGCTAACGGCCGAGGTAAACCTCGATCACCCGTTCGTTTTCCTGCACCTGTTCCAGGGAGCCTTCGGCCAGCACGCTGCCTTGGTGCAGCACGGTGACGTGGTCGGCAATCGAGCCGACAAAGCCCATGTCGTGTTCCACCACCATCAGCGAGTGCTTGCCCGCCAGGGTCTTGAACAGCTCGGCGGTAAATTCGGTCTCGGCGTCGGTCATGCCCGCCACCGGTTCGTCCAGCAACAGCAGTTGCGGGTCCTGCATCAGCAGCATGCCGATCTCCAGAAACTGCTTCTGGCCGTGGGACAGCAGGCCCGCCTGGCGTTGAGCCGAAGGGCTCAGGCGAATGGTCTCCAGCACCTGGGCGATGCGGTCCTGCTGTTCTGTGCTCAAGCGGGCCCCGAGGCTGGCCCACACCGACTTGTCGGTCTTCTGCGCCAGCTCCAGGTTCTCGAACACGCTCAGGGCCTCGAACACCGTGGGTTTCTGGAACTTGCGGCCGATCCCGGCCTGGGCGATCTGCACTTCGCTCATCTGGGTCAGGTCCAGGGTTTCGCCGAACCAGGCCTTGCCCCGGGAGGGGCGGGTCTTGCCGGTGATCACGTCCATCAGGGTGGTCTTGCCGGCGCCGTTGGGGCCGATGATGCAGCGCAACTCGCCGACACCGATGTACAGGTTGAGGTCGTTGAGGGCCTTGAAACCATCGAAGCTGACGCTGATGTCCTCCAGGGTCAGGATGGTGCCGTGGCGGGTGTTGAGGCCCTTGCCGGCGGCGTGGCCAAGGCCGATGGCGTCGCGGCTGGTGCCGGCGTCCTTGTTGGTGTCGAGAATGGGTTCGAGCATGAAGTCCGCCGTTGCTGTGACTCTCATTGTTCACCTCGTTTGTTCAGCAGGCCGATCACGCCCTTGGGCAGGTACAGGGTCACGACGATGAACAGCGCACCGAGGAAGAACAGCCAGTATTCGGGAAAGGCCACGGTGAACCAGCTCTTCATGCCGTTGACCACACCGGCCCCCAGCAGTGGGCCGATCAGCGTGCCGCGCCCGCCCAGGGCGACCCACACGGCGGCCTCGATGGAGTTGGTGGGGGACATTTCGCTGGGGTTGATGATGCCCACCTGGGGCACGTACAGGGCCCCGGCCAGGCCGCACAGCACGGCGCTCAGGACCCAGACGAAAAGCTTGAAGCCGCGCGGGTCGTAGCCGCAGAACATCAGGCGGTTTTCGGCGTCGCGCAGGGCCGTCAGCACCCGGCCGAACTTGCTCCGGGCCAGGCGCCAGCCCAGGTACAGGCTGCCCACCAGCAGCGCCACCGTGGCCAGGAACAGCACCGCCCGAGTGCCCGGTTCGGTGATGCCGAAGCCCAGGATGCTGCGGAAGTTGGTAAAGCCGTTGTTGCCGCCAAAGCCGGTCTCGTTGCGAAAGAACAGCAGCATCCCGGCGAAGGTCAGGGCCTGGGTCATGATCGAGAAGTACACGCCCTTGATCCGCGAGCGGAAGGCGAAGAAGCCGAACACCAGGGCCAGCAGCCCCGGGGCCAGCACCACCAGGCACAAGGCCCAGAGGAAATGCTCGGTGCCGGCCCAGTACCAGGGCAGTTCGCTCCAGGAAAGGAAGGTCATGAAGGCCGGCAGGCCATCCCCGGCGGCCTGGCGCATCAGGTACATGCCCATGGCGTAGCCGCCCAGGGCGAAGAACAGGCCGTGGCCCAGGGACAGCAGCCCGGCGTAGCCCCAGACCAGGTCCAGGGCCAGGGCGACGATGGCGTAGCAGAGGATCTTGCCCACCAGGGTCAGGGTGTAGGCCGAGACCTGCAGCGGGTGGTCCGCCGGTAGCAGCGACAGCAGCGGCAGGGCCAGCAGCACCAGGAGCAGCAACGCCCCGACGGTGATCGTGACCCTGGGCCCGGCTTTCTGGGTGGCGGTAATGAGCAGTGGTTGATTCATCAGTCGATCACCCGTCCTTTCAGTGCGAAGAGTCCCTGCGGGCGTTTCTGGATAAACAGAATGATCAGCGCAAGGATCAGGATCTTGCCGAGCACGGCGCCGATCTGCGGTTCGAGGATCTTGTTCGCCACCCCCAGGCCGAAGGCCGCCAGCACGCTGCCGGCCAGTTGCCCGACCCCGCCGAGGACCACCACCAGGAACGAGTCGATGATGTAGCTCTGGCCCAGGTCCGGGCCGACGTTGCCGATCTGGCTCAGGGCCACGCCGCCCAGGCCCGCAATGCCCGAGCCGAGGCCGAAGGCGAGCATGTCCACGCGCCCGGTGGGCACGCCGCAGCAGGCGGCCATGTTGCGGTTCTGGGTCACCGCGCGCACGTTCAGGCCCAGGCGGGTCTTGTTCAGCAGCAGCCAGGTGAGCACCACGACAAACAGCGCGAAGGCGATGATCACGATGCGGTTGTAGGGCAGTACCAGGTTGGGCAGCACCTGGATGCCGCCGGACAGCCAGGCCGGGTTCGCCACTTCGACGTTCTGCGCGCCGAACAGCAGGCGCACCAGCTGGATCAGCATCAGGCTGATGCCCCAGGTGGCCAGCAGGGTTTCCAGGGGCCGGCCGTAGAGGTGGCGGATCACCATGCGCTCCAGGGCCATGCCGATCCCGGCGGTGACGAAAAACGCCACCGGCAGCGCCAGCAGTGGGTAGTACTCGATGGCTTGCGGGGCGTAGCGCTGGAACAGCAACTGCACCACATAGGTGGCGTAGGCGCCGAGCATCAGCATCTCGCCGTGGGCCATGTTGATCACCCCCAGCAGGCCGAAGGTGATGGCCAGCCCCAGGGCCGCCAGCAGCAGGATCGAACCCAGGGACAGGCCGCTGAAGGCCTGGCCCAGCACTTCGCCCACCAGCAGCTTGCGCTTGACCTGGGCCAGGCTGGTTTCGGCCGCGGTGCGTACCGCGGCATCGGCTTCGACCCCGGGTTCGAGCAGGCCTTCGAGGCGGGTACGGGCCAGCGGGTCGCCGGTTTCCCCCAGCAGGCGCACGGCGGCCAGGCGCACCGCCGGGTCGCTGTCCACCAGTTGCAGGTTGGCCAGGGCCAGGCTCAGGGCATCGTGCACGTCCGGGGCTTGCTCGGCGGCCAGTCGGGCATCGAGGAATTTCAGTTGCGCCGGCTTGGCGCTTTTCTGCAGTTGGCGGGCGGCGGCCAGACGGCTGTTGGCGTCGCTGGCGAGCAACTGGTGGCTGGCCAGGGCGCTGTCGATCAGGCCCCGCAGACGGTTGTTCAGGCGCAGGGTTCTGCTTTCGCCGGCGATGTTCAACTGGCCCTGCTGCAGGGCGTTGAGCAGTTCCAGGCGCGCCGGGTCGGGCTGCGCGGCCCAGGTTTCCAGGAGCCGGGCCTGCTCGCCGGAGTTGCCGGCGACGAAGTCTTCGGCATCCCCGGCCTGGGCCGTCCATGGCAGTAACAGCAGGCCGGCGAGGATCAAACGGTAGAGGGCAGTGGGCATATCGGTGTCCTTGAAAGCGCCCGGATAACCTGTAGGAGCGAGCTTGCTCGCGATCCGCGCAGCGGCCAGCCGGGCGGTTTTCGTTGGAGGTCCTGCGGACCTCGTCGCGAGCAAGCTCGCTCCTACGGGGAAGGCGTCAGGTTCGGATCAGTTGCTCTTGACCGCGTAGTCCGGCTTCTTGTCGTTGCCCGGGATGAACGGGCTCCAGGGCTGGGCGCGGATCGGGCCGTCGGTCTGCCAGACCACGTTGAACTGACCGTCGGGCTGGATCTCGCCGATCATCACCGGCTTGTGCAGATGGTGATTGGTCTTGTCCATGGTCAGGGTGTAGCCCGAAGGGGCGGCGAAGGTCTGCCCGGCCAGGGCCTCGCGAACCTTGTCGACATCGGTGGACTTGGCTTTCTCCACCGCCTGGGCCCACATGTGGATGCCGACGTAGGTGGCTTCCATCGGGTCGTTGGTCACCGCCTTGTCCGCGCCCGGCAGGTTCTTGGCCTTGGCGTAGGCCTTCCAGGCGGCGACGAACTTCTGGTTCACCGGGTTATCCACCGACTCGAAGTAGTTCCAGGCCGCGAGGTTGCCCACCAGGGGCTTGGTGTCGATGCCGCGCAGTTCTTCCTCGCCCACCGAGAAGGCCACCACCGGCACGTCGGTGGCTTTCAGGCCCTGGTTGGCCAGTTCCTTGTAGAAGGGCACGTTGGAGTCACCGTTGACCGTGGAGATCACCGCAGTCTTGCCACCGGCGGAGAACTTCTTGATGTTGGCGACGATGGTTTGATAGTCGCTGTGGCCGAACGGGGTGTAGACCTCTTCGATGTCCTTGTCGGCCACGCCCTTGGAGTGCAGGAACGAACGCAGGATCTTGTTGGTGGTGCGCGGGTAGACGTAGTCGGTGCCCAGGAGGAAGAAGCGCTTGGCGCTGCCGCCGTCCTCGCTCATCAGGTATTCCACCGCCGGGATCGCCTGCTGGTTCGGCGCGGCGCCGGTGTAGAAGACGTTGGGCGACATCTCTTCGCCTTCGTACTGCACCGGGTAGAACAGCAGGCCGTTGAGCTCCTCGAACACCGGCAGCACCGACTTGCGCGACACCGAGGTCCAGCAGCCGAATACCACCGCCACCTTGTCCTGGGTCAGCAACTGGCGGCCCTTCTCGGCGAACAGCGGCCAGTTCGAGGCCGGGTCCACCACCACCGGCTCCAGCAGCTTGCCGTTGACCCCGCCCTTGGCGTTGATTTCGTCGATGGTCATCAGCGCCATGTCCTTGAGGGACGTTTCGGAGATCGCCATGGTGCCCGACAGCGAGTGCAGGATCCCCACCTTGATGGTTTCGGCGGCCTGGACGGTCCAGGTCATGCCCATCGCGGCAATGCTTGCCGTGAGAGTGAAAGCCTTGAGCAAACTACGACGCTTCATTGTGCGATCTCCATGAACTCTTGATTTTTCAGGTGGTAGATGCGGACTGCTGAAGGGCTGTTTTGCAAGGGGTGTGCCGAGTCGGCGCAAGGCATGAAAACGTCGCTTTAACGGCGCGGGCGGGGGAGGTGATGCCCCAAGACGAGGCTTGGGCAAGGGGCTGGTGCGTCGGGGTGCGTCATTGTGGTGCTGCCGCTTGGCGGCAGCCGTGGCCTGGGGGTGGCTTCAGTTCACGCCCGGGAAGGAATCGACATATTTGATGGTGAAGTCGGGAAAGGAGTCGACGATCTGGATCTTGTAGTCGGGAAAACTGTTGACGATTTTCCACTTGCCCGGCGCGTCGGCAAAGGAGTTGACCTGCTTCACCTTCAGGTCGGGGAAGGAGTTCACCACCTTGACCTTGTAGTCGGGGAAGCTGTTGACGATCTGGATGTTGCCGTAGATTTTCGAGACGTCGACCGAGGTGTCGGCCACGGCGCCAAGGGAGGTGCCGAGCAGCAAGGCCAGGAGCGCGGTTCTGAACATGAGACTCATCCTGAGAGATCCAAGCGCGCGATCTTAAAGCAAGGGCGACGATTGTAGGAGCTGGCTGGCCAGCGAAGAGGCCTTCGAACCTTGCACAAGGCTCACGAGCGCCTTCGCCGGCAAGCCGGCTCCTACAGAGGCGGGCACAGTCAGCGGCGGCGCATCAGGCCGATGAAGAACACCCCGCCGATGGCCGCGGTGGCCACGCCGATGGGCAGGTCCTCGGGGGCGATCAGGGTGCGCGCAGCCACATCCACCCAGACCAGGAACAGGCTACCCAGCAGTACGCACACCGGCAGCAGCCGGCGGTGTTCGGCGCCCACCAGGCGCCGGGCAATGTGCGGCACCATCAGCCCGACAAAACCGATGGAGCCGCTGATGGACACCAGCACTCCGGTCATCAGCGAGGCAATCAGGAACACCTTCAGGCGCACATTGCGCGCGTTCAGGCCCAGGGTCACGGCGGTCTGCTCGCCGGCCATCAGGGCGTTCAGCGGGCGCGCCATGCCCAGCAGCAACACCAGCCCCAGCAGCACGCTGGCGGCGGGGATCGCCAGCAGTTCCCAGCGCGCCAGGCCCAGGCCGCCGAGCATCCAGAACATCACTGCGGAGCTGGCGCGGTGGTCGCCCATGAACAGCAGCAGGTTGGCCGCGGCCATCATCACGAACGACACCGCCACCCCGCACAGCAACAGCCGGTCGCTGTCGAGGCGGCCGTTGCGGGCGGCGATCCCCAGCACCAGCGCCATGCTCAGCAGGGCGCCGACAAAGGCCGCCAGGGGCAGGGTCAAAAGCCCGATGACCTGGCCCAGGTGCAGCACCACGATCACCGCGCCGAGGGTGGCGCCGGAGGTCACCCCCAGCAGGTGCGGGTCGGCCAGCGGGTTGCGGGTCACCGCCTGCAGCACCGCGCCGATCAGTGCCAGCCCGGCACCCACCAGGGCCCCCAGGAGCATGCGCGGCACGCGGATCAGCCAGACGATGTGCTCCTGGCCCGGGCTCCAGTCCACAACGCCCAGGCCCAGGGCCTTGTGCAACAGAATGCGCCCCACCACCTCCACCGGCACCCGCGCCGGGCCAAAGCCCAGGGACACCACGCAGGACGCCAGCAGCAGGGCGCCCAGGGCCATCAACAGTGCGGCATAGCGGGGACTGGTCATTCGCCGTGGAAACCCTTGGCCAGGGTTTCCACCGCCAGCACGTTGTCGATGCCCGGCGTGGCCTGCACATAGGGGATGACGATGAAGCGCTGGTTCTTGATCGCATCGACTCCTTGCAGGGCCTTGTTGTTCAGCAGGAACTGCTGCTTCTGCTCGGCGCTGACTTCGCTGTAGTCGACGATCACGATCACCTGCGGGTTGCGCTCGACCACGGTTTCCCAGTTGACCCGGGTCCAGCTGGCGTCGACGTCATCGAGGATATTGCGCCCGCCGGCCGCGTCGATCAGGGCCTGGGGCATGCCCAGGCGGCCCGAGGTCATGGCCCGGTCTTCGCCGCTGTCATAGAGGAATACCCGCGGCTTGTCCCTGGGCAGGTCCTTCTGTACCTGGGCCACCTGCTCCTGCATCCGGGCGATCAGGGCGTTGGCGCGATCCTGCACGTCGAAGATCCGCCCGAGGTTACGCAGGTCGGTGTAGGTGTCCTCGAGGCTGGCGGCCGGGCGCTTCATCACGAAGGCGCAGGACTCGGTCAGCTCGTAGACGTTGATCCCCAGCGGCGCCAGGGTCTGGGGCGTGAGGTCGCCGCCCACGCGCATGCCGTAGTCCCAGCCGGCGAAAAAGAAGTCGACGTTGGCATTGAGCAGGGTTTCCACCGACGGGTACTTGGCCGCCAGTTCCGGCAGGCCGTCGAGCAGGGCGCTCATCTGCGGGGTCACGGCCTTCCAGCCGCTGATCCCGCTGTAGCCCACCATGCGTGGCTTGAGCCCCAGGGCGAGCATCATCTGGGTCATGTTGATGTCATGGCTGAGGGCGTGTTTCGGCGCTTGCTTGAAGGTCACTTCGCGGTTGCAGCTGGTGATGGTCAGCGGGTAATGGGTGGCCTCGGCGAAGGCCTGGGCGGCCCCCAGAGACAGGGCCAGGAGCAGGCTGGAGCGAAGCAGGGAGCGCAAGGTCATGGTTGGGTGATCCAGGTGATTCGTGGGTAGCCGGACAGGGGATGGGCGTCGATCAGCGCCTCGACGCCGAAGACGTTGCGCAGCAACTCGACGGTGAGCACCTCGCCGGGCGTGCCGCTGGCGACGATGCGCCCATGGTCGAGGACATACAGGCGGTCGCAGAAGGCTGCGGCCAGGTTCAGGTCGTGGATGCTCGCCAGGGTACCGATGCCCAGGCGCTTGACCCGCTGCAGCAACTCCAGCTGGTAGCGCGGGTCGAGGTGGTTGGTGGGCTCGTCGAGGATCAGCAACTGGGGTTGCTGGGCCAGGGCGCGGGCCAGGATCACCCGCTGTTTCTCACCGCCGGACAGGGTGGCGAAGGCGTGATCCTCGAAGCCCAGCAGGCCCACCGATTCCAGGGCCTCGCGGGCGATGCGCCGGTCGTCCTGGGTGTCGCCGTCGAACAGGCCCTTGTGCGGGGTGCGGCCCATGGCGACCACCTCCTGCACGGTCAGGCCGAAGGCGTCGGGAAACTCCTGGAGGACCACGGCGATGCGTTGCGCGCACCAGCGCGGCGACTGCTTCCACACATTCTGATGCTCAAGCTGCACCTCGCCCTGCTGCGGCTTGCTGAAGCGATAGGCGCAGCGCAACAGGCTGGTCTTGCCGCTGCCGTTGGGCCCGATCAGGCCGACGAACTCGCCGGCCGCCACCTGCAGGCTGGCCTCACGCAGTTGGAACTGGTGGTGGCAGTGGCCCTGGCCCAAGGGTGTCCAGGCCAGGTTGGTGAGGTTCAGCGAGGTCATGCCGTATCCGTGTGGTCCCCGCGCGGTGGCCGCAGGTGAGGTTAAAAGGTGTAGTCAGCGGTGACGAAGAACGAGCGCGGCTCGCCGAGTATCCATTGCTGGCCGTCATTGTATTGGCTTTGCGCGTACTGGCGGTCAAACAGGTTGTTCAATTGCAGGCCCAGGGTGGTGCTGGGCAGGGCTTTCCACGACAGCGCGGCATCCACCACGGTGTAGCTGGGCAACTGATTCCGGTTGGCCATGTCGGCGTAGCGTGCGTCTACGTAGCGCACTCCGGCGCCGGCCCGCAGGTCATCGTCGAGGGCCTTGCTCAGCCACAGGTTGGCGGTGCGCCGGGGCACGTCCACCGGGCGCTTGCCGTCGCGGGAGACCTGCACACCGTCGACGTCCTGCTGGAAGTCGTCGTACCGGGCGCGAACGATGGCGGCGTTGGCCTGCAGTTGCCAGGCGCGGGGCAGTTGCAGGTCCAGGCTGGCTTCCAGGCCGTTGGAGGATTGCTGGCCCACCTGCTGTTTCAGGTCCGGGTCGCCCGGGACATCGGTCAGCAGCTTCTTCTTGACGATGTGGTAGGCCGCCAGGGTCCATTCGCCGCGCTGGTCCCAGAACATCTGCTTGAGGCCGATCTCGGTCTGCCTGGCGCTGGAGAGGTCGAATTGCTGCTGGCTCTTGCTCAGGGAAATCAGCCCGCCGACACCGTCGGTGCTGGTGGAGTACTGGCCATAGAGGGAGGTGTCCGGGGTCACCGCAAACACCAGCCCGGCCTTCCAGTTGTTACCGGTCAGGGTCTTGTCGCTTCGGCTGTCGTCCTTCAAGTCATCGCGATCAATATGCACGTAGTCGCGGCGCACACCGCTCACCAGGGACCAGCGCTCGCTGAGCTGCAGGCGGTTTTCGGCGAACACCGACATCTGCCTGGTGGTGGTCTTGAACTGGTCGCGGTAGGGGCTGTCGCTGGCGAAGTCGTCCGGGGCCGGATGGTACAGGTCCACCGGCTGACCGTTGCTGAAGCTGTCGATGAAGGGCGAGTTGCTCTTCATGTGGAAGCGGATGCGGTTGTAGTCGACCCCGGTCAGGGTCTGGCTGTCGAGGCCCAGCAGCGAGTGCTTGAAGGTGAAGGTCTGGCGGTCGCCGACCTGTTCCTGCTGGTGACCGATGCCGAAGTTGCCGCTGCGGGTCAGTTGCCGGCCCAGGCTGTTGAAGTTGTAGCTCTCGGCGTTCTGCCAGCGGCGCTGGGCCTTGAGGTAGTACAGCTCGTTGCTGGCGCTGAGGTTGTCGGAAATCTGCCATTGGCTGGTCAGGCGGGTCCACTGGTCGTTGTAGTGCTGCTTGTCGTTGCCGACGTTGTAGTTCTTGTCCCGCAGGCTCTTGTGTAAACGCCCGTCGATCAGCGGCGTGCCGAAGTAGTTCATCGGGTTCTGGTCGCCGTAGTCGTGGGCCAGGGTGAAGGCCAGGTCGTCACGGGCCTGCCAGCGCAGGGCAGCGCTGACGAAGTCGCCGGAGGAATCGCCCCGGTCGATCCAGCCGTTGCTGCGTTCGCGGTTGAGGTTGAGCCGGTAGCTCAGGGTGTCGCTCAGGGAGCCGCCGCTGTCCAGGGCCTGCTGCTGGCGATCGAAGGAGCCGTAGCCCAGGCGCAGGTGGTTTTCGATTTCGCCGCTGAACGGCTTTTTCGCAACGGTGTTGATCACCGCACCGGTGGCGCCTTCGCCGTACAGCACCGAGGCCGGGCCGCGCAGCACGTCGACCCGCTCCACCGCCCAGGTGTCCACCGGGAAGGTCACGGTGCCCATGCCGGTGTACATGCGGTTGCCGTCATACAGTTGCATCACCGAGCTCTGCCCGGTAAAGCCCCGTGCCGACAGCGAGGTGCCGCCGTCGCCCGGGGTGCCGGTGCGGCTGATGCCGGCGCTGCGCGATACCGCGTCCTGGATGCTCCGATCGCCCCGGGCGCGGATTCGATCGCCGCTCAGGCTGTCGGTGCTGGCCGGGGTTTCCAGGGCGCTCAGGCCCAGGCGCGAACCGGCGCTGGTGGGGGTGGCCAGGCTGATGCTGTCGTCGGCTTCGCTGGCGGCGGCGGAGATGGTGCCGGTGGGCAGGGTCAGGGCGGAGTCGTCGGCCTGGGCCGGGGAAGTCAGGGCCATCAGGCAGAGGCTGGGCAGCAGGTACTTGTTCATCGGGACGGTGAATCACTTCTTCCAGAGGGTTGCCCGCAGCGGATGAGGCTGCGGGCGGGGATCTTACACCAGGCGTTATAAAGTAACATTATAACTGTGCGCGACTGAAGCGCGCGGAGTGTACAGAGCCCTCTGGAACGCGCATCTCGGCTGATTCATGTTGAAGATGAGGCTGATTCAGGATCACGGTTCCAGCGCGATAGCAGCAGGCGGTCCAGCAGCCAGACCACGACCAGCGAAGCCCCCACCAGCGGGAAGGCCAGGGCCAGCAGGCCGATGACCAGCATTGCGGTCTTCCAGCGTGGCAGGTCGTGGCGCAGTGGGGGCACGCCGAGCCGGCCCTGGGGCCGTCGTTGCCACCACATGATGAGACCACTCACGGCGCCGAGCAGGATCATCAGGCACACCACCAGCACCAGGATCTGGTTGAAGCGCCCGAACATCTTGCCTTCGTGCAGCATCACTCCCAGCTCGGTGGCCCGGGCCACGTTGCTGTAGTCCTTCCAGCGCACATCGGCGAGCACCTGGCCGCTGTACTGGTCGACATGCACGGTGGCGTCGTGGCGCGGGTCGTCGGCGAATACGGCGATGGTGAATACCCCTGTCGCCGTGCTCGGCAGGGTGATGCTGTAGCCCGCTTCGACCTGGCGCTGACGGGCGATGTCCTGCACAGCCTGCAGGCTGATGGCGGGGGCGGCCGGAGCGGTATTGCCGGCGTTGTGGGCCATGTGCTCGGCGTGGTCGCCGGACATCGGCATGGGGGTGTTTTCCAGGGCCCAGGGCACGGTCTGGCGGCTGGCGCTGTTGAGCTCTCCGGCCTGCTGGTCGGAGGTCGGCACGTCGTTCCACATGGCCGCCGGAAAGCGGTTCCACAGGTCGGCGTACTGCTTGCCCCAGAAGCCGGTCCAGGTCATGCCGCTGAGCAGCATCAGCAGCAGGAAGGCCGAGCCCCAGAAACCCAGCACACCGTGCAGGTCACGCCAGAACAGGCGGCCGCGGGCATTCCAGCGTGGCCAGAGTAGCCCGGCCGAAGACTTGCCCCGCGGCCACCACAGGTACAGGCCCGAGACCACCAGGACAATGCCCCAGCTCGCGGCCAGTTCCACCAGCCGGTCACCCGGGGTGCCGATCATCAGCTCGCCATGAATGGCCCGGGCCATGGCCTGCAGGTTGCCCTTGGCATCCTGCTCGCCGAGCACGTCGCCGTGGTAGGGGTCGATGAATACATTGAGTTCCTGGCCTTTGTGCTGCACCACGAACTGCGCGCTGCGCTCGGCATCCACAGGGGGCAGGTACTGCTTGATATGGCCCTGGGGGTAGGCGGCCTGAACCCGTTGCAACAGCTCATCGGCGCTGAGGCTGTGGTGGGCGGCAGGCACCTTGAGCAGGCTGGGGTACATCAGCGGGTCCAGCTGCGGTTTGAACAGGTAGACGATGCCGGTCAGGGCCAGCATCACCATGAAGGGGGCGACGAACAGCCCGGCGTAGAAATGCCAGCGCCAGGCCAGGTTGTAGAAAGACACTTTGGGTCGGTTCATCGGGGAAGGCTCCGCAGGGCTGTGGATCTTTTCTTATGGGGGCTGTTCGCCGGCAAGCCGGCTCCTGCGACAAGGAGACGGCGTGCCGGCGAAGGGGCATCAGAAACTCAGGTCAACCTTGGTCCAGAGCGTGCGCCCCGGTTCCTTGATGGCTTGCGGGTCCGTCGCCGGGTAGCCGAAGCCGGCATTGCCCGCCAGGTTCAGGTGCTCGGCGTAGGCCTTGCCGAACAGGTTGTCGACCCCGGTGCTGAGCTTGAGGTTCTTGGTCACCCGGTAGGCGCCGTTGAGGGAGAACACGCCGAAGCCGCCGCTCTTGCCGAAGTCCTTGCCGACCACGTTGCCCTTGTTCAGGTCCACCCGGTTCTGCGCGGCGACCACGCGCCACAAGGCCCCGGCGCTCCAGTCGTCCTCGCTGTAGGTCAGGCCCAGGCGCGCGTCCAGCGGCGGCATCTGTGGCAGGGCCTTGCCGTCGCTGCTGTTCTTGCCCCAGGCGTAGGCCAGGGTCGCGTCGGCTTTCCAGTTGGAGGTCAGCTTGTAGGCCGCGCCCAGTTCGCCGCCCATGATCCGGGCGTCGATGTTCTCGGCCCGAGAGGTGCTCATGCCCATCATTTTCGAGTTGTAGTCGAAGAGGATGTAGTCGCGCACCTGGCCGATGTAGCCCGAGGCCCAGGCTTCCAGGTCTTCACCCTGGTATTGCAGGCCGAAGTCGAGCTGGGTGGTCTTTTCCGGCTTGATCGAATCGAAGGCGTTCACCGAGCCGGCCGGGCCCATTTTCGGCGAGAACAGCTCCCAGTAGTCGGGGAAGCGCTGGGTGTGGCCAAGGCCGACGTAGAGCGTGGTCGGGCTGTCGGCCAGGTCATGCTCGTAGCGCACGAAGCCGCTGGGCAGGGTATCGGCCCGGGTGTCGCCGGCGGTGGGGTTGGAGCGGGTCATCATTCCCGAGCCGATGCTTTGTCGGTAGTCCTTGGCCGAGGCGCGGTCCAGGCGCGCGCCGGTGATCATGCGGTCACGCTCGGCGGCGTACCAGGTCAGCTCGCCGAAGGCCCCGTAGTTGTGGAAGTCGGCGTCCTTGGTGCGAGGCAGCTCCTTGTAGGTGTCGACGCCGCTGCTGGCGCGGTTGCGGTGTTCGTTGGTCTGGGCGTCCAGGCCGCCGATCAACTGCAGGTCGGCCCAGCGCCAGGTGGCCTTGATCCGCGCCCCGAGGGTGCGACGGTCGACGTTGGAGGCCATGGGGCCGGCCATCATTCCGGTGCCGGATGGGGTGCGCAGGCTGTAGTTGTCCATCACGTGGTCGGCGTAGTTGTAGTAGACCTGGGCCTCGACCTTGTCCAGCACCTCGCCAAGGTTGGACTTCTCGAAACGCAGGCCCAGGCTTTCGCGCTTGAATTGCGAGCCGTCCATGCCGCGCCCGGCGTAGCGGGCTTCGCCATCGCCCTTGCCGGCGGTGAGTTCCAGCAGGGTGTCGGCGTCCGGGGTCCAGCCCAGGGCCACGTCACCGTTCCACTTGTCATAGCGCGAGGCCACGGTGTCATTGTTGCCGTCGCGGTAGTCGTCGGCGTGGGCGGTGTTGCCGATCACCCGCACATAACCCAGGGGGCCACCGGCAGCGGCATCCAGGGTCTTGTCGAAGCGCCCGTTGGAGCCGGCCAGCAGGCTGGCATTGACCCGGGTGCCGAGTTCGCCGAAATGTTCCGGTTCGCGCTCGAAAAGCACCGTGCCGGCCGAGGCGCCCGGGCCCCAGAGCACGGTCTGCGGGCCCTTGATCACGGTCAGCCGGTCGTAGGTTTCCGGAGAGATATAAGAGGTCGGCGCGTCCATGCGGCCCGGGCAGGCGCCGAGCATCATGCCGCCGTTGGTGAGGATGTTCAGCCGCGAGCCGAACATGCCTCGCAGCACCGGGTCGCCGTTGGTGCCGCCGTTGCGTACCAGCGCAAAGCCGGGAATGGTCTTGAGGTAGTCGCCGCCGTCACTGGCCGGCACCGGCTGGCGCGGGTCCTTGGGGTTGGTGACCACGGTCAGGGGCGAGCTGGGGGCGATGGCGGTGATCACCGTCGGGCTCAGTTCGGTGCTGTGCCGGGAGTGGTCCGTTGCGGCATCGTCGGCCAGCGCCAGGGGCGTCAGCAGAGCGCCGCAGAGGACCGCGAGGGCGCGGTTGAAGTGCTGGCGCGCAGGGTTCAGGGCGAAGGTCTTGAGTGGCTGGGCAACGCCCAGGCGAGAGTCGGCAGAAAACATAGATGTTCCATCGTTCGGTCTTGAATGACACGGCCGCAGGTACGCGTCTGTCGCGCTGACAGCCGGCCGTGTGAGATGAGCTGAAGACTCAGGCGAAGAACGGTGGGGCGCGGGTCAGGGCGCCGGGGAACACGGTCTGCCGGGCGTGGCCCAGGCGCGTGGCGGGGATCAGGAAATACGGTGTGGGCGGCGTGAACAGAGCGGCGAACGACAGCGCCGAAGGCAATGCAGGGCAATTGAACAGCAGGCTGCAATAGCCGCATTTTTCCCAGAGCACATGCTCTTCGCCCTGGGATCTGCCCTTCTGTGCGTGGTGCGGGCTTTCACCGTGGCAGCCGGGCGCAGCGTCGCCCATGTCCATGGAAACGGACATGTTCATCGGCATCGCGTGATCCATCGGCATCGACTGGGAAATCAGCGGGCCGATAAAGATCATCAGCATGGCGAACAGGCTGATCCAGCTGCCGCGGCGGACTCCAGACGAGTCGCGGCGCGGCACGGACCGCCTGCGGCCAGGCGCGTGCGGGGCGTTCACGGAGAGGGCCGGTCAGTGCTTACTGGGCGTGCATATGCCCTTGCATGGCGTCCGGCGCCTGCTTCTGCACCGCCACTTCGACCGTGACGTCACCGGCTTTTTCAAAGTGCAGGGTCAGCGGAAAACGCTTGCCGTCGGTGAGCAGGCTGCGGTCCTTGAGCTCCAGCAACATCACGTGGTAGCCCATGGGGGCGAAGGTCGCCTCGCCACCTGCGGGCACCGCTACCTTGGCCACTTGTTGCATCTTCATCATGTCGCCTTGCTTGACGTGCTCGTGCAACTCGGCCTTGCCGGCGATCGGCGAGTCGACGCTGAGCAGGGTGTCGGCGTTCTTGCCCGGGTTGTGCACCACGAAGTACGCGGCCACGGTGGGCGCGTTCGGCGGCAGTTCCTGAGACCAGGGATGGGCGATCTGCAGGTCACCGGCCTTGTAGTCGTGGGCGGTGGCGAAACAGGCAGGCAGCAGCAGTGCGGCCAGCAGCAGGGATTGCTTGACCAGGGATGGTTTGGACATGTGAGTTCTCCAGAACGATTCAAAGACGCAGATCACTTGCGAAAGGGAATCATGCCAGAGGCGGGGCACCGGGGTTCAGGCTGGGCCATTGCTGGCGCAGGGTGAGCCGTTCTACCTGCGGTTGCGGTGCGCCCGGCTGGACTGCGAAGCGGGTGAAAGACAGCTGGGGAACGTGCCCGGGCAAGGCCACCAGCGGCGGCGAGCCGGAGCAGCACCAGCAGTGCTGCATGGTGGAATGGTCGTCGTTCTGCGGCGCTTGCTGATCGAGCTTGCCCAGGGAAATGGCCACCAGCTTGGTGCCGGTGGAGGAGCAGAAGCTGCCCCACAGCAGTTGCTCGTCCAGCCCCGAATCGCTGCGCTGCATGGCCCCGGAAAGCGGCATGGCAAGCATGTTGAACAGCACTGCGAAGCAGGCGATCCAGGCAAATGCGAGCCGTTGTCGGGACATGGTGGGCGATCCGTCGGTTGAGCGATCAGGCGGGTATTTAGCCTGATCGCTGTGGATAAGTAAAAAAACACCGTGTGCGGTGTGGTGTCGCAGGAGCGGTTCAGGCGTTGCTGACGTTGATCTTCAACCCCAGGGCCTTCATCACCTTGATGATAGTCGCGAACTCCGGGTTGCCCTGGCTGCCGAGGGCCTTGTACAGGCTTTCGCGGCCCAGGCCGGTGTCACGGGCGACCTGGGTCATGCCGCGGGCACGGGCGATGTCGTTGAGTGCGGCGCGGATCAGCACGCCGTCGCCGGTGTCTTCCTCGAAGCAGGCGTTGAGGTAGGCGACCATGTCTTCAGGGGTCTTGAGGTACTCCGCCGCGTCGAAGCGGGTCACTGGGGTGCGCATGTTTCAGCCCTCGCTCTTGAGGTCGCAGGCCAGTTGCCTGGCCCGTTGGATATCGCGTTTCTGGGTGGCCTTGTCGCCGCCGATCAACAGCAGGTAGATCACTTTGCCGCGGCGCGAGAAGTACACCCGGTAACCCGGACCGCGGTGGATGCGCATCTCGTGGACGCCTTCGCCCACAGGTTCGCAGTCGCCAAAACGGCCCAGCTGTGCGGCGCGGATCCTGGCCAGTACACGGGTTTTCCCTTGCGGGTCCTTCAGGTTCAGCAGCCAGCGGCTGAACTCAGGAGTCTGCTCGAAAACGAACATGGCGAATGTATTCCTTGGGATACGTCGCGGCAACCCATTTGCCCGCGAAAAACCCAGTGAAGCGACAGGCGGTCCTGCCCGGCGCCGGCGTCACTGAGGCTGTTCAAGGAAGGCTAAAGCAAGGAGTTGGCGCGCGCTGCCAGGGGTTTCCCATGTTGCTGTGGGGCGCGATGGTTTTGTCTGTCAGGCTTTATCCGGCAAGCCCAGGGCCAGCAGCAACTGGGCCGTGCTGCTGAAATTGCGATCCGTTTCGGGCAGGTCCGGACGCTTGAGTACCAGCACCGGCAGCCCGCGCTCGCGGGCCACTTCCAGCTTGGGTTCGGTGGCGCTGCTGCCACTGTTCTTGCTGATCAGCACGTCGATCTGCCGGCGGGCGAACAACTGCCGCTCGTCTTCGATCAGGAACGGCCCGCGGGCACCTATGACTTCGCAGTGCTCGTTGCCCGGGCAGGCCTCCAGGGCGCGCAGGGTCCAGAATTGCCCGGGGGGAATTTCATCCAGGTGCTGCAGGGGCTCGCGGCCCAGGGTGAACAGTGGCCGCTTGAAGGGGCGCAGGGCCTCCACCAGTTGCGCCCAGCCGTCGATCTCGCGCCAGTCGTCACCCGGTTGAGGCTGCCAGGCCGGGCGCCGCAAGGCCCAGCAGGGCACGCCAGCGCTCTTCGCGGCGGCCACGGCATTGGCGCTGATCTGTGCTGCGTAGGGGTGGGTGGCATCCAGCAGCAGGCCGATCCGCTGCTCGCGGATAAAGCGCGCCAGGCCCTCGGCGCCGCCGTAGCCGCCGACCCGTACCTGGCACCGCAGGTCACCGGGCACCCGGCCGACCCCGGCCAGGCTGTAGATATGTTCCGGGCCCAGGGTGCGGGCGATGGCCAGGGCCTCGGTGACCCCGCCCAGCAGCAGGATACGGGTCATTGGAAACCTCCGGCGTGGCCGACGATGCCGCCCTGGCGGTCGATGGCAAAGACCTCTACCTGGACCTGGGGCGGCACCACGCTGCGGGCGAAATCCAGGGCGTGCCGGCATACCGCATCGCCCAGCGCGATTCCGGCGGCGCTGGCCATGGCCAGTGCCTGCTGGCTAGTATTGGCTTGGCGGATCGCCTGTTGCAGGGCCGGGTCGGCCCCCGCATCGGCGGCCCATTGCGCCAGTTGCGACAGGTCGATACTGGAGTGGCGGCTGTGCAAGTCCATGTGCCCGGCGGCCAGCTTGCTGATCTTGCCGAAGCCGCCGCACAGGCTGAGTTTATCCACCGGTACTTTGCGCAAGTGCTTGAGCACCGCGCCGACGAAGTCGCCCATTTCGATCAGGGCGATTTCCGGCAGCTCGTAGACCCGGCGCATGGTGTCCTCGCTGGCGTTGCCGGTGCAGGCGGCGATGTGCAGGTAGCCATTGGTTTTGGCCACGTCGATGCCTTGATGGATCGAAGCGATGTAGGCCGCGCAGGAGAAGGGCCGGACGATGCCGCTGGTGCCCAGGATCGACAGCCCGCCAAGAATCCCCAGGCGCGGGTTCATGGTTTTCAGGGCCAGTTCCGCTCCGCCCTCGACGTTCACCGTGACCTCGAAACCGCCGGGGTAGGCCCGTTCTTCGGCGAGCCGTTGCAGGTGCTCGCCGATCATCCGGCGCGGTACGGGATTGATCGCCGGCTCGCCCACCGCCAGCACCAGGCCGGGGCGGGTCACGGTGCCGACGCCCTGACCGGCGACGAAGCGAATGCCCGGTTCAGGGGTCAGGCGCACCCGGGAGTACAGCAGGGCGCCGTGGGTCACGTCCGGATCGTCGCCGGCGTCCTTGATAGTGCCGGCTTCGGCGCCGTCGGCGGTGTGGCGGCAGAATTCCAGGCGCATCTGCACCTGCTTGCCCTTGGGCAGGATGATCTGCACCGCGTCGGCATTGCTGCCCTCGAGCAGCAGGCGCGCGGCGGCCAGGCTGGTGGCGGTGGCGCAACTGCCGGTGGTCAGGCCGCTGCGCAGGGGCGCGGGCTGTTCCGCTGTTTCTTCACGCATGTCCCAGCCCTCGAAGGGGCGAGCTTGCTCGCCAAGGGCGTACTTCGGTCTCTTGGGCGGACGTATTCGCGAGCAAGCCCGCACCTGCAAGGTTCATGGCAGGTCCCGGGGCTTGTGCAGGTCCAGCAGGGTGATCGGCAGGGCCTGGCGCCAGGTGTCGAACTCTCCCAGTGGCTGGGCCTGGGCGATGTGAATGCGGGTCAGCTCGCCGCCGTGGCGTTCTCGCCAGTCCATCAGGGTCATTTCGCTTTGCAGGGTCACGGCATTGGCCACCAGGCGCCCGCCGGGCTTGAGTTGTTCCCAGCAGGCCTGCAGCACGCCTTCGCGGGTCACGCCGCCACCGATGAAGATCGCATCCGGGCGTTCCAGCCCGGCCAGTGCCTGGGGCGCGCGGCCGCGTATCAGTTGCAGCCCGGGCACGCCGAGTACCTCGCGGTTGTGTTCGATCAATTGCTGGCGGCCGTCGTCGGCCTCGATGGCCAGGGCGCGGCAGCTGGGGTGGGTACGCATCCACTCGATGCCGATGGAGCCGCTGCCGGCACCCACGTCCCAGAGCAGCTCGCCGGGCACCGGTGCCAGGCGCGCCAGGGTCATGGCCCGCACGTCGCGCTTGGTCAACTGGCCGTCGTGGCGAAAGGCCGAGTCCGGCAGGCCGGCGAGCCGCGACAGGCGCGGGGTGCTGGCTTCGGCCAGGCATTCGATGGCCAGCAGGTTGAGGTCGGCGATTGCCGGGTCGGCCCAGTCATTGGCGGTGCCGTCGATGCGCCGCTCCAGGGGGCCGCCCAGGTGTTCCAGCACGCTGATCCGGCTCGGGCCGAAACCGCGCTCGCGCAGCAGGCCGGCGATGGCGGCCGGGCTGTGGCCGTCATTGCTCAGCACCAGCAGGCGTACCCCGCCGGACAGTTGGGCGCTGAGTGCGCTGATCGGCCGCGCGACCACAGAGAGCGTGATCACCTCCTGCAAAGGCCAGCCCAGGCGCGCAGCCGCCAGGGAATAGGACGAAGGAAAAGACAGTACCTGGATTTCCTCTGCGGGCAGCTGCCGCGCCAGGCTGGCGCCGACGCCGAACAGCATGGGGTCACCGCTGGCCAGGACGCAGACTGCAGCACCACGCTGGCTCAGCACCGGCTCCAGGGAAAACGGGCTGGGCCACAGCTGGCGCTGGCCACGGATGCAGGGTGGCAGCAGGTCCAGCTGGCGTTGGGCGCCGACGATCTTTGATGCGCCCAGCAGGGCGTGCCGGGCATTTCTGCCAAGGCCCTTGAAGCCGTCTTCACCGATTCCCACTACTGTCAGCCAGGGCGACATCTCTATTCCTCGAACGCAAAACCTGTTGTTCCGACAGGCAGGCTTTTCATGCCTTCGGACAAAGCAGGCATAATACCGCGCCTTCGCTGACGAAGCGCTTTTCCCACACGGCCGGTCACCCCCTTGAACGAACGCTCGATGTCCACTGCCATCCGCCCCTCGGCCTGCCCGGGGTTGCTGCGCATCGTCCCGGCGCTGGACGGTGGCATCTGCCGGATCAAGCTGGCTGGCGGCGTCATCAGCGCGGAGCAGGCCGTGGCAGTGGCCGAGGCGGCGCAGGCTTACGCCGGTGGCGTGATCGAGGCCACCAACCGCGCCAACCTGCAGATTCGCGGCATCGGCCCGGAGCATCAGGCACTGATCGCCGCACTGCTGGCTGCCGGGCTTGGGCCGACTACTGCCGCCGGTGACGATGTGCGCAACCTGATGCTCAGCCCCTGCGCCGGGATCGATCGGCAGTGCTTGATGGATACCCGGCCCCTGGCCGCACAGATTCTCGACACCTTGCAGGGCCATCCGCGCTTTCACCAACTGTCGGCCAAGTTCGCCGTACAGCTCGACGGTGGCGAAGCCCTGGCCATGCTCGAACATCACCATGACCTGTGGCTGTCGGCCCTTGAACGCGACGGCCAGGGGCTGCTGGCGTTCGGCCTGGCTGGCTGCCCGGTGGATGAACCCCTGGCGGCGGTGGCGCAGGACCAGGGTCACGAGCTGCTGGTGGCCGTGCTGGAGCTGTTTCTCGACCTGGCGCGGCCGGAACAGACGCGCATGCGTCACCTGCTGATGGACATGTCGCGGGAGGATTTCCTCGCTCAACTGGAGCCCCGCCTGAGCCGGCCGCTGTTGAATATCGGTGGCTGGCGGCGCCAGGCCAGTGACGCCGGGCTGCACATCGGTACTTATCCACAGGCTGCGCCCGGGCAGGTCTATGTTGGCGCGGGCACGCCCCTGGGGCGGCTCGATCCGGCCATGCTCAAGGGCGCGGCGCAATTGGCCCGACAGTACGGCGACGCCAGCCTGCGCCTGACCCCCTGGCAGAGCCTGCTGCTGCCCTCGATCGCCGCGGCGGATGCGCCGGCGGCCACTGCAGCCCTGGAACAACTGGGCCTGCTGTGCAGCCCGCAACAGGCCTTGGCTCACTTGATTGCCTGCACCGGTTCCAGTGGTTGCGGCAAGGCCCTGGCCGACACCAAAAGCGACGCCCTGCAACTGGCAGGACTGCTCCAGCGCCATGGCCGCCAACTGGATGTGCACCTGTCCGCCTGCCCGCGTTCCTGCGCCGCCGCTCATGTGGCGCCGGCCACCCTGCTGGCGGTGGCCCCAGGGCGCTATGACTTGTATTTGCGCGATGCAGCGCAGCCGGGTTTCGGCACGCTGCACGCACGCAACCTTTCTATTGACGCGGCAGAGGCATTGCTCGATGCCCGCCCACGGAGCAACCTTGATGCTTGATTACATCCGCGACGGTCAGGAGATCTATCGCAACTCCTTCGCGATCATTCGCGAAGAAGCCCGGCTGGAGCGCATTCCCGCCGACCTGGAGAAACTCGCCGTGCGGGTGATCCATGCCTGCGGCATGGTCGAGGCCGTCGACGGCCTGCAGTTTTCCGAGGGCGCCGGCAAGGCCGGGCGCGATGCCCTGGCGGCCGGTGCACCGATTCTCTGCGATGCGCGCATGGTTTCCGAGGGTATTACCCGGGCCCGCTTGCCGGCCAACAACCAGGTGATCTGCACCCTGCGCGACGACAGCGTGCCAGCGCTGGCCCGGGAGCTGGGCAACACCCGTTCCGCTGCGGCCCTGGAGCTGTGGCGCCCGCACCTGGAAGGCAGCGTGGTGGTGATCGGCAACGCGCCCACCGCTTTGTTCTACCTGCTGGAAATGCTCGATGCGGACGCGCCGAAACCGGCGCTGATCCTCGGCTTCCCGGTGGGCTTCGTCGGTGCCGCCGAATCCAAGGCGATGCTCGCCGCCGACAGCCGCGGGGTGCCCTTCGTGATCATGCAGGGCCGCCTGGGCGGCAGCGCCATGGCGGCGGCTGCGGTCAATGCCCTGGCCACGGAGGTCGAGTGATGCAGCAGCCCGGACGTTTGATCGGCCTTGGCGTGGGCCCCGGTGACCCGGAACTGATTACTGTGAAGGCCCTGCGCCTGCTGCGCGAATCACCGGTGGTGGCCTACTTCGTGGCCAAGGGCAAGAAGGGCAATGCCTTCGGCATCATCGAAGGGCATCTGCAACAGGCCCAGACCCTGTTGCCCCTGGTGTACCCGGTCACCACCGAGGTGCTGCCGGCGCCGCTGTCCTACGAACAAGTGATCAGCGACTTCTACGACAGCGCCAGCGAGGAGCTGGCGCAGCACCTGGACGCCGGCCGCGACGTGGCTGTGATCTGCGAAGGCGACCCGTTCTTCTACGGCTCCTACATGTACCTGCACGACCGGTTGGCCGAGCGTTACCAGGCCGAAGTGGTGCCGGGGGTGTGCTCGATGCTGGGCGGCGCTTCGGTGCTGGGCGCGCCCCTGGTGTATCGCAACCAGAGCCTGTCGGTGCTTTCCGGGGTGCTGCCCCATGAGGAACTCAAGCGTCGCCTGGCGGACGCCGATGCGGCGGTGGTGATGAAGCTGGGGCGCAACTTCCCCAAGGTGCGCCAGGTCCTGGAAGAACTGGGGCTGGCGCGGCGTGCGCTGTACGTCGAGCGCGCCACCATGGCCAACCAGAAGATCGTGCCGCTGGATGACGTGGAGCCGATGTCCTCGCCGTACTTCTCGCTGATCATCGTTCCCGGCGAAAGGTGGCAAGGCTGATGGCCCGTTCAACTCCGGCCATCGTCATCCTTGGCCAAGGCAGCCTCGACACCGCACGGCAGATCCAGCGGCTGTATCCCGGCTCGTTGATCCACGGTCTGGCGGAACGGGTCGAAGGCGCCGACCGGGCCTACCACGAATTCGGCGCGACCCTGCGCCAGCTCTATCAGCAGGACACGCCCATCATCGCCCTGTGTGCGGCCGGCATCGTGATCCGCACCCTGGCGCCGCTGCTGCTGGAAAAGGGCGCCGAGCCGCCGGTGCTGGCGGTGGCCGAAGACGGCAGCGCCGTGGTGCCGCTGCTGGGCGGCCTGGGCGGCGTCAACGTCATGGCCCGGGAAATCGCTGCGGGCCTTGGAGTGGCCGCGGCTATTACCACTAGCGGTGAACTGCGCTTCGGCACCTGCCTGCTCAACCCGCCCAGTGGCTATGCCCTGGGTGACCTGGAGCTGGGCAAGCGGTTCGTCTCCGACCTGCTGGGTGGCGAAAGCGTGCGCATCGAAGGCGCAGCACCCTGGCTGGCCGCAGCGAAGCTGCCCGAGGACGACCAGGCCCGCCTGACCATCCGGGTCGGTTCCGCCGAGCGCGAGCCCGTGGCCAATGAGCTGCTGATCTACCCCCGCAGCGTGCTGGTTGCCTGCCGTGGGCAGCGGCTTGCCGGCGAAGCTGATAGCGACCTGGCCACCCACATCCGCCAGGCTCTGCATCAGGCGCGCATCGCGGTGCAGTCGGTGGCGTGCCTGCTGGCCGCTGACCGCGACATGGCCGACCGTGCCCTGCACCAGGCAGCAGCGCAACTGGGCGTACCGCTGCGCTTCCTGCCGGCCGCCGACAGTGTCGCCGAACTGGCGCAACAGGCCGTGCCGCAATTGCTGCCGCCGCTGAAGGTGGGCGAGGACATCGCCATTGCTGTGGCCAGCCAGCCCCTGGACCCGGAGCAGATTGGCCGCCCCCGTGGGCGCCTTGCCGTGATCGGCCTCGGCCCTGGCGCCGCCGAGCTGATGGTGCCGGCGGTGAAAGCCGAACTGGCCCGGGCCAACGACATTCTCGGTTATGAAACCTACGTGCGCATGGCCGGTCCGTTTCGCGCCGACCAGGTGATGCACTGCACCGATAACCGCGAAGAGATGCAGCGCGCCCGTCACGCCTTCGAGCTGGCGGCCCAGGGCCGTTCGGTGGTGGTGGTGTCGTCCGGCGATCCGGGAGTATTCGCCATGGCCGCGGCGGTGCTCGAAGCCCTGCACGAATCCAGAGACCCGGCCTGGCACAGCGTCGATCTGGAGATCCTCCCGGGCGTCTCCGCCTCCCTGGCCACCGCAGCCCAGGCCGGTGCCCCCCTGGGCCATGATTTCTGTGTGCTGTCGCTGTCGGACAACCTCAAGCCCTGGGACATCATCGAGAAGCGCCTGGACCTCGCCTCCCAGGCGGATCTGGCCCTGGCCTTCTACAACCCGATTTCCCGCTCGCGGCCCTGGCAACTGGGCCGGGCCCTGGAGATCGTGCGCCAGCACCGTACGCCGCAAACCCCGGTGGTATTGGGGCGCGACATTGGCCGCCCGGGTCAGACCCTGCGGGTCATCACCCTGGGCGAGCTGACCCCGGAGCAGGTGGACATGCGCACCATGGTGTTGGTGGGCTCCTCCACCACCTGCGTCTTCCCCCGGGCCGGGGGCGGCGACTGGGTGTACACCCCGCGCTGGTACGGCAATAAACCCCTCTAGGAGTCGCTGGGTTCGGCGGTCAGCAGCCAGGTGATGAATTCGAAGAAGCCGGCCCATCTGGCGGGGATGCGGCCGGCGACGAAAGCTTCCCAGTCGCCCAGGTCGAAATCCCAGACGCCGCCGCTGTCCTTGTCCAGCAAGTAGCCGCCTTCGCCTTGTAATGAGGTGAAGGCCACAAAGTTCTCTGGCAGCTCCCACACCTCATGGATGAACTCGGTGCCCATGCGAACTTCCTCGCCGGGCCCGGCAATGTCGAGGAGCACTTCGTCGCTGACGCGGCTGCTGAAATCGGCGGGGTGGCAGGCCAGGTAGATCTGTGCGAACTCGCTGTCCGGGGCAATGCCCAGGGCTTCCAGCGCCAGGGTGACCTCGGCGCTTTCAGGAAGCGGGCGGTAGCGGGGCTGGGCTTCGATCAGGGCAATCAGTGGCGCTGGAATCATGCCGGGTACTCGGTGGCGCGTGGCCATTTGTCCAGCGGCAGATGGTTCATGTCGCGGGTGAATTGTTTCCGGGCCTGGCCCAGGGTTTTATGGTTCGGCCCGCTCGGCACATCCAGCGCTTCGCTGCCGTCGTCTTCCCAGTGGCACAGGTCGCAGATCTCGTATTCGCCTCGTGCGCCCAGGGTCAGGTAGCCGCAGCAGGGGCAGGCCTCCAGGCACTCGATGTTCGCGCTGACGGTGTAGTCACCCAGCCCGGCTTCACGCAGGCAGCGCCTCAGGTACAGGTGGGTCACGCCGCGATATTCGGCGCGCAGGGCGATCAGCAGCAGCGCGTCGTAGCGTGGGTCTTGCACCTCTTGCGGGGGCTCCGGTTGGGTCAGGATCTGTTGTTGCAGGCTGGGTGCAAGTGCCGCGAATTCAAGGTTGTCTCTGTCTATTCCCCACCAGTTCAGGAGGTGGGAGAAGCGCGCGGCGGCGTCGAGGCCGGGCAACCTGTGGCGGCTCAGAAGGTCGATGGCTGCGTTGGCGGTGAGTTTTTCCATGGGGGGTCGGCTTTTCGAGGGGGCGGTTCAGGGCCAGGTCAGGGTCAATTGGTCAGGGCGCTGAATGGGTATTCGTACCCTGACCCCGGAGGTCGATTCGCCATGGAGGTACTGGTCCTGGATCTCTACCCGGTTGAAGGGGTTGGTGTCGCGCAGGGCAACCAGCCAGATCAGTGCATCCGAGCCTTTTTCCTGCAAGGCCAGGAAGCCATCGCCGCCGTAGCCTGCCGTCTCCCCACCCCGGGCATAGAACGACTGTGGACCGTCGGTGCACAAGCCCAGGGTGGTGACGAAGTCAGGCTCATCCTGTTGGGGATAGTCCAGGGCCGGCATCCAGACGTTGTTGATCAGCCGGGGATGTTCATAGGGCAGGTCGAACAGGCAGTAGAACCCGCTGCCGAGGACCAGGGTGTTTTCCCGGGGGAAACACCCGCCCAGCCATTGTTCCTGAATGAAAGCGGCATCGGCGCTGTAGGGCATTGGGTGGTTCCTGCTCCTGCTGGAAGGGGGGGCTACAGGTTCGAGACCTGGCGAAAACCGGAGTTGTAGGCGCATTGCCCGGCGTACTCGGGGCGTGCATCACAGGCCTTGAGGCAACCCTGGACGCCCTTGGGAAAGCGCGCCTCCACCGACATAGCGAAACCGTAGGTCGGCGTGGTCACCGCAAAGCTGCTGTTGCAGGCCACTTGCGTGCTGTAGGTGAAGGTCATGGCCTCGCGCCGGTCGTTGTGGGCGAAGGCCACCTCGAAGCTGTCGAGGCTGTTCCAGCCCGACAGCGGCAGCACTACAAAACGGTAGCGGGTGCTGTCCAGGCGTTGGCCGATGACCCGCAGATTCTTGCTCGATGAGTCGGCCTTGGGCGAAGGGTAGGGCAGGGCCAGCAGCGCCCGCGGGTCACCCACCACGCCCAGTTCGAAGCCGATACCTTTTTGGTAGAAGGGTATCTCCAGGGCCGGTGCGCCCTCGATCTTCACGTACTGGCTGGATGCATAGGGGCCGCGGGTTTCAGGCTTGTAGTCCGGCGCTTTGGCGAAGCTGACTTCAAGCTCCAGCACCGCGTCTGAGGCCTTGGCGTGCTCGGTGCGTATATCGCTGGGTTGCTCGCTGCCATGGCTGGCGCAACCGGCCAGCACCATGGCCGTAGTCAGTTGCAGCAGCTGTCGGGCGGGCCATGGACGTAGAACGGTCATCACTCAATGCTCCTTCTTCAGCGGGCTGGAGTTCAGGCCCAGCCCCTTGAGCTGCCAGCTTCCCTGCACCTGCTGCCAGCTGAACTGGCGGCCGACCCAGTCCACCTGCAAGGCGTGATGCAGGCGGCTCTGGTCAATGCGCCGGCCTTCGTCCAGGGCCTTTCGCGCGCGGTCGCCGGCTTGGTTGAACAGGGGCCAGAGCTGGCTCAGGTTCAGCTCTTTGCTGATCGGCAACTGGGCATACACGCCCTGCTCCGCCGAACTGAGCAGCAGCCCTTCCTTGCCGAGGAACGCAGCACTGCTGTTGTCCGGCGACACCGACACCAGCATGGCGTAGTGGGAGAACCCCCAGCCGGGCAGCCGCTCGTCGAACCACAGCACTTGCCCGGTGGAGGGCACCAGGGCCCGCGCGCCCTCGGGAAACAGCAGCAGGTCGCTGCGTCCGGGTTGCGGCTGGCCCCAGTCGGGTTCGCTCTTGCTCTTGACCGGGCTGAGGATGCGGGCCAGGGGCGTGTCGTTCTGCACGGCGATCAGCACCGTGCCGACGCCCATCCATTCGATGGTGGTGGCCAGCAGTACCGGTTGCCCGCCCCGGGTCGCCCCGGTGGGTTTTACATCGGTGATCTGCCAGGCGTTCAGCGGCCGATAGAGCTGGCCCTTGTAGGTGATTTCCCGGGGGCTGCTGCCGTCCCGACGGTGGTACACCTTGAAGTCGCCAAAGCGCTCAATGGATTCACTGGTCTTGTTCAGCAAGGCCTCGAGCTTGGCCTGGGGCGATTCGCCAGCCAGTGCCGGGAGGGGCATGAGCAGGAGCCCGGCCAGCAGGCAGGCCAGGCCGCGCCCGATCTGCGCAAGGCACAGGGCGCGCGCGGCGGCGGGGCCCGTGCCAGTGGGTCGTTGAAGAGTCTGCATTCCGTTGCCTGTCGCTGGATGGGAGGGTGGCCGGGGCCCTAAGGGACCAGGTAGCCCCTGACCCCGGTGAAGATGATCTGCGCTGCCAGGGCGCAGACGAACAGCCCCATCAACCGGCTGACGATCTGCAAGCCCTGGTCGCCGAGGATGCGTTCGATGCGGTTGGACAGGTACAGCACCACCCCCACGGTGAGGCTGGCCAGGGCGATGCTGAGGATGGCGGTGAGCTTGTCGTCCCAGTGCGGCTGGCTGACGCCCATCACCAGCAGGGCGCCGATGGTGCCCGGGCCCACGGTCAGGGGAATGGTCAGCGGGACTATGGTCACGTCCTGCTGCACGTTGTCGGTCTGCACCGCCGATTTGCCCTGGGCCATGCCCAGGGCTGAGATGAACAGCACACTGCCGGCGCCGATGCGGAAGGCGTCCACGGTGATGCCGAACACGCCGAAGATCACCCGGCCGAACAGGTACAGCAGGATGCTGGAGACCAGGGTCGCCAGGGCCACTTTCCAGGCCAGGCGCCGGCGCTCCTTGAGCGAATAGCCGCGGGTCAGGCTGATGAAGCACGAGAGCACGAAGAAGGGGCTGTAGAGCACCAGCATCTTCAGGTAAACGCTGAACAGCACGTGGAGCATGGTGGGAGCTCACGACTAAAGGAGGGCGAGCGAGAGTTTAACAGGCGCCGCAGAGCCTGTCGGCTCAACTGGTGTGCGCGGTGCTGCGCTCGCGCAGGTCGCGCTGGGTCACCCAGTGTTCCACCAGTTCCCGCAGTTGCGAGAGCTCCACGGGCTTGGCCATGTGCCCATCCATGCCGGCCTGGCGCGCGCGCTCCTTGTGCTCGGCGAGGATGTGCGCGGTGAGCGCCACCACCGGGGTACGCACCCGCTGGTTGCCGACTTCCCAGGCGCGCAGTTGCTGGGTGGCGGAGAAGCCGTCGAGCACCGGCATTTCGCAGTCCATCAGTACCAGGTCGTAGCGGTTGGCTTTCATTGCCTGCAAGGCTTCCTCGCCGTTGCTGGCGGTATCGGGCTGCAGGTTGAGCTTGCCGAGCATGCCGCGGATGACCTTGGTGGAAATACTGTTGTCCTCGGCCACCAGGATGCGGAAGTCGCTGGGCACGGTGACTGGCGCCGGGGCCGGGGCAGCGTGCGCCGGCTGGTTGTAGGGGGCGGCGGGGGCCTTGTCGCGCTGATTGAGTTCGTCCGCCAGGGTGGTCTTGAGGGTGTAGCCGGCCACTGGCTTGGCGAGGATGCGCTTGATCCCGGCATTGCGTGCAATCACCTTGCTCGGCGCATTGCTGATGCCGGTGAGCATGATCAGCAGGATGTCGTGGTTCAGGCTCGGGTCTTCCTTGATCTTCGCCGCCAGTTGCATGCCGGTCATGCCGGGCATGTTCTGGTCCAGCAATACCACGTCGAAGTAGTCCCGCAGGTGCGCCTTGGTGCGTAGCAGGGCCAGGGCTTCCTTGCCCGATGGCACGGCGCTGACGTTCAGGCCCCAGGCACTGCACTGCTGTACCAGCACCTTGCGGCAGGTGTCGTTGTCGTCCACCACCAGTACCCGCGCGCCCTGCAGGGGGCCGTCGAGGTCGGCGGTCGGGTGTTCCAGGCGCTCGGCATCCAGGGGCAGGGTCAGCCACAGGGTGCTGCCCTGGTTGGTGCCGCTCTTGATGCCGAACTCGCCATGCATCAGCAGGATCAGTTGACGGGCGATCACCAGCCCCAGGTTGCCCCCCAGGCGGGTGGTGGCGAGGAAGTTCTTGCTGTGCAGCTCGGTGTGCAGCAGGGCTTCGCGCTCTTCGGCCTCCATCGGCTGGCCGCTGTCCTGCACGGCGATGCGCAGGCGCGGTTTGCTGCTGCGCTCGTCGAGGGCGACGACGATCAGCACTTCGCCTTCATCGGTCTTCTTCAGGGCATTTTCCAACAGGCTCAGCAGGGCCTGGCGCAGGCGTGTCGGGTCACCGCTGATGACCCGTGGCACCTGGGGCTGGATGAAACTGATCAGCTCGACGTTCTGCTGTTCGGCCTTGGCCCGGAAGATGCTCAGGCAGTCTTCGATCAGGGCGTTGAGGTCGAACTGCACATCGTCCAGTTCGATCTGCCCGGACTCCAGCTTGGAGATGTCGAGGATCTCGTTGATCAGGGTCAGCAGCTCGTTGCCGGCACTGTGGATGGTCTGCACGTAATCGCGCTGCTTGACCGACAGCGGGGTGCCCAGCAGCAGCTCGGTCATGCCCAGCACGCCATTCATCGGGGTGCGGATCTCGTGGCTGATCTTGGCCAGGAACTCGGCCTTGGCATTGACCTCGGCGGTGCTGGCGGCCAGGTCGCGGCTGACGCTGAAGCGGTTCTCGGTGATGTTGCGCTGGCGCTCGCCCAGGGCAATGCTCATCAGCAGCCCGGCGATGCACACCACGCTCAAGAGGGTGACGATCAGGCCTTGCGGGGCCACCAGGGTCAGCCCCAGCAGGGCCGGCAGGATCACCAGGGTGCCGAGGTTGAAGATCACCATGGCGGCGACGAACAGGCGCGCCGGGCGATAGCCCTTGTGCCAGTGATAGCCACCGACGAACAGCATGCTCAGGCCGGCCAGGGCCACCAGGCCGTAGGTGATGATGTTCAGCGGCAGGGTATCGACGAACAGCAGCAACAGGCCGAACAGGCTGATCAGCAGGATGTTGCCCAGCAGCAGGCGGTTCAGTGGATGGGCGCCCAGGGGGGCGAAAAAGCGGTAGGCGAACATCATCCCGCAGGGCGCGGTCAGCAGCAGGGCGATATAGGCCCCCGGCGTCTGCAGGGCTTCCCAGGCCGGGAGCCAGGGCCCGAACAGGTTCAGCAGCATCAGCAGGCTGAGGGTCAGCAGCCCTTCGCAGGCTGCCAGCCACAGGCTGCTGCGCGAACGGGTGTAGGCGAAGCGGGTGAGGTTGTGCAGGATCAGCATCGCCAGGCAGCCGAAGAGCAGGCCGTAGATCAGCGTCTGGCTCTGGTCGGCCGCGCCCATCACCGCCGATTGCAGGGTGATGAAGGGGCGCAGCTCGTGTTCGGACACCAGGCGTACATAGACGTCCAGTGGCTTGGCGCTTTGCGGCAGCGGCAGCATGAAGTCGCTGCTGGGCAGGGGCTTTTGCGCCTGCGACGGGCCGGAGCCGGTGTTCACTTGCTCGATCAGCTTGTCGCCTTCGAGCACGTAGAGGTTCAGGTGGGACAGGTCGGGGGCGAAGATCCGCAGGATCTGCTCATGGGTTCCCGGTTGCAGCTTGAAGCGTAGCCACAGGGCGCCATCGGGCTCGGCGGCGGTGAGCTTGTCCAGCTCGATCGGGCTGAACTGGTTGGTGTAGCGTGGGGAGCGGATGTCACTGAGCTGCAGGTCGGCCTGTTCGTCGAGCAAAACCGCCCAGCCACTGCCTTGAGCGGCCAGGGCCGGGTTCAAGCAGAGCAGGGTCAGCAAGGTGACGGTGAAGCCTAGGGCAATCCTGAGCCAGCGCACGGCGAAATCCCTTCGTTGGTTGATGCCTGATTATAACTATGCGCGGCGTAATGACCGCACGGCAAGGGCGTGTGCCCTTGCCGGGGTCAACGACAGCCTTACTCCTGGCCGCGCTCGCGGGCAATGGCGCGGTAGCCGATGTCCTTGCGGTAGAAGCAGCCCTGCCAGTCGATCTCGGCCGCCAGGCGGTAGGCCTGTTGCTGAGCCGCGTCGACGCTGTCACCCATGGCGGTAGCGCACAGTACCCGGCCGCCGGAGGTCACGACCTGGCCATCCTTGAGTGCGGTACCGGCGTGGAACACCTTGCCTTCCAGTGCTGCCGCGGCGTCCAGGCCAGTGATGGCCGCGCCCTTGGCGTAGTCACCAGGATAGCCGCCTGCCGCCAGAACGATACCCAGGCTCGGGCGTGGGTCCCACTGCGCTTCGACCTTGTCCAGGGCCTGGGCCAGGGCGGCTTCCACCAGCAGCACCAGGCTCGATTGCAGGCGCAGCATCACCGGTTGGGTTTCCGGGTCGCCGAAGCGGCAGTTGAACTCGATGACTTTCGGGTTGCCGGCCTTGTCGATCATCAGCCCGGCATAGAGGAAGCCGGTGTAGACGTTGCCTTCCTCGGCCATGCCGCGCACGGTGGGCCAGATCACCAGATCCATCACCCGCTGGTGCACTTCTGAAGTGACCACCGGTGCCGGGGAGTAGGCGCCCATGCCACCGGTATTGGGGCCAGTGTCGCCGTCGCCGACGCGCTTGTGGTCCTGGCTGGTGGCCATGGGCAGCACGTTCTTGCCGTCGACCATGACGATGAAGCTGGCTTCCTCGCCGTCGAGGAACTCCTCGATCACCACGCGGGAACCGGCGTCGCCGAAGGCATTGCCGGCGAGCATGTCGCGCACCGCTTCCTCGGCTTCGGCCAGGGTCATGGCCACGATCACGCCTTTGCCGGCGGCCAGGCCGTCGGCCTTGATCACGATCGGGGCGCCTTTTTCACGCAGGTAAGCCAGGGCCGGCTCGATCTCGGTGAAGTTCTGATAGTCGGCAGTAGGGATCTTGTGGCGGGCGAGGAAATCCTTGGTGAAGGCTTTCGAACCTTCCAGCTGCGCAGCACCGGCCGTCGGGCCGAAGCAGTCCAGGCCACGGGAGCGGAACAGGTCGACCACGCCAGCCACCAGCGGCACTTCCGGGCCGACGATGGTCAGGGACACATTCTTCTGAGCAAAGTCTGCAAGCTGCTCCAGGGCCAGGACGTCGATGGCGACGTTCTCGCACTTGGCCTCGATGGCGGTGCCGGCGTTGCCTGGGGCGACGAACACTTTCTGAACCCGTGGGTCCTGAGCGACTTTCCAGGCCAGAGCGTGTTCACGACCGCCGCTACCAATGATCAGTACATTCATTTCAAAAACCTCGGATGACGCTAATTCTGTTTTGGAACCTGAAGAGCTGGACGCCTCAGGAGGTTGCAATGACAGTGGTAGATGCAAGGCGGAGCCCACCTCGATGAGCGCAGTTGCCTGTTGGCAATGAGCATCATCGAGGTGGGCTCCAACGCAGCAGATGCCGGTGTCAGTGCGACCGTTGTCGTATCAGTGACGGAAGTGGCGCATGCCGGTGAACACCATGGCAATGCCCGCTTCGTCGGCCGCGGCAATCACTTCGTTGTCACGCATCGAGCCGCCGGGCTGGATCACTGCGGTGATGCCGACCTTGGCGGCGTTGTCCAGGCCGTCGCGGAACGGGAAGAACGCGTCGGAGGCCATGACCGAACCGGCGACTTGCAAGCCGGCGTGCTCGGCCTTGATGGCGGCGATTCGCGCGGAGTTCACGCGGCTCATCTGGCCGGCGCCGACACCGATGGTCTGGCGGTTCTTGGCGTAGACGATGGCGTTGGACTTGACGTACTTGGCGACTTTCCAGGCGAAGATCAGGTCGTTGATCTCTTGCTCGGTCGGGGCGCGCTTGGTCACGACTTTCAGGTCATCGGCACTGATCATGCCGATGTCGCGGCTCTGCACCAGCAGGCCGCCGTTGACGCGCTTGTAATCCCAGGCCGCAGCGCGCTCAGCCGACCACTGGCCGCAGGCCAGCAGGCGCACGTTGGCCTTGGCAGCGACAATGGCGCGGGCTTCTTCGCTGACGCTCGGGGCAATGATCACTTCGACGAACTGACGCTCGACGATGGCCTTGGCGGTGGCTGCATCCAGCTCGCGGTTGAAGGCGATGATGCCGCCGAAGGCCGATTCGGTGTCGGTGGCGTAGGCCAGTTCGTACGCCTGGCGGATACCGCCTTCAGCGTCCGGGCTGACCGCCACGCCGCACGGGTTGGCGTGCTTGACGATGACGCAGGCCGGCTTGACGAAGCTCTTCACGCATTCCAGCGCGGCGTCGGTGTCGGCCACGTTGTTGTAGGACAGTTCTTTGCCTTGCAGTTGGGTCGCGGTGGCGATGCCGACTTCAGCAGGCTTGGCCTCAACGTAGAACGCCGCGCTCTGGTGCGGGTTCTCGCCGTAGCGCATTTCCTGGGCCTTGATGAACTGGCTGTTGAAGGTGCGCGGGAATTCGCTGCGGCCGGATGTCGAGAGGGTTTCGGCGGCCTGGTTCACGGTGCCCATGTAGTTGGCGATCATGCCGTCGTACGCAGCGGTGTGTTCGAAGGCCTTGAGCATCAGGTCGAAGCGCTGGGCGTAAGTCAGGCCACCGGCCTTGAGGCTTTCCAGGACGCCGGCGTAGTCGCTGGCATTGACCACGATGGCCACGTCCTTATGGTTCTTGGCCGCCGAGCGGACCATGGTCGGGCCGCCGATGTCGATGTTCTCGATGGCGGTCGGCAGGTCGCAGCCTGGCTTGTTGATGGTGGCTTCGAACGGGTAGAGGTTGACCGCGACCAGGTCGATCGGCTTGATCCCGTGCTCGTTCATGATGGCGTCGTCAATGCCGCGACGGCCGAGGATACCGCCGTGGATTTTCGGGTGCAGGGTCTTCACCCGGCCATCCATCATTTCCGCGAAACCGGTGTAATCCGCGACTTCCACTGCGGACACGCCGTTGTCCTGCAGCAGTTTGAAGGTCCCGCCGGTGGAGAGGATCTCCACACCAAGGGCTTCCAGCTCCTTGGCGAATTCGAGGATCCCGGTCTTGTCGGAAACACTGATCAAGGCGCGGCGGATCGGCAGGCGGGTAGTCTGGTCGGTCATCTCAATTTCCATCAAAAGCAAAGGAGTCAGCAAAAAAGGCGACCGTTTTTTACGCGGGCGCCTTTCTGGTTTGATTGAATGCTTACAGCAAATCGTACTGCTTGAGTTTCTTGCGCAGGGTACCGCGGTTCAGACCCAGGAGTTCGCTGGCCTTGGTCTGGTTGCCCTTGACGTAGTTCATCACGCTTTCGAGCAACGGAGCCTCGACTTCGGAGAGCACCAGGTTGTACACGTCCGTGACGGCAGCGCCCTCAAGGTGGGCGAAATAATTGTGCAGCGCCTTCTCGACACTCCCGCGAAGGGTCTGGCCTTCTTCGCTGGGTGTATTGAGGTGCTGTTTCAAATTCACGTTGTCGCTCACGGGTGTTGTTCCACTCACTAAAGTCTCGGTCATCATCGTCATGCGGCCACCCCCTCTCCGTCCCCTGTTTCCAGGCTCTTGTAACGTCCGGCAAAGAACTCACGAACGTTGGCGCATTGTGCTTCCGTATCTTCCAAACGATTGAAGTGGGCGCGAAACTCCCTGGCGCCCGGCAGGGTTGCGAGATACCAGCCCACATGCTTGCGCGCAATGCGTACGCCCATGACATCTCCATAGAAGGCATGCAGCGCGGCCAGGTGCTCTAGCAGAATACGTTCCACCTCGAACAGCTCCGGTGCCGGGAGGGTTTCACCGGTACTGAGGAAGTGTTCGATCTCACGAAAAATCCATGGCCGCCCCTGGGCGGCCCGGCCGATCAACAGCCCGTCGGCGCCGGTGGCGTGCAACACCCGCCGGGCCTTTTCCGGCGAGTCGATATCGCCATTGGCAAAGACCGGGATCGACACCGCCTGCTTGATCGCGGCAATGGTGTCGTACTCGGCTTCACCGGTGTACAGGTCGGCCCGGGTCCGACCATGGACCGCCAGTGCCGTGATGCCGGCCTGCTCGGCGATCTTCGCCACCGTCAGGCCGTTCTTGTTCTCCCGGTCCCAGCCGGTGCGGATCTTCAGGGTGACCGGTACATCCACAGCGGCCACTACTGCCTGGAGAATCTCGTTGACCAGGGCTTCGTCCTTCAGCAACGCGGAGCCGGCGGCCTTGTTGCAGACCTTCTTGGCCGGGCAACCCATGTTGATATCAATAATCTGTGCGCCCAACTCGACGTTGGCGCGGGCGGCGTCTGCCAGCATCTGTGCATCACCCCCGGCAATCTGCACCGAGCGGGGCTCGGGATCGCCTTCGTGGATCATGCGCAACCGCGATTTGCGGCTGTTCCACAAGCTCATGTCGCTGGTGACCATTTCCGAGACTACAAGGCCCGCGCCCAATTGCTTGCAAAGCTGACGAAAGGGCTGGTCTGTAACCCCCGCCATCGGGGCGAGAATCAAACCGTTGTGCACTGTATATGGGCCGATGCGTACCGCCGACATAGGACTTCCCTGTTGTGGGGCCGGATCATGAGAGTTCGAAAAAGGGTTGGCATGATACCCGCTCTCGATGACCGGATAAAGGCTGAATTGGATAAAATCTGAACAGTTCTTCTGTAACGTCCTGGGAGCAATCCAGGCGAAACAGTCATAAAACTGTCGTTAATCCAGAGTCGTCCGTGAACTTGTGCAGCCGATTCACTCAGGCGAGTGGAAACTCAGACTGTAGTTCACCGCTTTCGGACCGGGGTCAAGAATATCCAGGGCGATGTGAATCGGGGTCTGCGGCGGCATTTCCGCCGCATCCTGCAAGTCACCGCCCAGGTATTCCCCGGGCTTGAAGCTGCGGCTGGCGATCAGGTGGCCGTTGAGGTCGGCGAAGCGCAGCTCAAGCAGCGGGAAGGGTTGGGAGAAGGGCGCGCGGTTATAGATGATGGCGTCCACCACCAGGGCGCCGCTGAATTCCGGATGGCTGCGTACCACCAGGTTGCTGCTCTTGATCCGGGCGATGTCGACCCGGGAAGGTACCGTGCAGCCGAATTCCGGGCACAGTTGCTGGAACCAGGGACGGTACTGGTCCTGGCGGGCCAGCTCATCAAAGTGATAGGCGACGTATTGTCCCATCAGGCCGCCGGCGGCCAGCAGGATCAGCAGCAGCCAGAGCAGGCGCTTGCCCCAGGGCGAGCGGCGCTTCTGCCAGTCGAGGTGGAGCGGGTCGTCCACCAGGTCCAGCAGCACCTCTTCCTTGACCCCGGGCTCGTTGCGCTCGCGGCGCTTCTTGCCGGAGACGGCGGGCTCGTCGTCCTGGTCTTCCGGGTTGGCAGGCGAGTGAGGTTCCAGGTCATCGTCCAGGCGCAACCTGGGCGCCTGGGGTTCGTCGTCCAGGTCCGCGAGGTTGAACGACAGCGACGGTTCGGTGCGGCTGGGCTTGGGTGGTTCGGCGCTGGGTTCGGCGTCGTCCGGTTGCACCTTGGGGGGCGAAGGCTCGCTGTCGTCCCGTTCGGCGGCGCTGCCGAACAGTTCGTCCGGCCAGTGCGCCTCGTCGGCGTCCTGGGTATCGCGCCGGGCGCTGAGGCTGCCTTCCTTGTGCTCGCGTTCCTGGCCAAAGGCCTTGGCTGGCTGGATTTCGCGCTGTTCGAGCTTGGCCAGTTCCTCATCGAGGTCCAGGTGATCCAGATCCATCTCGGCGGCCGACCATTGCTTCTGGCTGATGGCGCGCTGAGGAGCGGCAGGGGCCGCGGGGGGTGGCAGATCCGGTGCCGCCGGTGCCGGCGCCACGGTCGCTGCGGGAGCAGCCGGTGGCGCTACGGGTTTGGCAGCGGCTTTCGAGGTGGCAGCTTCCTTGGCCGCGCGTTGCTCGAGCAACTGCCGTGCGGCGTTGAACACCTGCAGGCAGGAGCCACAGCGAACCACTCCACGGGCCACGCTCAACTGGGCGTGGCTGACGCGGAAGCGGGTTTGGCAATGCGGGCACTGGGTGACGAAACTGTCGGTCATGCGGCCATCCGGATTATGCAGGCGGCCATTCTAGCGCCGACGGCCGGTGATGCGCACCCAGCCATCAAGGGTGGCGATCGGGTCCAGATCGAAGTCCTGGGCATAAGCCGCGGCGACTTCCTCGCCCTGTTCGGCAAGGATGCCGGAAAGCGCCAGGCGCCCGCCGGACTTGACCAGCCCCGAAAGCTGCGGCGCCAGGGCCACCAGTGGCCCGGCCAGGATGTTGGCCACCAGGACATCGGCCTGCACCTGGGGCAGCTGCTCGGGCAGGTAGAGCGGGAACAGCTCGTCGGCAATGCCGTTGCGCCCGGCGTTGTCACGGGAGGCTTCCAGGGCTTGCACGTCGATGTCGGTGCCCACCGCCTGTTTGGCGCCCAGCAACAGGGCGGCAATGGCCAGGATCCCCGAGCCGCAGCCGAAGTCCAGCACGTTGCAGTCCTTCAGGTCCTGGCCGTCCAGCCATTCCAGGCACAGGGCGGTGGTCGGGTGGGTGCCGGTGCCGAAGGCCAGGCCCGGGTCCAGCAGCAGGTTCACTGCCTCGGGCTCCGGCGCGGCGTGCCAGCTGGGAACGATCCACAGGCGCTGGCCGAAACGCATGGGCTGGAAGTTGTCCATCCAGCTGCGCTCCCAATCCTGGTCTTCGATGACTTCGCTGTGATGCTCGGGCAGCGGGCCGCCGGTCAGCAGCTCCATGTGGGCGAGTACGCTGGCGGCTTCGGTGCCGCCCTCGAACAGGGCCAGCAGATGGGTGTGGGACCAGAGCGGGGTGGTGTTCAGTTCAGGTTCGAAGATCGGCTGATCCTCGGCGTCCATGAAGGTGACCGAGACGGCACCGACTTCAAGAAAAGCGTCTTCGTAGGTTTCGGCTTGTTCTGGGCTGATGGCGAGACGGACTTGCAGCCAAGGCATGGCGGGCACCTTTGAAAATATGTGATGTGCAGCCTAGTGGGCCGCGAGAAGCGCGCAAGTTTACGCGAGACGCCCCTTGGGAGCGAGGGGGATGCCCTGTGCTTGGTCGCAAGGACGGTTGATCAGGGAATGGCCGCTGCGCGGTTCGCGAGCAGGCTCGCTCCTGCGGGGCGGCGGATACGACAAGGCCGCTCGAAAGCGGCCTTGTCGGTGTGGCGGGTGCCGATCAGTGTTGCTCGGCCAGCTTGTGCTCGAGGTAGTGAATGTTCACGCCCCCTTTGCAGAAGCCTTCGTCACGGGTCAGGTCGCGGTGCAGCGGGATGTTGGTCTTGATCCCGTCGACGACGATTTCGTCCAGCGCATTGCGCATGCGCGCCATGGCTTCGTCACGGGTGGCCCCGTAGGTGATCAGCTTGCCGATCAACGAATCGTAGTTCGGTGGAACCGCGTAGCCGCTGTACAGGTGCGAGTCGACGCGCACGCCGTTGCCGCCCGGGGCATGGAAATGCTTGACCGTGCCTGGGCTTGGCATGAAGGTTTTCGGGTCTTCGGCGTTGATCCGGCATTCCAGCGCGTGGCCGCGGATCACGACGTCGTCCTGGGTGAACGACAGCTTGTTGCCGGCGGCAATGCTGAGCATTTCCTTGACGATGTCGATACCGGTCACCATTTCCGATACCGGGTGCTCTACCTGCACGCGAGTGTTCATCTCGATGAAGTAGAAGCGGCCGTTCTCGTAGAGGAACTCGAACGTGCCGGCGCCACGGTAGCCGATGTCGATGCACGCCTTGACGCAGCGGGCGAAGACTTCCTGGCGGGCGGTCTCGTCGATGCCCGGTGCCGGCGCTTCTTCGAGGACCTTCTGGTGCCGACGCTGCAGCGAGCAGTCGCGGTCGCCCAGGTGGATGGCATTGCCCTGGCCGTCGGACAGCACCTGGACTTCCACGTGACGTGGGTTGGTCAGGAACTTCTCCAGGTAGACCATCGGGTTGCCGAACGCCGCGCCGGCTTCGGAGCGGGTCAGCTTCGCCGAGGCGATCAGGTCTTCTTCCTTGTGCACCACGCGCATGCCGCGACCACCACCGCCACCGGCGGCCTTGATGATCACCGGGTAGCCGACTTCACGGCCGATGCGCAGGGCGGTTTCCTCGTCTTCCGGCAGCGGGCCGTCGGAACCTGGAACCGTCGGTACGCCGGCAGCGATCATGGCGTGCTTGGCGGAAACCTTGTCGCCCATCAGGCGGATGGTCTCGGCTTTCGGGCCGATGAAGGCGAAGCCGGAGTTTTCCACCTGTTCGGCGAAGTCGGCGTTTTCCGCGAGGAAGCCGTAGCCAGGGTGGATCGCCGTGGCGCCAGTGACTTCAGCGGCCGCGATGATGGCCGGGATGTGCAGGTAGGACTGCGCGGCTTGCGCAGGGCCGATGCATACCGATTCGTCTGCCAGGCCCAGGTGCATCAGCTCCTTGTCGGCCTTGGAGTAGACGGCTACGGTCTTGATCCCCATTTCCTTGCAGGCACGCAGGATCCGCAGGGCGATTTCGCCGCGGTTGGCGATCAGGACTTTTTCCAACTTCGCAGGCTTCAACATCAAAGACTCTCCGCGGTTCAAACGATGGTGAACAGCGGTTGGTCGTACTCAACCGGCTGGCCGTCTTCGACAAGAATGGACTCGATCACACCGCTGGTTTCAGCTTCGATGTGGTTCATCATCTTCATCGCTTCGACGATGCACAGGGTGTCGCCCTTCTTCACGCTCTGGCCGACTTCAACGAAGGCTGGCGAGGTAGGCGAAGACTTGCGGTAGAAAGTGCCGACCATTGGCGAACGGGCCACGGTGCCGTTCAGCGCGGGTGCGGCCGGTGCTGCAGGAGCGGCGGCAGCAGCAGGAGCGGCAGCGGCAGGCGCAGCCACTGGAGCGGCAACCGGAGCCGGTGCGTAGTACTGCTGGGCTGGAGTCTTGCTGTGGCGGCTGATGCGTACGGACTCTTCGCCTTCCTTGATCTCCAGCTCGTCGATGCCGGACTCTTCCAGCAGTTCGATCAGTTTCTTAACTTTACGGATATCCATGAATCATCAACTCCCAAGGGTCGGTCAGGGGCGTTTATCGCTTGTCGTTCAAGCGTTTGCCTGACGTTCAAGCTGTTCTAGGGCGGCCTCCAGGGCCAGTCGGTAACCGCTGGCGCCAAGGCCGCAGATCACTCCCACCGCAACATCGGAGAAGTAGGAGTGATGACGGAAAGGTTCGCGTTTGTGCACGTTGGACAAATGCACTTCGATGAATGGGATGCTCACCGCCAGCAGCGCGTCACGTAATGCGACGCTTGTATGCGTAAAAGCTGCTGGATTGATCAAAATGAAATCCACGCCTTCATCGCGGGCGGCATGGATGCGCTCGATCAATTCGTACTCGGCATTGCTCTGCAGGTACTGCAGATGGTGCCCGGCATCACGGGCCCGTTGCTCCAGGTCCTGGTTGATCTGGGCCAGGGTGGTTGCACCGTAGACCCCCGGTTCACGGGTGCCGAGCAGGTTCAGGTTGGGTCCGTGAAGAACCAGTAGGGTGGCCATCGGTTGTTCCTTGTTATCGGGGGCTGTTGTCAGAACCCGGCGACTATGCCGGAAAGACTTTATGACTGTCCAGTTCTCTGCAATAGCCAGCACGATGACCGATGTTTGCGCAAAATATGTGACCGACAGGTTAAATCCGGTCATTTGCCCTCAAGAAGGGGGTCGTGCTTCTTGTCGCCCGTTTCGTCGCTGATGGCGGTGGGTTGTGGTTTGCGCGCCCGTTTCAGAGCCTAGACGCGGAACGCTTGGACTGCCGTATGCAATTGCCCGCCCAGGTCCAGCAGGTTCTCGCCCTGGGCCCGGCCTTCGCCGATGCGCAGCAGGTTGTCGCCGCCCAACTGGTGGATGCGTTCGCTGTGATCGCGGATTTCGCTCACCGCGCCGCTCTGCTGGGCAGTGACATCGGCGATCCGCACGGCGGTATCGGCGATGGTCTGGATCGCCCCGACGATTTCGTCCAGGGCGCCATCGGCGGCCTGGGCCTGGCCGGCGGTGGCCTCGGCGTGTTCGACCTGGGCGCGCATGCCTTGTACCGATTGCTGGGCGGCGGCCTGCAGGCCGGCGATCAGGGTCTGGATCTGCGCGGTGGCCCCGGCGGTGCGCTGGGCCAGGGAGCGCACTTCTTCGGCGACCACGGCAAAACCGCGGCCCATTTCCCCGGCGCGGGCGGCTTCTATGGCGGCGTTGAGGGCCAGCAGGTTGGTCTGGTCGGCGATGGAGCGGATCACCGTCAGCACGCCGCCGATGGTGGCGGATTCCTGCGCCAGGTGTTCGATCATCTGCGCGTTGCCCTGGACTTCCCCGACAAGGGCGTGCAGCCCGGTGAGGCTCAGGCCTATGACTTTCTGCCCCTGCTGCACGGCGAGGCCAGCACTGCGGCTGGCGTCGGCGGCCTGGCTGGCGTCCCCGGCGACCTGCTGGATGGTGGCTTCCAGTTCGCCCAGGGCATCGCGGATCTGTGCGGTGTCGCCGGCCTGGCGCTCGGCGCCGCTGTGCAGGCCGCTGCTCAGGTCGGCCAGGGCGCGGCTGCTGCCGGCCACTTGTTCGGCGTTCTGGCGGATGGTGCCCACCAGGTCCACCAGGTAGGCGCGCAGGCGGTTCAGGGATTCCTCGATGTCATGCAGCTCGCGGTTGGTCTTGCCCAGCTGGATCGGTCGGCTGAAGTCGCCTTCGGCCCAGGTCGACAGCGCCGGGGCGAGGTTGGTCAGAACCCGCGCCAGCTTGCGCTGCAAGGTGTCGATCACCAGGGCGATCAACAGGATCAGGCCGATCATCAGCCCCTGCATCAGCCGCACTTCGCCCTGGATCTGCCCGTGCTGGGCCCGTACCGCCGGTTCCAGTTCGGCGATGGCCTGGCGCACGGCGTTGATCTTCAGCAGGGTTGCGGCGCTCAGGTCGGCGCGCTTCTGGATCTGCTCGCGGGTGCGCTGCAGTTCTGCCGGATAGCGGCTGAGCAGGCTGTTGAGTTCACGCTTGAAGCCTATGCCGGCATCTTCGGCGGCGGCTTTTTCGGTGTTTTCCAGGCCCATCATGGCGGCGAAATCATCGGTGCCCGATTCGCTGCTGGCGGCCACGCCCAATAAAGGCAGGGCTTCGAGCTGATCGGCCTGGGCGCGGATGCTGTTCACTTCCCGTTCCACATCGGCGGCCAGCTCGCTGCGGCCACTGCTCACCAGCTTGTCCCGGGCCAGGGAGAGCTTGCCCAGGTGCTGGGAGGCGGTGAGCAATAAAGGCAGGTAGTTCGCCGCTTCCGCGCTCTTGGCCCCGCTGGCGTACTGGCTGAGCTGCTCCAGGTTCGCGCCCAGCTCGCGTTCGGCCTGCAACAGCAGGGCCTGGGGATCGCCTGCCAGCTTGCCGGCGGCCAGCAGGTCGGTCTTGCTGAAGTCGTCGAGGCTGGCCAGGCTCGGGCGCAGGCTTTGCGCCAGCGGTGGCGGCAGTTCGCCCAGCTCGCCCTGCAGGGTTTCCAGGGCCTGGGCCGCACTGCTCAGGCGCAGGGCATCGCCGCTGGCCAGGTAGTCTTCGATATTGCGCGCCACCTGGTTCTGAAACTGCTGGGACAGCCCCAGGTAGCGCTCCATCAATAGATAGGGGCGTTCCAGGGCCCGTTGCGACCACCAGAGCGTCGCCCCCAGGGCGAGGCAAACGGCAACGAGCAGCAGGGTATTGAGATTGGTCAGCAGCTTCAGGCGCATCGGGGCTCTACCAACGGCTTAAATGGTAAGCGCCTGAATTTATTGCGTTTGTATTACAAGGTTATGACCGAATCGGTGGATTCGGATGAAAAGATGGCACTTTGACTTGATCGCGCGGCCTGGACCCGATTGCGCCCACCATGCTTGGCCCGGTACAGGGCTTCGTCGGCCTGGCTGGCCATCATCAGGCTGTCGGAATCCTCCTGCATTTCCACCACCCCGGCGCTGAAGGTACACCACAGGTCCTGGGGCTGGGCCGGGTAGTGGATCTCGGCAAAGCGCTGGCGGATTTCGTCCAGAACCTTGCACGCGGCGTCCTGGTCGGTGTCGGGCATGACAATGGCAAATTCTTCGCCGCCGTAGCGGCCGATGAAGTCGGTCTTGCGCAGGCGCTGTTTGAGAAACAGCGCCAGGCTCTTGATCACCCGGTCGCCCATGGGGTGGCCGTGGCTGTCGTTGACCCGCTTGAAGTGGTCGATATCCAGCATGGCGAAGCTCAGCGGCTTGCCCTCGCGACGGGCGCGGAAACTGCAGTCTTCCAGCAGTTGCAGGATATGGGTGTGGTTGTACAGGCCGGTGAGGCTGTCGCGGACCATTCGCGCCTTGAGGTTGCGCGCCCGGGCCGCGCGGTTGCGCACGGTGGTGATCAGGTGCCGGGGCTTGATCGGCTTGGTGAGGAAGTCGTCGCCGCCTTCGCTCATGGCGTCCAGCTGCTTGTCCAGGTCGTCCTCGGCGGACAGGTAGATGATCGGCACGCTGACGTAGCGGTCGTTGTGGCGGATTACCTTGGCCAGCTCGGTGCCGGTGCAGGCCGGCATGTACATGTCGAGAATGATCAGGTCAGGCTGGAAGTCCGCCAGCTCGGCCATGGCCTGGATCGGTTCGATCAGGGTGCGGGTGACGATCCCGGCACTGTTGAGCAGGCGCTCGGTGTGCAGGGCCTGGGCCCGGGAGTCGTCGATGATCAGCACTTTATAAGGTTCGTACTGGGCGACGCAGGTCAGTACTTCGATTTTTTCCAGCAGGCTGGAGGCTTCCAGGGTGCCGGTGAGGAATTCCTGGCCGCCGGCGCGCACTGCGGCCAGGCGCGTCGGGGTGTCGGTTTCATGCAGGCTGAAGAACAGCAGCGGGAGTTTCTGCTCCAGGCCGACCTGGGCCTCGGCGGCCAGGGTCAGGCCCATGCCGGCACCGCAGAAATCCACATCGATGACGATGGCCGCCGGCAGGCGTTCGACCATGGACGAACGAAAGGCCGGAATGCTGTCCAGGGACTGGGCGCTGAGGCCGAAGAATTCCAACTGCTTGGCCAGGCGCTCGGCCCGGTCGTGGTCCTGCAGCATCACGTAGATCGGCTTGCGCAGGGGCGGCAGGAAGGTCTGTTCCAGTTGGTCGCCGTGGCGCAGCCCGGTGCGCGACAGGCGCTGCATCAGGCGGTTGAGGTCGGTGATCAGGTTGCTGCTGAGGCGGCCACGGTTGGCGTCCACCGCTTCCAGGGACTGGCTGATGCTGCGGGCCAGCTGGGTATGTTCGGGTTGTTCGAAACGTTCGGCGAAGCGCAGCAGGCGCAGGTTGGCCTCGCACAGCTCCGACATGTCGGTGGTCGACCATTCGCTACGTTGCAGACGCTGCCATATCTCAAGAATCTGACGTGCCTGATGAATTACCCGCTGGGCAAAGTGGTGCTTGAGGCGCTCACGGCTGGGGTCTTCTGGCTCGGTCATATCCTGACTACTAGTTAGGGTGCATGCTGAGATCGACTGGTGGCTCTATGCTAGCACCACTTTTGTGTCCCATGAGTGTCGTACGTCAATAATGTGCAAAGCGACGTTATTCAGTTCCTGACCGACTGGTCGCGTAGGCTCCGGACTGTGCTTCATTTATAGTGGCCAGCTGATTCGCAATCATTGCGCGGCGCGCATTTGCCGGAAGATTTATCCCGTCAAGGCAAGGCACGATGGAGTAGGGTTGTGGTCGAACCGATGAACTCAAGTGATTGAAAGGACATAGCCATGCTGGATTGGAAGAATCGCGCAGGCAGCGCGCCAGATCGTGCTGCCGAACCCAAGTCGGCGACACGCAGCTATTTCGGTGGCCTGCTGTTCAGTCGTGCCCTGGCCACCTTGCTGGGCCTGTATCTGCTGGTCACCGGTGCCCTGGGCTGGTACTGGAGCCAGGAGCCGGCGCTGTTCCCGGTCCAGCAGAACGCCCAGATCGCCGCCGAGAAGGAAGGCCGACAGATGGTGGTGGGCTACACCACCGTGGAAACCCTGAAGACCGTGGTCGGCACCCTGCTGGACAAGCCGGGTGGCTACATTTCCAACGACCGTTTTCCACCGGGGCTGTGGATGGACAACATGCCGAGCTGGGAATACGGCGTGCTGGTCCAGGTCCGCGACCTGACCCGTGCCCTGCGCAAGGACTTCGCCCGTTCCCAGTCGCAGTCCGCCGAAGACGCCGACCTGGCCAAGGCCGAGCCGCGCTTCAACTTCGACAACAAGAGCTGGATCCTGCCGTCCAGCGAATCGGAGTACCAGGAAGGCATCAACTCCCTGAGCCGCTACCAGGCGCGTCTGTCCGATCCGAACCAGAAGACCGCGCAGTTCTATGCCCGCGCCGACAACCTCAACAACTGGCTGGGTGACGTTGGCACGCGCCTGGGCTCGCTGTCCCAGCGCCTGTCGGCCAGCGTCGGCCGGGTCAAGCTCAATACTGCTCTGAAGACCGAAGTGCCGGCCCCGGGCCAGGGCCCGCAGGTCGATGAAGAAGTGGTGGAAACCCCGTGGATGCAGATCGACAACGTGTTCTACGAAGCCCGTGGCCAGGCCTGGGCGCTGTCGCACCTGCTGCGGGCCATCGAGGTGGACTTCGCCGATGTGCTGGCGAAGAAGAACGCCACCGTCAGCGTGCGCCAGATCATTCGCGAACTGGAAGCGTCCCAGGAGCCGGTCTGGAGCCCGATGATTCTCAATGGCAGCGGCTTCGGCGTGCTGGCCAACCACTCGCTGGTGATGGCCAACTATATTTCCCGGGCCAACGCGGCGGTCATCGACTTGCGTCAATTGCTCAATCAAGGCTGATCCATGGTCGCAACCGACAAAGAGGCGGCCCACCGCGCCGCCTCCGATGCAGAACAGATTGCCTGGGTCGATGGCGAAGACCAGTTGCTGGGCGCCATGGTCCGTTCCGAGTTGCGCGAGCGCGGCCTGATCGGGCGTGGCACCTACATCATGCTGTTCAACTCCGCCGGTGAGCTGTGCGTGCACCGGCGAACCCTGAGCAAGGCCATCTACCCGGGCTACTGGGACGTCGCCGCCGGCGGCATGGTCCTGGCCAGCGAGAGCTACGCCGAGTCGGCCGCCCGGGAACTGGAGGAGGAACTGGGGGTGAGCGGGGTGGAGCTGGTCGCCCACGATCATTTCTTCTTCGAGGACACCGGCAACCGCCTCTGGTGCTCGGCGTTCTGTGCGGTGTGGGACGGCCCGCTGCGCCTGCAGCCGGAAGAAGTCCTCGAAGCGCACTTCATGCCACTGGATCAGGTGCTGCGGGAAATCCACGAAAAGCCCTATTGCCCGGACTCCCTGGCTGCCCTGCAGCGCTATCTGGCACGGCGTCGCTAAAGTTGCATAAATTGGCGCTGATTGGCTCTTAGCAACCGGGCTTTTTGCCGTTACACTGCGCGACTTTTCAAGCTGAACCAGGCTGCCCTGGTTCAGTAGCGCTGCCCCTGCCTGAGTGGGGCTTCGCGGTCGATGGCACCGCCATGTGCTTCGACCAGTCTTTGTCCTCCCAAGAGGATTGCCGGTGGCCAAAAAAGCCGCATCCTTCGCCGCCCTTGGTGGCCTGGTATTTTCCACCGACGCAGGTCGACATTGCCCGGACTGTAGCCAGCCGGTAGCCGCCTGTATCTGCAAACAAACCGTGATCCCGGCCGGCGACGGCATTGCCCGCGTGCGCCGCGAAAGCAAGGGCCGTGGTGGCAAGACGGTGACCACCATCACCGGCGTGCCCTTGGCCGAAGATGCCCTCAAGGAGCTGGCCACGACGCTGAAGAAACGCTGTGGCACCGGCGGCGCCCTGAAAGACGGCGTCATCGAAATCCAGGGCGACCATGTCGAGCTACTCTTGGCGGAACTGGTCAAGCACGGTTTCAAGGCGAAGAAGTCCGGCGGCTAGCAGCCTCTGTGAAAACCACCTGTGACTGGACCCTGTCTTGATTCGCTCAGGACACCGGCGTCGTCTCCATGGTTTTCACAGAGCCTGTTCATGAACGGTTTCTAAACTCGGCACGGCGGGCGCGGTCTATTGCGCTTGCAGGCTAATCGTCATTTTCATTCTTTAGACTGCGCCAGCCCTGGAGTGGGGCGGCGCTCTATGACTTCTTTATAGGGGACTTCGATGTCCGTACGACGCACACGTAAAGACGATGGCAGCCAATGGACAGTTGCGGACAGCCGCAGTGTCTACGGGATTCGCCATTGGGGGGCCGGGTATTTCGCGATCAATGACGCCGGTCGCGTCGAAGTTCGTCCGAACGGCCCGAGCAGCTTGCCCATCGATCTGTTCGAACAGGTCGAAGAACTGCGCAAGAGCGGCTTGTCCCTGCCGTTGCTGGTGCGCTTCCCGGACATCCTCCAGGACCGCGTGCGCCAGCTGACCGGTGCCTTCGATGCCAACATCGGGCGCCTGGAATACCAGAGCAAGTACACCGCCCTGTACCCGATCAAGGTCAACCAGCAAGAAGCGGTGATCGAGAACATCATCGCCACCCAGAATGTTTCCATCGGCCTGGAAGCCGGCTCCAAGCCGGAGCTGCTGGCGGTACTGGCCCTGGCGCCCAAGGGCGGCACCATTGTCTGCAACGGCTACAAGGACCGCGAATTCATCCGCCTGGCGCTGATGGGCCAGAAGCTGGGCCACAACGTGTTCATCGTCATCGAGAAAGAGTCCGAAGTGGGCCTGGTGATCGAGGAAGCGGCGTCCCTCAAGGTCAAGCCACAGGTGGGCCTGCGGGTGCGCCTGTCGTCCCTGGCTTCGAGCAAGTGGGCCGACACCGGTGGTGAAAAGTCCAAGTTCGGCCTGTCGGCGGCGCAACTGCTGTCGGTGGTGGAGCGTTTCCGCGCCGCCGGCCTGGACCAGGGCATCCGCCTGCTGCACTTCCACATGGGCTCGCAGATCGCCAACCTGGCGGACTACCAGCACGGCTTCAAGGAAGCGATCCGCTACTACGGCGAGCTGCGCAACCTCGGCCTGCCGGTGGACCACATCGACGTCGGCGGCGGCCTGGGTGTGGACTACGACGGCACCCACTCGCGCAACGCCAGTTCGATCAACTACGACATGGACGACTACGCCGGCGTGGTGGTGGGCATGCTCAAGGAATTCTGCGACGCGCAGAGCCTGCCGCACCCGCACATCTTCTCCGAGAGCGGCCGCTCCCTGACCGCCCACCACGCCATGCTGGTGGTGCAGGTCACCGACGTCGAGAAGCACAACGACGACGTGCCGCAGATCGACAACAAGCAGGAGCTGCCGGAAACCGTGCAATGGCTGGTGGACCTGCTGGGCCCGACCGACATTGAAATGGTCACCGAAACCTACTGGCGCGCCACTCACTACATGAGCGACGTGGCCGCCCAGTACGCCGACGGCAAGCTGACCCTGGCCGAGAAAGCCCTGGCCGAGCAGTGCTACTTCGCCGTATGCCGGCGCCTGCACAACTCGCTCAAGGCGCGCCAGCGTTCCCACCGCCAGGTGCTGGACGAACTCAACGACAAGCTGGCCGACAAGTACATCTGCAACTTCTCGGTATTCCAGAGCCTGCCGGACACCTGGGCCATCGGCCAGGTCCTGCCGATCCTGCCGCTGCACCGCCTCGACGAAGAGCCGCTGCGCCGCGCGGTGCTGCAGGACCTGACCTGCGATTCCGACGGCAAGATCAAGCAGTACGTCGACGAGCAGAGCATCGAGACCAGCCTGCCGGTACACGGCCTCAACGAGGGCGAGGACTACCTGCTGGGGATCTTCCTGGTGGGCGCCTACCAGGAAATCCTTGGTGACATGCACAACCTGTTCGGCGACACCGACTCGGTGAACATCTACCAGCGGGCCAATGGCAGCGTGTACCACGCCGGGATCGAGACCCACGACACCATCGAAGACATGCTGCGCTACGTGCACCTGTCGCCGGAGGAGTTGATGACCCACTACCGCGACAAGGTGGCCAGCGCCAAGATCAGCGCGGCCGAGCGTACCCAGTTCCTTGACGCATTGCGCCTGGGCCTGACCCGTTCGTCCTACCTGTCTTCCTGACAGCCCCGGCGAACCCTGGAAACCCACCGCTTGCGGTGGGTTTTTTTTGCCCGCAATTCAGGCTGTACGGCCTGCGGGCACGAGGTTCAGCGAGCCTCGGCGAACCAGCGGTCGCGGCGCTGCAGGTGCCAGGCGAAGGCGCCCAGGGTCAGGCTGCGCAGGAACATGAACAGCAGGAACGTCAGCCACAGGCCGTGGTTGCCCAGGCCTTGCAGCGCCCAGGCAAAAGGCAGCAGCAGGAGCACGGTCAGCAACATGCCGTTGCGCATTTCCCGGGCCCGGGTGGCGCCGATGAACAGGCCGTCCAGCAGGTAGCTCCAGACCGCAATCAACGGCAGTACGGCGAGGTAGGGCAGGTAGGTAAAGGCGGTCTGGCGCACGTCGGGAATATCGGTCTGCATTTCGATGAACAGGTGGCCGCCCAGCAGAAACAGCACGGCGAACCCCAGGCTGGCCAGCAGCGACCAGCCACCGGCTACCACCAGCGAGCGGCGCAGGGCCGGGCGGTCATGGGCGCCGATGGCGTGGCCGCACAGGGCCTCCACTGCGTGGGCCAGGCCATCGAGGGCATGGGCGGTAAGCAGCAGGCCGTTGAGCAGCAGGGCATTGGCCGCCACTGTGGCATCGCCCAGACGGGCGCCTTGCACGGTGATCAGGAAGAACACCGATTGCAGGGCCAGGCTGCGGATGAAGATGTCACGATTGACCGCCAGCAGCGGGCGCCAGCTCTGCCAGCGGCGCAATGCCGCCCAGGCGATTTGCCCCGGATAGGCCCGCAGGGCCGGCCGGGTCATGGCCAGGCCGACCAGCGCGCCGCTCCATTCGGCGATCACCGAAGCCCGGGCCGAGCCCACCACGCCCCAGTCCAGGCCGAGGACGAACCACAGGTTGAGGGCGATGTTCAGCACGTTGGTGCTGAGCAGGATGGCCAGCGGTGCCCGGGCGTTCTGGGTACCGAGAAACCAGCCCACCAGGGCGAAGCTGGCCAGGGCCGCGGGCAGGCCCAGCAGGCGGGTGTGGAAAAAGCTCCGGGTCATCTGGTCCAGCTCCGCCGAGGGCTGCATCAGGTGCAGCGCCGCGCCGCTCAGGGGCACGCCTATGGCGCCCAGCAGCAGCGCCAGCCCCATGGCCAGTATCAAGCCCTGGAGCAGGATCTGCCGCAGCGCCGCCCCGTCGCCGCGCCCGGCGGCCTGGGCGGCGAAGCCGGTGGCGCCCATGCGCAGGAAGCCCATGGCCCAGGCCAGGAAGGTATAGAGGCTGGCACCGACCGCCACGGCGCCCAGCTGGTGGGCGTGGGGCAGGTGGCCGATCACCGTGCTGTCCACCAGCGCTACCAGGGGCACGGAAATGTTCGACAGGATCATCGGCGCGGCCAGGGCCCAGACGCGGCGATGGGTGGGGCGGTGACGCCAATCGGAAATCAGGGGGGGCATGCAGGCTCCTTGCGAGAGCGGGCATTGTACCCGGCGCCCGCGGGCGCCGGGGGTTAGTGCGGGGGGATCAGTGGATGATCCAGCTCAGCAGCCAGAGGCCGAGCACCAGCCAGATGATGCCGAGGATGATCGAGGCTCGCATGAAGGCGCGGATCGCCGAGTACAGGAACATCAGGCCGATGATCAGGGCAATGATGCTGACGATCGAGGTGTCCATGCCCAGGGCGCGGGACAGGCCGTCGACAAAGTTGCCACCGGCGTGGGTCAGGGTATTGAACAACCCGCTGAGCAGGTCGACGATAAAGCGGATCACCGAGCCGATGGCCTGGCCGAGCCATTCGAAGAAACTTTCTACCTGCATGTGTGCGTCCTGATGAAAGATGGGCCGAGTGCCCGAGCTCAAGCTTGGGCCATGAACACCCGTGGCGAGTTCCCTGTTAAGCATAGAAGCTGCCGGGGGTTGCGCATTCTGGAGGAGCCGGCTTGCCGGCGAAAGCGCTCTTGCGTCCCACGCCCATCCCCCGGAAGCTATACGCCTTCAGGAGACCCCGATGAACCTAGAGCAACTGACCCAACGCCTGCACGCCATTCGTGACCGCAACGATTGGCGGCAATTTCACAGCCCGAAGAACCTGGCCATGGCCGCCAGCGTCGAAATGGCCGAGCTGGTGGAAATCTTCCAGTGGCTGAGCGAGGACCAGTCGCGGCAACTGCCAGCAGACAAGCTGGCCCATGCCGGCCAGGAAGTGGGGGATATCGTCCTCTACCTGCTGTTGCTGTGCAGCGAGCTGGGGTTGGACATGGACCAGGTGGTACGCAGCAAGCTGGCGGACAGCGAACGGCGGTTCTGCTCATGAGCGACCGGCATTTCGACCAGTTGGCGACCCGTTTCGCCGAGAAGATCTATGGCGGCGCCAAAGGCGCGATCCGCCTGGCGGTGCTCCAGGCCGATCTCAAGGAAGCGCTGCCCGAGCGGCCACTGCGGGTGCTGGATATCGGCGCCGGGCTGGGGCACATGTCCTTGTGGCTGGCCGAGCGCGGGCACCAGGTCACCCTGGCCGAGCCTGCCGCGCCCATGCTTGAAGGCGCCCGCCAGCGCTTTGCCGACGCCGGGCAGCAGGCCACCTTCATCCTGGCGCCCTGGCAGGAACTGCTGGGGCAACTGACCGAACCCTACGACCTGGTGCTGTGCCACGCGGTGCTGGAATGGCTGGCCGAACCCCACGCGATCCTGCCGGTGCTGCATCAGTTGACCGCCGCCGATGGCTGGCTGTCCCTGGCCTTCTACAACCGCGACGCACTGGTCTACCGCAACCTGCTCAAGGGCCACTTCCGCAAGATGCGCAAGAACGACATGGCCGGCGAGAAACAGAGCCTGACCCCGCAACAACCCCTTGATCCTCGCGAGCTGGCGGCGCAACTTGAGGGCCTGTGGCGAGTCGAAAGCCAGAGCGGAGTGCGGGTTTTCCACGATTACATGCCGGTGGAGTTCCAGGCCCGTGCCGAGCTGACGGATCTGCTGGAAATGGAGCTGGCTCACCGTCGACACCCAAGTTTCGCCGGGCTTGGGCGTTATCTGCATTGGCTGTGCCGGCCGGTCTAACGGAGTGTGCAATGAAACACCGCCTGGGTCTGATCCTCCTGTGTTCGGGGCTTGCCGCCTGTCAGGGCAGCAACCCCTATGTCGCCAGCTCCAACCCGCTGCCGCCGGCCCCGCCGCAAGCGGCCAACACCTTTGACCGCAGCGCCTACCCGGCGCCGCAACGGGACTATGGCCGCTACCGCAACTGGGCCTGGCTCAATGGCCGCCTGCCCAGCGGTTCGGCCTGGGCCGACTCGGCGCAGATTGCCGAGGCGGTCAGCAATGCCCTGGATCAGCAGGGTTTGCGCCCTGTGCATGACAACCGGCCGGCGGACCTGTGGGTCAGCGCCGACCTGCACCTGGAAAAGCGCCTGCGCCAGGTCCAGGACGACTACGGGTATGGCGGTTACGGCGGCTATAACCGTTATGGCCCGGGCTACGGCATGTACGGCAGCGTGCCGGTGGTGCGCACCTACGAGGTGGAAGTGGTGGTGGTGCGGGTCAACCTGTATGACGGCGCCAGCGGCCAACCGGTCTGGAGCGCCAGCGCCGAGACCAGCAGCCGCGGCAGCCTCGGCGAGCGGGCCGATGCCTTGCGTGAGGCGGTGCAAAAGGCAATGGCGACCTATCCTCCCAGTTAGGATCGCCCCCGGTTTTTGTCTTCAAGCGGAGAAACAGCATGTTCCATCGAATCGCTCTACTGGTGTGTGCCGCCTTGCTCAGTGCCTGCGCCGCCAACCAGGTCAATCATGACTTCGACGCCAGCCGGGACTTTGGCGCCTATCGCAGTTGGAACTGGAAAGAACCCGCCCTGCAATACCGGCCGGATGATCCACGGATCAAGAGTGACTTGACCGAACAGCGCATCCGCCAGGCGGTGGCCGAGCAACTGGACCAGCGCGGCCTGCGTCCGGCCCAGGGCGGTGCCCGGGCCGACCTGAATGTGCAGGCGTACCTGATCGTCGAGGACCGCCAGCAGCAGGTCACTACCAACTATGGCGGCGGTTGGGGCGGCCCGTGGAATGGCTACTGGGGCGGGCCGATGTACAACGAAACCCGCAACATCACCTATAAGGTAGCAACCATCCAGATCGACCTGCTGGACGGCAAGGACGGCAAGCTGGTGTGGCGCGGCAGCGACGAGCAGATGCTCAGCAGCTCGCCCAACCCGGCAGATCGCAGCGCCGCGGTTCGCACTACGGTGATGCGCATCCTGCAGAACTACCCGCCCCACTGAAACCTTCGACCGGGCAGGGCGGCACAGGGTGTGCGGCCCTGCCTGCTGCCGCCAGTCCGGCGCCCCTGCGCCCCGGCCGGCGTCTGCCACGGCCTTTGACTACACTGCTTTCATCGATGGAGATAGCGCTCGGCTGCGAGCCGGTAAAGGAGTGCCCCGATGTCTCCCCTGAAGCGGTTTTACGGCCCGGCCCGTCAGCGCGGGGCCATTGGCCTGATGGCGGCGGTGACCCTGGGTCTGGCGCTGTTGCTCATGTTGCTGGTGGTGGACAGCGGTCGGCTCTACATGGAACAGCGCAAGTTGCAACGGGTCGCGGACAACGCGGCCCTGGAAGCCGTCAGCCGTGGCGGCAATTGCCAGGCCGGCCTGACTGCCGCCACCTATGCCGGACAGAGTGCAGTGCGCAATGGTTTCGTCATCGCCACCGGCAGTACTCTCACCACCACCTGTGGCTCTCTGACCACCGGAGCCAACAGCTTGCGTACCTTCAATGCCAACCCGGCGCAGTCGGCGGCCGTGCGGGTGATCGCCACCAACACCGTACCCATCAGCGTGGCGTCGGGGGTGGGGGCGCTGTTCTCGCCAGGCCCGATCAACCTCACCACTCAGCTCAGCGCCACGGCCGTGGCTGCTGCGCCGACGCCACCGCTGGCGCAACTGAGCATTCGCAGCACCATAGCCACCGTCAACAGCACCAATTCACCGATACTCAATTCCGTGGTGGGCAATATGCTCGGCGGCAGTGTGAACATCAGTGCTGTGGGCTGGAATGGCCTGCTCAACAGCGATATCAATTTACTGCGCTACCTCGATCAACTGGCGATCGACCTGGGCGTCGCCGCCGGCAACTACACCCAGTTGCTCAACACCCAGGCCAGTCTGACCCGGCTGATCCAGACCGCCGCCACCGTGGTCCAGGCCAATGGCGCGACCGCCGACATACTGGCGGCCCTGGGGGCTCTACAAGTAGCGGTGAGTGCCCAGATACCGCAGTTGAAACTGGGAGACATCCTGAAACTGCAGACCGGTGCTGCATCCACCGCGCTGGATGCCAACTTGCAGCTCTTTCAACTGCTGCAAGCGATGATTCAACTGGCCAACAGCAAGAGCGCAGTGGCAGCGGTGATACCGGCCAACCTGCTGGGCCTGGCCAGTGTGACGGTCCGGGTCAAGGTCATTGAGCCGCCTCAGTTCTCCGCTGTCGGTGACCCTCGGCTGGCCATCCTCGATCCGTTGGGGGCCAATCGCATCTACGTGCGCACAGCCCAGGTTCGGACGCTGGTTTCGGTCAACCTCACAGGCCTGTCCGGGGTGACCGGCCTGGCCAACGCCTTGCTGGGGCTGGTGGGCTCGCTGACTCCGACCCTCAACAGTGTCCTGAGCCTGAATCTGGCCGATACCATCAACTCCTTGGGCTGCCTGCTGGGCGCCGGGTGCCAGCAAGTGGATCCGCAAGTGCTGCCTTCTCCGCGAATCGATATCAACCTGGAGCTGGGGGGCGCCAAGGCCTATGTCACCAACTACAGTTGTCCGACGGGTAACACCGGAACCAAAAGCCTCACGGTGCACAGCGAGTCGTCCCTGGCCGACATCAAGGTGGGGCAGATTGATCCCAACACCGCGTTCTCTTCCTCGACGGAACCTGTGGTGACGCCGCTGCCGATCATCGACCTGGGTATCTGGACCTGTCACAAGATTCTGGGGATCGGCAGTTGCGGGCCGGCGCGCACGGCTTTCGCCGCAGGGGGCATCGGCATCAAGGTCGATAGTTCGCTGGGGCTCAGCCAGACCGGACCGAACGTGGGGCGGGATCTGATCTACTCAAGCGGTGCGCCGGATTTTTCCGTACCGCGCAATGTCAACCAGGCGCCGACCTACCAGAACGCCGCCCCGACCAACAACCTCGTCAACAGCCTGTCGGGCACTATTGCCGGGATCAGCCTGCAGGTTTACCAGCCGGTCAGCGCCAACCTCCTTGGCTCGGTGGTGGCAGTAGCGGGAGGAGTGATCAACGGTGTCACCAGCCTGATCATGCCGTTGATCAGCAACCTGCTGAGCCCCCTGCTCGATCCGCTGCTGAACAACCTGCTGACGGCGCTGGGGATCAACCTGATGGACGTGGAAGTAGGGACCAACCTCACCTGCGGGCAGACCGGCAAGGCCTATCTGGTGATCTGATCTGCCTCGGCGATCGGCAGTTCGATGCAGAAGCGCGCGCCGTCCTGGCTGTTGCTGACGCTCAGGCGGCCCCCCATGTTCTGCACGATGCCATAGCTCACCGACAGCCCGAGCCCGGTGCCGATGCCCACCGGCTTGGTGGTGAAGAACGGCTCGAAGATCCTCTCCAGCAGGCGCGGGTCGATACCGCCACCATTGTCCTCGACCCACAGGCGCACCCACTGCTCGTCGCGCTGGCCGTACACGGCGATCCAGGGTTTGAAGTCGTGCTGCTTTTCCTGTTTGCCCAGCAGGGCGTCCCGGGCATTGACCAGCAGGTTGATCAATACCTGCTCCAACTGGTCGACAAACCCCAGCACCTGGACCTCGAACCCCAGCTCGCTGATCCGCAACTCTAGACCCTTGCCACGCATGCCTTCGGCCAGCAGCGAGAGGGTGCCTTCGATGGCGTGGGCCGGGTTGAACGGCTGCTGTTCCACTTCCGAGCGTCGGCCGAACACCCGCATGTGGTCCACCACCCGGGCCGCACGCTGGACCTGGGCGTCGATGCGCTTGAGCTTGTCGGTGAGGTAGTCGATCTGCACGTCGCCATTGCCCAGGCGCTTGAGCACGTTGACGATGGCCATGCGCATCACGTTGAGCGGCTGGTTGATCTCGTGGGCAAGCCCGGTGGCCATTTCCCCCAGGGTGGCCATTTTCGCGCTTTGCGTGAGCTGCTGCTGGGCGCGCCGGACTTCGGTGTTGTCGCGGCCCACGGCCTGGATTTCCAGCAGTTGCCCCTGTTCATCGAACACTCCGCGATCCGACCACACCCACCAGGCATGTTCGCGCCCGGGCAATTGCAGGTTGATCTCGGCGGTGCTCACGGGATATTCCGGGCTCAACAGCTTGAGCCGGCGCTCGAAGCCTTCACGCTGTTCGGCGGACAGCCACTGCCCCAGGTTGCTGCCCGGCAGTTCCTCGGGGGCGCATTCCAGGTAGGCCGCCAGCGGCCGGTTGCCAAAGGTCAGGGTCAGGTCCGGGCGATAGCGGCAGATCATCGCCGGCGAATCCTCCACCAGGATCCGATAGCGCTCTTCGCTCTGGCGCACCTGCTCGGCGGCCAGGGTTGCCTCGGTGACGTCCAGCCACAGGCCGACGGCTTCCACTGGCAACCCCAGGTCGTCGCGCAGCAGCTTGGCTTCGTCCAGCACCCAGTGGTATGCCCCATGGCGATCGCGCAGCCGATAGCGGGTATGCACACTGCCTTCGCGCAGCAACTGGCGGCAGCGCTGGAAATACAGGTCGCGGTCGTCGGGGTGCACCCACTCCGCCAGGGGCTGCGCCGTGCAGTCCGCCAGGCTCCAGCCCAGCAGGGGTTGCAGGCTGGCGCTGAAAAAGCTCGGCTGCAAGGCGCCTTCCTGGTAACGCTGGACGTAGATCACCGCCGGTGAACTGGCGATCAGGTTGTCCAGCCGGGCATGGGCGGCGGCGGCCTGCTGCTGTTGGTTCTTGATGTCGCTGATGTCCAGCATGAAACCCACCAGGCGTTGGCTTTCCCCTCGGCCCAGGGCCTGGCCCTGCAAGCGATACCAGCGCTGGGGGGCGCTGGGGTCGGGCTCGTGCAGGCGCACATTGAGCAGCAGCGGCTTGCCCAGTTTCAGTTCCTGCAGGCGGCTGCTGAGTTCACCGCGGTCGGCGGGATGAATCAGTTCCAGCCAGGCTTGCACGTTCAGGCGAGCGCCATCCTCAGGCAGGTGCAGGCTGGCGGCCAGGCGGCTGGCCAGCAGTATTTCGGCGGTGTCCGGGCATAGCTCCCACCAGCCGGCGCCCAGCAGCCCTTGGAGGGCCTCCAGGCGTTCCAGGTGCAGGTGATGGCGATGCTCTCGCAGGCGACTGAGCAAGGGCCCGGCGAGGGCTGCGGCGAGCATCAGCCAGTCGCGATCCAGCAGGTACGGGGCATGCTGCTGGACCGCGTAGCAGCCGCACAAGAGCCAGGCGGCGACGCCGTGATCATCCCGATACGGCACCAGGAAGCCTTCGCGATGGCCGAAGATGCCTTGCAGTCGCGGGTGTTCGTTGAGGCCCTGGATCTGGTTCAGGTGCTGCGGGGTGTTGCCGCTCAGGCTGTCCAGGCCGGCACCCAGAGCCTGGCCTTCCTGCCACAGGCGCGGGGCGTCATGGGCGCTGTAGCAGCTGTGGATCACCCAGCCCTGCTCCTGCTCGTCGAGCAGGGCCAGGCCGAGACAGGGAATGTGCCAATAGCGGGCCAGGTCGGTGAGTTGGTCGTGGAGCACGTCCGGCAGGCGGGTGAGGTTGCACAGGCGCAACTGTTCGCTGGCCTGGGCGGCAAACACCCGGCACTGCTCGCGCCCCAGGGCCTGTTGCCGCTGCTGGACCAGGTCGCCGATATCCAGCAGTTGCAGCTGCCATTCCTGCCCCCAGCGCTGGACCCAGCCGCGCAGGTGCAGGGGCTGGCCGCCGGCGCCGCGCAGGTCCAGGTCCAGCACCTGGCCGCTCCAGTCGGCAGGGGCGCCCTCAAGGGCCAGGACGCTGCCGGGCAATACGTAGTCCAGCAGGAGCGGTGGCTCGCGGGAGGGGGGCAGCTGGATCAGGCTGTGGCGCAGCGGGCCGTGGCTGGTGAGGATGCGCCCCTGTTGATCGAGCACCAGTTGCAGGCCCACCGCCTGGGGCGGCAGCGGGCTGTGCGGCTGTGCGGCGGGAAGCGCCTGGCGGCCCAGTAGACGTCCGAGCAGCTTGTCGCCAGAGGTCAAAATTGCAGACTCGAGCTAGCGGTCAGGGAGGTGGGCAGGCTGGGTACCGGGCCGATTCCTGGCAGCACCAGCCGCGGCAGCACCTGGTTCAGCTTGCTGGTGGGGTAGTTCACCGAGACCGTCAGCACCCCGGCGCTGTACACCGCGCTGTAGTCGGTGGCGGCGAAGTTGAAGGGCGGGGGAATCCACTGAGTCTGGGTCTGCACCACGCTGTTGGCGAGGTTCTGCACCGTGGTGGCGTAGTTCGGGGTATTGGGGTCGACCATCACCGCGCGACGCACCGCTTCGGCAGTGGCCTGGTGGAACGACTGCATCATCAGCAGCGGCAGGCTGTAGCTGACAAGACCGTAGAACACCGCGAAAAAGATCACGAACACCGCAGCGAATTCGATCGCCACAGCGCCTTTCTGCTTTCTAGGGAGGCCCGGTTTCATGAGTGCGTCTACCCTGACAACCACTATGTCCATTGAGCATAGGACCATTCCGGCAAAAGGGACCGTTCTGGCTGATGCATTTCTGGGTTTTGTGGGTCTGGTTGGCAATCTGTGCGCTGCAGGATTTGCGTCAGCGGCATATTGCCAATGGCTTGACTCTTGGCGCCGCGCTCTTGGCGACGGTCTACCTGCTGTGGAACGGCACTACCTGGCTGGGGGCCGGCGCGAGCCAGGGCGGTTGGGCGTTGTTGCTGGCGTTGCTGTTCACCTTGCCCGGCTACGCCAGCGGACGAATGGGCGCCGGCGACGTCAAGTTGATGGCGGCCCTGGGGCTGGCCTCCGGCCCTCTGTATCTGCTGGGGACGTTCATCGCCGCCGGTCTGTGCAGCCTGCTTTGGCTGCTTGTGCTCAGGCTCTGGCCCCAGCAGAAACAAGCACTTGATACCCCCGTGGCAGGGCGCGCTGGGAGGGGGTCAAAAAAATACCCTTTTGCCCCCTTTGTCCTGGCTGGAATGGTCTTAACTGTGAGCGTGATCCACTAGTCGCCGGACCCATTAATGCTATGTACATAGTCGGAAAGTAGGTCTAGGTTTTAAGTCGTGGCTGCCCGGATCATGCGTGGCAGCACAGGAGTGGCCAATCGGCGATTGGCCCGCACGGAGTAGCACGTGAACAAGCTCACCTCACAGATGAAGGTGCTCGTGGTCGACGATCAGCCCCTGATTGTCGAAGAGCTTTGCGAGTTCCTCGAAAGCAGCGGTTACCGTTGTGTCCCTTGCGAATCCAGCCGCCAGGCGCTGGAGTGCTTCAACAGGGACTCGGAAATTTCCCTGGTGCTCTGCGATCTGCACATGCCCGATATGGACGGCATTCAGCTGGTCCAGGAACTGCAACGGATGGCCGGCAAGCAGCGGGTGTTCGAAGCCATCATGCTCACCGGGCAGTCCGACAAGCAGGACGTGATCAAGGCCCTGCGCGCCGGCATCGCCGACTACTACCAGAAGCCCATCGACCTGGACGAACTCCTCGAAGGCCTGCAGCGTCAGGAGGTCGCCTTGCAGGAACGGCAGAAGAACCTGCACCTGGGGCACCTCAACCAGAAGCTGCAGTTTCTTTCCGAATCCATCGATGATCTGTACCAGGACCTGGACAAGGTCCGGCGCAGCCCGGCTACCAGCCGCAGCGAAGAGCCCCGGGGCGAAGGCGCCGGCGAAACGGATGCCATCGAGATCCCGGCCATCTTCAACCAGCTGTCGCCACGGCAGCTGGATGTGGCCCGACTGGTGGGCAAGGGCCAGACCAACTACCAGATTGCCTGCGAGCTGGGGATCACCGAAAACACCGTCAAGCTGTATGTCTCCCAGGTACTGCGCCTGACCCACATGCATAACCGCACACAGCTGGCCCTGGCCCTGTCGCCGAGCAATTCCGGGCTGCGCCAGCGGGTGACTGCCCACTGAGCCTGCGGCGGCGAGCCGTTCGCCGCCGGTTGCGGGCTTTCTCCTACTTGGTTTCCACCTTGCCGCCGGCGTCCGGGTCGTACAGGTCCGGGATCTCGTATTTGTATTTCTTCAGCCAGCGCTGCAGCGCCAGCTCGCGTTCGGTGGGCGTGGCCGTCTGAGGCTGGGGCGAGGACGCCAGGTTGCGGTTCTGCAACAGTAGCCAGGCTTCGGTTTCCTGTTGCTGGGGCGAAGCAGGGCCGGCCTCGATGGCCTGGGCGGCCAGGGGCAGCGCCAGCAGGGCAGTGCAATAGAACATCGGCAGTTTCATCATCAGCGCTCCTTGGCGGGTGCGGCGTCTGGCTGCAAGGTGGTAGCGCCACTGGCGACCTGGGTCACCTTGGCGCGCGGGGCGGTCGGGGCCTTGAGCTCTTCGGCGCGGGCCTGGGCCTGGGCGAACTGCTGCGGGTTCAGGCTCGCCTGGCTGACCACTTGCGCGGCCTGCTGCCAGTTGTCCTGGTAGAGCAACAGGGTCACCAGGTTGATGGCCGCCAGGGGCTCGGACTGCTTGAGCTCAATGGCGGTGAGGAACTCGAAGCGCGCATCCTCGATGCGCAACTGGTTGAGGTAGACCACCCCCAGGTCATTGCGGATTCTTTCATTGGTCGGCGCCAGGCGCGCGGCCCGTTGCAGGTGCGCCTGGGCCTGGCCGTTGTCGCCCCTGGCCGCCGCCAACTGCCCCAGGCCGTGCTCGCCTTCGGCGGCCAGGCACGAGCCCAGCAGGCTGCGGTACAAGGGTTCGGCCTCACTGCGGCCCAGCAACCGATAGACTCGCGCCTTGCGTACGCGCACCTCGGCGAGGTTGTCCGGCAGGTTCTGCAGGTTGGCCAGGCTGGCGTGCAGCTTGCCATCGGTGGCCATTTCGTCGGCGAGGTTCACTGCCAGTTCCTGCTCGGAGCTGAGCTTGGCGCAACTGCTGGAGTTGGTCAGGGCCGCCCAGGGCGTCTGGCCGTTGCTGGCGCACCCTCCGAGCAGCAACAGGCTGGCAACGACAATCATGGTTTTCATCAGGTTCCCTCTTAGGAAGCGAAGGCCCGGGCGATGGCGGTGAAGCCTGGCCCGGCCAGCACGATCAACAGGGCGGGGAAGAGAAACAGCATCATCACCACCGACATTTTTGCGGACATTTTCGAGATGTATTCCTGCAGGCGGGTCAGGCGCCGGTCGTCCAGCAGTTGCTTGAGCGCCTGCAGCGATTTCATTGCCCCGCCGCCCTGCAGGATCAGTTGCTGGAGAATCACGCAGGTGTCGGTCAACTCGTCCACCGCCAGCAGGGTGGCGGTCTGGTTGAGTTCATGGCCCAGCTCCAGCCCCGAGTCGACACGGGCCAGGATCAGGCGCAGTTCGTGGGTCAGTTCCGGCAGCAGCTTTTGCGCTTCGCTGCTCAGTACGCGCAACGCCTGTTCCACTGCCATGCCCGACTCGAACAGGATGCGCAGCAGGGGAATGAAGGTCGAGATCTCCAGGGCGATGTGCTTCTGCCGGCGCTTGGCGGCGTAGGCCAGCGCGCGCTTGGGTAGCAGGTAGCCGGCACCGAGTGCCAGCATGGGTACCAGCCACTTGCTCTGGGCCTGGGGAAAGGCCACTTCCTGGATGAAGATCACCAGGCACACGGCCAGCACCGGTGTGGCGATCTGGCTGGCGGCGAACAATGAGCGCTCTCTGGCGCGGCGCCAGCCCAGACGGTTGAGCAGGGTCTGGGTTTCACTGTCCATGCTCACCGCGCGCTGCCCGAAGCGGCTGTCGCCCAGCAGTCGCAGCCAGTTGCCCAGGCGGCTGTCGCGGGTCATGTTGCCCTGCAAGCGCTGGGCGATCTGGCGCTCGCGCCGGCGCTGTTCCAGCACACCGTTGCCAAGCAGCAGCAACGCTCCGAGAAACATCAGTACAGCGGCCAGAACCAGCATTTCAGATGCTCCTCAACATGCGCCAAAGGGCCAGGCAGCCGAAGATCTGCAGGCACACCGCGGTGATCAGCATTTTCTGCCCCGCGGAGTCGTGCCACATGCCCAGCATGTAGCCCGGGTTGGTCAGCATGAAGTAGCCCACCAGCAACAGCGGCAGGTTCCCCAGGACCCAGGCGGTCATGCGGGTTTCCCCGGTCATCGCGCTCAGTTGCCGCGCCCCTTGCTCGCGCTCGCGGATCAGCTTGATCAGGTTTTCCAGCAACTCGCTGGCGTTGCCGCCGTAGCGATGATTGACCTTCAGGCCCAGGGCGAACATGCGCAGTTCGTCCTGCTCGTAGAACTCGGCAAAATCGCTGACCGCGTCCGGCAGGTTGACCCCCAGTTGCACGTTGCGCTGGATGCGGCCCATGGCGTTCTTCAGCGGGTCGTTGCTGGCCTCGATGGCACCCAGCACGGCGTCCGCCAGGGTGCGCCCGGACTTCAGGCTGCGCACGCTGTGATCGAGCAAGGCCGGCAGTTGTTCGATCATGCGCTTGAGCCGGCGCTGATACAGCCAGGCGATATACAGCCGCAGCAGCAGGGGTGGCAGGAGGATGCCGCCCAACAGGCCGAGCCAGCTCGCCAGCACATAGCCTAGCAGCATCAGCACCACCCACACCGCCAGCCACAGGCCCAGGCGCTCGCTGGGCTGGCCCAGGCCGGCCCGGGCGAACGCGCGCTCCAGGCCACCCCAGGAGGTGCGTTGTGGCGTCAGGTCGGGCTGCCCTTCGGCCAGGCGGTTGAGCACTCGTTCCCGCTCGGTCTTGCGCACGCCGTGGTAGAACAGCCAGCCGGAAAGCCCCAGCAGAAGCAGGCAGATCAAGGTAAACAGCAGACCGATCATGGGCCACCTCGCCGGTTCAATTGACGCCCAGCCCGCTTTCGCGGCGCAGTTTGTCACCCGCAGGGTTCATTGCCTCGCGCAGGAAGCCGAAGCCGGTACGACGATCCAGGCGGAACAGGGTGTTGGTGACGTAGATGTCGTCACGTATGCCCACCACTTCCACGACTTCGCTGACGCAACGCCGGCCATCGGGCATGCGGGTCAACTGGATCACCACATCCAGGGCGGCGCAGATCATCTGCCGCAGGGTGCGCTCGGCGATCTGGCGGCCGGTCAGGCCCACCAGGGTTTCCAGGCGCAGCAGGGCATCCTGGGCATTGTTGGCGTGCACGGTGCTCATGGAGCCGTCGTGGCCGGTGTTCATTGCGGTCAGCACGTCCAGTACTTCCACACCACGGATCTCGCCGAGGATGATCCGGTCCGGACGCATCCGCAGGGCGTTGCGGATCAGGTCGCTGGCCTTCACCTCGCCGTGCCCCTCGGCATTGGGCGGGCGGGTTTCCAGGCGGACCACGTGGGGGTGGCCCAGTTGCAGTTCGGCCACGTCCTCGATGGTGACCAGCCGTTCATGGGGGTTGATCAACTGGCTGAGGATGTTCAGCAGGGTGGTCTTGCCGGTGCCGGTACCGCCGCTGATCAGGATGTTGCAGCGCTTGCCCACCGCTTCCTGGATGAATTCGAAGATCGCCAGGTCGATGGTCTGCATGGCAATCAGGTCGCTGCTCTTGAGCATGTCCTTGCGAAACTTTCGAATCGACAGGCAGGGCCCGTCCAGGGCGATGGGCGGGATGATCGCGTTGACCCGGCTGCCATCCGGCAGGCGCGCATCGACCATCGGCGAGGACTCGTCGAGGCGCCGGCCCAGGGGCGCGAGAATCCGCTGCATCACCCGCTCCACATGGTGGGCGTCGATGAAGCGCAGGTCGCTCTGGTGCAGCACGCCTTCACGTTCGACGAACACCCGATGCGGGCCGTTCACCAGGATCTCGGTCACCGCCGGATCGCGCAACAGCACTTCCAGGGGGCCGAAGCCGGTCAGCTCGTCGACGATCTCTTCGGCCAGCCGCTCCATTTCATAGCGCGAGATCGCCAGGTGCATGCGCGCGATGTACTCCGCCACCTTGTCGGTGACGAATTGCGAGAGGTTCTGCCGGGAGCTTTCCAGCAGGTTTTTCCCCGACTCTTCGATGGCATCGATGATGTAGCGATGTAGCACCAGCTTCAGGCCTTCGTGGTCGCTGTTGCCGGCGCCTGCGCGGGGTGGTGCGCCAAAGAGTTTTTCGCCGCTCATCTGCCCCCCATGATGCGATTGAGCCAGCCGGCCTTGGGCTTGGGCAGGCCCTGGGAGCGTTTCGCCAGCCGCTCGCCCAGGGTACGCAGGCTTTGGGTCAGGGCCTCGCGCGGGGCCAGTTCGAACAGGGTAACGCCCTGGTTCTTGGCGTTCAGGCGCACCTCGGGGCTGTAGGCCAGCACCGCGATCACCTCCAGGCCGAAGGTCTTGCCCAGGGTTTCGGAATCCGGTGCCACGGTGCGCAGGTAGCGGTCGACCAGCAAGCGCGCATGCTCGAGTTTCATGCCTTTTTCACGCCAGTGATTGAGTATGGCCAGGTTGCGCCGGCAGTCGAGCACGTTCTGGTCGGTGCACCACAGCAGCTTGTCGCAATGGCTGACGAAGGTACGCAGGGCCTCGCTGTCCGGCTGGCCGACAAGGTTCACCACAATGTGCTGGAAGTGCTGGCGCAAGGCACTGAGGAGCATGTACAGCTCCGCCGCGCTGGTGTGTTCCAGAGGCGCGTCGTGGCTGGCGTAGGCGAGGATCCGCAGGCCCGCCTCGGCGCTGGTGAAGGCGCTGTCGATCAGTGTGGCATCCAGGCGCCGCAGGTGGCGCAGGGCGTCGCCGAAGTGGAACGAGCTTTCCAGGCCCAGCAGCGCCAGGCTGTCGCCCCGGGGCAGGCCCAGGTCCAGCAGCAGAGTCTGCTGGCCACTCTTCTGCACCACCAGCGCCAGGTGGCTGGCCAGGAGGGCGCCGTCGCCATCGCCCTGGGCGCCATAGAGCACGGTCAGGCCGCCCAGTTGCGTGTTGGGTGTCACTGCCGGCAGGCGTTTGCTCAGACGGCGGACCAGCCCGGCGACTTCACTGGAGCGCGAGCCGTAGGCGACGAAGTCGCGGGCGCCGGCGCGCATGGCATTGAGCACCAACTGGTTGTCCATGCCATCACCGAGGGCGACGATCGCCAGCATCGGCTTGGCTTCCAGGGCGCCTTCGATCAGGGCGGCCTGGGCCACCACGTGTTCGCGATCGAGGCCGACGAACACCAGGTTGGCGAAGGTCACATCCACCAGTGCCAGCAGCTCGTCGAGACTGCCGTCGGCACCCACGACCTGGCCCAGGGGCGCCAGGGCGCCTTGCAGCCACTCCAGGTCGGTGCTGTTGCGGGTGATGGCGAGAAACGTCTGGCTCAGGTCCTGGTTCATTGCGACAACCCGCTGCGCTTGTCGAAGTTGCCGTTCTCGAGGAAGAACATGCGGTAGAAGTTCGGGTCGTAGTTGCGCAGCCGTTCGCCGGGCAGGGCCGGCAGCTTGGCGTCGGCGGCCAGGGGCTGGACCAGGTGCGGGGTCACTACCATCAGCAGTTCACGCTCTTCGCGATTGATCGTGGTGTCGCGAAAGAAGGCTCCGAGCACCGGAATGTCCCCCAGCCCTGGAAACTTGTTCACTTGAGAGCTGTTGTTGGTGCTGATCAGGCCGCTGATGACGAAGCTTTCGCCGTCGGCCAGGGAAATGCTGGTATCGGTGCGGCGGATGGTCAGCGCCGGGACTTGGGTCCCGGCAATGGTCACGGCGTTGCTGTAGTCCAGTTCGCTGACCTCCGGGGCAACCTTAAGGGAGATACGCCCGCGATCGACGATGGTGGGCGTGAGGGTCAGGCGGATACCGAACTCCTTGTATTCGATGGTCACGCTGTTGCTGCCGGTGCTGGGCACCGGGATGGGGATTTCGCCCCCGGCCAGGAAGCTTGCGCTCTGGCCGCTGAGGGCCACCAGGGACGGGCGGGCCAGGGTGTAGGCGAAGCCGCTGCCTTCCAGGGCGTTGATCAGGGTCAGCACCCGACCGTTGCCGAAGCCGATGTTGAAGGTGCCGTTGTCCAGCGGGATGTTGGTCCGGCGGCCGCCGAAGGTCGGGGTCACGCTGCCGGAGGTGCCACTGGTAACGGGGGCGGTGCCGGGCGCGCCGAACAGGAAGTTGTGCCCGCGGCCGAAGATCGAAACGCTGGCCTCCTTGAGCTTGGTGCGGCTGACTTCGACAAAGCGGATGTCGGTCTGCACCTGGCTGGGCAGCAGTGGATCGTCACTGGCCGGCAGGCGGCCGGTGCTCATGTCGGCGGTGGCCCGGCCCTGGACAAACACCATGCTCTGGCGTGGGGTACTGGCGCAGGCGGTCCAGACCATCAGGCTGGTGGCGCCGGGCGCCATGCCGGTGAGCAGGAAGGCTTTGTTGCCGGTGGTCTGGACGTCCGCGATCTTGGGGTCGCCCACCGCCAGGCGGGTGATTGCCACCGGAGATTGCAGTTCCTGCTGCAAGCCTTCGCCGATCTCCAGCACGGCGGGCAGCGGTCCCAGGTTCGAACAGCCTGCCACCGCCGCAGCCAGGGCCTGGGTGCAGAGCAGCGGGCCCAGGCTCAGGGTCAGCAGTGCGGAGAACAGTGGCATGGAACGACTGCGCATGTAGTGCATCCTTGCTCAATCAGGGAGTTTGTTGAGTGACTTGGTTGCCCCGGATCACTTCCACCGCCGACCGTGCGGCGCCACCTTGGGTGGCCGGTGCGCGCGGGGCGCTGCCCAGGGCAAGTTGAGTGAACTGGAACAGGTTGCTGTTGGTGGCATCGAGGTGCTCGCGGGCTTCTTCGTTGCCGGCCCAGTAATGGGCCAGGCGCTGTTCCTCGCTGCTGCGCACGGCCAGGCGCAGCACTCCGACCTGGGTGGCAAGCATCAGCCGGCTCAAGAGCTGTTCGGGGACGGCCAGGACCACCGTGCGCGCATTCAGCCGGCGCTGGTCCTGCTTGAGCTTTTCTTCGTTGCTCAACCCGGGGGAGGCGGGCTGCCCGTCATTGGCCAGGCCCAGCTGTTCGCCGACAGCCAGCACGCGCATGGCGGGCACGGCGATCTGTGCCGACTGCTGCGGGTTGCTGGTGTCCTGGCGTAGGAACAGCACGACATCGACATAGTCCCCTGGGCTCAGTTGTCCGGCGGCGCCGATCACTTCGTCGACCGCGACCGCCAGGGCTCGTTCGTCGCTGTGAATCATCCGCGCCAGGGCGCCGCCGGTACTGAAGCTCTGCTCATTGAGCCAGGTGCCGGCATTCAACTGCCGCCAGGGTGTGCGGCCCACCGCCTGGCTGATGGCGCTGAGGCTGCCGGCCGGCGCGGTACGCAGTTTTTCCAGCGCCAGATCGGTGGCGGCGAGGGGCACGAAGGGCGGCACATCGCGCACCAGCACGACCACTGGTTGGCGGGTCTGGTCTTCTGCGCTGGTGGTGGCTGGTTCGACGACACTGGGCGCCACGGGTTGAACCGGTGGTGCTGGTTCGGGTTTACGACTGAGTACCAGGCCCCAGTAACCGAAAAACACCGCACCTACCAGAAGAAGTCCGGCCAGACCCATGGTGAGGCGACTGTTCATGAAGGCTCTCCCTTTCCTGCTGCACTACCAGCCCGTGATTCCAAACGAGTTAATTTCGCAATCAGGCAGCTATGAACATGCAACTATTTCGCTATGTGAAGGTAGTAGAGCTAGGACGAAATGCCATTAACTCACCCAAAAATAGCTAACAAAGGTATGAGTCTGTCCACATGGGCAGGTTTTTTGGCGCCTACCTTCCAATTAATACTTAATGACTAATCAGTTCTTACAGTTGCTGGGCCGGCCTTTGTTGACAATGCTCAGGTGGCACCGGGGAATTTGCCCGGTGCTGTTCCAACGGCGCCTTGCGGCGCAAGGAGAGCTAGGATGATTTTTCAATACTTGTTGCTCAGGGCGCGCCAGTTTTTTGACCGCACCGAAGGCGCATCCGCCATCGAGTACGCCATTGTCGTGGCCATGGTGGCCGTTGTGGTCGTGGCGTTCGTCACCCCCCTGGGTGATCGTGTTCTGGCCATTTTCAACAACATCCTGACTAACCTTGGAGGCGGCACCGTCACCCGTCCTAACCCTTGAGCATGGAGTGGCCCAGCTGAGCAGCCGCTGGGTTGTGATCGCCCGACTTTCCAGCCATCCGGGTCTCGTGCAGGCCTGCGGTTTGCCTAACCAAAGGCCTGCCGGTGGTTGGGTTCCGCCCGGCCTGCTGTGCATTGGCTGCGCTCACCCACTTGCATGAAGTTCACACCAGGGTACCGTCCATGACTTCCCCATCCTCACGTCAGCAACTTCTTCTGGTCGATGACGAAGAGGATGCATTGCTGGAACTTGCCGAACTGCTCGAAGGCGAGGGCTTCTGCTGTTTCACTGCCACCTCGGTGAAGCTGGCCCTGGACCACCTCACCCGGCATCCGGATATCGCCCTGGTAATCACTGACCTGCGCATGCCCGAGGAAAGCGGCCTGTCGCTGATCAAGCGCCTGCGTGAGCACACCGCGCGCCAGCACCTGCCGGTGATCGTCATGTCGGGGCATGCCGACATGGATGACGTCAGCGACCTGCTGCGGCTGCAGGTCCTGGACCTGTTTCGCAAGCCGATCTACCACGTGCGCCTGCTGGAAACCCTCAACAATCTGTTTCCCGAACCCCGGCTGCATGTCGTTGGCCCCTGACCCCAGGGTTTGGCCGGTGCTGTCCTGGCGGCAAAAAAAGACCCGCTCGAAAGCGGGTCTCAGTCATCCGGATGTTCAAAGTTGATAGCTGAAGCTCAAGGTATAGCGTGGCTTGCGGTTGTAGGTGTCGAGGGCTTCATCGGACATCGGCTTGGCCGCTTCCAGGGCGATGTTGTAGTGCTTGGCATCACCGAAACGCAAACCGACCGCGGCGGATGACAGGCTGCTGCCCCTGACCGGCAACTGGTTGAACCAGGTCTTGGAGCGGTCCAGCACCACATAGGGCTGCAGCACACGCACCCAGGGCCCCTCGCGGTTGAAACTGTAGTTCACTTCGTAGGCCACGCCCCAGCCCTTGTCCCCGGTCGCCTGGTCATCGGGGTAGCCGCGAGCGAAGTTCTGCCCGCCAAAGGACGCCCGCTCGCTGTCGGGCAGGTTGTCGTTGCTCCAGTACCAGGCGGCGGAAAGCACGCCTTGCCAATTGTCCAGGAAACGATCGCTCTGTACCCCGGCCAGGCGCAGGCGGAAGAAATCCAGATCATAGAGGCTGTTGTTGGTCTCGGCGCCCATGCTGTCCAGGCCCCGATACAGGCCGGCGCTGAGAATCCGCAGTTGGCGCGGATCGGACTTGCTCCAGTCCGCCTCAAGCGCCAGGGCGCGGATGTCGGTTTTTTCTTCCAGGGTCAGCGGGCTGTTGCTGACCCGGTAACGGGTCTTGTCATTTACTGCATACAGGCGTGTGCCGGCGGTGAGCATTTCATTGGGCGAGGCGATGAAAGGGTGGCTGACGCCGATGGAAAAGCGGTCGTTCTCCCGATGGGGCTCCAGCTCGATCCCGTTGTCCAGCTGCACGTTGCTCCGTGGGTCGGCGCGGTAGCGGGCGCCGTAGAGGCTCAGTTGCGTGCCTTCCGAACCCAGCAACTGGCTGTAGTCCAGGCGGTAGTAGTGTTCCTTGTCGTGGCCCGGCGGGAACAGCCCGCTGAGGCTGAGCTGTTCGCCCCAGGCGGTCTGCGAGTTGCTGGTGATGCCCACCAGGGCCTGCAGGCCGTTGCGGTTGTCGTCGGTGCTGTTGAGGGTGGTGGCGATGGCCTTGCGGCTGGCCACGGCCACCAGTTGGGTCGCGCCGTCGGTAGTGCCCGGTGGCGGCACTACCGCCTGCAGGGTGACCCCGGGAACCTTGCTCATCAGTGTGGTGTAGCGTTCGAAGGTCTTGCGGGTCAGCGGGCGCTCGGCCTTGAGTTTGCTCACCAGTTTGTCCAGGTAGGCGGATACCGGGCCGATGTCGCCCTGCAGCTGGTAGTCCCGGATGTAGCCTTCCACCAGCACTACCCGCAGCACGCCCTGGTCGAAGTTCTGCTGTGGCATGAAGGCGTAGGACAGCAGGTAGCCGTCCTTCTGATAGCGCCGGGTAATGCTGCGCGTGGCTTCGATCAACTGGCCGAAGCTGGCTTCGTGGCCGATCAGTGGCTGGTAGATCGCTGCCAGTTCTTCCAGGGGGTAGACCGTGCCGCCCTCGATCTGCACCTGGCGCACCGTGACCTTGGTGCCCATCATCAGCGGCTGCTGGCCTTGCGGCGCAGTGGGTTGCTCGGGCAGTTGCGGTTGCGGAGTTGCCGGGCGGTAGGCATCCACCGGCAGGTTGGGTTGGGGCAGGTTGTTGATGCTGTCATTGCTGTTGAGAAAGCGCGGAAGGGAGTCGGCGTAAACGGAGGTACAGCATCCAACTAACAACAAACTGGCCAACGTGCGCATAGGACACTCCATGGTCGAGCCGCAGCGGTGTAGAAAGTTCCTGGCTCCAGTTGCCGCTCGGGTCTTGGCCACGATCTGGCTCTGGATGCTTGTCTCTGGATAAACAAAAAGGCGAGAGACTCATGGGAATCTCTCGCCCTCAACCAAGCGTAGGCGCTGCAGGTGAGGCCGTCGAATCGGCCAGGTGCAAATTATTTCTTGTTGCCGCCCAGGGCGCCGGTCAGGCCGCCGAGCACGCCACCCAGGCCGCCATTGAGGCCCGCACCGGCAGAGGCACTGCCACTGGCGCTGGCGTTGGCGCCAAGGCCACCGAGCAAGCCGCCACTGGGCGCTGTGCTGCCGTTGACCAGGCCGCCAACCGAAGCCACGGTGTTGCCCACGGCTCCAAGGGTGCTGCCCAAGGCGGTACCTATCGGATTGGCGCCACTATTGCTGGCCACGCCCGCGCCTACGTTGCTGACTGCGCCGCCCACCTGGCCCAGAAGACTGCTGGTCGGGCTACCCAGGCCGGTAGCTGCACCTACTTGCTGAGTCAGGCCGGCAACCGAACTGGTGACGGGGTTCAATGCCGAACCCAGGCTCACTCCGACGCTGGCCAATGGTGCAGTGACTACCAGGTTAGGGGTACCGCTGCCGCCCAGAGCGCCGCCTACCGAGGCGATCAGGTTGCCGGCTGCCGCTCCGGTGACCCCGCCTGCGCTAACGGTACCGTTGGTATTGCCGGCATTCAGGCCGTTGCTCAAGTTGGCCACTGCACCGCCGACAGTTTCCAGCAGGCCGTTGTTGCCGCCGAGGCCACTGCCATTCCCGGTTCCGCTACCCGAGTTGCTCACATAACCGCCGGCAGTGCCCACGGCCGTACTTGCGTTGCTCAGGGTGTTGCCCAACAGATTTGTTACAGGGTTGCCGTTGCCAGCGTCAGTGATCTTGTTACCGGTGCTGTCCACGGCCTGAGCTACGCCATTGAGCAGGCCTTTTACAGGGGAGCCAAGACCGGTGGCGCCGCCGATATTGCCGGTCACGTCTTCCGCCAGGCTGACCACTGGAACCAGTACCTTATCGCCGACATTGTCGGTCAGTGTTCCCAGAGGTCCGCTGCTGGTGACGGTGCTCAGGGTATTACCGAGCATGGTCACCCGGGTGCCTACGCCGCCGACTACCGGAGCCACCCTGGTCACCAGGCCACCCACTACCGGAACGCTCTGGGTGGTGGTTGCCAGTTTGCCGCTGAGGTCGGTGACCCCGGTACCCACATCGCTGACCACGTTGCCGACGGTGGCGGTGGTCTTGCTCAGGGCCTTGGGATCGGTGCCCAAAGTGCCGAGGCCGTTGGTCAGGCCGTCACCGACGGTGTCCACCACGTTGCCGGTGGTGTTGACGGCGCTTTGTACCACGCCTCCAACCACGGGTACGGTGGCCAGGGAAGTGCCCAGGCCGCTGACACCGGTACCGACGCCACTGAGGGTGGTACCCAGATCCGAGACCAGGCTGCTGGTCGTCAGGGGAGTGGTGGTACCGCCAGTTCCTCCGGTGCCGCCAGTTCCACCTGTGCCACCTGTGCCTCCGCCAGTGCCGCCGGTACCACCTGTGCCTCCACCGGTACCACCAGTGCCACCTCCAGTGCCTCCTGTTCCGCCGGTGCCGCCACCAGTGCCACCAGTGCCGTCAGTACCGCCGCTGGCACTGGCTGGCGAACTGCTGCCACCACTTTTATGACCGCCACCACCGCCGCTGCAGCCTGCCAGGCTGAGGGTCAGGATCATGGTTATTGCCGTTAACGCTTTCCATCCGAATTGAGTTTTCATGTCTGGTATTCCTTGCACCTGTTACAACGTTCGTTGTTTTCGATAGCTCTCCAGTTCTTGCGCTGGAGATACCTTCGTCCGTTGTCTACATAAAAGGCGCAGGGAATAAATTGAACAATTATGAACTTGGTATTAATGACTTATTTTGTTCGGTTAATTGATTTACAAGTAGCTAGTCTCAAAGTATTGGTTGGCGCTCCTAGTGTGTGATGAATTGTTTTAAAACAATGACTTGATGTTTTGTAGTGTCCTTGAAAAGTGCTCGTTCAACTAAAGTTATATATACACAATTAATAGGCAGTTTTTGTGCTGAGCTCGCGGTACTTGCACTTTTTCGCTGGCGTTTAATGGCTGGCAGGGGGATGGGATGGTGGCCTGGTTTATACTGCGCCGCCCAAAACTCTCTGGAGCTCAATATGCTGACGCCCGTCTGGTGGCTGCTGTGCCTGCCGTTTGTTGCCGGAGCCTTTCTCGCCCTGCAAGCCGGAATCAACGGTCAACTGGCCAAGCAGGTCGGCGGGGTGCTGGCTGCGGCCCTGATCTCTTTTTTCGTCGGCACCGCGGCGCTGCTGGTGCTGGTGGTGTTGCAGCGCGAAATGCCGACCCTGGGTGCCCTCAAGGGCCTGACCTGGTGGCATTGGTGCGGCGGCCTGCTGGGGGCGTTCTTCATTACCACGGCCGCCTTTGCCGGGCCGCGGGTCGGCGCCCTGCTGTTCATGTCGCTGGTGCTGGCCGGCCAGTTGAGCATGGCTCTGGCGCTGGACCACTTTGGCTGGGTAGGGTTTCGGGAAGCGCCGGTCAGCCTCGGCAAGATTGCCGGATTGCTGCTGATCGTCGTCGGGGTGGTGCTGATCCGCCGGGGCTGAGGCCCCTCAGGCGATGGGCTGCCAGTTGCCCAGCATATGCTGCAACTCGCCGCTGCCCAGCAACTGCAGTTCTCCGCTTGAACCCCCGGCACTGGCTAGCAGGCGTACGTCGCCGGGCAGCAGCACGGGCTTCATGAACTGCACCGTCACTTCGATGTTCGCTGCTGGCAGATGCTCGCTCAGGGCTGCCAGGGTGCGCGCCTTGTTCCACAGGCCATGGGCGATGGCCTGGGGAAAGCCGAACAGCCGGGCGCTCCAGGCGCTCAGGTGGATCGGGTTGTAGTCGCCGGAAACCCTGGCGTAGCGCCGGCCGATATCGCGCTCGGCGCGCCAGCAGGCGACTTCGCCGAGGTTGTCGGCGTTGGGCAAGTGTTGGCTGGAAGGTTCTCCCGCCAACTTGACTCCACGGCAGAGCATGCGGCTTTGCGCTTCCCAGAGGGGGCCCAGCAAATCGTCCACTGTGGTCACCAGGTCGAATGTTGCGCCTTTGGCGTGGGGTTGCAGGTTGCACACCTGGACCCCGATTCGAACGCTGCTGACATTGCCCATGGGGCGCAACACACGAATCCTGTTGCCCAGGTGAATCAGCCCCAGTAGCGGAAATGGAAAGTCCCGGGCAGTGAGCAGCTGCATCTGCAAGGGAAACGCCAGTACATGGGGGTAGGTCGCGGGCAGCAGGCCGTTATCGGCAAAGCCGCAGACCTTGCGGTAGCCCGCCAGTTGCCCGGGGGCCAGGCTGATCCAGCAGCGCAGGCCGTATTCGGGTAACTGCGTGCCGTTGATCCGTCGGCGCATTGCCGCTTTGAGAAACAGCGGCGGCAGGGACGCGGGCAGGTTCAGTTCGTGCCAGTGTGCAGTCATTTTCAGGCCCCCAATAGACTTTGTCCGCAGACCCGCAGGGCCTGCCCGCTGACGGCGCCGCTGCCCGGCTGGCCGAGCCAGGCCACCGCTTCGGCAACGTCCTGGGGCAGGCCGCCCTGGCCCAGGGAACTCATGCGCCTTCCAGCTTCGCGCAGGGCGAAGGGCACCTTGGCGGTCATCTGGGTCTCGATGAAGCCCGGCGCCACGGCATTGATGCTGATATCCCGGGCGTGCAGCAGCGGCGCCCAGGCCTGGGCCAGACCAATCAGCCCGGCCTTGCTGGCGGCGTAGTTGGTTTGCCCGCGGTTGCCGGCGATGCCGCTGATGGAGGCCAGCAGGATCACCCGGCCATGGTCGTGCAGGCGTGCGCTGTCCAGCAGGGCCTGGGTCAGCACCTGGGGCGCATTGAGGTTCACCGCCAGCACCGCGTCCCAGTATTCCGGGGTCATGTTGGCCAGGGTCTTGTCCCGGGTGATGCCGGCGTTGTGCACCAGGATGTCGATGCCCTCCGGCAGTTGCTCGATCAACTGTGCCGGAGCGTCTTCGGCGCAGATGTCCAGGCAGATGGCGCGGCCGCCGAGACGGGCCGCCAGGGCTTCCAGATCGGCCTTGACCTGGGGCACGTCCAGCAGCAGGACCTGGGCGCCGTCCCGGGCCAGGGTTTCGGCGATGGCCGCACCAATGCCGCGGGCGGCGCCGGTGACCAGGGCCTTGCGCCCGGCCAGCGGGCGGCTCCAGTCCTGGACCTGGGTCGCGCAGGGCTGCAAGCGGATCACCTGCCCGGAAACGTAGGCGCTCTTGGGCGAGAGAAAGAAGCGCAAGGCGCCTTCCAGCTGTTCTTCTGCTCCGGCTGCCACATACAGCAATTGCAGGGTGGCGCCGTTGCGCAGTTCCTTGGCCAGGGAGCGGCTGAAGCCTTCCAGGGCGCGCTGGGCGCTGGCGGCGAAGGGCTCGTCAAGGGTTTCCGGGGCGCGCCCGAGGATGACCAGGTGGGCGCTGGGCTCGAGGTTTCTCAGCAGTGGCTGGAAGAATTCCCGCAATTGCTTGAGCTGGTCGGTGTGCAGCAGCTCGCTGGCGTCGAACACCACGGCCTTGAGCCTGGGCCCGTGGCCCGGAATCCAGGGGGTGGCCAGGGACGGGTCGGCGCCATAGCTGTAGATGCCATCGGTCAGGCGCGGCGCCAGGGCGGCCACCTGTTGTGCCAGCGCGCCGCCGCCGAGCAACAGCGCACCTTCGATAGGCCGCAGGCGACCGGCTTGCCAGCGCTCCAGGCGTACCGGCGACGGCAGGCCAAGAGCCCCGACCAGGCGCTGGCCGATGGACGAGTTGGCGAAGTCGATATAACGGTCAGACATGGAACGCACTCCGAAGGTTGGGGTTCAAAGTGTGGACCATGAATGGCCCGGGGTCGTTCGATCGGCCAGATCCCTCCTACGCTGGAGGAGGTACCCACCGCAGTCGCACTCACAGAATAGGGAGCTTTCCATGACACAGCTGCGTCGCGTCGCGATTATCGGCGGCAACCGCATCCCCTTCGCCCGTTCCAACGGCCCCTATGCCACCGCCAGCAACCAGGCGATGCTCACCGCCGCCCTGGAGGGCCTGATCGAGCGCTACAACCTGCACGGCCTGCGCCTTGGCGAGGTGGCCGCCGGTGCCGTGCTCAAGCATTCCCGGGACTTCAACCTGACCCGCGAATGCGTGCTCGGCTCACGGCTTTCGCCCACCACCCCGGCCTACGATATCCAGCAGGCCTGCGGCACGGGCCTGGAAGCGGCGCTGCTGGTGGCCAACAAGATCGCCCTGGGGCAGATCGACTGCGGCATCGCCGGCGGGGTGGATACCACTTCGGATGCGCCGATCGGGGTCAACGAAGGCCTGCGCAAGATCCTGTTGCAGGCCAACCGCGCCAAGAGCACCGGCGACAAGCTCAAGACCCTGCTGCAACTGCGGCCCCATCACCTCAAGCCGGAACTGCCGCGCAATGGCGAGCCGCGCACCGGCTTGTCCATGGGCGAGCACTGCGAGCAGATGGCCAAGACCTGGAACATTGCCCGCGCCGATCAGGATCAACTGGCCCTGGAAAGCCATCAGAAAATGGCCGCCGCCTACGCCGAAGGCTGGCAGGACGACCTGATCACTCCCTTCCTCGGCCTGACCCGGGACAACAACCTGCGCCCGGACCTGACCCTGGAAAAGCTCGCCAGCCTCAAGCCGGCCTTCGACCGTAGCGCCAGCGGCACGCTGACGGCGGGCAACTCCACGCCCCTGACCGATGGCGCCTCGCTGGTGCTGTTGGGCAGTGAAGCGTGGGCCAGGGAGCGGGGCCTGCCGGTTCTTGCCTACCTGCGCGACGGCGAGGCCGCGGCGGTGGACTTCGTCAACGGCGCCGAGGGCCTGCTGATGGCCCCGGCATACGCCGTGCCGCGCTTGCTGGCGCGCAATGGCCTGAGCCTGCAGGACTTCGACTACTACGAGATCCACGAAGCCTTCGCCGCCCAGGTGCTGTGCACTCTCAAGGCCTGGGAAGACCCCGAATACTGCAAGGCCAGGCTGGGCCTGGAGGCACCTCTGGGCAGCATCGATCGCGCCCGGCTCAACGTCAAAGGCAGTTCCCTGGCGGCAGGGCACCCGTTTGCCGCCACCGGCGGGCGCATCGTCGCCAACCTGGCGAAGCTGCTGAGTGTGGCGGGGCAGGGGCGCGGGCTGATTTCCATCTGTGCCGCGGGCGGCCAGGGTGTGACGGCGATCATCGAGCGCTGAGGTTCGTGGCCTTCCCCGGCACGCAGGCTCCTACACAGAAATGCCGCCCATTCGTAGGAGCCGGCTTGCCGGCGAAAGCGTCTTCAGGTCTTGAAGCGCCGTACCAGGGCGTCCAGCTCATTGGACAGCCCCGCCAGGCTCTGGGAGTCCAGGCGCGCCGAGTTCGCCAGTTCCGCCACCAGTTGCGCATCGCCATGGATCTGGCTGATGTGCCGATTGATGTCTTCCGCCACCTGATGCTGCTCTTCGGCGGCGGTGGCGATCTGGGTGTTCATGTCGCGGATCACGTCCACCGATTCGCGGATCTGCCCGAAGCTGTTGCGCGCCAGGCCGATGCGGTTCACCGACTGCTGGGACACTTCCAGGCTGGCGTGCATCTGCTGGGTCACGGCGCTGGTGCGTTTGGCCAGGTTGCCCAGCAGCCCGTCGATCTCGGCAGTGGAGTCGGCGGTACGCTTGGCCAGGGCCCGCACCTCGTCGGCCACCACGGCAAAACCGCGACCCTGCTCCCCGGCCCGGGCGGCCTCGATGGCCGCGTTCAGCGCCAGCAGGTTGGTCTGTTCGGCGATCGAGCGGATGGTGCCGAGGATCGACTGGATGTCGGTGCTGTCGCGTTCCAGTTGCTGCATCGACTGCGCCGACTGTTCGATCTCCTGGCTCAGGCGATCGACGCTGTGCACCGCGTCATCGATCTGCTGCTGGCCTTCCCGGGCCTGGCGCTGGCCACTGTCCGCCGACTCGGCGGCCTGGCTGCAGGAGCGGGCCACTTCGTTGGCGGTGGCGACCATTTCGTGGAAGGCGGTGGACACCATGTCCACCGCTTCGCGCTGGCGCCCGGCGGCTTCGGCCATGTCGCTGGAGACCTGGGTCGAACTGTGGGAAGTGGCGAGGATCTTCTGCGCGGCCTGGCCGATGCTCTGGATCAGGTTGCGGATTGCCGCCAGGAACTGGTTGAACCAGTTGGCTAACTGCGCGGTTTCGTCGCTGCCACGGATATTCAGACTGCGGGTCAGATCGCCTTCGCCTTGGGCAATGCCTTCCAGGCCACTGGCCACGCCGCGGATCGGCCGCACGATGAGGCTGGCGAAACTCGCCCCGAGCACTGCGAACAGCACCGCCAGGATCGCGGCAATACCGGCGATGATCCAGGTCAGCTGGGTGGCCGCGCCCATGACTTCGTTCTGCTTGATCAGGCCGATGAAGGTCCAGCCCAGTTGCTCCGAAGGCCAGACGTTGGCCATGTAGTGCTCGCCGCCCAGTTCCACCTGCACCAGGCCTTTGCCGGCCTTGGCCAGTTGCGCGTACCCCTCGCCGAGGCTGCCCAGGGCCTTGAAGTTGTGCTCCGGCTGCTTGGGGTCCACCAGCACCGTGCCGTTGTTTTCCATCAGCATCAGGTAGCCCGATTCGCCCAGCTTGATCTGTTTGACGATCTCGGTGAGCTGCTTGAGCGACACGTCGACTGCGACCACGCCGCCCTGGGGGCCCAACTGGTTGGCCAGCGAGCGCACGGTGCTGACCAGCACCGCATCGTCGCTGGCCCAGTAATAGGCCTCGGTGCGCAGGGTCTTGCCCGGGTTGGCCTGGGCGGTCTTGTACCAGGGGCGTACGCGGGGGTCGTAGTTGGCCAGCTTCAGGTCGGCGGGCCAGGAGACGTATCCGCCGTTGCTCACGCCATAGGACACATAGGAATAGGCAGGATGGCTGGCGGCCATGGCGGCGAACAGCTCGAAGATTCGTTTGTCCTGCTCGCCTTCCGGGGCCTTCGCGGCATCGGCGCTCATCCAGGTCTTGAGGTTGTCGCCGGCCTGGGTGATCAAGGGTTGAGCGGCCAGGTAATCGATGTTCTGGCTGATGCCTTCGAAGAACAGCTGCATGGCGTTGGCCACTTGGCGGATCTCGCGGCCGCTGCCGTCGACGAAGGTGTTTTCGGCCTCGCTGCGCAGGTTGATCACCACCAGCGTGGCTACCAGCACCACGGGCAGGCTGGCGATGACGGCAAAGGCCCAGGTCAATTTCTGTTTGATGTTCATCCGCGCTCCAGTTTTTTGTAAGACCACGAAGTGCAGGCGACTCGCGGATTTATCGGCAGCTTGAAAGATGACGCTGATTGCATCCCTGGGGTGAAGTCGAGCCCGCGGCGATCGAACCTTGGCCGGTGGCTGACGTCTTTATTGGATTGTCGGACAAACTCCCTGTCTCTCTGAGGGCTTCGGCTGGCGCCGGGCAATATTGAGCCGCAGGCAGAAAAAAACTTCCGCGGGCAGGCCCGCGAAGGGGCTGGCCTGAGTGCCACTGATGGACGGTTGCGGACGCCGTCTCGGCTATGATCCTTGGCGGCGTCGATGGATTGATCTGGCACATTGAGTGCATTGCTGTCGCTCGGTGGTCGGCAGCCCTTTCCCGTCGTGGGAGGATTGCCGTATAACGAGTGACTTTCGCGTGTTTGGTAACAAGGGACCCACAATAAAAGCTGATGAAGACTCCAAAACGCATTGAACCGCTGATCGAAGACGGTCTGGTAGACGAGGTGCTGCGCCCACTCATGAGTGGTAAAGAGGCAGCTGTGTATGTGGTGCGCTGCGGCAACGAGCTACGTTGCGCCAAGGTCTACAAGGAGGCGAACAAACGCAGTTTCCGTCAGGCGGCGGAGTATCAGGAGGGGCGCAAGGTTCGTAACAGCCGTCAGGCGCGGGCCATGGCCAAGGGCTCGAAGTTCGGGCGCAAGGAAACCGAGGACGCCTGGCAGAACGCCGAAGTGGCGGCGTTGTTCCGCCTGGCCAATGCCGGGGTGCGGGTGCCCAAGCCGTTCGACTTCCTCGAAGGTGTGCTGTTGATGGAGTTGGTGGCCGACGAGTACGGCGATGCGGCACCGCGGCTCAACGATGTGGTGCTGGAACCGGACCAGGCCCGTGAATATCACGCCTTCCTGATTTCCCAGATCGTGCTGATGTTGTGTACCGGCCTGGTGCACGGTGACCTTTCCGAGTTCAACGTGCTGCTGACTCCGGATGGCCCGGTGATCATCGACCTGCCCCAGGCGGTGGATGCTGCCGGCAACAACCATGCCTTCAGCATGCTGGAGCGTGACGTCGGCAACATGGCGTCCTATTTCGGGCGTTTTGCCCCGGAACTCAAGGGCACTCGGTATGCCAAGGAAATGTGGGCCCTGTACGAGGCTGGCACCTTGCATCCGGGCAGCGTGCTGACCGGCGAGTTCGACGACCCCGAAGAACTGGCGGATGTCGGCAGCGTGATCCGCGAGATCGAGGCGGCGCGCCTGGACGAGGAGCGTCGCCAGGCTGTGCGCGCGGCGGATGATGCGCCGCCGGGCAAATCCGAAGAACCACCGCCTCCGCCCTGGATGCAGTGATGCCATAAAAAAATCCGGCCTTGGCCGGATTTTTCATTCCCGCAAACTACCCGGCCCCTTGGCCCCTTGCACCTTGTAGCCGCTGCCGAAGGCTGCGCACGGCCCGAAGGGACGCAGGGATCTTGAGGGCGCTGAGGTCTGGCGGGAGATCGCCAAGCAAGGTCCTGCGGGCCTTTTCGCAGCCTCGCCCAGGGCTCGGCAGCGGCTACATGGGGCGGCAGGTCGCAGGCTCAGGATCCGCAGCAACTGCCCGAGGCCAGTTCCTTGAGGATCGGGCAGTCCGGGCGGTGGTCGCCCTGGCAGTGCTCCACCAGGTCCTGCAGGGTGTCGCGCAGCCCTGCCAGCTCGCGGATCTTCTGGTTCAACTCGTCGATATGCTGGCGGGCCAGGGCCTTCACATCGGCGCTGGCCCGCTGCCGGTCCTGCCACAGGGTCAGCAGCTTGCCCACCTCCTCCAGGGAAAACCCCAGGTCCCGGGAGCGCTTGATGAAGGCCAGGCTGTGCAGGTCGTCATCGCCATACAGGCGATAGCCGCTGTCACTGCGATGGGCGGGCTTGAGCAGGCCGATGGACTCGTAGTAACGGATCATCTTGGCGCTCAGGCCGCTCTTTCGGGCTGCTTGGCCGATGTTCATTCGGCGTTCTCCAGGTCTTTGGGTTTCCAGGTTTTCAACAGTAGCGCATTGCTGACCACGCTGACGCTGGACAGCGCCATGGCCGCCCCGGCGAGCACCGGGTTGAGCAGGCCGAAGGCCGCCAGCGGGATGCCGATCAGGTTGTAGACGAAGGCCCAGAACAGGTTCTGGCGAATCTTCGCGTAGGTCTTGCGGCTGATTTCCAGGGCCGCCGGGATCAACCGTGGATCGCCGCGCATCAGGGTGATGCCGGCCGCATGCATGGCCACGTCGGTGCCGCCGCCCATGGCGATGCCGATGTCCGCCGCCGCGAGGGCCGGGGCGTCGTTGATACCATCCCCGACCATGGCCACCACGCCGGTCTTTTTCAGCTCGGCCACCGTGGCCGCCTTATCCGCCGGCAGCACTTCGGCGTGCACGTCGGTGATGCCCAGGGCGTCGGCCACCACCTTGGCGCTGCCGCGGTTGTCGCCGGTCAGCAAATGGCTGCTGATATGCCGTGCATTGAGTTGCTGCACCGCCTGCAACGCGCCGGGCTTGAGGGTGTCGCCAAAGGCGAACAGGCCCAGCACCCGGGATTGCGGGCTCTGCTCGATCAGCCAGGACAGGGTCCGGCCTTCGTGTTCCCAGTCCCTGGCCGCCTGGGCCAGGTCGCCGGGGTTGAGGCCGCTTTCTTCCAGCAGGCGGCGGTTGCCCAGGGCCAGTTGGCGGCCCTCCAGGGTGCCGGCGATGCCTCGCCCGGTGAGGGACTGGCTGGCGCTGACGTCAGCCACCGGCAGTTGGCGTTCCTGGCACAGGTCCAGCACGGCCTTGGCCAGAGGGTGCTCACTGCCGCGCTGCAGGGCACCGGCCAGTTGCAGCACGCTGTTTTCATCGCCTTCCACCGCCTGCATATGGGCGATGCGCGGGGTGCCGGAGGTCAGGGTGCCGGTCTTGTCGAAGACCACCGAACTGACTTCGTGGGCCCGCTCCAGGGCTTCGGCATCCTTGATCAGGATGCCGTGGCGGGCCGCCACGCCGGTGCCGGCCATGATCGCCGTGGGTGTGGCCAGCCCCAGGGCGCAAGGGCAGGCGATCACCAGCACCGCCACGGCGTTGATCACCGCGGTTTCCAGCGGTGCGCCGTACAGCCACCAGCCCACCAGCGTGATCAGCGCCAGCACCAGGACAGTGGGCACGAACACCTGGCTGACTTTATCCACCAGTTTCTGGATCGGTGCCTTGCCGGCCTGGGCGTCTTCCACCAGGCGAATGATCCGCGCCAGCACGGTTTCCGCCCCCAGGGCCAGGGTGCGCACCAGCAGCCGGCCTTCGCCGTTGATGGCGCCACCGGTGACCTTGTCGCCGGGTTGCTTGGGCACGGGCAGGCTCTCGCCGCTGATCAGCGCTTCATCGGCATGGCTCTGGCCTTCGATGACTTCGCCGTCCACCGGAAAGCGCTCGCCGGGCTTGACCAGCACCAGGTCACCCAGGCGCAAGGCGCTGATCGCCACTTCCTGTTCGCGGCCGTCGATGACCTGGATCGCCCGCTCCGGACGCAGGGCTTCCAGGGCGCGGATGGCACTGGCGGTCTGGCGCTTGGCGCGGCTTTCCAGGTATTTGCCCAGCAGCACCAGGGCGATTACCACCGCCGAGGCCTCGAAGTACAGGTGCGGCATGCTGCCCGCGGCGGCGGTGGCCCATTCGTACAGGCTCAGGCCATAGCCGGCGCTGGTGCCCAGGGCCACCAGCAGGTCCATGTTGCCGCTGCCGGCGCGCACGGCCTTCCAGGCCGCGACATAAAAGCGTGCACCGAAGATGAACTGCACCGGGGTGGCCAGGGCGAACTGGGCCCAGGCCGGAAGCATCCAGTGCAGGCCGAACGGCTGCACCAGCATCGGCAGCACCAGGGGCAGGGCCAGGAGGATGGCCAGCACCAGGCTCCAGCGCTCGCGTCGCAGGTTCTGCTGTTGCTCGTCGCCCTGTTTCTGCTCGGCCTGCCACAGGCTGGCGGAGTAGCCGGCCTGGGTCACGGCATTGACCAGCAGCGTCGGGTCGACCTGGCCCAGCAGTTCGACATGGGCACGCTCGGTGGCCAGGTTGACGCTGGCGCTGCGGACGCCGGGGAGTTTGTTCAAGGCGCGTTCGACTCGCCCGGCGCAGGTGGCGCAGGTCATGCCGCCGATGCTCAGTTCGACGGCTTGCACCGGCACGCTGTAGCCGGCGTTTTCCACGGCTTCCAGCAGGGCCGGCAGGCTGTCTTGCGGTGCTTCGACCCGAGCCTGTTCCGTGGCCAGGTTGACGCTGACCGTGCGAATGCCGGCGACCTTGCCCAGGGCACGCTCTACGCGCCCGGCGCAACTGGCGCAGGTCATGCCGGCAATCGGCAGGTCGAAAGTGGTTGATTCAGGCATGGCGACGCTCCCTGTGAATGTTGCCTACAGGATCAACCTTGCCACGCAGGCAAGGTCAAGGGGGCATTGCACGGGTGCTTCATTTTGTCCCAGGGGCTGCTCGCAGTGCGCGAACAGCAGGCCCGGGAGCTCGGCAGGGGGCGGGGTGTCAGTATTCCAGGGCGGCGGGCTTGAGGTACATGCCCGAGGCGTTCATGGCGATGCGGAACTTCAGCACATCGCCAGCCCGCAGGCTGATGTCCTGGGAACTCGGGGCAAGCAGCCCGGCATTGCAGCCCGGGGCCTGGCCTGGCAGCAGTTTCAGGCGCAGAGAAACCTTGCCCGGCGGCAGGTTGAACGAGGCGCTCTGTTCCTGGAACAGCCGACCGGCAAGCTGGTCCTGGATGTACAGGCCGATCTCGCAGGACGTGGCGACTTCCAGCCGCTCCCTGGAAATGATCAGCACGCCGTAGTCCTCTCCGGCGGCCAGCGCCGATGGGGTTGCCGCGAACAGGCCCAGGAGGCCGACGAGGCTGAAAGTTGACCAGCGCATGGCTGAATCTCCCGCTGTTATGTCGTAAGACGTGCAGCTTGGCCGAGCGCGCCGCCGATTTCCAGCCCGGCAGATCAATCCGGAACTTGACCTTGCCACGGTGGCAAGGACAAGACTTGCTCCAACCCAATACAGGAGAAGCGCAATGCAAGTATTCAACGTTCAAGGCATGTCCTGCGGTCACTGTGTGCGTGCCATCACCCAGGCGCTGCAAAGCAAGGACCCGGCGGCCACCGTGCGGGTGGATCTGGCGGCCAAGGAAGTCGGAGTCGAGAGCCGCCTGTCCAGCGATGAGGTGATCAGCCTGATCAGCGAGGAAGGCTACGCGGTCAAGGTTGCCTGAGCCTTTTTATATAGTTAGCGACCTATCGGAATGTTCAAGGCGTCCAAGCGCGGCTAGACTGTGCGACCGCTGACCAACGCTCGTTTGGATGCCATGAACCTCCGCACAATCCTGATTCTCGGCGCTCTGAGCGCTTTCGGCCCGCTGGCCATCGACTTCTACTTGCCGGCCTTCCCCTCGATGGCCCTGGCTTTCGGCACCGATGAAAAACACGTTCAGCTGACCCTGGCCGCCTACTTCCTCGGCCTGTCCATCGGCCAGTTGGCCTATGGCCCGGTGGCCGATCGTTTTGGCCGGCGCCTGCCGCTGCTGGCGGGGGTGGGCCTGTTCACGCTGGCCTCCCTGGCCTGCGCCTATGCGCCGAACCTGGAATGGCTGATCGGCGCACGCTTTGTCCAGGCCCTGGGCGGATGCGCCGGGATTGTGATTTCCCGGGCCGTGGTCAGCGACAAGTGCGATGCGGTGGGTTCGGCCAAGGTCTTCTCCCAACTGATGCTGGTGATGGGCCTGGCCCCGATCCTGGCGCCAATGCTGGGCGGCCTGCTGGTCAACCTCTACGGCTGGCAGTCGATCTTCATCATGCTCACGGTGTTCAGTGCACTGTCCGGGCTGGCAGTGGCCCTGGGCCTGCCGGAAAGCATGCCGGCCACCCGCCCGCGCCTGCCTCTGTCCGGGGCGCTGCGCCAATATGGCCTGCTGCTGTCGGACCGGGTATTTCTCGGCCATGCCTTGACCGGCGGGATCGCCATTGCCGGGATGTTTTCCTATATTGCCGGTTCGCCCTTTGTCTTCATCAAGCTCTATGGCGTGCCAGCGGAGCACTTCGGCTGGTTCTTCGGGATCAATGCCGGGGGCTTCATCCTGGTGGCGCAGATCAATGCGCGCCTGCTGGCCAAGCGTGGCCCGGCGTTCCTGCTGGCGCGCACCGTGTGGATCTACCTGGCAGCGGGCCTGACCCTGCTCGGCGTCAGTGCCTTGCACACCAGTGCGCTCTGGCCGCTGCTGCTGCCGCTGTTCGTGTGTATCGCCAGCCTGGGCTGCATCATTCCCAATGCCGCAGCCTGCGCCATGAATGGTCAGGGCGCACGGGCCGGCAGCGCCTCGGCGATGCTCGGTTGCCTGCAATTCAGCGTGGCTGCAGGGGCGGCGTACCTGGTGGGTGTGCTGCATGACGGCAGCGCCATGCCGATGGCCATGGTCATCAGCCTGTGCGGTGTGCTGGCGGTGAGCATGGCGGTCATGACCCGGCGCTTGCAGAATGCCCGGGCGCTGAAGGCTGCCGAGCTCTGAGTCAGCCGGTGGCGCGCTGGCTCTGGGGAATCGGGTGGGGGGCTTGCAGGCGGCTTTGCAGGGTCTGGGTGAAGGCCCGGGCTTCGGCCTCGCTGCGGAACGTCACCACATGCTGGTCGAGCCGCACCTGCCATTGAGAGCCCTGGGGGTGTGCCAATTCTTTTATCAGGATCTTCATTGCTGACCTCCTAACGGTAAAAGACTGCGCTGCAAGGGCCCCCAGTGTAGACCCGAATACGGTCACAAATATGACCGGAATCAACTCTCGGACTGACGGCAGCCAGCACCTTTTACCGGTGCCGGCTGCCGTTCGTTAACGCCTCAGAAACCTTCGAGGACGATCTTGCCGCGAGCCTTGCCGCTCTCCAGCAGGGCGTGGGCGCGGCGCAGGTTGGCTGCGTTGATCTGGCCGAAGTGCTCACCCACCGTGGTCTTCAAGGTGCCGGCGTCAATCAGTTCGGCGACCCGGTTGAGCAGCACGTGCTGCTCTTGCATGTCGGCGGTTTCGAACAGCGAGCGGGTGTACATGAACTCCCAGTGCAACGACAGGCTCTTGCGCTTGAGCTTGGTCACGTCGAGGCTTTTCGGATCGTCGATCAGCGCCAGCTTGCCCTGGGGTGCCAGGGCTTCCACCAGTTGGTCGAGGTGGGCATCGGTCTGGGTCAGGCTGGCGACGTGGGTCACCTGGCCTGCGCCAATGCGCTGGAGTTCGGCGCTCAGTGGCTGGCTGTGGTCCACCACCGCATGGGCGCCCAGCTCGCGGACCCAGGCCTGGGTCTGTTCGCGGGAGGCACTGCCGATCACCTTGAGGCCGGTGAGCTGACGGGCCAGTTGGGTGAGGATCGAACCGACCCCGCCGGCAGCGCCGACGATCAGCAGGCTCTGGCCTTTGTCAGCCGGCTCCTGGCTGATCTGCAGGCGTTCGAACAGCAGCTCCCAGGCGGTGATCGCGGTCAGCGGCAGGGCGGCGGCCGCGGCGAAGTCCAGGCTCTTGGGCATGTGGCCGACGATCCGTTCATCCACAGTGTGCAGCTCACTGTTACCGCCGGCCCGGGCGATGGAGCCGGCGTAGAACACCCGGTCACCGACCTTGAACAGGCTGACGTCGCTGCCCACGGCCTTGACCACCCCGGCCACGTCCCAGCCCAGCACCTTGGCCGCGCCACCTTCGGGCTGGACGTTCTGGCGCACCTTGGTGTCCACCGGGTTGACCGAGATGGCCCTGACTTCCACCAGCAGATCGCGAGGGCCGGCCACGGGCTCGGGCAGCTCGATGTCTTGCAGGGACTTGGGATCGTCGATGGGCAGGGAAGCGTAATAGGCGATGGCTTTCATGTTGAGTTCCTGATGATGAGTAGGGAAAAAAGGCTCAGACAATCAACTGCAGGCGCTTGAGCTCGAAGTGCTCGATCGCCTCGCGGGTCTGATGGAGGAAATGCCGGAAGTGCGCGGTGTTGTTGTGAAACTCAAGGGCTGCTTCATCGTCCCAGCGCTCCAGCACGTAGAAGGTGCCCGGTTGCTCGGCATCCTGGTGCAGCTCGTAGTACTGGCAACCGCTTTCCTCACGGCTGGGCGAGACCAGGGCGCTGAGCTCGCGCTTGAGAACGTCTTGCTGCTGGGGCTTGGCGATCAGGGTGGCAATCGCGGTGAAGGCTTGGGACATGTGGGCTTCCTCAGGTGCTAGGCGATGGGAGGGATGATTGGCTATTTCTCCCGAGGATAAAACCGGCTAAAAGAGCAGGCTCTTTCAATATTTTTTTGATAATCCAGGAAAGCCTCATGCTGCGATTCGATGACCTGCAGTTGTTCGTGCGTGCCGCAGACCTGGGCAGCCTGTCGGCGGCGGCCCGGGTCATGGACCTTTCGCCTGCGGTGGCCAGTGCTGCCCTCAAGCGCATCGAGGAACACCTGGGCGCACGGCTGCTGGCCCGTTCCACCCGCAGCCTGCGGCTCACCGCGGAGGGCGAGGGCTTTCTCGAATACGCCCGGGCGGCCTTGAGCAACCTGGATGAAGGCCGGCGCCTGCTGGCCAGCGGTCAGGATCAGGTCAGTGGCGTGTTGCAGCTTTCTGCCCCTTCGGATTTTGGCCGCAATCTGCTGTTGCCCTGGCTCGACGAGTTCCAGCGTGAACATCCCAAGCTCAGCGTGCGCCTGCTGCTGGGGGACCGGATTGCCGACCTGTTCCGCCAGCCGGTGGACATTGCCCTGCGTTACGGCGAACCGGAGGACTCCAGCCTGGTGGCGCTGCCAGTGGCTCCGGACAACCGCCGGGTGCTGTGCGCCGCCCCCAGTTATCTGGCTCGCTACGGCGAGCCGCGCCAGCTGGAGCAACTGGCCCAGCACAACTGCCTGTTGTACATGCTCGACAGCCGGGCTCATGACCTCTGGAGCTTTCATGACGGCAAGCGCGAGGTGAGCCTCACCGTCAGTGGTGACCGCCTGAGCGACGACGCCGATGTGGTGCGGCGCTGGGCAGTGGCCGGTGAGGGGATTGCCTACAAGTCCTGGCTGGATGTGGCCGCCGATGTGCTGGCCGGCCGCCTGCAGATACTGCTGCCGGAACTGCGCTGCGAAGGCGCGTCGCTGAACCTGCTGTGCACCCACCGGGCGCACCTGAGCAAACCGGTGAAACTACTGCGTGACCTGCTCCAGGAGCGTTGCGCGCAGATCAGCGCGCAACGCCCGCGATAGGAGCCGGCTTGCCGGCGAGCCTGGGCACCGTGCCCTCGGCGTCGCTGGTGGACGCGAACAGGTCGCCCTCGGCAATCAGCCCCAGCCTCGATCCCGCACACTCGGGCGGTCAAGCATTCAACCGGGGGAACGGGCATGGGCATACAGGAATACAGCGCCGCAGAGCGCCTGGAACGGCTACCCATCAGCGGCTATCACCGGGTGATCTTCATCATCATCGCCCTGGCGTTTTTCTTCGACTCCATGGACCTGGCGATGATGACTTTCCTCCTCGGCTCGATCAAAACCGAGTTTGGCCTGAGTTCGGCCCAGGCCGGCCTGCTGGCCAGCTCCAGTTTCTTCGGCATGGTGCTGGGCGCCTCGCTGTCGGGCATGCTTGCCGACCGCTATGGGCGCAAGCCGGTGTTCCAGTGGAGCATCGTGCTCTGGGGCGTGGCCAGTTACCTGTGTTCCACCGCCCAGAGCGTGGACAGCCTGACCCTGTTCCGGGTGTTGTTGGGGATCGGCATGGGCATGGAGTTTCCCATCGCCCAGTCGATGCTCTCGGAGATGATTCCGGCCCAGCGTCGCGGGCGCTACATCGCCCTGATGGACGGCTTCTGGCCCCTGGGTTTCGTCGCCGCCGGGGTGCTCTCGTATTTCCTCCTGCCGCTGATCGGCTGGCGTGACATCTTCCTGGTGCTGGCAGTACCGGCGGTGTTCGTGCTGGTGATCCGCTTCTTCATTCCCGAGTCACCGCGCTGGCTGGAACAGGCCGGGCGCCACGCCGATGCGGATCGGGTGCTGTGTGGCATCGAAGACAAGGTGCGCGCTTCCCTGGGCACGGCGCAATTGCCGGAGCCGCTGCACCTGCCGCGTATCGACAGTGCGCCGGGGCACTTTTTCTCGGCACTGAAGCAGATCTGGTCGCCGCTCTATCGCCAGCGCACGATGATGATCTGGAGCCTGTGGTTCTTCGCCCTGCTGGGCTTCTACGGCCTGACGTCCTGGCTCAGCGCCTTGCTCCAGCAGTCCGGTTTTGCGGTGACCCAGTCGGTGTACTACACGGTGCTGATTTCCCTGGGCGGGATTCCCGGGTTCCTCATGGCGGCCTGGCTGGTGGAGCGCTGGGGGCGCAAGCCGGTGTGCATCGTGACCTTGCTCGGCGGCGGGGTCATGGCCTTCTTCTACGGGCAGAGTGCGGTCTTTGGCGGCAACGTCAGCCTGCTGATCGGCACCGGGCTGCTGATGCAGTTTTTCCTGTTCGGCATGTGGGCGGTGCTCTACACCTATACCCCTGAGTTGTACCCGACGTCGGCCCGGGCTACGGGCTCGGGGTTCGCTTCGGCGGTGGGGCGCATCGGTTCGCTGTTGGGGCCGCTGGTGACCGGGCTGGTGTTTCCGTTGACCGGGCAGGGCGGCGTATTCGCCCTGGGGGCGGCGTGCTTCGTGATTGCCGCGGGGGTGGTCTGGCTGTTCGGGATGGAAACCCGGGGCAAGACCCTGGAGGAGTTGAGCGAGGCGGGGAGCTGATAGAGACGGGGGGGACCTGTTCGCCGGCCAGCCGGCTCCTACAGGTTCGTGTAGGAGCCGGCTGGCCGGCGAAGGCCGTTACGGCTTGACCAGCCGTGCATCCAGGCTGTTCTGCGCCAGGCGCCGGGCCTGGTCCTGGGTCATGCCCAGGTCGGTGTGCAGGGCGTGGAAGTTCTCGGTGACGTAGCCGCCGAAGTAGGCCGGGTCATCGGAGTTGACCGTGACCTTCACTCCGCGCTCCAGCATTTGCAGGATGTTGTGCTGGGACATGTGGTCGAACACGCAGAGCTTGGTGTTGGACAGCGGGCACACAGTCAGCGGGATCTGCTCGTCGATGATCCGCTGCATCAGCCGCTCGTCTTCGAAGGCACGTACACCGTGGTCGATGCGCTGGATCTTCAACAGGTCCAGGGCTTCCCAGATGTACTCCGGCGGGCCTTCTTCACCGGCGTGGGCGACGGTCAGGAAGCCTTCGCTGCGCGCGCGGTCGAATACCCGCTGGAACTTGCTCGGCGGGTGGCCCATTTCCGAACTGTCCAGGCCCACGGCGACGAATGCATCGCGAAACGGCAGCGCCTGGTCGAGGGTTTTCTGCGCCTCTTCTTCGCTCAAGTGGCGCAGGAAACTGAGGATCAGGCCGCTGGTGATGCCCAGTTGCTGCTCGCCATCTTTGAGTGCGCTGGCGATGCCGTTGAGCACCACTTCGAACGGCACGCCACGGTCGGTGTGGGTCTGCGGGTCGAAGAAGGGTTCGGTGTGGATCACGTTCTGTTCTTTGCAGCGCAGCAGGTAGGCCCAGGTCAGGTCGTAGAAGTCCTGGGAGGTGCGCAGCACGTCGGCGCCCTGGTAGTACAGGTCGAGGAATTCCTGCAGGTTGTTGAAGGCGTAGGCCTTGCGCAGGGTCTCGACGTCGCTCCAGGGCAGGGCGATCTTGTTGCGTTCGGCCAGGGCGAACAGCAGTTCCGGTTCCAGGGAACCTTCCAGGTGCAGGTGCAACTCGGCCTTGGGCAAGGCGTTCAGCCAGTCATACATGGTGTCGTCTCATCAGGTGCAGGCGGGCGCTGCGAGAGTGATGCGCTGCCGGGGCCGTGCCCTTCTGTGGGGAACTGGCTGTGGCTTGCGGCTTTCGCCAGGTTTTCACCGGGCCCGAAAAAGCCGCCATTCTACATCTGGCGGCGCAAATGTTCGGCAAAACCTGACCGGGGGGGGCGGTCAGGCCTGCTCCAGCTCCCGGCGGTAGGCGTAGGTATCGGCAAAGCGCGAGAGCAGGAATTGGGCGCAGGTGGTCACCGGGTACTTGGCCGGGTGCTCCGCGTCCTGGCAGCCGGGCAGGCATTCGATGCGGGTGTCCGGGTGCGGCTCGGCGAAGAACGGCATCGAGTAGCGGTCCACCCCCAGCGGGCTGATGACCCGGTGCGGGGTCGACAGGTAACGGTCGTTGCTCCAGCGCGCCATCATGTCGCCGAGGTTGACCACGAAGCTGCCGTCGATGGGCGGGGCGTCGATCCACTGGCCCTTGACGTTGCGCACCTGCAAGCCGCCAGCGGCGTCCTGGTAGAGCAGGGTGATGCAGCCGTAGTCGGTGTGGGCGCCGGCGCCTTGCTGCTCTGCGCTGCTGGCGGTGTGGCGCGGCGGATAGTGGATCATCCGCAGCACGCTCACCGGGTCCTGGAAGCGGCGGTCGAAGAAATCACGTTCGATGCCCAGGGCCAGGGTCATGGCCCGCAGCAGGGTCTGGGCCAGGGCCTGCATGTCCTGGTAGTGCTGCTCCATCAGGGCTTGCCAGCCGGGCAGGTCAGGGTGGCGGTTGGGCCCGCGCAGGGGTTTTTCCGCCAGCACGTCCGGGTGCTCGGCCGGCAGGTGCAGGCCCATGTCGAAAGTTTCCTTGAGGTCGCTGGGCTTGCTTGGGTCCAGCTGCTCGGTGGCGATGGCGCCGTAGCCGCGATGGTGACGGCTCTGGGTGATATCGATCTTGAGTTTTTCAACACTGGGCAGGGCGAAGAAGTGCTTGGCCGTGCTCAGCAATTGCTCGATGCGTTGTGCGCTGATCGGGTGACCCTTGATGTAGAAGAAGCCCCATTCGCGACAGGCGCGGTCGATCTGCTTGGCGACACTGTCCCAGCCTTGCTGCTCATCCTGATACAGCGGGCTGATATCGATGATCGGCAGTTGATTCATGAAAGTGCTCCCATCCTGTTGGCGGTCCGTCGTCGCTGGCGGATGCTCCGACAGCGACGGCCAGATTATTTGGGGATGTCCGCCTTCAGGCCTTCGACGTAGTAGTTCATCGAGGCCAGTTCGGCAGTGCTGGCGCTGACCCCCGCGGCGATTTTTTCGACCCCGGCCTGGTCCTTGATCGGGCCGGTGAACGGGTGGAACTCGCCGCTCTTGATGCTGGCGATGATCTGTTCGGCCTCGGTTTTCACCGGGGCCGGCAGCAGGTCGCTGAGGGGTAGTTCAACCGTACCCTCTTTCAGCCCACCCCAGTAGTCCTGGGGTTTCCAACTGTGGTCCATCACCCCCTGGGTGGCCTGGATGTAGTGCGGGCCCCAGTTGTTGACGATGGAGGTCAGCACCGCCTTGGGGCCGAAGTGGGCCATGTCCGAGGCATAGCCCACCGCGTACACGCCACGCCGCTGCGCGGCCTGGATCGGCGCCGGGCTGTCGGTGTGCTGGAAGATCACGTCGGCGCCCTGGTCGATCAGGGCATTGGCGGCGTCGGCTTCCTTGCCCGGATCGAACCAGGAGTTGACCCACACCACCTTGATCTCGGTGCCCGGGTTGTATTTGTTCAAGGCCAGCTGGATGGCGTTGATGTCGCGGATCACCTCCGGAATGGGGAAGGAGGCGACGTAGCCGATCTTCTTGCTCTTGGTCATCTTCGCCGCGAGGAAACCACCCACATAGCGGCCCTCGTAGGTGCGCGCCAGGTAGGTGCCGAGGTTCTTGTCCTGCTTGTAGCCGGTGGCGTGTTCGAAGGTCACCTTGGGGAACTGCCTGGCGACCTTCAGCGTGGGGTTCATGTAGCCGAAGGAGGTGGTGAAGATCAGGTCGTAGTTGTCCTTGGCCATGTTGCGGATCACCCGCTCGGCGTCGGCGCCTTCGGCTACGTTCTCCACGTAGTTGGTCTTGATCTGGTCGCCGAATTTTTCCACCAGGGCCTTGCGCCCCTGTTCATGCTGATAGGTCCAGCCGTGATCGCCTATGGGGCCGATGTAGACGAAACCGACCTTCAGCGGATCGGCGGCGCTGGCGGAAAGGCTGGCACTCAGGCCGATGGCGGCGGCCAGGGTGCAGAGCAACTTGTGCAACGGGCGTGTATGCATGAATGGGAGCTCCATCTTGTTGTGGGGGGCTGGGGCGGCAAGCACTGGAGGGCAATGCAAATAGCTGACCAACAGGACAACAAAGATGGCCGTTGCGCCGGCGAGGCGGTTTCTACGGGGGCTTTGGGGCGCGCTTTTCGCTGGCAAGCCAGCTCCTACGGGGCTGGAATGCAGGAGGCCGCTTGCCGGCGAAGGGCTGTTCAAGAACCAACCCGGTGCGCGGCGCCTGGGGCTGGTGCACTAACATGTAACGAAACGTTAGTGACTTGGTGCAGTCTTTCAGTCATCTCCTGTACTCGTTTTTATTCCCGTCAAAGGACTGCAATGCTCAATTCCCTCAAGCAAGAAAAGTTTCTACTGCTTGCGCTGCTGGCCGCCGTGGCTGCCTATCCGCTTGAACACCTGTTGCTGGGCAGTGGCCAGGGCATCGCCCTGAGCGCCGGGCTGGTGCTGATCGGCTTTATCGTCATGGCTTCGATGCGCGTCGCCCACCACGCTGAACTGCTGGCGGAAAAGGTCGGCGACCCCTACGGCACCATGATCCTGACCCTGGCCGCGGTGCTGGTGGAAGTGGTGATCCTGGCGATCATGATGAGCAACGAAGCCTCGCCGACCCTGGTGCGCGACACCATCTACTCGGCGGTGATGCTGGACATCAACGGCATCCTCGGCCTGGCCGCACTGATGGGCGGCATCAAGCATGGCGAGCAGCCCTACAACGACGACTCGGCGCGTACCTACAGCGTGATGATCCTCACCGCCATGGGCGTGTCGATGGTGGTGCCGGAGTTCATCCCCGAGGCCGACTGGAAGGTCTACTCGGCCTTCACCATCGGCGCCATGGTGGTGCTCTATACCCTGTTCCTGCGCATGCAGGTCGGGCCGCACAGCTATTTCTTCAGCTACAGCTACCCGGAAAAACGCCGCAATAAAGAGGCCCAGGAACAGCCCCATGCCATCAACCTGGCCTGGAGCATCGGCATCCTGGTGTTCGGGGTGGTGGTAATCGGCGCCCTGGCCGAGGTGATGTCCAAGACCCTGGACCTGGGCCTGGAAGGCACGGGCGCACCGCCGGTGATCACGGCGATCCTGGTGGCGGCGATTTCCGCCGCGCCGGAAATCCTGACCGCCCTGCGCGCCGCCCTGGCCAACCGCATGCAGTCGGTGGTCAACGTGGCCCTGGGCGCTTCCCTGTCGACGGTGATCCTCACGGTGCCGGTGATGGAGGCCATGGCCTTGTACACCGGCCAGCCCTTCCAGATGGCCATGACTCCGGTGCAGACGGTGATGGTGTTCATCACCCTGATCGTCAGCGCGATCAACCTCAACGATGGTGAAACCAATGCCATAGAAGGCATGACTCACTTCGTGCTGTTTGCGACCTTCATCATGCTGTCGCTGCTCGGTCTTTAAAGGGGTTGCGCCGACTGGATAGCGCAGCGAAAGCTGACCCCGGGGGCATTCCAGGCCGCGAGTGCGCCCCAACGCCAACGGCGGACGGTGCTGGCCGAAGGAGAAAAGGTCGGGTCGTTGGCAAACTTGTTGTTGGCGCCCCGTTGCGCTCGATAAATGCCTGTTTCAGGCCCTTGCGGGTTCTCCACGGGAGATTCGCGGTAGTAGTGTTTGTCGTACCAGTCGTTGACCCATTCACTGGCATTGCCGGTGAGGTTGTAGAGGCCCAGCGGGTTAGGCACAAACCTGTCCACGGCGAAGGTTTCGTTGTCGTCAGGCGCCGGAAAGTTGCGGCCATAGTCCAGATTGCCGTTGTCGGTCGCGAACATCACCGGCTGGCCACGGTTGCGCGCCGCATATTCCCATTGGGCCTCGGTCGGAAGATCCACGGCATAGCCGCTGAGGTCTGCCAGCCAGCCACAGTAATCCTTGGCCTCTTGCCATTTTCGAGACGCCGGGGCGGGCAGGTTTTCCTGGTAGAGGTGTTTCATGTCGGCGCGGTTGCGCAGTGCCGCGTCGAATTGCGGCCGGCCTTGCGCCAGGAAGAACAGATCGAAATCGCCCAAGGTGGTTTGCAGCGAGGACAGGTAGTAGCTGCTCAACTTGACCGGGTGAACGAAGTCGTCATCGATGTCGAGGCTGATCCGTTCCATGTTTGCCGGGTCCACGCCACAGGGCCATTGGCACAAGGCCTGTGGGTCGAAGCCACGGGGCCAGCCGAAATCCCCCATCTGGAATTCGCCACCTTCAATCAGCACCATGTTGTCCATCGAACGCACGACGGTGTTGAGCACCGCATCGCGGACTTGCGGGGATAGGTCCGGGTATCTGCGGCTGATGGTCGAAGCAATGTCTGCAACTTTTTCAGGTGACAGCACTTTGCTGGCGGGGCCTGCAACCTCCTGTTTCCCACAGCCCGAAATCAGCAGTGCGACGCAGAGCGCCAGTCCGTGCTTTTGTTTCACGTAATGTCCCTATAACGGTTCGGATGAGGGCGGCAAACTAACATGTTTCCTCCCTCTGATACCGTTCAACGCACAGGCGAGGGATACGCTCCCTCGCCGTGGGCGCCAAAGATCAGGTGCCGGCGATCAGTTGCCGGGCCGCCTGGCTGTGATCGGCGATCAGGTTTTTCAGATCCAGCCCTTCTACCTGGCCATCAATCACCCGCCACTTGCCGCCAATCATGACCCGGTCCGCTCGATCCGCAGCGCACAACAGCAGCGCTGAAACCGGATCATGGCTACCCGAAAAACGCAGTTCATCGAGCTTGAACAACGCCAGGTCTGCCTGCTTGCCTACCGCCAGTTCGCCGATGTCGGTACGGCCCAACAGGCTTGCCGACCCCTGGGTCGCCCAGCCCAGTACACGCTCCGGGGTGATCTTTTCGGCGCCGTAACGCAGGCGCTGGATGTACAGCGCCTGCCGCGCTTCGAGGATCATGTTCGAGGCGTCATTGGACGCCGAACCGTCCACGCCCAAGCCGAACAGCGCCCCTGCATCGGTCAGCTCGATGCTGGGGCAGATGCCGGAGGCCAGGCGCATGTTCGAACTCGGACAATGGCAGATGCCGGTGCCGGCGGCGCCCAGGCGGGCAATTTCATCCGGGTTGAAGTGGATGCCGTGGGCCAGCCAGGTACGCGGACCGAGCCAGCCGACGCTGTCCAGATAATCCACGGTACGCAGGCCGAAGCGCTGCAGGCAGAAATCTTCTTCGTCGAGGGTCTCGGCGAGGTGAGTGTGCAGGCGCACATCGAGCCCGTTGGCCAGTTCGGCGCTGGCCGACATGATTTCCGGGGTCACCGAGAACGGCGAGCACGGCGCCAGGGCGATCTGGATTTGCGCGCCGTCGCCACGCTCGTGGTACTCGTGAATCAGGCGCTGACTGTCGTCGAGAATCACCTGGCCTTCCTGCACGGTCTGTTGCGGTGGCAGGCCGCCGTCCTTTTCGCCAAGGCTCATCGAGCCGCGGGTGAGCATGGCGCGCATGCCCAGTTCACGCACGGTTTCGACTTGCACGTCGATGGCGTTTTCCAGGCCGTCCGGGAACAGATAGTGATGGTCGGCGGCGGTGGTGCAGCCGGAGAGCAGCAGTTCGGCCAGTGCCACTTTGGTCGCCAGGGCGAGTTTTTCCGGAGTCAGCCGGGCCCAGACCGGGTACAGGGTCTTGAGCCAGGGAAACAGCGGCTGGTTGACCACCGGCGCCCAGGCGCGGGTCAGGGTTTGATAGAAGTGATGGTGGGTGTTGATCAGGCCCGGCAGCAGCACGTGCTCGCGGGCATCGAAGACCTGCTGGCAGGGGCTTGCAGGTTGCTGGCCGAGGCCCAGCACTTCAACGATCAGGCCGTCTTGCAGCACCAGGCCGCCACGGGCGTCGAGGGCATTGCCGGTGAAGATGGCCAGGGGATTTTTTAACCAGGTACGGGTCGCAGGCATGGTTGCCGGCTCCTCTGAAAGTGGGTTCAGGTTAGCCAGCTCAGTGATGCCCTGTCTGCTGATCCAGGGTCGCCGCAAGGGGCGAGGTGCGCAGTCTAGCGAAAGATTTGCCGGGGGACAAAACTTGCATTTTGCCCCCCGTTCCAGAGCCTTCGCTGGCCTGTGCAAGGGCTGCCCGGGGCAGCCGCGGCCTTACCAGGGGATGGTTTCGCCTTTGTAGTTGACGAAGTGATGACCGCCCTTGCCGGTGTAGGCATTGACCTGGGCGATCAGCCCGCGGGTGCTGGTCTGCACATCGATATCGGCGCCTTCGCCGCCCATGTCGGTCTTCACCCAGCCCGGGTGCAGCGAAAGCACGGTGAGCTTCTGCCCCAACTGGGTCACGAAGCTGTTGGTCATGGAGTTCAGCGCGGCCTTGCTGGCCTTGTACAGGGCCAGCTCCGGCGCGTCGGGCATGGTCACGCTGCCCAGCACCGAACTCATGAACGCCAGCACGCCGCTGTCCTTGCGGATCTGCCCGACAAAGCGCTGGGCCAGGTTGATCGGCGCCACCGCGTTGGTGAAGAACAACTGGCCGACTTCGGCCTGGGTCGCGTGGCCCGGCAGCTGGTTGTCCGGGCCCTTGACCCCGGCATTGACGAACAGCAGGTCGAACACCTGGTCCTTGAGCTTCTGGCTCAGGGCGATCACCGCTTGCTGATCGTCCATGTCCAGTTGCTCGATCTGCACCTTGCCCAGGGCTTGCAGCGCCTCGGCCTTGTGCGGGTTGCGCACGGTGGCGGTGACCTGCCAGCCGTCTTCCAGCAGGCGCTGGACCAGGCCGAGGCCCAGGCCCCGGGAGGCGCCGATGATCAGTGCGGTTTTTGCCGTGGACATGATGAGGTTCCTTGATAAGTGAGGATCACGGATTCAATGGACAGGCTTGCCCGAGCCGTTGTTGCAGCTCCTGGCGCAAGTGGCCCAATTCAGTGATGCGGGTTTCGATCAGGGTCAGTTTGTCTTGCAGCAGCCGGGTTACGGCCTGAACCGTATCGGCACTCTGCCACAGAGCGCCGACACTGCTGCCATTCCGCCCAGGCTTCGGCCTGTTCTCCAATGCGCATGTGCGGGCCTTGAAAGGGCTTGACCCTGGAGCATACTCGAGGCTTTAGCCTGCGCGCTCCTTGAATCTATGGAGCAGCATTTATGTGGACGAGCGAACAGTATCGAACATTGGTCCGGGCCAGCGGCTGGTACGACTTGCTGGTGACGTTGGCCTTCGTCACCCCCTGGAGTTTCATGGCTTTGCACGGGCTGATGCAGGGCTGGGCCCTGCACCTGCCGGGGAGCCTGCCGCCGTTCGAGCCGATGCACCTGCTGATGGCCAACCTGATGGGCTCGATTGTCTGTGTGTGGTCGGTGCTGCGGATTCGTGATCCGCAGCAGGCGTTTGGTCGTTATGACGCAGTGGGGCGCATCCTGTTTGCCACCTGGCAGGTGTATGCCTTGATGCACGGCGCTACGGCGTTGATCGGGGTGATTCTGTTTTTCGAGCTTGCCTGGTGCGTGGCGCAGTTGTGGCCGGTGAAAGACTTCTCCGGCAAGCCGGTGCCTGCGGGGGCCGTGGCGGTCATTTAGTGCCCCGCCTGCCACGGCTGGCCCAGGGACACCGGTGCGTACAGGCGGGTGCGCAAGGCGTCTCGGGACAACAGCACCAGCACCAGGATGGTCGCGGCATAGGGCAGCATCGCCAGCAGGTTGGAAGGAATCGCCAGGCCCAGGCCCTGGGCCACCAGGTGCAGGATGCTCGCCAGGCCGAACAGGTAGGCGCCGAGTAGCAGCCGCCACACCCGCCAGCTGGCGAACACCACCAGCGCCAGGGCGATCCAGCCGCGTCCGGCGCTCATGTTCTCGGCCCACATCGGGGTGTAGGCCAGGGACAGGTAGGCCCCGGCCAGCCCCGCCATGGCGCCGCCGAACAGCACCGCGAGCGCGCGCACCCGCAGTACCGGCAGGCCCATGGCGCTGGCGGCGTCGGGGTTCTCGCCGACAGCCTGGATGATCAGGCCGACCCGGCTTTTGAGAACCACCCAGGCCACCAGGGCGAACAGGGTGAAGGACAGGTACACCAGCAAATCCTGGGCGAACAGCATGCGGCCGATCAGCGGGATCTCGCTCAGCAGCGGCAGCGCCAGCGGTTCGAAGCCGGCCAGGGGCTTGCCGACCCAGGCCGCGCCGACAAAGCTCGACAGGCCGACCCCGAAGATCGTCAGCGCCAGCCCGGTAGCCACCTGGTTGGCGGTGAACACCAGGGCCACCAGGGCGAACAGCGCCGCCAGCAGCATTCCGGCGGCCATCGCCAGCAGCACCCCGAGCCACAAATGGCCGCTGTTGAGGGCGACGATAAAACCTATCACCGCGCCGAACAGCATCATGCCTTCCTGCCCCAGGTTGAGGACGCCGCTCTTTTCACAGATCAGTTCCCCCAGGGCCACCAGCAGCAGCGGGGTGCCGCAGCGGACCATGGCGTAGAGAATATTGCTCAGCAGATCGATATCCATCACAGGGCTCCGGCGGTAGCAGTGGCGCTGGCGTTACGGCGCACCCAACGCAGGTTCAGGCGCGGGCGATAGAGAATCAACACGTCGCTGGCCAGGAGGAAGAACAGCATCATTCCCTGGAACAGCTGGGTGATGGCCTGGGGCAGGTTGAGGCTCATCTGCGCGCTCTCGCCACCGATGTACAGCAACGCCATCAGCAGGCTGGAAAACACAATGCCGATGGGGTTCAGGCGGCCGAGAAAAGCCACGGTAATGGCCGCGTAGCCGTAGCCGGGAGACACCTGGGGCACCAGTTGGCCGATGGGGCCGGCGACTTCGCAGACCCCGGCCAGCCCTGCCAGCGCACCGCTGGTCAACAGCGCCAGCCAGACCAGGCGCTTCTGGCGAAAGCCGACGAAGCCGGCGGCACGCTGGTCCAGGCCGAGCACCCTGATCTGGAAGCCGACAAAGCTTTTCTGCAGCAGCACCCAGACCGCCACCAGGGCCAGCAGGGCGAAGTACACCCCGGCGTGGACCCGGCCGTCTTCCATCAGCAGCGGCAGGCGGCTGGCGTCGCCGAACATCGCCGACTCGGGAAAGTTGAACCCGGCGGGGTCTTTCAACGGTCCATGCACGCAGTACAGCAACAGGTTCAGGGCGATGTAGTTGAGCATGATGCTGGTGAGGATTTCATTGGCGTTGAAGCGGGTGCGCAACCAGGCGGTGAGCCCGGCCCAGGCGGCCCCGGCCAGGGTTCCGGCAAGCAGGATCAGCACCAGCGCCCAGCGGCTTTGCAGTTCGATGAGATTGACCGCCAGGGCGCTACCGACCAGGGCCCCGAGCAGCAATTGGCCCTCGGCGCCGATGTTCCACACCCGCGCCTGGTAGGCCACCGCCAGGCCCAGGGCACAGAGCAGGATAGGTAGCGCCTTGACCAGCAGTTCGGACACGCCATACAAGTCGCTGACCGGGGCGATCAGCAGGGTGTGCAAGGTCAGCCAGGGGTCATGCCCCAGTGTCATGAACAGCAGGGAACCGCAGCCCAGGGTCAGCAGCGCCGCCAGCAGTGGCGAGCACCAGAGCATCAGCCGCGACTGGCGGCCACGGGGTTCGAGTGAAAGCAGCATGGACAGCTCCGTTAAATCGCCAGGGCAGCGGGTGAGGGCAGGGAATCGGCGTGGCCGGCCATCCAGCCGCCAACCTCCACCAGCGAGGTGTCGGCGCAGGCCTTGAGGGGCGAAAGGCGTCCAGCGCACAGGGCCGCGAGGCGGTCGCTGATCTGGAACAGCTCGTCCAGGTCTTCGGAGATCACCAGGATCGCCGCGCCGGCATCGCGCAAGGCGATCAGTGCGCGGTGGATAGTGGCGGCGGCCCCTACATCCACGCCCCAGGTCGGGTGCGCGGCGATCAGCAGGCGAGGCTGCTGGAGAATCTCGCGGCCCAGGATGAATTTCTGCAGGTTGCCGCCGGACAGGCTGCGGGCCGGGCTCTGGGAACCGGCGCTCTTGACCCCGAAACGCTGGATGATGCGCTCGGCCAGTTCCCGCACTTTGCGTCGCTGGATCAGCCCGTGGCGCACCAGGCCCTGTTGAAAGGCGCTGAGCAGGGCGTTGTCCTCCAGGCTCAGTTCCGGCACCGCACCGTGGCCCAGGCGTTCGGCGGGAACGAAAGCCAGGCGGCGCTGGCGTCGGGCGTCGGGATACAGATGAGCCACGCCCTGGCCGGCGAAACAGATACGTTCGGCTTCGCCACGGGGCAGGCGCTGTTCACCGCTGAGCAGGGCCAGCAGTTCGTCCTGGCCATTGCCGGCGACTCCGGCGATGCCGACGATCTCGCCGCTGCGCAGGCGCAGGTCGATGTTCTTCAGTGAGCAGCCGAAAGGATCGGGGTTGTCCCAGCTGAGGTTGTCCAGGCGCAGGAAGTCGTTCGTGCCGCGGGCTTTCGGGTAGTCGGTGATCATCGCCGCCGCGTCCCCTACCATCAGCCGTGCCAGCTCGCGATCCGAGCACTGCGCCGGCCTGCAGTGCCCGGCCACCCGGCCCGCGCGCAGCACCGTGGCGCTGTGGCACAGGGCGCGCACCTCGGCGAGCTTGTGGCTGATGAACAGGATGCTGCAGCCTTCGTCGGCCAGCCGACGCAGGGTGACGAACAGGTCGTCGGCCTCCTGCGGGGTCAGGACCGAGGTCGGCTCGTCGAGGATCAGCAGGCGGATGTCCTGCATCAGGCAGCGGACGATTTCCACCCGCTGGCGTTCGCCGATGGACAGGCTGTGCACCAGGCGCTGGGGTTCGAGGGCCATGCCGTAACGCTGGGAAACCTCGCGGATTCTGCCTTCCAGCTGGCTCGGCGTACCGGCGCCGGCGCCCATGGCCAGGGCAATGTTCTGCGCCACGCTGAGGGTTTCGAACAGCGAGAAATGCTGGAACACCATGCCGATCCCCAGGCTGCGTGCCTGGGCCGGGTTGTCGATGAGCTGGCGTCGTCCTTGCCAGAGCAGCTCCCCCGAATCGGCCTGGACCACCCCGTAGATGATCTTCATCAAGGTGCTTTTGCCGGCGCCGTTTTCGCCCAGCAACGCATGGATTTCACCCGCAGCGATGTTCAGGTCGATGGCGTCGTTGGCCAGGCAGCCGGGATAGCGTTTGCTGATCCGGCGCAGTTGCAGGCGTGGTGCCTGGCTGCTGGGTGCAGGGTGATTGGACATGACAGGCTCGGCTTCTGGGAGTTGTGCCTGTGGATAAAGCAATTTCCTGGCCAGTGGGTCAGGAAAGCCGGTGAAGCGCTCCCGGGCGGCATCCTGCCTGGCTGACAGGACCAGGGTCCTGGCACCACTTCGGGGCAAGGTGTTTGAAAAGGCGCTGTTTTTGTCCCCAGGCCGTTGCGCAGAAAATGATCAGTTGCCTGCAGACCCTGCGCAATCAGGGGCTGGAGCAGCCTTGCACGGGTTATCCACAGCTTGCTCCACAGTAATTGTGTGCAAGAGCGGCGCTTGGGCATCAGCACCACTGGCTTGCCCGTGAACTGCGATAAACCGGCTTAAGTGGCTGTTTCGCTGTGGAAAAAAGCTTCCTGGGGACGCTTTGGACAAAAAATGAACAAAGCCCGCAAAGCCACGTTGCAGAAGGGTTACAGCGCTATGTGCTCAGCTTATCCACAGTCGGGTGCACAGTAGATGTGGGCAAGTGCCCGGGGCCCTTGCGGGTTATGCACAGGGTGGTCCGGGCCGGGTTGGTGCTTTCAGCGCTGCAAAAGGATGCGCCCGCGGCTGAGGTCCGCCAGCTGTTGCTGCAGGGTATCGATCTGCTCTTCGCCCAGGGCCAGTTGCAGCTCTACGCCGTTGGCGGTGAAGTCTTCCTGGACCAGCAGCCCGCCCAGTTCGGCAACCCGCAGCTTGACCAGCGCCAGTTCGCTGAAGCTGCAGGCGCAACGCAGCGGTACGCGGTTGACCAGGGCGATGCGCTCGGCGCCTTGCAGGCACTTGTTGGCGCCGCCGCCATAGGCCCGGGCCAGGCCGCCGGTGCCCAGCTGGATGCCGCCGTACCAGCGGATCACCAGCACCGCCACCTGGTCGCAGTCCTGGGCCTCGATGGCCGCGAGGATCGGTCGCCCGGCGGTGCCGCCGGGTTCACCGTCGTCGTTGCTGCGGTACTGGTCGGCGAGTTTCCACGCCCAGCAGTTATGCGAAGCGTTGAGGTCGCTGTACTGCTGGATGAAGGCTTGGGCCTCGGCCGCGCTGCAGATGGGCGCGGCAAAGGTGATGAAGCGGCTTTTGCGAATTTCCTCGCGGTATTCGCAGAGGCCGGCCAGGGTAAAGGGCATGGGGGTCAGTCTTTCAGTGCAGGTGTCAGGCCACAGCCTTTGAGGATGATGCGGATCAGGTTGTTGCCGGCGTCTTCCATGTCCTGCTTGGTCAGCCGGGTGCGCCCGGTGACGCGGCAGATCTGGGTGGCGAAATCGGCATAGTGCTGGGTGCTGCCCCACAGCAGGAAGATCAGGTGCACCGGGTCTACCGGGTCCATCTTGCCGGCGTCGATCCAGGCCTGGAACACCGCGGCGCGGCCCTGGAACCAGGCGCGGTAGTCCTGGCTGAAATACTCGCTCAGGCACTCGCCACCGCTGATGATCTCCATGGCGAAGATCCGCGAGGCTTGCGGCTGGCGGCGGGAGAATTCCATCTTGGCGCGGATGTAGCGGGTCAGGGCTTCGGCCGGATCATCTTCGGCGGTGAGGGTGTTGAAGGTGCTGTCCCAGAGTTCGAGGATGTTGCTCAGCACCGCGATGTACAGCCCCAGCTTGTTGGTGAAGTAGTAGTGCAGGTTGGCTTTGGGCAGGCCGGCCTTCTGCGCGATGGTGTTCATGCTGGTGCCTTTGAAACCGTGACGGGCGAACTCGTCCTCGGCGGCCTGGAGGATGGCCTCTTCATTCTTCTGCCGAATGCGGCTGGCGGGTTTGCCGGGGTGAGGAGCGCTGTGGGCGGGGACTTCAAAGGTCATGGAGGTTTCCGAGCAAGTCTGTGGGTGCAACCTGTGCGTTGATAGCGCACCCACGTGGATCAGACAAGCCTTGGCGCTACAAAAGCCTCAGTGGGCCCTCAGGGTGTCGTTTTCCGGAATCGGATTTGCGTCATTCGCCGCGCCCTTGCTTTCCGGCAACAGCAGGCTCATCAGCAAGGCGGTGAGGCCGCCGCTGGTGATCGCCGAATCGAACAGGTTCTGCACCACCTTGGGCAGCAGGTGCAGCAGGTTCGGTTGCGCGGCGATGCCCAGGCCGACGCCGAACGAAGTGGCGATGATCAGCATGCTGCGCCGGTCCAGCGGGGCCTGGGCGAGGATCCGTACCCCGGCTGCGGCGACGCTGCCAAACATCACCAGGGTGGCACCGCCGAGTACCGGCTTGGGGATCTGTTGCAGCAGCGCGCCGATCAGCGGGAACAGGCCCAGGCAGAACAGGATCAGGCCGATGTACAGGCCGACGAAGCGGCTGGCCACACCGGTCAACTGAATCACCCCGTTGTTCTGGGCGAAGGTGGTGTTGGGGAAGGCGCTGAAGGTGGCGGCGATCATGCAACTGACGCCGTCCCCCAGGACCCCGCCCTTGAGCCGGCTTATATAGGAAGGGCCGCTAATGGGCTGGCGCGCCAGCATGCAGTTGGCGGTCAGATCTCCCACGGTTTCCAGGGTGCTGATCAGGTAGATCAGGGCTACGGGAATAAAGGCGCTCCAGTCGAAACTGAAGCCGTACCTGAAGGGCAGGGGCAGGCTGATCAACGGCAGGTCCGGCAGCGGCTGGGGCACCAGCTTGCCGCTGAACCAGGCCGCCAGGCTGCCCAGGGCCAGGCCGATGATGATGGCGCTGAGGCGCACCCACGGGGTGTTGCTGCGGTTGAGCAGAATGATGGTCAGCAGCACCAGCAGGCCCAGGCCGAGATTGCCCGGGGCGCCGAAGTCCGCGGCATTGAAGCCGCCGCCCAGGTCGGTGATGCCGACCTTGATCAGGCTGATGCCGATCAGGGTAATGACGATGCCGGTCACCAACGGGGTGATCACCCGGCGCAGTCGCCCGATAAAGCGGCTAAGGACGATCTGCACCAGCGCGCCGAAGAAACACACGCCGAAGATCATCGCCAGGATGTCTTCCGGGCTGCCGCCCCGTTGCTTGACCAGGAACCCCGCCGACAGTACGGCGCCGAGGAAGGCGAAGCTGGTGCCTTGCAGGCAGATCATGCCGGCCCCGATGCCCCAGGGGCGCCGGGCCTGGATAAAGGTGCCGACCCCGGAGACCATCAGCGCCATGCTGATCAGGTACGGCAGGTACGCCGAAAGGCCCAGGGCCGAACCAATCACCAGTGGTGGGGTGATGATGCCGACAAAGCTGGCCAGCACATGCTGCAGGGCCGCCAGCAGCGCGGGCAGCGGTTGCGGGCGGTCGTCGAGGCCGTAGATCAGTTCGCTGGGGCGGGAAGCATCTGGCTGCATGGCGTGGAGCTCGGGCTAGGGTTCAAGGTGCCGAGGTCTTTGCAAAAAGCTGTCCAGGTGCTCAGGTTATTTTTTCTGTTTTGCGGTGCGGGCCTTTGAATACCGGGCCTTGCTGGTGAGTGGAGACGCTCTAGCGGGTTGCCGCCAGGCTCTCCAGAAAGCTTTCGAGCACCAAATGAGGGCGCCGACCCTTGCGCGTGACCGATGCCAGGCTGAGGTCGTAGAAGCGTGACTTGGGCTTGAGGGCACGCAACCGGCCCTGCTGCACCCAGAGGCTGGCGTAGTGGTCCGGCAGGTAGCCGATGTAGCGGCCGGTGAGAATCAGGAAGGCCATGCCTTCCCGGTCGGATGCGCTGGCGGTGCAATTCAGCGCCTGGTAGTGGGCCTGGATCTCGGCCGGCAGGCGAAAGGTCGGGGCGATGGCGTCCTGGTCGTTGAGGCGCTGGTCGTCCAGTTGCCGGTCATCCACATAGAACAGCGGGTGGCCCACTGCGCAGTACAGCAGCGAGCGCTCGTCATACAGCGGCTGGTATTCCAGGCCGGGCAGGGCACTGGCCTGGGGCACCACGCCGACATGCAGGCGGCCGTCGAGCACCCCTTGCTCGACTTCGTTGGGGGCGATCATGCGGATCTGGATCTGCACGTCCGGGCCACGCTCCTTCAATTGCGCCAGGGCGTGGGTGATGCGCATGTGGGGCAGGGTCACCAGGTTGTCTGTGAGGCCGATGATCAATTCGCCGCGCAGGTGGCGGTGCAGGCCGTTGACCTCGGTACGGAAGCTTTCCAGGGCACTGAGCAGCTGCAGGGTCGACTGATAGACCTCGCGGCCCTCCTCGGTCAGGGAGAACCCGGCGCGCCCGCGCTGGCACAGGCGCAGGCCGACCCGTTGCTCCAGGTCGCTCATCTGCTGGCTGATGGCCGAGCGGCCGATGCCGAGCACGGTTTCCGCGGCGGAGAAACCACCGCACTCCACCACGCTGCGAAAGATCCGCAGCAGGCGGATATCAAAGTCGCTGACTTGCGCCAGCGGGTCGGCTCGACGGCTGCTCATAGTTTAGTGGATGCCAGACTGAAGGTTATTAAAGTTGGATTTCACCGACTTTATAGCCGTGGCAACTTAGCTGCAACAACGCTTTTCATTCCTACGCCGCTTCATTGCCTTGCGAGGTTTTGCTCATGAACATGCCGGAAACCGCCCCTCAGTCCCTGGCCAGCCAGCTCAAGCTCGACGCTCACTGGATGCCCTACACCGCCAACCGTAACTTCCAGCGTGACCCGCGCCTGATCGTCGGCGCCGAAGGCAGCTGGCTGGTGGATGACAAGGGCCGCAAGATCTATGACTCGCTGTCGGGTCTGTGGACCTGCGGCGCCGGTCACTCGCGCAAGGAGATCCAGGAAGCGGTCGCCAAGCAGTTGGGCACCCTGGATTACTCCCCTGGCTTCCAATACGGTCACCCGCTGTCGTTTCAACTGGCAGAGAAAATCACCGACCTGACCCCGGGCAACCTGAACCACGTGTTCTTCACCGACTCCGGCTCCGAGTGCGCCGATACCGCAGTGAAGATGGTGCGTGCCTACTGGCGCCTGAAAGGCCAGTCGACCAAGACCAAGATGATCGGCCGTGCCCGTGGCTATCACGGGGTGAACATCGCCGGCACCAGCCTGGGCGGTGTCAACGGCAACCGTAAGCTGTTCGGCCAGGCAATGATGGATGTGGACCACCTGCCGCATACGTTGCTGGCCAGTAACGCGTTTTCCCGTGGCATGCCGGAGCAGGGCGGTATTGCCCTGGCCGATGAGCTGCTGAAGCTGATCGAGTTGCACGATGCTTCCAATATCGCTGCAGTCTTCGTCGAGCCGATGGCCGGCTCGGCTGGCGTGCTGGTGCCGCCACAGGGTTACCTCAAGCGCCTGCGGGAAATCTGCGACCAGCACAACATCCTGCTGGTGTTCGACGAAGTGATCACTGGCTTCGGCCGTACCGGTGCCATGTTCGGCGCTGACAGCTTCGGCGTGACGCCGGATCTGATGTGCGTGGCCAAGCAGGTCACCAACGGCGCGATCCCCATGGGCGCGGTGATTGCCAGCTCCGAGATCTATCAGACCTTCATGAACCAGGCGACACCCGAGTACGCAGTGGAATTCCCCCACGGCTACACCTACTCGGCTCACCCGGTGGCGTGCGCTGCGGGCCTGGCGGCACTGGACCTGCTGCAGAAGGAAAACCTGGTCCAGAGCGTGGCCGAGGTTGCCCCGCATTTCGAGAATGCACTGCACGGCATCAAGGGCACGAAGAACGTGATCGACATCCGTAACTTCGGCCTGGCTGGCGCGATCCAGATTGCACCCCGTGATGGCGATGCCATCGTGCGTCCGTTCGAGGCTGGCATGGCGTTGTGGAAAGCCGGTTTCTATGTGCGCTTCGGCGGCGACACCCTGCAGTTCGGCCCAACCTTCAACAGTAAGCCGCAAGACCTCGATCGTCTGTTCGACGCGGTTGGCGAAGTGCTGAGCAAGCTCGACTGATTCGATCCCTCTTATATAGAAGCAGGCGCGAAGTGTTTCGCGCCTGCGCTTTCCCTCTTTCAGGAGTCCCCGCATGAGTCTGATTCAACACCTGATCCACGGTGAGCTGGTAAGCGACAACGGTCGCAGCGCTGACGTGTTCAACCCATCCACCGGTCAGGCGATCCATAAAGTGCCGCTGGCCAGCCGTGAAACCATCCAGCAAGCCATCGACTCGGCCAAGTCGGCATTCCCGGCCTGGCGCAATACGCCACCGGCCAAGCGCGCCCAGGTGATGTTCCGCTTCAAGCAATTGCTGGAGCAGAACGAAGCCCGTATTGCCAAGCTGATCAGTGAAGAGCACGGCAAGACCCTGGAAGATGCTGCTGGCGAATTGAAGCGCGGTATCGAGAACGTCGAATACGCCTGCGCCGCACCGGAAATCCTCAAGGGCGAGTACAGCCGTAACGTGGGCCCGAACATCGACGCCTGGTCCGACTTCCAGCCGCTGGGCGTAGTGGCCGGCATTACCCCGTTCAACTTCCCGGCCATGGTGCCGCTGTGGATGTATCCGCTGGCGATCGCCTGTGGCAACTGCTTCATCCTCAAGCCTTCTGAGCGTGACCCAAGCTCGACCCTGCTGATTGCCGAACTGCTACATGAGGCCGGCCTGCCCAAGGGCGTGCTGAACGTGGTGCACGGTGACAAAACTGCGGTGGACGCGCTGATCGAGGCACCGGAAGTCAAGGCGCTGAGTTTTGTCGGTTCGACGCCGATTGCCGAGTACATCTATGCCGAAGGCACCAAGCGCGGCAAGCGCGTTCAGGCTCTGGGTGGGGCGAAGAACCACGCGGTGTTGATGCCGGATGCCGATCTGGATAACGCCGTCAGCGCGTTGATGGGCGCGGCCTACGGTTCATGTGGTGAGCGTTGCATGGCGATCTCGGTAGCCGTGTGCGTGGGCGACCAGGTGGCCGATGCCCTGGTGGCCAAGCTGGTGCCACAGATCAAGGCGCTGAAGATTGGTGCCGGTACTTCCTGTGGCCTGGACATGGGGCCGCTGGTTACCGCCCAGGCGCGTGACAAGGTCAGTGGTTATGTAGAAGACGGCGTGGCCGCAGGTGCGCAACTGGTGGTGGACGGTCGTGGCCTGAGCGTGGCCGGTCATGAAGACGGCTTCTTCCTCGGTGGCTGCCTGTTCGACCGCGTTACCCCGCAGATGCGCATCTATAAGGAAGAGATCTTCGGGCCAGTGCTGTGCATCGTCCGGGTCAACAGCCTGGAGGAGGCCATGCAACTGATCAACGATCACGAGTACGGCAACGGTACCTGCATCTTTACCCGTGACGGTGAAGCGGCACGTCTGTTCTGCGACGAGATCGAAGTGGGCATGGTGGGCGTCAACGTGCCGCTGCCGGTACCTGTGGCCTATCACAGCTTCGGTGGCTGGAAGCGTTCACTGTTCGGTGACCTGCATGCCTACGGTCCCGATGGTGTGCGTTTCTATACCCGTCGCAAGGCGATCACCCAGCGCTGGCCGCAACGTGCCAGCCACGAAGCCTCGCAGTTCGCCTTCCCTAGCCTGTAAGAGTGAAGCAATAAAGGCCGGCCCCTTGGGGCCGGCCTTTGCTTTTATGGGCTTTTCTGACCGATATGACAGATTTATGAAAATAACTGTTGACGGCAGATTCTACAGGTCTATAATTCGCCCCACTTCCGGCGCAGTCGAAACGGAAAACTCCTTGAGATTCAATGAGTTACGCAGTTTTCGACAGCGGTTACGCTTCAGTTCATCGAAGCCAGAAGCAGTTGGTAAGGCAGTCAGTTTTCGCCTTATTAACGATTCGATCCTCTCGGTCGAAAGCGGTTGAAAAGAGGTGTTGACAGCAGCGTGTAACGCTGTAGAATTCGCCTCCCGCTAACGAGAGATCGGAAGCGCAAGTGGTTGAAGTTAAAAAGGAAACTTTGAAAACTTCTTAAAAAAATCACTTGACAGCAAATGAGGCTGCTGTAGAATGCGCGCCTCGGTTGAGACGAAAGATCTTAACCAACCGCTCTTTAACAACTGAATCAAGCAATTCGTGTGGGTGCTTGTGGAGTCAGACTGATAGTCAAAAAGATTATCAGCATCACAAGTTACTCCGCGAGAAATCAAAGATGTAACCAACGATTGCTGAGCCAAGTTTAGGGTTTTCTCAAAACCCAAAGATGTTTGAACTGAAGAGTTTGATCATGGCTCAGATTGAACGCTGGCGGCAGGCCTAACACATGCAAGTCGAGCGGCAGCACGGGTACTTGTACCTGGTGGCGAGCGGCGGACGGGTGAGTAATGCCTAGGAATCTGCCTAGTAGTGGGGGATAACGTCCGGAAACGGGCGCTAATACCGCATACGTCCTACGGGAGAAAGTGGGGGATCTTCGGACCTCACGCTATTAGATGAGCCTAGGTCGGATTAGCTAGTTGGTGAGGTAATGGCTCACCAAGGCGACGATCCGTAACTGGTCTGAGAGGATGATCAGTCACACTGGAACTGAGACACGGTCCAGACTCCTACGGGAGGCAGCAGTGGGGAATATTGGACAATGGGCGAAAGCCTGATCCAGCCATGCCGCGTGTGTGAAGAAGGTCTTCGGATTGTAAAGCACTTTAAGTTGGGAGGAAGGGCAGTTACCTAATACGTGATTGTTTTGACGTTACCGACAGAATAAGCACCGGCTAACTCTGTGCCAGCAGCCGCGGTAATACAGAGGGTGCAAGCGTTAATCGGAATTACTGGGCGTAAAGCGCGCGTAGGTGGTTTGTTAAGTTGGATGTGAAAGCCCCGGGCTCAACCTGGGAACTGCATCCAAAACTGGCAAGCTAGAGTATGGTAGAGGGTGGTGGAATTTCCTGTGTAGCGGTGAAATGCGTAGATATAGGAAGGAACACCAGTGGCGAAGGCGACCACCTGGACTGATACTGACACTGAGGTGCGAAAGCGTGGGGAGCAAACAGGATTAGATACCCTGGTAGTCCACGCCGTAAACGATGTCAACTAGCCGTTGGGAGCCTTGAGCTCTTAGTGGCGCAGCTAACGCATTAAGTTGACCGCCTGGGGAGTACGGCCGCAAGGTTAAAACTCAAATGAATTGACGGGGGCCCGCACAAGCGGTGGAGCATGTGGTTTAATTCGAAGCAACGCGAAGAACCTTACCAGGCCTTGACATCCAATGAACTTTCTAGAGATAGATTGGTGCCTTCGGGAACATTGAGACAGGTGCTGCATGGCTGTCGTCAGCTCGTGTCGTGAGATGTTGGGTTAAGTCCCGTAACGAGCGCAACCCTTGTCCTTAGTTACCAGCACGTTATGGTGGGCACTCTAAGGAGACTGCCGGTGACAAACCGGAGGAAGGTGGGGATGACGTCAAGTCATCATGGCCCTTACGGCCTGGGCTACACACGTGCTACAATGGTCGGTACAAAGGGTTGCCAAGCCGCGAGGTGGAGCTAATCCCATAAAACCGATCGTAGTCCGGATCGCAGTCTGCAACTCGACTGCGTGAAGTCGGAATCGCTAGTAATCGCGAATCAGAATGTCGCGGTGAATACGTTCCCGGGCCTTGTACACACCGCCCGTCACACCATGGGAGTGGGTTGCACCAGAAGTAGCTAGTCTAACCTTCGGGAGGACGGTTACCACGGTGTGATTCATGACTGGGGTGAAGTCGTAACAAGGTAGCCGTAGGGGAACCTGCGGCTGGATCACCTCCTTAATCGACGACATCAGCTGCTTCATAAGCTCCCACACGAATTGCTTGATTCATTGAAGAAGACGATAGAAGCAGCTTTAAGCTCCAAGCTGATAGCTCCAAGCTAACAGTTACAAGCTCGAAATTGGGTCTGTAGCTCAGTTGGTTAGAGCGCACCCCTGATAAGGGTGAGGTCGGCAGTTCGAATCTGCCCAGACCCACCAATTTTGTTATGGGGCCATAGCTCAGCTGGGAGAGCGCCTGCCTTGCACGCAGGAGGTCAGCGGTTCGATCCCGCTTGGCTCCACCATAAACTGCTTCTGAAAGCTTAGAAATGAGCATTCACTTTGAATGTTGATTTCTAGTCTTTTGATTAGATCGTTCTTTAAAAATTTGGGTATGTGATAGAAAGATAGACTGAACGTTACTTTCACTGGTAACGGATCAGGCTAAGGTAAAATTTGTGAGTTCTCTTTTAATTAAGAATGCAAATTTTCGGCGAATGTCGTCTTCATAGTATAACCAGATTGCTTGGGGTTATATGGTCAAGTGAAGAAGCGCATACGGTGGATGCCTTGGCAGTCAGAGGCGATGAAAGACGTGGTAGCCTGCGATAAGCTTCGGGGAGTCGGCAAACAGACTTTGATCCGGAGATCTCTGAATGGGGGAACCCAGCCATCATAAGATGGTTATCTTGTACTGAATACATAGGTGCAAGAGGCGAACCAGGGGAACTGAAACATCTAAGTACCCTGAGGAAAAGAAATCAACCGAGATTCCCTTAGTAGTGGCGAGCGAACGGGGACTAGCCCTTAAGTGGCTTTGAGATTAGCGGAACGCTCTGGAAAGTGCGGCCATAGTGGGTGATAGCCCTGTACGCGAAAATCTCTTAGTCATGAAATCGAGTAGGACGGGGCACGAGAAACCTTGTCTGAATATGGGGGGACCATCCTCCAAGGCTAAATACTACTGACTGACCGATAGTGAACTAGTACCGTGAGGGAAAGGCGAAAAGAACCCCGGAGAGGGGAGTGAAATAGATCCTGAAACCGTATGCGTACAAGCAGTGGGAGCAGACTTTGTTCTGTGACTGCGTACCTTTTGTATAATGGGTCAGCGACTTATTTTCAGTGGCAAGCTTAACCGAATAGGGGAGGCGTAGCGAAAGCGAGTCTTAATAGGGCGTCTAGTCGCTGGGAATAGACCCGAAACCGGGCGATCTATCCATGGGCAGGTTGAAGGTTAGGTAACACTGACTGGAGGACCGAACCGACTACCGTTGAAAAGTTAGCGGATGACCTGTGGATCGGAGTGAAAGGCTAATCAAGCTCGGAGATAGCTGGTTCTCCTCGAAAGCTATTTAGGTAGCGCCTCATGTATCACTGTAGGGGGTAGAGCACTGTTTCGGCTAGGGGGTCATCCCGACTTACCAAACCGATGCAAACTCCGAATACCTACAAGTGCCGAGCATGGGAGACACACGGCGGGTGCTAACGTCCGTCGTGAAAAGGGAAACAACCCAGACCGTCAGCTAAGGTCCCAAAGTTATGGTTAAGTGGGAAACGATGTGGGAAGGCTTAGACAGCTAGGAGGTTGGCTTAGAAGCAGCCACCCTTTAAAGAAAGCGTAATAGCTCACTAGTCGAGTCGGCCTGCGCGGAAGATGTAACGGGGCTCAAACCATACACCGAAGCTACGGGTATCACGTAAGTGATGCGGTAGAGGAGCGTTCTGTAAGCCTGTGAAGGTGAGTTGAGAAGCTTGCTGGAGGTATCAGAAGTGCGAATGCTGACATGAGTAACGACAATGGGTGTGAAAAACACCCACGCCGAAAGACCAAGGTTTCCTGCGCAACGTTAATCGACGCAGGGTTAGTCGGTCCCTAAGGCGAGGCTGAAAAGCGTAGTCGATGGAAAACAGGTTAATATTCCTGTACTTCTAGTTATTGCGATGGAGGGACGGAGAAGGCTAGGCCAGCTTGGCGTTGGTTGTCCAAGTTTAAGGTGGTAGGCTGGAATCTTAGGTAAATCCGGGGTTCTAAGGCCGAGAGCTGATGACGAGTTACCTTTTAGGTGACGAAGTGGTTGATGCCATGCTTCCAAGAAAAGCTTCTAAGCTTCAGATAACTAGGAACCGTACCCCAAACCGACACAGGTGGTTGGGTAGAGAATACCAAGGCGCTTGAGAGAACTCGGGTGAAGGAACTAGGCAAAATGGCACCGTAACTTCGGGAGAAGGTGCGCCGGTGAGGGTGAAGGACTTGCTCCGTAAGCTCATGCCGGTCGAAGATACCAGGCCGCTGCGACTGTTTATTAAAAACACAGCACTCTGCAAACACGAAAGTGGACGTATAGGGTGTGACGCCTGCCCGGTGCCGGAAGGTTAATTGATGGGGTTAGCTAACGCGAAGCTCTTGATCGAAGCCCCGGTAAACGGCGGCCGTAACTATAACGGTCCTAAGGTAGCGAAATTCCTTGTCGGGTAAGTTCCGACCTGCACGAATGGCGTAACGATGGCGGCGCTGTCTCCACCCGAGACTCAGTGAAATTGAAATCGCTGTGAAGATGCAGTGTATCCGCGGCTAGACGGAAAGACCCCGTGAACCTTTACTATAGCTTTGCACTGGACTTTGAATTTGCTTGTGTAGGATAGGTGGGAGGCTTTGAAGCGTGAACGCCAGTTTGCGTGGAGCCATCCTTGAAATACCACCCTGGCAACTTTGAGGTTCTAACTCAGGTCCGTTATCCGGATCGAGGACAGTGTATGGTGGGTAGTTTGACTGGGGCGGTCTCCTCCTAAAGAGTAACGGAGGAGTACGAAGGTGCGCTCAGACCGGTCGGAAATCGGTCGTAGAGTATAAAGGCAAAAGCGCGCTTGACTGCGAGACAGACACGTCGAGCAGGTACGAAAGTAGGTCTTAGTGATCCGGTGGTTCTGTATGGAAGGGCCATCGCTCAACGGATAAAAGGTACTCCGGGGATAACAGGCTGATACCGCCCAAGAGTTCATATCGACGGCGGTGTTTGGCACCTCGATGTCGGCTCATCACATCCTGGGGCTGAAGCCGGTCCCAAGGGTATGGCTGTTCGCCATTTAAAGTGGTACGCGAGCTGGGTTTAGAACGTCGTGAGACAGTTCGGTCCCTATCTGCCGTGGACGTTTGAGATTTGAGAGGGGCTGCTCCTAGTACGAGAGGACCGGAGTGGACGAACCTCTGGTGTTCCGGTTGTCACGCCAGTGGCATTGCCGGGTAGCTATGTTCGGAAAAGATAACCGCTGAAAGCATCTAAGCGGGAAACTTGCCTCAAGATGAGATCTCACTGGAACCTTGAGTTCCCTAAAGGGCCGTCGAAGACTACGACGTTGATAGGTTGGGTGTGTAAGCGCTGTGAGGCGTTGAGCTAACCAATACTAATTGCCCGTGAGGCTTGACCATATAACACCCAAGCAATTTGCTTAAGAAGCGAGTTGCGGTGTGTGAAGACGATACAAACCGAAAGTTTGCGAACACACAAATCTATTACATACCCATTCGCTGGCACGTTGCACAAGCAACGGACTGGCTACCGAATTTCTTGACGACCATAGAGCGTTGGAACCACCTGATCCCATCCCGAACTCAGAAGTGAAACGATGCATCGCCGATGGTAGTGTGGGGTTTCCCCATGTGAGAGTAGGTCATCGTCAAGATTAAATTCCGAAACCCCAACTGCACATGCAGTTGGGGTTTTGTTTTTGCGCGACATAAAAGCCTGGCGCTTTCTCTGTCACTGTTTGCTCGACCTGGCTGCCACTGCCCGGTGACAGTGCTAAGGTTCCGCCCTAGCTTTTTGCATTCTCCAAGGAAGCCTTTATGCCGGACGCCTCGTCCCTCAACCCTGGTTTCATGGTGGTTCACGGTAACCGCCTGGACGAGTTGCGCAGCCTGGTGGTCAGCTGGATGCGGCGTTATCCCCTGGCGCCCCTGGAAAATGAAATTGCCCTGGTACAGAGCAACGGTATCGCCCAATGGCTGAAACTGGCCCTGGCCGAAGACCCCGAAGTGGATGACGGCGGTGGCTGCGGTATTGCCGCTGCCATTGATGTGCAATTGCCGGGCAGTTTCATGTGGCAGTTGTACCGCCTGGTCCTGGGGCGAGACGAAATCCCGCCCAAATCCCTGCTGGATAAAGCTCCCCTGACCTGGCGGCTGATGCGCCTGTTGCCGGAGTTGATCGATGAGCCGCATTTCGAACCCCTGCAACGCTTCCTGACCCACGACAGTGACCTGCGCAAGCGCTATCAATTGGCCGAGCGTCTGGCCGATCTGTTCGACCAATACCAGGTATATCGAGCCGACTGGCTGGAGGATTGGGCCGCCGGCCGCCACCAACTGCGCAATGGTCGTGGTGAAACCAAGGCCCTGACGCCTGCCAACTGCTGGCAGGCCGAGCTATGGCGCGCGCTGCTGTTGGATGTCGGCACCGAGGGGATGGCCCAGAGTCGCGCAGGCGTTCACCAGCGCTTTATCGAGCGGATCAACCAACTGGAGGTGGCGCCCAGGGGCTTGCCGTCCCGAGTGATCGTTTTCGGTATCTCTTCGCTGCCGGCCCAGGCCCTGGAGGCACTGGCCGGGTTGGCCCGCTTCAGTCAGGTGCTGCTGTGTGTGCACAACCCTTGTCGCCATCACTGGGCCGATATCGTTGCCGACAAGGACCTGCTGCGCCACCAATACAAACGCCAGGCGCGCAAGGCCGGCATGCCTCAGGCCCTGGATCCGCAAACCCTGCACCAGCACGCCCACCCGCTGCTGGCCGCCTGGGGCAAGCAAGGCCGTGACTACATCAACCTGCTGGACAGCTATGACGATCCCAACAGCTATCGAAGCGCTTTTCGCGATGGCCGGATCGATCTGTTCAGTGACAGCCAGCCGGCCAGCATGCTCCAGCAATTGCAGGACGACATTCTCGAACTGCGCCCGCTGAACGAAACACGTGAGTTGTGGCCGCAGGTCGATATCCAGCACGATCAATCGATCCGCTTTCACATTGCCCACAGCGCCCAGCGAGAAGTGGAAATCCTTCACGACCAGCTCCTGGCGCGCTTCAGTGCAGAGCCCGATCTGCGGCCCCGGGATGTGATCGTCATGGTCCCGGACATCGACAGCTACGCCCCGCATATCCGCGCCGTGTTCGGCCAGCTGGAGCGGGATGACCGGCGCTTCATTCCCTTTACCCTCACTGACCAGGGCCAGCGTGGCCGTGACCCGCTGCTGATCGCCGTCGAACATCTATTGAAGCTGCCGGACAGTCGTTTTCCGGTCAGTGAGATTCTCGACTTGCTGGACGTTCCAGCCCTGCGTGCGCGTTTTGGCGTCGACGAAGCCGACCTGCCGACCCTGCACCGCTGGATTGAAGGTGCCGGCATCCGTTGGGGAATGAATGCCGAGCAGCGCGCAGAACTGGGGCTGCCCCCGGAACTGGAGCAGAACAGCTGGCGTTTCGGCTTGCGGCGCATGCTCCTGGGTTATGCCGTCGGCCGCTCCGACGCCTGTGACGGTATCGAGCCTTATGACGAGATCGGTGGCCTGGATGCGGCGCTGATCGGTCCCCTGGTCGCCCTTCTTGACGCCCTGCAGATCGCCTACCAGCAACTCACCCAGCCGGCGGTTCCGGCGGAGTGGGGCGAGCGCCTGCACAACCTGTTGGAACAGTTCTTCCTTGCCAGCAACGAGCACGATGATTACCTGCTGGGACAGCTCGACGACCTGCGGGAAACCTGGCTGGAAACCTGCGAGTCTGTGGGCCTGCAAGATCAGTTGCCGCTGACGGTGGTCCGCGAAGCCTGGCTGGCCGGCCTGGACCAGGGGCGCCTGTCCCAGCGTTTCCTCGCCGGAGCGGTGAACTTCTGCACCCTGATGCCAATGCGCGCCATCCCCTTCAAGCTGGTGTGCCTGCTGGGCATGAACGATGGCGATTACCCCAGGGCGCAGCCGCCTCTGGACTTCGACCTGATGGGGAGCGACTACCGCCCCGGCGACCGATCACGGCGCGAAGACGACCGTTACCTGCTGCTTGAAGCGCTGCTCTCGGCTCGTGACCAACTTTATGTCAGTTGGGTTGGCCGCAGCATTCGCGACAACAGCGAGCGCCCGGCCTCGGTCCTGATCGGCCAGTTGCGCGATCACCTGGCCAGCGGCTGGCGGCTGCCCAATGAGCAGGACTCCCTGCTGGAGGCCCTGACCCAGGAGCATCCCCTGCAACCCTTCAGTGCCCGCTATTTCCACGACAGCGACACGCTGTTCAGCTACGCCCGGGAGTGGCAAGTGCTGCATCAGGTCCGAGAGGAACTGGGCGCAGTCGAACGCCTGGAACCCTATGTCCAGGACGAGCCCCTGAGCCTTGCCCAGTTGCAGGATTTCCTGCGCAACCCGGTGCGGCATTTCTTCAGCCAAAGGCTCAAGGTGTTCTTTGAAGCCATGGAAGCACCGCTGGCCGATGAAGAGCCCTTCGTGCTCGATGCTCTACAGCGCTACAGCCTCAGCGACAGCCTGCTGGAAGCGGCGCTGGGCGACGCCGCGCAGCCCGAGCAAGCCTTGCAGGCCCAGGCCCAGAGGCTGCAAGCCAGTGGCCTGTTGCCCATGGCCGGTTTTGGCGAATGCCTGCAGCGCGAACTGCTGGAGCCCCTGCCGGACCTGTTGCAGCGTTATCGGCAACTGCTCGACCTGTGGCCGACCCCGGTAACCAGTGCGCTGCCTGTGAGCCTGGAACTGCAAGGCGTGCGCCTGGAAGGTTGGCTCAGCAGCCTGCACCAGCGAGCTGATGGCGGGTTGTTGGCTGTGAGCGCCATCCCCAACGGCATCGGCTCGACCAAGACCCGTAAATGGCATCGGCTGATCAAGCCTTGGGTCAATCATCTGCTGGCCTGCGCCAGTGGTTACTCCTTGACCACCGCGCTGGTGGCCAGCGATGACAGCCTGTTGTTGCCGCCGCTGGAGCAGGAGGTGGCCCGGCAGATTCTCGGCAACCTGCTGCAGGCCTGGCAGGCCGGCATGCGCCAGCCGCTGCCGGTGGCGATCAAGACCGCCTTCGCCTGGCTGGGCCAGAGCGACCCGGACAAAGCCGCGGCCGCTGCACGCAAGACCTACGATGGCGACGGCCAGAACAGCGAGGGCGAACGCCGGCAAAGCCCGGCCCTGGCCCGCCAATTCGCCGACTACAACGCACTGATCGCCGATGAAACCTTCAGCGGTTGGGCCGAGACCCTTTATCGACCCCTGTTGAATGCTCCCTGGCGTTCGGCGCTCGGCGAGGAGGCAGGCGCATGACTGCACAAGCTCCCCTGGCCCTGGCATTTCCTCTGCGCGGCAGCCAGTTGATCGAGGCCAGTGCCGGTACCGGCAAGACCTTCACCATCTCCGCGCTCTACTTGCGCCTGGTGCTGGGCCATGGCGGTGAGGCGGCGGGTTTCGGGCGTGAATTGCTGCCGCCGCAGATACTGGTGGTGACCTTTACCGATGCCGCCACCAAGGAATTGCGCGAGCGCATTCGCACGCGCCTGGCGGAGGCCGCGCGCTTCTTTCGCGATGAAACCAGCGCCCCCGATGGCCTGATCGTCGAGTTGCGTGAGCAATACCCCGTCGAGCAGTGGGCCGCCTGTGCCAATCGCCTGGACATCGCCGCGCAATGGATGGATGAGGCCGCGGTCTCGACCATCCACAGTTGGTGCCAGCGCATGTTGCGCGAACATGCGTTCGACAGCGGCAGCCTGTTCACCCAGACCCTGGAAACCGACCACAGCGACCTGCTGGGCCAGGTTCTGCGCGATTACTGGCGGCTGTTCTGCTACCCGATGCAGGGTGATGCCCTGAACTGGGTGCGCAGCCATTGGGTCGGGCCGGCCGAACTCATGCCCCGGGTGCGGGCAATGTTCGGCAACGAGCGTCGGGACCCACCCGAGCAGACGCCGAGCGAGTTGATCGAAGCCTGCCTGCAAGAACGTCGTGAAGCCCTGGTGCAGATCAAGGCGCCCTGGCGCGAGTGGGCCGCGCAACTGCGGGAGATCTGCCTGCAAGGCGTGGCCAGCAAGAGCGTCGACGGGCGCAAGATGCAGGCCCGGTTCTTCGAGCCCTGGTTCGAAAAGATCAGTGCCTGGGCCGAGGACGAATCCGTCGAGCAACTGGACATCGGCACCGGCTTCACCCGCCTGACCCCCGAAGGTATGAGCGAGGCCTGGAAAGGCGCGGCCCCCGATCACCCCGGGCTCGACGCCATGGCCGTGCTCAAGGCCAGCCTCGATGCCTTGCCCAGCCCGGATGCGGCGGTCCTGCAACACGCCGCGCAATGGGTGGGGGCACGTTTCGAAGAAGAGAAGCGGCGGCGCGCCGAGATGGGCTTCGACGACATGCTGCTGCGCCTGGACAGCGCCCTGCAGAGCGATGGCGGCGAGCGCCTGGCGACCCTGATCCGCGAGCAGTTCCCGGTGGCCCTGATCGACGAATTCCAGGACACCGACCCGGTGCAGTACCGGATCTTCGAAAGCATCTACCGGATCGAGGCCAACGACCCCGAGACCGGCCTGTTCCTGATCGGCGATCCCAAGCAGGCGATCTACGCCTTCCGTGGCGCCGATATCTACACCTACCTGCGGGCACGCCAGGCCACCAGCGGGCGCCTGCACACCCTGGGTACCAACTTCCGCTCCAGCCAGGCCATGGTCAGCGCGGTCAACCATGTGTTCCTGCAAGCCGAACAGCGGCCGCAGGGACAGGGAGCCTTCCTGTTTCGCGAAGCGGATGGCGAGAACCCGGTGCCATTCCTGGCGGTGGCCGCCCAGGGGCGCAAGGAGCAACTGCTGGTCGACGGCCAGCCGGTGCCGGCACTTAACTTCTGGCAATTGCCTTCGGAACAGCCGCTGTCCGGGGCCCAGTATCGCCAGCATCAGGCGGCGGCTTGCGCCACTGCGATTGTCGGCCTGCTCAATGGCGGCCAGCAGGGGCGCAGTGGGTTTGTCCGTGAGCAGCAAGCGCTGAAAGGCTTGCTGCCGGCGGATATCGCGATCCTGGTGCGCGATGGCAAGGAGGCCCAGGCCGTGCGCGGCGAGCTGGCCGCCCGCGGGGTGCGCAGTGTGTACCTGTCGGACAAGGACTCGGTGTTCGCCGCCCAGGAAGCCCGGGATGTGCTGGTGTGGCTCAAGGCTTGCGCCGAGCCGGACGTGGAGCGGCCGCTGCGCGCGGCCCTGGCGTCCCTGACCCTGAACCTGCCGCTGCTGGAGCTGGAGCGGCTTAACCAGGATGAACTGGCCTGGGAAGCGCGGGTCATGCAGTTCCGTGGCTACCGGGCGATCTGGCGCAGCCAGGGCGTGCTGCCGATGTTGCGGCGCCTGCTGCATGACTTCCAGCTGCCCCAGGCGCTGATGGCCCGCAGTGATGGCGAGCGGGTGCTGACCAACCTTCTGCACCTGTCCGAGCTGCTGCAACAAAGCGCCGCCGAACTCGACGGCGAGCAGGCCCTGATCCGCCATCTGGCCGAGCACCTGGCGCTGTCCGGGCAGGCAGGGGAGGAGCAGATCCTGCGCCTGGAAAGCGATGAGCAACTGGTCAAGGTGGTGACCATCCACAAGTCCAAGGGCCTGGAATACCCCTTGGTGCTCCTGCCCTTCATCTGTTCCACCAAGCCGGTGGATGGCAGCCGCTTGCCGCTGCATTACCACGATGCTGCCGGCAAGCCCCAGGTCAGCCTACGGCCCACCCCGGAGCTGATTGCCCTGGCCGATGAAGAGCGCCTGGCGGAAGACCTGCGGCTGCTCTATGTGGCCCTGACCCGGGCCCAGCATGCCTGCTGGCTGGGGGTGGCCGATCTCAAGCGGGGCAATCACAGCAGCTCGGTGTTGCACCTTTCGGCCCTGGGTTACCTGCTGGGCGGCGGCGATGTCCTGGGCGAATCCAGCGCCTTGTTGCGCTGGCTGCTGGACCTGCAGCAGGGCTGCGCTGCGATTGGCGTGTCCGAGCTGCCCGTCGTCGATGACCAGCGCTATCAGCCACCGCGCAACGAGGCCACCCTGCTGGCGCCGCTGACGCCCAGCCGTCGCGCCGCGGAAAACTGGTGGATTGCCTCCTACAGTGCCTTGCGCATCAGCGACATCCTGGGGGCGGGCAGCACCGAGGCGCCGGAAAACCCCCAGGCGCAGAAACTCTTCGACGACGAACGCCTGGACCCCGAAGCTCCTCGGGAAACCCTGGCCAGCGGCGGCGATATCCACCGCTTCCCCCGCGGCCCGAACCCCGGGACCTTCCTTCATGGCCTGCTGGAGTGGGCCGGGGAGGAGGCTTTTGCCGCTGCCCCCGAGGCGATCGAGGACGCCGTGGCCCGGCGCTGCAATCGCCGCGGCTGGCAAGGCTGGATCCCGACCCTGAGCGACTGGCTGCAGCACCTGCTGCAAGCGCCCTTGCCCCTGGGCGAGGGCCAGGCACCGGTGGTGCTCGGGCAGTTGACCCAGTACCGGGTCGAGATGGAGTTCTGGTTCGCCAGCCACAAGGTCGATGTGCTCAAGCTCGATGAGCGGGTACGCCAGCAAACCCATCAGGGCGCGCCCCGAGTCACGGCCGAGCCGGTATTGCTCAACGGCATGTTCAAGGGCTTTATCGACCTGACCTTCGAGCACCAGGGCCGCTATTACGTGGCCGACTACAAATCCAACTGGCTGGGCGCGGACGACGCGGCCTACACCGAGCAGGCCATGGAACAATCGATTCTCGACAACCGTTACGACCTGCAATACGTGCTGTACCTGCTGGCCCTGCACCGGCAATTGAAGGCCCGGCTGGCGGACTACGACTACGATCGCCATGTGGGCGGCGCCTTGTACCTGTTCCTGCGGGGCACCCGTGCCGCCAGCCAGGGGGCCTACTTCGCCCGGCCGCCTCGACAGTTGATCGAGCAACTGGACCGCATGTTCCAGGGCCAGCCCGAGCCACCCAAGGCCGAGCCCGCCTGGGAGCAGGGAGTGCTGCTATGACCCAGGACCTGTTCGATGCACTGGACCAGGCGCCGCAACCGGCCTTCGACCTGGCGCCCCTGAGCCGCGCCGACGACTTGCTGCTGTTGCTTGAACGCTGGGTCGAGCGCGGCTGGCTGCGTTCCCTGGACCGGGCCTTTGTCGGCTTCCTGCATGAGCTGGACCCGGGCTGTGATCCGCTGGTACTGATGGCCGCGGCCCTGACCAGCCATCAGCTGGGGCACGGGCATGTCTGCCTGGACCTGTTCGAAACCCTCAAGGAGCCGGACTTCGCCCTGTCGCTGCCGCCCGAAGGCGACGCACAAAACGGCGCACCGGCGCTGCCGTCCCAGGTGTTGATGGGGCTTGAAGGGGCGCACTGGTGCAAGGTCCTGGCCGGCAGCCGCCTGGTGGCCCTGGCGGCGGATCATGCCGAGTCTTCCCGGCAGCGGCCGCTGGTGCTGTCCGGCAAGCGCCTGTACCTGCGCCGCTACTGGGCCTATGAGCGGCGTATCGACAACGCCTTGCACCAGCGCCTGGCCTTGGCCGAGGCCACCCCGGAAAACCTCGCGGCGCGCCTCGACGGGCTGTTCGGCCCGGCCAAGGCGGCGGGGCCCGTCGACTGGCAGAAACTCGCCTGTGCCCTGGCCACCCGGGGCGCCTTCAGCATCATCACCGGCGGCCCCGGCACCGGCAAGACCACCACCGTGGTGCGCCTGCTGGCCTTGCTCCAGGGCCCGGCGGTGGAAGCACGCAAGCCGCTGCGCATTCGCCTGGCGGCGCCTACCGGCAAGGCCGCGGCGCGCCTGACCGAGTCCATCAGCTTGCAGGTGCGTTCCCTCGCGGTGCCCGATGAGGTGCGGGAAATGATCCCCAGCGAGGTGACCACCGTGCACCGCTTGCTGGGCAATCGCCCGGGCACCCGGCATTTCCGCCATCACGCCGGCAACCGCTTGCCCCTGGATGTCCTGGTGGTGGACGAAGCCTCGATGATCGACCTGGAAATGATGGCCAACCTGCTGGACGCCTTGCCCATCCATGCACGCCTGGTGTTGCTGGGGGACAAGGACCAACTGGCCTCGGTGGAAGCCGGCGCCGTGCTCGGCGACCTGTGCCGTGACGCCGAGGCCGGTTGGTACAACCCGCAGACCCGGGCCTGGCTGGAGGCGGTCAGTGGCGAGAACCTGGGAGCCAGCGGCCTGCAGGAAGACAGCGCCCACCAGCATCCCCTGGCGCAGCAGGTGGTGATGCTGCGCCATTCCCGGCGTTTCGGCGAAGGCAGCGGCATCGGCCAGCTGGCGCGTTGGGTCAACCAGCAGCAGGCCGATGAAGCCCGGCGCCTGCTGGCGGCTCGCAGCCATGCCGACCTGTATGGCCTGAGCCTCAAGGGCGAGCAGGATCGGGCCCTGGAGCGGCTGCTGCTGGAGGGCCATGGCGAGGGGCCGCAAGGCTACCGCCACTACCTGAATGTACTGCGCAGCCAGCGCCCGCCGCCGGGTACGCCTCTGGAGGATCGGCGCTGGACCGACTGGGCGCGCCATGTCCTGCAGGCCTTTGATCGCTTCCAATTGCTGTGCGCGGTGCGCAAGGGCCCCTGGGGTGTCGAAGGCCTGAACCTGCGGATCACCCAGGCGCTGTTCAAGGCCCGGCTGATCGACAGTGACCAGCAATGGTACGAGGGCCGCCCGGTGCTGATGACCCGCAACGATTACGGCCTGGGCCTGATGAACGGTGATATCGGCATCGCCCTGAAACTGCCGGAGCAGGAAGGCTCGGAGGCGGGGCGTCAGGTGCTGCGCGTCGCCTTTCCGCGCAACGATGGCCAGGGCGGGGTGCGGTTGGTGCTGCCAAGCCGGCTCAATGACGTGGAAACCGTTTACGCCATGACTGTGCATAAGTCCCAGGGCTCGGAGTTCGCCCACACCGCGTTGATCCTGCCCGACGCTTTGAACCCGGTGCTGACCAAGGAGCTGATCTACACCGGTATCACCCGGGCCAAGGACTGGTTCAGCCTGATCGAGCCCCGTGCCGGAGTGTTCGAAGAGGCTGTTCGGCGCAAGGTCAAGCGTCTGAGCGGGTTGATGCTGGAGTTGGACTGACGCCCATGTTTCCGGCTTTTCTCAGGCATCGTGCTCGGGCGCTGGTCTCGCTGCATTTTCCCGGGCTGTGCTATCGTTGCGGCATCATTTCCGTGAAAATCAAAGAGAATCCCTGCATGGACGTGGCTGTCTTGAGGACAGAGCGCATTTTGGGGTGGAGACAGTGTGTGCTGTCGACCATTCTCTGCCTGTTCAGCCTGTTGGCCATCGCGCAGTCGGAGCCACCGGCGTCCGCGAGCCTGGCCGAGCAACGGGCCAAGGCTGTAACCCAAGTGGTGCTGGGCATTCTCAGCTACGCTCGCTGGCCCGTGGAGCCTGCGCAACTGCGTCTGTGCGTGGTTGGCCCCACCGAATACACCGATGACCTGCTCAAGGGCGCGACCCAGGCCACCGGCCGCCCGGTGCTGGTGCGGCGTCTGCTGGCCAACAACCCGTCGTTGGCCAGTGAGTGCGATTCGGTCTATGTCGGCAAATTGTCCAATGATGAGCGTACCCGCCTGTTCAACTCGCTGATCGGGCAACCGGTGCTGAGCATCAGCGAGGGGGGCGACCAGTGCACCGTGGGCAGCCTGTTCTGCCTGCGGGTCGGCGACAGCCAGGTGTCGTTCGAGGTCAACCTGGATTCCGTGGCGCGCAGTGGGGTGAAGATTCATCCCAGCGTGCTGCAGCTTTCCCGTCGTCGTCCGGCGGCCCCATGAAACTGTTCAAGCCCAACGCCCGCCCTACACTGCGGTCGGTCATCGGTCGCGGCCACCTGATCGTCGCTCTGCTGGCGATCTCCATGGCCAGCCTGTCCCTGACCTTTCTCGGGGTGTTGGCCCTGCGTGTGTACGCCGATCACAACCTGCACCTGATCGCCCGCTCCATCAGCTACACCGTGGAAGCTGCAGTGGTGTTCAACGACAGTGTGGTGGCCACCGAGGCCCTGGCCCTGATCGCCTCCACCGAAGAGGTGGCCGACGCCAAGGTGTATGACAGCCAGGGCCAGTTGCTGGCCAGCTGGCAGCGCCCGGAAAGCGGCTTTCTGACCAATCTGGAAATGCACGTCGCCAGCGCCTTTCTGGAAAAGCCCATCAGCCTGCCGATCCTGCACCAGGGGCGGGAAATCGGCACCATCAATGTCACCGGCCATGGCGGCAGCCTGTTGCGGTTTCTCCTCAGTGGCCTGGTGGGCATCGTGCTGTGCATCGCCCTCAGCGCCTGGTTGGCGCTGTACCTGGCGCGCCGCCAGCTGCGGGGCATCACCGGGCCGTTGCGCAGCCTCGCCGATGTGGCGCACGCGGCCCGGCGCGAGCGGGCCTTCGATCAGCGGGTGCCGCCTGCGGAAATCGCCGAACTGGACAACCTGGGCAACGACTTCAACGCCCTGCTCGATGAGCTGGAGGCCTGGCAGACCCATCTGCAAAGCGAGAATGAAACCCTGGCCCACCAGGCCAGCCACGACAGCCTGACCGGCCTGCCCAACCGGGCGTTCTTCGAAGGCCGGCTGATCCGTGCCCTGCGCAGCGCCAACAAGCTCAACGAGCGCATGGCGGTGCTGTTTCTCGACAGCGACCGGTTCAAGGAGATCAACGATAACTTCGGCCACGCCGCCGGCGATGCGGTGCTGGTGGCTGTGGCCACGCGGATTCGCGCGCAGTTGCGCGAGGACGACCTGGTGGCGCGCCTGGGCGGGGACGAATTTGCCGTGCTGCTGACCCCGCTGCACCGGGTCGAGGATGCCCAGCGCATCGCCGACAAGATCATCAGCAGCATGGAAGTACCGATTCAACTGCCCGGCAGCCTGTCGATCCTGACATCGCTGAGTATCGGTATTGCCGTGTACCCGGATCATGGCGCGACACCGGGCAGTCTGTTGAATGCCGCCGACGCGGCCATGTACCAAGCCAAGCGCGGTTCGCGAGGCGGGCAACACACAGTGGGGGCGGAGCTCCCTATCGTTCAGGTTCAAAACAGGAGCTAATTCCCTTGTTCTCGATGACGCAACGTTCGGTTCGACTGTTCAGCACTCTGGTGTTCATGGCCCTGCTGGCCCTGGCCGGCTGTCAGAGCGTGCCGCCCAAAGGTCTGACCCCGAAACAGATCGCGGTTCTGAAACAGGAGGGCTTCGAACTGACGGATGAAGGCTGGGCCTTTGGCCTGTCGGGCAAGGTGCTGTTTGGCAGCGATGTGGAAACCCTGAACCAGGCCAGCACCGAGATCGTCCAGCGCATCGGCAAGGCGCTGCTCAGCGTCGATATCCAGAAGGTCCGGGTCGACGGTCACACCGACGCGTCGGGCAAGGAGGCCTACAACGTGCAACTGTCCGTGCGCCGGGCCAAGAGCGTGGTCAAGGTGTTGACCCAGGTTGGCATGCGTGAAGAAAACATCCAGCTGCGCGGCCTGGGCAGCAGCGAGCCGGTGGCCTCCAACAGCACCGTGGCCGGGCGTACCGAGAACCGTCGGGTGTCGATCGTGGTGATCGCCGACTGATCGACGACCTGCCGGGTTGCGGCTGCAGCCTTGCGGCCGCTAAGGGTCAGGGGGCGGCGAAGCGCATGCTGCGACTCTCGCCCATGAGCAGCGGCCGATTCTGCTCGGTCACCTCGCGGATGTAATCCCATAACAGGGTGATCCGCTTCAACTTCCTGAGATCCTCCCGGCAGTACATCCAGAATTGCCGGGTCAGGTTGATTTCCTTGGGCAGCACTGGCAGCAGGCGCGGGTCCTGGGCCGCCAGGAAGCACGGCAGGATCGCCAGCGAGCGGCCCTGCTGCGCTGCCACGTACTGGGCAATCACGCTGGTGCTGCGCAGGTTGGCGCTGGCACCGGGCACCACATTGGCCAGGTACAGCAGCTCGGAACTGAAGGCCAGGTCATCCACATAGCTGATGAATTGATGCTCGCTCAGGTCGCCGGGGCGGCGGATCGGCGGGTGGCGGTCGAGGTATTCCTGGGTGGCGTACAGCTGCAGGCGGTAGTCGCACAGCTTGCAGCACACATAGGGGCCGTGCTCCGGGCGTTCCAGGGCGATGACGATATCCGCCTCACGCTTGGACAGGCTGATGAAGTGCGGCAGCGGCAGGATATCCACCGAGATCGCCGGGTAGGCGTCGAGGAAATGGCTCAGTTGCGGGGTGACGAAGAAGCTGCCGAAGCCCTCGGTGCAGCCCATGCGCACATGGCCGGACAACGCCACTCCGGAGCCCGAGACCTGCTCGCACGCCATGTGCAGGGTGCTTTCGATGGACTCCGCATAACCCAGCAGGCGCTGACCCTCGGCGGTGAGGACAAAGCCGTTGGTGCGGGATTTTTCGAACAGCAAGGTGCCCAGGGCGGTTTCCAGGGACCCGATGCGCCGCGACACCGTGGTGTAGTCCACCGCCAGGCGCTTGGCCGCGCTGCTGGCCTTGCGAGTGCGCGCCACTTCGAGGAAAAACTTCAGGTCGTCCCAGTTCAGGGTGCTTAACGAGGTGATGTTTTTTTGCATGATGGACCGGATTTTATGTGCGTTCTTATTAGAAGTTTGCACATCTATACTCCAAAAACCGTCCGATACCAACTCGCGACAGCCCCTCTTTCAAGGCGCTTGCCCGCCTTGGTTTCCCTGCATAAGAACTCAAGAAGTCAGGAGACCCCATGAACGCATCCCTCAAGCCCGACGGCACCACCCTGCAACAGGTCAAACTGCTGATCGACGGTGAATGGGTCCAGTCCCAGAGCCAGGAATGGCATGACATCGTCAACCCGGCGACCCAGGAAGTACTGGCCAAGGTGCCCTTTGCCACTGCCGCTGAAGTCGACGCCGCGATCGCCGCTGCCCAGCGCGCCTTCCAGACCTGGAAACTGACCCCGATCGGCGCGCGGATGCGCATCATGCTCAAGCTCCAGGCCCTGATCCGCGAGCACTCCAAACGCATTGCCCTGGTCCTCAGCGCTGAGCAGGGCAAGACCATCGCCGACGCCGAGGGCGACATCTTCCGCGGCCTGGAAGTGGTGGAGCATGCCTGCTCCATCGGCACCCTGCAGATGGGCGAATTCGCCGAAAACGTCGCCGGCGGCGTGGACACTTACACCCTGCGCCAGCCGATCGGCGTGTGCGCCGGGATCACCCCGTTCAATTTCCCGGCAATGATTCCGCTGTGGATGTTCCCGATGGCCATCGCCTGCGGCAACACCTTCGTCCTCAAGCCTTCCGAGCAGGACCCGCTGTCCACCATGCTGCTGGTGGAGCTGGCGGTGGAAGCCGGGGTGCCGGCCGGTGTGCTCAACGTGGTGCACGGCGGCAAGGACGTGGTGGATGCGCTATGCACCCACAAGGACATCAAGGCGGTGTCCTTCGTCGGTTCGACTGCGGTCGGCACCCACGTCTATGACCTGGCGGGCAAGCACGGCAAGCGCGTGCAATCGATGATGGGCGCCAAGAACCACGCTGTGGTCCTGCCCGACGCCAACCGCGAACAGACCCTCAATGCCCTGGTGGGTGCCGGCTTCGGCGCGGCCGGCCAGCGGTGCATGGCCACCTCGGTGGTGGTGCTGGTGGGCGCTTCGAAACAATGGCTGCCAGACCTCAAGGCCCTGGCGCAGAAGCTCAAGGTCAACGCCGGCAGCGAGCCGGGCACCGATGTGGGCCCGGTCGTGTCCAAGCGCGCCAAGGCGCGGATTCTGGAGCTGATCGAAAGCGGCGTGAAAGAAGGCGCCAAGCTGGAGCTCGATGGCCGCGACATCAAGGTTCCGGGCTACGAGCAGGGCAACTTCATCGGCCCGACCCTGTTCTCCGGGGTAACCACCGATATGCAGATCTACACCCAGGAAATCTTCGGCCCGGTGCTGGTGGTGCTGGAGGTCGACACCCTGGATCAGGCCATTGCCCTGGTCAATGCCAACCCCTTCGGCAACGGCACCGGCCTGTTCACCCAGAGCGGGGCGGCGGCGCGCAAGTTCCAGAGCGAAATCGACGTCGGCCAGGTGGGCATCAACATCCCGATTCCGGTGCCGGTGCCGTTCTTCAGCTTCACCGGTTCCCGTGGTTCCAAGCTCGGCGACCTGGGCCCCTACGGCAAGCAAGTGGTGCAGTTCTACACTCAGACCAAGACCGTCACCAGCCGCTGGTTCGACGATGACAGCGTCAATGACGGTGTGAACACCACCATCAGCCTGCGTTGAGGAGCCTGACATGAACATTGCATTTATCGGCCTGGGCAACATGGGCGCACCCATGGCCCGCAACCTGATCAAGGCCGGCCATCAGTTGAACCTGTTCGATCTCAACCAGAGCGTGCTGGCAGAGCTGGCGCAACTGGGCGGGCGCGTCGCTGCTTCGCCCAAGGCCGCTGCCGAAGGCGCCGAACTGGTGATCACCATGCTCCCCGCGGCGGCCCATGTGCGCAGCGTCTGGCTGGGCGAGGATGGGGTGCTGGCGGGTATTGGCCGCGGCATTCCGGCGGTGGATTGCAGTACCATCGACCCACAGACCGCCCGTGAAGTGGCCGCAGCCGCCGCCAAGCAGGGCGTGGCCATGGCCGATGCACCGGTATCCGGTGGCACCGGCGGCGCCCAGGCCGGGACCCTGACCTTCATGGTCGGCGCCAGCGCCGAACTGTTCGCCACCCTGCAACCGGTGCTGGCGCAGATGGGCCGCAACATCGTGCACTGCGGTGAAGTGGGCACCGGGCAGATCGCCAAGATCTGCAACAACTTGCTGCTGGGGATTTCGATGATCGGCGTCAGCGAGGCCATGGCCCTGGGGGATGCCCTGGGCATCGACACCCAAGTGCTGGCGGGGATCATCAACAGCTCCACCGGTCGGTGCTGGAGTTCCGACACCTACAACCCGTGGCCGGGCGTGATTGAAACCGCCCCGGCGTCCCGCGGCTACACCGGCGGCTTTGGTGCCGAGCTGATGCTCAAGGACCTGGGGCTGGCCACCGAAGCCGCGCGCCAGGCCCACCAGCCGGTGGTGCTCGGTGCCGTGGCCCAGCAGCTGTACCAGGCCATGAGCCAGCGTGGGGAAGGTGGCAAGGACTTCTCGGCCATCGTCAACAGCTACCGCAAGCCGCAGTAAGGCGTCGCTAGTCGGGAGGGGGCGCTGGCGGGTTTGCGCGGCAATCTCGACGCCGCCAGTGGTCTCTCTGGGTATCGTCAAACCAGGTCCTGCGGCTCAGCAGCGGCTACAAGGGGCGGTGTAGCCGCTGCCGCAGGCTGCGAACGGCTCCGCAGGAGACGCAGCGGTCTCAAACCCGGCAGAGGTTTGTCTGGGTATCGCCAGGCAAGGCCCTTCGGTCCTTTTCGCAGCTTCGCGGGCTCAGCAGCGGCTCCACGCGTCATTGAATGCAGCCCCTTCAGCCGGGGCATTTGCGGGAACCTGCGTCGGGCAGGTTCCCGCTTTTTTTGCCCGGCTCAGTTCGGCCGGCTGGCAACGGTGCCGGAGGGAGGGTTGAGGCGGGTGTCGAGGCCGAAGCGTTCCTGGATCACCACCTGGTACAGCCCCTTGGCCAGCAGCGGATTGATCAGGATATTCCAGCTGTGCCGGGAAACCGACGAGGGCACCAGCACGAAAGGGTGGTCCGCCAGCAACTGATCGGCGAACTTCTGCTGGCCGGCGCTGGGAATCCCCGGCACCAGCCAGTTGGGGTTGGGAATACGGTTTTCATCGACTCGGTAGATGGCGGTCGGGTCCTGGATCAGGGCGCCGGTGAGTACATGGGGCACGCTGTCCAGGGCGGCAAAACCCTTGTGCACCGCCACTTCCAGAATCGCCGTGGCCGGGTCGGCGCTGGCGTACACCGCCTTCACGCCCTTGGAGTTCCAGCGGCCGCCACACAGTTCGGCGCCAATGCCGCTGTCCCAGCTGTCGGCGTGCCGGGCGGCGTCCAGCCGCCAGAAGTGAAGGGTGCTGCTGCCCGGCACACTGATCACTGATAGACCCCGTATTCCAGGCGGGTGAGGAACTCGTCCACCAGTTCGAAACCGATGGGGTTGGTCAGCAGGTCCACCGGTTTGTGGCCGTCCAGGCCCATCACCGGCTTGGCCATCCACTCCTGGGCCTCTTCACTGCTGCCGAAGATGTCCTCGGCCTTGGCCAGCACCTGGGCGAAGCGCACCGCACGGGCGCTCTGTTCCGGGTTCAGCGGCTCGTCCGGGGTTTTCAGGCGCCGGTGCAGGGTGCGTTCGGAAAGGCCGATGATCTTGGCCAGGACCTGTTCGTCCTTGAGCATGGGCACCGAGGAGACGAACTTGATGATCGCCGTCAGCGGGATGCCCTCCTCGGTCAGGCGATAGATCGAGATACGATCGTCAAAGCGTGCCCGGCCACCCAGAAGGATGTCCGAGGACTGCTCTTTCAATACCAGTTTGCCTCGCCGCTTGGGAACGAGGCCGGTGCCTGTCAGCGCGACCATGAGTGCTGCTCCTGCCTTTTGCCATTTGGCAGTGATTATATAGACATTTGGCAAAAGGCGCTGGCTTGAATCGCAACACGGCCAGGGGAGCCCGGCTGGCGCGGGCTCCCGGTATCGAGGGAGGACTCAGGCGAAGACGAAGTACTTGCGCACGGTTTCCACCACTTCCCAGGTGCCTTTCATCCCGGGCTCCACCACGAAGATATCGCCGGCGCGCAGGTGGATGGGGTCGCGGCCGTCCGGGGTGATCACGCAATAGCCTTCCTGGAAATGGCAGTACTCCCACTTTTCATAGGTCACCCGCCATTTGCCCGGGGTGCAGATCCAGGTGCCCATGATCTTGCTGCCATCCTCGCTGGTGTAGGCGTTGAGGTTGACGGTGTGCGGATCGCCCTGGAGTTTTTCCCACTTGCAGGCGTCGAGCACCGGCAGCGGATGAGTGTCGCGAAGAACGGTGATGGGTTGGGACATGCTGTGCTCCTAGCAGGCAGAGAACTGAAGCCGCACCCTATAGCGCCTGGCGGGCAGGGGGTTGTCTGTACTCGACCTCGGGGTATCCAGAAGCGCAGCGCGGCCCCGAGTCGAGGTGGCTGGGCGCAGGGCCGGGAAGAGGCGTGGCGGTTGCAAGATTCATTCGGCAAACAGGGCTTTGTTAGCAGTAATTGCGAAATATCCGCGGCTGCCCGAGTTATTTCGCAAGAATCTTTACCGGTTTCGCTCGTATCATTCAGCTCGGAGTGACCTAAGAGCCGCACGAATGGAAAATACACCACGCTGGTGGGATATCAGCCCGCCGTTGAGTACCGCAACCCCGACCTGGCCGGGAGATACGCCGTTCCAGGAGGAGCGCGTCTGGCAGTTCGGCCCCGAGTGCCCGGTGAATGTCGGGCGGGTGACCCTGTCGCCCCACACCGGTGCCCATGTCGATGCGCCCCTGCATTACCGGCCGGACGGCCTGCCCATCGGTGAAGTGCCGCTGGATGTCTACATGGGCCCGTGCCGGGTCCTGCACTGCCTGGACAGCGGTGCTCTGGTGCAGCCCGAGGCGTTGCTCGGGCGCCTCGAAAACTTGCCTGCGCGAGTGTTGCTGCGTACTTATCCACAGGCTCCGCTGAGTGCCTGGGACCCGGACTTTACTGCCGTTGCTCCAGCCACTGTCGAGCTGCTGGCCAGCCTCGGCGTGCGCCTGATCGGCATCGACACCCCGTCCCTCGACCCCCAGCAGTCCAAGACCATGGACGCCCACAACACCGTGGCCCGCCATGGCATGGCGATCCTCGAAGGCGTGGTTCTCGATGAGGTTGCCGAAGGCGACTACGAACTGATTGCCCTGCCACTGCGCTTCGCTCACCTGGACGCCAGTCCGGTGCGGGCGATCCTGCGCCCCCTGGCCGATTCATTCCTACAATAAATACACAGCTGGCCCTTCGCGCCGTTGTGCATCCCGATCCGGGGTGCGCAGCCAGCGATGGGCAACCGCTGCCTGAGGCGAGGAGCCCACGCGATGAGCCAATGTCCCTTTTCAAGCAATCCGCCGGCTGAGTGGCATAACGCCGAGCTGAATTTTTCCGACTCCATGAGCTACGGCGACTACCTGGACCTGGGGCGCATCCTCAGCGCCCAGCATCCCCTGTCGCCGGACCACAACGAGATGCTCTTCATCATCCAGCACCAGACCTCGGAGCTATGGATGAAGCTGATGCTGCACGAGCTCAAGGCGGCCCGCGAGCATGTGCGCCAGGGCCAGTTGCCGCCGGCGTTCAAGATGCTGGCGCGGGTTTCGCGGATTTTCGATCAACTGGTGCACGCCTGGGCGGTGCTGGCCACCATGACGCCGTCCGAGTACAAGTCGATCCGGCCTTACCTGGGCCAGTCCTCGGGCTTCCAGTCGTTCCAGTATCGGGAGATCGAATTCATCCTCGGCAACAAGAGCGCGGCCCTGCTGCGGCCCCATGCCCATCGTCCCGAACTGTTGCAATCGCTGGAAGCGTCGATTGCCACCCCGTCCATGTATGACGAGGCGATTGCCCTGATGGCCCGCAGCGGCTTGAGCATCGACCCTGCGCGCCTGGCACTGGACAGCACCACCACGACTCAGCATGACCCGTCGGTGGAAGCGGCCTGGCGCGAGGTCTACGCCAACCCTTCGGCCTATTGGGACCTGTACCAGTTGGCGGAGAAGTTCATCGACCTGGAAGACTCCTTCCGCCAGTGGCGCTTTCGCCATGTGACCACGGTGGAGCGCATCATCGGCTTCCAGCCCGGCACCGGCGGCACCGAAGGCGTGGGCTACCTGCGCAAGATGCTCGACACCGTGCTGTTTCCCGAACTGTGGCGAGTGCGCTCCTCGCTCTGACCCGAAAACGCCCCGCCTGCCGGGGCGTTTTCATGTGCCTGCCGGTGACTGACTCCCAGAGTGCGGCCGCTGCCGCAGACTGCGATCGGCAGCGCAGCAGACGCGTTCTTGAGGTCTGGAAGGTCCTCCGGACCTTATCGCAGCCTGCGGCAGCGGCTACAGAGGTCGTTAGAGAGCAGCGGGCGCTGGCGGCAGTTGCGCTCGGGGGATAAGGTGGCCGCCTTCGGTGCACCATTTTTACTCTCTAAGGCAGACCACATGTCCCGGACCTTCGAGCTTGAAACCCTCAAGATGCGGCTCAGCGATCCTGAGTTCCGCCCTCTGGACCTGCACCAGCGCATCCAGCGCGCCTTGCGCGGGCTGATCCTCGACGGCGCCCTGGGCCCCGGCGTGAAGCTGCCGGCGACCCGGGCCCTGGCCAAGTCGCTGGCGGTATCGCGTGACACCGTGGAAAACGCCTATGTGCAGTTGCAGCGCGACGGTTTTGTCCTGCGGCGCAAAGGCTCGGGGAGCTATGTCTGCGAAACCATCGGTGCCCAATTGCGTGGCCCGTCCCGCCGGCGCCAGCTCCAGCAAGGGTTGCCGGCCCACAGCCCGGAACCGGGAGCGGGCCTGAGCCGGCGCGGCGCGGCACTGTTGGCGCGGGGTGGGGTCAGCGATCAGCAGGCGGTCACGGCCTTCGCTACCGGTTTGCCGGAAACCCGCAGCTTCCCGCTGGAGGTCTGGGAGCGCCTGCAACGCCAGGCATTGAAGGATTACCGTGCCAGCGTGCTGCTGCATGGCGATCCCCAGGGCGCGCTGCCCCTGCGCAAGGCGATTGCCGCCTACCTCAACCTGGAACGCGGGGCCAAGGTGCAGCCCGAGCAGATCCTGGTGCTGAGCAGCACTCGCCAGGCGCTGTTCCTGTGTGCGCAACTGCTGGTGGACGCCGGCAAGCCGATCCTGATGGAGAACCCAGGCTACTTCGGCGCGCGCAAGGCCTTCGAGGCGGCCGAGGCGCGGATCGTGCCCATTGATGTGGATGGCCAGGGCATCCGCACCGACCTGTTGCGAGCCGACCGCAGCGGCGCCCGCTGTGTCTATGTGACGCCCTCGCACCAGTACCCCACGGGTGCCACCCTGTCCCTGGAGCGCCGCCTGGAGCTGACCCGCTGGGCCGCCGAGCACGACCGATGGATCATCGAGGACGACTACGACAGCGAGTTCCACTACGAGGGCCTGCCCACCGCCTGCGTCCAGGGCCTGGACCCGTTTCGGCGCACCCTGTACATCGGCACCTTCAGCAAGACTCTCTATCCGGGCCTGCGCATGGGCTACATGATCCTGCCCGCCGAACTGGTGGGGGCCTTCAGCAGTGCTCGCAGCATCATGGACGGGCACACGCCGCAGATCCTCCAGTTGACCCTGGCGCGGTTCATGGAGGAGGGGCACTACAACGCCCATGTACGGGCCATGCGCAAGCTCTACGCCGGGCGCCGGCAGGCCATGCTCGAGGCCATAGGGCGGCACTTGCCGGGCATTGCCAGGGCCTTGCCGCCACCCGGCGGTTTGCAGGTCCCGTGTCTTCTGGAACCCGGCTGGAGCGAAGAGCTGACCCAGCAACGTGCGGCCAGGGCTGGCATCCAGTTGCCGGGGCTCAGCCGGCTTTATGCGGGCGAGCAGAAGCAGCAGGGCTGGCTATTGGGCTATGCGTCCCTGAGCGCCCATGAGATCGAGGCGGCGATGGCGCGTCTGGCCCAGGCCCTGGGAAAGGCCTAGCCAGCGGCCTTTTTCCAGCGCCGGCGGTCAGGGCTTGGCGCGTTCCAGTGCCAGGGCGCTGCGCGGGCCCAGGATCAACAGGTGCACGGTCAGCCCGGCAACCAGCCCCCAGAAGGCACCACCGATCCCCAGCAGAGTGACGTTGGCGGCAGTGGCAAGGAAGGTGATCAGCGCGGTTTCCCGGGTGGCCGTATCGGCCATGGCGTTGGCCAGGCTGCCGCCGATTGCCCCCAGCAATGCCAGGCCGGCCAGGGTGGTGATAAAGGCCTTGGGCAAGACCATGAACAGGGTCGCCAGGGTGACCCCGAAGGTCCCCACCAGGATGTAGAAAACGCCGCAGGCGATACCGGCGATATAGCGTTTGCCCGGGTCCGGGTGGGCATCCTCGCCGGTACAGATCGCCGCCGTGATCGCCGCCACGTTGAATGCGTGAGCGCCGAACGGCGCCATGATCAGCGAGCCCAAACCGGTGACCGTGAGCAGCGGGTTGGCGCTGGTCTGGAAGCCGTCATTGCGCAACACCAGCATGCCCGGCATGTACTGGCCGGTCAGGGTGATGACGAACAGTGGCAGGGCCACGCCGAGCAAGGCTGACACGGAGAACTGTGGCGCAGTGAAGAGGGGAGCGGCGAAGCTCAGGTGCACGCTGGCGAAGTCGACCCGCTCCTGGACGATCAGCAACGCCAGGCCGATGAACAGGATGCCCACCACGGCAAAGCGTGAAGTGAAGCGCCGCAGCACCGCATAGGACAGTACCAGCACGATCACCAGCAGTGGATCGGCACTCGCGCCGCCAAAGGCGTTGATCCCGAACTGCAGCAGGATGCCTGCCAGCAAGCCAGCCGCGATGCCCTTGGGAATCAGGCGCACCAGCTTGTCGAAAGCCCCGGACCCGCCCAGGACGATGAACCCCAGGGCGCAAACCAGGTAAGCGCCGATCACCTCGGCATAGGGCGTGAAGGGCATCACCGTGGCCAAGAAGGCCGCCCCGGGGGTAGACCAGGCGGTAATGATCGGCGCCTTGTAGCGCAGGCTCAGCCACATGCCGCTCAGGCCCACGCCCAGGGACACGGCCCAGACCCAGGAGGTGGTCTGGGCGGGTGTCAGCCGGGCCAGTTCAGCGGCCTGGAACACCAGGATGAAGGTCCCGCCATAGTTCACCAGCACTGAGATCAGTGCCGCCACGGTGGGAGAGAAGATATCGGCCGGTCTAAGGCCTGTCGCGGTTCTGTTCATAAGCCACTCTCCGTCAAGGAACAGGCTCCCTGGCCCAAACGCCGGGAGAGGCCCGATTCTAGGTAACGGATGGACTATCGTTTCGAGCCACATTCTTGTTTGCTGGCAGACCACTTTGGCGGCGCCGACAAAAAAGCCCGGCCTTGGATAAGGCCGGGCTCGGGGGTGTGGCGTGAACCTGTGGGCTTAGCGCAGGGCGGGTTGCGAAGCTTTTTTCGCCCGGCTCAGGAGGTAGAAGCCCCAGATCACCAGGACCCACACCGGGATCGCGTACACCGAGGCACGGATGCCGGGGATCATCCACATCACGCCGACGATCATCACCATGAAGGCCAGGCACAGGTAGTTGCTCAGCGGCGACCAGAAGGCCTTGAACGAAGGCACCACGCCCTGCTCGGCCATGGCCTTGCGAAAGCGCAGGTGGGTCAGGCTGATCAGCGCCCAGTTGATCATCAATGCGGCCACCACCAGGGCGAACAGCAACTCCAGCGCTTCATGGGGCGCCAGGTAGTTGACCAGCACGCAGAGCAGGGTGATCAGCGCGGAAATGCCCAGGGCCAGGATCGGCACGCCCTGCTTGTTGAGCTTCATCAGCGCCTTGGGTGCGTCACCCTGTTCGGCCAGGCCATAGAGCATGCGGCTGTTGCAGTACACGCCGCTGTTGTACACCGACAGCGCCGCAGTCAGGACCACGAAGTTGAGGATCTGCGCTGCGGCATCACTGCCGATCAGCGAGAAGATCTTCACGAACGGGCTGCTGCTGTAGGCGTCGCCGCCAGCGTTGAGGCTCACCAGCAGTTCGTCCCACGGGTACAGCGACAGCAGCACCGCCAGGGCGCCGACGTAGAAGATCAGCACCCGGTAGACCACCTGGTTGATGGCCTTGGGAATGACCTTGCGCGGTTCGGCGGCTTCGGCGGCAGTGATGCCCACCAGTTCCAGGCCGCCGAAGGAGAACATGATGAAGGCCATGGCCATCAGCAGGCCGGTGCCGCCGTTGGGGAAGAAGCCGCCGTGTGACCACAGGTTGCTCACCGAGGCCTGGCTGCCGCCGCTGCCGCTGAACAGCATGTAGCAGCCGAGGACGATCATGCCGACGATGGCCACTACCTTGATAATGGCGAACCAGAACTCGGCCTCGCCGAAGAACTTCACGTTCATCATGTTGATCAGGTTGACCAGCACGAAGAACACCGCGGCGCTGACCCAAGTGGGGATCTCCGGCCACCAGAACTGCACGTACTTGCCCACCGCAGTGAGCTCGGCCATGCCCACCAGGACATACAGCACCCAGTAGTTCCAGCCCGCGAGAAAGCCGAAATAGCCGCCCCAGTACTTGTGCGCGAAGTGGCTGAAGGAACCGGCCACCGGCTCCTCGACAATCATTTCCCCCAGCTGGCGCATGATCAGGAAGGCAATGAACCCGGCAATCGCGTAGCCCAGGATCATCGAAGGTCCGGCGGATTTGAGAACCCCGGCCGAGCCGAGGAACAGTCCGGTGCCGATCGCCCCGCCCAGGGCGATCAGCTGAATATGGCGGTTCTTCAAGCCACGCTTGAGTTCACCCTGCTTCAAGGTTTGATCCACTAATGTGCGCTCTCTTCTAGTTGTTATCAGGATCGATCGGGGTCGATCACGGCGAATGCTGACGGAATCAGATATTACTCTCGGTAAACCGCTCGTAATACAGCTGAACGCGGTTAAGTTGCTGTTCTTGCAGCCAGATTCGGATCGAATCGACCATTGGCGGCGGCCCGCACACATACATGTCGGTGTCCTGGTCGCGCAGTTCGCTGCTGTCGAAGTGTTCGCTGATGTAGCCGCGCTTGCCCGACCAATCCGGGTCGGTGTCGCTGATTACCGGGGTGAAGCGAAACGCTGGCAAGCGCTCGCCCAGTGCCTGGATACGCTCCAGTTCGCACAGATCGGCACTGTGGCGCACGCCGTAGTACAGATGCAGTGGTTGCTGGCAGCCCTGCTCGACGATCTGTTCGAGCATCGCCAATAGCGCCGACAGTCCGGTGCCGCCGGCCACCAGCACCAGCGGACGGCTGATCTGGCGCAGGTAAAAGGCCCCCAGCGGCGCCTCCAGCGCAATACTGTCGCCCACCAGGCAACGCTCGCGGATGTAGTTGCTCATCACCCCGTCGGGCAGCAGGCGGATCAGGAACTGCAACTGGTTGTCCGCCGCCGGCCGGTTGGCGAAGGAGTAGGCCCGGCTAGTGCCGGTACCGGGGATGCTCAGGCGCGCGTACTGGCCCGGGAGGAAATCCAGTGGCGCTTGATGGCCGCCCAGGTCCAGGTGGAGGATGGCGGTGCTTTCGGACACCTGGCGCACGTCGATCACCGAGCCCTGCAACTGCACCGGGTCGGCGCTGTGGCACAGGCTGGAGTCGAAATCGAAATAGAACGCTGCGTCGGACTGCACCCGGGTCTGGCAACTGAGCATCTTGCGCTGTTCCAGGTCCTGGGCGCTGAGGGCTTCTTCGTCCACATAGTCCTGGCTGTACTGGCCCGACTCGCAACGGCCCTGGCAGGTGCCGCACACCCCTTCGCGGCAGTCCAGGGGGATCTTGATGCCGTTGCGCAGGGCGGCGTCGAGCAGGATTTCATTGGCCTTGACCGGGAAGAACAGGGTCTTGCCGTCGGCAAAGCTGAACGCGACCTTGTGCGTCATGGGAGAACTTCCGTGGGTCAGAGGTGATAGAAATCGAGCACCGAGTTGATCGTGTCGTTGAGCAGCAGCACGTGCTTGCGCTGGATCAGCCAACTGTCGCCCTGGGGCTTGAGGTCGTAGGTGGCGTGGCCGTAGAACTCCTCGGAAGTGGCCAGGCGATAGAACAGCGTGTGCCAGTTCAGGCGTACCCGCAGCAGGCCGTTGTCGCCCTCGGCAATGCGCAGGTTGCTGACCATGTGCAGGGTGCGCGGCATAGGGATGGTCGAGGCCGCCTTGCCGGTGTGCAGGCGGAACACCCGGTCCTCCAGCCCCGAACGGTTGGCGTAGTAGATCAGCGACATCTCGCGTTTCGGGTCCCGGGTGTAGACGTGTTCCGAGTCCCACTGGGGCAGGTGGAACTCGCTGTCCACGGCAAACAGTTGCAGGTAGGCGTCCCAGTCCTGGGCATCGCAAAGCTCGGACTTGCGGTAGAAGAATTGCTCGATCTGGTACTGCAGTTGCGCATTCATGATCACACCTCACGCAGTTTCAGGGGCCGGCGCTGCAGGCCGTCGAGGAGGAATTTCTGCCAGTTCTGGTGCTGGTTGACGTACAGCCCCTCATGGGTGATCTCGGTGCCGGTCATGGCCGGCTGGATGCCCAGGTTCTGGCTGTTAGCGGTGGGCCCGCTGACCCAATGCTGGCGCCCGCGGGAGATGTCGCTCCAGCGCTCCAGGCGCCCCTGGAAGCCGCGCTGGGCCTCGCGGAACTCCACCAGGTCGTCCGGCGTGCCCATGCCCGAGACGTTGAAGAAATCCTCGAACTGGCGGATGCGGTTTTCCCGGTCGGCGTCGCTCTCGCCCTTGACCCCGATGCACTGGCTGATGATCTCGGTCTTGTTCCAGGCGATGGGGCGGATGATCCGCAACTGGGAACTGATCTGGTCGAGGAAGAACAGGCTGGGGTAGATGTTCAGGTTGCGCAGGCGGTGCATCATCCACTCGGCCTTGGCCTGGCCGTGCTCGGCCACCAGGCGCGGCATGATGCTGGCGTAGCCGGAGCGCACCGCCGGGTTGGGCATTTCGCTGAACAGCACGCTGTGGCCGTTCTCGAAGGCGAACCAGCCATCGTCGGTGCTGGCGTCGCCGGCGCCGAGCTTGCTGTAGTCCAGGGTGGCGCTGCTGCCGGCGCCGTTGTCGGCGTTGACCTGCTGGCGGTGCTGCACCGTGGCCACGTAGTTGTAGTGCACGGTGCTGACGTGATAACCGTCCAGGCCGTTCTCGTTCTGCAGCTTCCAGTTGCCGTCGTAGGTGTAGGCGGACTTGCCCGGCAGCACCTCCAGCTCACCATCGGGGGACTGGGCGACCATCATGTCGAAGAAGATCCTGGCGTCGCCGAGGAAGTCTTCCAGGGAATTGTCGGCGGCTACGTCCAGGCTGATGAAGACGAAGCCCTTGTAGCTCTCGATGCGGGCCTTCTTCAGGCCGCGGGTGGCCTTGTCGAAGCCCTCGTCGTATTCCCCTGGCGCCTTGACCTTCACCAGGCGCCCGTCGCTCTTGTAGCACCAGGCATGGAAGGGGCAGGTAAAGGTGGACTGGTTGCCCTTGCCGACCCGGGTCAGGGTGGTGCCGCGGTGCTGGCAGGCGTTGACCAGGGCATTGAGCCGGCCCTCGCCGTCGCGGGTGATGATCATCGGCTGGCGCCCGGCGCGCATCGTGATGAAGTCGTGGTTGTTGGGCAGCTCGCTTTCGTGACAGGCGTAGATCCAGTTCTTCTCGAAGATCAGCTCCATCTCCAGGTCGAACAGCTCGGGTTCGGTGAACATGTCCCGGGCGATACGGAATACCCCGTCCGCGGGACGAAAATCCAGGCAGCTGCCGATGAAGTCTTGCCACTGCTCGACGTTTCTTGCACCACTCATGAGTCGGTACCTTTTTTATTCAGGCCAATCGGGTGCAGTCATTAGAGAGAGGGGAGGGGGCCTGCGGCTATCCGCTTAGTCGGCCAAGGTCATCCACAAAATTGCCCGTTCCCGGCAAGGCATGGAGCAGCAGGCCCCTGGGTAGCATCTACCCAGCATCGTGCAGGCAAGCGATGGATGGCTGCCTGTTGGTGCGCTGATCGGCTACTGTGAGCGCAGCCAATGAGGGTGATGGGGCCCGGTTATCCACTTAGTCGACGATTGCTATCCACTGGGTTGGCAGCGCCGTCGGCTGGCGCAAAACTTGCCCTGTCATACAAGACGCGCCGTCAGAGCGCGCTGAATAAAAATTGCCGTGGGTGCGCCGTGATGAATAGCAAGGCTGATGGGCAGTTTCGCGAGATTCGTATCGATCGCTTTGACCTTGAAGGGGCCAGGAACTGGATGGCGGGAATCTGTGGGCCTCACCGCCTGGAAACCGCCAACCCCGAACGCATTCGTTTCCACCACAGTGCCAATGTGCTCAGGTCCCGTTCCACGACCCTGGGCATCATCGAATACGGCACCGATGTGGTGGTGGATATCCAGGACACCGAGCGCTTCAGCAGCTATAGCCTGAGCCTGCCGTTGTGCGGCGAGCAGGAACTGAGCAAGGACGGGCGCCTGTTGCGCTCGGACCGCGGCCAGGGGGTGATCATCGCCCCCAACGAAAGCCAGGTGCTGGCCATCTCCGGAGACTGTCGCAAGCTGCAGGTGGTGATTTCCCGGCCGGCCATGAGCGAGGCCCTGGAGGGCCTGTTGCAGCGCCCGGTGCTGGAGCCGCTGCGTTTCGAGCCCGGCATGGATGCGCTGCACGGTGCCGCCGCGGCCTGGTGGCGCATGGCGCAGCATTTCATCGGCGAACTGGCCCAGGGCAACGAGCTCTATGAACAGCTGGCCTTCACCCGGGAAATCGAAAGCTCATTGATCAAGGGCCTGATCCTGGCCCAGCCCAACAACTACTCCAGCGAGTTGCGGGCAATGCTCGGGGTCAAGCTGCCCCACTATCTGGTACGGGCCCGCCAGCACTTGCATGAACATGCCCGCGAGACCGTGCACCTGGAAGACCTGGAGGCCGCCGCCGGCGTCTCGCGCTTCAAGCTGTTCGAGGCCTTTCGCAAGTACTTCGCCCTGTCGCCCATGGCCTACCTCAAGCGCCACCGGCTCAATGGCGTGCGCCAGGAAATTCTCGAGCACGGCTCGGCGCGCAACATCTCGGAGATTGCCCTGGGCTGGGGCTTCACCCACCTGGGGCGGTTCTCCGCCGAGTACCGCAAGCTGTTCGACGAAACCCCGAGCGTCACTGCCCAGCGTCACCCCGCGCGGCGACCGGCCGGGTTCTAGGACGGCTTACTTGCGCTGCACCAGGTCCAGCAGGCTGTTCTGTTCCTTGATCTTCTGCAGGACGATTTCCGAGCGGATGTCGGTCACGCCCGAGGCGCGGTTCAGATGGTTGACGATGAAATCCGAGAAGTGCTTGAGGTTGCGCGCCTGGATGCGCAGCACGTAGTTGCTGGCGCCGGTGATCACGTAGGCGGCCACCACTTCCGGCCACTGCTGGACCTTGCCGATAAAGGTCTCGTGCCAGCCTTCCACGTCCTGGCGCAGGGATACGTGGACGATCGCCTCCAGCTCGATGCCCAGGCGCTCGGCATTGAGCTGGGCGCGATAGCCGCTGATGATCCCCTCCGTTTCCAGCAGGCGCAGGCGGCGCAGGCAGGCCGAGGGCGAGAGGGCGACTTTCTCCGCCAGTTCCTGATTGCTGATACGCCCGTCCTGTTGCAGGAAGTAGAGGATGCGCAGGTCCGTGGAGTCGAGGGTCATGGTTGGCATAAATCCGCGTTTTTTATTGGAGGATTAGAATTTTATTCGAGATTAGTACGACAGCGCGCTGCACTTTGCACGAAAATTCTCCCGGTCTTCGTCCATTATTTCTCAAGTTTTCGGTTTTCCAGGACCCCGTGCCCGGCCCCTTCCGGTGGGCATGACATTGACCAAGACAGGACTGCCAATGATCGATAAAAACCACTGCCTGCGTCTCGATGAACAGGACCCCCTGGCGCCGCTGCGCCAACAGTTCAGCCTGCCCGAAGGGGTGATCTACCTCGATGGCAACTCCCTTGGTGCCCGCCCCGTGGCGGCTGCCGAGCGGGCCCGGCAGGTGATCGAGCAAGAGTGGGGCGAGGGCCTGATCCGCAGCTGGAACACGGCCGGCTGGCGTGACCTGTCCCAGCGCCTGGGGGATCGGCTGGCGCCGCTGATCGGTGCGGGTGCTGGTGAGGTGGTCATCACCGATACCACTTCCATCAACCTGTTCAAGGTCCTCAGTGCCGCCCTGCAGGTCCAGGCCGGACGTGCGCCCCAGCGGCGGGTGATCGTCTCCGAAAGCAGCAACTTTCCTACCGACCTGTACATAGTCGAAGGCCTGACGCAGCTGCTGCAGCAGGGGTACTCCCTGCGCCTGGTGGACAGCCCGGAACAACTGCCGGCGGCCATCGACCAGGACACCGCGGTGGTGCTGCTGACCCACGTCAACTACAAGACCGGCTACATGCACGACATGCAGGCGACCACCAGGTTGATCCACGAGGCGGGCGCCCTGAGCATCTGGGACCTGGCCCACTCGGCCGGCGCGGTGCCGGTGGACCTGGGCCGCAGCGGCGCCGACTACGCCATCGGCTGCACCTACAAGTACCTCAATGGCGGCCCCGGCTCCCAGGCCTTCGCCTGGGTCGCTCCGGCGCTCTGCGACCTGGTTACCCAGCCGCTGTCCGGCTGGTTCGGCCATGCCCGGCAGTTCGACATGGCTACCCGCTACGAGCCTTCCAGCGGCATTGCCCGCTACCTGTGCGGCACCCAGCCGATTACCTCTCTGGCCATGGTCGAATGCGGCCTGGAAGTCTTCGAACGGACCGACATGCAGAGCCTGCGGCGCAAGTCCCTGGCGCTGACCGACCTGTTCATCGAACTGGTGGAGCAGCGCTGCGTCGGTCACGAGCTGAAGCTGGTGACCCCGCGTGAGCATGCCAAGCGTGGCAGCCACGTGAGCTTCGAGCACCCCGAAGGCTACGCGGTGATCCAGGCCCTGATCGCCCGGGGCGTGATCGGCGATTACCGCGAGCCGCGGATCATGCGTTTCGGCTTCACTCCGCTGTACACCCGCTTCAGCGAGGTATGGGACGCGGTGCAGATCCTCGGTGAAGTCCTCGACCAGAAAACCTGGGCCCAGGCGCAATTCCAGGTGCGCCACAGCGTGACCTGAGGCGTGTTTCACCCCCTGGTTGCCGCCCTGTGCGGCGACCAGGCCAGCGGCACAAGGACGGGCCGTCACAACGATTTATACGTGCACACAACAATAAAGAGGCACTCAAAGTGACCACCTCCAACAAGGGTTTCGAAGCGATATCCAATCGCGAGCACGGCCTCAGGCGGCAGTTGACCGCCGGCCAGATGAGCATGATCGCCATCGGCGGGGCCATTGGCACCGGGCTCTTCATGGGCAGCGCCTACGCCATCGGTTATGCCGGCCCCAGCGTGCTGCTGAGCTACGCCATCGGCGCGTTGATCACCCTGATCCTGATGGGCTGCCTGGCGGAAATGACCGTGGCCCATTCCACCTCCGGCTCCTTCGGTGCCTACGCCGAGTTCTACGTCAGCCCGCTGGCCGGCTTCCTGGTGCGCTATGCCTACTGGGCGGCCATCGTGCTGGCGGTGGGTGCCGAAGTCACGGCCATCGCCATGTACATGAAGTACTGGTTCGCCAACGTTCCGGAGTGGGTGTGGATCATCTCCTTCTCCAGCGTGCTGGTCGTGCTCAATGGCATCAGCGTGAAGACCTTCGGCAACTTCGAATACTGGTTTTCCACCATCAAGATCGCCGCCATCGTCGGCTTCATCATCCTGGCGGTGTACGTGGTGTTCGGCTCTGGCAACCCCGACTACGGGCTGCACAACTACAGCGCTCACGGCGGCTTCTTTCCCAACGGTTTCGAAGGCATGTGGATTGCCGTGATCGTGTCGATCTTCAGCTACCTGAGCGTGGAGATGATCGCGGTGGCGGCGGGGGAGGCCAAGGACCCGCAACGCGCGGTGAAACAGGCCTTTCGCGCCACTATCGTGCGCCTGGTGGTGTTCTATCTGCTGACCCTGGCGCTGATGCTGGCCATCGTGCCCTGGGCCCAGGCCGGCAAGGCCCAGAGCCCGTTCGTCACGGTGATGCAGACCATCGGTATTCCCGGGGCCACCGGGGTGATGAATTTCGTGATCCTGATCGCCGCGCTATCGGCGATGAACAGCCAGCTCTACATCACCACACGGATGATGTTCAGCCTGTCCCGCGCCGGCTATGCGCCCAAGTCCATGGGGGCCCTGAGCAAGAACGGGATTCCGCTCAATGCCCTGCTGCTGTCCAGCTCCGGCATCGCCCTGGCGACCCTGGTCAACGTGCTGTACCCCGAGAGTTCGTTCACCCTGATGATGGCGATCTCGATGTTCGGCGCGATCTTTACCTGGTTCATGATCTTCCTCACCCACTACTGCTTCCGCCGCTATCACCAGCGCCACGGTGAGCAGCAGTTGTCGTTCCGCATGCGCCTGTTTCCCTATAGCACCCTGCTGGGGCTGGTGCTGATGGGGGCGGTGATGATCACCACCTTCTTCACCGAGGCGTTCAAGATGACCCTGGTGTTCGGGGTGCCGTTCCTGCTGTTGCTGACCCTGGTCTATTACCTGTGCTTTCGTAAGCCGCGGGTGGTCGCCGGCTTGTCGGAGGTCTGAAGCAAGGCCGCCCGGGCGGTCCTAGCGGCTGCCCAGGGGGCATTCCTCTCGCGCCTGTTGCAGGCTGGTCTCGAACAGCTCGAGCCGGCTCTGCAACTGCTGCAAATCCTCGATCTGCTGTTGCAGCTCGCGCTTTTTCTGCGCCAGGGCCGCCTGGGCCCGGTCCCAGGGGAAGGCTTGCCCCTGGTGGGTGGCGAACACCTGCTGCAGTTCCTTGAGCTTGAAGCCCAACTGCTGGGCGCACTTGATGAATATCAGTTGCTCGACGCTCTGCGCGTCATACAGGCGGTAGCGGCCCTGGCGCGCCGGCTCGGGCAAGAGGCCGATGGCTTCGTAATGGCGGATGCTCTTGATCGTGGTTCCGGACAGTTGCGCGGCTTGGCCGATGTACATGCAGGTTCCTTTTCACTTCCGGATTCCAGGGCCAGCCAATGGGCGCTGGTGTCGCGCATTATCGGGCAGATTCACTGCCTGGCAAGGTGCTCCACTTGCAGCAGCCAGTCGGCCCGGCGTTCCTGGCTGGCGTCCAGCACCGGGCCGAAGGTCAGGGTGCGCAAGGGCTTGATGCCGCAGAAGGCCAGGGTGGTGCGGCGCATCTGCTGCAAGCCGGGCATGCGGTAGAACCAGCGGAAGTACCAGGGCGGTGTATCCATGGTCACCAGCAGGTGGGCGCTGCGGCCCTTTAGCAGTTGCTCCGGAAAGGCTTTGCCGGGGCGGTACTTGAAGGCGAAGCCCGGCAGCAGCACGCGATCGAGAAAGCCCTTCATCAGCGCCGGAATGCCGCCCCACCAGATGGGGAAGACCCAGGTCAGGTGTTCGGCCCAGAGGATGTCGGCCTGGGCCTGCTGCAGGTCTTCTTCCAGGGGCTGGATCTGGCGATAACCTTCGCGCAGCACCGGGTCGAAATGCAGGTCGCCGAGCCTGAGCTGGCGCACTTCATGGCCGGCTTCCTGCGCCGCCTTCACGTAGCGCTCGCTCAATGCCGCGCACAGGCTGTGGCGCGAAGGGTGGCCGAGAATCACCAGGATGCGTTTGCTCATTGCCGTGGTCCTTGAGGAATAAACCCCAAGGCTAAAGTCTGCCCCTAAGGGGAGAGTCAAGGCTCTAGCAGCGCACGGCACAAGCCCTGGGCATACAGGGGCAGGGCGTCGAAGTCGCGGGCGCACAGCAGCAAGCGGCGGCGTGCCCAGGCCTCGTTCAAGGGGCGGCTTTGCAGAGCCAGGTGCAGGTTGCGTTGCAGGGCCGCCAGGGGCACCAGGGCCAGCCCGGCGCCGCGGGCCACCATGCGCAGCACGGCGTCGAAGCCTTCGGCGCGGATGCGCAACTGCATGCGCCGGCCAAGGTGCAGGGCCTGTTCCTCCAGGTACACCGCCAGGGCGCTGTGGCTGGCCAGGCCGACATAGTCGTGGGCCAGGCTGTCGCTGAAGCTGGGGGCCGGCAGGCTACTCAAAGGGTGGTCCGGGGGCATCACCAGCACCAGTGGGTCGTCGCGAAAGGCCCGGGTCATCAGGCCCTGGGTGTCCACCGCGTCGGAGACGATCCCCAGGTCCGCCGCGCCCTGGCGCAGGGCGTGGGTGATGCGCTGGCTGGGCAGCTCCTGCAGCTCGATATCGACATGGGGCTGGCTGTGCAGGAAGTCTGCCAGCAGCTCTGGCAGGTACTCGCTGAGTGCGGTGGTGTTGCACAACAGGCGCACCTGGCCCTTGACCCCCCTGGCGTATTCGCCAAGGTCCTGCTGCAGGTGCTCGGCGTACAGCAGCAGCGTTCGCGCGTGCTGGGCCAGGGCCTTGCCGGCGGCTGTCGGGCGGATGCCACGACGCCCGCGTTCGAGAAACTCGATGCCCAGCGAGGCCTCCATGGCGCGGATTCGAGCGCTGGCGGCGGCCAGCGACAAGTGGCTGCGAGCGGCACCGGCGGTGATGTTGCCGGCCTCCAGAATGTTCAGGTACAGGCGCAGGTCGATCAGGTCGAAGTGCATGGGGCATCTCTCGGGGAGCGTCATTTTTGTAGGAGCCGGCTTGCCGGCGAAGAGGCCGCTGGGTTTTGCGCAAATCTCGAAATCGCTTTCGCTGGCAAGCCAGCTCCTACGGCGGTACGGGCCATAGGTTTTTGTATGTGCCTATTGCCGGGCAAGAGGCTGGCTCAGTATATGGCAGATTTTCAGCAGGGCGGGCAGGGCGCAGGATAGGCCCATGAACAGCTCGCTCGCGTTTTATCAGAATCTCGGAATGGCCCTTTCCCTGTTGGTGATCGGCACTTTTGTGCTGGCCGGCATGGTCAAGGGGGTGATCGGTCTTGGCCTGCCCACCGTTGCCATGGGCCTCTTGGGGTTGGCTATGGCACCGGCGCAGGCTGCGGCCCTGCTGATTATCCCGGCGACCCTGACCAATCTCTGGCAACTGGCCTTTGGCGGGCATCTGCCGGCCTTGCTCAAGCGCCTGTGGCCGATGCTGCTGGCGATCTTTGCCGGCACCGCCGCCGGCTCCCTGTGGCTGGGAATCGACGCCGGGCATTGGGTGGTGCGGGGCTTGGGGGCGGCGCTACTGCTATATGCCCTGAGCGGCTTGCTGTTGCCGACCCTGCGAGTGTCGGCGGCCCAGGAGCGCTGGCTGGGGCCGCTGTGCGGGCTGGTCACCGGGGTCATCACCTCGGCCACCGGGGTGTTCGTGATTCCGGCGGTGCCCTACCTGCAAGCCCTGGGGCTGAACAAGGATCTGCTGGTGCAGGCCCTGGGCCTGTCGTTCACCGTCTCGACCCTGGCCCTGGCCGGCGGCCTGCTGTGGCGCGGCGCCCTGGGCGGCGCCGAGCTGGGGGCCTCGCTGCTGACCCTGGCCCCGGCGCTGCTGGGCATGTGGCTGGGGCAGTGGTTGCGCCAGCGCATCAGCGCCCAGTTGTTCAAGCGGGTGTTCTTTGTCGGCATGGGCCTCTTGGGCGGGCACTTGCTGATCAGCGGCTAGACCTTTTGCTCAGCGGCCAGCCGCGGCCGGGCTGAGCATGTCGATGGCGCGGATCTCGAAGTCGCGCTCCAGGTAGTCCATGCGCGTGTCGAGGAACTGCTGCATGTGCGGCAGGCTGGAGTGGCTATCAAGCGCCTCCTGGGAAGCCCAGACCTCGTAGAAAATGAACAGGCTCGGGTCCTGTCGGTCCCGCAGCATGTGGTATTCGATGCAGCCGGCTTCAGCGCGGCTGGCGGCTACATGGCCGAGAAAGAACGCCTCGAAGGCATCAGCCCGTTCCGGGCGGGTCTTGGCGTGAAGGATGAAGGCCTGGGGTGTGGGCATAAGGAGCACTCTTGCTGATGGGGAGGTCGGCAAAAATTCTAAGGCAACAATCCACTATTGATTCGTGCGTTTGAGTCAAATGTATTTTGAACAACCCGGGCTTATTCTCCGGCCCTGGCCTGATTAACCTGCCGCCATCGTTTTCAATCTTTACAGCCCGCCGCCATCGATGCGCAACGGGTTGTTCCCGATGAGGCTGGATCATGAAAAAAGTACTGCTGCTCAATGGCGCCAAACAATTCGCCCACTCCGATGGCCGCTATAACGCCACCCTGCACGACACCGCCCTGGCGGTGCTCGACCGGGGCGGCCTGGAGGTCAAGGTCACCCACATCGACGAGGGCTACGACATCCAGGAAGAAGTGGCGAAGTTTCTCTGGGCCGACGTGATCGTCTACCAGATGCCCGGCTGGTGGATGGGCGCGCCGTGGATCGTCAAGAAATACATCGACGAAGTCTTCACCGAAGGCCACGGCAGCCTCTACGCCAGCGACGGCCGGACCCGCTCCGATGCCTCGCAGAAGTACGGCAGCGGTGGCCTGATCCAGGGCAAGCAGTACATGCTTTCGCTGACCTGGAACGCCCCGCAGCAAGCCTTCGACGATCCCACCGACTTCTTCGAGGCCAAGGGCGTGGACGCGGTCTACTTCCCGTTCCACAAGGCCAACCAGTTCCTGGGCATGAGCGCCCTGCCAACCTTCCTCTGTGTGGACGTGATGAAACGCCCGAACATCGAAGGCGATGTGCAGCGTTACGAGGAACACCTCAAGGCAGTGTTCAATCTGCCGGGCTGAATCCGGCTACTATTGAGTGCCTTGAAATTCAGGGGCGTTGTCGCCCCGCTGCCGCCAGAGGACTCATGTGAAAGCCCGATCCGACGAGTTGCAAGTCTTCGTCTGTGTCATCGAGTGCGGCTCGATTTCCGCCGCCGCCGAGCAGTTGGCCCAGACCCCTTCGGCGGTCAGCCGCAGCTTGTCGCGGCTGGAGGCCAAGCTCGACACCACGCTGATCAACCGCACCACGCGACGCATGGACCTGACCGAGGAAGGGCGCTACTTCTTCGAACAGGCCAAGCTGATCCTCGATCAGATGGACGAGCTCGAAGAGCGCCTGTCCTCGCGCCAGCGCAACCCGTCCGGGCGCCTGCGGATCAACGCCGCATCGCCCTTCATGCTGCATGCCATCGTTCCCTACGTGGCCGAGTTCCGCAGCCTGTACCCGGATATCCAGCTGGAGCTCAACAGCAACGACCTGATCATCGACCTGCTGGAGCAGAGCACCGACATCGCCATCCGCATCGGCGTGCTGGCGGATTCCACCCTGCATGCCCGCTCCCTGGGCTGCAGCCCGCTGCACATCCTCGCCAGCCCTGACTACCTGGCCCGCCACGGTACGCCGCAGAGCGTGGCCGAACTGGCCGGGCACACCCTGCTGGGCTTCACCCAGACCGAGACCCTCAACCACTGGCCGCTGCGCCATGTGCATGGCGACCGCTGGCAGATCCAGCCGGGCATCAGCGCCTCCAGTGGCGAGACCCTGCGCCACCTGGCGCTGGAAGGGCAGGGCATTGCCTGCCTGTCGCACTTCATGACCATCGACGACATCCGCGCCGGGCGCCTGCAACCGGTGCTGGCCTCGTTCAACAGCGGCTATCGCCAGCCGATCAACGCCGTGTACTACCGCAACTCGCAACTGGCCCTGCGCATCCAGTGCTTCCTGGATTTCATCCAGGGCAAGCTGGCCGATTACGCCAACCCCGAGTTCCAGGGCTGAAGGCTCCCCCCATTCCCCGCCTATCCCCCGTAGGAGCCGGCTTGCCGGCGAAGGGGCCCCCGGGTTTTGCGCAACTCTTGAAGTTGCATTCGCTGGCAAGCCAGCTCCTACGGTTATCCATGGCTGAGGCTTGGGACGTTCGTGCCACGATTGGCGATTGCTCAACCCCCCGTCTCGGGCCTAAGGTTCTTGCCGTTCAATAACAAGAAAAGGAAGGACCTATGCGCATTCTGTTGTTCAAGACCCTGGCCCTGACGGCCGCCATCGCCGCCAGCAGCTCGGCCTTCGCCGTGACCCTGGAAGGCGGCGCGGTGGCCGCGCCCAACCAGTACGGCGCCGATGTCGCGGCGCAGATCCTCAAGAAGGGCGGCAACGCGGTGGATGCCGCGGTGGCCACGGCCTTCGCCCTGGCCGTGACCTACCCCGAGGCCGGCAACATCGGGGGCGGCGGGTTCATGACGATGTACATCGACGGCAAGCCGTACTTCCTCGACTACCGGGAAACCGCGCCCAAGGCCGCGACCCGGAACATGTACCTGAATGAAAAGGGCGAGGTGATCGAGAACCTGAGCCTGGTGGGCGCCCGCGCCGCCGGGGTGCCGGGCACGGTGATGGGCCTGTGGGAAGCTCACCAGAAGTTCGGCAAGTTGCCGTGGAGCGAGCTGATCACTCCGGCCGTGGGTTATGCGAAGAACGGCTTCAAGGTGGCGGACAAGCAGTACCAGTACCGCGAGGATGCGTTGAAGCTGTTCAACGGCACCACCAACTTCGGCGACTACTTCGGCAGCATGAAACCGGGCGAGACCTTCCGTCAGCCGGAACTGGCCGCGACCCTGGAGCGCATCGCCGACCAGGGCGCCAAGGAGTTCTACAGCGGCAAGACCGCCGACTTGCTGGTGGCGCAGATGCAGGCCGACAAGGGCCTGATCACCAAGCAGGACCTGCAGGACTACAAGGTCCAGTGGCGCCAGCCGCTGCAGGTGACCTTCCGTGGCAACACCCTGTACACCGCGCCGCCGCCCAGCTCTGGCGGGGTGGCCCTGGCGCAGTTGATCAGCATCAAGGAAGAGCGCGCGGCGGACTTCAAGGGTGTGGAGCTCAATTCGGCCAAGTACATTCACCTGCTGGCGGAAATCGAAAAGCGGGTGTTCGCCGATCGCGCCGACTACCTGGGCGACCCGGCGTTTTCCGATGTTCCGGTCAAGCAACTGACCGACCCGGCGTATCTGAAAAAACGCGCCGCCGAGGTCAACCCCAACGCCATCTCGGCTACCGAGAAAGTGCGCCCCGGGCTTGAGCCGCACCAGACCACCCACTTCTCCATCGTCGATGCCCAGGGCAACGCGGTTAGCAACACCTACACCCTGAACTGGGACTATGGCAGCGGCGTGGTGGTCAAGGGCGCGGGCTTTTTGCTCAACGACGAAATGGACGACTTCAGCGCCAAGCCGGGCGTGGCCAACGCCTTCGGTGTAGTGGGCGGCGACGCCAACGCCATCGCCCCGGGCAAGCGCATGCTGTCCTCCATGAGCCCGAGCCTGGTGACCCGCGATGGCAAGGTCACCCTGGTGCTGGGCACCCCCGGAGGTTCGCGGATATTCACCTCGATCTTCCAGGTGCTGAACAACCTCTACGACTACCACCTGCCCCTGGAAAAGGCCGTGGCCGCGCAGCGCGTGCATCACCAACTGCTGCCCAAGGACACGATCTACTACGACGCCTATGCGCCGCTCACCGGCAAGGTGGCCGACGAGCTCAAGGCCATGGGCTACACCCTGGAAGACCAGGGCTGGGAGATGGGCGATATCCAGGCGATCCGGGTCAATGGCACTGCGCTTGAAACCGCTTCCGACCCACGTGGCCGCGGTGTCGGCAAGGTCGTCAAATAACCGCTGACCCCCTGTAGGAGCTGGCCGGGCGGCGTTCCGCTTGCCGGCGAAAGGGCCCGCAAGCCTGGCGCCAGGTCGAGCGGCCTCTTCGCTGGCAAGCCAGCTCCTACCTTCGTTGTGCAGGCGCCGACGGCCGGCTGGTCGGAGGCGGCTCAATTCCGTAACATTCCCCGCCTTCTTTCCGCACTTCCCAGGGCCGCGCCTGCCGGTCCGTCTATCAGGTCAATCATGAAAGCAAAACGTCTGCGTGCCGATGTCCTGGCCGGACTCACCACCTCCTTTGCCTTGCTGCCCGAATGCATCGCCTTCGCCCTGGTGGCCCACCTCAACCCGTTGATGGGTCTGTATGGCGCCTTCTTCATCTGCACCCTGACGGCGCTGTTCGGCGGGCGGCCGGGCATGGTCTCCGGCGCGGCCGGCTCCATGGCGGTGGTGATCGTCGCCCTGGTAGTGCAGCACGGTGTGCAGTACCTGTTGGCCACGGTGCTGCTGGGCGGGCTGGTGATGGTCGCCTTCGGCCTGCTGCGCCTGGGCAAGCTGGTGCGCATGGTGCCGCACCCGGTGATGCTGGGCTTCGTCAACGGCTTGGCGATCGTCATCGCCCTGGCCCAGCTGGAACATTTCAAGAGCGGCGAACACTGGCTCAGCGGCCAGCCGCTGTACCTGATGGCCGGGCTGGTGGCATTGACCATGGCCATCGTCTATCTGCTGCCGCGCCTGACCCGGGCGGTGCCACCGGCCCTGGTGGCGATCCTCGGGGTCGGCGCGTTGGTGTACCTGATGGGCCTGCCGACCCGCACCCTGGGGGACATGGCCCACATCGCCGGCGGCCTGCCGAGCCTGGCGCTGCCCCAGGTGCCGTGGAACCTTGAAACCCTGGGCATCATCGCACCCTATGCGTTCCTGATGGCCATGGTCGGCCTGCTGGAAACCCTGCTGACCCTCAACCTCACCGACGAAATCACCGAAAGCCGCGGCTACCCGGACCGTGAATGCGTGGCCCTGGGCGCGGCCAATGTGGTCTCGGGAATGTTCGGCGGCATGGGTGGCTGCGCGATGATCGGCCAGACCGTGATCAACCTCAGTTCCGGTGGCCGCGGGCGTTTGTCGGGCGTGGTGGCGGGCGCTCTGATCCTGCTGTTCGTGCTGTTTCTCTCACCGCTGATCGAGCGCATCCCCCTGGCGGCGCTGGTGGGGGTGATGTTCGTGGTGTCGCAGCAGACCTTCGCCTGGGCGTCCCTGCGGGTGATCAACAAGGTGCCGCTCAACGATGTGCTGGTGATCCTCGCGGTGACCGTGATCACCGTGTTCACCGACCTGGCCATGGCGGTGTTCTGCGGCATCGTCATTGCCGCCCTCAACTTCGCCTGGCAGCAGGCCCGCGAGCTGTACGCCGACAGCCACCTGGAAGCCGACGGCAGCAAGCACTACCAACTGCATGGCACCCTGTTCTTCGCCTCCACCACGGCGTTTCTCAACCAGTTCGATCCGGCGGGCGATCCTCGGCACGTGACTGTCGACTGTCGCCACCTGAGTTTTGTCGACTACTCGGCCATCGCCGCGCTGAAAACCCTGCGCGAGCGTTATGCCAAGGCCGGCAAGCAGTTGCGGGTGCTGCACCTGTCCGAGCGCTGCAAGAAGCTGCTCAAGCGTGCCCGAGAGCATCACGACTGAGATCGGCCACCGCGGCAGTGGATGAAAATACCCACTGCCGATTTTCATAAGCCGGCCTTTCACTTAGCTGTTCGCGACAAAGCCTGCCTCTTTACGAAAATAAGTTTCACTCGGTTTGAAGTTCACCTTTCTAAGTGATTAATGAATTTCACAACCATTCGAAAGTGACGCTGTTTTCAAGGAGGACGCCATGGCTCCCGCTACGGGTTCTTGGCTGCTGGGCTACGCCGCAGTCGCCATCATTGCGCTGATCGTGTTGATCGCCCGCTACCGACTCAACCCCTTTATCGTCATCACCCTGGTGTCGGTGGGCCTGGCGCTGATGGCCGGCATGCCGCCTTCCGGAGTGGTGAGCGCCTACGAGGCCGGGGTTGGCAAGACCCTGGGGCATATCGCCCTGGTGGTGGCACTGGGCACCATGCTCGGCAAGCTGATGGCCGAATCCGGTGGTGCCGAGCAGGTGGCGCGCACCCTGATCGACCGCTTTGGCGAACGCAACGCCCACTGGGCCATGGTCTGCATCGCCTTCCTGGTGGGGCTGCCGCTGTTCTTCGAAGTGGGTTTCGTACTGCTGGTGCCAATTGCCTTCACCGTGGCGCGGCGGGTCGGGGTGTCGCTGCTGATGGTGGGCTTGCCCATGGTCGCCGGGCTCTCGGTGGTGCACGCCCTGGTGCCGCCGCACCCGGGAGCGATGCTGGCGGTGCAGGCCTATCAGGCGTCGGTGGGGCAGACCCTGGTGTATGCGCTGCTGATCGGTGTGCCCACGGCGATCATCGCGGGGCCGCTGTACGCGCGGTTCATCGTGCCGCACATCCACCTGCCGGCGCAGAACCCCCTGGAGCGCCAGTTCATCGCCCGCGAGCCGCGCCTGCGCCTGCCGAGTTTCCGCCTGACCTTGGCCACCATCCTGCTGCCGGTGGTGCTGATGCTTCTCGGCGGCTGGGCCAACCTGCTGGCCGAGCCCGGCACCGGCCTCAACCAGTTCCTGCTGTTTATCGGCAACTCGGTGATCGCCCTGCTGGTGGCCACCCTGGTGAGTTTCTGGACCCTGGGGCTGGCCCAGGGCATGAACCGCGAATCGATCCTCAAGTTCACCAACGAATGCCTGGCGCCCACCGCCAGCATCACCCTGTTGGTGGGGGCCGGCGGCGGCCTCAACCGCATTCTCATCGACTCCGGGGTGACCGAGCAGATCGTCGGCCTGGCCCATGAGTTCCAGCTCTCGCCGCTGTGGATGGGCTGGCTGTTCGCGGTGCTGATGCGGGTCGCCACCGGTTCGGCCACCGTGGCCCTGACCACCGCTTCCGGGGTGGTGGCGCCGGTGGCCGTCGGCCTGGGCTACCCGCACCCGGAACTGCTGGTGATCGCCACCGGCGCCGGCTCGGTGATTCTTTCCCACGTCAACGACGGCGGCTTCTGGCTGGTGAAGGAATACTTCAATATGACCGTCATCCAGACCTTCAAGACCTGGACCGTGCTGGAGACCCTGATCTCGGTGATCGCCTTCGGCCTGACCCTGGTCCTCGCGGAGTTTTTGTAGATGGACATCCTTTACCAGATCCGCTCGCGCCTGGATTTTCTCAGCGCCGGGGAAGGGCGGATCGCCCGGCTGATGCTCGACGATGTGGGCTTTGCCGCCTCTGCCAGCCTCGACGAACTGGCCCGCCGCGCTGAAGTCAGCGCCGCCACCCTGTCGCGCTTTGCCCGCAGCGTCGGCTGCCGCGACTTGCGCCAGTTGCGCCTGCAGCTGGCCCAGGCCAGTGGGGTGGGCAGCCGCTTCCTGGACCCTGCCGGCACCCCGGAACAGTCCGGGTTCTACCGGCAGATCGTTGGCGATATCGAAGCTGCGCTGCACCAGCATCTGGCCGGTTTCGAGGAGGCCCAATTCGCCGATGCGGTGCGCCTGCTGGGGCGCGCGCGGATGATCCACGCCTTCGGCATGGGCGGCTGCTCGACCCTGTGCAGCAGCGAGTTGCAAGTGCGCCTGGTACGCCTGGGCTATCCCATTGCCGCCTGCCACGACCCGGTGATGATGCGCGTCACCGCCGCCGCCCTGGGGCCGCAGCACGCGGTGATCGCCTGTTCGCTGACCGGCATCACCCCCGAGCTGCTGGAGGCGGTGGCCCTGGCCCGTACCTACGGCGCCGGGATCCTGGCCATTACCTTGCCCGACTCGCCCCTGGCGCAATTGGCGGATGTGCTGCTGCCGCTGCACAGCGCCGAGACCTCGTTCATCTACAAACCCACCGCGGCCCGCTACGGCATGCTGTTGGCCATTGATGTGCTGGCCACCGAGCTGGCCCTGGCCCTGCCCGATGACAACCAGGAACGCCTGCGACGGATCAAGCTGGCCCTGGACCATTACCGTGGTGGCGACGATTGCCTGCCCCTGGGAGACTGACATGCGCTACCACACGCTGATCCGCAACGCCCTGATCATCGACGGCAGCGACCGTCCCGGTTACCCCGCCGACCTGGCCATCCTCGACGGGCGCATCGCGCGCATCGGCGATCTGTCCGCGGCCAGCGCCGAGCAAGAGATCGACGCCGCCGGGCGGGTGCTGGCCCCGGGTTTCATCGATGTGCACACCCATGACGACACGGTGGTGATCCGCCAGCCGCAGATGCTGCCCAAGCTCAGCCAGGGGGTGACCACGGTGATCGTCGGCAACTGCGGGATCAGCGCCGCGCCGGTGACCCTCAAGGGCGACCCGCCGGACCCGATGAACCTGCTGGGCGAGCGCTCGATGTTCGTCTACCCGCGTTTTCGTGACTACCGCGCGGCGGTGGATGCCGCGCGCCCGGCGATCAACGTGGCGGCGCTGGTGGGGCACACCGCGCTGCGCAGCAACCATCTGCCGGACCTGTTTCGCACGGCCACGGCCGATGAAATCAGCGCCATGCGCGGGCAACTGCGCGAAAGCCTGGAGGACGGCGCCCTGGGCCTGTCCAGCGGGCTGGCCTACGCCAGCGCGTTTTGCGCCGAGACCGATGAAGTGCTGCAACTGGCCCAGGAATTGACGGCGTTCGGTGCGGTGTACACCACCCATTTGCGCAGCGAGTTCGAGCCGGTGCTGGAGGCCATGGACGAAGCTTTTCTGATTGGTCGCGCGGCCAGGGCACCGGTGATCGTCTCGCACCTCAAGTGCGCCGGCGCCGGCAACTGGGGGCGCAGCCCGCAACTGCTGGCAGCCCTGGAAAACGCCGCCCGGGAACACCCGGTGGGCTGCGACTGCTATCCCTACGCCGCCAGCTCCTCGACCCTGGACCTCAAGCAGGTCACCGATGCCTACCGCATCACCATCACCTGGTCCACACCGCACCCCGAGCAGGGCGGTCGCGACTTGAGCGAGATCGCCGCCGACTGGGGCGTCAGCCTGCTGGCCGCCGCCGAGCGCCTGCAACCGGCGGGGGCGGTGTACTACGGCATGGATGAAAACGATGTGCGGCGCATCCTCGCCCATCCGCTGTCGATGGTCGGCTCCGACGGCCTGCCAGAAGATCCTTTCCCCCATCCAAGGTTGTGGGGCGCCTTCCCCCGGGTACTGGGGCACTTCAGCCGCGACCTGGGCCTGTTCCCGCTGCACACTGCGGTGCACAAGATGACCGGGCTGTCCGCGGCGCGCTTCGGCCTGCACCAGCGTGGCGAGATCCGCGAAGGGCACTGGGCCGACCTGGTGCTGTTCGACCCGGCGCGGGTGCGCGACGTGGCGGATTTCAAGGAGCCGCAGCGCGCCGCGCAAGGCATCGATGGGGTCTGGGTCAATGGCGTGTGCAGTTTTGCCCAGGGCCGGGCCAACGGTGAACGCCAGGGGCGCTTCCTGCCCCGGGAAGGTGACCTGCGCCCGGGATTTATATCCGCTGGCTGATTTGTTGACTTCCATCACAATGATGGCGCTGTGCTATTAAAGAATCCCCGAGCGGCGCCGAACTGCTGATAATCGCCGTCTGTATAGTCGGCTCATTTCAGTCAGGGAGTCGCGCAATGAGCTTTGGCAAAACCACCCCCATCCTGCGGATCTTCGATGAAGCCAAGGCCCGGGAGTTTTACCTCGATTTCCTGGGTTTCTCCCTGGATTGGGAACACCGCTTCGAAGCCGATTTTCCGCTGTACCTGCAGGTCTCGCGGGGCGAGTGCGTGCTGCACCTTACCGAGCACCATGGCGACTGCTCGCCGGGTGCGGCCCTGCGGATCGAGACCGATGAACTGGAAACCTTCCAGCAGCAGTTGCTGGCCAAGCAGTACCGCTTCTCCCATCCGCAGATCCAGGCCATGCCCTGGGGCAGTCAGGACATGACCATCAGCGACCCGTTCGGCAATCGCCTGGTGTTCACCAACGCCATCAGCGTGTAACGGGTTTCAGGCCTTGCCGGAGCTCTGCGCGCTCAGGCGGAACTGCCCCGGGGTCAGCCCGGTGCGGGTCTTGAAACTGCGGTGGAACGAGCGCGGTTCGGTGAAACCCAGGCAATCGGAGATGCCCTGGATCGACAGCTCGCTGTGGCGCAGATAGTGCTCGGCCAGCTCCTGGCGCAGGTCGTCGAGAATCTGCTGGTATGAAGTGCCAGCCTGTTGCAGTTGGCGCTGCAGGGTGCGTACCGACAGGTGCAGGTGCTGCGCCACCTGCTCCTTGCGCGGCAGGCCGTCCTTGAGCAACTGGCGCAGCACGTTGTGCACCTGCAAGGCCAGGGGCGCATCGCCCAGGGAAGCCATCATCGCCTGGGCATGTTCTTCCAGGGTCTTGAGCAGGCGCGCGTCGGCCTGGCGCAGGGGCATCTGCAGGTACTCCAGCGGCGCCACCAGCGCCGAGCAGGGTTGCTGGAACAGCACCGGGCAGCCGAACAACGCCTCGTACTGCGCCGCCTCGGCGGGTTCCGGCAGGGCATGTTCGAACCACACCGCGCTGGGCGACAACTGCGAATCGGCGATCCAGCGCGCATACAACAGCCAGGACGCCAGGACGTTTTCCACCAGGTGCCGGCGGATGTCCGGGCGCTGATGGCGGCAACTCCAGATCAGCCGCACCTGATCGCCCGCCACCTCGGCCCGGCTGGTGCCCATGTCCCCCACCAGTTTTTCGAACGGCATGATGCGGCCCATGGCTTCGCCGAGGGTCGCGCAGTTCATGGTGATGTAGCCCAGCACATTCCACGAGCTGGGTTTGACGAAGCGCGCCGAATTGAGCCCGAACAGCGGATCGCCGGAGTGCTGGCAGAAGTAGTCCAGCAACCGCTCATGCACCTCCATCGGCAGGCGCAGGCTGGTGTCGTTCAACTGCGCGGCGCTAAGCCCGGCCGCCGCCAGCGCCGGCTCGGTGGCAATACCCAATTGCTCCGCATAGAGCAGGTATTTCAGCAGGGGCGGGACCGAAGTAAAACCGAGGCTGGGCATGAACGGGTTCCTGGTGACTAATCCCTAGGACAGCAGGACGCAGACCGGGAAAGGTAAGGGCAAACCCTGATGGGTGTAAATGCTCGGGTCCGGGGATTGGCGCCTTTCGCCGGCAAGCCAGCTCCTACGGAGGGTGTAGGAGCCGGCTTGCCGGCGAAGGGCGCGCGGCGAATCAGACGCGGAAGTGGCTGACCATCATCTGCAACTGACCGCCCAGGCGCGCCAGTTCAACACTTGCGGCTGCGGTTTCATCGCTGGCGGCGGCGGTCTGTTCGGACACGTCGCGCACGTTGATGATGCTGCGGCTGATCTCTTCGGCCACGGCGCTCTGTTGCTCGGCAGCGGCGGCGATCTGCTGGTTCATCGACTGGATGTTGGACACGGTGCGGGTGATGCTTTCCAGCGAGGCGCCGGCCTTGCGGGTCAGTTCGACACTGCTGTCGGTCAGGCTGCGGCTGTTGTTCATCACGGTAGCCACTTGCTGGGTGCCGTTCTGCAGGCCGGCCACCAGTTCCTCGATCTCTTCGGTGGACTTCTGGGTGCGCTGGGCCAGGGCCCGCACTTCGTCGGCGACCACGGCAAAACCACGGCCGGCTTCACCGGCACGGGCGGCTTCGATGGCGGCGTTCAGTGCCAGCAGGTTGGTCTGTTCGGCCACGGCCTTGATCACGTCCATGACGCTGCCGATCTTGTCGCTTTCCTGTTGCAGCACGGTCATGGCGTCGGTGGAGCGCACCACTTCGCTGGCCAGGCGCTCGATCTGCTCGATGGCCTGGGCCACCACCTTGTCGCCCTGGCGGGCTTCGCCGTCGGCGGCGGCCGCGGCCTGGGAGGCTTCTTCGGCATTGCGCGCGACTTCCTGCACGGTGGCGGTCATCTCGTGCATGGCGGTGGCCACCTGGTCGGTCTCGACTTTCTGGCTGTTGACCCCGGCGCTGGTTTCTTCGGTCACCGCGGACAGTTCTTCGGCGGCGCTGGCGATCTGGGTCACGCCGTCGCGGATGCCGCTGATCAGCTCGCGCAGGGTCACGCCCATGCGCACGATGCCTTGTTGCAGCACGCCCAGTTCGTCGCGGCGGGTGACCCGCAGGTTCTCGGTCAGGTCGCCGGAGGCGATGCGCTCGACCACGGCCAGGGTTTCCTGCAGTGGGCGGGTGATCTGCCGGGTGATGATCACGGCGGCCAGTACACCGACCAGCAGCGCCAGCAGGGTGCTGATCAGCTGCAGGCTGCGGGCCTGGGCGCTCTCGATGTCGCGGCGGTCCAGCTGGATCTGGTACAGGGCGTCGCTGCGGCTGACGATGTCGGCGCCCTGGTCGGTCATTTCCTTGCGCGCCTCTACGGCGTTGGTGAAGGCGACCTTGAAGGCCTGCAGCGAGCTGCGGTAGCCGCTCAGGGCGGTTTCGAGCTGTTGCAGGGCATCGCGCTGGGTGCTGCTGAAATGGGACTTGAGCTGATCCATTTCGGCAATCGCAGCGTTGAGCTGGGTGACGGCTTTCTGTTCGGTGTCCGGGTTGTTGGTGGTGACGTAGCCGCGCACTTCATAGCGCGCCAGCTGGAAGGCTTCCTTGGCCTGGGTGATGGCCTGGAACTGCGTAAAGCGCTCGTCGCTCAGGGGCAACTGCTTGACCCAGGAGTTGATCCCGTTGATCAGGTCATTGGCGCGTTCGGCGTTCTGGTTCATCGCCAGGCGTGCGGCGTCGCCGCTGCGGTAGGCGTTGCGCATCTTGTTCAGCGAATCCTGATAGGCACTGATGGTCGCGCCCAGGCCTTGCAGGAGCTTGATGTTTTCCGGGCTCTGGAACGAGGCCAGGAGTTTTTTCTGCTGGGCGCTGAAATCGTCCAGGGTGTTCTGCACGCCTTGGGCGGCGGTTTCGTCGCCGTTGGCCAGCATGTACTGCAGGCGGGTGACCCGCAGCTTGGTCAGGCCGCTGTTGAGCTGAGTGATGTCGCTCATCCAGTTGCTGCGGTCGATCAGGCTGCCCAGGCTGGTCCAGCCGGTCAGTGCAAGGACGGTGGTCAGGGCCAGGACCAGGCCGAAACCCAGGCCCAGCTTAAGGTTGACGCTGATGTTGGCAAACCAACTACTCATTGAATTCCTCCAGGAACGTAGCTCTTCTTGATCTTGAGTTGGCTGGAAGATTGTTGTTGTTGGTGACCAGCAAGGTGTTTTGTAGGGGGTGTATCGGCGGGATGTGCCATAGCTGAAACGATTTCGTCGGCATTGTCCCAAGACAATGTTTTAGGCGATGGACGGCTATTTTGCGGGATGTGTCGCCGGTCCGTTGAGCTTTTTTTCACATTGATTTCACTCGGGCCCCACGCCCGGCGCCCTAGAGTCTGGGCGGTCGATGCCACAGGCATCGGCCAGCGTTCAATTGTCATCAGGCTTTCGTAGCCTTGCTGTGCGCTGCTCAACACATCGGAACATTCTCGTAAGGGCGGCTGGGAATTGACTACAAGACTGGTGTTGCCGGCGAGCAAGCGGCCCTTCCTGGGGCGCGTCCTGGTCCGTTACAAGAACCTGCTGGCGCTGCTGCTGGGCGCCTGCCTGGTGATTCCCCTGGGGCTGTTCCTGCTCCGGCCGGCCTCGGTGCCCGACCTGAGCCACGGCAACGGGGCCGGGCTCCAGGCCCTGACGGCCGCCTGGGACAAGGGCGAAATGATTGTGCTGGTGCGCCACATGGAGCGCTGCGACCGCTCCAATGCCGCGTGCCTGGGCCCGGCCGATGGCATTACCGACCGGGCCCGCGAGGTGGCGGTGGGGCTCGGCGCGCAGTTCGAGCACCTGGGCCTGGAGCGTACCGATATCTACAACAGCCCGTTGACGCGCACCGCGCAGACCGCGAGCTACATGTTCAGCAAGGTCAGCAGTGGCGATGGCTGGCTGTTCAACTGCAAGAACACCATGTTGCGCGATGTCATGGCGCACAAGGTCGCCGGGCGCAACCTGGTGCTGGTGACCCACAGCGAATGCATGGCGCAGATGGAGCAGGACCTCAAACGGGCGACCCCGACCCTGGGGTACGGCGCTTCCCTGTTCGTCTCCACCGATACCCTCAATGGCGCGCCGAAGATGCTCGGCCTGATCGAGGCCAGTGACTGGCGCTCGGTGAACCTCAAGCCCTGACCGCAGGCGGCCGCTCCGTCTGGCTGGCCTTCAGGGGCATAGGAAGCGGCTCAAGGTGCCAGCAGGTCCGGCTCGGCCGGTGGCGTGCCAGCCGCTGGCGGGGTGGCTGGCAGGCCGTCGTTGATGCGCTGCGGGCTGATCAGGTTGGTGAACTCCTCGATCAGGCGCTGGATCGCTTCCGGCGGCTGGCAGTCGCGAAACTCCATGCTGATCTGTACCTCGTCCGGGTCGCGTTCCTGGCCGTCACGCTTGCCGCTGCCGAAGGTGACGAAAAACTTCTCGCTCTGCAGCTCGCCGTTCTCCAGGTCGTGGCTGGCCTTCTGCAGCTCGGTGGCCTGCATGCGCACCGACAGGTCGACAGTCATCTTGTGCAGGGCCAGGCCCTTGGGCGAGACCAGGGCAATCAGCGGCACATTGATGATGTGGTCTTCGTTGAGCGCCACCTCGACCATCTTGGCCTTCATCGGCGTGCCCAGGTCGTCGACGTTGTAGTCGAAGAACTGGTCGAACAACTTGATGTACTGCTGGGCGATCAGGTTGTGGGTGGCGGCTGCAGCCTGATGCATGCCGCGGGTGATATGGCTCAGGTCGCTGGCGGACATGGGCTCCTTGCTGCGAGAAAAAAACGCCATGGATCACGCTCCTTGTTCGGTGGCTGAAGTGCCCCGCCATGAAGGCGGGGCGGGTTACTGGGGCGAAGGCGCGGTGTGGATCAACCGCCGGTGCCGGTTTTCTTCTCGTCCGCGGCATCGGGCATTTTCAGCGCGTTGGCGGTGGGCAGCTTGTCGGTGTCGGTCGGTTGAGTGCTAGGCAGCCGCACAGGCTTGGTGGCTGCGTCGGTGAGGAAGTCGATGACCCGCATCAGGGCTTCCGGTGGGTCCTGGCGGACGATCTTGGTGCTGATGGCGTAGCGGGCACGGGTGTCGGTCTTGCGGGTCTGGGTCGATTTGTGGCTCGCCGCGCCCTTGACCGAAACGCTGAACGGGCCCCAGCCCATCTTCGCCTCGAAACTGCCGGAGGCTTCGGTGCTGCTGGTGTCCTCGGCCATCTGGCTGATGGTCAGCTCGAACTCGATGGAGCCTTCCTCGATGGTGATGTTGGGGTGACTGATGGCCGCCAGCAACGGGATGCGCATCGACTTCTTCACGGTGCCCTTGTACACCCCCTGCTCATCCACCAGGGTTTCGTCATAGTCGAACTGCACCGAAACCGCCTGGCCGTTCTGAATGCACACGCCCATCAGGAAGTCCGCATAGGCTTTGCTCGCGGCGACCTGCGCCTGAATCATCGCCATCAGTGGACCGGTGATCATCTTGTCCAGGGGCAGGGCGGCGATCACGCCGCCAATCAGGCCCTTATCGATATCTGCCATGGTCTAGCTCCTTGTTCTTTGTTGCGCGAAATGCGCCCTTGCAGGTTAAGAAAGCCGTGAAGGCCGATTCAGCAGGAATCGATTACCGGTGAGTGTTGGCATCCAGGCGGCGGATGTTGCCGATCTGCCGCAGGCTCAGGCCGTACTTGTCCGCCAGCACACTGCGGGAAATACCGCCCAGGCTTTCCAGTTGAATGTGCTGGTTGCGGATCTGCCGGCAGAAGTGGTCGGCCTTGGGGATCTCCAGGGCCAGGCCGGCGAAACGCTCGATCAGCGCGTTGAGGGCGTCGGGCGGCAGGATCAAAGCCAGGGAGGTACGTTCGGCGTGCTTGGGGATGTACTTGGGGCGGCCGCCGTATTCACGGGTCAGGCGGTAGGCATTTTCCAGTCCGATGCAGTCGATGAGGGCCTGGAGCGAGTGAGGGAGCTGGCGAACATCGATGAGTACGAGGTCTTTCACGTCCATTTGGTACCTCCTTGGAATTATGGATAAGGCTGGTTTGATCCTAAGGAGGTGTCTCGTCCTCTGTTCAGTGGGAAATTTCCCCCCTATTAAGGGGAACTATTACATTCTGATGTTGTATCGGTCGCTGGTGGTGCACTGGATTTTCCTAAACTGGATGAGGAAAAATCCATGTCACGCTACGCGATTGATTTCAGTTTTATCGCCGCTCTGGAGGGAGCTGCCATTACCCGCGGTTATGTGCCCGATCCGGACAAGAGCAAGAGTGGCGTCACGGTGGGCACAGGCTTCGATCTGGGGCAACGGAACGTAGAGGACCTGCAGGCGCTCAATCTGCCGGCGGACCTGATCCGGCGACTGACCCCCTACCTGGGGCTGAAGGGGCTCAAGGCCAAGGCGTTTCTCGACGGCCAGCCCTTGAACATCAGCAGTGACGAGGCGCTTTTGGTGGACGAGGCATTCAAGGCGCCCTTCGTCGATCTTCTGGCAGCGAACTACACCAAGGCCAGCGGAGTGGACTTCGCCCAACTGCCGGCACCGATGCAGACCGTTATCGCCTCGGTGGCCTTTCAGTACGGCAACCTGGCCAGTCGCACACCGAACTTCTGGGCCCAGGTGGTGGCCCGCGACTGGAAGAGTGCCCTGGCCAACCTGCGCAACTTTGGCGACAGCTACGGCACTCGCCGGCGCAAGGAGGCTGATCTGCTGGGCTCGCAGCTAACCTCGTAAGTGCTCGCCGCCCAGGCTCAAGGCCTGGGCGGCTTGTCGGTTTCAAGGGCAGGGGTAGGTTTGCAGCAGGCTGGCGTTGCCCATGTGGCTGGTGTCGTCGGGTTGTGTGCCGCTGGGCAGCGAGCGCCAGTCCACCAACAGGCACATGGCCTTGAGGGAAATGCCCTTGGCCTGGCCGATGGGGTTGGAAAACTCATAGCGGTACAGCGCCTGGGTGGTGTTCTGCGGGGTTACGCTGCTGGCATTGATCAAGGTGCTGCGAGCCATGTCCGGCAGTTTGTCCTGGGTGATGGTGAAGCGCGGTTGTTCACCCTGTTGGGTGAACGCGCCCTGGTCCCGAGAGCGTTTCCACAGCTGCTGCCACTGGCTGTTGCCGGCGGCGGTGCTCAGGGTGGCGGCGTAGGCCTTGAGGGTGGCGGGTGGGAGATTGGTGGTTTCCAGGGCGTGGGCAGCGCTGGCCAACAGGCTCAGGCCGAGGATCAGTGAACGCAGAATCAACATGGGAATATCTCCTTTTCCAGGCCGTAACGGCCCGACACGAACATAGGGAAGATCCCGGCAACTAGGGTATCGCCGGGGGCAAGGCTCAGCGGGCGTCGAGGTAGTCCCGACGCAGGCCTTCCTTGCTGCTCTTGGCGATCAGTTCCTTGGCCACGGTGTTCCCGATGGCGTTGTCGTTGATGTTTTCCACCCCAAGGATGTTTTGCGCCGCCAGTTGCTGGCGCAACCCGGCCTTCTGGGCAACGGCCCGGCTCAGGGTGCTACTGATAACGGTGATGCTCATGTCTGACTCCTTTTCGGGGAAAGCCCGTCGTTGGGCAGGAGTCATGGTTTCAAGGGCGGCGGGCGGGTATCAGCGGGAAAGGGTTCAAGGGGCATGGGCGGCAGGGATGGGCAAACGGCACCTGATTCAGGTGCCGTTTTTTTTGCGTTCAGCCGGCCGGCGCCAGGTTGACGAAGTAGTAGGCCTGGCGGCCCACCATGAGGGTCTGCTGGATCTGCAGCGGCGGCTTGGGCGCCTCGGCGCCACCCAGTACCGCCATGTGCTGCGGCGACTCGCGCAAGAAGGCCAGCAGTTGCGCCTCGTTCTGCAGGTCCTTGAGCAGGCTCTGGGTGTAGAACACGCTGGCGCCGGCGATGCGTTCGTTGGCCTGGTACAGCGCCAGCTGGTGCCCGCTATCCTGCAACGCCATGATCCGGTCGGTCACTGGAACGAACGACAGTTCGCGGTCGGCCCTGGGCGCGGCCCATTGGGCGTTGACCAGATAGCCGCCGATCACCAGGGCCATGAGCGCTATCAGGCACCCCCTGCGCTGGCGCCCCACGGTACTCCAGAAACCCGTGCCCGGGGCCCGCTTGGCCAGGCGCTGGTAGAGCACTGCGCCATATTCCGCCGCCAGCACCGCCGCGGCCGGGGTCAGGGACATCAGGTACACCGTGCGCTTGCTCGAAGCCAGGCACAGCAAGGCGAACTGCGCCAGTAGCCAGAGGCTGAAAAACAGCAGGTAGCGGTTCTGCACCAGGGTTTTACGGAAATGCCACAGGCCCAGGTAAACCAGGATGTTCCACGGCAGGAAGGCCTGGGGCAGCTTGGCCAGGTAGTAGTAGAAGGGCTCGTAGTGCCCGGCCTCCTCGAAGGAGCCGTCGAAGCGCCCGACGCTGTTGGTCCACAGCACTTCCCCCAGGGCCTGCAGGCCGCCGCGCTGGTAGAGCATGTACAGCCAGATCATCAGCGGCACCAGCCCCAGCAGGGTCAGCAGGCCCGGGCGCAGCCAGTGGCTGAAGGTGAAGCGCTTGTCGATCAGGCTGTCGGCCAGCAGGTAGGCGAAGATCACCACCCCGGGCATGGCCAGGCCGAGCACGCCCTTGCTCAGGGTGGCGATGGCGATCCCGCCGGCGAACGCCAGCCAGGAGAGCAGCGCCGGCTGCTGCGCGGCCTGGCGTCGATGGGCCTGGAAAAACGCCAGCAGGGCCAGGGTTACCCCGAGGCTGAGCAGGGCATCCTCGCCCACGCCGCGCACGTTGCTCCAGTAACTGGCCATGGTCGCCAGCATCAGCCCGGCCATGGCCGCCAGGGCTGCCGGCCGGCCAAAGCGGCGCAGCATGGCGTACAGCAGCATCACGCTGAACAGCCCGGCGAAGGCCGAGGCCAGGCGCACCGCCAGGGGCGTGCCGCCGAAGGCGCGGATGGCCCCGGCATCGAGCCACAGGCTCAGCGGCGGTTTTTCCAGGAATGGCGTGCCGAACAGGCGCGGTGTGACCCAGTCATCGTCCAGGTGCATTTCCATGGCGATCCCGGCCACCCGGGCTTCGGTGGAACCTTGCAACTGGTGGTTGCCCAGGGCGAAGAAGAACAGCAGGCAGGCCAGCAGAAACAGTAGCGGAGCGGGTCGTGACATGAGTTGTGCGCCGACAGATCGAGGGGCGCAGCCGGAAGGCCGCGGGCAAGCCCGAAAGTATACGTAGGCAAGTCTTAACGAATTGTGAACAAGTAGGGGTAAAACGTGCGGATGTTCGCCGGCTGTGCGCGGGTTAGCCCATGGCCTGCTGGTAGGCGGCCACGGCTTGCGGGAACAGCTGTTCGTAGAGGGGGTAGGCGATGCCCAGCACGGTGATCTCGATGGCATCGGCGCCACATTCGGCGGAGTAGTCCTGAATGCTCACGCCCAGGGCCGGCACGGGTTGGTCGAGGTGGTGTACTACCAGGTGCAGCCCGCTCTGGCTCGCTCCTGCCAGCGCGCGTACCTGCTGCTGGAGGCCGGCATAGGCCGGGGCGGCGATGAATTGGCCGAAGGCCACACCCATGGGCGGGTCGGCCGACTCCAGGGCCGACCAGCCGAGCAGGGTCGAGCCCTGGTAGACCTTGAACCTTGCTGGAGCATCCAGGTGGGTGGGCATGGGGGGCTCTGGTGAGGGATCAGGTGAGGGCGCTTTCCTGCTGTTGCCGGCTGATGCGCCCGCGGCCCCAGGCCGACAGCGCCTCGATCACCGGCTGCAGCGATTGCCCCTCGTCGGTCAGGCGGTATTCCACCCGCGGCGGCACCTCGGCGTACACCGTGCGCGCCACCAGGCCGGCGGCTTCCAGGTCCCGCAACTGCTTGGTCAAAAGACGTTGGGAGATCCCCGGCAGGCGCCGTTGCAGTTCGTTGAAACGCAGGAACTCGTTGGCCAGCAACTGGTGCAGGACCACGCCTTTCCAGCGGCCGTCGATCAGGTCCAGGGTGACCTCCACCGGGCAGCCTGGAATGTCCTGATAGTGTTTGTGTTTCATTGCCTGACGACCCTTTTGCGTAGCTGGTACGCAAAAGTACCCTACTTGTGCGGGCAGGGCATGAGGGATTTAAGTGTGCGCTTTCAATCGCCAAGGAAGCTCTGCAATGAAGGCCATCGCCTACCTCAAAGGCTCGCACCTGTCTGACCCCCACGCGTTCTGCGAGGTGCAACTGGACCCGCCGCCACTGGAACCTCATGACCTGCTGGTGGCGGTCGAGGCGGTATCGGTCAACCCTTTGGACACGAAGGTCCGCGCCGGCCAGGTGGCGGTGCCCGACGAGGTGCGGACCCTGGGCTGGGACGCCAGTGGCGTGGTCCGCGCGGTGGGTAGCGCGGTGACCCTGTTCGCCCCTGGGGATGCGGTGTTCTATGCCGGCACCTTCACCCGCGATGGCGCCAATGCCGAGCTGCACCGGGTGGACGAGCGCCTGGTGGGGCACAAGCCGGCCAGCCTGTCCTTCGCCCAGGCGGCCGCCATGCCGCTGACCTCGCTGACCGCCTGGCAATTGCTCTTCGAGCGCCTGGGCCGGGTGCCCGGCGACCTCGCTGAACAGGGCACGCTGTTGATTGTCGGCGGTGCCGGTGGCGTTGGCTCGGTGCTGATCCAGCTGGCGCGCCGGCTGACCGCAATGACCGTCATCGCCACGGCTTCGCGGCCGGACAGCCGCCAGTGGTGCCTGGACCTGGGGGCCCATCAGGTGCTGGACCATTCCCGTTCGCTGGTGGAGCAACTGGCGGCCCTGGACCTGCCACCCGTGACCCATATTGCCGCCCTGACCCATACCCAGCGGCACTATGCCGAGCTGGCCCGGATCATCGTGCCCCATGGCCATATCGCGCTGATTGACGATCACGACTTCTTCGATGCGGTGCCGCTCAAGGCCAAGAGCGTGTCCCTGCACTGGGAGATGGTGTTCACCCGTGCCCTGTTCCAGACCCCGGACATGATCGAGCAGCACCGCATCCTCAACCGGCTGGCGCAACTGCTGGACCAGGGGCTGATCCGCTGCACCCTGAATGAAGTCTTCAGCCCGTTCAACGCCGACAGCCTGCGCCGGGCCCATGAGCGCGTGGAGCAGGGCGGCCTGCCGGGCAAGGTGGTAGTGGCCCGCGACGCCCAGGCCATCGCCTCCTTGTAGGCGCTGATTGGGTGCTGGCTTGCCAGCGAAGGCGGCACCACCTCTGGCGCAGGGCCGCAGGGCCTCTTCGCCGGCGAGCCGGCTCCTATGGAAGTGGAGTGTCGGGGAGGGCTGATCGGCGCAGGTGGCGCCCGCTGCGCCACCAGAAGATGCCGCCGAGGAAGGCCCCAGAACAGCCGAACAGCGGCGCCACCGGCAGGTAGCGCGCCAGCCCTTCGGGCTCGGGTTCTTCATCCGGCGAGTCGGTGTAGAAGCTCGACGGGGCCAGGCTCATCACCAGCGGAATGGTCGGCATCGCCGCCAGTGCACCGCAGAACAGATAGATCAGCACATTGCGCCAGGCAAAGCGCTGGGCCAGCCAGAAGAACAGCACACAGGGCAGGACCGTGAAAATGCCGATCAGCACACCGCTCAATACCAGGGTCAGCAGGCCCACGAACAGCGTCTGGAGAATGATGTCCGTGTTCAACGCGCCGGCACTGGCCAGCATCCCCAGCATCATCAGCACGGCCACGAGCGTGGCCAGGGCCGTGACGCCGATGAAGTAGGCGGCGAACCAGTCTTCAGGCTGCACGGTACGAAGGGTTGGCGTTTTTGCGGGCATGGGAAATATCGCTTCTTGAGGTGAGTGACAAGGCCGGGGCCGTGGGAGCTTTCTTTGCCGGCAAGCCGGCTCCTGCAGGAATTAGTCAGCGCAGATGACGCCCGCTGAGCCACCAGGACATCGCTCCCAGAAAGGCCCCGCAAGCGCCGAACAAGTGTGCCAACGGCGCATAGCGCTCAAGGATGTTGACGCCGTGCGGGAGGTTGAAAAAGCCGGGAGACAGGCCCACCACCATGGGAATGGCGGGCAGCGCCGCCAGGGCTCCGCCCAACAGGTAGATCCACAGATGGCGCCAGGTGAAACGCTGGGCCAGCCAGAAGAACAGGATGCAGGGCAGGGCGGCGACGGCGCCTATCACCGCCACGCTCACCAGCAGCGCCACCACGCTGAAAGACAGGACGTCGAGCAGATTGCTCCACGGGTCTCGGCTGCTGAACTGCACGACCAGGTTGACCAGCAATGTCAGGACCAGGGCCAGCGTCGCGACGCTGATGAAATAGGTGGCAACCCAATCAGAGGGCTCAACGGTGCGAAGGGATGTGGACGGCTGGGGCATGGTGGCAGTGGCTTCAGGCTGAGAATGACCGGAGCAAGGCTATCGGCAGCGAGCCTGTCTGTTTGTGGAGTTTGCGTGGTTTTTTCGCGGTCGACGCGCTCTGGTGGATGACGCCGGGGCAGAAAATCCCTTATACAGGCAGCGGCCCGTCGGTCGTGCACGGGCCCGGTTTGTACCCCCACCCAGAAGGAGATGGACATGTTCAAGTTCCTGGATATTACCGAGTTGCCTCGTACCCCTGCGCATCGAGATACAGGCTCCGTCAGCGGAGCGATCAATGCCTGGGAGCTGAAAAATCGGGCTCTCAATACGAAGGGGTTTGTTACATGTCCAAAGAATTACTCGGAGTTTCTGCTGTAGGGCTGATGGTGCTGGGCGAGTTCTGTGCCATCTACAGTGAAGTGGTGGTGGCGCGGCTGGCCCATTCCGGCAACACCTCCGGTGCCGAACTGGCGTTGCCGGTGCTGATCATGTGCCTGGGCGGTATCTGCCTGCTGGCGGCCTACTGGCTGGGCTATGTGGCGGTTGGCGACATCTGGATCATCACCGTGGTCTCGGTAACGTCGCTGCTGCTCCTGGAACCGCTGGTGATCTGGGCGCTGTTCCAGCAGGCGCCCGGCCGCGGTGCCTTGATCGGCTTCTGCCTCGGTGCGCTGGGGATGTTGTCCGCCGTGTTCCTCTAGCACGGCCTCGCTCCGGCTCGGGTCCTTCAGGCCCGGGCCCGGGCAAAATAGCGGCTGGGCGTCTCGCCCAATACCTTGCGAAACACACCGCTGAACGCACTCGGGCTGCTGTAGCCCAGGTCGCTGGCGACCCGGGTCACGGCTTCGCCCTGGCCCAGGCGCACCACGGCAGCCAGCAGGCAGGCCTGCTGGCGCCACTCGACGAAGCTGATGCCGGTGTGCTGGCGGAACAGCCGGGTGAAGGTGCGGCGGCTCATGCCGGCGCGCTCGGCCATTTCATCGATCCCCAACTCCAGCGAAGGTTGCTCCAGCGCCTCGCGGCAGGCCCTGGCCAGCCGTGGCTCGCGGGGAAGCGGAGCATTGAGGGCAAGGGCCGGCATGGTCGCGACTTCATGCAGCAGCAGGTTCATCACCTGGCCCTGCACGCTGCCCACGGCGTAGCGCGGGGGAATGGCCGTGGCCCGCAGCAGCAACTGGCGCAGCAGCTCGGACACCTCCCGCACCTGGCATTGCTCCGGCAGGCCCAGGCGCTTGGCTGCCCGGGGCCGTATATAGGTGTTGAGCATGGTCACCGGCCCGCTCATGTGCATGGCGTGGGGCACGCCGGCCGGCACCCAGATGGCCCGCTGCGGCGGCACCACCCAGTTGCCCTGGTCGCTGAAGACGCTGATCACCCCCGTAGCCGCATAGGCGAACTGCCCGCGCCGGTGCTGGTGCTCGGCGAAGTACAGGCCGTCGGGGTAGTCGATGGCGGTGACCACCACATCCCGCGGGGTATTTTCGTAAGGGTCGATATCGATGGGTTGCATGGCCCGAATCTACTGATAATTGACCTGATACTGCAAGCGGGCCATGGCGCGCGGGGGCGATAGTTCGGCCCCGGCCGGGGAATGACCTGCGGCCGCCTGTCCTGGACCGCGCGACATGCAGAAAAAACACCTGTTCCTGGCCCTGTTGGTGACGGCCTTGTGGGGCCTGAATTTTCCCATCACCAAACTGGGCCTGGCCAGTATCGATCCGTTGCTGCTTACCGCCCTGCGTTTCACCCTGGCGGCGCTGCCCTGGGTGTTCCTGGTGCCGCGTCCGCCGGTGGCATTCGCCTGGCTGGCGGCCTACGGGCTGATTTTCGGCGTCGCCATGTGGGCGCTGATCAACCTGGGGATCGATCACGGCGTGGCGCCGGGCACGGCTGCACTGTTGATCCAGTTCAGTGCCTTTTTCTCCCTGGGCTGGGGCGTGCTGCTGTTCGGCGAGCGCCTGCGCCTGCAACAGGTGCTGGCCACGGCCATTGCCCTGTGGGGGCTGCTGCGGATCATTGGCGACAGCCCCGGGCATGCCACCAGCCTGGGTTATGCCCTGCTGCTGGTGAGTGCATTCAGCTGGAGCGTGGGCAACGTCATCATCAAGCGCTGCGGGGTGCGTGAGGTGTTCGCTTTCGTGGTCTGGGCGAGCCTGTTTGCGCCATTGCCGCTGCTGGCATTGACCTGGATAAGCCATGGTGCGGCGCCGTTTCTGCAACTGGCCGGGCAAGTGTCCGCCGGCGCGGCCTTGTCGCTGATGTTTCAGGTCTATGCTGCAACGCACTTTTGTTACTGGGGCTGGAACCTGTTGCTGCGCGAGTATCCGGTCTCCCGGGTGGCGCCCTTGTCGCTGCTGATCCCGGTGTTCGGCATGGCCGGTTCGGTGTTGATCCTGGGGCAGCGGCTTGGGGTCGAGGAGGGCATTTCCATGGGCCTGATCCTGCTGGCGCTGGCGGTGGGGCAGTTCGACTGGCGCCGGTTTTTCACCCTGGGTCGCCGTTCCCTGTAGCCGCTGCCGCAGGCTGCGAACGCTCCGGGCGGCACTGTCGCAGGAAGCGCAGGGACCCTGAGGCCATCAGAGGTTTGCCTGAAGATCGCCAGGCAAGGCCCTGCGGGCCTTTTCGCAGCCTCGCGGGCTCGGCAGCGGCTACAGTCGGTGACAGTCGGCTGTGCGGAGCGGGTTTTTTATCCTTGTTCAGGCACCGTTCAGGGGCTGCGCGAGCAACATGTCCAGCCTTATGCCTCGCTTTGGGTGCGGCGCTTTCTGGTGGGGCGAAGATGGTTCGAGAAACGCGTTTGAGTATTGAGGTCTGGGGTATTTACCTGGTGGCCCTGCTGCTGTTCACCTTTGGCATCTGGGACCAGCAGCCCCAGGGTTTCGACGGCCGTTGGGCGCTGTTCCTGCAGGAAATGTTCCGCCACGGCGCCAGCCTGTTCCCCACTACCTACGGCCAGCCATACCCGGACTACCCGGGCACCGCGACCTTCTTCAGCTACCTGTTCGCCCAGGCTTTCGGCGCCCCCAACCACCTGGCCAATATCCTGCCCACCGCGCTGGCCTCGGCCGGGGTGCTGGCGCTGCTGTATCGCTTGCTGGCGCCTTCGGGGCGCACCTGGGCACTGCTCGCGGTGCTGCTCACGGCGCTGACCAGCCAGCTGTTGGACAAGTCCCGCTCGGTGTGCCTGGACCAGATGGTTTCCCTGCTGTGCCTGGGCACCTTCTACCTGCTGCACAGCGGCGAGCAACTGGGCTCCCGGCTGCGGTTGTGGGCGGTGCTGCCGCTGCTGGTGCTGGCCTTTGCCATTCGCGGGCCCCTGGGGCTGGTGGAAGTCTGCGGGGTGGCCTGCACCTACTGGCTGCTGGGGGACAGCCGCACCCGCGAGGCGCGCCTGACGCTGATCAAACGGGTGCTCGCCTATGGCGTCAGTGGCCTCCTGTTGCTGGCCGGCTGCTGGTGGCTGCTGATGCAACTGGCCTATCTCGCTGGTGGCGAAGATTTCGTCCGTCAGGTCTACAACATGCAGGTGGTCGGGCGCCTGGATGAAAGCGGCGAGCCGTTCTACTTCTACTTCCAGCTGGCGCTGTACCGCTACTTCCCGGTGGTGCCCCTGGCCCTGGCGACGCTCTGGGTATTGCGCCGGCAATGGTCGCAGCGCCATGTGAACCCGCAGCTGCGCCTGGTACTTCGGTTGGGGGCCTGTGGCCTGATGATCCTGCTGGGCCTGTCGGTGCCGCACTTCAAGCGCGCCTATTACATCCTGCCCATGGTGCCGATGTTCGCTGCGGTGGCGGCCTACGGCCTGCTCACGGCCCGGGGCTGGCTGGGCAAGGTGCGCAGCGGCTACCTGTGGCTGGTGGGGCTGCTGCCGGGGCTGTGCATCCTGGTGCTGTTCGTCTTGCGCCACAGCTGGCACAAGCACGGTTACTGGCCGCCGGTGTCCATGCCGCTGCTGATCGCGATCTTCGTCGTGTTGCAGCTGCTGGCGCTGTATGGCTGGCGCAAGACCCTGGGCAGTTTCGGGCGGCGTCTGGTGCTGCTCAGCGGCTTGGCCCTGGCGGCGCAATGGACGCTGCTGGTGGCGGTGGTGGACCCGGCCAAGGATCTGCAGTTCGACACTAAGGCCTTCGTTTCCCAGGTGGAGCAGTTGCGCCAGGCCAGCCCCGGGCCGCTGGTGTTCTTCAACCTGGGCCAGGACACCTGGGCGGTGCGCTACATGATGAACCTGGACCACGACGAACAGCCGCTGTTCGTCAGCGGCGACGACCCCGGGCACTTGGACTCGCTGCCCCATGACTCCTGGGTGATCATCGCGCGCAAGGACCGGGGGCTGCTGGATAACACCTCCCTGGAGAATCAGTTGCCGGTGTTCGAGGGGCGGCTCAACGACAACCCCTGCCTGGTGTTCCAGTTGCAATAAGTGCTTGGCAGGGCCTGGGGCGGGCCGTATTTTGGCCACTGTCATCCGCGGGATAACCAGGGAGTGGTCATGCAATATCAGGTTCGTCCGGCCGTACCGGCCGATGCTCCACAGGTCAGCCAGGTGATCCTGGCGGCCTTGCTCGCCAGCAATGCCCAGGACTACCCCGCCAGTGTGATCGAGCGGGTCCAGGCCAGCTTCACCCCCGATGCAGTGCGCCAACTGATGCAGCGCCGGCAGATGTTTGTCGCCCTGATGCACGGGGAATTGCGGGGCACCGCCAGCCTCGACGGGCGTGCGGTGCGTTCGGTGTTTGTCGACCCGGCCTACCACGGCCAGGGCCTGGGGCGGCAACTGATGGCCGCGGTCGAGCAGGCGGCGCTGGATTCGGGCCAGACCTCGCTGGTGGTGCCCTCGTCGGTCACCGCTGAAGGCTTTTATGCCCGCCTGGGCTTTGTCCGGGTACGCGAGCATTACGAGGGCGAGGAGCTGACGCTGATCATGGAGCGGGCCCTGGTGGCCACTGAGACCGGGCCAGGGCTGGGCTGATTCAGGCCGGTTGCGCAGCAATCACCAACACTTCGATGCGGTAGTGCGGCTTGGCCATGGGCGCCTGCACGCAAGCCCGCACCGGTGCCTGGACACCTTCGAGCCAGGCATCCCAGAGCAGGTTCATGGCCGGGTAGTCAGCCATGTCCTTGAGCCAGATCTGCGCGCTGAGCAGGTGGCCCTTGTCGGTGCCGGCCCTGGCCAGCAGGGCGTCGATCTGTTGCAGCACATCCTGCGTCTGGGCGCGGATGTCCCCTTCGGTCAATTGCGAAACCTGGCCTGCCAGGTAGACGGTCCGGTTGTGGATCACGGCCTGGCTGAAGCGCGCGGTGGTGCCGATTCGCTGGAGGGATGAGGTCATGTCGAGGTCCATTGGTTCGTCCATTGGTTCAAGGGTGGAAAGGTCAGTTGTTGTCGCTCAGGCCGGCCCCGGCGCCCAGCAGGCGCGAGGCTTCGGAGGCCGGCACGTAGGTGCGGGCGGCCAGGTGATCGAGGTCGTGCTGGGGGCTGTCGCCCAGGTCCGGAATGCTGCCCGCCAGAGGCTTGCCGAGGGTGCCGGCAGGATCTGTGCAAGCGCAGCGCACCTGGGCGGCTGTGGCGGCGCCGAGATTCTGCGCACGTACCAGCCAGGCTTCGCCCGAGGGGGAAAACTTCAGGCAGCAGCCGTTCCAGGACAGCTCCAGCCACAGGCCGAGCTGGCGCGCGGTGGCGCTGGCAAAGGGCAGCAGCAGTTGCGGGTGCGCCACCTGCCGGAGCTCGATGCGGCCGTTGCTGCGCAGCAGGTAGGCGTGGTCGCTCAGGGTCGCCCCGGCAATCAGCGGGCACAGGGCATGCCCTGGCACCTGCCAGGGCTCGGCGCTGACATCCGGGGCCAGTTGCTGGTAGGCACAGCCGTCATTCTGTCGCAGTTGCGTGGCCAGCACGCCGGGCCCGTCGAGGCCGTGGGCCGAGAGCCAGCGCGCGGCCTTGCCGGCTTCCTCCGCCAGGCCCCAGGACAGCCCGGCACCGCGGGCGGCTTTCTTGCACAGGCTTTCGATTTCATTCAACGAGGCATGCACGGCGCTGCTCCTGGCTGTCGAGGTTGGGGTAGGACCAGTCGTCCGCGGCCATCTGCCCCAGCTCATGGGGGAAGGGCGCGTTCTGGTAGAGGGTGATGCGTACCCAGCGATCCGAGCGCGGGTCGAAGTGGGTGGCGCCGAAGAACGACAGCTTGCAGCGCAGCAGGTCGATGGGCAGCAGCGCCTGGTCGATCAGGTTGTCCTGGATGTCGGCGTAGGGGAACGCTGGCGCCAGTTGCACCCGGCGCAGGCTGTGGCGATGTTCCGGGTGCCGCAGCAGGAAGCTGGCGACGCTTTGCGCGTCGCTCCAGCCGGGCAGGGCGGCTTGCAACTGGGCGATGTCCCGGGCCACTGCCAGGGGCTGCTCCAGGTCTTGCCCGGGCTCGGCAAAGCGCTGGCCGATCCGCGGTTCGAGTTTTTCCTCGGAGACGTACCAGAACAGCGCGCGGCTGGCTTGGCTGGAAAAGTCGATGGCCGCGACCCAGGAATAATGCTCGTCGAGTATCTGCCGCAGGCGGCCGATGCTCATGCTGCCGTCGACGCTGAAGCTGGCCTGCTCATCGGCCTGCATACCGGCGCCCAGCTCATCCACCAGGTGGCCGTAGGGCTCCAGCAGCAGCGACACCAGGCATTCCTGGGCTTCCAGCGACAGCGCGCCTTCGGCCCAGCGATAGAGTTCGTCCCAGGGGGAATCCTGCTCCAGGATGCCACTGGCGAGATGGTGCTCCAGGCGCTGCAGGTCACCTTGCAGTTGCAGGATGCGGCCGTGTTGCAGTTCGTGCTCGGAGTGCCAGTGGCCGATGCCGGCCTGGGCCCGGGTGAGGAATTCGACGAACCGCTGGCGCTCCGCAGCCGATGGCTGGCGCACGGCGCGTACCCGTTGCAGGGCGGTTTCACGGGCCTGTACCCAGTTGTTCAAGAGCACCGGATGGTTCAGCAGGAACGGCGCCATGCCCAGCCCCGTGGAGTTGCCGATGCCCAGGCGCCGGCGCAGTTGCGGCTCCAGGGTCACCGCCTGCCGGGGCGCCCGGGCCTGGGCCAGGTGTTCCACCAGGTCCAGGGTGAAGGCGCGGATCAGGAACACGGTGAGCATTTCCGCCTGGAAGGGTGCCGCCAGCTCCGGCCGCTGGGCGATGCTTTCACGGTCGGCCGCGCCGAACTTGCCGCTGCCGTAGACCGCGGTGGTGCGCATCAGGTAGCCGACTTCATCGATGAACTCGCGCTGCGGCTGGCGGCCGGCAGCCAGGGCCTCGATCACATGGTCGAACAGCCGCACCGAACGGTTGGCCCGGGCCATGCACAGCTCGCGGGAGGAAATGCGCCCGGCTTCCTGCTTCGGCACATTGGCCTCCAGGCGGTCCAGGTCGGCGGCATCGGGGATGCCGTCGAACAGGGCGAAGGTGGCATCCCAGGCGGTGGCGATGACCCGGTCCGAGCGCAGTGCCGGGTCCAGGTCATGGGCGAAGGCCACCAGGCTGTAGCTGCGCTGCGGGCCGGTGGCGGTGTACACCGCACGGCCCACGCCCTGGCTGTCGAGGGTCCACAGCGGGCGCTGGAACTGCCAGTTTTCAGCCTTGAGGCGGCGCAGCAACTGGCGCATGAACGACAGCCGGGATTGGTGGAAGGCCCCCAGGCGCGCCGCCTTCATGACGCTGGCGGGTGGTCGCAGGTTCATTCAGAGCACCCCCTGTTCACGGGCCATTTGCCGGGCAATGCGGATCGCGTCCCAGACCGCCGGGAGGATCAGCAGCGACACCGGCACCGCAGTGATCACGATGAACGACTGCAAGGCACTGATGCCGCCCTCACCGAGGGTGATCAGGGTAGCCCCCACCAGGCCCATGCCGGCGCCCCAGAACACCCGCAGCCAGGCCGGGGATTCGGCGTGGTTGCTGCTGATGGCCATGGCCACGGTATAGGACATGGAGCCGGCGCTGGTGACCACCGAGAAGAAACTGAGGAACAGGAACAGCGCCGAAATCAGGTTGGGCAGCGGCATCGACTGGGCCACCCCGAGCAGCAGCGCCTCAGGTTGCACGCCGTGGCTGATCACGCGGCCCGGCGACTGCAGTTCGATACCGATCCCGGTGCCGCCCACCAGGGTGAACCAGAGCATGGTGATCAGCGGGGCGGCCACCGACATCAGGGTGATCACCTCACGGATGCTGCGCCCGCGGGAGACCTTGGCCACGTAGATACCCATCATCGGCGCGTAGCCGATGAACCAGCCCCAGTAGAACAGGGTCCAGCTGTTGAGCCAGGCGTTGTCATCGCGGTACAGGGCGGTCTGGAAGAAGCTGGTGACGTGCAGCGCCAGGCTCTGGGCCAGGGTTTCGCTGAGGAACAGGGTGGGGCCGAAGATGAACAGGAACGCTGCCAGGCCCAGCATCAGCCACACGTGGACCTTGCTTACCAGCCGCAGGCCGCCCAGGCCCACCACACAGGACAGGGTGTAGATCACCGTCACCGAGAGAATCACCATGGCCTGGACCATGATGGTGTTCGGCACGCCCCACACCGAGTGCAGGACGAAGGCGATCTGCAGGCCGAGAAAGCCCACCGGGCCGATGGTGCCGGCCACCACCGCGATGATCGCCGAGGCATCGGCGAACACGGCGATCGGGCCCTTCAGGGCACGCTCGCCCAGCAGTGGATAGAGCAGGGTGCGCGGCATCAGCGGCAGGTTCTTTTCGTGGTGCAGGTACATGTAGACCACGGTCAGCAGGCTGCCGAGCACCGCCCAGGCCATGAAACCCCAGTGCAGGAACGACTGGGAGAGCGCGGCCACGCCGGCGGCGTCGCTCTTGGCCACGGCGCCGAAGTACGGCGGTGGGGCGATGAAATGCATCATGGGTTCGGCAGCGGCCCAGAAGGCGCCGCCGCCGGCCAGCAGGGCGCACATGATCATCGATACCCAGTTGAAGGTGCTGATGCTGGGCTTGTGCCCGACGCCGCCCAGGCGCACCCGGCCCAGGCGGGTGAAGCCGATGTACAGGCTGGCGCCGAAGGTCGCCAGCATCAGCACCTGCCAGTACAGGCCGAAGTAGTGGGTGCTCCAGGTGAAGGCGTGGCCGATCAGGCTGGAAAGGGTGTTCAGGTCTATCAGGGCAATGACCAGGAACAGCAGGAAGAAACCTCCGCTGATCCAGAAAATCGACCAGTCGAGGGTTCCAGCGGCGCGGCTGTGCAGCGAGCGGGTGTCGATCCCCGCTTTGATTTCGCCTGGAATTTCCATGGTGCCTCCGTGTTGCGTTGTCGATCGCTAATAATTGTTATGGGCGCATTTGTTGTTGTTAGTGCTTGGCGATGACCCTGTTCAGGCCGGACGTCAGGACAATCGGGAAACAGTCGGGGGCCTCAGACCGCGATCTCGTGAGGGTGGACGGCGGCACCTGCCTGGGCCTTGGCCGGAACAAAATTGTTCTCGAAGAAGCGCAGCCAGTTGCCGCCCATGATCGCGGCGACCTCCTGGGCGCCGAAACCCACGCCGTGCAGGCCCGCCTCGATGTTGTGGAAGTCGCGGTTGTCGCGGAACCAGGCCGGCTGGTCGGGGAAGCCCGGTTGCGCCTTGGAGCCTTCGCCGTAGTCGACATCCAGGGTCCAGCGGCCGACGCGCATCCAGTCCACCACGCTGTTGGGCTGGTCCTGGCACAGGTCGGAACCCAGGCCCAGGTGCTCGACGCCCATCAGCTCGGCGGTGCGCGCGATCATTTCGCAGAAGCTCTGCACGCTGCAGGCGCTCTTGTCCTTGAGGTGGTGCGGGTACAACGAGAAACCGAACATGCCACCGCTCTGGCCCAGGGCCTTGAGCACGGTGTCGGACTTGTTGCGCAGCGCCGCGTGCCAGAACGCCGGGTTGGCGTGGGTGATGGCGATCGGGCGCTCGGAGTGCTCGATGGCTTGCAGGGTCGAGCGTTCGGCGGAGTGGGACATGTCCACCACCAGGCCGACCCGGTTCATCTCCCGTACCACCTGCTTGCCCATGCGGGTCAGGCCCGGGTCTTCCTGTTCATAGCAACCGGTGGCCAGCAGCGACTGGTTGTTGTAGGTCAGCTGCATGAAGCGTGCGCCGAGGCTGTGTACCACTTCCACCAGGCCGATGTCGTCCTCGATGGGCGAGGGGTTCTGGAAACCGAAGAAGATCGCCGTGCGCCCGGTCTGCCGTGCCAGGGCGATGTCGCTGGCCCACTTGCCGTGCAGGATCAGGTGCGAGTAGCGCTGGAACCTGCGGTTCCAGGCTTCGATATTGGCCACCATTTCGCGGAAGGTCTCGTGGTAGGCGATGGTCACGTGGACCGCATCGACGCCGCCTTCGCGCATCTGCTGGAAGATCTTTTCCGACCAGTTGTCGTACTGCATGGCATCGATGCGCGGGCCGCGGCTGGCGAAGGTCTGGGGCAGGCTCATAGTGGCGCCCCCGCGGCGATGTAGCCGGTCTTCACATGGGTGTAGAACTCCACCGCCGAGCGCCCCTGCTCGCGCGGGCCGTAGCTGGAGTCGCCACGGCCGCCGAAAGGCACGTGGTAGTCGGTGCCGGCGGTGGGCAGGTTGACCATCACGCAGCCGACCCGGGCATTGCGGCGAAAGTGGCTGGCGCGGGCCAGGGAGCGGGTCATGATGCCGGCGGTAAGGCCGAAGCGGGTGTCGTTGACCAGGCTCAGGGCCTCTTCGTAGCTGCCGGCCTTGATCACGCAGGCGATGGGTGCGAACAGCTCTTCGCGGTTGATGCGCATGGCATTGCTGCCGCCAATGAACAGCGCCGGTGCCTGGTAGTAACCGGGGCTTTCCAGCTCCAGGCGCTGGCCGCCGGTGAGCAGTTCGGCGCCTTCCTGCTGGCCCAGTTGCAGGTTCGCCAGGTTGGCCTCCAGCTGTGCGGCGCTGGCTACTGGGCCGATCTGGGTGCCGGCTTCCAGGGCGTGGCCGACCTTGAGCGCCTGGGTTGCCGCCAGCAGTTTTTCCACGAAGGCATCGTGGATGCCTTCATGCACGATCAACCGCGAGGAGGCGGTGCACTTCTGCCCGGTGCCGCCAAAGGCGCCATTCACCGCGCAGCTCACCGCCAGGTCGAGGTCGGCGTCGTCCATCACTGCCAGGGCGTTTTTCGAGCCCATTTCCAGTTGCACCTTGGTCAGGTTGGCGGCGGCCGAGGCGGCGATGCCCTTGCCCACGTCCACCGAGCCGGTGAAGGATATGGCGTTGATGCCCGGGTGCTCGATCAGCGCCTGGCCGATCTCGGAACCGGCGCCCATCACCAGGTTGAACAGGCCCGCGGGCAAGTCCTGGCGGGCGATGATCTCGCTGAGAATCACTGCGCTGGCCGGGGTCAGGTTGGCCGGCTTCCACACCACGGCGTTGCCGAAGGCCAGGGCCGGGGCGATCTTCCAGCAGGCGGTGGCCATGGGGAAATTCCATGGCGAAATGATCGCCACCACGCCGATGGGTTCACGGCGGATATCGATCTCGATGCCGTCGCGCACCGAGTCGGCGGTCTGCCCCAACTGGCGCAGGGTTTCCGCAGCGTAGTAGGTGAAGAACTGCCCGGCGCGGTACACCTCGCCAGCACCTTCGGCCATGGGCTTGCCTTCTTCCCGGGACAGGGTCCTGCCGATTTCCGCAGAACGCTGCATCAGCTCCTGACCGATGGCCATCAGCACCTTGTAGCGTTGCTCGAGGCCGCTGCGGGCCCAGATTCGCTGGGCCTCGCTGGCGGCGGCAAGGGCACTGTCCAACTGCGCCCGCGAGGCCTGGGCGTAGAGGCCGATCAGGTCGCGGGTGTCGGACGGGTTGCGGTTCTCGATCTCGCTGGCGCCCTTGAGCCATTGGCCGGCGATGTAGTTGTGATGGTTGTCGCTCATGAAATCCTCCAGGGCGGCACGCCAGGCGGGGCGTTGCCTTTGTGCGGTTCTGGGAGGATTATGAGTCGGCCTTGTATTAAGTAAATCTAATAAATTTTAAGGTTGTTTAAGTAAAATTTAAGCTATGCCTTTGCCAGCAGGACGCGCCGCCATGAGCATCAAGATCTCCAATTTGCAGTTTTTCGTCGCGGTGGCCACCAGCCAGAGCCTGACCCAGGCTGCCCAGCGCCTGCACCGCACACCGGCAGCGGTGTCGCTCTCGCTCAAGCAACTGGAAGAGGAACTGGGCGGCGCCTTGTTCGAAGGCGAGCGCAAGAACCAGCTCAGCCCTCTGGGGCGTTTCGTGCTGCTGGAAGCCCAGCGCGAACTGGCGCATTTCGACCGCACCATCAGCACCATCAAGACCTACGCCAAGGCCGAGACCGGCCTGGTGCGGGTGGCGGCGGTGCCGTCCTTCGCCATCACCCTGCTGCCGCCGCTGCTCAAGCAATTCCATGAACAGCACCCGCAGTTCCACCTGGATATCCGCGACATGGATTCCGAGCGAGTGGTGCAAGCGGTGCTCAGCGGCGACGTGGATATCGGCATCGGCACCGTACCGGCGAGCATCCCCAACATCGACCAGGACTTCCTGTTCTCCGACGCCTTCTGCGTGGTCTGCGCCAGCGACAACCCCCTCAACCGCCTGGCGCGCCCGCTGCGCTGGAGCGACCTGGACGGGCAGAACTTCATCAACAGCGGCCTGGGCGCCGAGATCAACGCCGCCGAGTTCCGGCACATCCGCGACCACTCGACCCTCAGCGTCAGAAACACCACCTCCTTGCTGGCACTGGTGGCCCAGGGCATGGGCGTGACCTTGCTACCGGAACTGCTCAGCCGTTCGGCGGCGGGGGATCAGCTGAATTTCCTGCGCCTGGAAGACCAGCGCATCGTGCGCTCGGTGAGCGTGATCACCGCCCCGCGAGAGACGTTGAACCATGCGTCCTATACCTTTTTGAAGGCGCTCAAAGGGAGCCGGTTTGCTTGAGCGGGCTGCCACCTTGCAGGAGCGAGCTTGCTCGCGATGGACGTTAGCGATAACGCGCGTTCGCTGGGAAAGGCGGCGCTCTTGGGATTTTCGCGAGCAAGCTCGCTCCTACGGCACCGGGCTTGACTCAAGGCACCTGGGATGACTCCCGGGTGCCTGCCCCATCGAGCGACGCCTACGCCACCACCACCCGTCGTGGTCGCAGCCAGCCGATCACCACCGCGGCAATCAGCAGGAACCCCAGGTAGCCGAAGAACGGATAGACCTGCCCCACCAGGCTGATAAAGCCCACCAGGCTGCCGACAAACGCCAGGGCGCCGGCGGCTATCGAACCGAGGCGGAACTGTCGGGTGCCCGCTGGAAACAGCCGCGCAGAAAAGGAGTACAGGGTGCCCACGGCGGTGTTGAGGATCATGCAGAAGATGATCAGCGCCATCAGCAGCCCCAGGGCAGGGGAGACTTCGCTGGCGATCGACAGCATGGGCATCGGCAGGTCCGCCACGCTGTCCAGGCGCGACAGCAGGCCGAGGCTCATCACCAGCATCAGCACGCCCAGCAGCGCGCCGCCGAGGATGCCGCCCCACATCGCCTGTTTTTCACCCTTGGCCGCGCCGCCCATGATCGCCAGGATCGGCACCCCGGCCACGATGTTGTAGGACACGTAGAGCAAGGCGCCCAGCAGCCAGTGGCTGGCACCGGCTTCTTGTTTGGCCGCCAGTTGGTTGAGTTCGCCGAAGCTCAGGTCGCGGGTCGCGGCGCCATACAGTGCCACGCCGACCGCGGTGATGATCAGGAAGGGCGTCACCGCGCCGATCATGCCGATGACCTTGTGCACGTCCAGGCACACGATGGCGACCACGATCAGCGTCACCAGCACGCTGCCGGCGATGGCCGGAATACCGAACTGCTGCTCCAGCAGGGCACCGCCGCCGGCCAGCATCACCACGGTCACGGCGAACATGAAGAAGGTGATCATCAGGTCCACCAGGGCCCCCAGGTGCTTGCCGCACAGGGCCTGCACCACGTCCTTGTGCGACGCCGCTCGCAGGCGGCTGCCCATGCTGGCCAGGGCCATGCCGAGGAAGGTGAACAGCGCCGCGCTGACCACCGCACCCGCCAGGCCCCAGGCGCCGAAGTCGACGAACATCAACAGCAGTTCACGACCGGAGGCGAACCCCGCGCCGACAATCACACCGACGAAGGCGCCGGCGATCTTCAGACTTTCTTTCATGACGATTAGCCTCGATTTTTTGTTGTTATGTGGGGTGGACCACCACATTCATGGCTGTGGCGGCCCTGGGCATCGCACTTGAGGGCTGGGGCGGGTGACTCAGTTTTCGCCGACCCAGGCCTGGACTTCGATCTCGACATCGACCCCCAGCGCCAGTTGGGCGCTGACGGTGGAACGCACCGGGAAACCGTTCTTGAAGTGGCGCTGGTAGACCTCGTTGAAGCCGGCGAAGTGCTGCATGTCGGTGAGCCAGACAGTGCTCTTCACCACCTGGTCGAAGCTGGCACCGCATTCGGCCAGGGTCTCGCCGATGCGCGCCAGGGCGGCTTCGGTCTGCACGCGGATGTCGCCGTGCACCACTTCGCCTTCGGCGCTCATGGGCACCTGGCCGGAGAGGAACAGAAAGCCGCCGACCCGGATCGCCCGGGAGAAGGGGTAGGGCAGGTGGCTGGGATAACGCTGGATGTCATTGGACATGGCAAGGGCCTCGTGGGCTGGGTGGGTTAACGCAAGCGAGCGGGGGCCAGGGCCTGGGCATCGACGCCCTGGCTCAGCAGTTCTTCGGGGACCGGTTGCCCCAGCAGCAGGGCGCAGGCCAGTTGCGAGACGCCGGCCGCCGACTGGATGCCGTAGCCGCCCTGGGCGGCGAGCCAGAAAAAGCCTTCGCAGCTGTCGTCCCAGCCCACCACCAGATCGCCGTCGGCGACGAAGGAGCGCAGGCCGGCCCAGCTGTGGCGCGGGCGGCGGATGCTCAGGGAGGTGACGTTCTCGATGTGGTAGATGCCGGTGGCGATGTCCAGTTCTTCAGGCATCACGTCCTGGGGCGGCACCGGGTCGGCATTGGCCGGGGAGCCGAGCAACTGGCCGGCGTCGGGCTTGAAGTAGAAGCTTTCGTCGATGCCGATCACCGCCGGCCAGCAGCTGAAGTCTTCATCCGGTGGGCCATCGAAGGTGAAGGCGCTGCGCCGGCAGGGTTGCAGGCCGATGGGGGCCACGCCGCACAGCTGGGCCACGTCATCGACCCAGGCGCCGGCAGCGTTCACCAGATTGCGCGCCTGCAGTGCGCGGCCATCACTGAGTGTGAGGTTCCAGTGGCGGTCTTCGCGGCTGGCCTCGACGATCTGTATGTCGCACTCCAGCAGCCCACCGGCGCGGCGCATGGCCCGCAGGAATCCCTGGTGCAGGGCGTGCACGTCCAGGTCCTGGGCGGCGGTTTCCAGCATCGCCCCGGCGACGGCCTCGGGGCGCAGGCAGGGCACCAGGGCCCGGGCCTGCTCGGCCGTGATCAGGCGCACATTGGCGGAACGGGCGCGGGTTTCATCGTAGGTCTGCTGCAACTGTTCCAGCTGTTCCTCGCTGGCCACGTACAGGCAGCCACGGGGTTCCATCAACGGGTGATCGCAGAAACCCTGCGGCGGCCGCTGGTAGAAAGACCGGCTGGCGCGGGTCAGGGCCTGGATCTGCGGGGTGCCGTAGGCCTCCATGAACATCGCCGCCGAGCGCCCGGTGGCGTGATAGCCCGGCTGCGATTCACGTTCCAGCACCAGCACGCTGGCCTGCCCGGCCAGGCGATAGGCCAGGGAAGCACCGGCAATACCGGCGCCGATGATGACGAAGTCGAAGCATTGGTTCGCGTGCATGCCGGGGTTCCTGAATCGCTGGGAAATGACAGGGGTCAAAATTCTCACATACGAGAAATGTAAGATATGAGAATTTTCCAGTCAACCCGGGGTCATGGGTTAATATTTCGCCACGTGCCCCGGCTAGCGTCGCGGTTGCCCTTATTTGCCAGACAGAGAGCCTCAATGAGTTCCGACCGAGCCCAGCCCGCCTCGAGCTCCCACGCCCATCCACTGATCGACCGGACCCAGGTCGGCGCACGCCTGCGGACCATTCGTAAAAACCAGAAGCTGACCCTCAAACAGCTCTCGGAACGCTCCGGCGTGGCGCTGTCGACCCTGTCGAAAATGGAGCTGGCCCAGGTCTCGGTCAGCTACGAAAAACTCGCCGCAGCAGCCCGCGCCCTGGGCGTCGACATCGCCCGGCTGTTCACCCCCGCGCCGAACCTGATCCAGACCGGCGGCGCCCAGGTGCAACCGACCGTGGTCAGCACCACCATCGCCGACGCCCCCGGCTACAGCACCGGCAACTACGACTACCACCCCATGGCCGGCGACTTTCCCGGGCGCAGCATGACCCCCATGTACGCGCGGATCTTTGCCCGCGAGCTGCAGCAGTTCGAGGATTACATCCGCCACCCCGGGCAGGAATTTGCCCTGGTGCTGTCGGGGCGTGTGCGAATCCAGTTCGAGACCGGAGAAGCCGTGAGCATTGGCCCGCAGGAGACTGCCTACTTCAACAGCAGCATTGGCCATATCTACCTGGCGGAAGGGGATGAGGATGCGGAAGTGATGGTGGTGATGTCGGAGCGCTGAAGCCCCTGATCATCCTCTGCGCCCTCCTGAGCCATAAGCGGTTGGAGTTGAAGGTAATTAGAACTGTTGTGCAACGCTCGAATTGTATTTGGCGCAGTTCAAATCCTGATCCTCGCCAGCATATCTTCGCCGTCTGCATCCATACCAACCTCGACAAACCCGAAACTGGAGTAGAACCCTTTAGCTACGATGTTGTTGGGGTTGTAGCAGATTTCAATTTCTTCCAAATCCGCGATCTGTTTTATTTCATGTAGGGCGAGGCCCAGCGCTACTCTACCGATGGATTTTCGCTGATGTTGTTTGTCCACCATAAAGCGCCAGATAGAAACTTTGCCTTTTGACTCTTGCACCCACATAAAGAAGCCTACGGGCTCTCCATCCGCGATGATGGCGCGTGTGAAGTAACCTGGGTTGTACGCAGCCTCAACGAGCGACCAGGTATTACTTGCCACGTAGTCTTCCTGTTCTTCAGTAACCTCCAGTTCACAAATCGCTTCATAGTTTTTTTGCGTTACTTGGGTAAGCGAGATTTTCATAAGTCTCCTGAACTGGGGTGTGGATAAGGCTCAATTAACTTTCACGGGCATTCAGTTCCTCCTGCGCCTTCGCCAGCAGCGCCACGAACAGTTCGGCGCTGTCCTGCGGCAGGCTTCGCACTCTAGCTGTTGCAGTTCGCGGCAGTGCTGGGGCGGCGTGGGATTCCGGTTAGCTCTCCGTGCAGTTCCAAGTAAGGTTTGAACTCCTCTGCGGCGTTCGTGCGGTATACGTCGTCACCAGACTGCGTCCGTCGGTCGTTGCCGCCGTACACCGGGATCTTCGGTTTGTGCCCTTACTCTTTCGTATGGTCCAGCCATTCTTGGTAGGTGATACGGCTAATGTGTTCTGTCCGATAGTCTTGGAGGAACTGGTTGTATTTGTTTTCTTCCGTGTGATGAAAGCGAAAGCCACACTTGGATTGAGCAGCATAGGACTGGATGTTGTTGGCGAAGTAACCACACCAAAGTGCTTTGAGATTCAGGTTTTCAAAGGCGTGTCGCATCACTTCACGTACTGCTTCCGGAGTCAGGCCTTTGCCCCAGTACGGCACGCCGATCCAGTAGGCGATTTCACCTTCCTGCTCACTGATTTCAAAATTGCTGTTGCTGCCTATGAGAATGCCCACACAACCAACAGCACGGCGATTTTCCTTCAGTTCGACCGCGTACACCTCGGGGTGATTGAAGACCGTACGGATGATGTCGGCACTGTTCTCCACACTGGTATGGGGGGGCCAGCCAGCGATGGGACCGACTCGGGCGTCTTTGGCATATTCGTATAGATCGGCGGCGTCTGTGGCCTGCCAGGGGCGAAGCAAGAGTCGTTCTGTTTCAAGTGTCATGTCCTGTACCCGAATGGATTGGTTCGTTCGGGACAGAGTATTGGGAGACAGATCATCGGTACACGCCAGTACCTCGGCTTTTTCGGTACTTTTCGAAACAGCTGCGCCAAGCGGTGATAGGCTTTTAGCTCTTGTTTGTTGTAGCGCTGGGGCACTATGCATCACATTCCGAAACTTTCCGCTCCTGACGACTCGATGCGGATGGGAGAAACCACGCTAGCGGAAGGGCTCGGTTTACCGCTCTCCTTCGGTCACGCTTACTTGACGCTACTGGTATGCCTCTGCGGTAGTGCCCACTTCACACTTAACTTCAAAGAGCATGCGGTTAGGCGCGGTGGTGTGATGCTGCTGGCTGAGGACACTATTGCCTTGCTCAAACGTCGCTCGCGCCGCTTCAAGGTGTTTTTCTGCCTTATGCCGAAAAGTTTTGCCGCAGAGGTTGCCTACCCGCTACCCAATACCTTGTTCGTATTTCTGCATGACCATCCTCATTGCGTTCCATCCAAGGACGACATGCCGCTGATAGAGGGCTGGGTGACGCAGATGCGGAACATTGCGCAGACCTGTCCCACCTACCAACGCATCATGTTGCGCAATCAGCTGCAGAACCTCTTTTTGAAAATAGCCGAGCAACTTCCAGCCAACCAGATAGAAAACAGGGGATTCAGCCGGAAGGAAATGCTTAGTTGGCGCTTCTGGGAATTGATAGGCAAACATTGTGTGCGCCACAGAGATGTGAAGTTCTACGCCGACGCACTGAATATCACGCCGTTCTACCTGTCGCAGTTGACCAAAGCGTTTTTCAATGACACTCCCAAGGGCCTGATCGATCGGCAGGTAACCTTGGAGATCAAGGCTCTTCTTTCATACAGTGACTTGGCTATTGGCCGTGTGGCCGACGAATTGAACTTCGTCGACGCGTCTTACTTGTGTCGCTACTTCAAGCGCCAAACGGGAATTTCGCTCTCCCGTTATCGTAAGCACAAGAGAGAGGAGAGGGAGCAGGACTGACCTGCGGTCGAAATGGAGGAGGGAAGGCGCACTATGGAAAACGTTTCCCTCCTAGATACAACACTGATTCCAGCGCGCGATCGGTTGTCCATAGGACGAGCTGACCCTAAAACAGCTCTCGGAACGCTCCGGCGTCGCACTGTCGACCCTGTCGAAAATGGAGCTGGCCCAGGTCTCGGTCAGCTACGAAAAACTCGCCGCCGCGGCCCGCGCCCTGGGCGTCGACATTGCCCAACTGTTTAGCCCGGCGCCGAACCTGATCCAGACCTGCAGCGCCCAGGTGCAACCGACCGTGGTCAGCACCACCATCGCCGACGCCCCCGGCTACAGCACCGGCAACTACGACTACCACCCCATGGCCGCGGACTTTCCCGAGCGCAGCATGACCCCCATGTACGCGCGGATCTTTGCCCGCGAGCTGCAGCAGTTCGAGGATTACATCCGCCACCCGGGGCAGGAATTTGCCCTGGTGCTGTCGGGGCGTGTGCGGATTCAGTTCGAGACCGGGGAAGCGGTGAGCATTGGCCCGCAGGAAACGGCCTACTTCAACAGCAGCATTGGCCATGTCTACCTAGCGGAAGGGCAGAAGGATGCGGAGGTGATGGTGGTTATGTCGGAGCGCTGAAGCCCCCACTCATCAAGCGACAGCACGACAGACTGTGCTGCCGCGTCGTGTTGTCGCGGGAAGTTCTACTTCAGCGTTGGCCTGTGGCGACTGCCGTCGAGCAAGGCATCCACCACGGCCCGGGCCATCTCCACCGAGTGCACCAGGGACCAGATCAGGCCGCGTTCAATGCCGCTGCCGCGCTCGGTGATTTCATCGGAGACTTCTTCGGCGCTTTTCAGCAGCAGAGAGACGTGGAGCAGGGCTTTTTCAGCGTTGATGCCCTCTCGGATGGAAAACAATGAGTCGCTGCTAACCGGGACGCCTGAGGTGTGTTTGATGGACTTGGCCAGAGGCGCACCGGTAGGTCGAAGTGCCAGTTTCTGAAGGATCTGTTTGTTGGCCTGGTCTAGTTCAGGGTTTCTACCGTGGCGCTGGGGGGCTTTGGGCTGATCGGGAACGAGCTTTTTCATGGCGTAACTCCGTGCGCCTAGTCAACATCGAGCTGCTAAACCCGGCCATCGAATGTTCGGTGACAGGTCGAGGCTAGTTAGCAGGAACTCCCGATTCAAGTGGTTCGGTGTAACTAGGACGTTTCGCACAAAAGAAAGAGACTCTGTACCTCTTCGAGTCACAAGCGATGGGGCATGGGCTTTAGTGTTATCGCCAGTGACATCGGCGATTGACGTGTCGCTGCCCAACCGCTTGCGTACTCTGCGCCGACCACCGTTTAGACACCTGCGTGGTGATACACCGACGCGCTCCAATAGCGGCTGCCACTCCGCTGTTGGCGAGTCCACCCGCTTGCCAGCAGTTGCTTGGCAATCATCCGATTCATGACGCCATGACCGAGCAGCAGCACCGGCTCTTCGCCGGCAAGGGCCTGCAGCCGCTGAGCGGCGGCACTGGCACGTTGCTTCGCCGCACCGAAGGATTCGACGCCGCTCGAATAGCCGCACAGCCACAGGACGCGAAAGATGAAAGCCCAGGTAAACGGCGATAACCGGGGAAATCGCCAGCCACCATGGGGCAGTTGAGCTTCGCAGAACGTCGCGTCAACCACGGCAGGTTTCAGCCCGAGTACCTCGACGGAGGTCAGGGCCCGAGGCGCGCTGCTTGAAACAACGGTGCTGGCGGTTGCGGCAAGTTGCAGGCTGGCCTGCGGCGCAGGATCGCGGATGATTTCGGAGCGGTTGTATTGCGCGATCCAGTCCTTCATCTCAAGCATTGAGATCTTTTCCGCCGCGGCGATCTTTGGCTGGCCGTGACGCATCAGGATGATTGTCCTGCTCACCGTTGGTTGTCGTCCTTGGTTTTCGTGAACCCGCCATGTTGCCGATACCAGGCCACGGTGTCAGAAATAGTCTGCTCCAGCGCTCGAAAATTCACGCCAAGCTCTTGTTCGCTCTTGCGGTGGTTAAAGCTGGTCCGGTTCTCTTCGCGTATCAACAGGCGCACCGTCGCCATGCTCAGCAAAATCGGCTTGCCGGTCAGGCGCGCGTACACCTCCTGCACCGCCGCCAACAGGTACAGCGCGGGCACTGGCAGTTGCCGGGCAGGGGTTTTGACGCCCGCTATTCGCCCCAGGAGCGGCACCAACTGGAGCATGTTCAAGCTCTGACCGGCGGCGAGGTAGCGCTCGCCACGGCGGCCATTTTTCGCGGCAGAGATCTGAGCCCAGGCCACATCACGGGCATCGACCACGGAGAAGGTGCCAGGAATCAGCCCGGGCAGCTTGCCGTTGACCACATCCTTGACCAATTGCCCCGAGGAGGTCGGACCCCTGTCGCCCGGGCCCCACATCCAGCCGGGCAGCACCATGCAGGCATGCATCTGCGGGTGGGTGTCGAGGAAGCTCAAGACCTCGCGGTCGGCGAGGATCTTGCTGCGGTAGTAGTCATCCGCATCGGCTTCGGCGCGCAGGCAGCTCTCATCGATGGAGGTGCCGGGGGCGCCGTCGAGCACGGCAATCGAAGAGGTGTGGACAAAGCGGCGTATGCCCGCGCGGTAGGCGTGGTGCAGCAGGTCTCGCGTACCGGTGACATTGATCTTTTCCAGGGCTGCCCAGTGGCTGCCGCCCTTGTAGTTATCGCGAAAGAACGCCGCGGTATGAAACACCGTATCGCAGCCTTGCAGCGAAGGTGCGAAGGCGTCGATATCGGCCATGTCGCCCACGACCAGTTCCACACTGGGCAGATCGTTGAACTGCTCTTCACCTTTGGCTCTTGAGCGGACCAGGGCTTTGACGGTGTAGCCACGGGCGACCAGCTCGCGCACCAGGTTGTTACCCAGCAGGCCGGTTGCGCCCGTCACGAATGCGTTACCCATGGCTCAACTCTCCTGCTGTTCGGCTGAGGGCATCAACGCCGCGCTGTCGAAGAACACTTCTTCGCGGCAGGCCAAGCCGTCTCTGAAGGTGAAGTGCGCGCTGTAGTGCACGGCAATCGGGCGGCCATGAGGCGGGATCAGCCGGCCCGCCAGCACCAGAGGGGCGGTGAAGGTACCGGTCAGTAGGGCGGTCAGCGCCAGTCGGTCTTCAGTGACGATAAAGGGCGTCATGGTCACGTGGGCATCAGGGAACGCCTCGAACAGGGCGGTCTCCCGTTTGCGCATGGATTCACGGCCGCTTTGCATGCCCATGCCGTCGAGGTAGATGAAGTCTTCGCACACCAGCGCGAGCATCGACTCCAGGTCACGGTGGTTGAAGGCACGAGCGGCGCGTTCTGCGTAGTCGTGGGGGCCCGTCGTCATACAGTGCATTCCAGTGGTTTCGAAGGCCTGTAGATATACCGGCGAGACCGTGCTTGAAAAACAGCGACTACTGCATAATGGCTTTGCATTAATGCAAACCAGGGGGGATGGGAGGTATGGCGTTGCAGGCAAATTGGGACGATCTTCGGCTGCTGCTGGCCGTCTCGCGGCGTGGCAGTTTTCTTCAGGCGGGCCAGCTGTTGGGTATCGCGGCGTCTACTGTGTCCCGTCGCCTGACCCAACTGGAAGTGGCCTTGGGTGAGCCGCTGGTTGAACGAGGCGTTGAAGGCTGTTGGCTGACCGCACGGGGCCAGTCCCTGGTGGAAGTGGCACTGGCGGCGGAAGCCGGCTTGCGGCGCCAAGCGGCGACGGATCTGTCCGGGGTGCAGACGGAGCTCTGTGGCAGTGTCCTGGTGAGTGCCGGAGAGGGGTTTTCTCCTTGTGTGCTGGAGGCCGCGAGTCGTTTTACGGCCCTGCATCCGCGTTGTTCCGTGGAGTTGCTGGTCACCGCCGACTTTCACAAGATCGTCCGCGGCGTGGCCGATATTGCAGTACGCACCGCGCACCTGGGCGAGCCCTCGCTGATCTATCGGCCCCTGGGCAAGCTCGCCTACGGCGTCTTCGCCCAGGCTGGCTATCTGCAGCGGTTCCCGGAGGTGACCTTGGCGACTGCGGCCAACATCGCCTTGCTTCCGCCGCTGGATATGTTGCCGCAAATGCGTGCCGCCAAGGCAGCAGGCCTGGACCGTGGGCAAATCAGCGTGGACTCGTTCGCCGTGCAACTGGAGTCGGTGAGGCGAGGCCTGGGCGTGGCGGTACTGCCGCGCATTCTGGCGAAGGACCTGACCGAGGTGTTCCCGGAGCTTGAACTTCCAGATATGGAGGTCTACCTGGTCACCCGGCCTCAGGCGTTGAAGCAGGCGCACATCCGAGGCTTCTTTGAGATATTGGAGCAGGTCATGCTCGACGTTCTGGAGGTTGAAAGGGGCGACGATTGAATGCTGGGAGTGCGCGCTCTTGAACGAGCGTATGGCGTCAGGTGGCGTGGAGCGTGCTGGGCGTCTGTGGGCCTGGATACGCGCCCGATCATGGCACTCACTGAGTTTCAGGCACAAAAAAAGACGTCCGTGGACGTCTTTTTTTGATCATTTGGTGGAGCCGGGGGGATTTGAACCCCCGTCCGCCAGTACTCCGCTGTCGGTACTACATGCTTAGCCGTGTCTATTGAGTTAACCCTCAGCGACCCGACGGGCAGGGTGCTTTGGGCGAGTTGTGTAAGTTTTAGCCGCTTCGTCCACAACGTACTGCACGGCGATTCTGTTCTATATGACAATCATTTTGGGTTTACAGACATCCCCTGATGATTGCTGGACCCGAAGGTACCAGGGGGGAAGGGCTAAGGCTGCTTACGCAGCGAGAGCGTAATCCCCGTAGGTTTCGTCATTGGCAACTATAGGAAGTTGCAACAGTGGATTTACGAGTTCTGTTACCAACTCGGCATGCACCTAAAGTTTCGCAACCGGCGTCGAATCCTAAACGGCCCCGAACCTGTTGTGCATTACCAACAGGTGGGCGGATTCTACGCTAACCGAGGCCAGAAGGCCAACCCGAAGGTTGGCCCAATGCATCGGCCTACTGATCGCCCTTGGTGTTGTTCTGCAATTGCTGGATGGCCTGGGTGGTCAGGGAGATGCAGTTCTTGGTGCCTTCCTCGGTGCCTTTGGCGTGTTCGGCGGTGGCTTGCTGGACCTTGGCGTCGATGTCGCTGCTCAGGTCCGAGCTCATGGCTTCGGTGCTGACCTTGGCATCCTTGATTTTTTGCAGGTTGATCTGGCACAGGTCCTCTTGCCCGGCGGCAAACACCGGGGAGGCCAGCATCGCGGCGGTAATGAACAGTCCAGCCAGTGCGGAACGCTTCATGGTTATCTCCTTGATCGCAGGGGCTCGGTGTTGCCGGTCAACAGGGCCGGCTGCCGAGTGGGCTAAGCCCTTTTTTGCGGGCCTAGAAAATGGACTGTAGCCGCGCTCTGGGGTTCTGTTTTTTTTTCGAAGAAATGAAAAAGCCAGGGGCGTCTTCCGCCAGGCACAAAAAAGGGGCGAAAACGCCCCTTGGTTGCGCGATTCGATGGCTCAGACCGCCTTGGCCCGGGTGACCCGATCCACCAGGTAGACCAGCCCGTGATAGTCGATCCCGCCATGCTGGCTGAGGCCGATTTCACAGGTGCGGCTGGTGGAGATGCCTTCGCTGCAATACTGCACCGCGTCCTTGAGGCTGCGTAGGGAGTGGGCATTGAGTTCCGGGGTGGTGAAACCCTTGTCGCCGGCGAAACCACAGCAATGGATGCCTTCGGGGATCACCACGTTGTTGCTGCAACGCCGGGCCAGTTCGATCAGCGCCTGGCTCTCGCCCAGGTGCTGGGTGCTGCAGGTGACGTGCACCGCGATCGGCGCTTCCTGCGGCGTGAACTCCAGGCGCTCCAGCAGGTGGGTGCGGATGAAGCGCACCGGGTCGTAGAGGTCCAGGCGCACGTCCCCCAGGTCCTGCACCAGGCGCAGGGTGCAAGGGCTGGTGTCGCAGTAGATCGGGTCGAGGCCGCCCCGGCTGGCGTGGAGCAGGGCGCCGATCAGTTCCTGGCGCTTGTCCTCGGCCTGGGTGGCGTAGCCCTTGGAGGCGAACGGCTGGCCGCAGCACAGGTTGTCCAGGTTGTCCGGCAGCACCACTTGATAGCCGGCCTTTTCCAGCAGGCCGCGGGTTTTCTCGTAGAGTGAGCTTTGCTCCTTGTCGCCCGCCGCTGGCCCCATGACCCGGGACACACAGGCTGCCAGGTAAACCACCCGCGGACGCGCGTCGCTGACGCTCGGGCTGAAGCGGATGGCCTTTTCCGGCTGGGGCATGGCGCTGCTCCACTGCGGCACCTGGCCTTTGGACAGACGCGTCAGGCTCGCCGACAGCTTGCTCAGGCGCGGCGCGCCCAGGAGCATGCGCGCACCGTTGGCCACGTGCAGGGTGAAGCGGGCGCCCTGCAAGGTGGTGGCGAAGTGCGAGCCGAGCCAGTCGGCGGTGCCGTTATGGGTGGCGTGTTCACTGCGCAGTTTCTTCACCAGCTCGCCGGTGTTGATACCCACCGGGCAGCGCTGGGCGCACAGGCCGGTGGCGGCGCAGGTGTCGATGCCCTGGTACTGATAGGCCGCTTCCAGTTCCGTGGTGTCGATGCCGGCCCGTTTGCGTGCCTGGATATCACGCCAGATGACGATGCGCTGGCGCGGGCTCAGGGTCAGCCCCTTGGACGGGCACACCGGCTCGCAGAAGCCGCACTCGATGCACTTATCCACAATCTCGTCGGCCGCCGGCAGTGGCTTGAGGTGCTTGAGGTGGATCTGCGGATCTTCGCTGAGCACCACGTCCGGGTTGAGGATGCCGTTGGGGTCCAGCAGGCGCTTGAGCTGCCACATCAGCTGGTAGGCATCGCTGCCCCATTCCAGCTCGACGAAAGGTGCCATGTTGCGCCCGGTGCCGTGCTCGGCCTTCAGCGAACCGCCGAATTCCACCGCCACCAGTTGCGCCACGTCGTCCATGAACGCCTGGTAGCGGTTCACTTCCTCGCTGCTGTTGAAGCCCTGGGTGAAGACGAAGTGCAGGTTGCCCTCCAGGGCGTGGCCGAACAGGATCGCTTCGTCGTAGTGGTGCTTGTCGAACAGCTCGATCAGGCGGTTGACGCCGATGGCCAGCTGTTCCACGGGGAAGGTCACGTCTTCGATGATCACTGTGGTGCCGGTCTTGCGCACCGCGCCTACCGCCGGGAAGGTGTCCTTGCGGATCGCCCAGAGCTTGGCGTTTTCCTGCGGGTCTTCAGTGAAGTCCACCTGCTTTTCCACCGGGAAGGCGGCCAGGGAATTCATGATCTGCGCCAGTTGCTCATGCAGCAGTGATGAGGACGCGGCGCGGGACTCGATCAGCAGCGCGCAGGCGTTGGCCGAGAGTTGCTGGACGAAGGCCGGCATGCCGGGCTTGTCCTGCACCGAGCGCAGGCTGCGGCGGTCCAGCAGTTCCACCGCCGACACCGGCTGGCTCTTGAGCACGGTCACCGCGTTGCAGCAGGTTTCCACATCGGGAAAGACGATCAGCGCCGACGCCTTGTTCGGGTGGTCGATCACCGTGTCGTAGGTCACCGCGCTGATAAAGCCCAGGGTGCCCTCGGAGCCCACCAGCAGGTGGCTGAGGATGTCCAGCGGCTCGTCGAAATCCACCAGGGCATTGAGGGACAGGCCGGTGGTGTTTTTCAGCCGGTATTTGTGGCGGATTTTCGCGGCCAGTTCACTGTTGGCACGGGTGCTGCGGCCCAGTTCGGCCAGGCGCTCCAGCAACGGACCATGGCTGGCGCGGAAGGCGGCGATGCTGACCTCATCCTCGGTATCCAGACGCGTGCCATCGGCCAGTACCAGGCGAATGCCGGCCAGGGTGTGATAGGTGTTCTGCGCGGTGCCGCAGCACATGCCGCTGGCGTTGTTGGCGACGATGCCACCGATCTTGCAGGCGTTGATCGAGGCCGGATCGGGGCCGATCTTGCGCCCGAAAGGTGCCAGCCAGGCATTGGCCTGGGCGCCAATCACACCAGGCTGCAGACGAATCTGCGTACCCTGGTGGCGAATCTCCTTGCCGTTCCAGTTATCCCCCAGAACGATCAGCACCGAGTCGCTGATGGCTTGCCCGGAAAGGCTGGTGCCCGCCGCGCGGAAGGTCACCGGCACCCGGTCGCGCTGGGCCAGCTGGAGCAGGGTCACCACTTCATCTTCGGATTCGACGCGGATCACCAGCTTGGGGATCAGTCGGTAGAAGCTGGCGTCGGTGCCGAAGGCCAGGGTCGAGAGCGGGTCGTCGAAGCGCCGCTCCGGGGGGATCAGTTGCTGGGCGTCACGCAGAAAAGCGGTCGGTAGGCTCATTGGTCCTCCAGGATCAGCACCACCAGGTCTTTCGGGCCGTGGGCGCCGTAAGCCAGGACTTGCTCGATATCAGCGGTCTTCGACGGGCCGGATACCAGCAGCGCGTTGGTCGGCATGCCGGCGGCCCAGTTCATCTGTTGCTGCACCTGATAGAAGTTGTCGCGGATCTCGCTGGCCTTGAGCAGGGCGAAATGCACCGGCGGCACCAGGCTCATCAGCCGCGGCTCTTCCCGGGTCGGCCAGAGGATCAGGCTGCCGGTGGCGGCGATGGCGCCCAGGGTGGTAGTGAGGCTGGCCGGGGTGTCGTTGAACAGCTCGGCTTTCCATTCTTCCACCGGGCGGTCGTAGGCCTTGAGCGCCGGCAGTTGCGGCTGCTCGGCCCAGTACTGGGTGACCCGCTGGCCGTGGGGCGTGCTCGGGGCGATCAGCAGGCTGGGCAACTGGCGTTCCTGTAGCAGGCGGGCCAGCAGCTCCGGCCAGTCGGCGCCGTTGCTCAGGTGAATCTCGGTGTGCACCGCTTCCATCTGTTTGCGCAGTTGCGGGATGCGTTGTTCCGCGCTGTAGGTGTAAGGCTCGGTGACCAGCGCCTCGTCGAAGTTATCCACAATCGGCGTGGTGCCGCTCAGGCTGTTGCGCAGCTTGGCGAGGATGTTGTGTTTCGCGCTCATCAGCGGTCTCCCTGCGTGTCCAGGTGCTCACGGGCCAGATCATGCAGCGACCGGGCGGCGGGTTTTGGCGCACTGTGGTTCTGCGTCCAGGGGCCGACCTTGCTCGGGGTGAGGGCGCGCAGCCGGGTGGCGGCCAGGGTGAACAGGCGATACAGGCGCGGTGAGCTGTTGAGACGGGCCCAGGCGTTCCAGATGAAACGTTCCTTGCGCGAGTACTTGCTGCCCTGGCCGCGCATTACTTGATGGGGGCTGTCGGGGGCCTTGACGTTTTCTTCCCGCAGTCGGCGCAGCAGCGCCGGGATCGGGATCTTCACCGGGCAGACTTCGCCACAGGCGCCGCACAGTGACGAGGCGCTGGGGTGATCCGGCACCTTGGCCAGACCGACCATGTGCGGGGTGATGATCTTGCCGATCGGCCCCGGGTAGACCTCGCCATAAGTGTGGCCGCCGACCCGGGTGTAGACCGGGCAGTGGTTCATGCAGGCGCCGCAGCGGATGCAGTTCAGGGTCTGGCGCAGTTCGCTGTCGGCAAACGCCTGGCTGCGGCCGTTGTCCAGCAGCACCAAGTGCACTTCCTGGGGGCCGTCGAGCTCATGCTCTTTGCGCGGGCCGGAGATCATGTTGACGTATGTAGTGATGGGCTGGCCCAGGGCCGAGCGGGTCAGCAGTGAAAGCAGCGGCACCACGTCCCGCAGGTTCTCGACGACTTTCTCGATCCCGGTGACGGCGATGTGCACTGGCGGCACGGTGGTGGACATGCGCCCGTTGCCTTCGTTTTCCACCAGCAGCAGGGTGCCGGTCTCGGCCACGGCGAAGTTGACGCCGGAGACGCCGATATCGGCTTCGAAGAATTTCTGCCGCAAGACCTTGCGACCGATCTGAATGAGTTGGTCAACGTCCTTGGTGTACTCCACGCCGAGTTTGTCGTGGAACAAGGACGCGACCTGACCGGCATTCTTGTGGATCGCCGGCATAATGATGTGTGAAGGCTTCTCGTGGTCGAGCTGGACGATGAACTCGCCCATGTCCGACTCAAGGCATTCAATGCCTTGTTCAGCGAGGACATGGTTCATTTCCATCTCTTCGCTGACCATCGATTTGCCCTTGATCACTTGCCGCGCCTCGTGAGCGCGGATGATCGAGAGGACGATGCCATTGGCTTCGTCCACCGTTTCCGCCCAGTGCACTGTCACACCGTTGCGGGTCAGGTTCTGTTCCAGGCGCTCGAGCAGGTCGGGCAGCTTGGACAACGCCCGGGCGCGAATCGCGTTGCCCAGGGCGCGCAGGTGTTCTCTTTCGTGGGCATCGCTGAACGAAGCCGCACGCTTGGCCATGAGTGAATCCATGGCACTGCGAAAGTTGTTTCGCAGTTGTTGGTCACCCAGGGCCTGGTGGGCCCGGGTGCGAAAATCGTCCGCCAGCGTCGTGGTCGGAATCAGCTCTGGGGTGCTCATTGTGCACCTCCAGTACGTTGCCAGAGGAAGCTCGCCAGGTGCTGGCCGCGCAATGCCTCTTGCTGTTTCTCCAGCGCGCCGTTGATGTTCATCAAGCAGCCGCAGTCGGCACTCAGCACCTGATGTGCGCCGGATTCCTTCAGCGCGCGGGTCTTGTCCGCGACCATGGCGCCGGAGATGTCCGGCATTCGGACGCTGAAAGTCCCGCCAAAGCCACAGCATTCGCTTTCGTGGCTGTGTTCTACCCGTTCCACATTGCTCAGCTGTGACAGCAACTCACGGCCGTGCAGGTGGGTGTTCATTTCCCGGCGTGCCGAGCACGAGGTGTGCAAGGCCACCTTGACCGGAGCGCCACTGTCCTTGAGCTGCACCTTGCACACGTGCAGGAGGAACTCGGCCAGTTCATAGGTGCGGGCGGCCAGGGCCTGCACTTGTTGCAACGTCTCGGGCTCGTCCTTGAACAAGTCCGCGTAATGCTCGCGCAGCATGCCCGCGCAGGAACCCGACGGCACCACCACCGGATAGTCGCCGGCAAACAGCGCCAGTTGCGAGCGGGCCACGGTGCGCGCCTGCTCGGTGTAACCCGAGGTGTAGGCCGGTTGTCCGCAGCAGCTTTGCCCTTGCGGGTACTCCACGCGAATGCCTTCGCGCTCCAGCAGGTGAATCGCGTCCATCCCGGCTTCGGGATAGAACAGGTCGACCACACAAGTGCCGAACAGGTAGACCCGCGACGGTTTCGCGCTGGGGTACTGCCGGGGTTCGGCCAGCGGCGGTGCGACACGGGTCGCATTGGGCACGGCGTTGTAGAAAAGCTCGCTCATCAGGCGTGTCTCCGGGTGGTCCCGGTTATTCGTCCGTCGAGGCGGCTGAAAGATAAACCAGCAAGCTTTCAGCAGCCTTGCAGACCGGGTGGTGAATGACTGACGCCGCGGGTGAGGGCGGCGTCGGTTCCATCGGTGTCGCAGGTGTTGCTTAGTGCACCAGCATGCCGGTGAACCAGTAGGCCTGGGCCAGGGTGATCAGACCGACAATAGTGGCAAAGAACAGACTGTGCTTGAGGGTGAAGCGGAACAGGTCCGATTCCTTGCCCACCAGGCCGGTGGCGGCGCAGGCCACGGCGATCGATTGCGGCGAGATCATTTTGCCGGTCACGCCGCCGCTGGTGTTGGCCGCGACCAGCAGGGTGTCATTGACCCCGATCTGGTGCGCGGTGGTGGCTTGCAGCGAGCTGAACAGAGCGTTGGACGAGGTATCGGAACCGGTGAGGAACACCCCGAGCCAGCCCAGGAACGGCGAGAAGAACGGGAATGCTGCCCCCGTCGCCGCCAGGACCAGGGCCATGGTCGAAGACATGCCCGAGTAGTTGGTGACGAAGGCGAACGCCAGCACCATGCCGATGGATAGGATCGGCCAGCGCAGCTCGTAGAAGGTCTCTTTCAAAGTGGTCAGACCAGTTTTGAAGTTGATCTTCAGCACCAGCATGGAGATCAGCGCGGAGAAGAAAATCGCCGTGCCAGTGGCGGAGATCGGGTCGAGCTTGAACACCGCCGGGATGGCCGTTGGCGTGGTCACGATCGGCGCCATCTTGATCACCAGCTGATCCAGATGCGGGATGGCGAAGTTGAACACCCAGCCGTACATCGAGCCGCCGGCGGCGAACATCGCCTTGAAGGGCTTGAGGGTCCAGATGGTCACCAGCACGGTGAGGATCAGGAACGGCGACCAGGCCTTGAAGATCTGGCCCAGGCTGTAGGGCGAGGCCTGGGTTTGGCGTGGCTGGCCGAAGCCACCGGCACTGGCGGTGATGGCCGCGCTGGAGGTGGCACCGGCGATCTGTGCACCGGCGGTGCGCTTGGGTTGCCAGATTTTCAGGAACAGGGTCAGGGAGATCAGGCTGGCCAGGGCCGAGGTGATGTCCGGCAGTTCCGGGCCGATGAAGTTCGAGGTGAAGTACTGGGTAATGGCAAAGCTCAGGCCAGCCACCAGGGCGGCGGGCCAGGTCTCTTTGACGCCGCGCATACCGTCCATCATGAACACCAGCCAGAACGGCACGAACAGCGACAGCAGCGGCAGTTGGCGGCCGGTCATGGCGCCGATCTTGAAGGCGTCGATGCCCGTCACCTGGCCGGCGACGATGATCGGAATCCCCAGGGCGCCGAAGGCCACGGGCGCGGTGTTGGCGATCAGGCACAGGCCGGCGGCGTACAGCGGGTTGAAGCCCAGGCCCACCAGCAGGGCGGCGGTGATCGCCACTGGCGCGCCAAAGCCGGCAGCCCCTTCAAGGAAGGCGCCGAAGCAGAAACCGATCAGCAGCACCTGCAGGCGCTGGTCGTCGGTGATCGACAGCACCGAGCTGCGGATGATTTCGAACTGGCCGCTCTTCACGGTCAGCTTGTAGAGGAAAACGGCGGCGACAATGATCCAGGCGATGGGCCACAGACCGTAGGCAAATCCATAGCCAGCGGCAGCGAGGGCCATGTCGGCGGGCATCTGGAAGGCGAAGATCGCCACCAGGATCGACAAGGCCAGGGTGATACTCCCGGCGACGTGTCCTTTGAGACGGAACACGGCCAGAGCCAGGAAGAAAAACACGATCGGGATGACGGCGGCGAGGGCGGACAGGCCGAGGCTGCCAAGCGGGCTATAGAGCTGTTGCCAGGTTTGCATAATGGGGTGGCCCCTAATTGTTGTTGGTCAGGCACTGCTAGCGTCTTGGTTAATTGGTAAGACCAATTTACAATCGCTGTTGGCTAGGGTAAAAGCCTTGTGCTCGGTGTGTCAATTTGCCGCCCTAAAACTTTTGTCGAATGCGCTATGGCGCGGGCATCTGATCGGTGCAAATGGCCGTGTTCTGACAGGTGTTGGCGCGCCATGAATAGGCCAGAATAGAGCCCCCCGGCGAAGGGTCGGGAGGGTGGAGAGTGAGTTATGGGGTTTGATCAGATACGCCAGCGCCGTTTGTCCGACGATATCGTCGAGCGTCTGGAAGGGATGATTCTTGAAGGCACCTTGACGGCCGGCGAGCGGCTGCCAGCCGAGCGGGCACTGGCCGAGCAGTTCGGTGTCTCTCGGCCCTCACTGCGCGAGGCGATCCAGAAACTCACGGCCAAGGGGTTGCTGATCAGTCGTCAGGGCGGTGGCAACTATGTGGTGGAATCCCTGGGCTCGACCTTCAGCGATCCACTGCTGCACCTGCTGGAAAACAACACCGATGCCCAGCGCGACCTGCTGGAGTTCCGGCATACGCTGGAAGCGTCCTGCGCCTATTACGCGGCGCTGCGGGCGACGGCAGTGGATCGTGAGCGACTGACTCAAGCCTTCGAGGAGTTGCAGGATTGTTATTCCCGTTCCGACGATGTCAGTCGTATCGAGGAGGGTGCGGCGGATGCCAAGTTCCACTTGGCGATTGCCGAGGCCAGCCACAACGCCGTGCTGCTGCACACCATCCGCGGGCTGTTCGACCTGCTCAAACGCAACGTGGTGACCAACATCGGTGGCATGTACAAGCAGCGCACGGAAACCCGCGACATGCTGATCAGCCAGCACCGCGACCTGTACCAGGCAATTATCGAAGGGCGGGCCGAAGAGGCGCGGGAAATCTCCAGCCGTCACATTCTCTATGTGCAGGAAGTGCTCGAAGAAGTGCGTCAGGAAGTGCAGCGAGTGGCCCGGGCCGAACGGCGCAAGGGCATGTAATGCAAATCGCCGGCAAGCCGGCTCCTACCTGGGTGTTGTAGGAGCCGGCTTACCGGCGAAAGCGACCTCAAGGCAGGAAGATCAGTCTTCCTTGCCCTTGGTCCGCACCGCGCGCTGCAGCTCGCGATCGGAGTCGCGCTCGCGTTCGGTATGTCGCTTGTCGTATTCCTTCTTGCCCTTGCCCAGTGCGATTTCACACTTGATCAGGTGCTTGCTCCAGTAGAGCGAAAGGCACACGCAGGCGTAACCCTTCTGCTGCACGGCGGCAAACAGCTTTTCCAGCTCGCGCTGGTTGAGCAGCAGCTTGCGCGAGCGCGTCGGGTCGGCGATGACGTGGGTGCTGGCGGTGGTCAATGGTGTGAAGTGGCTGCCGAGCAACCAGGCTTCACCATCCTTGAGCAGCACATAACTGTCCACCAGCTGTGCCTTGCCTGCACGCAGACTCTTTACTTCCCAGCCGGCCAGGACCATGCCAGCCTCGAACCGATGTTCGATGAAGTAATCGTGACGCGCCTTTTTATTTTGCGCGATGGTCCCTGTTGGGTGTTTCTTCTGTTTAGCCATAGGGGCGGCATTATAGGGAGTTGCGCGCGCGTCGGCTACGGTGACGCAGCGTGCTTGAGCAGGTTGATTGAATCCCGGACAATGCTGCCTCTTTTTTTTCGGTTGGGCGCGTTAACGATGTCGACAGACAGGGTCTCTGTCCACGGCGGCTGGGCAAGCCGCTGGGTCTTTATACTCGCTGCAACTGGTTCGGCCGTGGGCCTGGGGAGCATCTGGAAATTCCCCTACATGGTCGGCGTCTATGGTGGTGGTGCCTTTGTTCTGGTGTTTCTGGCGTGTATTGCGCTGATCGGGTTGCCGGTGATGCTGGCGGAAACCCTGATTGGCCGTCGTGCGCGTCAAAGCCCGGCGAATGCCCTGAAGGTGCTGGCCCTGGAGGCCGGGCATTCGGCCAAGTGGTCCTGGGGCGCCTTTGCCGGAATGATCACGGCGTTGCTGATTCTCTCCTTCTACAGCGTGGTGGGTGGTTGGTCCCTGGACTACATCATCGATATGGGGCGTGGCGACTTCCAAGGGGTTGCGGCGGACCAGGTCGGGGCATATTTCGCTGCAGTGACTGCCGATCCCTGGCGCCTGACCTTGTGGCACACGCTGTTCATGCTGCTGTCGGCGCTGGTGATTGCCAAGGGTGTGGTGGCCGGGCTTGAGCGCAGCCTGCGGGTCATGATGCCGCTGCTGTTCGTGATGTTGCTGGTGCTGCTGGGCTACAGCATGACCACCGGGCATTTCATGCAGGGCCTGCACTTCATGTTCGACTTCAGCCTGGAGCGTTTGCTCGACGGGCTGTTGCCAGCCATGGGGCACGCGTTCTTTTCCCTCAGCGTGGGAGTGGGCTCGATCATGATCTACGGCGCCTACATGCCCAAGCATTCGTCCCTGGCTGGCACCGTGGTCGGGGTGGCGCTGCTGGATACCTTCGTTTCGCTGGTGGCTGGTATGGCCCTGTTCCCCATTGTATTTGCCGCCGGGCTGAACCCCAGCGAAGGGCCGGGGCTGATGTTCATCAGCCTGCCGTTTGCCTTCGGGAATGTGGCGTTCGGCCAGCTTATGGGCGTAGTGTTCTTTATCCTGGTGGCGATCGCTGCCTGGAGTTCGGCCATTTCCTTGTTGGAGCCGATGGTGGCTTATCTCGTCGAGAGGACTAAAATCCGCCGCGGCTGGGTGACATTCTGGCTGGCGTTCAGTTGCTGGTTCGTGGGATTGGGAACGGTGTTCTCTTTCAACATCTGGCAACAGGCCAAATTTTTCGTGAACGAAGGCGGCGTTTTTCATCTCTACCAATGGGGCGCGGCCGGCGGTCTGGACTTCTTTGGTGTGATCGACTTTTTCACCTCGCGGATCATGTTGCCTCTTGGCGGTTTGTGCTTCGTGGTATTTGCAGGTTGGGTGATGGGCCGTGAGGCAGTTCGTGATGAGCTGTCGTTACGTAGCCCGCTGTTGTTCGCTCTGGCCTTGTTTTTGATGCGCTATGTGGCGCCCGTCGGCATTCTTGTGGTGTTTGCCGCCCAGTTGTGGAAATGAAGCTCACATGACGACCCATATTCAACGTTCGGCCCTTCTGCCCTATCCGGCGCAGTTCCTTTACGATCTGGTCAATGACGTGGCCCGGTACCCGGAGTTTCTGCCCTGGTGCTCGTCGGCCGAGGTGCTGGAAAGCAGCGAAGAGCGGATGCGCGCGAGCCTGGCGGTGGCCAAGGGCGGCATGAGTCAGCGCTTCGTGACCTGCAACAATCTGGTGCCGGGGCAGTCGATCGAGATGAATCTGGAGGAGGGGCCATTCAATCAGTTGCATGGCGTGTGGGTGTTCAAGCCGCTGGGCGAGAAGGCCTGCAAGATCAGCCTTGATCTGTCTTTCGATTATGCGGGGCCCTTGGTTCGAGCGACCTTGGGGCCGCTGTTCAACCAGGCGGCGAATACTCTGGTGGACGCTTTCTGCCAGCGGGCCAAGCAGTTGCATGGCTGAGTCGATGATTTCGATTGAGGTGGCCTACGCGGCTGTCGATCGCCAGGCGTTGATCAGTGTGCAGGTGCCCCAGGGGTCGACGCTGCGTGCAGCCTTGCAGGCTTCAGCCATCGGGCAGCAATTTCCCGAACTGGATCTGGCGGCTTGTCCGGTGGGGATCTTCGGCAAGCAGGTCAGTGACCCTGAACAGCATGTGATTCAGGCGGGGGATCGGATCGAGGTCTATCGCCCATTGCTGGCCGATCCGAAAGAGGTTCGGCGTCTGCGGGCGGCGAAAGCGGCCGAGGCACGCAAGCGCGAATCGTGATTGATGGTGACAGGCAATAAAAAGCCCGGGCATGCCCGGGCTTTTTTATTTCGCCACAAATTATTCCGGCGAAGTATCCAGTGGTTCAGGCGTAGGAACTGGCACGGTTTTCACGCCATCTACGTCCTTCTGGATCTGGTCGAGCAGCGAGCCAGGCTTGGCTGGTTTCTCGGCTTTTGGTTTCTCGACGTTCTCGGCAGGCGCTGTCACGGTGTTGGCGCTGTCCTTGCCCAGCAGGGCTTCGTCGCGGCTTACACCCGGCATGAAGTCACCGGCCAAGCTGACCAACTGGTCGTTGCCGTTGAAGATCAGGCTCACGCGTTCCTGTTGGCGTTCACCACCACCAGGCTGCAGGCTGTAGAGATAATCCCAGCGATCGGCATGGAACGTGTCGGTCAACAGAGGGTTGCCCATGATAAACCGCACTTGCCGTCGGGTCATTCCGGGGCGCAACTGGTCTATCATGTCCTGCGTGACGACATTGCCCTGCTGGATGTCGATTTTGTAAACCCCGGGGAATGAACAACCGGCGAGTGCGAGCAGTCCCACGAAGGTGAAACTGGTTAGCAAGAGCTTGGTGTTTTGCATCGGTGGGCGACTTCCACTATCTTGGCTGGGACAACGTAAACCCCGATCATACCCGCATTAAGAGAAGCTGCGAAGCAGCATCGGCGAGAAAGCTGACCATGGTTGAAAATAGCGAACTACGTAAAGCCGGCCTCAAAGTGACTCTGCCACGAGTCAAAATTCTACAAATGCTCGATTCCACCGAGCAGCGGCACATGAGCGCCGAGGATGTCTACAAGGCGCTGATGGAAGCTGGTGAGGATGTGGGTCTGGCCACGGTTTACCGTGTACTGACTCAATTCGAAGCAGCCGGACTGGTGGTACGCCATAATTTTGATGGCGGTCACGCTGTATTCGAGCTGGCGGATGGCGGTCACCACGACCATATGGTCAACGTGGAGTCTGGTGAAGTGATCGAATTCTTCGACGAAGAAATCGAAAAGCTTCAGAAGGCGATTGTCGAAAAGCACGGTTTCGAGTTGGTGGATCACAATCTTGTGCTGTACGTGCGCAAGAAGAAGTAAGCCCCTCACGCGGCGTTTATCGTCGTGAAACGATCGAAGGCGACCCTAGGGTCGCCTTCGTGTTTTGTGCCTATATAAAAGAAGCGCTGAAGGTTCAGGCCTTGGCGGTCACCACCATTTTCTTGGCGTGGGCCAGAGACTCCTTGGTCAGGTCGATGCCGCCGAGCATCCGCGCCACCTCCTCGACCCTCTCATTCTTGCCCAGCTTGGATACTGCGGTATGAGTGGCATCGCTGCCGCGCACCTTGTGCACGAACAGATGCTGATGCCCCTGGGCGGCGACTTGCGGCAGGTGTGTCACGGTCAATACCTGGCCGCGTTCGCCGAGGCGGCGCAGCAGCTGGCCGACGATCTCGGCTGTCGGGCCGCCAATCCCCACGTCGACTTCGTCGAATACCAATGTGGGAACCCGCGAGGTCTGCGCGGTGATGACTTGGATCGCCAGGCTGATACGTGACAGCTCACCGCCGGACGCGACTTTCGCCAGGGCCTTGAGGGGTTGCCCGGGGTTGGCACTGACCAGCAGTTCCACCTGCTCCAGGCCGTTGGGCAGCAGTTCATCGCTGCTGTTGGCGCGCAGCTCGATGGTGAAGCGCCCTCCGGGCATGCCCAGGCGCTGGATCTCCTGCTCCACTGCGCTGGCCAGGCTGGTCGCGGCCTGCTGGCGCAACTGACTCAGTTCCTGGGCTTTCTCCTGATAATGACGAGCGAAGGATTGCAGCTCTTCGCCCAGCCGTTCGATGGATTCGTCATTGGCGTCCAGAGTCTCTATTTCATCCAGCAGGGTTTGCTGCATGGCAGCGAGTTCGAAGGGCTGGATGCGATGCTTGCGCGCCAGGGTATAGATGGCGTCGAGGCGTTCTTCGAGTTGTTGCAGGCGTGCCGGATCAGCGTCGAAGTGGTCAAGGAAACGATTCAACTCGCCCACGGCTTCTTCGACCTGGATCTGCGCGCTGGCCAGCAGGTTGGTGGCCTCGCCCAGGGAATCCGAGGAGTTGCCGATGCTCGACAGGCGGTTGAGGCTGACAGTCAGGGCGTTCAGGACATTGCCTGAATCACTTTCGCTGCATTGCTCCACCACCTGGCGGCAGATGCCCAGCAGGGTTTCGGCATTGGTCAGGTTCTTGTGCTCCTGCTCCAGCTGTTCGAGTTCATTTTCCCCGAGCCCCAGGTTTTCCAGTTCTTCGAGCTGGTAGCTGAGCAGTTGATGGCGAGCGCGCTGCTCGTCGCCGGAGTTGGACAGGCGCTCCAGCTCCAGGCGGGTCTGGCGCCAGCGCTGCGCAGCCAGTTGCACCTGGCGCGCCAGGTCGGTTGCGCCGGCGTACTCATCCAGTAGGCGCCTATGGGTATCGGTCTTGAGCAGCGACTGGTGTTCATGCTGGCTGTGGATATCGATCAGCAGTTCGCCCAGGGCTTTCAAGTCTCCGAGCGGGCAGGGCGTACCGTTGATATAGCCGCGGGAACGTCCTTCTGCCGTGATGACCCGACGCAGGATGCACGGGCCGTCAGTGTCCAGGTCACGCTCGGCCAGCCAGGCGTGGGCCTCGGGGATATCCGCCAGATCGAAGGTGGCGAGGATATCGGCCTTGTCGGCTCCGGGGCGTACCACGCCGCTGTCGGCACGATCACCCAGGGTCAGGCCGAGCGCGTCGAGCATGATCGACTTGCCGGCACCGGTCTCGCCGGTAATGACGCTCATCCCGCGATCGAGTTCCAGATCCAGGTGTTCGACGATGGCGTAATTGTGTACGGACAGGTGCACCAGCATTAAGGCCGCTCCCAAACTAGATGTCTGGTTATTTATACAGTGTTTTGTTTCGAGCTGACAATGCTTTCCCTTAGCTCGATTTGCTTGGTCGTTCTGGCTTTTTAGTGCGCTCGGTAATGTCCACATACAGGATTTATCGGGTCGGAACGACTTTTGCTGTGGCTGCGGACTTGAACCTTGAAAATGCGACCCCATATAGCTGGGCAGAAGAGTGAGCCCGGCTCACAGACGATATTGAAAGGAGAATTTCATGGCTGACGAACAGACGCTGGATACGCAAAATCTAGACGCCAATCAGGCTCCCGAGGCATCGGGTGATGACCTGGCGGCTCGTGTACAAGTGCTCGAAGAGCAACTGGCTGGCGCGCAGGATCAGGCTTTGCGTGTTGCTGCCGATCTGCAGAACGTCCGCCGCCGCGCTGAGCAGGACGTGGAGAAAGCTCACAAATTCGCGCTGGAGAAGTTTGCCGGCGACCTGCTGCCGGTGATCGACAGCCTGGAACGTGGCCTGGAGCTGTCCAACCCGGACGACGAAAGCATCCGCCCGATGCGTGAAGGCATCGAGCTGACCTTGAAGATGTTCCACGACACCCTCAAGCGTTATCAGCTGGAAGCCATCGATCCACACGGCGAACCCTTCAACGCTGAACAGCATCAGGCCATGGCCATGCAGGAAAGCGCGGATGTCGAGCCGAACAGTGTTCTGAAAGTGTTCCAGAAGGGCTACCAGCTCAACGGTCGCCTGCTGCGCCCGGCCATGGTCGTGGTCAGCAAGGCTCCTGCACCGGTTTCGCCTTCGATTGACGAAAAGGCTTGAAAACGGCTGTAGAGCCCCCATTTATCAGTCAAGCGTTTAAGTGCTACCGCAGTTTGCCACCACAGCTGCGGCATCCAAATCCAAAGTTTCGGGAGAGTTAACATGGGCAAGATTATCGGTATTGACTTGGGGACCACCAACTCGTGCGTCTCCATTCTTGAAAACGGCAACGTAAAAGTTATCGAAAACGCTGAAGGCGCGCGTACCACGCCGTCGATCATCGCGTACGCCAACGATGGCGAAATCCTGGTAGGTCAGTCGGCCAAGCGTCAGGCTGTCACCAACCCGCACAACACCCTGTACGCAGTAAAGCGTCTGATCGGTCGTCGCTTCGACGAAGAAGTTGTGCAGAAAGACATCCAGATGGTCCCTTACAAGATCGTCAAGGCTGACAACAACGACGCCTGGGTTGAAGTGAACGGCCAGAAAATGGCTCCGCCACAAATCTCGGCTGAAATCCTCAAGAAAATGAAGAAGACCGCCGAAGACTACCTCGGCGAAGCCGTGACCGAAGCGGTCATCACTGTTCCGGCCTACTTCAACGACAGCCAGCGCCAGGCGACCAAAGACGCCGGCCGCATCGCAGGCCTGGACGTCAAACGTATCATCAACGAACCAACCGCAGCCGCTCTGGCCTACGGTATGGACAAGGCCAAGGGCGATCACACCGTGATCGTTTACGACCTGGGCGGTGGTACTTTCGACGTTTCGGTGATCGAAATCGCTGAAGTCGATGGCGAGCACCAGTTCGAAGTGCTGGCCACCAACGGTGACACCTTCCTCGGTGGTGAAGACTTCGACATCCGCTTGATCGACTACCTGGTTGATGAGTTCAAGAAAGAAAGCGGCATGAACCTCAAGGGTGACCCACTGGCCATGCAGCGCCTGAAAGAAGCTGCCGAGAAAGCCAAGATCGAGCTGTCCTCGAGCCAGCAGACCGACGTCAACCTGCCGTACATCACTGCAGATGCCACCGGTCCTAAGCACCTGAACGTGAAGATTTCCCGCGCCAAGCTGGAGTCGCTGGTTGAAGACCTGGTTCAGCGCACCATCGAGCCTTGCCGTATCGCGCTCAAAGACGCCGGTATCGACGTGGGTTCGATCAACGACGTGATCCTGGTCGGCGGCCAGACCCGTATGCCGCTGGTACAGAAGACCGTAACCGACTTCTTCGGTAAGGAAGCCCGCAAGGACGTCAACCCGGACGAAGCTGTTGCCATGGGTGCTGCCATCCAGGGTGCGGTACTGGCCGGCGACGTGAAAGACGTACTGCTGCTGGACGTCAGCCCGCTGACCCTGGGTATCGAAACCATGGGTGGCGTGATGACCGCGCTGATCGAGAAAAACACCACGATTCCTACCAAGAAATCCCAAGTGTTCTCGACTGCCGACGACAACCAGGGCGCAGTGACCATTCACGTACTGCAGGGCGAGCGCAAGCAGGCCGCGCAGAACAAGTCCCTGGGCAAGTTCGACCTGGCCGACATTCCACCAGCTCCACGTGGCGTGCCGCAGATCGAAGTGACCTTCGACATCGACGCCAACGGCATCCTGCACGTAGGTGCGAAGGACAAGGCTACCGGCAAGACTCAGTCGATCGTGATCAAGGCCAACTCGGGTCTGTCGGATGAAGAGATCCAGCAGATGATCCGTGACGCTGAAGCCAACTCGGAAGAGGATCGCAAGTTCGAAGAACTGGCCACCGCCCGTAACCAGGGTGATGCGCTGGTGCACTCGACTCGCAAGATGGTGGCTGACGCCGGTGACAAAGTGACCGCGGAAGAGAAAACCGCAATCGAAGCCGCCGTGGTTGCCCTGGAAGCTGCCGTCAAGGGCGACGACAAGGCTGCCATCGACGCCAAGGTCGAAGAGCTGTCGAAAGTCTCGGCCCCGGTTGCCCAGAAGATGTACGCCGAACAGGCCCAGCCTGCAGAAGGCGCGGCACCGCACGCCGAGTCTGCTGAAAAAGCCGACGATGTCGTCGACGCCGAGTTCGAAGAAGTAAAAGACCACAAGTAATGGCTTGTTGGTCGGCCGGTTGACTGCCTTCGGGCGGTGACTGGTAGGATGTCGCCGCGCGGGAGCTTGCTCCCGCGTTGGCGTGTCTGGAGTCAGCGAAATTTTGACGGCGTACAAGCTCCGTTTGTGCGCTGGCGGTCGGGTCGGAGAAGCTCCTGCTTTCCGGCTGTGATGACCGCAATGGTCGGCCCGCAACCGGGTTGGCTTTCCAAGACCAGGATCGTTGAATTGACGTGAGTTGGGTCCGGGCCTGTATTGGGGCTCAGCGAGTTTGGCAGAGCTCAGGAGGGTTTGCCGGACGTCCTTAAGAGTGCAAAGACTTATGGCAAAGCGTGACTATTACGAAGTGTTGGGTGTGGAGCGTGGCTCCAGCGATGCGGAGCTGAAAAAGGCTTACCGTCGTTTGGCGATGAAGCATCACCCGGACCGTAATCCCGGCGACAAAGCGTCGGAAGACATGTTCAAGGAGGCCAACGAGGCCTACGAAGTACTGTCCGATTCCAGCAAGCGTGCCGCGTATGACCAGTACGGCCACGCTGGTGTCGACCCGAGCATGGGTGGCGGGGGTGCCGGCTTCGGCGGGCAGAACTTCTCCGATATCTTCGGTGACGTGTTCAGTGATTTCTTCGGTGGCGGTCGCGGCGGTTCCCGTGGCGGTGCGCAACGCGGCAGCGACCTGCGTTACACCCTGGAGTTGAACCTGGAAGAGGCGGTGCGTGGCACCACGGTGAATATCCGTGTGCCGACACTGGTCAACTGCAAGCCATGCGATGGTTCGGGCGCCAAGAAGGGGTCTTCCCCTGTCACTTGTCCGACCTGTGGCGGTATTGGTCAGGTGCGCATGCAGCAGGGTTTCTTCTCGGTGCAGCAGACCTGCCCGCGCTGCCATGGCCAGGGCAAGATCATTTCCGATCCGTGCGATTCGTGCCACGGCGAAGGTCGGGTCGAAGAGTACAAGACGCTGTCGGTGAAAGTGCCGGCAGGTGTCGATACCGGCGACCGTATTCGCCTGTCCGGCGAAGGCGAGGCGGGGACCCAGGGTGGCCCGACTGGCGACCTGTATGTGGTGATCAATGTGCGTGAGCACGCGATCTTCCAGCGCGACGGCAAGCACCTGTTCTGTGAAGTGCCCATCAGCTTCGTAGATGCGGCGTTGGGTGGCGAGCTGGAGATTCCGACCCTGGACGGTCGGGTCAAGCTGAAGATCCCAGAGGGAACACAGACCGGCAAGCAGTTCCGGATTCGTGGCAAGGGCGTTGCTCCCGTGCGTGGCGGCGGTGCCGGCGACCTGATGTGCCGGGTTGCGGTGGAGACGCCAGTGAACCTGAGTCGTCGTCAGCGCGAGCTGCTGGAAGAGTTGCGTGGTTCGCTGGACGACGACAATTCTCACTCGCCGAAAACTACCGGCTGGTTCGAGGGCGTCAAGCGCTTCTTCGGCGACCTGTAAGGAGTAACGCATGCGACGTATAGCAGTGATGGGCGCCGCCGGGCGCATGGGCAAGACCCTGGTCGAGGCTGTGCAGCTGCGCTCGCCGCTCTCCGGGCTGACGGCAGCCATCGTTCGGCCTGGCAGTTCGCTGGTGGGCGCGGATGCAGGTGAGCTGGCATCCCTGGGGCGTCTTGGCGTGTCGATGTCCGATAGCCTGGAGAAGGTTGTCGATGAGTTTGATGTGCTGATCGATTTCACCTTGCCGGAAGTGATGCTCAAGAACCTGGCCTTCTGCCGTAAGGCGGGCAAGGCCATGGTGATTGGTACTACGGGTTTGGGTGCCAAGGAAAAGCAATTGCTGGCCGAGGCGGGCAAGGAGATTCCGATCGTCTTCGCTGCCAACTTCAGTGTTGGGGTCAACCTGTCGCTGAAGCTGCTGGATATGGCGGCTCGGGTGCTGGGTGATGATGCGGATATCGAGATCATCGAGGCGCATCACCGACACAAGATCGATGCGCCATCGGGCACCGCCCTGCGCATGGGTGAGGTGATCGCCAGCGCTCTGGGGCGCGATCTGCAGCAGGTCGCGGTGTATGGTCGTGAAGGCCATACCGGCGCCCGTGAGCGTGAAACCATCGGCTTCGCCACGGTTCGTGGTGGCGATGTGGTGGGGGATCACACCGTGCTGTTTGCCACTGAGGGCGAGCGCCTGGAGATTACCCACAAGGCCTCCAGTCGCATGACCTTCGCCAAGGGCGCGGTGCGTGCCGCGCTGTGGCTGGACGGGCGCGAGGCCGGCCTATACGACATGCAGGATGTGCTGGATCTGCGTTGAGATGCATCTGAAGTGGGGTTGAGGCTGTCCTTCAACCCCACTTCGTACCGCTAGGCGATGTTCTGTCGCATTCCTCTGCCTTTAGGGCTCATTAGCGGTGGACCGAAAAAGCCTTTTTCTGTAAGCTACAGCTTTAGTGTGTCCACTAAAAGCGCGCAGATAATTCGACGAAGAAGCGGGGTGACGTGTCTATACGTCATTCCGCTTTTTTGCAACCTGCGATCGCCCTTTCAGGCTCTATTTACGGGAGGTCTTCTTGACTAAGCCAGCCATACTCGCCCTTGCTGATGGCAGCATTTTTCGTGGCGAAGCCATTGGAGCCGACGGTCAAACCGTTGGTGAGGTGGTGTTCAACACCGCAATGACCGGCTATCAGGAAATCCTTACCGATCCTTCCTACGCCCAACAGATCGTTACCCTGACTTACCCTCACATCGGCAACACCGGCACCACGCCGGAAGATGCCGAGTCCGACCGCGTCTGGTCGGCCGGCCTGGTCATCCGTGACCTGCCGCTGGTAGCCAGCAACTGGCGTAACACTCTGTCCCTGTCCGATTACCTGAAAGCCAACAACGTGGTGGCGATCGCTGGTATCGACACCCGTCGCCTGACCCGCATCCTGCGTGAGAAAGGTGCACAGAACGGCTGCATCATGGCCGGTGACAACATTTCCGAAGAAGCGGCGATCGCTGCAGCGCGCGGCTTCCCTGGCCTCAAAGGCATGGACCTGGCGAAAGTCGTCAGCACCAAGGAAAGCTACGAGTGGCGTTCGACTGTCTGGGATCTGAAGACCGACAGCCACGCCACCATCGAGGCTTCCGAGCTGCCGTATCACGTGGTTGCCTACGACTACGGGGTCAAGCTGAATATCCTGCGCATGCTGGTGGAGCGCGGTTGCCGCGTCACCGTGGTGCCTGCCCAGACCCCAGCGAGCGATGTGCTGGCTCTCAAGCCTGACGGTGTGTTCCTGTCCAACGGCCCAGGTGACCCCGAGCCTTGCGACTACGCCATCAAGGCGATCAAGGAAATCCTCGAAACCGAGATTCCGGTGTTCGGCATCTGCCTGGGTCACCAACTGCTGGCCCTGGCCTCTGGTGCCAAGACCCTGAAAATGGGCCACGGCCACCACGGTGCCAACCACCCGGTGCAGGATCTGGACAGCGGCGTGGTCATGATCACCAGCCAGAACCACGGTTTTGCGGTGGATGAGGCTACGCTGCCGGGCAACGTCCGGGCGATCCACAAGTCGCTGTTCGACGGCACCCTGCAGGGTATCGAGCGTACCGACAAGAGCGCGTTCAGCTTCCAGGGCCACCCGGAAGCCAGCCCGGGCCCGAACGATGTCGCGCCGCTGTTCGACCGCTTCATCAACGAGATGGCCAAGCGACGCTAAACGCTCGCCTTGAAAGTGTAGCGAGCAGCGCTTGAGGGCGGCCCCGGCAAATCCGGCGGAACCCCTCGGGCGCCTCAGAGAATGTTCAAGACGGCTTGCCGACTGACCTGCGGATTTGAGTGACAACCCATGCCAAAACGTACAGACATTAAAAGCATCCTGATTCTTGGCGCTGGCCCGATCGTGATCGGCCAAGCCTGCGAATTCGACTACTCCGGCGCCCAGGCTTGCAAGGCCCTGCGCGAAGAGGGTTACCGGGTCATCCTGGTGAACTCCAACCCGGCCACCATCATGACCGACCCGGCCATGGCCGACGCCACCTACATCGAGCCGATCAAGTGGCAGACCGTTGCCAAGATCATCGAGAAAGAGCGTCCGGACGCGCTGCTGCCGACCATGGGCGGCCAGACTGCGCTGAACTGCGCCCTGGACCTGGAGCGTGAAGGCGTCCTGGAGAAGTTCGGCGTAGAGATGATCGGCGCCAACGCCGACACCATCGACAAGGCTGAAGACCGTTCGCGCTTCGACGCTGCCATGAAGTCCATCGGCCTGGCGTGCCCGCGTTCCGGTATTGCCCACAGCATGGAAGAGGCCAATGCGGTCCTCGACAAGCTGGGCTTCCCTTGCATCATCCGTCCATCCTTCACCATGGGTGGCACCGGTGGTGGCATCGCCTACAACCGCGAAGAGTTCGAAGAAATCTGCGCCCGCGGTCTGGACCTGTCGCCGACCAAGGAACTGCTGATCGACGAATCCCTGATCGGCTGGAAAGAGTACGAGATGGAGGTGGTCCGCGATAAGAAGGACAACTGCATCATCGTCTGCTCCATCGAGAACTTCGACCCGATGGGCGTGCACACCGGTGACTCCATCACCGTGGCTCCGGCACAGACCCTGACCGACAAGGAATACCAGATCCTGCGTAACGCCTCCCTGGCGGTGCTGCGCGAGATCGGTGTGGAAACTGGCGGTTCCAACGTGCAGTTCGGTATCTGCCCGAACACAGGCCGCATGGTCGTGATCGAGATGAACCCGCGGGTATCCCGTTCCTCGGCGCTGGCTTCGAAAGCCACCGGTTTCCCGATCGCCAAGGTCGCGGCCAAGCTGGCTGTCGGCTACACCCTGGACGAGCTGTCCAACGATATTACCGGCGGCAAGACCCCGGCGTCCTTCGAGCCGTCCATCGACTACGTCGTGACCAAGCTGCCACGCTTCGCCTTCGAGAAGTTCTCCAAGGCCGACGCGCGCCTGACCACCCAGATGAAGTCGGTGGGTGAGGTCATGGCCATCGGTCGGACCTTCCAGGAATCCCTGCAGAAAGCCCTGCGCGGTCTGGAAGTGGGCGTTTGCGGCCTGGATCCCAAGCTCGACCTGAGCAATCCGGAAAGCATGAACGTGCTCAAGCGCGAGCTGACCGTGCCCGGCGCCGAGCGTATCTGGTACGTGGCTGATGCCTTCCGTGCCGGCATGACCGTCGAGCAGATCTTCGGCATGAACATGATCGATCCTTGGTTCCTGGTGCAGATCGAAGACCTGATCAAGGAAGAAGAGAAGGTCAAGACCCTGGGCCTGTCGGCCATCGACCGCGACCTGATGTTCCGCCTCAAGCGCAAAGGCTTCTCCGACCAGCGTCTGGCCAAGCTGCTGGGCGTGACCGAGAAGAACCTGCGCACACATCGTCAGAAGCTGGAAGTGTTCCCGGTCTACAAGCGCGTCGACACCTGCGCCGCCGAGTTCGCCACCGACACCGCGTACCTGTACTCGACTTATGAAGAAGAGTGCGAAGCCGCACCTTCGACCCGTGACAAGATCATGATTCTGGGCGGTGGTCCAAACCGTATCGGCCAGGGCATCGAGTTCGACTACTGCTGCGTACACGCCGCCCTGGCGCTGCGCGACGATGGTTACGAAACCATCATGGTCAACTGCAACCCGGAAACCGTTTCTACCGACTACGACACTTCGGATCGCCTGTACTTCGAACCGGTGACCCTGGAAGACGTGCTGGAAATTGTCCGTGTCGAGAAGCCAAAAGGCGTGATCGTGCAGTACGGCGGCCAGACTCCGCTGAAACTGGCTCGTGCCCTGGAAGCCGCCGGCGTGCCGATCATCGGCACCAGCCCAGACGCTATCGACCGCGCCGAAGACCGTGAGCGCTTCCAGCAGATGGTCGAACGCCTGAACCTGCGTCAACCACCAAACGCTACCGTGCGCAGCGAAGACGAAGCGATTCGTGCCGCCGCCAAGATCGGTTACCCGCTGGTGGTGCGTCCGTCCTACGTGCTGGGCGGCCGGGCGATGGAAATCGTCTACGAGGAAGATGAGCTCAAGCGCTACCTGCGAGAAGCAGTGCAAGTGTCCAACGACAGCCCGGTGCTGCTGGACCACTTCCTCAACTGCGCCATTGAAATGGACGTGGATGCGGTCTGCGACGGCACCGACGTAGTGATCGGCGCCATCATGCAGCACATCGAGCAGGCTGGCGTTCACTCCGGTGACTCTGCGTGCTCGCTGCCGCCGTACTCGCTGCCGGCGCACATCCAGGACGAGATGCGCGAACAGGTCAAGAAAATGGCCCTGGAACTGGGTGTGGTTGGCCTGATGAACGTGCAGCTGGCCCTGCAAGGCGATCAGATCTACGTCATCGAAGTGAACCCGCGCGCTTCCCGGACCGTGCCGTTCGTTTCCAAGTGCATCGGTGTCTCCCTGGCGATGATCGCTGCTCGTGTGATGGCCGGTAAGACCCTGAAAGAGCTGGGCTTCACCAAGGAAATCATTCCGAACTTCTACAGCGTCAAGGAAGCGGTATTCCCGTTTGCCAAGTTCCCGGGCGTCGACCCGATCCTCGGCCCAGAGATGAAGTCCACCGGTGAAGTGATGGGCGTGGGCGACACCTTCGGCGAAGCCTTTGCCAAGGCCCAGATGGGTGCCAGCGAAGTGCTGCCGACCGGCGGTACTGCGTTCATCAGCGTGCGCGACGATGACAAGCCTCTGGTTGCAGGCGTGGCCCGTGATCTGATCAACTTGGGCTTCGAAGTGGTCGCTACTGCGGGCACCGCCAAGCTGATCGAGGCGGCCGGCCTGAAGGTGCGTCGTGTGAACAAGGTGACTGAAGGTCGTCCGCATGTGGTCGATATGATCAAGAACGACGAAGTCACTCTGATCATCAACACCACTGAAGGCCGTCAGTCGATTGCTGACTCTTATTCCATTCGTCGTAACGCCTTGCAGCACAAGATCTACTGCACCACCACCATTGCTGCTGGCGAAGCTATCTGTGAAGCGTTGAAGTTCGGTCCGGAAAAGACCGTGCGTCGCTTGCAGGATCTACACGCAGGATTGAAGGCATGAATAAATACCCAATGACCGTCCAGGGCGCGCGCGCCCTGGAAGAAGAGCATGCTCACCTGACCAAGGTCGTGCGTCCGAAGCTCAGCCAGGACATCGGTACGGCCCGCGAGTTGGGTGACCTGAAGGAAAACGCCGAATACCATGCCGCTCGCGAACAGCAGGGCATGGTAGAAGCGCGGATCCGCGATATTGAAGGCCGCCTGCAGAACTCGGTGGTCATCGATGTCACGACCATTCCCCATACCGGCAAGGTGATCTTTGGCACCACGGTAGAAATCGCCAACGTCGAAACTGACGAAAGCGTCACCTACCAGATCGTGGGTGAGGACGAGGCTGACATCAAACTCGGTAAAATTTCCGTCGGCTCGCCGATCGCTCGCGCCTTGATTGCCAAGGAAGAGGGGGATGTGGTGGCGGTCAAAACGCCTGGTGGCGTTATCGAGTACGAGATTGTCGAAGTCCGTCACATCTGAAAGAAGGCGCCCGCTGCACGCGGGCGCCATGCTTTGGCAGCTGGCCCAGATGTTGTGGGTCGGCGGCTTGTGGTTGTTGCATCTCGGCTTGCTGCCCGCCCTGGGGCAGATTGGCCTTGCCCCCTTGCTGATCGAAGAAATCTCGTCACTGCTCAGTGCGTTGCTGGTAGGTTTTTCAGCGGCGTGCCTGGTCCTGCAGATACTGGTATTGATCCAGTCCGAAGGGCTGAGGAGCTTGTGGCGGGATATTCGGGGGCAACTGCTATTGATGGCGATGTATGCGTGTGCGATGTATTTCGTCGTACGCATCTTGTTGCCGGAAGCTCAGCGCTGGCAGTTGTTCAGCTATCTGGTCCTGGGTTTTTCCGGGCTGGTACTGGTGTTGCAGCCAGTGCCGGGATGGGGTGGCAGGGTGCGCCAGACACACCCTTGACCCGAGTCGACGTCAGTGGAAACGATGGACGTTCGACAATTGCTTGTTTACCTTGGCGTTCTTGCGGTAGATCAGCGCCATCTTGCCGATGACCTGCACCAGATCCGCTTTGCCGGCCTTGCACAATTGGGCAATGGCCTCCAGGCGCGACTCGCGCTCGAGGATGTTGAGCTTGATCTTGATCAGCTCGTGATCGCTCAAGGCGCGTTCAAGTTCGGCTAATACACCTTCGGTCAAACCGTTGTCAGCCACAGTCAATACTGGTTTCAGATGGTGGCCAATGGATTTGTACTGTTTCTTCTGCTCTTGAGTGAGCGGCATAATCTGACCCCTGCGTCTGATCTTGTAAAAAGCGGCGGCCAGTTTACCCGAGCGAGTCCGGGACCGCCCAGTTAATCACGACCCGTTTTATTTTGAGGTGGCCCGTGGCCCGTTCCAAAACTAGCCATAACTGGCTGAAAGAGCACTTCAACGACCCATTCGTCAAAATGGCGCAAAAAGATGGGTACCGTTCCCGTGCCAGCTACAAACTGCTGGAGATTCAGGAAAAGGACCGCCTTATCCGTCCTGGCATGAGTGTTATCGACCTGGGGGCCGCCCCGGGTGGCTGGTCGCAGGTGACCAGTCGTCTGATTGGTGGCCAGGGGCGCCTGATTGCCTCGGACATCCTGGAAATGGACAGCATTCCCGATGTGACCTTTATTCAAGGGGACTTCACTGAGGATGCAGTACTGGCGCAGATCCTCGAGGCGGTTGGAAATTCTGAAGTTGACCTTGTGATTTCCGATATGGCCCCCAATATGAGTGGGTTAGCAGCCGTGGATATGCCGCGAGCGATGTTCCTGTGCGAGTTGGCGCTGGATCTTGCTGGCCGGGTCTTGCGTCCAGGTGGTGATTTTCTGATCAAGATCTTCCAGGGTGAAGGCTTCGATGAGTACCACAAGAGCGTGCGGCAGATGTTCGAGAAAGTGCAGATGCGCAAACCGTCATCATCCCGTGACCGTTCTCGGGAGCAATACTTGCTGGGGCGCGGCTTCCGTGGTCGTAGTGAGTAAGTAAGAGTTTTGACTGGGGTGATAGGATTTTCGTATTTCGCCCCGTCAGATTAAGCGCATATTGTGTAGTCTAAGTTTCACATAGGGTTACAGACAGCGCCTGCCAGAGCTGTAGGTAATGTAGTAAGTTAGGCCGGTGAATATCATGCGAAGCGCGCGCCAGTAGCGGAGCTTGCTTCAGAGGGTAGTTAATTGAACGACATGGCAAAGAATCTGATCCTGTGGTTGATCATCGCCGCCGTCTTGGTGACGGTGATGAACAACTTCTCCAGCCCTAACGAGCCGCAGACCCTCAACTATTCCGACTTCATCCAGCAAGTTAAGGATGGCAAGGTCGAGCGCGTAGCGGTTGATGGCTACGTGATTACCGGCAAGCGCAACGATGGCGACAGCTTCAAGACCATTCGTCCTGCCATTCAGGACAATGGCCTGATCGGCGACTTGGTGGACAACCACGTGGTGGTCGAAGGCAAGCAGCCTGAACAGCAAAGCATCTGGACTCAACTGCTGGTGGCCAGCTTCCCGATCCTGGTGATCATCGCGGTGTTCATGTTCTTCATGCGCCAGATGCAGGGTGGCGCCGGAGGCAAGGGCGGGCCGATGAGTTTTGGCAAGAGCAAGGCGCGCTTGCTGTCTGAAGATCAGGTGAAAACTACCTTGGCTGACGTTGCCGGTTGCGACGAGGCCAAGGAAGAAGTAGGTGAGTTGGTTGAATTCCTCCGTGACCCAGGCAAGTTCCAGCGTCTGGGCGGTCGTATTCCTCGCGGCGTGTTGATGGTGGGCCCACCAGGTACCGGTAAGACGTTGCTGGCCAAAGCCATCGCTGGTGAAGCCAAAGTGCCTTTCTTCACCATTTCCGGTTCCGACTTCGTCGAGATGTTCGTCGGTGTGGGTGCCAGCCGCGTCCGTGACATGTTCGAGCAAGCCAAGAAGCATGCTCCTTGCATCATCTTCATCGACGAGATCGACGCCGTCGGTCGTCACCGTGGCGCCGGCATGGGCGGCGGTCATGATGAGCGTGAGCAGACCCTCAACCAGTTGCTGGTTGAGATGGATGGTTTCGAAATGAACGACGGCATCATCGTGATCGCCGCGACCAACCGTCCTGACGTACTGGACCCGGCCTTGCTGCGTCCGGGCCGTTTCGACCGTCAGGTCGTGGTTGGCCTGCCGGACATTCGTGGTCGCGAACAGATTCTCAAGGTGCACATGCGTAAAGTGCCAATGGGCGACGACGTCGCACCTGCGGTAATCGCCCGCGGTACCCCGGGTTTCTCCGGTGCCGACCTGGCGAATCTGGTCAACGAGGCCTCGCTGTTTGCGGCGCGTACCGGCAAGCGCATCGTTGAGATGAAGGAATTCGAACTGGCCAAGGACAAGATCATGATGGGCGCGGAGCGCAAATCCATGGTCATGTCCGAAAAAGAGAAGCAGAACACGGCTTATCACGAAGCAGGCCACGCCATTGTTGGTCGTGTCGTGCCGGAGCACGACCCGGTCTACAAGGTGTCGATCATTCCTCGCGGCCGGGCCTTGGGTGTCACCATGTTCCTGCCGGAAGAAGATCGTTACAGCCTCTCCAAGCGTGCCTTGATCAGCCAGATCTGCTCGCTCTACGGCGGTCGTATCGCTGAAGAAATGACCCTTGGCTTCGACGGCGTGACCACCGGCGCCTCCAACGACATCATGCGTGCCAGCCAGATCGCGCGGAACATGGTGACCAAATGGGGTCTTTCCGAGAAGCTTGGTCCGCTGATGTATGCCGAAGAAGAGGGTGAGGTGTTCCTGGGGCGCAGCGCGGGTAGCCAGCATGCGAGCCTGTCTGCGGAAACGGCGAAACTGATCGACTCCGAGGTGCGCAGCATCATCGATCAGTGCTACGGCACCGCCAAGCAGATCCTGACGGACAACCGCGACAAGCTGGATGCCATGGCAGACGCCCTGATGAAGTACGAAACCATCGACGCCGATCAGATCGACGACATCATGGCAGGGCGTACTCCACGCGAACCTCGTGATTGGGAGGGCGGCTCGGGTACTCCTCCTCCAGTAGTGCAGAATGAGCGTCCGGAAACACCCATTGGCGGCCCAGCAGCCGACCACTAAGGTTTTAAATGACTTCTGTTCCTTCCTCCACCCGGTTGCCTTGCGGCAACCGGGTTCTTGATTTGGCCCGTGCGCATGTCATGGGCATCTTGAATGTAACTCCCGACTCCTTCTCTGATGGTGGCCGCTTCAGCCAGCTTGATCTGGCTTTGCAGCATGCCGAGGCCATGGTTGCGGCCGGTGCTACGCTGATTGATGTCGGTGGCGAATCCACTCGCCCGGGTGCCCGTGCGGTATCGCCGCTGGAGGAGTTGGAGCGAGTCGCGCCTGTGGTCGAGCGCATCCACCGTGAGTTGGATGTGATCATTTCTGTTGATACCTCGACACCGGCGGTGATGCGTGAAACCGCTCGCCTCGGCGCAGGGCTGATCAATGACGTTCGTTCATTGCGCCGGGAGGGTGCCCTGGATGCGGCGGCGGCCACTGGCTTGCCGGTGTGTCTGATGCACATGCTGGGTGAGCCTGGTGATATGCAGGACAACCCGCATTATCAGGACGTGACCCGAGAGGTTGCCGAGTTCCTGGTTGAGCGCATGGCCCAGTGTGCGTCAGTGGGCATCGGTCCAGAGCGGATTGTGCTCGATCCGGGCTTTGGCTTTGCCAAGACCCTGCAACACAACCTGAGCCTGTTCAAGCATATGGATGCCTTGCATGCCCTTGGGCGCCCGTTGTTGGTTGGGGTGTCGCGCAAGAGCATGATTGGCCAGGCCTTGAATCGTCCCGTAGGTGAGCGATTGCACGGCAGTCTGGCGCTAGCGGCCCTGGCAGTGGCCAAGGGCGCGAAAATTATCCGTGTCCATGATGTCGCCGAGACCGTGGATGTGGTGCGAATGATTGCGGCAGTGGAATCCGCCGAATAAGAATGATGGAGTACTTATGACTAAAAAATACTTTGGCACCGACGGCATCCGCGGCCGTGTAGGCGAATTCCCTATCACTCCTGATTTCATGCTCAAGCTCGGCTGGGCCGCCGGCATGGCATTTCGCAGCATGGGCGCCTGCCGCGTGCTGGTGGGCAAGGACACGCGTATCTCCGGGTACATGTTCGAGTCTGCACTGGAGGCAGGGTTGTCTGCAGCCGGTGCCGATGTGATGCTCCTGGGGCCGATGCCGACTCCGGCCATTGCTTACCTGACGCGTACCTTCCATGCGGAGGCGGGCATCGTTATCAGTGCCTCGCACAATCCTCATGATGACAACGGCATCAAGTTCTTCTCGGGTGAGGGCACCAAGTTGCCTGACGAGGTGGAGTTGATGATCGAAGAGTTGCTGGATGCGCCGATGACCGTGGTGGAGTCGAGCAAGCTCGGCAAGGTTTCGCGGATCAACGACGCTTCAGGGCGTTACATCGAATTCTGCAAAAGCAGCGTGCCTTCCAGCACCAGCTTCGCTGGTTTGAAAGTTGTTCTCGACTGCGCTCATGGTGCGACCTACAAGGTGGCGCCAAGCGTGTTCCGCGAGTTGGGGGCGCAGGTCACTGTGCTGTCCGCGCAACCCAATGGCTTGAACATCAACGAGAACTGCGGCTCGACCCACATGGGCCAATTGCAGGCGGCTGTCCTGGCCGAGCATGCGGACCTGGGGATCGCCTTTGATGGCGATGGTGACCGGGTGCTGATGGTCGATCAGACTGGTGCGATCGTGGATGGTGATGAGCTGCTGTTCATCATCGCTCGCGACCTGCATGAGCGTGACAAGCTGCAAGGCGGCGTGGTCGGAACGCTCATGAGCAACCTGGGGCTGGAGCTGGCCCTGACGGACTTGGGTATCCCCTTTGTCCGGGCCAACGTCGGTGACCGTTATGTGATCGCCGAGCTGCTGGAGCGCAATTGGCTGGTAGGTGGCGAAAACTCCGGGCACATCGTGTGCTTCCGTCATGCTACTACCGGGGATGCGATCATTGCCGCGCTGCAGGTGCTGATGGCGCTCAAGGCTCGTGGTGAAAGCCTGGCCCAGTCCCGTCAGGGGTTGCGCAAGTGTCCTCAGGTGCTGGTCAATGTGCGCTTTGGCGGCGGTGAGAACCCGGTCGAGCATCCTGCGGTGAAAGAGGCTTGCGAGCGTGTCACGGCCGCTATGGCTGGGCGTGGTCGGGTTCTGTTGCGCAAGTCGGGTACCGAGCCTCTGGTGCGCGTGATGGTTGAAGGCGACGACGAAGCTCAGGTTCGCGCTTACGCCGAAGAGCTGGCGAAACTGGTTGCTGAAGTTTCTGCCTGATTTCGGCTTGCCAGTGTTGTTTTGGTTGGGTAACATCTGCGCCCACTTTGACCGACGAGGTACAGCATGCGTCGCCCTATGGTAGCTGGTAACTGGAAGATGCACGGTACCCGCGCCAGCGTCGCTGAGCTGATCAACGGCCTTCGTCATCTGGCCTTGCCAAGCGGTGTTGATGTCGCGGTATTCCCGCCTTGCTTGCATATCAATCAAGTGATTGATGGCTTGAAGGGTAAGTCGATTCAGGTCGGCGCGCAGAACTCTGCGGTGGAGTCCATGCAAGGTGCATTGACGGGCGAGATCGCCCCGAGTCAGTTGGTGGATGCAGGTTGTTCCCTGGTGCTGGTTGGGCACTCCGAGCGCCGCCTGATCATGGGTGAGCGTGACGCGACTCTCAATCGTAAGTTCGCAGCGGCGCAGGCCTGTGGCTTGAAGCCGGTTCTGTGTGTAGGGGAGACCCTCGAGCAGCGCGAAGCCGGGAAGACTCTAGAGGTTGTCGGGCGTCAGCTGGGCAGCATCATCGAAGAGTTGGGTGTTGGTGCGTTCGCCAATGCTGTTATCGCTTACGAGCCGGTCTGGGCCATTGGTACCGGGCTGACTGCGACACCGCAACAGGCGCAGGATGTGCACGCAGCTATCCGCGCGCAGTTGGCGGCAGAAAATTCTGAAGTGGCACGAGGTGTGCGGCTTCTATACGGCGGCAGCGTGAAGGCGGCCAATGCGGTCGAACTGTTCGGCATGCCGGATATCGATGGGGGGCTCATTGGTGGAGCTTCCCTGAATGCAGATGAGTTCGGTGCGATCTGTCGCGCCGCGGGAAACTGAAAAAATGCTGGAAACAGTCGTAGTCGTTTTTCATCTGCTGGGTGCCCTGGGCGTAGTTGCTCTGGTTTTGCTGCAGCAGGGTAAAGGTGCGGATGCTGGCGCGTCTTTCGGTGCAGGTGCTTCAAATACTGTGTTCGGAAGCCAAGGTTCCTCTACCTTTCTTAGTAAGTTTACTGCTATACTTGCCGCCGGTTTCTTCATAACCAGCTTGGGGTTAGGTTACTTTGCTAAAGAGAAAGCTCACCAGCTGACTCAAGTAGGTTTGCCAGATCCAGCAGTGCTTGAAGTACCAAAGCAAAAACCGGCTTCTGATGATGTCCCGGTGCTCCAAGAGCAAAAGTCGGCCAACAGCGCGACTGACGTACCTCCAGCTCCAGAGCAGAAGTAAGAAGAGTTTCACGCAGTAACGTAGTCTATGCCGAGGTGGTGGAATTGGTAGACACGCAACCTTGAGGTGGTTGTGCCCATAGGGTGTAGGGGTTCGAGTCCCCTTCTCGGTACCAATTATCAGGAGAGCCCGCTGTTGCGGGCTTTCTTGTAGGTGGAAGGTTACATTGACCCAAAAAGGGATCAGTCGTATACTTCCGCCCCAGCTTTGTCGCGGGGTGGAGCAGTCTGGTAGCTCGTCGGGCTCATAACCCGAAGGTCGTCGGTTCAAATCCGGCCCCCGCAACCAGTTTTAGCGGAGCCCCTTTTCAGGGGCTTTTTGTTAGCTGGACACTTTACAACGCCGCTATTCAACGGCGTTTCCGGGATGGGCGCTTCGCCCATTTTTTATTTGCACAAGCATGCACGAGGGGGTTCAGGTGTCGAGCAAGCTAGAACAGTTGCAGGCCTTGTTGGCCCCGGTGGTCGTGGCCCTTGGCTATGAATGCTGGGGTATTGAGTTTTCGGCTCAGGGTCGCCACTCATTGTTGCGCGTTTATATCGATAAAGAAGGCGGCGTGCTGGTGGACGATTGCGCCATCGTCAGCCGTCAGATCAGTGGTGTTCTCGACGTAGAAGATCCGATCTCCGTTGAATACACCCTTGAAGTTTCCTCTCCTGGCATGGAACGCCCACTGTTCACTCTTGAACAGTTTGCCAAGTATGTCGGTGAGCAAGTGAAGATCAAACTGCGCTCGCCCTTCGAAGGTCGGCGTAATTTTCAGGGCCTTCTCCGCGGGGTGGAGGAACAGGATGTCGTGGTGCAAGTGGATGACCATGAGTTCCTGTTGCCGATCGATATGATCGACAAGGCCAACATAATTCCCAGTTTTGACTGAGACGCGGATCCCGCGGATCCAATGGCTTGCGAAAGGCGAGGCGTACGATGAGCAAAGAAGTACTGCTGGTTGTTGAGTCGGTATCCAATGAAAAGGGTGTACCGGCAAGCGTAATTTTTGAAGCGCTGGAGCTGGCTCTGGCCACTGCTACCAAGAAGCGTTTTGAGGACGAAGTAGACCTGCGTGTGGAAATCAATCGCCACACCGGTTCCTACGAAACTTTCCGTCGCTGGACGGTGGTCGAAGAAGCCGACCTGGATGATCCAGCGGTCGAGACCTGGTTGAGCAAGGCTCGCGAAACCCATCCCGACGCCAAAGTCGGTGATGTGATCGAAGAAAAGATCGAATCCATCGAGTTCGGCCGCATCGCTGCCCAGACCGCCAAGCAGGTCATCGTGCAGAAGGTTCGCGAAGCCGAGCGCGCACAGGTAGTTGATGCCTATCGCGAGCGCCTGGGGGAAATCATCTCCGGCACCGTGAAAAAAGTGACACGTGACAACGTGATCGTCGACTTGGGTAACAACGCCGAGGCGTTGCTGGCCCGTGAAGACATCATCTCCCGTGAGACTTTCCGGGTTGGCGTGCGTCTGCGCGCGCTGCTCAAGGAAATCCGCACCGAGAACCGCGGCCCGCAGCTGATCCTGTCGCGTACCGCGCCGGAAATGCTGATCGAGCTGTTCCGTATCGAAGTGCCGGAAATTGCCGAAGGCCTGATCGAAGTAATGGCCGCCTCCCGTGATCCGGGTTCGCGGGCCAAGATCGCAGTTCGCTCCAAGGACAAGCGCATCGACCCGCAGGGCGCGTGCATTGGTATGCGCGGTTCGCGCGTCCAGGCCGTTTCCGGTGAGTTGGGTGGCGAGCGTGTGGATATCGTCCTGTGGGATGAGAACCCGGCGCAGTTCGTGATCAACGCCATGTCGCCGGCCGAAGTCGCGGCAATTATCGTCGACGAAGATGCCCATGCCATGGACATCGCCGTTGGCGCAGACAATCTGGCTCAAGCCATCGGTCGTGGTGGTCAGAACGTGCGTCTGGCCAGCCAACTGACTGGCTGGACCCTGAACGTGATGACCGAATCGGACATCCAGGCCAAGCAGCAAGCAGAAACCGGCGACATCCTGCGCAATTTCATCGACGAGCTGGAAGTCGATGAAGAACTGGCACAGGTTCTGGTTGATGAAGGCTTCACCAGCCTGGAAGAGATTGCCTACGTACCGCTGGAAGAAATGCTCAACATCGACGGCTTTGACGAAGACATCGTCAACGAGCTTCGCGCTCGGGCCAAGGATCGCTTGTTGACTAAAGCCATCGCTACTGAGGAAAAGCTGGCAGACGCCCATCCGGCCGAAGACCTGCTCTCGCTTGAGGGTATGGACAAGGATTTGGCGATGGAACTGGCGGTGCGCGGCGTAATTACCCGCGAAGACCTGGCCGAGCAGTCTATTGACGACCTGCTCGACATCGACGGCATTGACGATGATCGTGCCGGCAAGTTGATCATGGCCGCCCGAGCCCACTGGTTCGAGTAATTAGGCGCGGCCTGAGGAGAGAAGTGCATGACGCAAGTCACGGTGAAACAACTGGCCGATGAGGTCAAAACACCGGTAGAGCGCCTGCTGCAGCAGATGCGTGAGGCAGGTCTGCCGCACACCGCCGCCGAGGAACATGTGAGCGACAGTGAGAAGCAGTCGTTGCTGACTCACCTGAAAAGCAGCCACAAGGCGAAAGTGGAAGAACCACGCAAAATTACTTTGCAGCGCAAGACCACCAGCACCCTGCGGGTTGCTGGCAGCAAGAGCATCAGCGTTGAAGTGCGCAAGAAGAAAGTCTTCGTACAGCGCAGCCCGGAAGAAATCGAAGCCGAGCGTCAACGCGAACTGGAAGAACGTCGCGCAGTAGAAAATGCTGCTCGTCAGAAGGCTGAAGAAGAAGCCAAGCGTCGCGCCGAAGAAGAAGCGCGTCGCCAGCCTGCTCCGGTTGCCGAGCCGGTTGCTGCGCAAGCAGCAGCTCCTGCTCCAGCGCCTGTAGTCGAGCCTGTGCAGGAAGCTCCGGTGGCCACTGCGGCTCCAGCAGCTGACGCGCGCAAGAAAGACGAACAGCGCCGTCCGGACAAGACCCGCAACGACGACAACCGTCGTGGCGGCGATGGCGAGCGCAAAAATGCTCCGCATCGTGCTTCGGTCAAGGAAAAGGCGCCAGCTCCGCGCGTTGCCCCACGTACCACCGACGAAGAAAGCGATGGCTTCCGTCGTGGTGGTCGCGGCAAGGCCAAGCTGAAGAAGCGCAATGCTCACGGTTTCCAGAGCCCAACCGGGCCAGTGGTACGTGACGTGCAGATCGGCGAGACCATCACTGTGGGCGAACTGGCCCAGCAGATGTCGGTCAAGGCTGCCGAAGTCATCAAGTTCATGTTCAAGCTGGGTACTCCAGCCACTATCAACCAGGTTCTGGACCAGGAAACTGCCCAGTTGGTTGCTGAAGAACTGGGCCACAAAGTGACCCTGGTCAGCGACACCGCCCTGGAAGATTCCCTGGCCGAGTCCCTGAAGTTCGAAGGTGAAGCGGTTGCCCGTGCGCCGGTCGTGACCGTAATGGGCCACGTTGACCACGGTAAGACCTCGTTGCTGGACTACATCCGTCGCGCCAAAGTGGCCGCGGGCGAGGCCGGCGGCATCACCCAGCACATCGGTGCCTACCACGTAGAAACCGAGCGCGGCATGGTCACTTTCCTCGACACCCCTGGTCACGCCGCGTTTACCGCCATGCGTGCCCGTGGTGCCAAGGCCACCGACATTGTGATCCTGGTGGTTGCAGCGGACGACGGTGTGATGCCGCAGACCGTTGAAGCCGTTCAGCACGCACAAGCTGCCGGCGTTCCGCTGGTGGTTGCGGTGAACAAGATCGACAAGCCGGGCGCAGACCTGGACCGTATCCGCAGTGAGCTTTCGGTTCACGGCGTGACGTCGGAAGACTGGGGTGGTGATACTCCATTCGTACCGGTCTCCGCGAAAATGGGTACCGGTGTCGACGACCTGCTGGAAGCTGTTCTGCTGCAGGCCGAAGTCCTGGAACTCAAGGCGACTCCTTCGGCCCCGGGCCGCGGTGTCGTGGTCGAGTCCCGCCTCGACAAGGGCCGCGGCCCGGTAGCTACCGTGCTTGTTCAGGACGGTACGCTGCGTCAAGGCGACATGGTGCTGGTCGGTTCGAACTATGGCCGCGTGCGCGCCATGCTCGACGAGAACGGCAAGCCAATCAAGGAAGCCGGTCCTTCCATTCCGGTCGAGATCCTCGGCCTGGACGGTACTCCGGACGCTGGCGACGAGATGAGCGTGGTTGCCGACGAGAAGAAAGCCCGTGAAGTGGCTTTGTTCCGTCAAGGCAAGTTCCGCGAGGTCAAGCTGGCCCGTGCTCACGCCGGCAAGCTGGAAAACATCTTCGAAAGCATGGGCCAGGAAGAGAAGAAGACGCTCAACATCGTCCTCAAATCCGACGTCCGTGGTTCGCTGGAAGCTCTGCAAGGCGCTCTGAACGGCCTGGGCAACGACGAAGTGCAAGTGCGCGTAGTGGGCGGCGGCGTCGGTGGTATCACCGAAAGCGACGCCAACCTGGCACTGGCCTCCAACGCTGTACTGTTCGGCTTCAACGTGCGTGCCGATGCCGGCGCACGGAAGATCGTCGAGCAGGAAGGTCTGGATATGCGTTACTACAACGTGATCTACGACATCATCGAAGACGTCAAGAAAGCCCTGACCGGTATGCTGGGCAGCGACGTTCGGGAGAACATCCTGGGTGTTGCCGAAGTTCGCGACGTGTTCCGCTCGCCGAAGTTTGGTGCGATCGCCGGTTGCATGGTCATCGAAGGTGTCGTGCACCGTAACCGTCCAATCCGCGTACTGCGTGAAGACATCGTTATCTTCGAAGGCGAGCTGGAATCCCTGCGCCGCTTCAAGGATGACGCCTCTGAAGTACGTGCCGGTATGGAATGCGGTATCGGCGTGAAGAGCTACAACGACGTCAAAGTCGGCGACAAGATCGAAGTCTTCGAGAAGGTCCAGGTTGCTCGCAGCCTCTAACTCGCGCACTTCAAGAGCCCTGATGGCCGCTTGCATGCAAATGCACGGCGCCCTCGGCGGCCTCTAAACGCAACGCCCGGTCTGGCTTCTGCCAGGCCGGGCGTTTGCCGCTTTCAGACCACACGGGTTTCACCGTGAGGCAGTAACAGGTAACAAGACATGGCAAAAGAATACAGCCGTACCCAACGTATCGGTGATCAGATGCAGCGCGAACTGGCGCAACTGATCCGTCGTGAAGTCAAGGATCCACGCGTCGGCCTGGTGACCATCACCGCCGTGGAAGTCAGCCGCGACGTCGGCCACGCGAAGATCTTCATCACCGTGATGGGCCAGGAAAACGCCGAACAAATCGCCCAGAGCATCAAGGTGCTGAACTCGGCGGCAGGTTTCCTGCGCATGCAATTGGCCAAGGAAATGAAGCTGCGCAGCGTGCCGCAACTGCACTTCCATTACGACGAGAGCGTGGCCCGCGGGGCGCACCTGTCGGCCCTGATCGAGCGTGCCGTGGCTGAAGACAGCCAGCATGGCGACGCGCCTGCCCCTGAAGACGCCAAGGAGTAAGCGGTGGCTCAGGTCAAGCGTATCCGTCGTAACGTCAGCGGCATCATCCTCCTGGACAAGCCGCTGGGCTTCACCTCCAACGCGGCGCTGCAGAAGGTCCGTTGGCTGCTCAATGCCGAGAAGGCCGGCCACACCGGTAGCCTCGACCCCCTGGCCACCGGCGTTTTGCCGCTGTGCTTTGGCGAGGCCACCAAGTTCTCGCAATACCTGCTCGATTCCGACAAGGGTTACGAAACCCTGGCTCAGTTGGGCAAGACCACCACCACCGCGGACGCTGAAGGCGAAGTTTTGCAGACCCGCGAAGTGACCGTTGGTCGTGCCGATATCGAGGCGGTATTGCCGGAATTTCGTGGCGAAATCAAGCAGATACCGCCGATGTACTCGGCCCTCAAACGCGATGGCCAGCCACTCTACAAACTGGCTCGTGCAGGGGAAGTGGTGGAGCGCGAACCGCGTTCTGTTACTATTGCGCGCTTGGAATTGCTCGCCTTCGAAGGTGACACTGCTCGCCTGGCGGTGGACTGCAGCAAAGGCACCTATATCCGCACCCTGGTGGAAGATATCGGTGAAAAGCTCGGCTGTGGTGCCTACGTTGCAGAACTGCGACGGACCCAGGCCGGACCTTTCAGCCTGGCCCAGACGGTCACCCTGGAAGAGCTTGAAGCGGTGCACGCCGAAGGCGGCAACGAAGCGGTAGACCGCTTCCTGATGCCATCGGACAGCGGTCTGCTGGATTGGCCGCTGCTGCAGTTCTCGGAGCACAGCGCGTTCTACTGGCTCAACGGCCAGCCGGTACGTGCCCCGGATGCACCGAAGTTCGGCATGGTGCGGGTACAGGATCACAACGGTCGCTTCATCGGTATCGGTGAAGTGAGCGAAGACGGGCGCATCGCGCCGCGTCGACTGATTCGGTCAGAATGACCGGACGAGGGTGGCTGTTAACAGGCACGGTCACTACTCATTTATAGATACAGGGATTTGTCCCTGGCCTGTTGAAACTGTTCTTGAACAGTTTCCTGATATAAGGATTGCCCACATGGCACTCAGCGTTGAAGAAAAAGCTCAGATCGTAACCGACTACCAGCAAGCTGTTGGTGACACTGGTTCGCCAGAAGTGCAAGTTGCACTGCTGACCGCCAACATCAACAAACTGCAAGGTCACTTCAAAGCCAACGGTAAAGACCACCACTCCCGTCGTGGCCTGATCCGCATGGTAAACCAGCGTCGTAAGCTGCTGGACTACCTGAAAGGCAAGGACCTGAGCCGTTACAGCACCCTGATCGGTCGTCTGGGTCTGCGTCGCTAATCAGCGATTGCGCTATGAGGTTGGTTGTTTGCCATGCGTCAGCGGTTTTTCCGCCGGCGTATGGCAGGCTTCCAGCCTCAAGTTTTATCTGCTGCACTGTTTTACCTGGACAATAAAGGCTGGGCCGATTCCCCGCATTGCCCAAGAATTTCGCAAGAAGCAAGTTTCCCCAAGAGCCACAAAGAAGGTAGGACACCGTGAACCCGGTAATCAAAAAATTCCAGTTCGGTCAGTCGACCGTAACCCTCGAGACTGGCCGTATCGCCCGTCAGGCCTCCGGCGCAGTATTGGTCACCGTTGACGACGACGTCAGCGTATTGGTGACCGTGGTTGGCGCCAAGCAAGCCGATCCAGGCAAGGGCTTCTTCCCTCTGTCTGTTCACTACCAGGAAAAGACTTACGCTGCCGGTAAGATCCCTGGCGGTTTCTTCAAGCGCGAAGGCCGTCCTTCCGAGAAAGAAACCCTGACCTCGCGTCTGATCGACCGTCCGATCCGCCCTCTGTTCCCAGAAGGCTTCATGAACGAAGTGCAGGTAGTCTGCACCGTGGTTTCCACCAGCAAGAAGACCGATCCGGACATCGCTGCGATGATCGGTACCTCGGCTGCCCTGGCCATTTCCGGCATTCCTTTCGACGGCCCGATCGGCGCCGCTCGCGTGGCATTCCACGAAAGCACCGGCTACCTGCTGAACCCGACCTACGAGCAACTGGCTGCTTCGAGCCTGGACATGGTCGTGGCCGGTACCGAAGAAGCTGTACTGATGGTTGAATCGGAAGCCAAAGAGCTGACCGAAGACCAGATGCTGGGCGCTGTACTGTTCGCCCACGACGAATTCCAGTCGGTGATCAAGGCTGTCAAAGAGCTGGCCGCCGAAGCTGCCAAGCCTACCTGGGACTGGGCTGCTGCCCCAGAAGCCACCGAACTGCTGGGCGCTATCCGTGCCGAGTTCGGCGAAGCCATCTCCCAGGCTTACACCATCACCGTCAAGGCCGACCGTTACGCTCGCCTGGGCGAGCTGAAAGACCAGGTCGTCGCCAAGCTCTCCGGTGAAGAAGGCCAGCCTTCGGCGTCCGACGTCAAAGCCGCTTTCGGCGAGATCGAATACCGCACCGTTCGCGAAAACATCGTCAACGGCAAGCCGCGTATCGACGGCCGCGACACCCGCACCGTACGTCCGCTGAACATCGAAGTCGGCGTACTGCCCAAGACTCACGGTTCGGCCCTGTTCACCCGTGGCGAAACCCAGGCCCTGGTGGTTGCGACCCTGGGTACTGCCCGTGACGCACAGCTGCTGGACACCCTGGAAGGCGAAAAGAAAGACCCCTTCATGCTGCACTACAACTTCCCTCCGTTCTCGGTGGGCGAGTGTGGTCGCATGGGCGGCGCTGGTCGTCGTGAAATCGGTCACGGCCGTCTGGCCCGTCGTTCGGTCCAGGCCATGCTGCCAGCCGCCGACGTGTTCCCTTACACCATCCGCGTAGTATCGGAAATCACCGAGTCCAACGGTTCCAGCTCCATGGCTTCCGTGTGCGGTGCTTCACTGGCGCTGATGGACGCTGGTGTACCAATGAAGGCGCCGGTTGCCGGTATCGCCATGGGCCTGGTCAAGGAAGGCGAGAAGTTCGCAGTCCTGACCGACATCCTGGGTGACGAAGACCACCTGGGCGACATGGACTTCAAGGTAGCCGGTACCGCCAAAGGCGTCACCGCGCTGCAGATGGACATCAAGATCAAGGGCATCACCGAAGAGATCATGGAGATCGCCCTGGGCCAGGCCCTGGAAGCTCGCCTGAACATCCTCGGTCAGATGAACCAGATCATCGGTCAGTCCCGTACCGAGCTGTCGGCCAACGCTCCGACCATGATCGCGATGAAGATCGACACCGACAAGATCCGTGACGTCATCGGTAAAGGCGGCGCCACCATCCGCGCGATCTGTGAAGAAACCAAGGCTTCGATCGACATCGAAGACGACGGCTCGATCAAGATCTTCGGCGAAACCAAGGAAGCTGCAGAGGCCGCGCGTCAGCGCGTTCTGGGCATCACCGCGGAAGCCGAGATCGGCAAGATCTACGTCGGCAAGGTTGAGCGCATCGTCGACTTCGGCGCCTTCGTCAACATCCTGCCGGGCAAGGATGGTCTGGTGCACATCTCCATGCTGAGCGACGCTCGCGTTGAGAAAGTCACCGACATCCTGAAAGAAGGCCAGGAAGTGGAAGTGCTGGTACTGGACGTGGACAACCGCGGCCGTATCAAGCTGTCCATCAAAGACGTGGCAGCAGCCAAGGCTTCGGGCGTTTAATCACCCTTTAGCCTTACGCTGAACAAGCAGACGCCCCGACTGGTTCGGGGCGTTTTGCTATCTGCGATAAAAGCCGCTCGGTTGCCGGCCCGGGGCGCTGGTGCTAGGTTTTAGCCCACGCCGGTGTAGCTCAGTCGGTAGAGCAGCGCACTCGTAACGCGAAGGTCGCAGGTTCGATTCCTGTCTCCGGCACCACATTTCGGGTTGAGAGCAGTTTATGGCTGTCTAAACCCACCCTCCCAACAAAGTTCGCCAGGCTTTGAATGAGCACCCTTGAAAGGCGGGAAACTACGAGGCACCCGCAAAAGTGTGCCCTGGAAGTTTCAGAGGTTCCCGGTGCTATTCAATTGAACGCTCCTATAGTTGTTTGTGGACGTGCGCCTCATTGTTTATGCGGATTTAGCAGCCAGAGAGACTTGTATCAACGAAGACTTTCCGCGCCTGTACTCAGCATCCTGTACCGAGTTTTAAGCGGTTTGCTCGGGGTTATCTGGTGTCGGTGTTTTTGTGTCTGGACGAGGTTAGTGCCCAGTTGTTCACACCTGTGCGGGTCATGAACCGGTTGGTAGCAGCCAGGGGCATTGCGCATAATGACGCCCGCAAATCATGGAGTGACCGGTGTGAAGAAGTGGAAGCTGGCTTTGGCCGGCATAGTGTCGCTGTCCCTTGCAGCCTGTGAGAAAGGACCCTCTTATGAGTTTGAGGGGGAATATTTTGCCGCTGAAGGCGAAGACTGCACGACGCCAACGAATACCAAAGACCTGGAGCAATATTTCTTAAGAATAACCAAGCAGGTACAGGGAGGAAGTGTGTTGTATTCCGCTGAGTTTCCTGCTGCTTCAAGGGCTCGGCTGCCTGTTGTCAGCGCGCAAAGCGTTTCACCAGGCGATGATAATGAACTGACTTTCAATTTCACTGAGACCAAGGTGCCGGAGAGTCGTCCAGAGAGTCCGACATTGAATTTCGTAGTTACTGTCATCCCTAATCAAAGCAAGGAAGGGTATCTATGGCTGACTAGAGCCGGGATCCTCATAGCCAAGGATGGAGAAGTAAAGGAGTTCGATATTCTCGATAATCTAAGAAGGCTTATCGATGTCGGGCAGACAGGAGCTTGCTTGAGAAAAGGAACAGCTACGGCTGTGGGGTCCTAGCTCCGTAACCTGGTGAAACACCGGCATGAAATATCGCTGCGGCTGCATTTGCGAAATCTCGTTCTCTGAGGGTTCTGCCGGGCTGGCGTCTGCCGATGGCTTGGAAAACCCGGAGTTTTTCTCCAATGGGTGCATCAGGTCATATAAATCGTGGACCAAAGGTCCTATATTCGGTCCCTGTCTGAGTACCAGCATGCTGTTTTCAGATGATCCAGAATGGTTCTGAAGGCCAGATAAATCGAAGTTCACAACGGTTTTTTGCGGCAGAGAGATCCCAACGATCCAGATCCATCTTCCATTCCCACGATCAGAGAGAACGAGATGATTCCTAAAGAGGCAAGAATCGACGTAGCGCTTGAAAGGTACCTGGCTGCCACGCCTTCCTTGCAAGAGGAAATCAGCGCCCTGAGCCCGGAAGAGCAGAAGCAGCAGGCGCAATGGGCGTTCGAGGACGAGGCGGAGTCCCGCGGCATAGAGCCATGGGAACTGGTGCTCGATCTGGTGGCAGAAACACCGGAGGAACTGAAGGCCATGCGCCTGGAGGTGCATCAGGAAGTTGCTGAAGCGCTGGGCATGGACCTGGAGGACTATCTGCAGCTCAACGAGATCGACGGTTGAGCACGACGCCAGCCTGAACCAGGCTGGCGTTTTTCATGGCTCAGAGGCTCAAGCGCATGGACAGGTCCAGCGCTTTCACGTCCTTGGTCATGGCACCGATGGAAATGTAATCCACCCCGGTCTCGGCGATCGGGCGCAAGGTGCTTTCGTTGATCCCGCCACTGGCTTCCAGCTTGGCCTTGCCGGCGTTCAGGCGCACGGCCTCGCGCATGTCGTCCAGGCTCAGTTCGTCGAGCATGATGATGTCGGCCCCGGCGGCCAGGGCCTCCTTCAGTTCCTCCAGGCTTTCCACTTCCACTTCCACCGGCTTGCCCGGGGCGATCCTGTGGGCGGCGCTGATGGCCTGGGCGATACCGCCGCAGGCAGCGATATGGTTTTCCTTGATCAGGAAGGCGTCATACAGGCCGATGCGGTGGTTGTGGCAACCGCCGCAGGTGACCGCGTACTTCTGTGCCAGGCGCAGCCCCGGCAGGGTCTTGCGGGTATCCAGCAGCTTGACCTGGGTATCGGCGACAAAGTCCGCCAGGTACCGCGCGCGGGTGGCCACGCCGGACAGCAGTTGCAGAAAGTTCAGGGCACTGCGCTCGCCGGTGAGCAGCGAGCGGGCTGGGCCTTCGAGGTGGAAAAGCACCTGGTTGGGCACCACCCGCTCACCGTCGGCCACTTGCCAGTGCACAGCGACCCGCGGGTCCAGCTGGCGAAAGACCGCATCGACCCAGGCGGTGCCGGCGACTACTGCGGCTTCGCGGGTAATGATGGTGGCCTTGGCCAGACGTTCGGCCGGGATCAGTTGCGCGGTGATGTCGCCGCTGCCGATGTCTTCCAGCAACGCACGGCGCACGTTGGCTTCGATTTCGGCGGTCAGGTCGGCGAGGCGTAGATTCGGCATAACGGGCTCCACAAACAAAGTGCGCCGATTATAGGGCCAGGGGATCAGCGAACCCAAGGTGGCAAATGCCTGCAAGGCATTGGCGAACCTGTCCTGGATGGCTTTGTCTGATGAATAGGAGTGACTTTTCTTGAGTCGCTAGGGGTTATTTCGGAGGAGGCCACAGAGTCTGCTGGCGCAAGAGGGGACTTTTACAAGATAATATGACTTGTAATTGACGTCATAGCTTTGACGTGTCTTTGGCTTCCCCCTAAATGAAGTGCAGTGGAGTGCATGCGCCTCCGCTGAGAGCCGGCTGTGAGCGTCGTCGGCTTGACTGAATCTTGATCTCGAACCGAAGAAACACCTTTCCAGGAGGCTTGGATGCACAACGACGGGAATGTAGTGCCTTTGCACAAGGCCGCTACAGATCAGGCGACCGCTTCGCCGCTTGCCCGCCTGCCTGTGATTCTGCTTCAGGTCCGAGACAAGGTCGCCCAGCAATTGCGCCACGGCTTGCAGGAACTGTTCGATAACGCTGATGACACCCTGTTCGAAATGGCCGATCGGGCCCGCAACAACGTCGAGCAAAACACCCTCTTCGAAGCCATGCGCGACCTGCGGCTGAAGCGCAAGAGCATCGAGCGCGGTTTCCTGGAGGCGTTCTTCCAGGCTTTTGCCTGCCTGGTGCAGTATGACCCGGCCCTGGCCATTCCCCATGCCGTGGTCTACGACCCATCACTGGATCCGTCCCACGATGACCTGGAAAAGACCGTCGCGGTGGATGCCATGGTGGCCAAGGTGCTCAACCGTGATGGCTTCGCCCTGGGGCAGTTGACGGAGCGCCTGAGTGTGCTGCTGGGACGGCGCCTGGTGGATGGGGACAACCCCCTGGGGCCGGCGCTGCTCTGCGAGTATTTCCTCCAGGCCGGGCGCAGCCTGGGGGTGGAAATCAAGGTCAAGCTGATCATCCTCAAGTTGTTCGAGCGTTATGTGCTCAGCGATGCCGAACAACTCTATGCCGAAGCCAACCAACTGCTGATCGCCACCGGGATCCTGCCGGAACTGATGCCTGCTCCGGCCCGCCGGGCGGCCGATCGAGCCCAGGCCGAGGCCCGTGCGTCAGCGACCGAGGGGGGCACGGCGAAATCCAGCCAGTCGCAGCTCGACGAGAGCGTGCAGGAAGTTTTCGCCGCCCTGCAGACCCTGCTGTTTCATGTGCGTGGCAGCGTGGCGCCGACCCTGGAAGCCAGTGCCGAAACCCAGCCGATTTCCACCCGCGACCTCATGCGCCTGCTGTCGCACCTGCAGCAATACGTGCCGGCGCCCAGCGCCCAGGACGATTTCGACCTGCGCAACCAGTTGGAACAATTGCTCACCCGGGTCAGCGTCAAGAGCGGCAAATCCCGGGTGGTGGATGTGGCCGATGAAGACGTGATCAACCTGATCGCCATGCTCTTCGAATGCATTCTCGATGACCGCAACCTGCCGGACTCGCTCAAGGCGCTGATTGGCCGCCTGCAGATTCCCATGCTCAAGGTGGCGGTGCTGGACAAGAGTTTCTTCAGCCGCGGCAATCACCCGGCTCGGCGCCTGCTCAATGAGATCGCCGCTGCAGCCATGGGCTGGGGCGGTTGCGATGACCACCAGCGCGACAGTCTGTACCTGCGGATCGAGCAAGTGGTGCAACGCCTGCTCAGCGAGTTCAGCGATGACCCGGCGATCTTCTCCGAGCTGCTGGCGGACTTCCTGGCCTTCACTGCCGACGAGCGGCGTCGCGCCGAGTTGCTGGAGCAGCGTACCCGTGACGCCGAGGAAGGGCGGGCCAGGGCCGAGCTGGCCCGGCGCCGGGTAGAGCAGGCCCTGAATGACGCCCTGCTGGGCAAGGTGTTGCCGCAGAAGGTGGTGGATTTTGTCCGCGAAGCCTGGAGCCAGGTGATGCTGCTCAGTTGCCTCAAGCACGGCGACGACTCGCCAGAGTGGCAAACTGCGGAGCAGACCCTGCTGGAGCTGATCTGGAGCGTGCAGCGCCATGAACAGCCGGATACTGCCATGCGCTTGCTGGCGCTGGTGCCGGGGTTGCTCAAGGGCCTGCGCGAGGGTTTGAGCGCGGCGGCTTTCGATCCTTTCGCTACCAGCGAGTTCTTCAGCCAGCTGGAGCTCCTGCACTTGCAGGCATTCGAGCGCGAGGCTCAGGCCCCGCAACTGCAGGGTGCCGTCCTGGAAGCAGACCCTGCACACATGATCGTGGTGGCCGAAGAGATTGTCCTGCCCAGTGCTGAAGAGGGCCCGCTGGAAGTCGCGCCGCTGGCGTTGCCGGCCAACGACCCCAGCGTGCAATGGGTGGACCAACTGCGGCTTGGGGCCTGGGTCGAATTCCTGGAGGACGAGGACAACACCCTGCGCTGCAAACTGGCGGCGATTGTTCCCCATCCGGTGGCCAAATACGTGTTCGTCAACCGCACCGGCATGAAGGTGCTGGAGCGTACGCGCATGGGCCTGGCCCTGGAGTTCCAGCGCGGCGCAGTGCGCGCCCTGGATGACACCCTGCTGTTCGACCGCGCCCTGGAATCGGTGATCGGCAACCTGCAGCGACTCAATCACGGCAAGTGATCGCAACCCGAGGGGATAACGCGGCATACTGGGCCACCCAAGGCTTTAGTTGAAGGAATCGGTATGCGGCTGGACCCTGCCACGGGGTGGTGTCATGGCGTACGGCATTGCCCGTCACCCAATTTCAATGAACGTCCGGCGGGCGAGATTTCCCTGCTGGTGATTCACAACATCAGCCTGCCGCCGGGGCAGTTCGGCACCGGCAAGGTGCAGGAACTCTTCCAGAATCGCCTTGATGTCACAGAGCATCCCTATTTTGCCGGGATCGCCGATCTGCGTGTTTCTGCGCATTTTCTGATCGAGCGTGACGGCGCCGTCACCCAATTCGTTTCCTGCCTGGATCGAGCGTGGCATGCCGGTGTCTCGAGTTTCCAGGGGCGTGAGACGTGCAACGACTTTTCCCTGGGCATCGAACTGGAAGGCACCGATGATCAGCCTTTCAGCGATGCTCAATATCACTCGTTGATCAGCCTGAGCAGGCAACTGCGGCGGGCCTTCAGCGACATCACGCCACAAAGGATCTGCGGGCATAGCGACATCGCGCCCGGGCGCAAGACCGACCCGGGCCCGGGATTCGACTGGGCACGCTTTCGTGCCGCCTTGGAGAAGGGGGAAGGACAATGAGTTTTCTGGTGTTGCTGTTGGCGGTGTGGATCGAGAAGTTCTCGGCCCTGCGCCAGCGGGTACAGCGTGATGACTGGTGGCTGGGGGAATTGGCGCGTCTGGAGTCGAGCCCGCGTATGGCCGGGCATCCGTGGTGGCTGCTGATCGTCATGGTGTTGCTGCCGGTGGCGCTGCTCGGGCTGTTGCTGCTGGTGCTGGAGCCCATCGCCTATGGCTTGCTGGCGCTGCCGGTGCACCTGCTGGTGGTGATCTACGCCCTGGGTCGCGGCGACCTGCTGGGTGAACTGGGCCCGTTCCGTGACGCCTGGCGGCGTGAGGATCTGCAAGCGGCAGCCCATGTCGCAGAACGTGACCTGGGCATCTGCGCCGAAAATGGCGAACAACTGCTGGAGCGAGTGCAGGGCCACCTGCTGTGGCAGGCCTTCCAGAGTTTCTTCGCGGTGATCTTCTGGTACTTCCTGCTGGGGCCGGTAGCGGCCCTGAGCTATCGCCTGTTGGCTCTCGCCGCCGAACATGGCAAAAACCCCGCCCTGGTCGAACGCGCGGGGCAGTTGCGACATGCCTTCGACTGGTTGCCGGTGCGCCTGCTGGCGGCGAGTTTTGCCCTGGTGGGCAACTTTGTCGCAGTCGGCCGGGTGATGCTCCACGAGTTGCTCAACTGGCATATCGGTGCCGCGCAGTTGGTGGAAAAGGTCGGCCTGGTGGCCGCGGAAATCCCGCCGCCGGAAGTCGGGCCCGAAGGTATCAACAGCCTGGATCGTATCTGGGAGCTGTTGTTGCGGGCGGCGGTGCTCTGGTACGCCGGCTTTGCCCTGTGGGCCGTCCTGGCCTGAGGTGAGCAAGGGCTGGCCCCAACCGCCCACCGAGGGTTTTCTGGCGCAGCGCAGGCTGCGCCGTCGATCGGGAGCAAGCTCCCTCGCCACAGCCCGCGAGCGTCCCCTGGATGCCGCGCTGGCGGTTAACTTTAAGTTACAAAACCTCCCACGAAATTGAGCTATACAGACGGAGCGCCGAATAGTGGCTATCTGCTGCCTTCGCCTGCCTGCCAATAACAATAAAAGAAAAGGGAGACTTCTTTGTGAAGAGCTTGCTCTATCCCGCTGTCGCGCTGATGAACCGCCTGAGCTTCGGCATGAAGTTCAGCCTGATCAGCGTGCTGTTCTTTCTACCCATGCTGGTGACCAACTTCTATCTGGTGCGCGACTCCTACCGCGAATTCCAGGGCACCCGGGTCGAACTGCAAAGCCTCGACCTGCTGGGCAGCAGCCTGGCCCTGCGCCGAGACCTGGAAACCCTCAATAACCTGGTGCAGATCAACGCCAGCCTCGGTCAGTCCGGCAAGGCAGGGGACCTGGAAGGCAAGATCGTGGCCCTGGAGAAATCCGTGCTGGAACGCCTGCAGGCCTTGCAGGCGGTAACCACGGACCCACAGCAGGTGGAGGTCTTCAACGCCAAGCGCGATGAACTGATTGCCGCCTTCAAGACCCAGCAAGTGGAAAGCTCGCTGCTGAACAAAAGCGGCCTGATCGGCAAGTTGCTGGGCAGCGCGCAGTTGTTCAGCCAGATCATCGCCAGCCAGTCGGGCCTGAGCCGCGATGGCCAGGGTGACATTCGCCAGCTCAGCGAGCTGATCACCAGCGTCACCCCGCAGGTTACCCAGATCCTCGGTGAAGGCCGGGCCATGGGCGCCTACTCCCTGGGCCAGGGGTTCCTCAATTCCTCGTCCAGCACGCGTTTCGACGAATTGCTGGTGCAGATCGAAAAGCTCCAGGCCGAATACGGGCTCAAGTTGCAGGATGCCCTGGGGTCCAGCCGCGCTGCCCACGATGCTCTCGACACGCTGGCCACGACCAGCAAGGGCAGCCTCAAGCAGGCCAGCGAGCTGTTCGAGGAGCAGGTGGTGATGGCCGATACCCTGGATGCGCCCTGGCAGGCCTTCTACGACCAGGTCAGCGGGCTGATGGCGCAGACCTACCAGCTCAATGAAGGCACCTTGAAATTCCTGGATGTCGAGTTGCAAAAGCGCCTGGAGCAGAACCGTCGCCACATGGTGCTGCTGGTGGCGGCCCTGGCCCTGGTGTTTCTCTCCATCGTCTACCTGTACGGCGGTTTCTACGCTTCCACCCGCACCACTCTGCGGCGCCTGGGCGCGATGATGGACAAGGTAGCGGCGGGGGACATGACCGTCAGCTTCACCGCCCACAGCCGCGACGAACTGGGGGAACTGGGCAGTGTGTTCAACGGCACCGTGCTGAAAATCCACGACCTGATCGAGCGGGTTGGCCACACCGTCAGTGAGGTGGAGCGCCAGGCCGGGCAAGTGCAGAGTGTATCGGCCCAGAGCAATCAGGCCGTGGCTGGCCAGCGCACCCAGATCGAGCAAGTGGCCACGGCGATGAACCAGATGTCCGCCACCTCCCAGGAAGTGGCTCGCAGCGCCGCGGCGGCGGTCAGCAGCGCCCACAGCGTGAATGACGAAACCATCAGCGGCCGCGGGCTGGTGGAATCCCAGCAGGGCAGCATCGCCCGGCTGGCCAGCGAGATCGACCAGTCGGTGCTGGTGATCAACCAGCTGGCCAGCGACAGCCAGTCCATCAGCCGGGTCCTGGAGGTGATCAAGAGCATCGCCGAGCAGACCAACCTGCTGGCCCTCAACGCGGCCATCGAGGCGGCGCGCGCCGGTGAGCAGGGCCGGGGCTTTGCGGTGGTGGCCGATGAAGTGCGGACCCTGGCCAAACGCACCCAGCAGTCCACCGAGGAGATCGAGGACATGATCGGCAAGCTCCACGGTGGCGTCAGCGCGGCGGTCAAGGCCATGGGCAGCAGCCACGCCATGGCCAACGGTACGGTGGACCAGTCGGAAAAGGTCCAGCAGGCGCTGGAAAATATCCTTGGGGCGGTAGGCATGATCGTCGACCAGAACCAGCAAATCGCCGCGGCCGTGGAGCAGCAGACCGCGGTGGCCCACGACATCGACCAGAACATCGTCGAGATCAATCGTGCCGGTGAGCGCACTGCCGAGGGCGCGCACCAGACCGAAGATGCCAGCCGGCAGTTGTCGGCCCAGGTGGTGCAACTGAAGCAATTGATCGGCGCTTTCCGCGTCTGAGCAACGTGCACCGGCTCTCGGCGAGGCCCCGGAAACCAGGGGCTTCGCTGCTTTGCATACAATCGGTAGTAAATGAATGCTTTGTTTGTCGCGTGTTTCCTGTTTTCCTGCGCGTCTGATTTTTCAGCCCCGGTGATCCCGCAGGCTGTTCGACCAGTTGGCCATGTGCCTTGCATGGTCCTGAGGAAATACGTTGATGACTGCCACTTCTGGAATCCAGGGCCGTTGCGCCCATTGCCAGACCCTCCTTGAACTCGAACCCTGGCAACTCAATGCCATGGCGTTGCAGGAAGCCTTCAACTGCAACCATTGCCACAAACCGCTGAAGCTCAGTTGCCCCGAACAGATCAAGCGCCTCAGGTCCCTGGGTTCGCTGGCCACCCTGCGCGCGACCATGATCGTGCTGTGTGCCATGGTGATATTGGTGACGCTGGTGCTGGAGTGGGTCGGGCTGGTAAGCCTGGCTCAGCAACTGAGCGTTTCGGCATTGATGCTGGTGAGCTACCTGTTGGTGATGATGGCTGCCCGCAGGCGCCAGCGCCGACCGTTGCAGCTACAGGCCGGCTGAAGGCCAGCCGAACAGCTCGCAGGCGTTGCGGGTGCTGGCGCTGGCCAGTTGCTCGGGCGTGATGCCGATGATCTGCGCCAGGGCGGCGCAGATGGCCGGCAGGTGCTGCGGGCTGTTGCGCTGGCCGGGAAACATGGCAGGCGCCATGTCCGGCGAGTCGGTTTCCAGCACCAGGGCGTGCAGCGGCAGCTCGGCGATCACCTTGCGCAGGCGCAGGGCCTGGGGCCAGGTCGCGGCGCCCCCCAGACCCAGCTTGAACCCCAGCTTGAGGTATTCCCGGGCTTCCTCGCGGCTGCCGGCGAAGGCGTGGATAATGCCGCCACGCTTGAGCTTGAAGTGCTTCAGGCTGGCGATCACCGCCGCGTGGCTGCGCCGGACATGAAGCAGGGCGGGCAACTGGAAATCTGCCGCCAGCTGCAATTGCGCTTCGAAGAGTGCCTGTTGGCGCTCGCGATCCAGGTGCGCAAGAAAGTAGTCCAGGCCGATCTCGCCCACCGCGCACACTTGCGGGTGCCCTGCCAGCCGGGTCAGCCAGTCACCCAGTTGCTGGATATGTTCCGGGCGGTGATCGTCCAGGTACACCGGGTGCAGGCCAAAGGCCGCGTACAGCTGCGAGTCGCTTTGCACCAGATCCCAGAGCCGCTGCCAATTGGCCTGATAGACCCCCAGCACCACCATTCGCGAGACGCCCAGGGCGCGGCTGTCTGCCAGCAGCGCCCCGCGATCGGCATCGAAATCCGCGAAATCCAGGTGGGTGTGGCTGTCGATCAGCTCCACGGTTCAGCCCTGTTGGATGCGCTGTTTGAAGGTCCGCGCGATGGCCTGCACGCCGGGCTGGTAATGCGCCTCTTCAATGGCAGCCAGGGCCAGTTGCAGGGCTTTTTCGGCGATCAGTTGATGCTGCTGGGCCATGGCATTGACCGGCAGCGGCAGGAAATCCAGCAACTGGGTATCGCCAAAGGTGCCCAGGCGCAGAGGCCGGGATTTCAGCGGGAAGTCGTGCAAGGCATCGAATACCCCTTGCAGCAGTACATAGGAGGTGGTCACCAGGGCGTCTGGCAGATGGCCCAGGCGCTGCAGCAATTCCTCCATCAGCTGGCGGCCGCAATCACGACTGAAGGCTTCGCCGTGCTCGATCAGCACCTCGCCGCCGAAACCCTCGAGGGCCTGGCGGAAACCGGCGGCGCGCTCCTGGCTGATGCTCAGTTCCGGGCGCGCACCGATCAGCACGATCTGCTTGGGCTCAGGCTCAAGCAGGCTCTGGGTCAGGTGCAGGCTGGCTTGCAGGTCATCGCTGATCACCGAGCAGAACAGCTCGGGCGGCATCACCCGGTCGATGGCGATGATCGGCAGGCCCTGGGCCTGCAACTGCTGGTAGCTGTCGTCTTCCGGCGGCAGGCAGCTGGCGACGAACAGCGCGTCGCAACGCCGGGCGCGGAACAGCTGGAGCAATTGCCGCTCGCTGTCCGGAGCGTCGTCGGAACTGGCGATCAGCAGCTGATACCCTCGGGCCCGGGCGCCTTGCTCCAGCAGCTTGGCGATGCGTGCGTAGCTGGGGTTCTCCAGGTCCGGGAGAATGAAACCCAAGGTACGGGTGTGCCGGCTGCGCAAGCCGGCCGCCTGGGGGTTGGGAGTAAAGCCGTGTTCTTCCACCACCGCCCGCACCCGTTCCACGGTGGCGTTGCTGATGCGTTGTTGTTCGGCCTTGCCGTTGATGACGTAACTGGCGGTGGTCACAGACACACCGGCCAGGCGAGCGATATCACTGAGTTTCAACCCGGGATTTCCTTGTTTTTGGTGCTTGCCCCGATATTTTCGCCAATCCTACCTGATCTGGGCAGGCGACCAACGTCGGAACCGGCAATCGACCAGAAGGACTTCAAGCGCTCGAGATTATGGAGTAACGTACCAAACTTGCTAGATTAAACGTTTCAGCAAGCGTATTTTCTAGGCCCAAGCCCGAACGGAAAACGCCCCTGCCAGGTACCGAGTCCCGTTTGTGGCAGTAAAGACGCCTACGCTGCTTACTTAAAACAATACCTAGCGCCGCCCCCTGCCGCGCTAAATAGGAGAAGCCATGCTCGAGCTCACTGTAGAGCAGATATCCATGGGCCAGTCGGCTGTGGATAAGTCCGCGGCGCTGCACTTGCTGGCCGACAAACTGGTGGCGGACGGCCTGGTGGCCGAGGGTTACCTGGCTGGCCTCCAGGCCCGCGAAGCCCAGGGCTCGACCTTTCTTGGCCAAGGCATCGCCATTCCCCATGGCACCCCGGAAACCCGCGACCAGGTCTTTGCCACCGGCGTGCGCCTGCTGCAGTTTCCCGACGGCGTGGATTGGGGAGACGGGCAGATCGTCTACCTGGCCATCGGCATCGCGGCTAAATCCGACGAGCACTTGCGACTCCTGCAACTCCTGACCCGCGCCCTGGGTGAAACCGACTTGGGCCAGGCCCTGCGCCGCGCCAGCTCTCCCCAGGCCCTGCTCAAGTTGTTGCAGGGCGCACCCCAGGAACTGGCGCTGGACGCACAGATGATCGGCCTCGGTGTGGCGGCGGAAGATTTCGAAGAACTGGTCTGGCGCGGTGCTCGCCTGCTGCGCCAGGCCGAGTGCGTGAGCAACGGCTTTGCCGCGGTGCTGCAACAGGTGGAGGCGCTGCCCCTGGGTGACGGCCTGTGGTGGCTGCACAGCGAGCAGACGGTGTTGCGCCCGGGGCTGGCGTTCGTCACCCCGGACAAACCCATCCGCTACCTGGGCCAGCCCCTCAGCGGCCTGTTCTGCCTGGCCAGCCTGGGGGAAGCCCACCAGGCCCTGCTGGAGCGCCTGTGTGCGCTGCTGATCGAAGGCCGTGGCCAGGAATTGGGCCGCGCCACCAGCAGCCGCGCAGTCCTGGAAGTGCTTGGCGGCGAGTTGCCTGCGGACTGGCCCAGCGCCCGCATCGCCCTGGCCAACGCCCACGGCCTGCATGCGCGCCCGGCCAAGGTGCTGGCGCAACTGGCAAAAAACTTTGAAGGCGAGATCCGCATCCGCATCGTCGATGGCAAGGATTCTGCGGTCTCGGTCAAAAGCTTGAGCAAGTTGCTGAGCCTCGGGGCCCGGCGTGGCCAGGTACTGGAACTGATCGCTGAACCCAGCATTGCCGCCGATGCCTTGCCCGCGTTACTGGCAGCCATCGAAGAGGGCCTGGGCGAAGAGGTCGAGCCATTGCCGGCTGTCAGCACGCCTCGGCAAGCGCCACAAGAGGTCGTCGAGCCGCTCAGCGCCCCGGCCTCCGGCAGCCTGATCCAGGCCATCGCCGCTGCGCCCGGCATCGCCATCGGCCCGGCCCATATCCAGGTCCAGCAAAGTATCGATTACCCACTGCGGGGCGAGTCCACCGCCATCGAGCGCCAGCGCTTGCAGCAGGCCCTGGCCGAGGTCCGCGAGGACATCCAGGGGCTGATCCAGCGCAGCCAGGCCAAGGCCATCCGCGAAATCTTCATCACCCACCAGGAAATGCTCGACGACCCCGAACTGAGCGATGAAGTGGACACCCGCCTCAAGCAGGGCGAAAGCGCCGAAGCGGCGTGGATGACCGTGATCGAAAGCGCCGCCAAACAGCAGGAAGCCCTGCAGGACGCCTTGCTCGCCGAGCGCGCCGCCGACCTGCGGGACATCGGCCGCCGGGTGCTGGCGCAACTGTGCGGCATTGAAACCCCGGCCGAGCCGGACCAGCCCTACATCCTGGTGATGGATGAAGTCGGCCCTTCGGACGTCGCGCGCCTCGATCCGACCCGGGTCGCCGGTATTCTCACCGCCCGCGGCGGCGCCACCGCCCACAGCGCCATCGTCGCCCGGGCCCTGGGGATTCCGGCCCTGGTGGGCGCGGGGGCCAGCGTGCTGCTGATCAAGTCCGGCACGTCCTTGCTGCTGGACGGCCAGCGCGGTCGCCTGCATGTCGACGCTGATAGCACGACCTTGCAACGGGCGGCCGAAGAGCGCGACAACCGCGAGCAACGGCTCAAGGCGGCCGCCGAACAACGCCATCAACTGGCCCATACCGCCGATGGTCACGCGGTCGAGGTGTTCGCCAATATCGGCGAAAGCGCCGGTGTCGCCGCCGCCGTGGAAAACGGCGCCGAGGGCATCGGCCTGCTGCGCACCGAACTGATCTTCATGGCCCATCCCCAGGCCCCGGACGAAGCCACCCAGGAAGCCGAATACCGCCGTGTACTCGACGGCCTCGCCGGGCGTCCGCTGGTGGTGCGCACCCTGGATGTGGGCGGCGACAAACCGCTGCCTTACTGGCCCATTGCCAAGGAGGAAAACCCCTTCCTCGGCGTGCGCGGCATCCGCCTGACCCTGCAGCGGCCACTGATCATGGAAGCGCAATTGCGCGCCTTGCTGCGCTCGGCGGACAATCGCCCGCTGCGGATCATGTTCCCCATGGTCGGCAGCGTCGAAGAGTGGCGCCAGGCCCGGGACATGACCGAGCGCCTGCGCCGGGAAATCCCTGTCGCCGACCTGCAACTGGGGATCATGATCGAAGTGCCGTCCGCCGCCCTGCTGGCGCCGGTGCTGGCCAAGGAAGTGGACTTCTTCAGCATCGGCACCAACGACCTGACCCAATACACCCTGGCCATCGATCGTGGCCACCCGACCCTTTCCGCCCAGGCCGATGGCCTGCACCCGGCAGTGTTGCAACTGATCGACATCACCGTGCGTGCCGCCCACGCCCATGGCAAGTGGGTCGGGGTCTGCGGCGAGCTGGCGGCCGACCCGCTGGCGGTGCCGGTGCTGGTGGGCCTGGGGGTGGATGAACTCAGCGTCTCCGGACGCAGCATCGCCGAGGTCAAGGCGCGGATCCGCGAACTGCGCCTGGCCCAGGCACAAACCCTTGCTCAACAGGCCCTGGCCGTCGGCAGCGCCAACGAAGTGCGCGCCCTAGTGGAGGCCATGTAATGGCGAAGATTCTTACCCTGACCCTCAACCCGGCGCTGGACCTGACGGTGCAGCTGGCGCGCCTGGACACAGGGCAGGTCAACCGCAGCGACGCCATGTACACCCACGCCGCCGGCAAGGGCGTGAATGTGGCCCAGGTGCTGGCTGACCTCGGCCATCAACTGACCGTCAGCGGCTTTCTCGGGGAAAACAATCCACAGGCGTTTGACGCGTTGTTTGCCCAGCGCGGGTTTGTCGACGCCTTTATCCGTGTGCCCGGGGACACCCGCAGCAACATCAAGCTGGCCGAAAGCGACGGGCGCATTACCGACATCAACGGCCCTGGGCCCGAGGTTAGCGAAGCTGCGCAACAGGCCCTGCTTGAACGCCTGGAACAGATCGCTCCCGGGCATGACGCGGTGGTGGTAGCCGGCAGCCTGCCGCGTGGGGTCAGCCCCGAATGGTTCCAGGCCCTGCTGCTGCGTTTGAAAAACCTCGGTCTTAAAGTCGCCCTCGACACCAGCGGCGCCGCCTTGCGCGCCGGTCTGGCGGCAGGCCCCTGGCTGGTCAAGCCCAACACCGAAGAGCTGGCGGACGCCCTGGGCAGCCCGGTGGTTTCAGTGGCCGGGCAGGCCGAGGCTGCGCGCCAGTTGCACGCCCAGGGCGTCGAGCATGTGGTGATTTCCCACGGCGCCGAGGGGGTCAACTGGTTCAGCGCCGCGCCGTCCCTGCAGGCCTTGCCGCCCAAGGTCCGTGTGGTCAGCACCGTAGGCGCCGGCGACTCGCTGCTGGCGGGCATGCTCCACGGCCTGCTCAGCGCCCAGCCGTTTGAACAGACCCTGCGCACCGCCACGGCGATTGCCGCCATGGCCGTGACCCAGATCGGTTTCGGCATCAGCGACAGGGTGCAACTGGCCCGGCTGGAGCAGGGGGTGCGCGTGCATCCCCTCCTAGAACAATAAGAGGGTTGCCCATGAAGTTAGCCATAGTTACCGCCTGCCCCAACGGCATGGTCACCAGCGTGCTCTGCGCCCGCCTGCTGGACGCCGCGGCGCAGCGCCAGGGCTGGAGCACCAGCGTCGAAGTGCACGATGAAGCGCACCCGGAACGCCAACTCTCGGCGGCCACCATTGAGGCCGCCGAGTGGGTGCTGGTGGTCAGCACCGGGCCTGTGGATATGTCGCGTTTTGTCGGCAAGCGGGTGTACCGCAGCAGCCCGTCCCAGGCCCTGCAGGATGTCGATGCAGTGCTGCGTCGCGGTGCCGAAGAGGCCCAGGTCCATGTCGCCACCGAGGCCAGTGCCGAGCCGGTGCTCGAAACAGGCAAACGCGCCCCGCGGCTGGTAGCGATCACTGCCTGCCCGACTGGGGTGGCTCACACCTTCATGGCCGCCGAGGCCCTGCAGCAAACCGCCAAGCGCCTGGGCTACGACCTGCAAGTGGAAACCCAGGGCTCGGTGGGCGCGCGCAATCCGCTGAGCGCCCAAGCCATTGCCGAGGCCGACGTGGTGCTGCTGGCGGCGGACATCGAAGTGCCCACCGAGCGTTTTGCCGGCAAGCGCATTTATCGCTGCGGCACCGGCGTGGCCCTGAAACAGTCCGAGGCGACCCTGAACAAGGCCCTGGCCGAGGGCCGGCTGGAGTCCTCCGTAGCAGGCGCCCAGGCACCGGCCAAGCAGGAGAAGACCGGGGTCTACAAACACCTGCTGACCGGGGTGTCGTTCATGCTGCCGATGGTGGTGGCGGGCGGTTTGATGATTGCCCTGTCCTTCGTCTTCGGCATCACCGCCTTCAAGGAGGAGGGCACCCTGGCCGCGGCCTTGATGCAGATCGGCGGCGAGACCGCCTTCAAGCTGATGGTGCCGCTGCTGGCGGGTTACATCGCCTACTCCATCGCCGACCGCCCAGGCCTGGCGCCGGGAATGATCGGTGGCATGCTCGCCAGCACCCTGGGTGCGGGTTTTATCGGCGGCATCGTCGCCGGCTTCCTCGCCGGTTATGCGGCCAAGGCGATCAATAAATATGCGCGCTTGCCGCAAAGCCTGGAGGCGCTGAAACCTATCCTGATCATCCCGCTGCTGGCCAGCCTGTTCACCGGGCTGGTGATGATCTACGTGGTGGGCAAACCCGTGGCGGGCATGCTCGAAGCCCTGACCCACTTCCTCGACAGCATGGGTACCACCAACGCGATTCTGCTCGGGGTACTGCTGGGCGGCATGATGTGCGTCGACCTGGGCGGGCCGATCAACAAGGCGGCCTATGCGTTCTCGGTAGGGCTGCTGGCGTCCCAGAGCTATGCACCGATGGCCGCGACCATGGCGGCGGGCATGGTACCGCCCATTGGCCTGGGCATTGCTACCTTCATTGCCCGACGCAAATTTGCCCAGACCGAACGCGAAGCCGGCAAGGCCGCCCTGGTATTGGGCCTGTGCTTTATCTCCGAAGGCGCGATTCCGTTTGCCGCCAAGGACCCGTTGCGAGTGATCCCGGCGAGCATCGCCGGCGGCGCCCTGACCGGGGCCTTGTCGATGTACTTCGGCTGCAAACTGATGGCGCCCCACGGCGGCCTGTTCGTCATGCTGATCCCGAATGCCATCAACCACGCCCTGCTGTACCTGCTGGCGATTGTCGCGGGCAGCCTGCTGACGGCGGTGGTCTATGCGCTGGTGAAACGACCAGAGACCGTCGAACTGGCCCTGGAACCGGCCAAGGCGGCCTGACCTCCACGGCACATCCGTTGCGGCGCAATCCCGCAACGGCACCCGTTGTAGCCGCTGCCGCAGGCTGCGAACGCTCTGGGCGGCACTCCCTCGCAGGAGACGCAGCGATTCCAAACCTGCCCGAGGTTCGTCGGGAAATCGCCAAGCAAGGCCCTTCGGTCCTTTTCGCAGCTTCGCAGGCTCAGCAGCGGCTACAGGGATTACCTGGCTTCGTGTAGCCGCTGCCGCAGGTTGAGAACGACCTATCTGCATTACGGCCTTCAGCTCCTTGTCACACCCCCTTCATCCCCACTGTCTAAGGTGTGCTTTTTGACCATTGTCAGGGAGTCACCATGAGCGAGTTCAACCTCGGCCGTCGTCGGATCATGCAAATCGCCGGGGCGGGGCTGTTGCTGCCGAGCCTGGCGCCGGCGGTGATCGCTTCGGTCAAGGATCGGCCGCAGCTCACCGACGGGGTGCAGTCCGGGGATCTGCTGGGGGATAAGGCGATGATCTGGAGCCGCAGCGATCGTCCGGCGCGGATGGTGGTGGAGTGGGACACGCGAAGCATGTTCAGCAACCCCCGGCGCTCTGTTTCGCCCCTGGCCGATGCCCGCACCGACTTCACGGCGCGGGTGGAGTTGACCGGGCTGCCGGCCAACCAGGCGATCTTCTATCGGGTGACCTTCGAGGACGCCCAGTCCGGCGTGGCCAGCGAACCCTGGTTCGGCCACTTGCGCAGTGCGCCTTCGCAACGCCGGGACATCCGTTTTGTCTGGAGCGGCGACACGGTAGGGCAGGGCTTCGGCATCAACCCGGATATCGGCGGCATGCGCATCTACGAGGCAATGCGCCTGCGCCTGCCGGACTTCTTTATCCACAGCGGCGACACCATCTACGCCGACGGCCCGGTGCCGGCGCAGTTGACCGTGGAAGACGGGCGCATCTGGCGCAACCTCACCACCGAGGCCAAGAGCAAAGTGGCCGAGACCCTCGACGAATACCGGGGCAACTACCGCTACAACCTGATGGACGAAAACCTGCGCCGCTTCAACGCCGAGGTGCCGCAGATCTGGCAGTGGGACGACCACGAGGTGGTCAATAACTGGTCGCCGAGCAAGCAGCTGGACGAACGTTACGTGGTCAAGGACATCCAGACCCTGGTGGGCCGCGCGCGCCAGGCCTGGCTGGAGTATTCGCCCATGCGCCGGCAGAGCGCCGATGGCGGCGGGCGCATCTATCGCAAGCTCAGCTATGGGCCGTTGCTGGATGTGTTCGTGCTGGACATGCGCAGCTATCGCGGCCCCAACGATGACAACCTCGGCGGCGAGAAACCTTTCCTCGGCCGCGAGCAACTGGATTGGCTGAAGCGTGAGCTCAAGGACTCCTCGGCCCAGTGGAAAGTGGTGGCGGCGGACATGCCCATTGGCCTGGGCGTGCCCGATGGCGAAGTCAGCCCCGGGGTGGCGCGCTGGGAGGCGATCGCCAACGGCGACCCGGGCCCGGCCCAGGGCCGCGAGCTGGAGATTGCCGAGCTGCTGGCGTATTTGCGCAAGCATCAGGTGCGCAACCATGTGTGGCTGACGGCGGACGTGCACTACTGCGCGGCCCACCACTACCACCCGGATCGGGCGGCGTTCCAGGATTTCGAGCCGTTCTGGGAGTTTGTCGCCGGCCCCCTGAACGCCGGGAGTTTCGGGCCCAATGTGCTGGACAAGACCTTCGGCCCGGAAGTGGTGTTCCAGAAGGCGCCGCCAGCGCAGAACACTTCACCCTTTGCCGGCTTCCAGTTCTTTGGCGAAGTGCAGATCGATGGGCAAACGGCGGAGCTGAAGGTGATCCTGCGGGACCTGGATGGCGTGGCGGTGTACGAGCACAACCTGCAACCGGCGTAACCCTCCCCGCCAACGCCCCGTCCCGTAGGAGCCGGCTTGCCGGCGAAGAGGCCCTTGAGCCTTGCGCTGTTCTGAAGGGCGCCTTCGCTGGCAAGCCAGCTCCTACGGAGGGGGTAGCAGGATTGGTGTAGGAGCCGGCTTGCCGGCGAAGAGGCCCTTGAGCCTTGCGCCGTTCTGACGGGCGCCTTCGCTGGCAAGCCAGCTCCTACGGAGGGTGCAGCACGATTGATGTAGGAGCCGGCTTGCCGGCGAAGCGTCTGACGCCTCAGTAAACGTCGCGGCGGTAGCGACCCTGCTCAATCAGGCGTTCGACGTGGTCTGCGCCCAGTACCTCGATGAGCACCTGATCCACCCCCGACGCCATGCCCTGCAAGCTGCCGCAGATGTAGAGCGCGGCGCCATCGTCCAGCCATTTTTTCAGCTCGTCCGCCGCCTGGCGCAGGCGGTCCTGGACGTAGATCTTCTCGGCCTGGTCCCGGGAGAACGCCAGGTCCAGGCGGCTCAGGTCGCCCCGGGTGCGCCATTCCTGCAGTTCATCCTTGAAGTAGAAATCATGCTCGGCATTGCGCTCGCCAAAGATCAGCCAGTTGCGTTGCTGGCCCTCGGCGATCCGCGCCTTGAGCAGGCTGCGCAAGCCCGCCAGCCCGGTGCCGTTGCCCAGCAGAATCAGCGGGCAAGGTTCGGCCGGCAGGTGGAAGCCGCTGTTGCGCCGTACCCGCAGGCTGATGCTCGAACCCACCGCAGCATGCTCGGTGAGCCAGCCGGAACCGATCCCCAGGCTGCCGTCGGCGTGGCGCTCCTGGCGTACCAGCAGCTCCAGGCAACCGTCGGCGGCAATCGAGGCGATGGAGTATTCGCGCATGCTCAGGGGCACCAGGGCATCCACCAGGGCCTGGGCGTGCAGGCCCACCAGGTGGGTGCGGTTTTCTGGTAGTTGGCGGCTGCCCAGGGCCTGTTCCAGGCTCTCTTCCAGGCCGTCGAGCTGGACCCTGGCCTCGCCGGAAAGCCCCAGGCCGTCGAGGAAGTATTCGACCATCCACGAGCTGTTGCGCGGCATGACTTCCACCAGGTCGCCAGCCAGCCAGCTGCTGGCGCTGGGGGCCAGCAGTTGCAGCAGGTAGACCCCGGAGCCGCTGCTGTCGGGGTTGAGCAGGGTACGGCTCTTCAGGGTCCAGTTGTCGAAGGCCGGGGCCTGCCACAGGTCTACCGGGGCATGGCCGGTGAGCTGGCCCAGTTGCTGCTGCCAGTGGCGCAGGGCGTAGCTGTCGCCGCTGTCCACCTCGATGGGGGCGAACAGGGTGCTGCCGCCCTGGTTCGACAGCCAGTCGTGCAGGCGTCGGGCAAAGCCGCAGAAGTGCTGGTACTGGCGGTCGCCCAGGCCGAGCACGGCGTATTGCAGGCCTTGCAGCGACAGCTCGCGGCCCAGCAGCTTGCGCTCGAAGCCGCGGGCGCTGTCCGGTGCTTCGCCGTCGCCAAAGGTGCTGACCACGAACAGCGCGCGCTGGGCGTCACGCAGGTCCTGTTCGCTGAGATTGCTCAGCGGCTGGACCTTGGTCGCCACCCCGGCAGCCTGCAATTGCCCGGCGGTCTGCCAGGCCAGCTGCTCGGCAAAGCCGCTCTGGCTGGCGAAGCCGATCAGCCACGCCGAGCCGTCGGGGGCGGTACTTTCCAGGCCCTGGCGGGCCTGCTTGATCTGGCGCTTCTTGCGTCGGCGATCCAGGTACAGCAGCCAGCCGGTGACGAAGAACAGCGGCATGGTCAAGGAGGCCAGGGTCAGCAGGATGCGCCCCACCAGGCCGAAGTAGCTGCCCACGTGCAGTGCGTAGACGCTGGTGAGCAACTGCGACTTGAGGCTCTTGTCGGCGTAGCGGTCATGACGGCTGATCACCCCGGTGGCCGGGTCCAGGGTCAGTTGGTTCAGCGCCCGTTCGTGGGGGGAGCTCTTGAGCAGGTAGAACACGGTCGCCGGCTGCCCGGCCACGGCAGGCATACGGATGTTGTAGGCATTGAGGTCCTTGCCGGCGGCGCTGTAGATGCTGCTCCACATGGCGTTGTAGTCCGTCACCGGGGCCGGGCCCTTGGGCGGCGGGCCACCGCGGCCGCCACGCTGGCGTTCGCTGTGTGGCGCATCGGAGAGCAGCTTGGTCAGGCCCTCCCGGTACCAATCGTAGGACCAGTACAGGCCGGTGAGGGCGAACAGCAGGTAGAACAGCAGGCACCAGGTGCCGAACACGGCGTGCAGGTCCCAGTTGAAGCCGCGGCCTTTCTTGGCCCAGTCCAGGGTCAGCCACACCCGCCAGTTGCCGACCTGGCGCGGCCAGCGCAGGTACAGCCCGGACAGGCAGAAGAAGATCAGGATCAGGGTGCAGGCGCCAGTGATCTGCCGGCCGGTGTCGCCGATGGCCAGGAAGCGGTGCAATTGCAGCATGAAGCCGAAGAAGTCCTGGCCGACGGCGTCGCCCATGAACTCGCCGGTATAGGGGTCGAAGTAGCGCATCTGGCCACGGCGTTCCCCCGGCGGCGGGGTGAAGAACACCCGCGCGGCGTTGCCGCTGTCGGTCTCGACCCAGAGCATGGACACCGTCTTGCCTTCGGCGGCCTGGATTTTTTCCACCAGTTCGGCGGGCGGCAGCACCCCGGCGGGGAGCTTGTCGACTTGCAGCACCGATGGATTGAGGGCGCGCAGGATTTCGTCCTGGAACGACACGGTCGCCCCGGTGATGCCCATCAGGGCCAGGATCAGCCCCGCGCTGATGCCGAAGAACCAGTGCAGCTGGAACAGGGTTTTCTTCAACACGTCACTCGCCTTGTTCGTCCAGAGAGAGGAAACACGGCGCGCATTATGCCGTGTGTTGTCGAGAAGCATTCGTTTTTACATGCAAAAGCCCCAGGCATTGAAATGCGTGGGGCTTGGGCGCCTGTGGCCGTGGCCACAGGAAGGTCTTGCGCTGGATCAGAAGTGGAAGTTGGCACTCATCAGCGCGGTACGACCGGCCGCCTGGTTGGCGAAGTGCGCCGCGTAGGCCTTGTCGTAGTAGGTCTTGTCGGTCAGGTTCTGCACGTTCAACTGCAGGTCGACGTTCTTGGTCAGCTTGTAGCTGGCCATGGCGTCGTAGCGGGTGTAGGACGGCACGTACACGGTGTTGGCCGCATCGCCATAGACTTCGTCAACGTAGAACGCTCCGCCACCTACGGTCAGCTTCGAGGTGATGTCGTAGGTGCTCCACAGGCTGAAGGTGTTTTTCGGTGTGTTCGGCATCTGGTTGCCTTTGTTGGAGCCGGCGCTGACTACGCCATTGCGACCGTTGAGGCCCGCGTCCACCAGTTCGCTTTTCAGGTAGCTGTAACCGGCGAAGACTTGCCATTTGTCGGTGATCTTGCCGCTGGCGCCCAATTCGATCCCGTCGACCCGAGATTCACCAGCGTTCTGGTAGGTCAGCGAGTCAACCAGAATGCGGGTGTTCTTCTTCTCGGTGCGGAACACGGCTCCGGTCAGCGACAGGCGGTTGTTGAACACGTCCCACTTGGTGCCCAGCTCGTAGTTGACGGTTTCCTCCGGTTTCAGGTCGCTGGTGGCCAGGCCTGCCGACAATGGGTTGTCGGCAGCACCATCCAGCACGCCGCCCGCGGGGTTGGCCGATGTCGCATAGGAGGCGTAGATGCTGCCGTTCTCGGCCGGCTTCCAGACCAGGCCGGCCTGCCAGTTCCAGAACTGGCTGTCGCTCTTGAGTTTGGAACGGCCAGTGGCGGCGTTGGTATTGGCCACGGTATCGAAGGTGTCGTAGCGCACCCCGAGGTTCAACAGCCATTTTGGATCCAGTTCGATGGTGTCGAAGGCGTAGGCGGCACGGGTCGTGGCTTTGGTGTTGGTGCCGTAGTAGTTGCGTACGGCGCTACCGGTCCAGGCATCGTCCGGGGTCGGATTGCCCAGGGATGTGCAGCTGCCACCGCTGTTGCCGACCTTGCCAACGGTGCAGGTCGGGTTGCTGTTAGGCGTGACGGTGTAGCTGCTGACCCGGGTCTCTTCACCGGTGAACTCAAGGCCGGTGGAGTAGTTGTTCTTGAAGCCCAATGCGTGGAACTCGCCAAACAGATCGGTCTGGTTGGTGGTGGTCTCGGTGGTGGACACTCGCGAGTTGGCCCGACGCCACACGGTGCCGAACTGGTTGACGTTGTGCTGGCTGTCGTCCGGCTGGGTAAGGATGTAGTCCTGGCCGGTGTTGCCATGACGCAGGGTGTTTTTCAGCGTCATATTGTCATTCAGGTCATGTTCGACGGAGAAGGTGCTGATGTCCGCCCGGGTCTTGCGGAAGTCGCGGTCCTTCAGGCCATAGAAGTTGTTGCTGTCGCCACCGTCGGTGGGTTTGTCATGGATGTGCGCGGCTTTAGCGCCGTTCGAACTGTAGCCATAGGGGATGCCCGAATCCGGCAGGTCGTCGCTTTCCATGTGGTAGTAGCTGACGTTGACCCGGGTCGGAGTGCCCATGCCGAAGGTCAGCGACGGCGCTACGCCCCAGCGGTCGTAATTGACGGCGTCGCGTCCGGCCACGTTCTGCTCGTGGCTCATCAGGTTCAGGCGAAAAGCTGCACCTTCGAGGAACTGGCGGTTGACGTCCAGGGTGTAGCGACGGGTCTGGTCGGAACCGTAGGTGAAGCCACCGTTGAGGAAGTCCTGCTGTTTCGGCTGCTTGCTGACCAGGTTCAGGCTGCCGCCCGCCGAGCCGCGCCCGCCGAAGGAGGAGTTCGGGCCTTTGCTGACCTCGACCGATTCGATGTCGAAGATTTCGCGGCTTTGGCCGCCGGTATCGCGTACACCATCCAGGTAAGTGTCGCCCTGGGCGTCAAAACCACGGATGAACGGGCGATCGCCCTGGGGGTTGCCGCCTTCGCCAGCGCCGAAGGTGATGCCTGGCACCGTGCGCAGCGCGTCTTGCAGGGACGTTGCTGCGGTGTCCTTGAGTACCTGCTGGGGAATCACCGTGACCGAGCGTGGGGTATCCACCAGTGGCGCGGTGTATTTCTGCGAGGAAGCTTTTTCCACTTGGTAGGAGGTGTTGTCCTGGGCCTCACCGGTAATGCTGGTGGCTTCCAGGGCAATGGCTTTGCCCGAAGTCTTCTGCTGAGTCTCTTCAGCCGCCTGGACCATATGGCCTGCGGAGCCGGCGGTGATCGCCACGCCAATTGCAGACGCCAGCAGGCGTGGTGAACTGACAGCGGATGGTGGTTGTTGGCGTGACATGGTGATTCCCCTCCCCAAGGATTTGAGGCGGCGGAATATAGGGGAAAGAAACATTTGTTATCAATTGCGAAATATTGCTATTCGCACTTAATTTACATTCTTTACAATTTGCCTTTACGGTTTTTACGTTCTCATGCGTCCCGGGGTTTTACACAGTCAATAAGAATCAATATCATTGACGGCCTTTCGCTCTGCAGGTACCTGGCCATGTTGCTGCACATCCCTGGCGTGTTCACCCGTGACGAGGTCGGGCGCATCCGTGAAGCCCTGGAACAGGCGGACTGGGCGGACGGCAAGATCACCGCCGGTTACCAGTCGGCCAAGGCCAAGCACAACCTGCAACTGCCGGAAGGTCACCCGCTGGCCCAGGAGATCGGCGCGGCGATGCTCGATCGCCTGTGGCAGAACCCGCTGTTCATGTCCGCCGCCTTGCCGCACAAGGTGTTTCCGCCGCTGATCAACTGCTACACCGCCGGCGGCAGTTTCGATTTTCATATCGACAACGCGGTGCGCCAGCCCAAGGGCAGCCCGGAGCGGGTGCGTACGGACCTGTCGTCGACCCTGTTCTTCAGCGACCCCGAGGATTACGAAGGCGGCGAGCTGGAGATCCAGGACACCTTCGGCCTGCAGCGGGTCAAGCTGCCGGCGGGGGACATGGTGCTGTATCCAGGCACCAGCCTGCACAAGGTCAACCCGGTGACCCGGGGCGCTCGCTACGCCTCATTCTTCTGGACCCAGAGCCTGGTGCGCGAAGATAGCCAGCGCGCCTTGCTGTTCGAGATGGACGGCGCGATCCAGGAGCTGACCCGGGACGTGCCCGACCATCCTTCGCTGGTCCGCCTGACCGGCACCTACCACAACCTTTTGCGTCGCTGGGTCGAGGTGTAAGCCGTGACTTTTCAACTTCGTCGCGAGGAGCTCCTCGACGGCGCGCAACTGAGCGCCATGCTTGAGGAGAGCCCGGCCCGCGCCGCCCAGGCGGTGCTGGCCGCTGCTTCCGAGGGGCTGCTGGACGCCCAGGCGCTGCTGGGGCAGATCCTCCTCGACGGTCGCGGCATCCAGCAGGATCAACCCCTGGCGGTGCGCTGGTTCGAGATCGCCGCACAACGCGGGCACCTGATGGCGCGCAACATGCTCGGGCGCTGCCATGAGCACGGCTGGGGTTGCCCGGCGGATGCCGCCCGCGCGGCCGGGCACTATCGCCTGGCGGCCGAGGCGGGGCTGGACTGGGGGCTGTACAACTACGCCAACCTGTTGGCCACCGGTCGCGGCGTGGTGCAGAACCATGCCTTGGCCCTGGCCTGCTACCGTCGAGCGGCGGACCTTGGCCATGCCAAATCGATGAACCTGCTGGGGCGCTACCTGGAAGAAGGGCTGGTGTGCCAGGCCGACCTCGAAGCAGCTCGGGACTGGTACCGGCGCTCGGCCGAAGGCGGGGATTTTCGCGGGCAGTTCAGCCATGCGGCAGTGCTGGCCGATGCCGGGCGTATCGACGAAGCCGTGGAGTGGCTGAAGCGCGCCCTGGCCGGCGGCAATCTGAACTTCCTCCGGGTGGCATGCGCCGCGCTGCTCAATGCCACGCATCCCGAGATTCGCGAGCTGGCCCAGGCCTATCAGCGGCGGGCGGTGGAACTGGGCGACGCACCGCAATGACCTGTAGGAGCTGGCTTGCCAGCGAAGGGGCTAGACCCGGGCAATGAGTCGTCTGCGTTTCGCGAGCAAGCTCGCTCCTACAAGGAAGGATGTGTGATTCAGGTACAAAAAAGCCCATGACAGGTCATGGGCTTTTTCTTGCAGCTAAGCGCAGTCTTTAAACGTAGAAGGCCTTCAGCGGCGGGAAGCCGTTGAATTCCACCGCGCTGTAGCTGGTGGTGTAGGCGCCGGTGGACAGCCAGTACAGGCGGTCGCCGATGGCCAGGTTCAGTGGCAGCCCGTACTTGTAGTTCTCGTACATGATGTCGGCGCTGTCGCAGGTCGGGCCGGCGATCACCACTTCTTCCACTTCACCTTTCTTCTCGGTCCAGATCGGGAACTTGATGGACTCGTCCATGGTTTCGATCAGGCCGGAGAACTTGCCCACGTCGGTGTACACCCAGCGCTCGACGGCGGTGCGGGATTTGCGCGCCACCAGTACTACTTCGCTGACCAGGATGCCGGCGTTGGCGATCAGCGAACGGCCTGGCTCGAGGATGATTTCCGGCAGGTCGTCGCCGAAGTCTTCCTTGAGGAAGCGGATGATTTCCTCGGCATAGGTTTCCAGGCTGTTGGTGCGGGTGATGTAGTTGGCCGGGAAGCCGCCACCCATGTTGATCAGCTTCAGCTCGATACCGTCTTCTTCCTTGAGGCGCTCGAAGATCACCTTGACCTTGGCAATGGCGGCGTCCCAGACGCTGATGTCGCGCTGTTGCGAACCCACGTGGAACGACACACCGTAAGGCACCAGGCCCAGGTCGCGAGCGAGGATCAGCAGGTCCATGGCCATGTCGGTCTGGCAGCCGAACTTGCGCGACAGCGGCCAGTCGGCGGTGGTGGAGCCTTCGGTGAGAATGCGCACGTAGACTTTCGAACCCGGTGCGGCCTTGGCGATGTTGCGCAGGTCGGCCTCGGAGTCGGTGGCGTACAGGCGCACGCCCTTGTCATAGAAGTAGCGGATGTCCTTGGACTTCTTGATGGTGTTGCCGTAGCTGATGTTGGCCGGGTTGACGCCGCGGCCCAGCACCTTGTCCAGCTCGTAGATCGAAGCGATGTCGAAGCTGGAGCCTTTTTCGTGCAGCAGGTCGATGATCTCGACGGCCGGGTTGGCCTTGACCGCGTAGTAGACCTTGGCGAATTCGAAACCGGCGCGCAGGTCGTCGTAGGCCTGGGAGATCATCTGGGTGTCGATGACCACGAACGGGGTTTCTTGCTGGTCGGCGAAAGACTTCATTTTCTGAAAGGTTTCGCGCGCGAAATAGTCTTCGACGTTAATCGACATGCGTTGGGAACTCCTACTGGCAAACGTTGGTAATCAATGGGTTTAAGGACATGTCATTGATGACAGTGCCTTGTGAACGTCCTCCGTATCCCCACTTTGGTTCGCCTACTTCCCAAGGCATGTCGCCGAAAGCAAAAAGGCCATGGGAAATCTGCCCTTGGCCTTGCTGTCTCGTCGTCAGTACTTGAGCCGGATGGATCGTTTCCAGCATGGACGTTCGGCGCGAACTTTAGGCGGTGAGGGGGCTGAGATCAACAAAAAATGTCGCGTTTTTGCACTTGTCTGACGTGCGTTATCGACACCTCTCTTTGTAGCCGACACAGATGACGGACAGATGTTCCCGAAGAATTCTCGAGTGTTAAAAATACCTGCACGTTCGACGCTTTTGCGTGCCAAGTAGCTGGGAAGTATGAAAGCGTCAACATCGGCGACGTTAGCGGCGAGAGGGCGGTTTGAGGGGGATTTTGGCTGTTTCGGAGGAGGGCGCCGGACAGCTCTGACCGGGGCGGCTGTTGATATTTTTTTCCGGCGTGTGGGTGGGCCAAAAACACCTGGTGGCGAGGGCGCTTGCTCGCGCCGGATGCGCAGCAGCCCCATTCTTTTTGCAAAGAGGGGCCGCTTCACGGTCCCGAGGGAGCAAGCGCCCTCGCCACAGGTTGGTTATTGGCTATTTATTGATCAGGCGACCACTGTTTCAGCCGGCGAGACGATATTGGTCTTCATCCCCCGCGAACGCCCGGAGCTCAGGTAGGCGGCGATGGATTCCTGAGTCACCTCGCCCAGGAATACCCGCTCGGCATCCATCACCGGCAGCCACGAGCGGTTGAACTCGTACATGCGCGACAGAAGAATCCGCAGGTGTTCGTCGTAGGCGGCTGTAGCGTTGAACTCTCGCAGGAACTGGGCGCAGGTGCCGGTCTGACGGTGCAGGTCGCGACGACGTACATAACCCAGAGCCTTGTTCTCGGCACAGGTCACCACCACGTAGCGCCGGTCGTGTTCGTCCATCAGTTCCAGGGCGTCGGCTACCGGGGTTTCCGGGCTGACCGACGGGGCGTTGTCCGCGGCGTCTTCGGCCTTGACCAGCAACAGGCGTTTCAAGGTGCTGTCCTGGCCGACGAAATTGCTGACGAAGTCGTCCGCCGGGTGCGCCAGCAGGGTGTCGGGGTGATCGATCTGCAGCAGCTTGCCGGCACGGAAGATGGCGATCTTGTCCCCCAGCTTGATGGCTTCGTCGATGTCATGGCTGACCATGATCACGGTCTTGTTCAGCGCCCGCTGCATCTCGAAGAATTCGTTCTGGATCATCTCGCGGTTGATCGGGTCCACCGCGCCGAAGGGCTCGTCCATCAGCAGCAGCGGAGCGTCCGCCGCCAGGGCGCGGATCACCCCGATGCGCTGTTGCTGGCCACCGGACAGTTCCCGTGGGTAGCGATGCAGGTACTGCTTGGGTTCGAGCTTGATCATGCTCATCAGCTCGCGGGCCCGGTCGTGGCATTTCTGCTTGTCCCAGCCCAGCAGGCGTGGCACCACCACGATGTTTTCCTCGATGGTCATGTTGGGGAACAGGCCGATCTGCTGGATCACGTAGCCGATGTTGCGGCGCAGGGTCACTTCGTCGAGATCGGTGGTGTCCTCGCCATTGATCAGCACCTTGCCCGAGGTGGGCATGATCAGGCGGTTGATCATTTTCAGCGTGGTGCTCTTGCCGCAGCCGGAGGGCCCGAGGAACACGCAGATCTCGCCTTCATTGACGGTCAGGCTTACCGAGTCGACGGCTTTGACATCCTTGCCGTTGCTGCGAAAGGTCTTGGTCAGGTTTTGAAGTTCGATCATTTCAGGAGTCCTTTTGGAGTCAGCGAGCGTTGCAGCCATTGCAGAAGCAGGTCGGCGAAGATGGCCAGGAGACTGACCAGCACGGCGCCGACGATCAGCATCGACATGTCGCTGCGGCTGATGGAAGCAAGAATGAGTACGCCCAGGCCGCCGGCGCCGATGGTGGCGGCGATGGTCATGACGCCGATGTTCATCACCACGGCGGTGCGTACCCCGGCGAGGATCACCGGCACCGCGATCGGCAACTCGACCATGCGCAGGCGCTGGCCGAAGGTCATGCCGATGCCGCGGGCGGCTTCACGAATGCCCGGTTCGACGCCGGTCAGCGCCAGGTAGGTGTTGCGCATGATCGGCAGCAGGGAATAGAGGAACACCGCGGTGATAGCCGGTAGCGGGCCCAGGCCCTGGCCGAACTTGGAGTAGAACGGCAGCAGCAGGCCGAACAGGGCGATGGACGGAATGGTCAGCAGCACGGTGGCGCTGGCCTGCAGTGGGCCGGCAAGGGTCGGGAAGCGGGTCATCAGCACGCCCAGGGGCACGCCGAAGACGATGGCCAGGGTGACGGCGATGCCCACCAGGGTGATGTGCTGCCAGGTCAGGTGCAGGACCTGGGCCCAATCGAGATGGGAAAAGGCGTTCAGGAATTCCATGTCTTCTCCTCTTTAGTTGATCGGGTGCTGGCGCAGGAAATCTGCGGCCACGGCGGATGGGCTTTCATGGTCGACGTCGACCCGCGCGTTCAGCTGGCGCATGGTTTCGTCGTCGAACAGCGCCGCCAGCGGCTTGAGCTCGGCGGCCAGTTGCGGGTGGGCGTCGAGGTAGGCCTGGCGTACCACCGGCGCGGCGGTGTAGTCCGGGAAGTAGTGCTTGTCGTCTTCCAGCAGTTTGAGCTTGAAGGCATTGAGGCGCCCATCGGTGGTGTACACCAGGCCGGCGAACACCTGGCCGTTGCGCAGGGCGGTGTAGACCAGGCCGGCGTCCATCTGCCGGGTGTTCTTGCGGGTCAGGGCCATGTCATAGAGCTTGACCATCCCGGCCATGCCGTCGGAGCGGTTGGCGAACTCGGTGTCCAGGGCCACCAGGCGGTTTTCCTTGGTGTTTTCGGCCAGGGCCTGGGTCAGGTCGCTGATGCTATTGATCTGCGGATGTTCCTTGGCCACGTTCTCTGGCAGCGCCAGGGCATAGGTATTGCTGAACTTGGACGGTGACAGCCAGACCAGGCCTTTTTTCGCATCCAGTTCTTTCACCCGGGCGTAGGACTGTTCGCTGTCGAGTTTCTCGTCGATGTGGTTGTAGGCCACCAGCGAGACTCCGGTGTACTCCCAGATCAGGTCCAACTGGCCACTTTCCTGGGCACTGCGGGCCAGGTTGCTGCCCAGGCCCCCGGTGACGCGGGTGTCGTAGCCCTTGCTGCGCAAGTACTGGGAGGTGATCTCCGCCAGCAGGGTCTGTTCGGTGAAGACCCGGGCGCCGATGCGGATCAGCGGTTTTTCCACGGCGTGGGCCAATGTGCTGAAAAGCAGGGCGCAGCCGAGTATCAGGCTTAATTTCTTCATGTCGGTTCCTTGGCTCTGACGGGCTTAAGACGGGCGCAGACCACGTTCCAGCCAAAGTCGGCTGGCCAGGGTCACCAGGCCATCGAGGAGCAAGGCCAGCAGCGCGGTACAGGCCGCGCCGAGCAGCAGTTGCGGCTGATTGTTCAGGGCGATGCCGGGGAAAATCAGGCTGCCCAGGCTGTTGGCGCCGATCAGGAAGGCCAGGGGCGCGGTGCCGACGTTGATCGCCAGGGCCACCCGCACGCCGCCGATGATGATCGGCACGGCATTGGGCAATTCGACTTTCCACAGCACCTGGCGTGGCGTCATGCCGATGCCGACCGCGGCCTCCTTGAGGGAGCCCTGGACGTTCTTCAGGCCTTCATAGGTGTTGCGCACGATGGGCAGCAGGGAGGCGAGGAACAGCGCGAAAATGGCCGGGCCACTGCCGATGCCGAGGATCCCCAGAGCGATGGCCAGGACGGCCAGGGGAGGGACGGTGTTACCGATGTTGAACACTTGCATGAAGCGTTCGGCGCGTCCGACCATGCTCGGGCGGCTGAGGACGATGCCGGCGGGGATCCCCACCACCAGCGCGGCTAGCATTGAAGCCAGGACCAGGAACAGATGAGCTTGCAGGTAGAACAACAGATCGTCGCGGTAGTGTTCGATCGTAGTGATGCCGATCCAGTGGACCAGCAGGGCCAGGAGGGCGATTACCGCAGCGCCTCCTATCAGCCCTTTGCCATAGCGAATAGCCACAGGCGGACTCCTTTTTGTCGGTCGGCGGGCACTTTCCCGTGTGGCAGGGCCATTCCTGGCTGCCGGGAAAATACGCGCGAAAAGCAGCTCGTCGAGCGCCGGCAGAGCGGCGGGTGAACGGGCCATGAGCGCAGCTTCGTCAAGCTAACTTGCTGATATTTCAGCCCCTGACGACAGTGCGTGACAGGGGAGTGGACGTCTCCACGTTTTAAAAGGTTCCATAATTGGCAGCATTTAGCCACCGTTAATCTGCCGTCCGGTCGCCCGGGCGACGGGGGGAGCTGTGGCCCGCAAGGCTATGTCTGGGCTATAATCTGCGCCCTTTTTTGATCACCGCCAGGCGATTTCCCATGACCCAACAGGCCGCCGAAGTCGCGAAACGCCGCACTTTCGCCATTATTTCCCACCCGGATGCGGGTAAGACCACGATCACCGAGAAGCTGTTGCTGATGGGCAAGGCCATTGCGGTGGCGGGTACCGTCAAATCGCGCAAGTCCGACCGCCACGCCACTTCCGACTGGATGGAGATGGAGAAGCAGCGGGGTATTTCCATTACCACGTCGGTCATGCAGTTCCCCTATCGCGAACACATGATCAACCTGCTGGACACCCCCGGCCACGAAGACTTCTCGGAAGACACCTACCGCACCCTGACCGCGGTGGACTCGGCGCTGATGGTGCTCGACGGCGGTAAGGGCGTAGAGCCACGGACCATCGCCCTGATGGACGTCTGCCGCCTGCGCGATACGCCCATCGTCAGTTTCATCAACAAACTCGACCGGGACATTCGCGACCCGATCGAACTGCTGGACGAAATCGAAGCGGTCCTGAAGATCAAGGCCGCGCCTATCACCTGGCCGATCGGTTGCTACCGCGACTTCAAGGGTGTGTACCACCTGGCGGGCGACTACATCATCGTCTACACCCCGGGCCACGGCCACGAACGCACCGAAACCAAGATCATCGAGAAACTCGACTCCGACGAAGCCCGGGCCCACCTGGGTGACGAGTACGAGCGCTTCATCGAGCAGCTGGAACTGGTGCAGGGCGCCTGCCACGAGTTCAACCAGCAGGAGTTCCTCGACGGCCAGCTGACGCCGGTGTTCTTCGGGACCGCGCTGGGCAACTTCGGTGTCGACCACGTGCTCGACGCCGTGGTGGACTGGGCGCCGCTGCCGCTGGCCCGCGTTGCCAACGAGCGCAGCGTGGCCCCCCAGGAAGAGAAGTTCTCGGGCTTCATCTTCAAGATCCAGGCGAACATGGACCCCAAGCACCGCGACCGCATCGCCTTCATGCGCATCTGCTCGGGCAAGTACGAGAAAGGCATGAAGATGCGCCACGTGCGCACTGGCAAGGACGTGCGCATCGGCGACGCCCTGACCTTCTTCTCCTCCGAGCGTGAGCAACTGGAAGAGGCCTATGCCGGCGACATCATCGGCCTGCACAACCACGGCACCATCCAGATCGGCGACACCTTCACCGAAGGCGAGGCGCTGGGCTTCACCGGTATCCCGCACTTCGCCCCGGAGCTGTTCCGCCGTGTGCGTCTGAAGGACCCGCTCAAGTCCAAGCAACTGCGCCAGGGCCTGCAACAGCTGGCCGAAGAAGGCGCGACCCAGGTGTTCTTCCCCGAGCGCAGCAACGACATCATCCTCGGCGCCGTGGGTGTGCTGCAGTTCGACGTGGTGGCCAGCCGCCTGAAGGAGGAATACAAGGTTGAGTGCTCCTACGAGCCGATCACCGTGTGGTCCGCCCGCTGGATCGAATGCAGCGACAAGAAGAAGCTCGAAGAGTTTTCCAACAAGGCGGTGGAAAACCTGGCCCTGGACGGCGGCGGTCACCTGACCTACCTGGCGCCGACCCGGGTCAACCTGGCGCTGATGGAAGAGCGCTGGCCGGACGTGAAATTCCGCGCCACCCGCGAACACCACTAAGTTCGTCGGCCACCCCCGAGCCCCGCTGTGCAGACAGCGGGGCTTTTTTTGCGCGCAGGACTGGCCTGCCGCCGCCTCGTAGGCGCCGGCTTGCCAGCGACGGCGGCGGACGCTGTTGTGCCTGGCTTGCGGGTTTCTTCGCCGGCAAGCCGGCTCCTACGGGTTGTGGTGTTCTTAAGGGAGCGCCGTTAGTCGGAAGGGCTTTGGCGGCTCGGGAATCGATAGGGAGCTATCTGGAAAAGCCGGGATATCACGACTAGGTTTCAGACAGTGCTGTGGCCGCCGCAAGGCTGGCGCGCAGCCATTGATGATTCACCTATGAAAGGATGGAATCGGCTATGAGAATTTTCCAACGCGTTGTGCTGTTGATCAAAGTGCTGGTGATGCTGTCGCTCGGAACCTCGGCGGCCTGGGCCCACAACCTGATGCAGGTGAGCGAGCCGGGTTACTCCTCGAGCCAGAGTGCACCGGTGCAGATGCTTGCCAAGTCCGAATCGGAGCCGGGCGATGAGGGCCAGGGTGGCAGTTCCGGCGATGACGACCAGACCACCGACGAGGATGACGGCGACAGCCAGGGCTAAAAGAAACCCCCGACGACGGACTGATGCGCAATCCGTCGCCGGGGGCGGGTCGAACAAGGTTCAGGCGCTCCCGGAGGCATCCGGGAGCGCCTTTTTCATGGCCGCTACAGCACGAATTGCTCGGCGTAGTGGCAGGCCACCTGGCGGCTGTCGAGCTGGCGCAGGGCCGGCTCTTCAGTGCTGCAGCGCTCGGTGGCATAAGGGCAGCGCTTGTGGAAGGCGCAGCCCGGTGGTGGGTTCAGCGGGTTGGGCAGCTCGCCGACGATCTTGATCTTCGGCTTGTCCGGGTTCGGGTGGATGGTTGGTGTCGCCGACAGCAGGGCCTGGGTGTAGGGGTGCAGGGGGCGGGTGTAGATGTCCTCCTTGGGGCCCATTTCCACCGGCCGGCCGAGGTACATCACCAGCACCTGGTCGGCCACGTGGCGCACCACTGCCAGGTTGTGGGAAATGAACACGTAGGCGGTGTTGAATTCCTGCTGCAGGTCCATGAACAGGTTCAATACCTGGGCCTGGATCGATACGTCCAGGGCCGAGGTCGGTTCGTCCGCCACCAGCACCTTGGGCTGCAGCATCATTGCCCGGGCCAGGGCGATACGCTGGCGCTGCCCCCCGGAGAACATGTGCGGGTAGCGCTGGTAATGTTCGGGGCGCAGGCCTACCTGCTTCATCATCGCCTGGACTTTTTCCCGGCGTTCGGCGGCCGACAGCTTGGTGTTGATCAGCAGCGGCTCGGCCAGCTGGTCACCGATCTTCTGCCGCGGGTTGAGCGAGGCATAAGGGCTCTGGAACACCATCTGCACGTCTTTGCGCAGTTGCTTGCGCTGGGCCTTGTCGGCACCGGCGACTTCCTGGCCGGCGATCTTCAGCGAGCCGGAAGACGGTTCCTCGATCAGGGTCAGGGCCCGCGCCAGGGTGGATTTGCCACAGCCGGATTCACCCACCACAGCCAGGGTCTTGCCGGCTTCCAGCTCGAAGGACACGCCGTTGAGTGCGCGCACGGTGGCGTGGCCCTTGAACAGGCCACGGGACACTTCGTAGTGACGGGTGAGGTCGCGGGCGGTAAGAACGACGGCCATTACGCCACCTCCTGATTCAGCGGGTAGAAGCAGCGCACCAGGCTGGCGGCTTTCGGTTCGAGGCCGGGGCGCTGGGCGCGGCAGTTGTCTTGCACGTAGGGGCAGCGCGGCGACAGCAGGCAGCCTTGAGGCCGGTCGTAGCGCCCGGGGACGATGCCCGGCAGGGTCGACAAGCGAGTGGCGCCGAGGCTGTGCTCGGGAATCGCCGCCAGCAGCGCTTCGCTGTAGGGGTGCGCGGGGATGTCGAACAGCTCCGGTACCTGGCCCACCTCAACCGCCTGGCCGGCGTACATCACGCACACCCGCTGGGCAGTTTCGGCGACCACGGCGAGGTCGTGGGTGATCAGCACCAGGCCCATGTTCTGCTCTTTCTGCAGGTTCAGCAGCAGGTCCATGATCTGCGCCTGGATGGTCACATCCAGGGCGGTGGTGGGTTCGTCGGCGATCAGCAGCTTGGGCTCGCCGGCGATCGCCATGGCGATTGCCACCCGCTGGCTCATGCCGCCGGACAGTTGGTGCGGGTAGGCGTCCATGCGGCTGGCGGCGCCGGGGATCTCGACCTTTTCCAGCAGTTCGATGGCGCGCTTGCGTGCGGCCTTGCTGGACATCTTCAGGTGCAGGCGCAGCACTTCCTCGATCTGGAAGCCCACGGTGTAGCTGGGGTTCAACGCGGTCATCGGGTCCTGGAAGACCATGGCCAGGTCCTTGCCGACGATCTGCCGGCGCTGGCGCGCGCTGAGCTTGAGCATGTCGCGGCCGTCGAAGCTTAGGGCATCGGCGGTGACGATGCCGGGGTGCTCGATCAGGCCCATCAAGGCCATCATGGTCACCGATTTGCCGGAGCCGGACTCGCCGACGATGGCCAGCACTTCGCCCTTGTCGACCTTGAGGTCGAGGCCGTCGACCACCGGCACCGCAGTGGCGTCGCCGAAGCGGACATTGAGATTCTTGATTTCTAGCAGTGACATGGGAATCTCCTCAGGCGGCGTTCTTGAGTTTCGGATCCAGCGCATCGCGCAGGCCGTCGCCCATCAGGTTGATTGCCAGCACGCTGAGCAAAATGGTCAGGCCCGGCAGGCTCACGACCCACCAGGCGCGTTCGATGTAGTCCCGGGCCGAGGCCAGCATGGTGCCCCACTCCGGAGTCGGCGGTTGCACGCCCAGGCCGAGGAAGCCCAGGGCGGCGGCGTCGAGGATCGCCGAGGAGAAGCTCAGGGTGGCCTGGACGATCAGCGGTGCCATGCAGTTGGGCAGCACGGTGATGAACATCAGGCGTGGCAGGCCGGCACCGGCCAGGCGCGCGGCGGTCACGTAGTCGCGGTTGAGTTCGCCCATCACTGCGGCGCGGGTCAGGCGTACATAGGACGGCAGGGACACCACGGCAATGGCGATCACGGTATTGATCAGGCCTGGGCCGAGGATGGCGACGATGGCCACGGCCAGCAGCAGCGAGGGCAGGGCCAGCATGATGTCCATCAGGCGCATGATGGTCGGGCCCAGCAAACGCGGGAAGAAGCCGGCGAACAGCCCGAGGAGGATCCCCGGGATCAGCGACATCACCACCGACGACAGGCCGATCAGCAGCGACAGGCGCGAACCCTGGATCAGGCGCGAGAGCAGGTCGCGGCCCAGTTCATCGGTGCCCAGCAGGAACTGCATCTGGCCGCCTTCGAGCCAGGCCGGAGGGGTCAGCAGGAAGTCGCGGTACTGCTCGCTGGGGTTGTGCGGCGCCACCCAGGGCGCGAACAGTGCGCAGAACACGATCAGCAGCATGAACAGCAGGCCGGCCACCGCGCCCTTGTTGCGGGAGAAGTGCTGCCAGAATTCTTTGTAGACGGACGGATAGAGCAGGCTTTGATCGACTGCTACTGAGGAAGTTGAAGTGCTCATTAGTCTTGATCTCAGCGCTGATGACGGATGCGTGGGTTGGCAAAGCCGTAGAGGATGTCCACCACGAAGTTGACCATGATCACCAGGCAGGCGATCAGCAGGATGCCGTTCTGCACCACGGGATAGTCCCGGGCGCCGATGGCTTCGATCAGCCACTTGCCGATGCCCGGCCAGGAAAAGATGGTTTCGGTCAGGACCGCACCGGCCAGCAGGGTGCCGACTTGCAGGCCGACCACGGTCAGCACCGGAATCAACGCGTTGCGCAGGCCGTGGACGAACACCACCCGAGCCGGCGACAGGCCCTTGGCCTTGGCGGTACGGATGTAGTCCTCACGCAGCACTTCGAGCATCGAGGAGCGGGTCATCCGCGCGATCACCGCCAGCGGAATGGTGCCCAGCACGATGGCGGGCAGGATCAGGTGTTGCAGGGCGTCGAAGAAGGCGTCGGTGTCTTTGGCCAGCAGGGTGTCGATGAGCATGAAGCCGGTTTTCGGCTCGATGTCGTAGAGCAGGTCGATACGCCCGGAAACCGGGGTCCAGCCCAGGCTTACCGAGAAGAACATGATCAGGATCAGGCCCCACCAGAAGATCGGCATCGAATACCCCGCCAGCGAGATCCCCATTACCCCATGGTCGAACAGCGACCCTCGCTTCAAGGCGGCGATCACCCCGGCCAGCAGGCCGAGCACGCCGGCGAACAGCAGGGCGGCCATGGACAGTTCCAGGGTCGCGGGGAACAGCGAGGTGAATTCGCTCCAGACGCTGGTGCGGGTGCGCAGGGACTCGCCCAGGTCGCCGTGGGCCAGCTTGCCGATGTAGTCCAGGTACTGGGCGTACAGCGGCTTGTTCAATCCAAGGCGTTCCATTGCCTGGGCATGCATCTCAGGGTCGACCCGACGCTCGCCCATCATGACTTCCACGGGGTCGCCGGGAATCATGCGTATCAAGGCGAAGGTCAGCAAGGTGATGCCGAAGAATGTGGGTATCAGCAACCCCACACGGCGGGCAATAAAACTAAACATCTTCTGAAGTACCTCAATCAGCCGGTTAGGCGTTCCCGCCATCCTTGGGGTCAAGGACGGCGGGCGTTTCTTATTACTTCACTTGGGTGGTAGCGAAGTTGTTAGTGGTCAGGGGGCTAATGTGATAACCCTCGACGTTCTTGCGCATGGCGGTGAACATTTTCGGATAGGCCATGGGGATCCACGGTTGATCCTGTTCGAAAACCAGCATGGCCTTTTCATAGAGCTCGGCGCGTTTGGCGGGTTCAGCGTCGGAGCGTGCTTCGTCGATCAGATCCTGGAACGTCTTGTTGCACCAGCGGGCGTAGTTTTCGCCGTTTTTCGCCGCGTCACAACTCAGGTTCGGGGTCAGGAAGTTGTCCGGATCGCCGTTGTCCCCGGCCCAGCCCGCCGACACCATATCGTGTTCGCCGTTTTTCGCACGCTTGAGCATCTCGCCCCACTCCATCACGCGGATGTCGAGCTTGAGGCCCACCTTGGCCAGGTCGGCCTGCATCATCTGTGCGCCGAGCATCGGGTTGGGGTTGGTCGGGCCGCCGCCGTTGCGGGTGAACAGGGTGATAACCGTACCCTCCGGTACGCCGGCTTCCTTGAGCAGCGCGCGGGCCTTGTCCAGATCCCGGGGCGGGTTCTTCAGGCTGTTGTTGAAGCCCAGCAGGGTCGGCGGATACGGGCCGGTGGCCACCAGGGCGTTGCCCTTGCCGTACAGGCTGTTGACGTAGGCTTCCTTGTCGAAGGCGATGTCGATGGCCTTGCGCACTCGCACGTCGCTCATGTACTTGCGCGTGGTGTTCATGGCGATGTAGCCGGTGGTCATGGCGGCCAGCTCGTCGACCTTGAGGTTGGCGTCGGCCTTGATGCTGGGAATGTCATCGGGCTTGGGGTACAGGGCGATCTGGCATTCGTTGGCCTTGAGTTTCTGCAGGCGCACGTTGTTATCGGTGGTGATCGCCAGCACCAGCGGGTCGGCCGGCGGCTTGCCGCGGAAGTAGTCCGGGTTGGCCTTGAAGCGTACCTGGGCGTCCTTGGCATAGCGGGTGAAGATGAACGGGCCGGTGCCGATGGGCTTGCTGTTGAGCTCAGAGGTCTTGCCTTCCTTGAGCAGCTTGTCGGCGTATTCGGCCGGGAAGATCGACGAGAAGGCCATGGCTACGTCGGCGAGGAAAGGGGCTTCGCGGCGGGTCAGGGTGAAGACCACGGTGTGGTCGTCGATCTTCTCGACGCTTTTCAGCAGTTCCTTGAAGCCCATGCTTTCGAAATAGGGGAAGCCCACGCTGGACTTGTCATGCCAGGGGTGCTTCGGGTCAAGCTGGCGCTGGAAGCTCCAGAGCACGTCGTCGGCGTTCATCTCGCGCGTCGGGGTGAAGTAGTCGGTGCTGTGGAATTTGACGCCCTTGCGCAGATGGAAGGTGTATTGCAGGCCGTCGGGGCTGATGTCCCAGGATTCGGCCAGGGCCGGCTCGATGTCAGTGGTGCCGGGCTTGAAGTCCACCAGGCGGTTGAAGATGGTTTCCGCCACTGCGTCGGCCGTGACTGCAGTCGTGTACTGGACCATATCGAAGCCTTCCGGGCTGGCTTCGGTACAGACCACCAAGGGTTTGGCTGTGGCGCCCAGGGCGACGCTCAGCAGGGCGGCGCCAACGGCCGCTTTCAGGGGAAGCATTTTCATCAGGAACCCTCTGCAATCGATTGAACCAGATTAGCTTGAATGGCGGATTCGTCATGAATCCGCCCTTCAACTGGTGGGTTAGAGAATATTGAACGGGATGGTGGTAACCAGTCGGAATTCATTGATGTTGCCGTCGGCCTGGTTCTCGCTGGCGCGGTGCGTGGTGTAGGTGGCACGGATCGCGGTGGCTTTCAGCGGGCCGCTCTGTACGGCGTAGGAAGCACCGATGCCGTATTCGTAGTGGTGCTCGCCGTCCATGGTGCGTACGCCATAGACCGTACCGTCTGCCTTGACGCCGCTGTAGGCGGTGCCGTTGTAGTGGGTACCGTCGATGCCCCAGCCACGGGCCTGGTAGATGTTGAACTTGAGGCCGGGCACGCCGTACTCGGCCATGTTCAGGCCGTAGGCGATCTGGAAGGACTTCTCGTTCGGGCCGTTGAAGTCCGAGAGCAGGGAGTTGGCCAGGTAGATGCCGTTGGTTTCGTGCAGGTAGTCGAAGTACTCGTTACCGTTAATTTCCTGGTACGAGAAGGTCAGGCTGTGGGCCTGGTGGGTCAGGCCGAGCGACAGCGAGTAGGTGTCGTTGTCGATTTCGCCCATCTTCTTCTTGCCGGTATCGACGGTCTTGTAATAGTTCAGGCCGGTGGTCAGGCTCAGCACCGAGCTGTCGCCCAGCTCGTGGGTGGCGCCGAAGTAGTACTGGTTCCAGAAGTCTTCCACCTTGGAGGCGTAGAGGCTGGTCTTCAGGCTTTTCAGCGGCTGGTAGTTGGCGCCGACCAGGCTTACGCGATCGGTCTCGGCACCGTTGCTGTTGTACTCGGAGCTGAACTTGGACAGGCTCTGTTCGGTCCGTGGCGATACCCGGTCGAAGCTGCCGGCGTCGAACGACAGGTTGTTGAACTCTTCGCTGTGGATGCTCACCCCTTCAAAGCTCGAAGGCAGCGGACGGTTGCCGATGACGTCGACGATCGGCGTGCTGAAGTTCTGCCGGCCGGCGGTCAGGGTGGTGTTGGACACGCGGAACTTGACGTTGGCCAGGCCCAGCTTGCTCCACTGGCCCACGGCGTCGCCGTCGGAGTGGGTCAGGGTGCGGTTGTTCTTGCCGGCGATGTCCTTGCGGTCACGATCCAGAGCAATAGCGTTGTAGGCGGCGACTTCCGTGCTGACGCCAACGGTGCCTTCAGTGAAACCCGAGGTGTAGTTGAGGATGGTGCCCTGGACCCAGTTGATACGGCGCGGGGTCGAGGTCTCTACACCATTGTGGTTGTACGAAAAACGGTCGTTACGACGTTTCAGCTCGTTGGCGTACCAGTTGCGCGTGGTACCCGACAGGCTCTGCCCTTCGATAAAACCCTTGGTCTCAGCCTGGGCACTGGTGGCGTTCAGTTCAGTCGGGACGAAGTCCTGGCTGACGTTCTCCGCATAGGCCGAGGCGGTGATGCTACTGATAGCCAAGGCTAACAATGCGCTGCTGCTCAGTTTCATGGGTGAAGCTCCTTTGTTTTCTTTTTTAAATGCCGGTTTTTTTGGGCCGGCTGGTTTTTGGAACTCATTCAAGGCATCGCAAACGTTTGCATGTGGCTTGATCGCCGAATTCAGGCAAAGCGTCTGCGTGAGGGCGAAAATCGCCCCCAGGGTTTTGGCTCATCGCTTATGGGGCTAGGCTGACACCCGAAAAGGAGTTGCGGCCGAAAGGACTGACCTTGAAACCTTCGACTTTCGCGCTCAGCGGCTGGTTGATCGTCGAGTGGGCCACGGGTGTGATAGGGACCTGTTGCTTGAGCAGTTGCTGGGCCTGTTTGTACAGCAGGCTGCGCTGTTCACGGTCGGTGACGACCTTGGCCTGCTTGATCAGCTTGTCGTACTGCGGGTTGCACCACATGGAGTAGTTGTTGCCGCCAATGGCGTCGCAGCTGTACAGCGTGCCCAGCCAGTTGTCCGGGTCACCGTTGTCGCCGGTCCAGCCGATCAGGCTGATGTCGTGTTCGCCGTTCTTGGTGCGCTTGATGTACTCGCCCCACTCGTAGCTGACGATCTTCACCTTGAGGCCGATCTTCGCCCAGTCGGACTGCAGCATCTCGGCCATCAGCTTGGCGTTGGGGTTGTAGGGGCGTTGTACCGGCATGGCCCAGAGGGTGATTTGCGTGCCTTCCTTGACCCCGGCGGCCTTGAGCAGCTCCCGGGCTTTTTCCGGGTTGTAGGCGGCGTCCTTGATGGTTTCGTCGTAGGACCACTGGGTCGGTGGCATGGCGTTGACTGCCAGTTGCCCGGCACCCTGGTACACGGCGTTGAGGATGCTTGGCTTGTTCACCGCCATGTCCAGCGCCTGGCGCACTTCGAGCTGGTCGAAGGGTTTGTGCTGCACGTTGTAGGCGATGTAGCCCAGATTGAACCCGGGCTTTTCGATGACTTGCAGTTTCGGGTCGTTTTTCAGTGTGTCGATATCGGCGGGGCGCGGGTGCAGGGTCACCTGGCATTCGCCGGCCCGCAGCTTTTGTACCCGTACCGAGGCGTCGGTGTTGATGGCGAAGATCAGCCGGTCGAGCTTGACCCGGCTTGGGTCCCAGTAGTGCGGGTTGGCGCTGTAGCGGATCTGCGAGTCTTTCTGATAACGCTGGAACACGAAGGGCCCGGTGCCGATGGGTTTCTGGTTGATCTGGCTCGGGGTGCCGGCCTGGAGCAGTTGCTCGGCGTATTCGGCGGAAAGGATCGCGGCGAAGCTCATGGCCAGGTTCTGGATGAAGGCCGCGTCCACGGTATTGAGGGTCATGACTACGGTCAGCGGGTCGGTCTTTTCGACCCGGGCGATGTTCTTGTTCAGGCTCATGCCGTTGAAGTAGGGAAACTCCGTCGGGTAAGCCTTGCGGAACGGATGTTCGGCGTCGAGCATGCGGTTGAAGGTGAACAGTACGTCGTCGGCGTTGAGGTCTCGGCTCGGCTTGAAATAGGGCGTGCTATGGAACTTCACCCCTTCGCGCAGGTGAAAGCTGTAGGTGAGGCCGTCCTCGGAAATGTCCCAGCTCTTGGCCAGCGCTGGCAGCACGTTGGTGGCACCTCTTTCGAACTCCACCAGGCGGTTGTACAGCGGCTCGGCGGCATCGTTGTCGGTAGCAGTGGTGTATTGGGCGGTGTCAAAGCCCGCCGGGCTGCCTTCGGAACAGAACACCAGGCTGCGTTCGGCGGCGGTGCCGAACGAACTGGCGGCCAACAGGCCGCTGCCCAGCAGGGCCGGGAAAATCCAGGAATGACGCATGACCGTACTTCTCCATTTTTGTTGTGATGAACAATGGGCCATGACTCCTTCCTGGAGCCTGTACAGGCCATTGATGCCAAACCACTACGTGCGGCAGGTGCCCGTTGGCAGACGCAGCTTCGCCTTGCACCGACCTTGAGGGTCGAGGGCCGGGCGGTAACTGCGTCGAACCTGAAATGCCTGTAGGAATCGGCTCTGAATTCGCAAGACAGTGCGCCAGTGGCGGGTCGTTGCGCAGTAGAGACCGAGCTCCAGCGGGCCGGGCTGGTAAAGCAACGGCGACGTCATGGACGTCGCCGTTGCAGAACCCTATTTGCCGATGCTGACGCCGTAGAAGGAGTTCAAGCCAAAGGGGCTGATTTTGAAATCCTGCACGTTGGCGCGCATGGGTTGGAACACCGTCGAGTGAGCGATAGGTGTCATCGGTACTGCATCTTTGAGGATGTGTTGCGCCTGCTTGTACAGCTCGGTGCGCTTGGCTACATCAGAGGTAGCCTTGGCTTGCTTGATCAGGGCGTCGTAAGGCTTGTCGCACCATTTCGAGAAGTTATTGCCGTTCATTGCATCGCAACCGAACAGGGTGCCGAGCCAGTTGTCGGGGTCACCATTGTCGCCGCTCCAGCCGATGATCATCGCCTGGTTCTCGCCGCCCTTGGAGCGCTTGATGTACTCGCCCCACTCGTAGCTGACGATGTTCACTTTCAGGCCGATCTTCGCCCAGTCCGACTGCAGCATTTCGGCCATCAGCTTGGCGTTGGGGTTGTAGGGACGCTGTACCGGCATGGCCCACAGGGTGATCTGGGTGCCTTCCTTGATGCCGGCTTCCTTGAGCAGCTCCTTGGCTTTCTCGGGGTCGTACTTGGCGTCCTTGATGGTGGTGTCATAGGACCACTGGGTTGGAGGCATGGCGTTGACCGCCAGCTGGCCGGCGCCCTGGTACACCGAATCGATGATCTGCGGCTTGTTCACCGCCATGTCCAGAGCCTGGCGCACCTTGAGGTCGGCCAGCGGGTTGGCATCGGTACGGCCCTTGAGGACCGGCATCACGTTGTAGGCGATGTAGCCGAGGTTGAAGCCTGCCTGTTCAGGCATCTTCAGGGTCTTGTCTTCCTTGAGGGCCTTGAGGTCGGCCGGACGCGGGAAGAGGGTGACCTGGCATTCGTTCTTCTTCAGCTTCTGGATACGCACCGAGGGGTCGGTGGTGATGGCGAAGATCAGGTTGTCGATCTTCACGTCTTCAGGCTTCCAGTAGTCCTTGTTGCCGGTGTAGCGGATGTTCGAGTCTTTCTGGTAGCTCTTGAACACGAAGGGGCCAGTGCCGATCGGCTTCTGGTTGATGTCGCTGGCCTTGCCTTCCTTGAGCAGCTTGTCGGCGTATTCGGCGGACTGGATCGAGGCGAAGCTCATGGCCAGGTTCTGGATGAAGGCTGCGTCCACGGTCTTGAGGGTGAACTTGACGGTCTTGTCGTCGACTTTCTCGACCTTGGTGATGTTGGTGTCCATCCCCATGTCGGTGAAATACGGGTATTCGGTGGGGTAGGCCTTACGGAACGGCATGTCCTTGTCGATCATGCGGTTGAAGGTGAACAGCACGTCGTCGGCGTTGAAAGTACGGGTCGGGGTGAAGTACGGCGTGGTGTGGAACTTGACGCCTTCGCGCAGGTGGAAGGTGTAGGTCAGACCGTCGTCCGAGATGTCCCAACTGGTGGCCAGGCCCGGAATGACCGCGGTGCCGCCACGTTCGAACTGGCTGAGGCGGTTGTAGAGGGTTTCGGCTGAGGCGTCGAAGTCGGTTCCGGTGGTGTACTGGCCAGGGTCGAAACCGGCCGGGCTCCCTTCAGAGCAGAACACCAGGTTAGTCGCCGCTTGGGCGAAGGGTGCGCTGGCGAGCAAGCCGGCGCTGACTAATAACGGAAGGACTGCTTTCTTGAACATGGTGGCCTCATGATTTGTTGTCATTTTTGGTGTAGAGGGCGACCTTGTGAGTCGACCCGCCGATACTTATGCAGCCCTCATACCCAATGCAAGATGCAGGGCTGCCACAAGTCTCAAAGAGTGGAACGAACGTACAGGAATGACGCATTTGTATAAATCTTGACGCATTTGATCGTTTGCGCCGGTGTTTTGTGGTGCATGCGCTGCCTTTTCACGGGGCAATCGAAGCCCATCGCGCCCACTCTTGGTGCGGTGCTGGCTGGTGTGCCGGGTGATGCTTGGCCCAGGCGCCCGGCCTTGTCTGACCGGATGGAGGTGGGCGGCTGGGTGAGGGAGGCCGTGGAGAACGGATGCCCGCAATTTTGCTGGCGATGGCGCGTGCTCGGCACATCGTCGCAGGTGCTGAATTCGGGGCTCGCAGTGAGGTTGTCACTGTGGAGGTCGCTGCGGGTTTGTGACGGCGTAGTGCCGCGGATCAGACCAGTTGTCTGCCAAACCTGGAGCGGAAAGGTCTTATCCATGCAAACCTCATTTTTTCTTTTTCTAGGGCATATCTGAGGATTGGCCTTGTGGGCCATGGAAACTCGCCTTCTTATGGGGAGTGGATGCAGCCCCATGGACCCTGTGCGGCGACGGCGATCGCTTTGTTGTGTTGTTGATAGTCGATTCGCCGATGCCGAAATTAAGTCATGCTGAAATCGTGGTCAACGAAAATTAAGCGTGACTAACATTTCTCCTTGTGCACAGGTTTGTCCCAGGGGTTCGACTGACGGCCGTGCGCTGGGCTCAGGCCGCGGAATGGTCGTCGAACAGGCCCATGGTGGTGACGGTCAGGACTTCTGCCGGGCCATTGCCGACGTTGGCCAGGCAATGAGTCTTGGTGGCGTCGAAGTGCACCGAGTCACCGGCACTCAGGGGATATTGACTGCCCTCGATGGTGTAGACGATCTGTCCTGAAAGCACGTAGGAGAACTCCGAGCCGTCATGGGAAATCAGCTCGGACTGGTAGCCCACCGGTATGTTCATCTTGACCGCGTTGATCAGGTTTCCGGGAAAGGAGCTGGACAGGCGCTCGTAGGCCAGTGGCTGGCCTTCGATGGTGTAGCGCACCCGCTTGCCGTCGTGGGAGTCGGGTTGCGCCTGGATCGGCTGGTCGAACAGGGCGTTCAGCGGAACGTTCAGAGACTTGGCGATATTGACCAGGGAAGAGATCGATACACCCGTGAGATTACGCTCTGCCTGGGAGAGGAAGCTGGCGGTCAGACCGGATTCGCTGGCGATCTGGCGCAGGGTTTTCTTGGCGGCGCGGCGATAGCGACGCAGGCGTTCGCCGATGCGATCTGCGGTCATTGAAGAGACTCTTATAGGAAAGAAGCAGTATACCCGGCGGACGTCAGCAACATCTGAGCCGCTGCGTACCGGGGGGCATAACTCTAACACCACAAAGCCGGGTTCCCCCGGGTCCGGGTTGAAATAGCCGGTAACGAAAAACGGCGATAACCTTGATGCCGAAGGTTATCGCCGTTGGAAGACGGAGGGAAAAGGTCAGGGCATCAGCACTTCGATGGCGCCGTCGGCGGTCATGCTGACCTGGCTGGTGCCGGCCTCGACTTCTGGTGTCACTGGGGCCGAATCCATGCTGGCGGCCTTCATCATCATCGGCGCGCGCATGTAAGGCTGTGGATAACCATTGCTGTTGAGGTTCAGGTTGACGATCTTGTAGCCCTTGCCGCCCAGGGCCTCGGTGGCCAGTTGCGCACGGGCCTTGAAGGCCTTGACCGCATCCTTGAGCAACGCGTCTTCGCTGGCCTTGCGGGTCGGGTCGGCGATGGCGAAGTCCATGCCACCCATCTTCAGGTCGCCCAGCAGTTCACCGGTGAGCTTGGACAGCGCGGCGAAGTCGGAGCTTTCCAGGCGCAGTTCGGCGCGCTCACGCCAGCCTGTGATCTTCTGGCCCTTGCCGTCGTAGATCGGGTAGCTGTTGCGGCTGCCCTGGCGCAGGGTCACGTCCTTGACCTGGCGCGCCTGGTCCAGGGCCTTGTTCATGGTGGTGGTGATTTCTGCGGCGAGCTTGGCCGGGTCGGTGTTCTGCGATTCGCTGTAGAGGGTCACGATCATCAGATCCCGAGCCACTTCCTGGCTGACTTCGGCGCGCAGGGAAATCTGGTTGTAGTGCAGTTCATCGGCGGCCAGGGCGGGCAGGCTGGTGAGGGTGCCGGCGCTGAGAGCGAGAAGGGCGACGCTGCGACTGAAATGCTGCATGAAAACTCCTTGAGTGCGGTCCGCAGGATAAGGTCAGAGCCTGGGTGAAACCTTCAGACTGTGGTTTTTATTCCTCGTTGCGGCCAATTACAACTTTGATACACATGATCGCCATGGATCGTCCGCGGCCGCTCAAGGCAGTGTGGCGCTTTGCCGCAGTTTTGCCTGTGCCAGGGGCTGCTTGGTTATACTCCCGGCGATTGCCCTGGAGCGCTCATCAGGAGAGCTCATGCTCGCCCCCGTAAAATTGCTGTCCGCAACCCGTCAGAACCTCTGGCGCCTGACCTTTATCCGTACCCTGGTGCTGGCCGCTCAGGCCGGTTCGGTGGGGCTCGCCTACTGGCTGGACCTGCTGCCGCTGCCCTGGTTGCAACTGGGCGTGACCCTGATGTTTTCCATGGTGTTGTGCGCTTTCACCGCGATCCGCCTGCGCACCTCGTGGCCGGTGACGGAGCTGGAATACGCCCTGCAACTGGCCTGTGACCTGTTTATCCACAGTGTCCTGCTGTACTTCTCCGGTGGTTCCACCAACCCCTTCGTCTCCTATTACCTGGTGCCCCTGACCATTGCCGCGGTGACCTTGCCGTGGCGCTACTCGGTGGTCCTGTCGGGTATCGCCCTGACGCTCTATACCCTGTTGCTGGCGCGTTTCTACCCGTTGCAGACCTTCCCCATCGCCCGGGAGAACCTCCAGGTCTACGGCATGTGGCTGAGCTTTGCCCTGGCTGCGGCGGTGATCACCTTCTTCGCTGCACGCATGGCAGAAGAGCTGCGCCGCCAGGAAGAACTGCGGGCGATCCGGCGCGAAGAGGGGCTGCGCGACCAGCAATTGCTGGCAGTGGCGACCCAGGCCGCCGGTGCCGCCCACGAATTGGGCACGCCCCTGGCGACCATGAGCGTGCTGCTCAAGGAAATGCGCCAGGACCATTCCGACCCGCTGCTGCAGGATGACCTCGGCGTGCTCCAGGACCAGGTCAAGCTGTGCAAGGAAACCCTGCAGCAACTGGTGCGCGCGGCCGAGGCCAATCGCCGCCTGGCGGTGGACATGCAGGAAGTCACCCAGTGGCTGGACGAAGCCTTGAACCGTTGGCACCTGATGCGCCCGGAAGCCAGCTACCGTTTCCATCTGTTGGGCGAGGGGCCGGTGCCGCGCCTGGCGCCGCCGCCGGACCTGACCCAGGCCCTGCTCAATCTGCTGAACAATGCCGCCGATGCCTGCCCCGAAGGCCTGGAAGTACGCCTGGACTGGGACGCGGAAAACCTCACCATCAGTATTCGTGACCACGGTGCCGGAGTACCCTTGGCCATCGCCGAACAGATCGGCAAACCGTTTTTTACCACCAAGGGCAAAGGCTTCGGCCTGGGCCTGTTTTTGAGCAAGGCCAGCGTGACCCGCGCTGGAGGCTCAGTGAAACTCTACAGTCATGAGGAAGGCGGAACGCTCACCGAGCTGCGCCTGCCCCGTGCCGCCCGAGGAGACGACCATGAGTGAAGAGATCCAAGTCGAAGGCGAGGAACTGCCGCACCTGTTGCTGGTGGATGATGACGCCACCTTTACCCGCGTGATGGCCCGTGCCATGAGCCGCCGCGGTTTTCGCGTGAGCACCGCCGGTTCCGCCGAGGAGGGCCTGGTCATTGCCCAGCAGGACCTGCCGGACTACGCCGCGCTGGACTTGAAGATGGATGGCGACTCCGGGCTGGTGCTGTTGCCCAAGCTGCTGGAGCTGGACCCGGAGATGCGGGTACTGATTCTCACCGGCTATTCGAGCATCGCCACCGCGGTGGAAGCGATCAAGCGTGGCGCCTGCAACTACCTGTGCAAGCCGGCGGATGCCGACGATGTACTGGCCGCGCTGCTCTCCGAACACGCCGATCTCGACACCCTGGTGCCGGAAAACCCGATGTCGGTGGACCGCTTGCAGTGGGAACACATTCAGCGCGTGTTGACCGAACACGAAGGCAACATCTCCGCCACTGCCCGGGCCCTGGGCATGCACCGCCGTACCTTGCAGCGCAAATTGCAGAAGCGTCCCGTGCGTCGCTGAACCGCGACTGAACGAATGTCCGCTGGGCGTCGTGAAAAAGCGAGCCGATCTACTATGATCGGCTCAACGCTTGCCCTTCTTCCTATCGAGCCTCAACGATGAATCAGAACGCTGAATACTCCGCGGTCAACGATGCCGTGCGCGGGCAATTCTTTCGCCGGGTCTGGGCCATGATCACGCCGTACTGGCGCAGTGAGGAAAAGGGCAAGGCCTGGCTGTTGCTGGTTGCGGTGATCGGCCTGTCGCTGTTCAGCGTGGCCATCTCGGTGTGGATCAACAGCTGGTACAAGGACTTCTACAACGCCTTGCAGAAAAAGGACGAAGCGGCGTTCTGGCACTTGATCCTGTATTTCTGCGGGATTGCCGCGGTGGCGATCCTGGGGGCGGTGTACCGCCTGTACCTGACCCAGATGCTGACCATCCGCTGGCGGGCCTGGCTCACCGAGAAGCACTTTGCCCGCTGGCTGGGCCACAAGAACTACTACCAGCTGGAGCAGGGCGGCTACACCGACAACCCGGACCAGCGGATTTCCGAAGACCTCAACAGCTTTACCAGCAATACGCTGTCCCTGGGCCTGGGGCTGATCCGCAACATTGTCAGCCTGGTGTCCTTCTCGATCATCCTGTGGGGGGTGTCCGGCAGTATCGAGGTGTTCGGCTACACCATTCCCGGCTACATGTTCTGGTGCGCGCTGGTCTATGCCGCTGTCGGCAGCTGGCTGACCCACTTGATCGGGCGCCGCCTGATCGGCCTCAACAACCAGCAACAGCGCTTCGAAGCCGACCTGCGTTTTTCCATGGTGCGGGTACGGGAGAATGCCGAGAGCATTGCCCTGTATGACGGCGAGAAGAACGAGAACCAGCGTCTGAGCAGCCGTTTCGGCAAGGTCTGGCACAACTTCTGGGACATCATGAAGGTCTCCAAGCGCCTGACCTTCTTCACCGCCGGGTATGGCCAGATTGCGATCATTTTCCCCTTTATCGTGGCTGCCCCGCGGTACTTTTCCGGCAAGATCGAGCTGGGTGAGCTGATGCAGATCAACTCGGCATTCGGGAACGTTCAGGAGAACTTCAGCTGGTTCATCAGTGCGTATTCGGACCTGGCGGCCTGGCGCGCCACCTGTGATCGTCTGCTGAGTTTCCGCCAGGCCATGAGTGATAACGAAGAACGGCCCCCGGCTATCGACGTGCAGCATCAGGGCGAACAATTGTGCGTACGTGACCTGGGCCTGGACCTGGCCGATGGCCGGCATCTGCTGGCCGGCGCCGAAATGACCGTGAATCCAGGTGAGCGGCTCATGCTCAGCGGCCGTTCCGGCAGCGGCAAGAGTACCTTGCTGCGGGCCATGGGCCGGTTGTGGCCGGCCGGGCACGGGAGCATCCTGCTGCCGAACCGGCGTTACCTGTTCCTGCCGCAAAAGCCCTATCTGCCCATTGGCAGCCTGCGCGAAGCCTTGAGTTATCCACAGTCTGGCGACAGCTACCCCCAGGAGCGTTATGCACAGGTCCTGGAAACCTGCCGCTTGCCCCATCTGGTGGCGCGCCTGGACGAGAGCAATCACTGGCAGCGCATGTTGTCGCCGGGCGAGCAGCAGCGCCTGGCCTTTGCCCGGGCCCTGCTCTATGCACCGCAGTGGCTGTACATGGATGAGGCCACTTCGGCCATGGACGAAGAGGACGAAGCCACCTTGTATCAGGCGCTGATCGATCAGTTGCCGGGCCTGAGCATTGTCAGCGTCGGCCATCGCAGCAGCCTCAAGCGCTTCCATCCACGGCTCGTTCGTATCGAGCAGGGGCATCTGCAAGAGCAGACTCTTACGGCCTGACGGAGGGCCGAGCGCTAGCCTCAAGCCCAGCGCCCTTGCACCGCCGGTGCAAGGGCGCTGGGCCGTTTCGCGAGCGAGCCGTTCCTACAGACCGCGATCAGCCCTGGTGCAGGATCGAACGGTCCACACGTACGGCCAACTGGCCGCTGCCCGGCTTCGCGTTGAAGGCCACGTTGCCATGTTCATCCACGCTGGCTCGGGCGATCGGGGCGCCGTTGAGCAGCAGCTCCAGTGGTGCATCCTTGAGAGACTGGCCGGAGGCCAGTTGCAGTTTCAGGTTGATAGCCATGGTGATCTCCTTATCAGGCGTTGCTGTCGATGAAGTGGCTGGCGTTCTTGTCGATGGAGCCCACCAGCTCCGGTGAACCACCACGGAACTGGCGGAACACATTGCGCCCGGTGGCGCTGCTGTTGCTGGTACCGGCCGGAATGCTCAGGGTTGGCTGGAAGCTGTCGCTCAGTTCCACATAGGCCGACCAGGGGCCGATGTAGGACTCGTTCAACCCGTTGGTTTCGCTGAGGGCGTAGCGCACCGCGTGGCCTGGCAGCCAGTTGGGTTCGCTGGGGCTGTGGCTCTGCCAGCCATCGGCGAGGATCACCGGAACCGCGCTGGGGGTTTCCAGGTAGCCGGTCGGCTTGTTCGGGCTGTAGTTCTGCAGCAGCAGGTAGGTGCTCCAGCCCCACCAGTTGTCGATGGTCTTGCTGTCATTGAGGTTGTTGACGTCGCTGCGGCGCAGGACCTTGTCGCCACTCATCACGAACAGTGGCGAGAAGTTGCCGGTTTTCGCGGCATTCAGGTCCGGCAGGGTTTTCAGGGCTGCGTAGCTGGCGGGTGCGGGGAGGTTGCCGCTGAGGTAGCTGGCGAAGATTTCGTCTGCCGAACTCTGCACAGCCATCTTCACTTGCTGGCGATTGCGATGGTCGACGCTGTCGAAGTAGCGCTTGTCGCCATAGGCGTGCCAGCGATCGCCCTGGGCGTTGCTGACATTCAGGCCGAACTTGCTGTCCTCGTCATGCATGAAGCGGGTAATCAGCGAACCCAGGTCGCTGGGGGTGACGACTGCCGCCACCTGTTTGCGCGGCACCCGTACGTGGCCGGAGGAGAACAGATCGGTGAGGAAATGGTCGGCGAAGGCGTTCATTGCGTAAGCCAGTTCCAGTTGCTTGTCGTCCGCGCTCTTGCCCGCCAGTACCGCTTGCTGCAGCGCTGCGGTATGGCCTGCGGTGTAGGCAGCCAGGGCCCACTCGCCGAAGTGATCGGCGTTGTTGGCCGCCAGCTTCAGGTAGCGCCCCAGGGGGAACAGGGCGGATACCACGCTGCCGCCCCCGGTTATCTTGTTCCACTCCTCGGACAGGGTGTCGCCCAGGGCGTCATAGGCTTCATGGGGCTGCTTGCCGTCGCGGATCGCCTGGTTGGCGGCGACGATTTCCTTTTGCATCACCGCAAGGATCTGCCGGGCTTCGTCTTTCGCCGCCGGCAGTACCGCAAGGGAGTTGAACGCCGCGATAAAGCGCTGTACTCGATCACTGGGGGTTGCGCCTTCGCAGATCGGCTGCTCGGGAATGCCATAGAAGTCGCCCCCCAGGGCCACCACCTGGCCGTAGGTCAGCGCCAGGCCGTTAGGCAGGTGCAGTTCGACCTGCCACGCCGGGATGGCCGGTGCATCCTTGACGAAGCGCAGCAGGGTGCTGTCGCCGATGGCTGTGTGTTCGCCGCCCTCGAAACGCAGCTGTGGCTGGCCCTTGGTGGTTTTTTGTGCAGAACGAGGCAGGTCTTCCGGGCGGTGGTACTTGATGGTGTGGTGGCCATCGGCGACCAGTACCAGGGTGTCGCCATCGCCGGAAATGGCGATGCCTTGTTCACTGAACAGGCGGTCCAGGTCGGCGACGATCTTGCCCGCGTGTTGTGGCTGTTGCTGCTTCTGTGCAGAGAGTCCTGACATTTCTAGCTCCTTGATATGTCATGGGGATATTTCCTTATTTAACTGTATGCATATACAGTTAAATCGAGCATAGAGGAAAACGTTTTCCCGTCAAGAAGCGAATGCACCGCTGCAGCATTTTTTCTTTCGCCCCGCAATGGAGCCGCAGGCTGGGTACTGCGTGGGGCAGGCAGATCCCATGGAAGCGAGGCTCCAGACGCCAGCGTGCGGATTGAATTATTATTAGCGCCCTAACGACAGGCTCAAGGTCCACCCGCCCATGCTGGCTATTTTTCTCGAAACCCTGACGATCACGGCGCCGGTCTTTGCCATGTTGCTGCTCGGCCTGTTGCTCAAACGGGTGGAATGGATCGACGACAACTTCATTCATACGGCCTCGGCCCTGGTGTTTAACGTCACCATGCCGGCGCTGCTGTTTCTCGGCATTGTCCATGCCGACCTGCATTCATCGTTGAAACCCGGGGTGCTGATCTATTTCTCCTTGGCCACCCTGGCGTGCTTTGGCCTGGCCTGGGGCTGGGCGATCTGGCGTTGCCCCAAGGCCGACCGCGGGATCTATACCCAGGGCGCGTTTCGCGGCAATAACGCGATCATCGGCCTGGCCCTGGCTGCCAGCATGTACGGCGATTACGGAATTTCCCTGGGCGCAGTGCTCGCAGCCCTGGTGATCCTGTTCTACAACACCCTCTCGACCATCGTCCTGGCGGTCTACAGCCCGGTGATCAAGTCCGATCCCTGGAGCATCTTCAAGAGCGTTGTCAGCAACCCGCTGATTGTCAGTGTGCTGGTGGCCGCACCGTTCGCCTACTGGCAGATCGGCATTCCCAACTGGCTGGAAACTTCGGGGCGCTACCTGGCGCAGATGACCCTGCCCCTGGCGCTGATCTGCATTGGCGGCACCTTGTCCCTGGCAGCCTTGCGCAACAGCGGCGAGCTGGCGATGAGTTCCAGTTTGCTGAAGATGGTCAGCCTGCCGGCCCTGGCGACCCTGGGGGCCTGGCTGTGCGGGTTTCGCGGGGCGGAGTTGGGGATCCTGTTCCTGTACTTTGGCAGCCCCACCGCGGCGGCCAGTTTTGTCATGGCCCGGGCGGCCAATGGCAACCACGAACTGGCGGCGGCGATCATCGTCATCACCACGGTGATGGCGGCGGTGACCACCAATATCGGGATTTTCCTGTTGCAGTGGGGTGGGTGGATCTAGGCTTTGCCGCGAGCCGGCTCCTGCACGGCTATTGCGTAGGAGCCGGCAGCAGGTTCACTGCGGTTGCTGATAGGTGTCTATCACTTCCTGGGCCGCGCGAAACGCATCGATGGCCGCCGGCACTCCGGCATACACCGCGCAATGCAGCAGCGCTTCACGAATCTCTTCGACACTGCAGCCGTTGTTCAGTGCGCCGCGCACGTGGCCCTTGAGTTCCTGTGGGCACTTGAGTGCGGTCAGGGTCGCCAGGGTGATCAGGCTGCGGGTCTTGAGCGGCAGGCCCTCACGGTTCCATACACCGCCCCAGGCATGCTCGTTGACGAAGTCCTGCAAGGGCTGGGTGAATTCGGTGGCGTTGCCCAGGGCGCGATCGACGAACGCATCGCCCATGACCTGGCGACGCATCTGCAACCCGCTTTTCTTGTTCTCGCTCATGGTGCTTCCTTCTTGTGTTGGCGGCGCCAGGCTCGCAGCGAACTGAACAGCAGGAACGCCACTAGCGCTGGCAGGACGAAAAACAGCATCAGGTGTTCCAGCTTGCCGGCCAGAGGCATGCCGGTGGTGAAGGACACCACATGCAGCCCGTAAGCCAGGTACAAGCCCAGAAACAGCAGGCCTTCGGCCCGGGTCACGCGGTATCCGGAATAGAACACCGGCAGGCACAGCACGGCCACGCCGAGCATGACCGGCAGGTCGAAGTCCAGGGCATTGGGCGAGACCGAAAGAGGTGTCGGTGCCACCAGGGCGGTGAAGCCCAGCACTCCCAGCAGGTTGAACAGGTTGCTGCCGATGATGTTGCCCACGGCAATCTCGCGCTGGCCGCGCAGGGCCGCCAGCAGCGAAGTGGCGAGTTGGGGCAGGGAGGTGCTGACGGCGATCACGGTCAGGCCCATGACCCGCTCGGAAAGCCCCAGGTCGTCGGCCACGGAGACGGCGGCGCCCAGTAGCAAGTGCCCGGCGAAGACCAGCAGGCCGAGGCCGAGCAGGACCATCAGCAGGCTGCTGATGCGCGGTGCCCAACTGCGCTGGCCGGCTGGTGCGGGTGAGTGGGGGCGGTGCGAATGGCGGGACTGGCGCAACAGCAGGCCCAGGTACAGCACCAGGGCTGCCAGCAGGATCAGGCCGTCGCTGGGGCTGAGTTGTTCGTTGTAGGCCAGCACGAACACCAGCAGGCTGGCGCCGATCATCAGCGGGATGTCCAGGCGCACCAGTTGCCGCGAGACCCGCAGCGGGATGATCAGCGCGGACAGGCCGAGGGTCACCAGGATGTTGAAAATGCTGCTGCCGATCACGCTGCCCACGGCAATGTCGGTGTTGTCGGCCAGGGTCGCCTGCAGGCTGATGGCCATTTGTGGCGCGCTGCTGCTGAAGGCGACGATGCTCAGGCCAATGATCAGTGGACGCATGTGCAGGCGTGCAGCCAGGCGGATGGCCGCGCGCACCAGCAGTTCGGCGCCGGCGATCAGCATCACCAGGCCGCTGATGAGCTGGATCAGGCTGAGCAGGGGCAGTTCGGCAAAAGCGGTAATGGCGTGGGCTCCCGGGGTCAGTCGCTGAGGGCTTGGACGCGGACTTTGGCAGTTCCGCTGCGCAGCATGTGCAGTTGTTGGGCGGCGGCGCGGGACAGGTCGATCAGGCGGCCTCGGGTGTGCGGGCCTCGGTCGTTGATACGTACCACGACGCTCTTGTCGTTGCCCAGGTTGGTGACCTGTACCCGGGTGCCGAATGGCAGTTCGCGGTGGGCGGCGGTCAGGCCGTTCTGGTCGAAGGGCTCGCCACTGGCAGTGCGATTGCCGTGGTGCCGAGCGCCGTAATAGGAGGCGGTGCCGGTTGCGTCATAACCCCGGGGGTCGATGACGTGGCTGGTGGCGCAGCCAGTGAGCAGAGCGAGCAGGGCGCTAGTGGCAACCAGACGCTTCATTCGGGAGCTCCGATGGTTGATGTGGCGAGGGAGCGTACTCCCGCTGGTCTGTCTGGCAGACCGCAAGCCGACGGCGATGTTCCTTGCTGGAGCGGCGCCGGCCGGTTTGCAGTCGCTGTCGGACCGAGCGGGAGCACGCTCCCTCGTCACGCGCAAGCGGCCGGGGCCGCTTGCGGTTAAACCCCGATCAGCCCTCGAGCTTGCTCTTGAGCAGCTCGTTGACCTGTTGCGGGTTGGCCTTGCCTTTGGATGCTTTCATCGCCTGGCCGACGAAGAAGCCGAACATCTTGCCGCGCTTGGCCTCATCGGCGGCACGGTACTGTTCGACCTGTTCGGCGTTGGCTGCGAGCATCTCATCGAGCACCGCAGAGATCGCGCCGCTGTCGGTGACTTGCTTGAGGCCACGCTTGTCGATGATCTCGTCGGCATTGCCTTCGCCATTGGCCATGGCTTCGAACACGGTCTTGGCGATCTTGCCGGAGATGGTGTTGTCCTTGATCCGCAACAGCATGCCGCCCAGTTGTTCGGCCGAGACCGGGGCTTCGTCGATTTCCAGGCCCTGCTTGTTCAGCAGGCTGCCCAACTCGACCATGACCCAGTTGGCGGCGAGCTTGGCGTCACCGGCGATGCTGGTGACCTTCTCGAAGTAGTCCGCCTGCTCACGGCTGGTGGCCAGTACGCTGGCGTCGTAGACCGACAGGCCGAACTGCTCCTGGAAGCGTTCGCGTTTCTGTGGTGGCAGTTCCGGCAGGGTGGCGCGTACCTGGTCGAGGAAGGAATCCTCGATGACCACGGGCAGCAGGTCCGGATCGGGGAAGTAACGGTAGTCGTTGGCTTCTTCCTTGCTGCGCATCGGACGGGTCTCGTCCTTGTTCGGGTCGTACAGGCGGGTCTGCTGGATCACTTTACCGCCGTCTTCGATCAGCTCAATCTGGCGACGGATCTCGCTGTTGATCGCCTTCTCGATGAAGCGGAACGAGTTGACGTTCTTGATCTCGCAGCGGGTGCCGAACTCGACCTGGCCCTTGGGGCGGATCGAGACGTTGCAGTCGCAACGCAGGGAGCCCTCGGCCATGTTGCCGTCGCAGATGCCCAGGTAGCGCACCAGGGCGTGGATCGACTTGACGTAGGCCACGGCTTCCTTGGCGCTGCGCATGTCAGGCTCGGAAACGATTTCCAGCAGCGGCGTGCCGGCACGGTTCAGGTCGATGCCGGTGGCGCCGTTGAACTCTTCGTGCAGGCTCTTGCCGGCGTCTTCTTCCAGGTGCGCGCGGGTGATCCCGACGCGTTTCATGGTGCCGTCTTCCAGGGGGATGTCCAGGTGGCCCTTGCCGACGATCGGCAACTCCATCTGGCTGATCTGGTAGCCCTTGGGCAGGTCCGGGTAGAAGTAGTTCTTGCGGGCAAACACGTTGTGCTGGCCGATCTCGGCGTCAACCGCGAGGCCGAACATCACCGCCATGCGCACCGCTTCCTGGTTCAGCACTGGCAGCACGCCGGGCATGCCCAGGTCGATCAGGCTGGCCTGGGTGTTGGGCTCGGCACCGAAGGCGGTGGAGCTACCGGAGAAAATCTTCGATTGAGTGGTGAGCTGGGTATGAATCTCCAGCCCGATCACGACTTCCCATTGCATGTGTGTCTCCTCAGAAGCCGGTTGGGGTGCGGGTGTGCCAGTCAGTGTTCAACTGATACTGGTGCGCAACGTTGAGCAAGCGGCCTTCCTGGAAATACGGAGCGAGCAGTTGCACGCCGACCGGCAAGCCGTCGACGAAGCCGGCCGGCATCGACAGGCCCGGCAGGCCCGCGAGGTTGGCGGTGATGGTATAGACGTCTTCCAGGTATGCAGCGACCGGGTCGCTGCTCTTGGCGCCGAGCTTCCAGGCCGGGTTGGGCGTGGTCGGGCCGAGGATGATGTCGACTTCGTTGAACGCGGTCATGAAGTCGTTCTTCACCAGGCGGCGGATTTTCTGCGCCTTGAGGTAGTAGGCATCGTAGTAGCCGGCGGACAGTGCGTAGGCACCGACCATGATCCGGCGCTGCACTTCGCTGCCGAAGCCTTCGCCGCGGGAGCGCTTGTACAGGTCTTCCAGGTTTTCCGGGTTCTCGCAACGGTAGCCGAAGCGCACGCCGTCGAACCGCGACAGGTTGGAAGAGGCTTCCGCCGGGGCGATCACGTAGTACGCGGGGATGGCGTGCTGCATGTTCGGCAGGCTGATTTCCTTGATCACCGCACCGAGCTTTTCCAGCTCCTTGATGCTGTTGTGGATCAGCTCGGCGATGCGCGGGTCCAGGCCGGCGCTGAAGTATTCCTTCGGCACGCCGATGCGCAGGCCCTGCAGCGAGCCGTTGAGGCCGGCGCTGTAGTCCGGCACCGGTTCATCGATGCTGGTGGAGTCGTTCGGGTCGAAGCCGGCCATGCCTTGCAGCAGGATCGCGCAGTCTTCGGCGGTGCGCGCCAGTGGGCCGCCCTGATCGAGGCTGGAAGCGTAGGCGATCATGCCCCAACGGGAAACGCGACCGTAGGTCGGCTTCAGGCCGGTGAGGTTGGTGAAGGCGGCGGGCTGGCGGATCGAGCCGCCGGTGTCGGTGGCCGTGGCGGCTGGCAGCAGGCGCGCAGCGACCGCCGCAGCGGAACCACCGGACGAACCGCCGGGCACGTGTTCCAGGTTCCACGGGTTTTTCACCGCGCCGTACCAGCTCGACTCGTTGGCCGAGCCCATGGCGAATTCGTCCATGTTGGTCTTGCCCAGGGTCACGGCCCCGGCAGCGGCCAGCTTAGCGACCACGGTGGCGTCGTAGGGCGCCTTGAAGTTGTCGAGCATCTTCGAGCCGCAGCTGGTGCGGATGCCCTGGGTGCAGAACAGATCCTTGTGGGCGATCGGCGCGCCCAGCAGGGCACCGCTCTCACCATTGGCGCGACGCTCGTCGGCGGCCTTGGCCTGGGACAGTGCCAGGTCCTGGGTGAGGCTGATGAAGCTGTTGATCTGCGGATCCAGCTGGGCGATGCGCGCCAGCAGGGTCTGGGTCAGTTCTACAGAGGAGAATTTCTTGTCGGCGAGGCCGCGGGCGATCTCGGCCAGAGTCATGTGATGCATTGCAGGCTCTTTCCCTTTAGTCTAGTCGATGACTTTCGGAACCAGGTACAGGCCGCTTTCGACCGCTGGTGCGATGGACTGATAGGCCTCGCGATGATTGGACTCGGTCACAACGTCTGCGCGCAGGCGCTGGCTGGCTTCCAGGGGGTGGGCCAGGGGCTCGATACCGTCGGTATCGACTGCCTGCATTTCATCCACCAGCCCGAGAATGCTGTTCAGGGCGGAGGTGATGTGTGGAAGATCGCCTTCATTGAGCTTGATGCTGGCCAAATGAGCGATTTTTTCCACGTCGGAGCGTTCAAGCGCCATGGGATTCTCCAGTGGAAAACAAAAACGGATTTCGTCCGCGTGTTAGATTGTCGGAACACTACCGCATTTCTACGGTCTTATGGCCGCGATTGTGGGGGTTGGTGCACAGAAAAGCGGCCAATTTAACATATTGGCGCCTTGCCCAAAATCCCTGTCGTTGTTAGAGTTTGCCGCACTTTTTTACCCACGCGTTGCCTAGGGTCCCTTTCCCATGTTCAAGAAACTGCGTGGCATGTTTTCCAGCGATCTTTCCATTGACCTGGGCACTGCCAACACCCTTATTTACGTGCGCGAGCGCGGTATTGTCCTGAATGAACCATCGGTTGTGGCCATTCGGACCCACGGTAATCAGAAAAGTGTTGTCGCGGTTGGTACTGAGGCCAAGCGCATGCTCGGTCGTACCCCGGGCAACATCGCAGCCATTCGTCCGATGAAAGACGGCGTGATCGCCGACTTCAGCGTTTGCGAAAAGATGCTGCAGTACTTCATCAACAAGGTTCACGAAAACAGCTTTCTGCAGCCCAGCCCACGTGTGCTGATCTGCGTTCCATGCAAGTCCACCCAGGTTGAGCGTCGCGCCATCCGTGAATCGGCCCTTGGCGCCGGTGCCCGTGAAGTGTTCCTGATCGAAGAGCCGATGGCCGCTGCGATCGGTGCCGGCCTGCCGGTTGAAGAGGCCCGCGGTTCGATGGTCGTGGACATCGGTGGTGGTACCACTGAAATCGCCCTGATCTCCCTGAACGGTGTGGTCTACGCCGAATCCGTACGGGTTGGCGGCGACCGTTTCGACGAAGCGATCATCACCTACGTGCGTCGCAACTACGGCAGCCTGATCGGTGAATCCACCGCCGAGCGCATCAAGCAGGAAATCGGCACCGCCTACCCGGGCGGCGAAGTGCGTGAAGTCGACGTCCGCGGCCGTAACCTGGCCGAAGGCGTGCCACGTGCCTTCACCTTGAACTCCAATGAAGTGCTGGAGGCTCTGCAAGAGTCTCTGGCAACCATCGTTCAGGCGGTGAAAAGCGCCCTGGAGCAATCGCCTCCGGAACTGGCCTCGGACATCGCCGAGCGCGGCCTGGTGCTGACCGGTGGTGGCGCGCTGCTGCGTGATCTGGACAAGCTGCTGGCCCAGGAAACCGGCCTGCCGGTGATCGTTGCCGAAGACCCGCTGACCTGTGTCGCTCGCGGCGGTGGCCGTGCATTGGAAATGATGGACAAACACACCATGGACCTGCTCTCCAGCGAATAACTTCGCCGGTTGCATCTATGCTGTTGCGCTCACAGGCAGCACTTTGCAGTGCTGCCTGTGGCGTTTATCTTCTGTCAATCTGCATCCAGGCCGGTTTGATGCCGTATGAATAAACACAACATTTGCCTGGGAGGAGCGGCCTATTAAACCGCTTTTCGCCAAAGGCCCCTCATTAGGCGTGCGCCTCCTGGTGCTGGTCGTTCTCTCGGTCGCACTGATGGTGGTCGATGCCCGCTTCACACTGCTCAAGCCAGTGCGTAGCCAAATGTCGCTGGTGTTGATGCAGTCCTACTGGATCACCGACCTGCCGCAGCGGCTATGGCAAGGCGTGGCCAGTCAGTTCGGCAGCCGTACCGAGCTGGTCGCTGAAAACGAAAAACTCAAGACCGAAAACCTGCTGCTGCAGGGGCGCATGCAAAAGCTCGCGGCCCTCACCGAGCAGAACGTGCGCCTGCGCGAGTTGCTCAATTCCTCGGCGCTGGTCAACGAGAAGGTTGAAGTGGCCGAGTTGATCGGCATGGACCCGAACCCCTTTACCCACCGCATCATCATCAACAAGGGTGAGCGCGATGGCGTGTTCCTCGGCCAGCCGGTGCTCGATGCCCGTGGCCTGATGGGCCAGGTGGTGGAGTTGATGCCCTACACCTCCCGCGTACTGCTGCTCACTGACACCACCCACAGCATTCCGGTGCAGGTCAACCGCAACGGCCTGCGCGCCATCGCCAGCGGCACCGGCAATCCGGAGCGCCTGGAGTTGCGCCATGTGGCCGACACCGCGGATATAAAGGAAGGCGATCTGTTGGTCAGCTCCGGTCTGGGCCAGCGTTTCCCCGCCGGCTACCCGGTGGCCACGGTCAAGGAAGTGATCCACGACTCCGGCCAGCCGTTCGCCATTGTGCGGGCGGTACCCACCGCTGCGCTGAATCGCAGCCGCTACCTGCTGCTGGTATTCAGCGATCCGCGTACCGCCGAAGAGCGTGCCAACGATGCCGCCCAGGCCCAGGAAGCCCAGGACCAGCAGGGCGCCAGCGCCGCGCCAGTGGTCCCGGCCACCGTGCCCAAGCCGGCCGCGGCGGCAAACGCCGGGGCTGCTCCCGCCACTGCGACTCCTGCTGCGCCGGCGACCCCGGCCAAACCCGCGGCTCACGCTCCGGCCAAGCCGGTCCATAAACCTGTGGTGAAACCGGCCGCTGCCAAACCACCGGCAGCAGCACCGGCCACCACCGGAGGAAGAGAATAATGGCGGGTAGCACCTATTCGCGAAATGGCTGGATCGTCTGGTTGACCTTCCTTATCGGGCTGCTGCTGAGCGTCTCGCCCTTGCCGCAGTTCATGGAGATCCTGCGTCCGCTGTGGCTGGCGCTGTTGCTGGCGTTCTGGGCCTTGGCCCTGCCGCACAAGGTCGGCATGGTCACTGCCTGGTGCCTGGGGCTGGCAGAGGATGTGCTCTACGGCACCCTGCTGGGGCAGAATGCCCTGATCCTGACGCTGATCACCTTCCTTGTACTGTCTCTGCAACAGCGCCTGCGGATGTTCCCGATGTGGCAGCAGAGCCTGGTGATCCTGGTGATCTTCGGCCTGGCGCAGTTGGTGCAACTCTGGCTCAGCGCCCTGACCGGCAACCGCCAGCCGACCCTGGCCCTGGTGCTGCCGGCCCTGGTCAGTGCCTTATTGTGGCCCTGGGTCAGCTTCGGCCTGCGCGGCTTGCGTCGACGTTTCAAAATCAATTAATTCGGTCAGGCATTGGCCCGCACCTCGACAGGGAGATGTCTTGATGAATCCGCTTTACCTCGCTTCCGGTTCGCCTCGTCGGCGTGAGTTGCTGACGCAGATCGGCGTGCCGTTCACCGCCATCAGTGCGGACATCGATGAAACCCCGCTAGCCGATGAGTCACCTGCCGCCTACGTCGAGCGCCTGGCCCGAGGCAAGGCTGCGGCGGGGCGCGGGCTGATCACCAGCAGTGAATCCCAGGCCCCGGCCTGTGTGCTGGGGGCCGACACCGCGGTAGTGCTCGATGGGCGGATTCTCGGCAAACCGCTGGATCAGGCTGATGCGTTGCAGATGCTCATGGCGCTTTCGGGGCGTGAGCATGAAGTGTTCACCGCCATTGCCCTGCTTGACGGTGAACGCTGCGAGTCGCGAGTGGTGCGCAGCCTGGTACGTTTTCGCCCGATCTCGCCTGCAGAGGCCGCGCTCTACTGGGCCAGCGGCGAGCCCTGCGACAAAGCCGGTGGCTATGCTATCCAGGGACTGGCAGCGGTGTTTGTCGCCGGCCTCAATGGCAGTTATTCCGCGGTGGTCGGCTTGCCGGTGTGCGAAACCGCAGAACTGCTCGGGCATTTCGGCATACCCTGTTGGCAAAACCTTCCAGTGCGCTAAAGCGCCGTACCCGATTGCTGCGGCCCTCTATGAACACGCCTGAACGAGACACTGCCATGAGTGAAGAGATTCTGATCAACATCACGCCGATGGAATCACGCGTGGCGGTGGTCGAAAACGGAGTGCTGCAAGAGGTTCACGTCGAGCGCACCCAGCGCCGGGGGATCGTCGGCAACATCTACAAGGGCAAGGTGGTGCGGGTCTTGCCGGGCATGCAGGCGGCCTTCGTCGACATCGGCCTGGACCGGGCGGCGTTTATCCACGCCTCGGAAATTTCCACCCGCGAAGGCACTGCGGTAGAGAGCATCAGCGCTCTGGTGCACGAAGGGCAGAGCCTGGTGGTGCAAGTCACCAAGGACCCCATCGGTTCCAAGGGCGCGCGCCTGACCACTCAGTTGTCGATCCCTTCCCGCTATCTGGTGTACATGCCGCGTACCGCCCATGTCGGTATCTCGCTGAAGATCGAGGACGAAGCCGAGCGTGAGCGCCTGAAGCAGGTCGTCAGTGATTGCGTGGCCCAGGAAGGCATCAAGGAGGCCGGTGGTTTTATCCTGCGCACCGCCGCCGAAGGCGCCGGGGCCGATGAGATCATGATGGACATCCGTTACCTGCGCCGGCTCTGGGACCAGATCGGCGCGCAGATCAAGACCATCGGCGCGCCCAATGTGATCTACGAGGACCTGGGCCTGGCTCTGCGCACCCTGCGCGACCTGGTGAGCCCGAAGATCGAGAAGATCCGCATCGACTCCCGGGAAACCTTCCAGAAGACCACGGTGTTCGTGGCCGAACTGATGCCGGAAATCGCCGACCGCCTGGAGCACTACCCCGGCGAGCGGCCGATCTTCGATCTGTACGGCGTCGAGGACGAAATCCAGAAAGCCCTGGAGCGCAAGGTGCCGCTCAAGTCCGGAGGCTACCTGGTGGTAGACCCGGCGGAAGCCATGACCACCATCGACGTCAACACCGGGGCCTTCGTCGGTCATCGCAACCTTGAGGAAACCATCTTCAAGACCAACCTCGAGGCGGCCACCGCCATTGCCCGGCAACTGCGCCTGCGCAACCTGGGCGGGATCATCATCATCGACTTCATCGACATGGAAGATGAAGAGCACCAGCGCCAGGTATTGCGCACCCTGGAAAAGCAGCTGGAGCGTGACCACGCCAAGACCAACATCATCGGCATCACCGAGCTGGGCCTGGTGCAGATGACTCGCAAGCGTACCCGCGAGAGCCTGGAGCAGGTGCTGTGCGAGCCTTGCAGCAGTTGCCAGGGGCGGGGCAAGTTGAAAACCCCGGAAACCGTCTGTTACGAAATATTCCGAGAAATCCTCCGCGAGGCCCGGGCTTATCAGGCAGAAGGGTATCGGGTGCTGGCCAATCAGAAGGTGGTCGACCGGCTGCTGGACGAAGAGTCGGGCAACGTGGCGGAGCTGGAGGGTTTTATCGGCCGGACCATCAGGTTCCAGGTCGAAACCATGTATTCCCAGGAACAATACGACGTGGTGCTGCTCTGATTCCGCGTGTTCTACATCCGTGGAAATGGCTGGCTTCAGCTTTTTGCATGACTTTTACCCTGGGAGCCAACTGAAATGGAGCGGCTGATGCGCCTGTTCACCACGCTGATTCGCTGGGGGCTTGGCTTCTGTGCGCTGGCGCTGGTGGCGACTGCCTTGTATGTCAGTCTGGGCCGGGAACTGACCCCGCTGGTGGCCGAATACCAGCCCGAGGTCGAGGCCAAGGTGCAGCAGGCCGTGGGCTTGCCGGTGCATATCGGTAGCCTGGAGGGGCGCTGGAGCGGCTTGTCGCCGATCCTGCTGGCCCACGACGTGCAGGTGGGCGAGGGCGCCAATGCGCTGCGCCTGGATCAGGTGAGCGTGGCGCCGGATATGCTCGGCAGCCTGCTGGCCCGTGACCTGCGGATCGGCCGCCTGGAGCTCAGCGGCCTGAGCCTGAGCCTGAAAGAGGGCGCGGACGGCCAGTGGCAGCTTGAAGGCCTGCCGGTGCAACAGGACCAGCCGATGGACCCCCAGCAGTTGCTGGGCCGCCTGCAACAGGTTGCCGAGCTGTCGCTGCTGGACAGCCAGGTCACCTTGCAGCCTCTGGACCACCAGCCCGTGGCCCTGACCTACGTCGGGCTCAATCTGCGCAGCGGTACCAGCCGCCAGCGCCTGGACCTGCGCCTGACGCTGCCGGACGGCCAGCCCCTGGCAATGAACCTGCGGACCAGGATGCGGGCCGAGGCCTGGCGCGATGCCCGGGCCGACTTGTACCTGAGCCTGCCGCAAAGCGACTGGTCGCGTTGGGTGCCGGCCCGGCTGACCCGGGAGTGGAAACTCTCCGAGCTCAAAGCGGGTGGCGAGCTGTGGCTGAAGTGGGCCAAGGGTGGGGTGCAAAACGCCACGCTGCGCTTGAATGCCCCGCAATTCACCGGGGCCTATGCCGAGCGCACGCCGGTGTCCCTGAGCAACCTGGCGTTGAATGCCTACTTCCAGCGTGACGAGCAGGGCCTGCAGGTGCAGCTTGACTCCCTGGCGCTGAACCTCGGCGAGACCCGCTGGGAATCCCGTGTGCAGGTGCAGCAGCGCAACGCGACCGAGCAGCAGGAAGAACTCTGGCATGTGCAGGCCGACCGCCTGGACCTGAAGCCGATCACCCCGATCCTCGATGCCCTGGCCCCCTTGCCGGAAGGCCTGGCCACGGCCATCGACCGACTGAAAGTCACTGGCGGCCTGCGCAACGTGCTGCTCGACTATCGTCCCCAGAACAGTGGCGACCAGCGCCTGAGCTTCGCTGCCAACCTCGACCGGGTTGGCTTCGATGCCTATCACGGTGCTCCGGCAGCACGAAATGTCAGCGGTAGCATCAGCGGCGACTTGGGCAAGGGCGAGCTGCGCATGGACAGCAAGGATTTCTCCCTGCACCTGTACCCGATTTTCGCCAAGCCCTGGCAGTACATCCAGGCCAACGCCACCCTGACCTGGAAGCTCGACAAGGAAGGCTTCACCCTGATTGCCCCCTACCTGAAGGTGCTGGGCGAAGAGGGCAAGATCGCCGGCGACTTCCTGATCCGCCTGCATTTCGACCACAGCCAGGAAGACTACATGGACCTGCGAGTCGGCCTGGTGGACGGCGATGGGCGCTACACCGCCAAGTACCTGCCCCAGGTGCTCAACGCCGGTGTGGATGAATGGCTGCGCACGGCGATCCTCAAGGGCGCGGTGGACCAGGGCTTCTTCCAGTACCAGGGTTCGCTGAACCATGACGCCGTCGAGGCCGCCCGCAGCATCAGCCTGTTCTTCAAGGTGCATGACACCGAGCTGGCGTTCCAGCCGGGCTGGCCGCACCTGACCAAGGTCAGCGGCGATGTGTTCATTGAAGACAGCGGCGTGCGCATCGTCGCCAGCAAAGGCCAGTTGCTGGACACCAAGGTGCGGGATGTCTTCGTCAACATTCCCCATGCTGCCAGCGGGCAGGACAGCCACATGTACATCGATGGCGCCTTTGCCGGTGGCCTGGGCGATGGCGTGAAAATTCTCCAGGAAGCGCCGATCGGCACCGGCTCGACCTTTGCCGGCTGGCATGGCGAGGGCGAGCTGCAAGGCAAGCTGGATCTGGATATTCCCCTGGTCAAGGGCCAGGAGCCGAAGATCGTGGTGGCGTTCAAGACCGACAAGGCGCGCCTCAAGCTCAGTGAGCCTGAGCTGGAACTGACCCAGCTCAAGGGTGATTTCCGCTTCGATAGTGCCAAGGGCCTGAGTGGCGAGGGCATCAGTGCCCAGGCGTTCGAGCGGCCGGTCACGGCGCAGATCTTCGCCGATGGCAAGCCGGGCAAACCCAACACTCGAGTGGTTGCCAAGGGCCAGGTTGCGGTCAAGAAACTTACCGACTGGTTGCAAGTCGGCCAGCCGTTGCCGGTGTCCGGCGAGGTGCCCTACCAGTTGCAACTGAACCTGGACGGAGCCGACAGCCAGTTGATGGTCAGTTCCAGTCTCAAGGGCGTAGCGGTGGACCTGCCGGCGCCGTTCGGCATGGCGGCCAGCACCGGGCGCAACAGTGTATTTCGCATGACTCTGCAAGGGGCCGAGCGGCGCTACTGGTTCAACTACGGCGAACTGGCCGACTTCACCTTTGCGGCGCCCAGCGGCAAGCTCGCCGAGGGTCGGGGCGAGCTGTTCCTCGGCGATGGCGCGGCCTTGCTGCCGCCGGGTAAAGGGCTGCGGATACGAGGGATTCTCTCCGAGCTGGATGTGGAACCCTGGAAAGCCCTCGTGGATCGCTACGCCGGGCAGGACCCGGGAGGCAGCGCCAAACAGTTGCTCAGCAGTGCGGACTTCAAGGTTGGCAAGCTCAGTGCCTTCGGCACCACCCTGGACCAGGTCAACCTGTTGCTGGCGCGCAAGCCCGCTGCCTGGGAGTTGCAGATCGACAGCCAGCAGGCCAAAGGCAAGGTCGGGATTCCCGATGCCAAGGCGGCGCCGATGGCCATCGACATGGCGTACGTGCGCCTGCCGGCTGCCGATCCGGCAGCGCAGGCCGATGAAAATGCGCCCGACCCCCTGGCCTCGGTGGATCCCAAGAGCGTTCCGCCCCTGGATATTTCCATTGCCCAGCTGTTCCAGGGCCAGGACCTGATCGGCCGCTGGGCGCTCAAGGTGCGGCCGACGTCCAGGGGCATGGTCTTCAATGGCCTGGACCTGGGCCTCAAGGGCATGCAGTTGCAGGGCGAGGGCGGCTGGGAAGGCCAGGCCGGTGCCAGCAACAGTTGGTACCGGGGCCGCATTGGCGGCAAGAACCTGGCGGACGTGCTCAAGGGCTGGGGCTTCGCCCCGACCGTGACCAGTGAAGATTTTCACCTGGACGTCGATGGCCGTTGGCCGGGCTCGCCGGCCTGGGTGGGCTTGAAGCGCTTCTCCGGCAGCCTGGACGCTACCCTGCGCAAGGGCCAGTTCGTCGAAGTCGAGGGCGGGGCCCAGGCCTTGCGGGTGTTCGGCCTGCTCAACTTCAACTCCATCGGTCGTCGCCTGCGCCTGGACTTCTCCGACCTGTTCGGCAAGGGCCTGAGCTATGACCGGGTCCGGGGCGTGCTGGCGGCGAGCAATGGCGTTTACGTCACTCGCGAGCCGATCACCCTGACCGGGCCGTCGAGCAACCTGGAGCTCAATGGCACCCTGGACATGGTGGCCGACCAGGTCGACGCCAAGCTGCTGGTGACCCTGCCGGTGACCAACAACCTGCCGATTGCCGCGCTGATTGTCGGTGCGCCGGCGGTGGGCGGGGCGTTGTTCCTGATCGACAAGCTGATCGGTGACCGCGTGGCGCGCTTCGCCAGCGTCAAATACAACGTCAAAGGCCCATGGAAAGAGCCGAAAATCACCTTCGACAAACCGTTTTGAGAATCCTCGATTCGCGCCTATGGAGTAGCATGGCCGCCTACCCTACAAGGAGTTCGCCATGTCTCTTGCGGTGATTCAAATGGTCAGCCAGAGCGATGTCCTGGCCAATCTGCAGCAGGCTCGGAGCCTGCTCGAACAGGCTGCTGCCGGCGGTGCAAAGCTGGCCGTCCTGCCGGAAAACTTCGCCGCCATGGGGCGCCGCGACATGGCGGCCATTGGTCGCGCCGAAGCGCTGGGCGAAGGTCCGATCCTGCCATGGTTGAAACAGGCCGCCCGCGACCTCAGGTTATGGATAGTGGCCGGCACCTTGCCGTTGCCCCCCGTCGATCAGCCCGAGGCCAAGTCCAATGCCTGTTCGTTGCTGGTGGATGACCAGGGGCAGTTCGTGGCGCGCTACGACAAGCTGCACCTGTTCGATGTCGATGTGGCGGACAATCGCGGACGCTACCGTGAATCCGATGACTATGCTCATGGAGACCGGGTGGTGGTGGCGGATACTCCGGTGGGGAGGGTCGGTCTTACAGTCTGTTATGACCTGCGCTTTCCCGAGCTGTACAGCGAGTTGCGCGCCGCTGGCGCCGAGTTGATCACCGCGCCTTCGGCGTTTACCGCGGTCACCGGTGCGGCTCATTGGGAGGTGCTGATTCGCGCCCGTGCCATCGAGACCCAGTGCTATGTGCTGGCGGCGGCCCAGGGCGGCGTGCATCCCGGCCCGCGGGAAACCTACGGCCATGCGGCGATCGTCGACCCCTGGGGGCGGATAGTGGCGCAACAGGATCAAGGTCAAGGCGTGCTGCTGGCCGAGCGCGACAGCAGCGAACAGGCGTCCATCCGGGCGCGGATGCCGGTGTTCAGTCACCGGCGCATTTTCTCGCAAGGCGTGCAACGGCTTGCATAAGTACGACGAATTTAAGGCCAAAACATATGAGCGGGTTGTTGTCCTCTGTCAGTGAACATCTACTAGCCCCGGGCGGCGTGACCATCGAAAGCTTGCAAGGCGTGCTGGGGGATCTGGCCGGCCCGGGCATCGATGCCGCCGATCTGTATTTCCAGGGGCAGATTTCCGAGTCCTGGTCCCTGGAAGACGGAATCGTCAAGGAAGGCAGTTTCAACCTCGACCAGGGGGTTGGGGTGCGTGCGCAATCCGGTGAGAAGACCGGCTTCGCCTACAGCAATGCCATCACCCTGGAGGCCCTGGGCCTCGCCGCCCGGGCGGCGCGCTCGATTTCCCGGGCCGGGCAAAACGGCACCGTGCAGGCGTTCTCGACCCAGGACGTGGCGCAGCTGTATGCGCCGGACAACCCCCTGGAAGTCATCAGCCGGGCCGAGAAGGTCGAGCTGCTCAAGCGCGTTGACGCCGCAACCCGCGCCCTGGATCCGCGCATCCAGCAGGTCAGCGTGAGCATGGCCGGGGTCTGGGAGCGGATCCTGGTGGCCTCTACCGATGGCGGCCTGGCGGCGGACGTGCGGCCGCTGGTGCGTTTCAACGTCAGCGTCATCGTCGAGCAGAACGGTCGCCGCGAGCGCGGTGGCCATGGCGGCGGCGGGCGTACCGATTACCGCTATTTCCTCAGCGAAGATCGGGCCATGGGCTATGCCCGTGAAGCCCTGCGCCAGGCGCTGGTCAATCTGGAAGCCATTCCGGCGCCGGCCGGAACCCTGCCGGTGGTGCTGGGCTCCGGCTGGTCCGGAGTGCTGCTGCACGAAGCCGTGGGCCACGGCCTGGAGGGTGACTTCAACCGCAAGGGCAGTTCGGCCTACAGCGGCCGCATGGGCGAGATGGTGGCTTCCAAGCTCTGCACTATCGTCGACGACGGCACCCTGGCCGGACGTCGCGGCTCCCTGAGCGTGGACGATGAAGGCACCCCGACCGAATGCACCACGCTGATCGAGAACGGCGTGCTCAAGGGCTACATGCAGGACAAGCTCAATGCCCGGCTGATGGGCGTGGCCCGCACCGGCAACGGTCGCCGCGAGTCTTATGCGCACCTGCCGATGCCGCGCATGACCAACACCTACATGCTGGGTGGCGAAAGCGATCCGGCGGAAATCATCGCTTCGGTGAAGAAGGGCATCTATTGCGCCAACCTCGGCGGCGGCCAGGTGGATATCACCAGCGGCAAGTTCGTGTTCTCCACCAGTGAGGCCTACCTGATCGAGGACGGCAAGATCACCGCCCCGGTCAAGGGCGCGACCTTGATCGGCAACGGTCCGGAAGCCATGAGCCGGGTATCGATGGTGGGTAATGACCTGTCCCTGGACAGTGGCGTCGGCACCTGCGGCAAGGATGGGCAATCGGTGCCAGTGGGCGTCGGCCAGCCGACCCTGAAGATCGATGCGATCACCGTGGGTGGCACTGGGGCATAAGGAGGGAGGGCGTCGGGTGAGCTGCAGGGCAGCTCACCCGTGGCAAGGCTCAGCGCAGGCCGCGTTGAGTCTCGTCCAGCTCGCGGATGTACTTGAAGATTTTACGGCTTGAGGCCGGTGCCTTGTTATGCGCCAGCTCATGCTGGGCCTGACGGATCAGGGAGCGCAGTTGCTGGCGATCGGCGTCCGGGTACTCGCCGACGAACTTTTCCAGCACGTCATCGCCGCCGCCGATCAGGCGGTCGCGCCAACGCTCCAGGTTATGGAAGCGTTCGTTGTACTGCCGGGTGGAGGCATCGAGTTGGTCAAGCAGTTGCAGAATCGCATCGGTGTCCTGGTCCCGCATCAGCTTGCCGATGAACTGCAGGTGGCGCTTTCGGGCGATATGGGCGACGTGCTTGGGTGCATCCGCCAGGGCCCGGCGCAAGGCGTCGGTCAGGGGCAGTTTGTTCAGCAAGTCGGGCTTGAGAGTGGTAAGGCGCTCGCCGAGATCAACCAGAGCATGCAGCTCGCGTTTGACCTGGGATTTGCTTTTCTCCCCATCGAGGGAGTCGTCGTAAGAATCAACCATGGTGGCAGTCCGCAAAGAAACGCCGCCATGATAACCAGTCGAGGGCCGCTTGTCCGGCCCGGTCGCTCGCCGGCCTTAATCGAAAGCAGAATTTGAGTGGAGAACAGCATGAGTGCAGCACAAAGCGTCGGCCCACAGGCTTTGCCGGCCCTGCAGGAGCAAGTCGAGCAGATCATCGCCGAGGCCAAGCGCCAGGGGGCCAGCGCCTGTGAAGTGGCGGTGTCCCTGGAGCAGGGGCTGTCGACTTCGGTGCGCCAGCGGGAAGTGGAAACCGTCGAGTTCAACCGCGACCAGGGCTTTGGCATCACCCTCTACCTGGGCCAGCGCAAGGGTTCGGCCAGTACGTCTGCCAGCGGCCCCGAGGCCATTCGCGAAACCGTGGCGGCGGCCCTGGCGATTGCCAAGCACACCTCCGAAGACGAAGCCTCGGGCCTTGCCGACGCGGCCTTGATGGCCAAGGACCTGCAGGACTTCGACCTGTTCCACGCCTGGGACATCACCCCCGAACAAGCCATCGAGCAGGCCCTGACCTGTGAGGCAGCGGCCTTTGCTGCCGACAGCCGGATCAAGAATGCCGACGGCACCACCCTCAGCACCCACCAGGGCTGTCGGGTGTATGGCAACAGCCACGGCTTCATTGGTGGTTATGCGTCCACCCGCCACAGCCTGAGCTGCGTGATGATTGCCGAGGCGGATGGCCAGATGCAGCGCGACTACTGGTACGACGTCAATCGCCAGGGCCAGTTGCTGGCCGACCCGGTGAGCATTGGCCAGCGTGCCGCCCAGCGCGCGGCCAGCCGGCTAGGTGCCCGTCCAGTGCCGACCTGTGAGGTGCCGGTGCTGTTTTCCGCAGAACTGGCCGGTGGCCTGTTCGGCAGTTTTCTCGGGGCGATTTCCGGTGGCAACCTGTACCGCAAGTCGTCCTTCCTCGAAGGCGCCCTGGGTCAACAACTGTTTCCGCAGTGGATGACCATCGATGAGCGCCCGCACCTGATGCGCGCCATGGGCAGTTCGGCTTTCGACGGCGATGGCCTGGCCACCTACGCCAAGCCGTTCATCCAGGACGGTGAGCTGGTGTCCTATGTACTGGGCACCTATTCCGGACGCAAGCTGGGCATGCCGAGCACTGCCAACGCCGGTGGCGTGCACAACCTGTTCGTCACCCATGGCGACGAAGACCAGGCCGCGCTGCTGCGGCGCATGGGCCGTGGCCTGCTGGTGACCGAGCTGATGGGCCATGGCCTGAACATGGTCACCGGGGACTACTCCCGCGGTGCGGCGGGTTTCTGGGTCGAGAACGGCGAGATTCAGTTCGCGGTGCAGGAAGTGACCATTGCCGGCAACCTGCGGGACATGTTCAAGCAGATCCTCGCAGTGGGTAACGACCTGGAGCTGCGTAGCAACATCCGCACCGGCTCGGTGCTGATCGAACGCATGACCGTCGCCGGCAGCTGACCGCGCCCAGCTTCACCCCCAACGCGCCACCTCCCCGAGGTGGCGCGTTTTTTATGGCCGCCATTTTTGTAGGAGCTGGCTTGCCAGCGAAAGCGTCCTGACATCCGGCACCAGGCTCAAGGGCTCATTCGCCGGCAAGGCGGGCCCTATAAGAGTTGGACAAAAATCATACAAGCCAGATTGATTTGATTCTCAATATCATTTAATAATGAAAATCATTATTCGATGAGCCCAGGTCATGAGTTCTGCCTTGCACGAGCAGCCTTACCTCGAAAGCTGGCGCTGGATGAGCCGCCAGATCCGTTGCGCACTGGAACCGGACGAACCCCGTCTGATCGAGCATTACCTCGCCGAAGGCCGCTACCTGGCCTGCTGTACCGCGATGTCGGCCTGGACCGTCGCTGAAACTTCCTTCCGTTTATTGATCGATACCGCAACCGATACAGCGCTGCCCTGGCATTGGCGCAGCCAGTGCCTGGACCAGGCCTGGCGGCCGTTGCGCGACATGGAGCGGTTGTCTTTGTGCAATTGCCGGCTCAAGCGCTGGCAGAGCCACGCCTGGCAGTTGGCGACCTGCTCGCTGCTGCCTTCCATTCCCCTGATAGAACTGGTGCAAGGATTTCCCGATGAGTAATACCCGTATCGAACGCGACAGCATGGGCGAACTGCAGGTACCGGAACTGGCCCTGTACGGCGCACAGACCCAGCGTGCGGTGGACAACTTCCCCATCAGCGGGCAACGCATGCCGGCAGCCTTCATCCGTGCGCTGATCCTGGCCAAGGCGGCTGCGGCCAAGGCCAACGTCGAACTGGGGCAGATCAGCGAAGCCCAGGGCAAGGCCATCGTCGATGCCGCCCAGGGTCTGCTGGAAGGTGATTTCATGCCGCACTTCCCGGTGGACATTTTCCAGACCGGCTCTGGCACCAGTTCCAACATGAACGCCAATGAAGTACTGGCAACCCTGGCCAGCCGCCTGCTGGGTGAACCGGTCAACCCCAATGACCATGTCAACTGCGGCCAGAGCAGCAACGACATCATCCCTACCACCATTCATGTCAGCGCCGCGCTGACCCTGCATGAGCAACTGCTGCCGGCCCTGGTGCATCTGGTGGAGGTCATCGAGCGCAAGGCGGTACAGGTGCACCCCTTCATCAAGACCGGCCGCACTCACCTGATGGACGCGATGCCGGTGCGCATGAGCCAGGTGCTGGAGGGCTGGGCGCAGCAACTCAAGGCCAATATCAGCCACCTGCAGGATCTGCTGCCGAGCCTGCAATCCCTGGCTCAGGGCGGTACCGCTGTGGGTACCGGAATCAATGCGCATCCCGAGTTCGCTGCGCGTTTCAGCCAGCAGTTGAGCAAGCTGACCCAGGTGCAATTCACCCCGGGCAAGAACCTCTTCGCCCTGATCGGCTCCCAGGACACTGCGGTGACGGTATCCGGCCAGCTCAAGGCTACCGCGGTGTCGTTGATGAAGATCGCCAACGACTTGCGCTGGATGAACTCCGGCCCGCTGGCCGGGCTCGGCGAGATCGAGCTGGAAGGTTTGCAGCCCGGTTCGTCGATCATGCCCGGCAAGGTCAACCCGGTGATTCCTGAAGCCACCGCGATGGTCGCCGCCCAGGTCATCGGCAACGACAGCACCATCACTGTGGCCGGGCAATCGGGCAACTTCGAGCTCAACGTGATGCTGCCGATCATTGCCCAGAACCTGCTGAGCAGCATCGAGTTGCTGGCCAACTCCAGCCGCCTGCTGGCAGACAAGGCCATCGCCAGCTTCAAGGTCAACGAGCCCAAGCTCAAGGAAGCGCTGTCGCGCAACCCGATCCTGGTCACGGCGCTGAACCCGATCATCGGCTATCAGAAGGCTGCGCAGATCGCCAAGACCGCCTACAAGCAGGGGCGCCCGGTGATCGACGTGGCCCTTGAACATACCGATCTGCCACGCAGCCAGCTGGAGGTCCTGCTGGACCCGGAAAAGCTCACTGCCGGCGGCGTGTAACCCACCGACACCGCTTTGGAGGCTCACCATGGAGCACTGGAAACGCACGATCGAAAGGGCCAATCGCCTCTTTATGCAGGGCGAGCTGGTGGATGCTCGCGAGTTCTACCTGCAGGCGCTGGCCCTGGCCCAGGTGCTGTTCGAGCGCTGGTCGGATGCCGACGAAGCGGTGGCGGCCTGTGTGATTTCCCATCACAACCTGGCAGACCTGCACCTGCGCCTCAATCAGCCGGAGGAGAGCGCGGAATACCTCTGCGCCATCCATCAGCGGTTGCTGCAGACCATGCAGGACAGCCGCTTGCCCACAGCCCTGCGGGAAGCGGCCTTGCGCCAAAGCAGCAAGACCTACGTCGAACTACTGAATTTCATCGGTGATCACGGCGAATACCCGCGCACTCACCGTTTGCTGGACAGCAACGTCGCGGGCCTGTCAGCCGACAGCTCGCAACCAGACAGCCCCTCTTACGGAGCCCATTGATATGTCCTTTACCTTGCCTGCACTGCCTTACGCCTACGACGCCCTGGAACCGCACATCGATGCGCAAACCATGGAAATCCACTACACCAAGCATCACCAGACCTACATCAACAACCTCAACGCCGCCGTCGAGGGGACCGAATGGGCAGGGTGGGAGGTGGAAAAGCTGGTAGCCAGCGTTCAGCAACTGCCGGAAAAACTGCGTGCTGCGGTGATCAACCAGGGTGGCGGGCATGCCAACCATTCGCTGTTCTGGGCGGTGATGACGCCCGCCGGTGGCGGCCATCCCCAAGGCGCCCTGGGGCAAGCCATCGAGCAGCAACTGGGTGGTTTCGAGAGCTTCAAGGAAGCCTTCACCAAGGCCGCACTCACCCGTTTCGGCAGTGGCTGGGCCTGGCTCAGCGTGACACCGGAGAAGAAACTGGTGGTGGAAAGCAGCGGTAACCAGGACAGCCCGCTGATGAACGGCAATACGCCGATCCTCGGTCTGGATGTGTGGGAGCACGCCTACTACCTGCGCTACCAGAACCGCCGCCCGGAATACATCAACGCCTTCTACAACGTCATCAACTGGCCGGAAGTCGCTCAGCGCTACCAGGCCGCGATGGCTTGATACCTTTCCATCAAAACAAGATCTAAGGCCGACTATGGGCACTGAAACACTGGCAATCAGCAGCGGGCGAATGTTTCGTTATGCCTTCGGTTCGCTGTTGCTGTTGGCGGGCACGGCGTTGCTGGTGGCTCAAGGGTTGAGCTGGCTGAACCTGGAGCCGCGCTTGCTGCGCGCCTTGCAGGGCGGTTCGATCTGCGCGCTGGGCACGGCGCTGGGGGCGGTCCCGGTGCTGGTGATCCGGCGGATGCCGGTGGCGGTGAGCGACACCCTGCTGGGTTTTGGTGCCGGAGTGATGCTGGCGGCCACGGCATTTTCGCTGATCGTCCCCGGCATCGCTGCGGCCCAGGACCTGGGCTTGTCTGCCTGGGGCTCCAGCGGCCTGATCTGCGCCGGCATCATGCTCGGGGCCTTTGGCCTGTTCCTGGTGGATCTCAAGGTCTCGGGGGGCAGCCCGGAGGTGCTGGTGGGCACGCCAGAGCATCCGGTGATTGCCCCGCGTATCTGGCTGTTCGTCTTCGCCATCATTGCCCACAACATTCCTGAAGGGATGGCGGTGGGGGTGTCGGCCGGAGGCGGCATGCCGGATGCGGACAGCCTGGCCATGGGCATTGCCCTGCAGGATGTGCCGGAAGGCCTGGTGATTGCCCTGGTATTGGCGGGGGCGGGGATGTCGCGGGTCAAGGCATTCCTGATTGGTGCGGCTTCAGGTCTGGTGGAACCGGTCTTTGCCTTGCTCTGCGCCTGGCTGGTGAGCCTGGCGCAGGTATTGCTGCCCTTGGGCCTGGCCCTGGCGGCGGGGGCGATGCTGCTGGTGGTCACTCATGAAGTGATTCCGGAGTCGCGTCGCAATGGCCATGACAAGCTTGCCAGCCTTGGCCTGTGTATCGGTTTCTGCCTGATGATGGTCATGGATATGGCACTCGCCTGAGAGCCGTATGGTGAGGGGCCCGCCCGGGCCTACTCGCCTTCGTCGAAGAAGTTGTTGATCAGTGCCACCAGCGCATCCATCGCTTCCTGTTCCTGCTCGCCTTCGGTCTTCAGGTGGATCCTGGTGCCCTTGCCGGCGGCCAGCATCATCATGGCCATGATGCTTTTGCCGTCGACCATGGAGTCCGGGGTCCTGCCGGCGCGGATCTGGCAGGGAAACTGACCGGCCACGCCGACGAACTTGGCCGAGGCACGGGCATGCAGGCCCAGTTTATTGATGATCTCGATTTCCAGAGCTGGCATCGCGGGGTAGATCCTTTCAGCTAAGGTCGCGGTGGCGAACCTGGACGTTCTTCAGGGATTTTTGCAGGACCTGGCCCAGGCGCTCGGTCAGGTACACGGAGCGGTGGTGCCCGCCGGTGCAGCCGATGGCGATGGTCACATAGGCGCGGTTGCTGGCGGCAAAGCGTGGCAGCCATTTGAGCAGGTAGCTGGAGATGTCCTGGAACATTTCCTCGACATCGGGTTGCGCCGCCAGATACTCGGCCACGGGCGCATCCAGGCCTGATTGGGCGCGCAACTCGGGCTTCCAATACGGGTTGGGCAGGCAGCGCACGTCGAACACCAGGTCTGCATCTACCGGCATGCCGCGCTTGAAGCCGAAGGACTCCACCAGGAACGCGGTACCGGGTTCCGGCTGGTTCAACAGTCGTAGCTTGATGGTGTCGCGCAGCTGGTAAAGGTTCAGGTTGGTGGTGTTGACCTTGAGATCGGCCAGGTCGACGATCGGCCCCAGCAGTTGGGTTTCATCGTGGATGGCTTCGGCCAGGGAGCGGTTGGCGCTGCTCAGCGGGTGGCGCCGACGGGTCTCGGAGAAGCGCTTGAGCAGGGTCTCTTCGTCGGCATCCAGGTACAGCACATCGCACTGGATATGCCGGCTGCGCACTTCTTCCAGCAATTCGGGGAAGCGCGACAGATGACTGGGCAGGTTGCGGGCATCGATGGACACCGCCACCAGCGGTTGCGCCAGTTCGGTGTGGATCAACGCACGTTCAGCCAGTTCCGGCAGCAAGCCGGCTGGCAGGTTGTCGATGCAATAGTAGCCGTGGTCCTCGAGAACATCGAGGGCGGTGCTTTTACCTGAGCCGGAGCGGCCGCTAACGATGATCAAACGCATGATTACTGACCGTTTTGCTCGTCCAGAACGACCTGATACAAGGCTTCGTTGCTGGTGGCGCTGCGCAGCCGGTCACGGACTTCCTTGCGATCGAGCATGCTGGCGATCTGCCGGAGCAGTTCCAGGTGTGCATCGGTCGCGGCTTCCGGAACCAGCAGGACGAACAGCAGGTCGACCGGTGCGCCATCAATGGCGTCGAAATCGATCGGAGCGTCCAGGTGCATCAGCGCACTGATGGGCGACTCGCAGCCTTTGAGGCGGCAGTGGGGAATGGCGATGCCGTTGCCAAAACCGGTGGAACCGAGTTTTTCACGGGCAATCAGGCTCTCGAAGACATCCTGCATCTCCAGATCAGGCACTTCACGGCTGATCAGGTTGGCAATTTGTTCGAGGGCGCGTTTTTTACTGCCGCCCGGCACGTTCACCAGGGAACGGCCGGGGGTCAGGATGCTTTCAAGTCGGATCATGGGAGGGGAGTGTTAGCGACCCGTGCCTTGGAGAAGGTGGAGTTGCTTTTCCTTATGCTTTTTCAGTTGGCGGTCAAGCTTGTCCGTGAGCAGGTCGATTGCGGCATACATATCGTCATGTTCTGCGTTGGCAACGACCTCCCCACCGTGGATGTGCAGGGTGGCTTCGATTTTCTGCTTCAGCTTCTCGACAGCCATGGTGACCTGCACATTGGTAATCTTGTCGAAGTGCCTCTCCAGCCGGTCGAGTTTTTCGCCGATGTAGACGCGCAGGGGTTCAGTCACTTCGAGTTGGTGTCCACTGATGTTGACTTGCATACAGCTTCTCCTTCGTTGCCAGTGCATAACGCGGCAGGCTGGGTTGCCTGCCACCTAGACTACGTTTGAAAACGACACCAGGCCCTTTTCAAACACACTCTGAAACGCTGTGGCCAGCCCTGCGGCTACATCAACCGCTTACGTTCGCTGGAAGGCGCGATCCCAAGGGATTCGCGGTACTTGGCGACGGTACGACGGGCTACCTGAATGCCTTGTGCCTCCAGTAAACCAGCGATCTTGCTGTCACTCAACGGCTTTTTCTGATTTTCCGCGGCCACCAATTTTTTGATGATCGCGCGGATCGCCGTGGACGAGCATTCACCGCCTTCCGAAGTGCTGACGTGGCTGGAGAAAAAGTATTTCAGCTCATATATGCCCCGTGGGGTATGCATGAATTTTTGCGTGGTCACCCGGGAAATCGTCGATTCGTGCATGCCCACCGCCTCGGCGATATCGTGCAGAACCAGCGGCTTCATCGCTTCATCGCCATATTCGAGAAAGCCGCGCTGGTGCTCGACGATCTGGGTGGCGACCTTCATCAGGGTTTCATTGCGGCTTTGCAGGCTCTTGATGAACCAGCGGGCTTCCTGCAACTGGTTGCGCATGAAGGTGTTGTCGGCGCTGGTGTCGGCGCGGCGTACAAAACCGGCGTACTGGGCGTTGACCCGCAGGCGCGGCACGGATTCCTGGTTCAGTTCCACCAGCCAGCGTTCGTTGTCCTTGCGCACTATGACGTCCGGGACCACGTATTCGGCTTCGCTGGATTCGATCTGCGAACCGGGACGGGGGTTGAGGCTCTGCACCAGCTCGATGACCTGGCGCAACTCATCTTCCTTGAGCTTCATGCGCCGCATCAGCTGGCTGTAGTCGCGGCTGCCCAGGAGGTCGATGTAGTCACTGACCAGGCGCTGGGCCTCGCCCAGCCAGGGCGTTTTCGCCGGCAACTGGCGCAGTTGCAGCAACAGGCACTCGCCCAGGTTGCGGGCACCGATGCCCGCGGGTTCGAATTGCTGGATGCGGTGCAGGACGGCTTCTATCTCGTCCAGTTCGATGTCCAGTTCCGGATCGAAGGCTTCGAGGATCTCCTCGAGGGTTTCGTCCAGGTAGCCCTGATTGTTGATGCAGTCGATCAGGGTCACGGCAATCAGGCGGTCGGTGTCCGACATCGGCGCCAGGTTCAGTTGCCAGAGCAGGTGGCTCTGCAGGCTCTCGCCCGCGGAAGTGCGGGTGGTGAAGTCCCACTCGTCGTCATCGCTGCTGGGCAGGCTGCTGGCGCTGGTCTGGTAGACGTCTTCCCAGGCGGTGTCGACCGGCAGTTCGTTGGGGATGCGCTCGTTCCACTCACCGTCCTCGAGGCTGTCCACCGTGGGGGCGGTTTCCTGGTAGGAGGGCTCCTGGATCTCGGTATTGGGTTTGGACTCGGTGTTGTCGGCCAGGGGGTCGCTGTTGTCGAAGTCGTCGCCTTCTTCCTGGCGTTCGAGCATCGGGTTGGACTCCAGGGCTTCCTGGATTTCCTGTTGCAGGTCCAGGGTCGACAATTGGAGCAGGCGGATGGCCTGTTGCAGCTGCGGTGTCATCGTCAGCTGCTGGCCCATTCTAAGGACTAGCGATGGTTTCATGGCAGGGGCTTAACACCTTATTTGCCGGCGCACATGCGCCATCCACTACAGGGCGCCGGAGCGCCAAACATAAGCAAATTATATGCCTGAAACTGAAGTGTTTGCCTAGAGCGCTGTAACAATAAAGTTTGTAGGGTTTTATTGTTCCCGGCGCCCTGGCGTCCAGCCCAACACATCAGCCCTTACAGGCGGAACTCATGGCCCAGATAGACTTCCTTGACCAGTTCGTTGGCCAGGATGGTCTCGGAGTCGCCTTCGGCGATCAGTTGCCCGTCGTTGACGATGTAGGCGGTCTCGCAGATGTCCAGGGTTTCCCGGACGTTGTGGTCGGTGATCAGCACCCCGATGCCCTTGGCCTTGAGGTGGTGGATGATCTGCTTGATATCGCCCACCGAGATCGGGTCGACACCGGCGAAGGGTTCGTCCAGCAGGATGAACTTGGGCGCGGTGGCCAGGGCCCGGGCGATCTCCACGCGGCGCCGCTCACCACCGGACAGGCTCATGCCGAGGTTGTCGCGGATGTGGTTGATGTGGAATTCCTGCAGCAGGCTTTCCAGTTCCTGGCGACGGCCGGCCTTGTCGAGCTCCTTGCGGGTCTCGAGGATGGCCATGATGTTGTCGGCCACCGACAGCTTGCGAAAGATCGAGGCTTCCTGGGGCAGGTAGCCGATACCGGCGCGTGCGCGGCCGTGCATCGGTTGGTGGCTGACATCCAGGTCGTCGATCAGGACGCGGCCCTGATCGGCCTGGACCAGGCCGACGATCATGTAGAAGCAGGTGGTCTTGCCGGCGCCGTTGGGGCCGAGCAGGCCGACGATCTGACCGCTGTCGATGGACAGGCTGACATCACGCACGACCTGGCGGCTCTTGTAGCTCTTGGCCAGGTGCTGAGCTTTCAAAGTTGCCATTACTGGGCCTTTTGCTCGTCGGTTTTCTTTTTCGGCTGGATGACCATGTCGATCCGCGGACGCGGCGCGGTAACCGAGCTGCCATTGGCGCGACCGGCGTTGGCAACCTGCTTGACGGTGTCGTAGACGATCTTCTCGCCTTCGGTGGTATTACCGTCGTTGATGACCTTGGCCTTGTCGATCAGCACGATGCGGTTCTGCTGGGCATGGTACTGGATGGTCACGGCGTAGGCCTGGACCGGTTTCGGGTCGGTCTGCTTCTGCAGTTGCTCGAAGTAGGCGAGGTTGCCCACCGAGGTCACCACGTCGATTTCACCGGTCTTGGACCGGGTGATGGTCACGGTGTTACCGGTGATCTTCATCGAGCCCTGGGTGATGATGACATCGCCCTTGTAGGTGGCCACGCCGTTCTTGTCGTCCAGCTGGGCGTCGTCGGCCTGGATGCGGATCGGCTGTTGGCTATCGTTCGGCAGAGCCCAGGCGCTCACGCTTCCCAGTGCTGCGCCCAGACTGAGCAAAATAGGGAGGGTTTTAACGAGCCTCATACTGTCCTCTTACGTTCGATAGCAGGTTCATCCTGCCGTCTTTCAAATACGCTTTCATTCCCTTGGCCGTAGTCACGCCGCCGGCGCCGTCGATTCTAACGGCTTGCTCGGTCTGCGCATATTGCTTCTGCGGGAATACTGTCATGCGGGTCGTGGTGATCAGCAGGTTGCGGTTGTGCTCGTCGGTGCGGGAAACCCGTACCGAATCGATCAGCTCGACCTCGGTGCCGTCCGGGTTGACCTCGCCGCGTTCGCTCTGGACATGCCAGGGGAACGTGGTGCCACGGTACATCTGCAGGTCCGGCTTGGTCAGCAGGGTCACTTCGCTGGCCTTGACGTGCTCGACCTTGTCCGAGGTCATTTCGTACTGCAGTTTGCCGTCGGGCAGGTACTGCACGCTGCGGGCGTTGATCACGTAGTAGTCAATGGCGCTTTCGTCGACCTGGGCCACCGGCTTGTCGAGGAAGCGTTCCGGGCTGATGTTCCAGTAACCGACCGCTGCGAACAGCAGGGCGATGGTCCCGAAGATCAGGATGTTGCGAATCTTTTTGCTCAGCATGGGAAGGCTCTATAAGTAAGCGGCATTGGCTGCTTCAAGGCGGTCCTGGGCACGCAGGATCAGTTCGCAGAACTCGCGGGCGGCACCTTCGCCGCCGCGGGCCGCGGTGACGCCGTGGGCGTGTTCGCGGACAAACGCTGCGGCATTGGCCACCGCCATGCCCAGCCCCACGCGGCGGATCACCGGCAGGTCGGGCAAATCGTCGCCCAGATAGGCGACCTGTTCATAGCTTAGGCCCAGTTGGCCAAGAAGCTCGTCCAATACCACCAGCTTGTCTTCGCGGCCCTGGTACAGGTGGGGAATCCCCAGGTTCTTGGCCCGGCGCTCTACCACCGGGGTCTTGCGCCCGCTGATGATCGCCGTCTGTACGCCGGCTGCCATGAGCATCTTGATGCCCTGGCCGTCCAGGGTGTTGAAGGTCTTGAACTCGCTGCCGTCTTCGAGGAAGTACAGGCGCCCGTCAGTCAGCACGCCGTCGACATCGAATACCGCCAGCTTGATGTTTTTACCGCGTTGCAGCAGGTCGGCACTCATCACATCACTCCCGCGCGCAGCAGGTCGTGCATGTTCAAGGCGCCGATCGGCCGGTCTTCCTTGTCCACCACCACCAGGGCGCTGATCTTGTGGTCTTCCATGATTTTCAGGGCTTCGGCGGCCAGCATGTCGGCACGTGCGGTCTTGCCATGAGGGGTCATCACCGAATCGATGGTGGCATGGTGTATATCGATGGCCCGATCCAGGGTGCGACGCAGGTCGCCGTCGGTGAAGATCCCGGCCAGGCGGCCGTCGGCCTCCAGGATCACGGTCATGCCCAGGCCCTTGCGGGTCATTTCCATGAGCGCGTCCTTGAGCAGGGTGCCGCGTTGCACCTGGGGCAGATCGCTGCCTTCGTGCATGACGTTCTCCACCTTGAGCAGCAGGCGACGGCCCAGGGCACCACCCGGGTGGGAGAAGGCAAAGTCCTCGGCAGTGAAACCCCGGGCTTCCAGCAGCGCCACGGCCAGGGCGTCGCCCATGACCAGGGCGGCGGTGGTCGAGGAGGTCGGTGCCAGGTTCAGCGGGCAGGCTTCGTGCTCGACGTGGACGTTGAGGTTGACGTCAGCCGCCTTGGCCAGCGGCGACTCGGGGTTGCCGGTGAGGCTGATCAACTGGATGCCCAGACGCTTGATCAGGGGCAGCAGGGTGACGATTTCGTTGGTGGAGCCGGAGTTGGAGAGGGCCAGGATCACGTCATCGCGGGTAATCATGCCCATGTCGCCATGGCTGGCTTCGGCAGGATGGACGAAGAAGGCCGTGGTCCCGGTGCTGGCCAGGGTAGCGGCAATCTTGTTGCCGACGTGCCCGGACTTGCCCATGCCGACCACCACTACGCGGCCTTTGCTGGCCAGAATCATCTCGCAAGCGCGTACGAAATCTGCGTCGATATGGGGCAGCAAGCCTTCTACTGCCTGTAGTTCGAGGCGGATGGTGCGTTGTGCTGATTGAATCAGGTCGCTGGATTGGCTCATGTCTGAAATCGTATAGCCCGATGAAAAGGCGGCGATTATAGCGGTAATGAACAAATCCCTCACGCAAGTTCGTCAGGCTTTGTCTGCCGGGCGTGAGGAAAGCCTGGTTTTTGCCTGTCGTCGACCTGAACGGGGGTGGCGTCGGCCTTGGGGGCTCCGTATCAGCAGTGATATAGTTCGCCGCCAGTTCGGCCTGCCCAGGGGCATGTACTCCCGGCAGGGAGCCAAGCGTCCGAGTGATAGGCTGCATCGCAAGGAGTTTAGATGAGTGCCGATAACGCCTACGCGGTCGAGCTGAAGGGACTGTCCTTCAAGCGCGGTACGCGCAGCATTTTCAATAACGTGGATATCCGTATTCCGCGGGGCAAGGTCACCGGCATCATGGGGCCTTCCGGCTGTGGGAAGACCACCCTGTTGCGCTTGATGGGCATGCAGTTGCGGCCCAGCAGCGGCGAAGTGTGGGTCAATGGCCAGAATCTGCCGAGCCTTTCGCGCAGCGATCTGTTCGACGCGCGCAAGCAGATGGGCGTGCTGTTCCAGAGCGGCGCACTGTTCACCGACCTGGACGTGTTCGAGAACGTGGCCTTTCCGCTGCGGGTGCACACCCAACTGCCGGACGAAATGATTCGTGACATCGTCCTGCTCAAGTTACAGGCGGTGGGCTTGCGCGGCGCGGTCGACCTGATGCCCGACGAGCTGTCCGGCGGCATGAAGCGCCGGGTCGCCCTGGCCCGGGCGATTGCCCTGGATCCGCAGATCCTCATGTACGACGAGCCTTTCGTGGGCCAGGACCCCATTGCCATGGGCGTTCTGGTGCGCCTGATCCGGCTGCTCAACGATGCCCTGGGTATCACCAGCATCCTGGTTTCCCACGACCTGGCGGAAACCGCGAGCATTGCCGACTACCTATATGTAGTGGGCGATGGCCAGGTGTTGGGCCAGGGAACTCCCGAAGAGCTGATGGACTCCGATAATCCGCGTATCCGTCAGTTCATGAAGGGCGATCCCGACGGCCCGGTGCCGTTCCACTTTCCAGCGACGGACTACCGCGCAGATCTTCTGAGGAAGCGCTGATGCGCAAAATATCGCTAATCGAGAGGGTTCGCCTCTTCGGTCGCTCAGGCATCGATGTCCTGGCGGTACTGGGGCGTTCCACGCTGTTCCTGTTCCATGCGCTGCTGGGCCGCGGTGGCATAGGCGGCAGCTTTGGCCTGCTGGTCAAGCAACTGCACTCAGTGGGCGTGATGTCCCTAGTGATCATTGTCGTGTCCGGGATCTTCATCGGCATGGTGCTGGCGCTGCAGGGCTTCAATATCCTTTCCAGCTACGGTTCGGAGCAGGCGGTGGGGCAGATGGTGGCCCTGACCCTGTTGCGGGAGCTGGGGCCGGTAGTGACTGCGCTGCTGTTCGCCGGGCGTGCCGGTTCGGCGCTGACCGCGGAAATCGGCAACATGAAGTCCACCGAGCAGCTCTCCAGCCTGGAGATGATCGGTGTCGACCCGCTCAAGTACATCATTGCGCCGCGCCTGTGGGCCGGCTTCATTTCCCTGCCGTTGCTGGCGATGATTTTCAGCGTGGTGGGCATCTGGGGCGGTTCGTGGGTCGCTGTCGACTGGCTGGGAGTCTACGACGGCTCCTACTGGGCGAACATGCAGAACAGCGTGACCTTCAGTGGTGACGTGCTCAACGGTGTGATCAAAAGTATTGTTTTTGCGTTTGTAGTGACCTGGATCGCCGTTTTCCAAGGCTATGACTGTGAGCCCACTTCAGAGGGGATCAGCCGTGCCACTACCAAGACCGTGGTGTATGCCTCGTTGGCCGTACTCGGCTTGGACTTTATTCTGACCGCCTTGATGTTTGGAGATTTCTGATGCAAAACCGCACCCTGGAAATCGGTGTCGGCCTTTTCCTGCTGGCCGGCATCCTGGCTTTGCTGTTGCTTGCCCTGCGAGTCAGTGGCTTGTCTCCAACCGCGAGCACCGATACTTATAAACTTTACGCCTACTTCGACAATATCGCCGGTTTGACGGTCAGAGCCAAAGTGACCATGGCCGGCGTGACCATCGGCAAGGTCACGGCGATCGATCTGGACCGTGACAGCTTCACTGGCCGGGTAACGATGCAATTGGAAAAGCGCGTGGATAATCTGCCGACTGACTCCACTGCATCTATCCTGACTGCTGGCCTGTTGGGTGAAAAATACATCGGTATCAGCGTGGGCGGGGAAGAAGCCTTGCTCAAGGATGGTGGAACCATTCACGACACCCAGTCGTCGCTGGTGCTGGAGGACCTGATCGGTAAATTCCTGCTCAATACCGTTAGCAAAGACGCCAAATGAGGAGTTTTTCGATGATATCTATCTTGCGACGTGGCCTGTTGGTGCTGCTGGCGGCTCTGCCGTTGCTGGCCAACGCGGCAAGCACGCCTTCCGCGCATGATCTGGTGCAGGACACGACCACCCGTCTGCTCGCTGACCTGGCGGCCAATAAAGAGAAGTACAAGCAAAGCCCGAACGACTTCTACAATGCCTTGAACAGCATCGTCGGTCCTGTGGTGGATGCTGACGGCATTTCCCGCAGCATCATGACCGTCAAGTATTCGCGCAAGGCCACGCCGGAGCAGATGGTGCGCTTCCAGGAAAATTTCAAGCGCAGCCTGATGCAGTTCTATGGCAATGCCTTGCTGGAGTACAACAACCAGGGCATCACGGTTTCTCCGGCCAAGGATGAAAGCGGCACCCGCACCAGCGTCGATATGCAGGTCAAGGGCAACAACGGCGCGATCTACCCAGTGTCCTACACCCTGGAAAAGATCAACGGTGAGTGGAAAGTGCGTAACGTGATCATCAACGGCATCAATATCGGCAAGCTGTTCCGTGATCAGTTCGCCGACGCGATGCAGCGCAATGGCAACAACCTGGACAAGACCATCGACGGCTGGGCCGGTGAGGTGGCCAAGGCCAAGGAAGTGACCGAAGACGCTGCACAAAAGGCTGCGCAATGAGTGAATCGGCCGTGCGCCTCGGTGACGCCGGGGAACTGTTGATCAGCGGCGTGCTGGATTACCGCAGCGGCCCGGGCCTGCGCAAGCAGGGCCAGGCACTGATCAAGTCGAGCCAGGCACCGGCGCTGGTGCTCGATTGCTCGGCGGTGGAGAAGTCCTCCAGCGTCGGCCTCGCGCTGCTACTGGCCTTCATGCGTGATGGCCAGGCACTGGGCAAGGCGGTGAGCGTTCGTGCGCTGCCCGAGGACATGCGCGAGATCGCCGAGGTCTCCGGAGTCACCGAAATCTTCGCCCATCCCCAATAACCCACATCCCTATATAGAAGCCCCCCGTCAGAGTCCTGCTATGCGGGGTTCGCAGGCGCGGGGCTTTTTTGTATGATGTCCGACCCGCGCGCACAGGGCGCCGATTGAGGTTGAGCATGCAGGCCAACGAAGTGAAGAGCTTTCTTGAGGGAAAGCTGCCCGGAGCTCAGGTAGAAGTTGAGGGCGAAGGCTGCAACTTTCAGCTGAACGTGATTAGCGACGAACTGTCGGCCTTGAGCCCGGTGAAGCGTCAGCAGAGCATCTATGCCCATTTGAATCCATGGATTGCCGATGGCAGCATCCACGCGATCACCATGAAATTTTTCAGCCGCGCGGCCTGGGCCGAGCGCACCTGAGCCCAAGGGCGTCGAGACTGTTATGGATAAATTGATTATTACCGGCGGCGTTCGCCTTGATGGCGAGATCCGCATTTCCGGGGCCAAGAACTCCGCGCTGCCGATTCTGGCGGCAACCCTGCTGTGCGATGGCCCGGTCACCGTGGCCAACCTGCCGCACCTGCACGACATTACCACCATGATCGAGCTGTTCGGTCGCATGGGCATCGAGCCGGTGATCGACGAGAAGCTCAGCGTCGAAATCGACCCGCGTACCATCAAGACCCTGGTGGCACCCTACGAGCTGGTGAAAACCATGCGCGCCTCGATCCTGGTACTGGGCCCGATGGTTGCCCGTTTCGGCGAAGCCGAAGTGGCCCTGCCTGGCGGTTGCGCCATCGGCTCGCGTCCGGTAGACCTGCACATCCGCGGCCTGGAAGCCATGGGCGCGGTGATCGACGTCGAAGGCGGCTACATCAAGGCCAAGGCGCCTGAGGGTGGCCTGCGCGGCGCGAATTTCTTCTTCGATACCGTGAGCGTGACCGGTACCGAGAACATCATGATGGCTGCCGCCCTGGCCCGTGGCCGCAGCGTGCTGCAGAACGCCGCTCGCGAACCAGAAGTCGTGGACCTGGCGAACTTCCTGATCGCCATGGGCGCGAAGATTTCCGGCGCCGGCACCGACACCATCACCATCGATGGCGTCGAGCGTCTGCATTCGGCGATCTACAAGGTCATGCCCGACCGTATCGAAACCGGCACCTACCTGGTGGCTGCAGCCGTCACCGGCGGCCGCGTCAAGGTCAAGGACACCGATCCGACCATCCTTGAAGCCGTTCTGGAAAAGCTCAAGGAAGCCGGCGCTGAAGTCACCACCGGCAGCGACTGGATCGAACTCAACATGCACGGCAAGCGCCCCAAGGCGGTCAACGTGCGTACCGCTCCGTACCCGGCGTTCCCCACCGACATGCAGGCGCAGTTCATTTCCCTGAACGCGATTGCCGAAGGTACTGGCGCGGTGATCGAGACCATCTTCGAAAACCGCTTCATGCACGTCTATGAGCTGCACCGCATGGGCGCCAAGATCCAGGTCGAAGGCAACACCGCCATCGTTACCGGTACCGAAATCCTCAAGGGCGCGCCTGTCATGGCTACCGACCTGCGGGCTTCGGCCAGCCTGGTGATCTCGGCCCTGATGGCCGAAGGCGACACCCTGATCGATCGCATCTACCACATCGACCGTGGTTACGAGTGCATCGAAGAGAAGCTGCAGATGCTCGGCGCCAAGATCCGCCGCGTACCGGGCTAGTTGCATGACGGGCACAGGGAGGTGCCCACAGTCGAATCTGTTTCACGTCGAGCCTGTCTTCAGGCTCGACGCATGTCTGGCGCCGTTTGCGTCCGGGCATCAGTCGCCGCATAAGGACTTACGTTACTCATGTTGACCATCGCACTGTCCAAGGGCCGTATCCTCGACGACACGCTGCCGCTTCTGGCTGAAGCGGGCATCGTGCCAACCGAGAATCCGGACAAGAGCCGCAAACTGATCATCCCCACGACCCAGGACGATGTCCGCCTGCTGATCGTGCGTGCCACTGACGTGCCGACTTATGTCGAGCATGGCGCTGCCGACCTCGGGGTGGCCGGCAAGGACGTCCTGATGGAGTACACCGGCCAGGGCCTGTATGAGCCACTGGACCTGCAGATTGCCCAGTGCAAGCTGATGACTGCCGGTGCCATTGGCGCCGCAGAACCCAAGGGCCGCCTGCGCGTGGCCACCAAGTTCGTCAACGTAGCCAAGCGCTACTACGCCGAGCAGGGTCGTCAGGTGGACATCATCAAGCTCTACGGTTCCATGGAACTGGCGCCGCTGATCGGCCTGGCCGACAAGATCATCGACGTGGTCGACACTGGCAATACCCTGCGGGCCAACGGCCTGGAACCCCAGGAACTGATTGCTACCATCAGCTCCCGCCTGGTGGTCAACAAGGCATCGATGAAGATGCAGCACGCCCGTATCCAGGCGTTGATCGATACCCTGCGCAAGGCAGTGGAATCGCGACACCGCGGCTGATTCACATGCGTGGCCTTGAGCCGCGCCCATCTATCCGCGTCATAGCCAGAATACTCAGGTGCCCACGCGGATGGCTTGGTAGTCTTGGGGCGCCTGAGCTTTGCAAATCCAAGCTTGCCCTTTTGTGCATTCGCCAATCATTGAGGCCTTCGCTATGACCGCTCCGACTGCAATTCGCCGACTCAACGCTGCCGACCCGGATTTCGCCCGTCATCTGGATCATCTGCTGAGCTGGGAAAGTGTCTCTGACGATTCGGTCAATCAGCGGGTGCTGGACATCATCAAGGCCGTGCGCGAGCGCGGCGATGCGGCGCTGGTGGAGTTCACCCAGCGTTTTGACGGCTTGCAAGTGGCCTCCATGGCAGACCTGATCCTGCCGCGCGAGCGCCTGGAGCTGGCCCTGACCCGGATCACCGTGGCCCAGCGCGAAGCCCTGGAAAAGGCCGCGGCGCGGGTGCGCAGCTACCACGAGAAGCAGAAACAGGACTCCTGGACCTACACCGAGGCCGACGGCACGGTGCTGGGCCAGAAGGTCACGCCGCTGGACCGCGCCGGCCTGTACGTACCGGGGGGCAAGGCGTCCTACCCGTCGTCGGTGCTGATGAACGCGATTCCGGCCAAGGTGGCGGGCGTTACCGAGGTGGTGATGGTGGTGCCGACCCCGCGTGGCGAGGTCAACGAACTGGTACTGGCTGCCGCCTGCATCGCCGGGGTCGATCGGGTGTTCACCATCGGCGGCGCCCAGGCCGTGGCCGCGCTGGCCTACGGCACCGAAAGCGTGCCCCAGGTGGACAAGGTTGTCGGCCCGGGCAACATCTATGTGGCCACCGCCAAGCGCCATGTGTTCGGCCAGGTCGGCATCGACATGATCGCCGGCCCGTCGGAAATCCTGGTGGTCTGCGACGGCCAGACCGACCCGGACTGGATCGCCATGGACCTGTTCTCCCAGGCCGAGCACGACGAAGACGCCCAGGCGATCCTGGTCAGCCCGGATGCCGAGTTCCTGGATAAAGTCGCGGCAAGCATCGCCAAGCTGCTGCCAACCATGGAGCGCGCACAAATCATCAACACCTCGATCAACGGCCGTGGAGCCCTGATCAAGGTCCGCGACATGCAGCAAGCCATTGAAGTGGCCAACCGCATTGCCCCCGAGCACCTGGAGCTGTCCGTGGCCGACCCGCAAGCCTGGCTGCCGCAGATCCGCCACGCCGGGGCGATCTTTATGGGCCGCCACACCAGCGAAGCGCTGGGGGATTACTGCGCCGGGCCGAACCACGTGCTGCCGACTTCCGGCACCGCGCGTTTCTCGTCTCCGCTGGGGGTGTATGACTTCCAGAAACGTTCGTCGATCATCTTCTGCTCCGAGCAGGGCGCGTCCGAGCTGGGCCGCACCGCCTCGGTGCTGGCCCGTGGCGAGTCGCTGACCGCCCACGCCCGCAGCGCCGAATACCGCATCGTCGACGACCAAGATCAGGGGCAATGAACATGAGCAAATTCTGGAGTCCGTTCGTCAAGAACCTGGTGCCCTACGTGCCGGGCGAACAACCGAAGCTGACCAAGCTGGTCAAGCTCAACACCAATGAAAACCCCTATGGCCCGTCGCCCAGGGCCCTGGCGGCGATGCAGGCCGAACTCAACGATAACCTGCGCCTGTATCCGGACCCCAACGGTGACCTGCTCAAGCAGGCGGTGGCCAGTTACTACGGGGTGCAGGGTAACCAGGTGTTCCTCGGCAACGGTTCCGACGAAGTCCTGGCGCACATTTTCCATGGCCTGCTGCAGCAGGAAAAACCGCTGCTGTTCCCGGACATCAGCTACAGCTTCTACCCGGTGTATTGCGGCCTGTACGGCATCGAGCACGAAGCGGTGCCGCTGGACGAGCATTTCCAGATCCGCGTGGCCGACTACGCCAGGCCCAACGGCGGGATCATCTTCCCCAACCCGAATGCGCCCACCGGCTGCCTGTTGGCCCTGGATGCGGTGGAGCAGATCCTCAAGGCCAGCCCGGACTCCGTGGTGGTGGTGGATGAGGCCTACATCGACTTCGGCGGCCAGACCGCCATCAGCCTGGTGGATCGCTACCCGAACCTGCTGGTGACCCAGACCCTGTCCAAGTCGCGCTCCCTGGCCGGCTTGCGAGTGGGCCTGGCGGTAGGGCACCCGGATCTGATCGAGGCCCTGGAGCGGGTCAAGAACAGCTTCAACTCCTACCCGCTGGATCGCCTGGCGATCGTCGGAGCGGCTGCGGCCTTCGAGGACCGTGAGTACTTCGCCAAGACCTGCCAGCAAGTGATCGACAGTCGCGAATGGGTGGTGGCGCAGTTGCAGGCCAAGGGCTTCGAAGTGCTGCCGTCGGCGGCTAACTTCATCTTTGCCCGTCACCCGCGGCACGACGCAGCCGGCCTGGCGGCCAAGCTGCGCGAGCAAGGGGTGATAGTGCGCCACTTCAAGCAGCAGCGGATCGCTCAGTTCCTGCGGATCAGCATCGGCACACAGGAACAGAACCAGGCGCTGATCGACGGCCTGGGCGAGCTGTAGTCCAGGCGCCTGGCTTCCGAGGCGGCCGTACCTTTATTCGTGGTGCGGCTCGCCGAGGAAGGTCAGGGAGCTGAACAGGCCGCGTGAGGCCACATCCGGGTTGTCCTTGAGCGCTACCTCCAGCTCTGCGGCAATCACGTTCAAGCCTTCGTTCCTCACCAGCACTTGGGCACGTCCCTGGGCATCGGTCTCGGTGCTCAGGGTGCTCGGTGCATTGCGGTAATCGCCAATCAACTTCACCCCGGCCACGGGCTGCCCATCCAGCAGCACCCGCACCGGCAGGTTCTTGCCCGGGCCGACGGTCAGCGGGTCGACTTCCGGCAGGATCACCAGCTTGAGCTGTTCCAGCTTGGGCAGCTTCGCTCCCGGTTGATAGATCGCCAGGCTGTACTTGTAGGTGTGAGTCGAGGCGATGGCCCCCGGGACCTTGCTGCGACCCTGGTTGACCCAGCGCTTGTCCACGGTTTGCGACCAGGGGCCGTTGTCCAGTGCCACGGCCAGCACCGCCGGCGGCTTGAGCGGTTGCAGGCGTGCGTGGTCCGCCAGGCGTTGCACGGTCACCGGAATCATTCTGGCCGCGCCGTCATAGGCCCAGGCACCGCTGATCTTCTTGGCCTTGAAGGCGTCGTCTTCGGCGCCGTGGCCGTAGATCACTTCGATATTGCCGCGTCGTTGTTCGGTCCACAGGCCGTGGGCCGAGGCCTGGGTGGCGCCTAGTGTGGCGAGCAGGCCCAGCAGGGCGATGGATTTGAGGCTGTGCATGGCGGCTCTCTTCTACAGGTTGAGTGTGAGGCTGAGGGTGAAATTGCGCGGTTCGCCGGGATTGACCCAGTAGTTGCTGTAGGAGCGTTCGTAGTACTTCTCGTCGAACAGGTTGTTCAGGTTCAGGCCCAGGGTCAGGTTGTCGCTGGCCTTGTAGTGGGCCAGCAGGTCCAGGGTGCGGTAGGCGGGCAGCTCGAAGCGGCCTCCGGCCTCGCCCGAGCGGTCGCCGACATAGGTCAGGGCTGCGCCGATGTCCGAGCCCTTGAGCCGGCCGTCCTGGAATTCATAGACCCCCAGCAGGCTGGCGCTGTGCTTGGCCACGCCGAGAATGCGGCTGCCGGCGGGGATTGCCGGGTCGCCCTTGGTGACTTGCGCATCAATCAGCGCATAGGCGCCTATCACGCGCACCGCGTCGGTCAACTGGCCGCTGAACTGCAGGTCGAAGCCCTGGCTGCGGGCCTTGCCCATGGCGCGGCTGGCGTCGGTGCCGGGGTCCAGGGCCAGGACGTTTTCCTTGTCGATATGGAAGGCGGCGAGGGTGGCGCTCAAGCGCTGGTCGAACAGCTCGCTCTTGATCCCCACTTCATAGCCGACGCCTTCCTCGGGCTTGAAGGTCTTGCCGCCCGCATCCAGCCCATTGTTGGGCTTGAACGAGGTGGAGGCGTTGGCGAACAGCCCCACCTGCGGGGTCAGTTGGTAGAGCAGGCCGGCGCGCTGGGTCAGGGCATCGTGGTTCTGGCGGCTGCGCTTGCCGGTGGTGTGGTCGTCGATCTTTTGCTCGAAGTGTTCAAAGCGGGCGCCGACCATGCCTCGCAGGCGGTCAGTGAAGATGATCTGGTCCTGCAGGTTGAGGGCCTGGCTTTCGACATGCTCGAAAAAGTCCGTGCCAGAGCGTTTGCCGTTGGGCTTGGCCTGACCGTAGATCGGGTCGTAGATATCGATGGCATAGGCGCCGCCGGCAATGCTGGTGACCCGCTCGTTCTTGCGGTAGTTCTCGTATTCGCTGCCGATCAGCAGTTCATGCTGCCAACTGCCGAGGTCGAACAGGCCGCGCAGTTCCAGCTGGGTGATGCTGTCATGCCAGTTGTTGTCCCGCTCGCGGTAGCGCCGGTTGACCGTGTGCCGGTCGGCGTTCAGCGGTCGGGTTTCGGAGGCGAAGCCCCAGAGTTTGCCTTCCTTGTAGTGGCTGGCCAGACGCAGTTTCCAGCTGTCATTGAGGTGGTGTTCCAGGGTGGCCTGGAGCATGTTGTTGTGGTTGTCGATGTTGCCGTCATCGGGTTCGCCGAGGAAGGTCGAGCGGGAGACGCCGCTCCAGCGATTGTTCGGTGCCACGATGCCGCGGTCGAAGGTCGAGCTGTGGTGCACCCATTCGCTTTCCAGCAGCAGGCTGGTGTCCGGGTTCAACTGCCAGCTGAAGGAAGGCGCGACGAACACCCGGCGGCTGTCCACGTGGTCGCGAAAGCTGTGGTTGTCCTCCACGGCCAGGTTGACTCGGGACAGCAGGTTGCCCTGGGCATCCAGCGGGGTGTTGAGGTCCAGGGCGGTGCGGTAGCGGTCCCAGCTGCCAGCACTGGTCTGCAAGGTCGCGAAGGCTTCGGGCTGGGGTTTCTTGGTGACGATATTCACCGTGCCGCCGGGGTCGCCACGGCCGTAGAGGCTGGCGGCCGGCCCCTTGAGCACTTCGATGCGCTCGACAGTGGCGGCGTCCGGGGTACTGGGATAGCCGCGGTTGGCGCTGAAGCCGTCCTTGTAGAACTCCGAGGTGGTGAAGCCGCGCACGCTGTATTCATACAGGGTCAGCCCGCCGAAGTTGTTCTGCTTGGAAACCCCGCCGGCAAACTCCAGGGCGCGTTCGACGTTGTTGCTGCCCAGGTCCCTGAGCACGCTGGCGGGGATCACGCTGATGGATTGGGGAATGTCGCGGATCGCCGTATCGGTCTTCGTCGCGCTGGCCGAGCGTGTGGCCCGGTAGCCCTTGACCGGGCCCGTGGCGGATTCGTATTCGGTGCTGATACGGGTGGTTTCAAGTTCCAGCGGCTCAGGTTCTTTGGCCAGCAGCGGATCTGCCAGCAGGCCCAGGGTCAGGCCTGCCAAGGGGAGGATTCTTCGGGACGTCATGGGGCTGTTCCAATAGCGATATTGAAACAATATAACATGACTAATGAGAGTGTATGCTGTTAGCCCGGCATGGCCGGGCCCAGCTTCACTCTTCTTCTTTGACGGGCGCGGGCGGTGGTCGCAGGCCGATTTCTGCCGTCAGCTTGAGTTCCTTGCCGTTGCGCATGACCAGGATCGAGACTTTGTCCGTCGGTTTGATCCGCGCCACCTGGTTCATCGAACGCCGGCCGTCGCCGGCAGGTTCGCCATCGATACTGAGGATCACGTCACCCAGTTGCATCCCGGCTTTCTGCGCCGGGCCGTCGCGGAAGATCCCCGCCACCACGATTCCCGGGCGCCCGGCCAGGCCGAAGGACTCTGCCAGCTCCTGGGTCAAGGGTTGCACTTCGATCCCCAGCCAGCCGCGGATGACCTGGCCGTGCTCGATGATCGACTTCATCACTTCCATGGCCAGCTTGATCGGGATCGCAAAACCGATGCCCTGGGAGCCACCGGACTTGGAGAAGATCGCGGTGTTGATCCCGGTCAGGTTGCCGTTGGCGTCCACCAGGGCGCCACCGGAGTTGCCCGGGTTGATGGCGGCGTCGGTCTGGATGAAGTCTTCGTAGTTGTTCAGGCCCAGCTGGTTGCGCCCGGTGGCACTGATGATGCCCATGGTCACGGTCTGGCCGACCCCGAACGGGTTGCCGATGGCCAGCGCGACGTCGCCGACGCGGACGTTTTCCGAACGGCCGACGGTGATCGAAGGCAGGTTCTTCAAGTCGATCTTGAGCACCGCCAGGTCGGTTTCCGGATCGCTGCCGATCACCCGGGCGAGGGTCTCGCGGCCGTCCTTGAGGGCCACCACTATTTGCTCGGCACCGGAGGTCACATGGTTGTTGGTCAGCAGGTAGCCCTCGGGGCTCATGATCACCCCCGAGCCCAGGCTCGATTCCATGCGCTGCTGCTTGGGCAGGTTGTCGCCGAAGAAGCGCCGGAACTGCGGGTCTTCAAAGAGCGGGTGAGCCGGCTTGTTGATGACCTTGGTGGTGTACAGGTTGACCACCGCGGGCGCGGCGATCACCACGGCGTCGGCGTAGGACACCGGCCCCTGTTGCGTGCTGGTGGTTTGCGGGGCTTGCTGCAGATTGACGTCGAGGCTGGGCAGGCCCACCCATTGCGGGTAGCGCTGGATAATCAACAACGCGATAAGCACGCCGGCCAGTAGCGGCCAGCCAAAAAAACGCAGAGCCTTGAGCATTGAGCAAGTCCTGGGTGGTTACGAAGGGCTGCGCACGGCCCATAATGTCGCGCATTATACGAGGCCGCGCGTGCCTCTGAACGGGATATTTAGGAGTCTTTTATGGCCGTTGCCCTGAGCACACTGGTGGAAGAAGCGGACCGTTACCTGGGCAGTTCACGTATTGCCGATTACTGCCCCAATGGCCTGCAGGTCGAAGGGCGCCCGCAGGTGATGCGCATCGTCAGTGGCGTGACCGCTAGCCAGGCGTTGCTGGACGCTGCGGTGGAGGCCAAGGCCGACCTGGTGCTGGTGCATCACGGCTACTTCTGGAAGGGCGAGAACCCCTGCATCACCGGCATGAAGCAGCGTAGGCTGAAAACCCTGCTCAAGCACGACATCAGCCTGCTGGCCTATCACCTGCCCCTGGACCTGCACCCGGAAGTGGGCAACAACGTGCAACTGGCCCGTCAGCTGGACATCACCGTGGAAGGCCCCCTGGACCCGGAAAACCCCAAGGTCGTCGGCCTGGTGGGTTCCCTCAGCGAGCCGATGACCGCGCGGGACTTTGCCCGCCGGGTGCAAGAGGCAATGGGGCGAGAGCCGCTGCTGATCGAAGGCAGCGAGATGATCCGTCGGGTCGGCTGGTGCACCGGTGGCGGCCAGGGCTACATCGACCAGGCGGTGCAGGCCGGCGTCGACCTGTACCTCAGTGGCGAAGCCTCGGAGCAGACCTTCCACAGTGCCCGGGAAAACGACATCAGCTTCATTGCCGCCGGCCATCACGCCACCGAGCGTTATGGCGTCCAGGCCCTGGGTGACTACCTGGCCCGGCGCTTTGCCCTCGAACACCTGTTCATCGATTGCCCCAACCCCATCTGACCCCCGGCAGGAGCCGGCTTGCCGGTCAGCCCGAAGGTGCGCCCGAAAGCGCCTGTGCTGGCAAGCCAGCTCCCGCAGAGTGGCGCTTGGGGCCTAACGGAGCGGTATATTCATATACCGTTTCGTTCTAGTTGGCTCCCTGATTAGAAGCAGGTCGCTGTGCTAGCATGCCCCGCTCGAACACGGCCCGATGGCCGTCCATAAGAAAGCTTTCGTGAGTAGCCATGGTCGACAAACTGACGCATCTGAAACAGCTGGAGGCGGAAAGCATCCACATCATCCGCGAGGTGGCCGCCGAGTTCGACAACCCGGTGATGCTGTACTCCATCGGTAAAGACTCCGCCGTGATGTTGCATCTGGCTCGCAAGGCGTTCTTCCCCGGCAAGCTGCCGTTCCCGGTGATGCACGTCGATACCCAGTGGAAATTCCAGGAAATGTACAAGTTCCGCGACCGCATGGTCGAAGAGCTGGGCCTGGACCTGATCACCCACGTCAACCCGGATGGCGTGGCCCAGGGCATCAACCCTTTCACCCACGGCAGTGCCAAGCACACCGACATCATGAAGACCGAGGGCCTCAAGCAGGCTCTGGACAAACATGGTTTCGACGCCGCGTTCGGCGGTGCCCGCCGCGATGAAGAGAAGTCCCGCGCCAAGGAGCGCGTCTACTCGTTCCGCGACAGCAAGCACCGCTGGGACCCGAAGAACCAGCGCCCCGAGCTGTGGAACGTCTACAACGGCAAGGTCAACAAGGGCGAGTCGATCCGTGTGTTCCCGCTGTCCAACTGGACCGAGCTGGACATCTGGCAGTACATCTACCTCGAAGGCATCCCGATCGTGCCGCTGTACTTCGCCGCCGAGCGTGAAGTGATCGAGAAGAACGGCACCCTGATCATGATCGATGACGAGCGCATCCTCGAGCATCTGTCCGATGAAGAGAAAGCCCGCATCGTCAAAAAGAAAGTACGTTTCCGTACCCTTGGCTGCTACCCGTTGACGGGCGCGGTGGAGTCCGAGGCCGAGAGCCTGACGGACATCATCCAGGAAATGCTCCTGACGCGAACTTCCGAGCGCCAGGGCCGGGTCATCGACCACGATGGCGCCGGCTCAATGGAAGACAAGAAACGTCAAGGTTATTTCTAAGGGGCTGTCATGTCGCATCAATCTGATTTGATCAGCGAGGACATCCTCGCGTACCTGGGCCAGCACGAACGCAAGGAGCTGCTGCGCTTTTTGACCTGTGGTAACGTCGACGACGGCAAGAGCACCCTGATCGGGCGCCTGCTGCACGACTCGAAGATGATCTACGAAGACCATCTGGAAGCCATCACCCGGGACTCGAAGAAGGTCGGCACCACCGGTGACGACATCGACCTGGCGTTGCTGGTCGACGGCCTGCAGGCCGAGCGTGAGCAGGGCATCACCATCGATGTCGCCTACCGCTATTTCTCCACCGCCAAGCGCAAGTTCATCATCGCCGACACCCCCGGCCATGAGCAGTACACCCGCAACATGGCCACCGGTGCATCCACCTGTGACCTGGCGATCATCCTGGTGGACGCCCGCTACGGCGTGCAGACCCAGACCCGTCGCCACAGCTTCATCGCCTCCCTGCTGGGCATCAAGCACATCGTCGTGGCCATCAACAAGATGGACCTCAAGGACTTCGATGAAGGCGTGTTCGAATCGATCAAGGCCGACTACCTGAAGTTCGCCAAGGGCCTGAAGCTGCAGCCCACCAGCCTGCACTTCGTGCCGATGTCAGCGCTCAAGGGCGACAACGTGGTGAACAAGAGCGAGCGCTCGCCCTGGTACACCGGCCAGTCGCTGATGGAAATCCTCGAGACCGTGGAGGTGGCCGGCGACCGCAACTTCACCGACCTGCGTTTCCCGGTGCAGTACGTCAACCGTCCGAACCTGAACTTCCGTGGTTTTGCCGGCACCCTGGCCAGCGGCATCGTGCACAAGGGCGACGAGATCGTCGTGTTGCCGTCGGGCAAGAGCAGCCGGGTCAAGTCCATCGTCACCTTCGAAGGTGAACTGGAACAGGCCGGCCCGGGCCAGGCCGTGACCCTGACCATGGAAGATGAAATCGATATCTCCCGCGGCGACCTGCTGGTGCATGCCGACAACGTGCCGCCGGTCACCGACAGCTTCGAAGCCATGCTGGTATGGATGGCCGAAGAGCCGATGCTGCCGGGCAAGAAGTACGACATCAAGCGCGCCACCAGCTATGTGCCGGGCTCGATTGCCAGCATCCATCACAAGGTCGATGTGAACACCCTGGAAGAGGGCGCGGCCAGCGCGCTGCAACTGAACGAGATCGGCAAGGTCAAGATCAGCCTCGACGCGCCGATTGCCCTGGATGGTTACGAAAGCAATCGCACCACCGGTGCTTTCATCGTCATCGACCGCTTGACCAACGGCACCGTCGGCGCCGGCATGATCATCGCCCAGCCGGTGGCCCATGGCAGCGTCACCCAACACGGCAAGCTGGCTCATGTAGCCACCGAAGAGCGTGCCCAGCGTTTCGGCCAGCAACCGGCTACCGTGCTGTTCAGCGGCCTGTCGGGTGCGGGCAAGAGCACCCTGGCCTACGCGGTCGAGCGCAAGCTGTTCGACATGGGGCGCGCGGTGTATGTGCTCGATGGCCAGAACCTGCGGCATGACCTGAACAAGGGCCTGCCCCAGGACCGTGCCGGGCGGACCGAGAACTGGCGCCGTGCGGCCCACGTCGCCCGTCAGTTCAACGAAGCCGGCCTGCTGACCCTGGCCGCGTTCGTGGCACCGAGTGCCGAAGGGCGCGAGCAGGCCAAGGACCTGATCGGCAAGGAGCGTCTGCTGACGGTGTATGTCCAGGCATCGCCTGCGGTGTGCGCCGAGCGTGATCCGCAAGGCCTGTACGCGGCCGGCGGGGATAACATCCCGGGCGAGTCCTTCCCTTATGACGTGCCGCTGAATGCCGATCTGGTGATCGACACCCAGTCGCTGTCGCTGGAAGAAAGCGTCAAGCAGGTGCTGGACCTGTTGCGCGGCCGCGGCGCGATCTAAGCCATAGCAAAAAGCCCGCAGCCGAGTGATCGGCTGCGGGCTTTTTTGTGCGCTTCAGATAGCGTTCGCCGGTAAGTAGGGTGCAGGACCGCAGGAGCTGGCTTGCCAGCGAAAAGGCCCTCAGGGTCTTGCCGGATACTCCCGATGCAGCGTTTCGAGCAGCGCATCCTTGTCCAGCCACTGCTGGTTGATCCAGCCCTGGAATTCCTGGCGATAGGCCGTGTCCTGCTCGTAGTTCTTGCCAAGGAACTGCGCCGGGATCTGCACCTCTTCGAAACGCACCACCACATCCTTGACCCTGCCGCACAGCAGGTCCCAGAAACCGGGGCGGCCCGCTGGGTAGTGGATGGTCACATCGATGATCGACTGCAGTTGCTCGCCCATGGCATCCAGGACAAAGGCGATGCCGCCGGCCTTGGGCTTGAGCAGGTAGCGGAACGGCGATTGTTGCTGGGCGTGCTTGGCGTCGGTAAAGCGCGTGCCCTCGACGAAGTTGAAGATGCCCACCGGGTTGTTGCGAAACTTCGCACAGGTCTTGCGCGTGGTTTCCAGGTCCTTGCCTTTCTTTTCCGGGTGCTTCTCCAGGTACGCCTTGGAGTAGCGCTTCATGAACGGAAAGCCCAGGGCCCACCAGGCCAGGCCAATCACCGGCACCCAGATCAGCTCCTGCTTGAGGAAGAACTTCAGGGGGCGGATACGCCGGTTGAGCACGTACTGCAGGACCATGATGTCGACCCAGCTCTGGTGGTTGCTGGTGACCAGGTAGGAGTGCTGGTAATCCAGGCCTTCCAGGCCCTGCACGTGCCAACGGGTACGGCATACCAACTGCATCCAGGCCTTGTTGTTGCTGATCCAGGCTTCGTGGGTGTGGTTCATCAGCCACAGGCTCAAGCGCTGGGTGAGGGCGAAGGGCAGGGCCTTGACCAACGCCACGCAGAACAGGAACGAGCACAGCAGGATGGTGTTCAGCGCCAACAGGAGCGAGGCGATGATTCCGCGCACCACGGCAGGTAGGAATTCCAGCATTTAGACATCCATAGGTCGGTTGGCGGCTTGAATCGCGGTAAGGGCGATGGTGTAGACGATGTCGTCCACCTGGGCGCCCCGGGGCAGGTCGTTCACCGGTTTGCGCAGGCCTTGCAGCATCGGCCCCAGGCTCACGCAATCGGCGCTGCGTTGCACCGCCTTGTGGGTGGTGTTGCCGGTGTTGAGGTCAGGGAACACGAAGACCGTGGCCTTGCCCGCGACCTGGCTGTTGGGGGCCAGTTGCCGGGCGACGTTTTCGTTGGCCGCGGCGTCGTATTGCAACGGCCCGTCGATCAGCAGCGAACGCTGGGCTTCGTGAGCCAGCAGGGTGGCTTCGCGAACTTTCTCCACTTCCTCGCCGCTGGCCGAGTCGCCGCTGGAGTAGCTGATCATCGCCACGCGCGGGGTGATACCGAAGGCGGCTGCCGAGTCGGCGCTCTGCAGGGCGATTTCCGCCAGCTCGCTGGCGCTGGGGTGCGGGTTCATCACGCAGTCGCCATACACCAGCACTTCCTCGGGGAACAGCATGAAGAACACCGAGGACACCAGGCTGCAGCCCGGCGCGGTCTTGATCAACTGCAGGGCCGGGCGGATGGTGTTGGCAGTGGAGTGGATGACCCCGGAAACCAGGCCATCGACTTCATCCAGGGCCAGCATCACCGTGCCGATCACCACCGGATCTTCCAGCTGCTGCTCGGCCATGGGAGCGTTGAGGCTCTTGCTCTTGCGCAGGGCCACCATGGGCTCTACATAGCGTTGGCGAATCAGGTCCGGGTCGAGAATCTCCAGGCCTTCGGGCAGTTCGATGCCCTGGGCCCGGGCCACCGCGTGCACGTCCTCGGGCTTGGCCAGCAGCACGCAGCGGGCGATGCCTCGGGCCTGGCAGATGGCGGCGGCCTGCACGGTCAGCGGCTCGCTGCCTTCGGGCAGGACGATACGCTTGTTGGCCTGCTGGGCGCGCTGGATCAACTGGTAGCGGAACACCGCAGGTGACAGGCGCATTTCCCGTGGGGTGCCGCAGCGCTGGTGCAGCCAGTTGGCGTCCAGGTGACTGGCGACGAAGTCGGTGATGATTTCCGCGCGCTCGCGGTCATCGATGGGAATTTCCTTGTTCAGGCCATTGAGCTGGTTGGCGGTGTCGTAGGACCCGGTGCTCACCGAAAGCACTGGCAGGCCGGCGTTCAGGGCGCCCCGGCAGAGCTCCATGATCCGCGGGTCGGGCAGGGTGTCGCTGGTCAGCAGCAGGCCGGCCAGGGGCACGCCGTTGATGGCCGCCAGGCTCACGGCGAGGATGATGTCGTCACGGTCGCCCGGGGTCACCACCAGCACGCCGGGCTTGAGCAGTTCCACGGTGTTGCGCATGGTGCGGGCGCAAATGATGATCTTGGTCATGCGCCGGCTTTCGTAGTCGCCGGCGTTGAGCACCTGGGCGCCCATCAGGTCGGCCACGTCCCGGGTACGCGGGGCATTGAGCTCCGGCTGGAAGGGGATGCACCCCAGCAGGCGGAAGTCGCCGCTGCGCAGCAAGGGCGAATGTTCCTTCAAGCGCGCGGAAAACGCCTCCATGCTTTCGTCGGTGCGCACCTTGTTGAGGATCACCCCCAGTACTTTCGGGTCCCGCGGGCCGCCGAACAGCTGCGCTTGCAACTCGACCCGGCCGGACAGCTCGGTGAGCACTTCGTTTTCCGGGGCGGATACCAGGATCACCTCGGCATCCAGGCTTTTTGCCAGGTGCAGGTTGACCCGGGCGGCGTAGCTGGCGCTGCGGGTCGGCACCATGCCTTCGACGATCAATACATCCTTGCCGATGGCCGCCTGCTGGTAGAGGGTGATGATTTCTTCCAGCAACTCATCCAGCTGGCCGTCGCCGAGCATCCGCTCCACATGGGCCAGGCCCAGGGGTTGTGGCGGTTTCAGGCCATGGGTGCGCGCCACCAGTTCGGTGGAACGCTCGGGGCCGGTGTCACCGGGGTGAGGTTGGGCTATGGGTTTGAAGAAGCCGACCTTGAGGCCAGCCCGTTCCAGCGTACGCACCAGCCCGAGGCTGATGGAGGTCAGACCCACTCCAAAATCGGTGGGCGCGATGAAAAAAGTTTGCATGCGAATTCTCAGAAGGTGCATGGCAAAGGCGACGGTCTTTGGCCGTCTGCCTGAAGTCAGGCGCTAAGGTTATCGTTATCCGGGGCTTGAGCACACCAGCCGCAGGCAAAGCACTGGCCTATTTTTTCCGCCCGCAACTGCGGCTCCAGGACCCAGGCCCGGGACTGCCAGGGCGGTTGGTGGCGCAGGTGCTGGGTATGCCCGCAGGACAGTTCAGCCACCCAATGGCCCTCTTCATCCTGATGAAAACCGCAGATTGTCGAGTGATTTTTCACGTTCCGTTGGTCCGGGTTCCGTTCGCTTTCGAGCGATTGCTTCGCTAAACTTGGACGTTCTTCATTCTTATGCAAAAGGTCCCGCCCCATGCTGATCGCCGCCAATAAGGCTGTCTCCATCGACTATACCCTCACCAACGACGCTGGTGAGGTCATCGACAGCTCTGCCGGCGGCGCCCCGCTGGTTTACCTGCAAGGCGCAGGTAACATCATTCCTGGTCTGGAAAAGGCCCTGGAAGGCAAGCAAGTTGGTGACGAACTGAAAGTCTCCGTAGAACCTGAAGATGCCTACGGCGAATACGCTGCCGAACTGGTCAGCACCCTGAGCCGCAGCATGTTCGAAGGCGTCGACGAACTGGAAGTGGGCATGCAGTTCCACGCTTCCGCTCCGGACGGCCAGATGCAGATCGTGACCATCCGTGACCTGGACGGCGACGACGTGACCGTCGACGGCAACCACCCGCTGGCCGGTCAGCGCCTGAACTTCCAGGTCAAGATCGTTGCCATCCGTGACGCCAGCCAGGAAGAAATCGCTCATGGTCACGTCCATGGCGAAGGTGGCCATCACCACTGATTTTCTGCGCTAAGCTCAAGCTTACTGGAGAGGCGCCCGAGGGCGCCTTTTTAGTCCGCGGCTTTTGGCTGTACTGTCGAGAGGCTGTTTTCTGTAAGAACACAGGAATTTGGAGTTCGTCATGAGTGCTTTTCACGACCTTAAATTGAAAGCCCTGGATGGTCAGGAGCTGCCGCTCGCGCCCTTCAAGGGGCACGTCGTGCTGGTGGTCAACGTCGCCTCCAAATGTGGTCTGACACCACAATATGCGGCGCTGGAGAATCTCTACCAGCAATACAAGGCCCAGGGATTCAGCGTGCTGGGGTTGCCTTGCAACCAGTTCGCCGGGCAGGAACCGGGCACTGAGCAGGAGATCCAGGAGTTTTGCAGCCTCAACTACGGGGTGACCTTTCCCTTGAGCAGCAAACTGGACGTGAACGGTCCCGAGCGCCATCAGCTGTACCGCCTGCTGGCGGGCGAAGGCGCCGAGTTTCCCGGGGACATCACCTGGAACTTCGAGAAATTCCTATTGGGCAAGGACGGCCGGGTACTGGCGCGTTTCTCGCCGCGTACCGCTCCCGATGATCCGACAGTGATCCAGGCCATCGAAAAGGCCCTGAGCTAACCACTGACGGGCACCTCTTTCACGCCGCTGCAATGCGGCGTTTTTGCATCTAAATCACTCAAATCAATAATGCTGGGCAGCGCATTGAGGGGGGAATATTATCCTCATCATAAGTGCGCCGGGGCCGGTACCCGGCGCAGTCTTGTGCGTCGAATATCGACTCAAGCCTTTTTCTCGGAGCGCAGCATGCCTGTTCAAGCCTTGTTCAAACCCTTTCAACTCGGCGCGCTGGAACTGCCGACCCGCGTGGTGATGGCACCAATGACCCGGTCGTTTTCCCCCGGTGGCGTGCCCAACTCCAAGGTCATTGAGTATTACCGCCGCCGCGCTGCTGCGGGTGTCGGCCTGATCATTACCGAGGGCACCACGGTGGGTCACCAGGCTGCCAATGGTTACCCCAATGTGCCGCAGTTCCATGGCGAGGCGGCCCTGGCCGGCTGGAAGAAGGTGGTGGATGCGGTCCACGCCGAAGGCGGCAAGATCGTCCCGCAACTCTGGCATGTGGGCAATGTGCGGCGCCTGGGCACCGAGCCGGACGCCAGCGTGCCCGGCTACGGCCCGACCGAGAAGCTCAAGGACGGCAAGGTGCTGGTGCACGGCATGACCCACCAGGACATCCAGGAGGTGATCGCTGCCTTTGCCCAGGCCGCCAAGGATGCCCAGAGCATCGGCATGGACGGCGTGGAGATCCATGGCGCCCATGGTTACCTGGTGGACCAGTTCTTCTGGGAAGGCACCAACCAGCGTACCGATGAATACGGTGGCGACCTGGCCCAGCGCTCGCGCTTCGCCATTGAGCTGATCCAGGCCGTGCGGGCTGCCGTCGGTCCGGATTTCCCGATCATCCTGCGTTTTTCCCAGTGGAAGCAGCAGGACTACAGCGCGCGCCTGGTGCAGACCCCGGAAGCTCTGGAGGCCTTCCTCAAGCCGCTGGCGGATGCCGGTGTGGATATCTTCCACTGCTCGACCCGCCGCTTCTGGGAGCCGGAGTTCGAAGGTTCCGACCTCAACCTGGCGGGCTGGACTCGCAAACTCACCGGCAAGCCCACCATCACCGTGGGCAGCGTCGGCCTGGACGGCGAGTTCCTGCAGTTCATGGTCAACACCGACAAGGTGGCGCAGCCGGCCAGCCTGGAAAACCTGCTGCAGCGTCTGAACAACGACGAGTTCGATCTGGTGGCCGTGGGCCGTGCACTGCTGGTGGATCCGGATTGGGCGCAGAAAGTCCGTGAAGGTCGCGAGCAGGACATCCTGCCATTCAGCCGTGACGCGCTGATGACCCTGGTTTAACTGCCTGCTCCGGGCGGCGAGGGGGGCAGCCCCCTTGCCGTGCCGAGTGTCTCCACGGCGCTGCGGGGTTTGACCGTCGCTTCGATAAGCCCTTCGTAATCCTCGGCCGGCCCGTGCTCGCAGGCACTGCGCAGGCGATCTTCAAACTGCTCGATAACCGCGGCCCAGCCCTGGCGGCTGGCATGCTGGCGGGCGTTGAGGCGTACCCGGCGCAAGGTTTCCGGTTCTTCCAGCAGCCAGCTGGCAGCGTCGCAGAAGGCGCTTTCGTCGCCGGGCATGGCCAGCACACCGTTGTAGCCATGGCGGATATGCTGTGCTGCGGCAGCCTGATCGTAGGCCACCACCGCGAGCCCCGAGGCCAGAGCCTCCAGCACCACGTTGCCGAAGGTTTCGGTGAGGCTGGGAAACAGGAACAGATCCCCGCAGGCGTAGTGGGCGGCCAGGGCTTCGCCCCGCTGGCTGCCACAGAACAGGGCCTCGGGCAGGCTTTTTTCCAGAGCCCCACGTTGCGGGCCGTCACCCACCACGATCAGCTTCATCCTGCGCTGTGGATAAGTCGCCTGCAGGCGTTCGAAGCAGCGCTTGAGCAGGCCCAGGTTCTTCTCCTGCGCCAGGCGCCCGACGTGGATCACCGCCAGGTCATCGGTGCCCAGGCCCCAGTCGGCCCGCAGCGTATCGAGCCGCTTGGCTGGGTGGAACAGTTGGCTGTCGACGCCCCGGGACAGCAGGGCCAGGCGTTCGAAATGCCGGCGCTCCAGCTCCAGGTGCTGGCTGGCGCTGGGTACCAGGGTCAGTTGCGAGCGGTTGTGGAACCAGCGCAGATAGTGGGTCAGCAAGCGGGTCAGCAAACCCAGGCCATATTGGCTGGAGTACTGCTGGAAGTTGGTGTGAAAGCCGCTGACCACGGAGATTCCCAGGCGCTTGGCGGCCCGCAGCGCAGACAGCCCCAGCGGCCCCTCGGTGGCGATATAGAGCACGTCCGGGCGCTGGCGTTTCCAGCGTCGCAGCAGCTTGTGCATCGACGACTGGCCCCATTGAAGCCCCGGGTAGCCCGGCAGCGGCCAGCCCCGGCACAGCAGCAGGGCTTCGTCGCTGGCCCGGCTCTGGTCGCAACCCTGGCGCGGGCGCACCAGCTCAACCTGATGCCCACGGGCACGCAGGCCCTCGCAGAGGCGGCCAAGGGTATTGGCCACGCCATTGATTTCCGGTGGGAAGGTTTCAGTGATGAGGGTGATATGCAGAGCTGTCGTCATGGCCTCAGTGTCGGCTGAGGCCATGTCGCCATTGTGACCTTGCGATGATGGATTTATGACGCCCCGGCCTTATTTGGCCGGCAGGTTCTCCACCCCGCGTTCACGCACCCAGAACAGCGTGGCACCGGCCACGGCGGCCGGCATCATCAGGATATTGACCAGCGGGATCAGCAGCGCAAGGTAGACGATGCCGCCAAAGCCCAGGCTCTGCCAGCGCTTCTGGCGCAGCCAGGCGAGCATGTCCTGCCAGCTCATCTTGTGGTTGTCCGCCGGGTAGTCGATGTACTGGATGGCCATCATCCAGACGCCGAACAGCAGCCACAGCGGCGCGGCGATCAGGTTGACCACCGGGATCAGCGACAGGATGAACAGGCCGATGGCGCGGGGCAGGAAGTAGCCGAGCTTGCGCATTTCCCGGGACAGGGTGCGGGGGATCATGGCGATCAGTTCGCCCCAGCTGAAGGGCGGGAAATCATCGGTGCCACGGACCACAGTTTCGACTTTTTCCGATAGAAAGCCGTTGAAGGGGGCGGCGATGATGTTGGCCAGCATGGTGAAGCTGAAAAACACCATGAAGGCCACCAGCACCACGAACAGCGGCCAGATGACATAGCTGAGGAAACTCAGCCAACTGGGCAGGGACGGCATCAGCGCATCGACCCAGAGGCTGAATTGATGGCCGGCGAAATAGATCAATCCGACGAACAGCACCAGGTTGATTGCCAGGGGCAGGAGCACGAACAGGCGCAGGCCGGGGCTGAGGACCAGCTTCAGGCCTTCACGCAGGTATTGCGGGCCGGACAGGACAGGGGCGGGCATAGAGCGCTCCGAGCAGAATGAAAACGCGCCGACCTTACCGGCTTTGTCCTGGGGGCGAAAGCACGGCGAAGCAGTCGACATCAACGGTAACAAAGACCCTTTCAAATAGGCCTCCTGAGGATAGAGACCGCCTATGAGCTGGATTGTTAAACCGTATTTCCTTAATCTTCGCCCCCTCTATACGCTTCACCCATTATTTTTTGGACGGACGAGTTCAAGCCTTCCCCAAGGTTTCGCCGTCCTTTTTTATTCCAGCCGGCAATCCGGCGTTCCGCGCCAGGCTAGCCGGGCCGGTCGATAGGAGTGAGTCATGTCTGAAGTACGCCATTCGCGTGTGATTATTCTCGGTTCCGGCCCTGCCGGTTACAGCGCCGCCGTCTATGCCGCCCGTGCCAACCTGAAGCCGCTGCTGATCACCGGCATGCAGGCCGGTGGCCAGCTGACCACCACTACCGAAGTCGACAACTGGCCCGGTGACGTGCATGGCCTGACCGGCCCGGCCCTGATGGAGCGGATGCGCGAGCACGCCGAGCGTTTCGAGACTGAAATCGCCTTCGATCACATCAATGCCGTGGACTTCGCAGCCAAGCCCTACACCCTGACCGGTGACAGCGCGACCTACACCTGCGACGCCCTGATCATCGCCACCGGTGCCAGCGCTCGCTACCTGGGCCTGCCTTCGGAAGAAGCGTTCATGGGCAAGGGTGTTTCCGCCTGTGCCACCTGCGACGGCTTCTTCTATCGCAACAAGCCGGTGGCAGTGGTCGGTGGCGGTAACACCGCTGTTGAAGAAGCGCTGTACCTGGCCAACATCGCCAGCACCGTGACCCTGATCCACCGTCGCGAAACCTTCCGCGCCGAGAAGATCCTGATCGACAAGCTCAACGCCCGGGTGGCCGAAGGCAAGATCATCCTCAAGCTCAATGCCAACCTGGACGAAGTCCTGGGTGACAACATGGGCGTGACCGGTGCCCGCCTGAAGAACAACGACGGCAGCTTCGACGAGCTGAAGGTCGACGGCGTGTTCATCGCCATCGGCCACACCCCGAATACCTCGCTGTTCGAAGGCCAGCTGACCCTCAAGGACGGTTACCTGGTCGTGCAGGGCGGCCGTGACGGCAATGCCACCGCCACCAGCGTCGAGGGCATCTTTGCTGCCGGCGACGTGGCCGACCACGTTTACCGCCAGGCCATCACCTCGGCCGGTGCCGGTTGCATGGCGGCACTGGACACCGAGCGTTACCTGGACGGCCTGCAGAACGCTTCGTTCTGATTTGCCACCCATAAAAAAACCGGCGCAAGCCGGTTTTTTTATGGGTGTTGCACGGTAGCAGCCGGCTTGCCGGCGAACAGGCCCTCGAGCCTTGCGCCGCTGTGCTGACGCCTTCGCCGGCGAGCCAGCGCTCCTACAGAATGCGGATCAGCGGCGGGTCAGCGGCTGGGTGGAGAACTTGACCCCGGCCAGGCCGTGAACGATCAGGGCGCGGATATTGCCGTGGTCAGTGCCTTCGGGGGTGGCCAGTACCGAGCGGTAGTGTTCGCCGAAGGCCAGCAGGGCCTCTTCGTCGCTCAGGCCTTCCAGCAGGGCCAGGCCCAAGGTCTTGCACGAACCTTCGTTCTGCCCGGCGGCGTTTTCCACGCCGCCGTTGTTGAAGGCCTGGGGCTGGTAGTCATAGCCGGCGGCGACAAAGGCCAGGGTGTCGGCAAAAGCGTGTTCACCGCTGTTCAGGCTGGCGCGCAGGGTGTTCAGGTCAGTCATTGGGGTTTTCCTTTGGCGAACGCCGCTTGCTGCTCGGCGCTGGCTTCTTTCTGGTAGAGATTTTTCCATTCGGCGTAGGGCATGCCATACACCACTTCACGAGCGTCATCGAGGCTGACCTCGATCTGGCGTTCGTCGGCCTCGGCCTTGTACCACTTGGACAGGCAGTTGCGGCAGAACCCGGCGAGGTTCATCAGGTCGATGTTCTGCACGTCCTTGCGGCTGTCCAGGTGGGCCACCAGGCGGCGAAAGGCCGCGGCTTCCAGTTCCAGGCGTTGTTGTTCAGTCATGGGGTTTCTCCGGGACAGGGGCAAGCGCCCAGGCGGGCACTTGCCACTTGTGGCAGTTTTCTAGGCGCTGGCGCGGCTGGCCGCGAGGGTGATCGACACCGACTCGGCAAAACGCAGGGCGTGGGGTTTGTCGACTTCGACTTCGGCGTACTGCACCGAGGCGTTGCTCATCACCAGGTCCAGCAGCTCCTGGGTCAGGCGCTCCAGCAGGGCAAAGCGGTTGCCCTCGACATGGGCAATGATCGCCTTGGTGATGGTGCGATAGTTCAGTGCGTGGTCGATGTCGTTGTCCCGCACCGCGTCCTGGGCCGCGTAGAGGATGGTCAGGTTGATCAGCACATCCTGCTTGTTGAGGATCTCTTCCTCGTTGATTCCGATGTAGGTCCGCAGGAGCAGGTCCTTGACTCGGATACGAGCCATTCCTGGCTGAAGTTGTGGCATTGCTACTTGCTCCGTCCAATCAATTGCAGGAATTCCTGGCGAGTGGTGCTCGAATCGCGGAAGGCGCCGAGCATCACCGAGGTGTGCATGGTGGAATTCTGTTTCTCGACGCCGCGCATCATCATGCACATGTGCTTGGCCTCGATCACCACCGCGACGCCGGCGGCCTGAGTCACGCTCTGTACCGCGTCGGCGATTTCCCGAGTGAGATTTTCCTGGATCTGCAGGCGCCTGGCGAACATGTCGACGATCCGCGCGATCTTCGACAGCCCCAGGACCTTGCCGGTAGGAATATAAGCCACATGGGCCTTGCCGATGAAGGGCAGCAGGTGATGTTCGCACAGGGAATACAGCTCGATGTCGGCGACTATCACCATTTCATCGCTGTCGGAAGCAAACAGCGCGCCGTTGACGATGTCCTCCAGCGACTGGCCGTAGCCGTGACACAGGTATTGCATGGCCTTGGCCGCGCGCTTGGGGGTATCGAGCAGGCCTTCGCGCTCGGGGTCTTCGCCCAGGTCCTTGAGGATCTCGCGATAGTGCTGGGGCAGGGAAAGGGTCATGCAAGGTCCTCACAGGGGCCGGCTTACTTGAGGTGCCGCCCGCCGTTGACGGTCAGGGTGGTGCCGGTGACATAGGGGTTGTCCAGCAGATAGCGCAGGCTCTGGTAAATCACTTCGCTGCCGGGTTCGATGCCCAGCGCGGATTTGGCCAGGGTCTTGGCGCGGTACGCCGCGTCGTCGTCGGGATTGAACAATAGCAGGGCTGGGGCAATGCCGTTGACCTTGATTGTCGGGGCGTATTTCGCTGCGAAGGACAGGGTCAGGCTGTCCAGTCCGGCTTTGCTGGCGCAGTAGGCGATGTGCTTGCTGCTGCCCTTGCGAGTCACGTCGTCGCTGATGTGGATGATGTCTGCCGGGCTCGAGCGCTGCAGCAACTCGGCGCAATGCAGGTTGATCAGGTAGGGCGCCAGCATGTGCACGCCGAACATCCGGGCAAAGGCCGCTGCTTCGTCGCCAGGGCTCTCCTGCAGCCATTCCGAGGCGTTGTGGACGATGGCCCGCAGGCTCTGGGTACGGTTTTTCAGCTCGGTGATCAGGGCCAGGATTCCGGCTTCGCTGGAGAGATCGGCGAACAGCAGGGTCGCGCCCTTTTCCCGCAGGGCCTCAAGGCCCGGGCGCTGGCTGCGGTAGGTGACGATCACCGGCTGCCCGTCTTGGAGCAGGCGCAGGGCGCAATGCAGGCCGACTCGCTGGCTGGCGCCGGTGATCAGGATCGGGGCAGGAGAGGTGTTCATGAAGGGCTCGCGTCGCGGGTAGTGGGAAAACTATACCAGCGAGGGAAGGCCCTGTGCCTGCAGGCAACGGGCTTGCCGGCGAATGCGATCTTGCGGGGATTTTTCGCTGGCAAGCCAGCTCCTACGGTAGGCGCGAATGTCGCGCGAGGTGTGGTAGGAGCCGGCTTGCCGGCGAATCACGGATTCTGCGTCGAGGGGGTGGCCGGTAGCGGTCGGGCCGGTGTGCTGTTGAGCCAGTTGGCCAGCAGCCGGGTGGACAGCGGAATGAAGAAATAGACCATCAGCGGGGTCAGGGCCAGGGTGCTGACAAATACCCGAGGCAGCAGGCTCAGGTCGCCGAGCAACGGGCCCAGGACAAAGTTGAACAGCAGCGACACCGGGAAGAATGCCAGCCAGATGGCCACGGCCTGCTTCCAGCGCGGCGGGCGATGGCCGGTGGCGCCGAACCAGCCGTCGATACCACTGACCCGGTGCTCCGAAGGGTGGGCGAACAGGTCGCTGCCCCGGGCCAGCCAGGCCGTACGCGAGGCGGAGTGTTCCCAGGTATGCAGGGTGGATTCGTCGGCGAAGCGGAAGATGATCTGGAATTCGTCATCGTTGGGGGGCGGCGCAAGAACGCCGGAACCCAGGTAGCCGGGAAAGTCGGTAGCCAGTTGTTCGCCTTCGCGCAGCCAGGCGATCAGGTCCTGGTAACGGCCGTCGGCAACGCGCCGGGCAACCATCAGGGTGACGGGTGAGGTAGACATTATGTATCTCCGTAAAACCAATGCGCTGCCTGGGTAAGGCAGTCGCTTGACGAGGCACCGGGGTGGCGGGCCGCGCCTGAAGCAAGCAAGGATTATTCCTGATTGCTGCCCAGGCACCAATGACGGCGGTCGGTTTTTCTCGTGCTTGAAGCATCGCCACCTGAGGGGAGTAGAATGATCGCCACTTTGTTTCCCGGTGTTTTCTTCCCAGATGCCCGTCATGACTGAACTTGCCCCCGCCCCTCACGCCCCCGAAGCCGTTCGTCAGGACGAGTTGTTTCCGATCCGTGAGGTGGCGCGCCTGACCGGAATCAACCCGGTGACCCTGCGGGCCTGGGAACGACGCTACGGTCTGATTCAGCCGACACGCACCGAAAGTGGGCATCGCCTGTACTCCATGCACGATGTTGAGGCGGTGCGTGAGATTCTCGGCTGGATCGAACGCGGCGTGGCGGTGAGCAAAGTGGGCAAGATCCTGGCCAAGGGCCGGGCTGCCCAGGCCCAGCTCAAGGCTCCGGTGGATGGCGGCTTGCAGGGCGAATACGGCCAGTGGCGCGATCAATTGAAGCTGGCGGTCAGCGCGTTCGATGAGGAGCAGCTTGAGCGCCTCTACGGGCAGATCTTCTCCAGCTATGCCTTGCCGGTGGTGTTCCAGGACATCTTCCTGCCGTTCTGGAAGCAGTTACTGCTGGCGCGCGAGGCTTTTGGCCAGACCAGCGAATGGCTGTTCCTGGATGGCTTCCTGCGGGCGCGGATTACCCAGCGCCTGCTGTTGCAACGCGCCACCCAGAGCCGCTATCTGCTGCTGACGGCGCTCAATGAGCAATGCCGCGAACTGGAGCTGCTGGTGGCGGCGCTGATGCTCGGGCAGGACCCGATCGGTGTGCGCCTTCTAGGCGCGGGTGTGCCGCTGGAGGAACTGACCCTGGTCTGCGAAAAGGTCGCGCCGGTAGCCCTGGTGGTGTTTTCCAATCACGCACCCTCGGCCGAGTTGCCCAAGCGCCTCAAGCGCCTGGCACTGACCCTGGATTGCCCATTGCTGCTGGCCGGGGACGCGGCGGACCTGGCTCAGGACAGCCTGGTCGGTTCGCCGGTGGCTTGCCTGGGTAACGAGGGGCGCTTGATGCAGCAGCGCCTGCGCGGGTTTCTTTGAGGCGCTAGCCTTCAGGCGTGCAGTGCCGGATGGCTGTGGCGGTGCTGCTGGAGGATGAACTGGCGCAGGCGCTCGGTTTCCTCCAGGTCGCTCTGATCCAGGCGGTAGGCGTAGAAACCGGCTTCGGTCTGGCGCTCGAAGCGCCCGTGCAGGGCAATCCGTTCATAGCCCGAGGGGCTGAACCACTGGGCGAACTGCCGCGGTGGCCGGGTACCGTTGCGGATCTCCACCAATATCCCCTTGAACGAGACCTCCCGAACCCACAGGCGGCCAGGCTGGCCCCTGGCATTTTCCAGGGCCACCGGCTGCTCCAGGGCCAGGCGCCAGGGGCGCACCATGGGCCCATCCTCGAAGATGCTCGGCACCCCCAGCCGCAGGTGCAGGGCATGGAATTCGTCTTCCACCAGCTGCAGCGGGAAGGTCATCTGCTGGTTGTCGAAACGGGCCTGGATGGTGACCTTTTCATTGGCCGCCAGGCGCGTCAGCAGGTCACGGATCTGCGCGCCGCCATTGACCATCAGGCTCGAGGTGGTATCACGCACATTGAGCTGCGGGTTGTGCTGCATGGTCTGGATGAAGTCCAGTTCATCCTGGGTGAGGAGGGCGTCACGCTGCATGATGTTGCTCGGAGGGTGGAGGACAAATCGGCGGGGAATATCCCTACGACCACGAATTCCGCGATTTATTAGTGGCCGCTGGTCGCCTTGAGGGCGGCCAGTTCAGCTTCCACTTCGGCCAGTTGCTGCTCCAGCTGGAGCAAGCGTTGCTGGGCCTTGACCTGGACGCTGACGTCTTTCTGCACGCCGATGAAATAGGTCAGTTGATCACTGTCATTGAATACCGGGGTGATCGACAGCTCATTCCAGAAGTGACTGCCGTCCTTGCGGTAGTTGCGCAGCACCTCGCGGCACGGGCGGCCTTGTCGCAGGGCCTGGCGGATCACTTCCAGGCCTGGCTGGTCACGGTCCCCGGATTGCAGGAAGCGGCAATCCTGGTACAGCACTTCGTCGGCGCTGTAGCCGGTCAGCCGCTCGAAGGCCGGGTTCACATAGATCACGATGTTGTCTTCGCCTTCCTGCTCGGCGACCACAATCCCGTCGTTGGAGGCGTTGATCATCCGTTGCAGCAGATGAGCGTTGATCATCCTGAAGTTCCGCTTTCGATCAGCAAGTGCTGGAGTGTAAGAGAGGCTGGCCCGCTGTCCACCAGCGCTTTGCAGCAGAGGTGGCGGCACAGGCGGGATTTTACTCCGTAGCTGTTAATATCCCAGCCTTTTAGTCAGCTTCAGGATCAGATTGATGAAAGTCGCCATCCTTTCCGGCTCGGTGTACGGCACGGCTGAAGAAGTCGCCCGGCATGCCGCCAAACTCCTCAACGCCGCAGGTTTCGAGGCCTGGCACAACCCGCGCGCCACTCTGGCCGAGCTTCAGGCCTTCGCCCCGCAGGCGTTTCTGGCCGTGACCTCCACCACCGGCATGGGCGAGTTGCCGGACAACCTGCTGCCGCTGTATTCGAGTATTCGCGATCAGTTGCCCGCCGCCTGGCGCGGGTTGCCAGGAGCGGTCATCGGCCTGGGGGATTCCAGCTACGGCGATACCTTCTGTGGCGGTGGCGAGCAGATGCGCGAGCTGTTCGCCGAGCTGGGCGTGCAGGAAGTGCTGCCCATGCTGCGCCTGGACGCCAGCGAGAGCGTGACCCCGGAAACCGACGCCGAGCCCTGGCTGGCCGAGCTGATCAGCGCCCTGCGGGGCTGACCGGCTGTTCCCGCAGCAGCGCCAGCCAGGCTTGCGCTGCCTTGGACAGATAAGCGCCCTGGCGCCAGATGAAGGCGATATCCCATCGCAGGTAGTCCGGCGCCTTCAAGGTCAGGCGCACCACCCCAGGCCGCACCAGGCCACGGGCCACCACACTGGGCAACAGCACCACGCCCTGGCCGGCGGCCACCAGCGCCGCCAGGAAATCCGCCTGGCCGCTGCGCCCGCCTTCCCTGGGGGTGAAACCCACCTGCTGGCAGGCCTGCAACAGCCGGTCGTTGAGCACGAAACTGCGCTGGTACAGGAGGAACGGCGTGTCTGCCAGTTCTTCCAGGCGTACCTGGGCGTTCATCGCCAAGGGGTGATCGGCGGGCAGCAAGGCATCCAGCGGTTCATCGCAGAAGGGCTGGTAGGCGAACGCCGGGTCCTTGGGGGTCAGGCTGCCCCCCAGTTCCAGTTCGCCGTTGCGCACCGCCTGTTCGACATTCAGGCTGCCGCCTTCGAGCAACTGCACCTGGATATTCGGATAGCGCCGGCGGTATTCGGCAAAACGGCTGGCGAACAGCGCGTCACTGCCTAGCAGCGGCAGCCCCAGGCGCAGTTCACCCCGTGCCAGCTGGCTCAGGTCGTCCAGTTCGCTGAGCAGTTCGTGGCGCAGGCGCAACATGCCTTCGGCCCGTTGCAGCACCACGTTGCCGGCGGCGGTGAGGTGGATATGCGAACCCTGGCGCTCCAGCAAGGGCGTGCCGAGGCTCTGTTCCAGCTGGGCGATCTGCTTGCTGACCGCCGACTGGCTGATGTGCAGGGTCCTGGCCGCCTGGGTGAAGCCGCCCTGGCGGATCACCTCGACAAAGCTGCGCAGTTGTTTGAAATCCATGGCGTTGATTCCGGATTGGAATGGCTTCCAGTCTAACAATTCGCTTCGGTAATGATGGGGCTTTTCATAAAATAAGCCCCTGAGAGGACCGAACCACCATGAACATTTCCACCTGCAAACGCCTGGGCCGCCTGATTCTTGAACTGGCGGTGCTGCTGGCCATCTATTTTCTCGGCTGCCAACTGGCCAGCTGGCTGCCCTGGCCGATTCCTGGCGGGGTCATGGGCCTTGCGCTGTTGCTGCTGGCCTTCGCCCTGGGCTGGGTCAAGCCGGCGGCCCTGCAGCTGGGGGCCGGCCTGTTGATGGCCGAGATGCTGCTGTTCTTCATTCCCGCACTGATGAGCCTGCTGGACTACGGCGGCCTGCTGCGCCAGGACGGCTGGCGAATTCTGCTGGTAATAGGCGTCAGCACCCTGCTGGTGATGCTGGTGACAGCCTTGACCGTGGAACTGGTGTGCCGCTGGAGGATGCGCCATGAAGCTTGAAGCCATGCCGGTGTTCTGGCTGGCCCTGACCCTGGGCGCCTACCTGTTCAGCCGCTGGATCTACCGGCGCACCGGGCGCTACCTGCTGTCGCCGCTGATTCTGGTGCCGGCCCTGCTGCTGGCGGTCGCCGTGCCGCTGCACACCGCCTACGCCGAATACGCCGCCAATACCCACTGGCTGATGCTGGTACTGGGGCCGGTGACCGTGGCCTTCGCCATTCCCATCTGGCAGCAGCGGCAACTGCTGATGCGCCACTGGTCGGCATTGCTGCTGGGCATGCTGGCGGGCAGCGCGGCTTCCATTGGCAGCTCGTTCGGCCTGGCCAAGGCCCTGGCCCTGGACAGCTCGGTGACCCTGTCCCTGGTGCCGCGCTCCATCACCACGCCGTTCGCCATGCCCCTGGCCCATGACCTGGGCGGCGTACCCGAGCTGACCGCGGTATTCGTGATGTTCACCGGGGTGTTCGGGGCCATGCTCGGCGGTGTGCTGCTGCGCTGGCTGCCGCTGCGCAGCGCCCTGGCCCGCGGCGCCCTGTTTGGCGTCGGGGCCCATGGTGCAGGGGTCAGCCGGGCCCATGAAGTGGGGGGTGAAGAAGGTTCGGTGGCAGGGCTGGTGATGGTCCTGACCGGGCTTCTGAACCTGTTCGCCGCGCCTTTGCTGGCGTCGTTGCTTTGACGCGCAAGCCCCGGGCCAGGGCCTGATTCCCGGCTGACCCGCACGGCCATCAAGCTGGCTGCCAATGCAACTCCGCCAGCGGCGTGAGCTGTCTAGACTCTGGAGGTCCTCTTCCTATAAGAACCATCACCGAGGTCCTTGCCGTGAGCCTAGCCCCCGTTCAATCGACACCGAGTGTAAAAAACCAGGTCAGCGCCATCGAGTGGCAAACCCGCGTGGACCTGGCCGCCTGCTATCGCCTGGTGGCAATGCATGGCTGGGACGACCTGATTTTCACCCACATATCCGCCAAGGTGCCGGGCACCGAAGATTTCCTGATCAACCCGTTTGGCCTGATGTTCCACGAGATCACCGCGTCGAGCCTGGTGAAGGTCGACCAGGCCGGCAACAAGCTGATGGACAGCCCCTACGAGATCAACCCGGCGGGCTACACCATTCACAGCGCGGTGCATGCGGTGCGTCACGATGTGGTTTGCGTGCTGCACACCCATACCGCGGCCGGGGTTGCGGTGTCGGCGCAGAAGCAGGGCGTCTTGCCCATCAGCCAGCAGTCGCTGTTCGTGTTGTCGAGCCTGGGTTACCACCCCTATGAAGGTGTGGCCCTGAACCCCGAGGAGAAGGTCCGGCTGCAGGCCGACCTGGGGGACAACAGTTTCCTGATGCTGCACAACCATGGCCTGCTCACCTGCGGCGCGACCATCGCCGACACCTTCCTGATGATGTTCACCTTCCAGCGCGCCTGCGAGATCCAGGTGCTGGCGCAGAACGGCGGCGCCGAGCTGATTGGCATCCCTGCGCCGATCCTGGCCGGGGCCAGGGCGATGATCGCTGGTGTCACCCGCAGCGCTCAGGGCATGGGCGGCGCTCTGGCCTGGCCGGCCCTGCTGCGCAAACTCGATCAACTCGACCCGGGTTACACACTCTGATGCCTATTGCCGAGATCCCGCTGTGCGTGTGGCGTACACGCGGACATGACCTGCTCTTTCGCGGCCAGCGCATCCGTTACTGGGTAGCCGGGCAGGGCGAGCCGCTGCTGCTGATCCATGGCTTTCCCACCGCCAGCTGGGACTGGCACTACCTGTGGCAGCCCCTGGCCCGGCATCATCAGGTGATCGCCTGCGACATGCTGGGCTTCGGTGATTCGGCCAAGCCCCTGGAGCATGACTACAGCCTGCTGGAGCAGGCTGACCTGCAGCAGGCGCTGCTGGCCCATCTGGGTATCGCCGAGCCGGTGCATCTGCTGGCCCACGACTACGGCGACAGCGTTGCCCAGGAGTTGCTGGCCCGGCACTACGAAGAGCGGATCGATATCGCCAGTTGCGTGTTTCTCAACGGCGGCCTGTTTCCGGAAACCCATCGCCCGGTGCTGACCCAGAAGCTGCTGCTCAGCCCGCTGGGCTGGATGCTCGGGCGCACGTTCAGCCGCCAGGGCCTGGCCAAGAGTTTTCGGCAGATATTCGGCCCCCAGAACCGCCCCAGCGAGTCGGTGCTGGATGATTTCTGGAGCCTGGTGCAGAGCAACGATGGCCCGCGAATCCTGCACAAGCTGATCGGCTACATCCCTGAACGCCGGGCCCGGCGTGAACGTTGGGTCAGTGCCATGCAGCGCGGCGAGGTGCCCCTGCGGGTGATCGATGGTGCCCTGGACCCGATTTCCGGGGCACACATGGTGGAGCGCTATCGGCAATTGATCCCACGGGCCGACACGGTGCTGCTGCCGAACATCGGGCATTACCCGCAGATCGAAGCGCCCCTGGCGGTGCTCAAGCATTACCTGGAGTTTCGCGACAATCTGCTGTCGCCATCATCACGGTTGGCGTGTTCCTGAACCCCGCGGCCTTGAGCGGGCAAGGCGATTATCCCGCTGCCTTATTGCGCACCATTCAGGTCAAAACGTTTTTATTGTGACCAAAGGCTGGCTGCCTGACACTCGAAGCATTGTCCATTGGCCCTGCTGGAGTTCGGTATGAGTGAGTCTGTGCGCTTGGAAGATAAAGTGGTGATCGTCACCGGGGCCGGCGGTGGCCTGGGCCGGGCCCATGCACTGCTGTTCGCCCGGCACGGCGCCAAGGTGCTGGTCAACGACCTCGGCGGCTCGGCCCAGGGCGAAGGCGCCAGCGCTTCGGCCGCCGACCGCGTGGTGGCGCAGATCCGCGAGGCCGGCGGTATCGCCGAAGCCAGCCATGACTCGGTCACCGACGGTGAAAAGATCGTGCAGAACGCCCTGGATGTGTTTGGTCGGGTCGATGTGGTGGTCAACAACGCGGGGATCCTGCGGGACAAGACCTTCCACAAGATGGAGGACGCCGATTGGGACCTGGTGTATCGGGTGCATGTTGAGGGGGCCTACAAGGTCACCCGCGCCGCCTGGCCACACCTGCGCGACCAGGGGTATGGGCGGGTGATCTTCACCGCTTCCACCTCGGGCATCTATGGCAACTTCGGCCAGTCCAACTACGGCATGGCCAAGCTCGGCCTGTACGGCCTGACCCGGACCCTGGCCATCGAAGGGCGCAAGAACAACATCCTGGTCAACGCCATCGCGCCCACCGGCGGTACGCGGATGACCGAGGGGCTGATTCCGCCCCAGGTGTTCGAGCAGCTCAAGCCCGAACTGGTCAGCCCGCTGGTGGTGTACCTGGGCAGCGAGCAGTGCCAGGAAACCTCCGGCCTGTTCGAAGTGGGCGGCGGCTGGATCGGCAAGGTGCGCTGGGAGCGCAGCCTGGGCGCCGGCTTCGATCCTCGCCAGGGCTTTTCCCCGGAAGACGTGGCGGCCCACTGGCAGCAGATCTGCGACTTCGAGGGCGCGGCGCACCCCAAGGACAATATCGAGGCATTGAAGGAGATGATGCAGAATCTGCAAAAGTACGCCCTCTGAAGCGCCCCTTTGTCCATCCCCTATCGCCTGCGCCAGGATGATAGGGGCCGGCTTCTGGCCCTAAGTGCGCCGGGTTTTCAGCACTGGATGCATCACCCCGCCGGGCCCTGGCCCCGGCGGTTTTACTCCTGCAGCGTTCGTCACTATGCTCGACGGTCCGCGAACGAACAGGGAGTGCTGCATATGTATGAGTCAAAGGATCAGCCGGTATTGTCGCGGCTGCTGTTCATCCGCCGTTTATGCATGCATGGGCTGGTGGTGCTGGCGCTGATCATCTTCTCGGTGCTGCTGGGTATCAGCGGCCTGCTGTACTTCGAACAAGACATTTCCTTCCATGACGCCTTGTATGACGCGGCCATGATCCTCGGCGGCATCGGCCCCATCAACATGCCGCAAACCCCTGGTGGCAAACTGTTTTTTGCCAGCTACGGGCTTTATACCAACTTGGTCTTCGCTGCCACCCTGGGCTTGATCCTGTCCCCAGTGGCGCACCGTCTGCTGCACAAGTTTCATTACGACGAGAGCGAGGACGACGCGGCGTAGTTGCCACTTTCCTCTGGTGTTCCAGGCATAAAAAAGGCCGCTGCAAGAGCAGCGGCCGAAGCAAGACGTTAGATCAAGGAGCTACAAAATCAACGTCGGTGAACCAGGGGCAGCAGCTTGAATCACACGCCTTCAAGCGGCTGGAAATCATTCCCGGGAACAGTTCGTGCCCGGTACTTGCAAGGTCAGTGGCAAGCGGTTGTTTGCCGTGACTGCGAGTGAAGAATAAGCCCTGGCCGGGTACGGAAAAATAGCGATTCAGGACAAGGACTGTTACAGCCTGAGCAACAGTCTGAGCGTTTTTTCGCCCCGGTCATCCCCCTGCATCGACGCCCCTGATAAGCCTGCATCCAGCCGCTGGATAACCCCTTGAACGGCCGTGATGGCAAGGGCACTAATTCCTTCGAGTGACAGCGCGAATACCTCCTTGGTGCGCTTATCGACCGTGCTACCCCGGCAGTAGGGTGAGGCCTCCTGTCACTCACCGGGGAAGACGCATGACAAGAATAACAATGCGCGCCATCTTCAAACCGCAGGCGCTGGCCGTCGCGGTGGCGCTGGGCTGCTGCGCCCAGGCGCAGGCGGTGTCGTTCAACATCGGGGAAATCGAAGGGCAGTTCGACTCGTCGCTATCGGTTGGTGCCAGCTGGGGCATGCGCAATGCCGACCGCGCCTTCGTCGGAACGGTCAATGGCGGTACCGCCCAGTCGTCCACTGGCGACGATGGCCGCCTGAACTTCAAGAAGGGCGAAACCTTCTCGAAGATCTTCAAGGGCCTGCATGACCTGGAACTCAAGTACGGCGACACCGGGGTCTTCGTTCGCGGCAAGTACTGGTACGACTTCGAGCTCAAGGACGAAGACCGCGAGTTCAAGCCCATCAGCGACCACAACCGCAAGGAGGGCGCCAAGTCCTCGGGGGCGCAGATCCTCGATGCCTTCGTCTACCACAACTATTCCATTGCCGACCTGCCGGGTACCGTGCGTGCCGGCAAGCAGGTGGTCAGCTGGGGCGAGAGCACCTTCATCGGCAACTCCATCAACAGCATCAACCCTGTGGATGTCTCGGCCTTTCGCCGCCCCGGCGCCGAAATCAAGGAAGGCCTGGTACCGGTGAACATGCTGTTCGCGTCCCAGGGCCTGACCAACCAGCTGACCGTGGAAGGCTTCTATCAGCTGGAGTGGGACCAGACCGTGGTGGACAACTGCGGCACCTTCTTCGGCAACGACGTGGTGGCCGATGGCTGCACCACCGGCTACACCGTCGGCAGCCCGGCCATCGCGCCGTTGCAGCCGGTGGCGGCGGCCTTCGGCCAGGGCTTCCAGGTGACCCGCGAAGGGGTGATCCTGCCCCGCGGCGGTGATCGTGATGCCCGCGACTCCGGGCAGTGGGGCGCCGCCCTGCGCTGGCTCGGCGATGACACCGAGTACGGCCTGTACTTCATGAACTACCACTCCCGCAGCCCGGTGGTGAGTACCACCACGGCCAATGTCAGCGCGGCGACCCTGGGCGCCATTGCCGGCGTCGCCAACGGCATCGTTCCGGGTTCTGGCAGTGGCCTGGTGCAAAGCGTGATGCTTGGCCGTGGCCAGTACTACCTCGAATACCCGGAAGACATCCGCCTGTATGGCGCCAGTTTCTCCACCACCCTGCCCACCGGCACCGCCTGGACCGGCGAGATCAGCTATCGGCCCAACGCGCCGGTGCAGGTCAACACCAACGACCTGACCCTGGCCCTGCTCAACCCTATTTCCGGGGGCGCGGCGTCGCCGATCAAGACCGCCATGGGGGCTGACAACACCGGCTACCGGCGCAAGGAAATCACTCAGATCCAGAGTTCCATGACCCAGTTCTTCGATCAGGTGCTGGGGGCCGACCGCCTGACCCTGGTGGGCGAGGCGGCAGTGGTCCACGTCGGAGGCCTGGAAGACAAGAGCAAGCTGCGCTACGGCCGGGACTCGGTGTACGGCCAATACGGCTATGGGGGCGACACCGACGGTTTCGTCACGGCCACCTCCTGGGGCTATCGCGCCCGGGCCATCCTCGACTACAGCAACGTGATCGCCGGCATCAACTTCAAGCCCAACCTTTCCTGGTCCCATGACGTCAATGGCTACGGGCCCAACGGCCTGTTCAACCAGGGCGCCAAGGCCCTGAGCGTTGGCGTGGATGCCGACTACCGCAACACCTACACCGCCAGCCTCAGCTACACCGACTTTTTTGGCGGGCGCTACAACACCCTGACCGACCGGGACTTCCTCGCGTTGAGCTTTGGCGTGAACTTCTGAACCGGCACAAGAAGGAGCATTTGAATGCGCAAGATGATTCTGCAATGCAGCGCCCTGGCACTGGGGTTGTGGGCGGCCAACCTGATGGCCGCCGTGAGCCCGGAAGAAGCCGCCAAGCTGGGAACCAGCCTGACCCCGGTGGGTGCGGAAAAAGCCGGTAATGCCGACGGCTCGATCCCGGCCTGGACCGGAGGCATTCCCAAGAATGCCGGGGCGGTGGACAGCAAGGGCTTTCTCGCCGACCCGTTCGCCAATGAAAAACCGCTGTTCATCATCACCGCGGCGACGGTGGACAAATACAAGGACAAGCTTTCGGACGGCCAGGTGGCGATGTTCAAGCGCTACCCGGACAGCTATCGGATCCCGGTTTACCCCACTCACCGCAGTGTCGGCCTGCCACCCGAGATCTACGAGTCGGCCAAGCGCAGCGCCTTGAGCGTGACCACTACCAACGACGGCAACGGCCTGGCCAACTTTACCGGCAACCGTTACTACGCCTTCCCGATTCCGAAGAACGGCATCGAGGTGCTGTGGAACCACCTGACCCGTTATCACGGCGGCAACCAGAAGCGCATCGTCACCCAGGTCACCCCGCAGACCAACGGCAGCTACACCTCGATCCGTTTCGAGGAAGAGGTGGCGGCGCCGCAACTGATCCCGGACCTGGACCCGGCCAAGGCAGCCAACGTGCAGAACTTCTTCAAGCAGTCGGTGACCGCCCCGGCGCGGCTGGCGGGCAACGTGCTGCTGGTCCACGAGACCCTGGACCAGGTCAAGGAGCCGCGTTCGGCATGGATCTACAACGCGGGCCAGCGTCGCGTGCGCCGCGCCCCGCAAGTGGCCTACGACGGCCCGGGCACCGCCGCCGACGGCCTGCGCACCTCGGACAACTTCGACATGTTCTCCGGTGCTCCCGACCGTTACGACTGGAAGCTGGTGGGCAAGAAGGAGATGTACATCCCCTACAACAGCTACAAGCTGGATTCCCCGAGCCTCAAGTACGACGACATCGTCAAGGCCGGGCACATCAACCAGGACCTGACCCGCTATGAACTGCACCGGGTGTGGGAAGTGGTGGGCACGGTCAAGCCCAACCAGCGGCACATCTACGCCACTCGGCACATGTACATCGACGAGGACAGCTGGCAGGTGGCCCTGGTGGACCACTATGACGGGCGTGGCCAACTGTGGCGGGTAGCCGAAGGTCATGCGCAGTACTACTACGACCACCAGGTACCGGCCTACACCCTGGAGGCCCTGTATGACCTGAACGCCGGCCGTTACCTGGCCCTGGGCATGAAGAACGAAGAGAAGCACAGCCTGGAGTTCGGCTTTGCCGCCAAGGCGGCCGACTACACCCCGGCGGCCCTGCGCGCCAGCGGAGTGCGCTAGGCGCCTCTTGGGTTGCAGTGGAGTAATGGTCGAGCCGCACGCTCTTGGGGCGTGCGGTTTTTTAGGGCGGCCAGTCCTGGCAAGCGAGCTTGCTCGCCACAGTCGCGGCAATACTGCGTTCCTCTTGACTGGCAGTTATCCGACTGCCTGGTCGGTTTTTTTATGGGGGCTGATCAGCCTGCTGAATACTTCTTCAACTGGCCGGGAGGTCGGGGCTAGGGTGGGGCTACGCTGGCTAAAACTATAAAAAGGCACGCCGCAATGACCGCCATGACTCGTTGTCCAGAGCGTCCCGGGTTCATGCCCCGTTTGTCCTCCCATCATTTTTCCCGCAGCCGCCTGAGCGCGCCGTTGCTGGCCTCCGGTGCGCGGGTCAAGCTGCTTTGCGCGCCTGCCGGCAGCGGCAAGACGGCGCTGCTGGCTGAGTGCCTGCAACAGGCACCAGAGACCTGCCGGGTGAGCTGGTTGCCGTTGTCCGGCGGGCGGCATAGCCCGCAGGGGCTGTGCGCTGCCCTGGCCCAGGCCCTGGGGCTGGAACGCGATGACGAAGCCACGGTGCTGCAGCACCTGGCGCACCTGCAGGCGCCGGCCTGGATCTTCATCGATGACTATTGCCGGGTCGCGGCTGCGGACCTGGACCTGCTGCTCGATCGCCTGCTGAGCCTGGACAACCCGCAGTTGACCTGGTGGCTGGGTTGCCGTCGCCGGCCCCTGTGCAACTGGCCACGCCTGCTGCTGGACGATCAGTTGTTCGAGCTGGACGGCCCGGCACTGGCATTCAGCCAGATCGAGATCGAGCAACTGCTGCAACGGCTGCCGCAACCCCTGTGTGCGCAGACCGCCAGTCGCATTCTGCAACGCAGTGGCGGCTGGTGCGCCGGGGTGCGCATTGCCTTGCTGGAAGGCAGCGAGCTGACGATTCAGCCCTGCAAGCCGGGGCGCCCCAATACCTTGCTGGAGTACCTGGAGCACGAGCTGTTCAGCGTGCTGCCGGCGGAGCTGGCGCAAGTCTGGCAAGTACTGGCGCACCTGCCACGTTTCAACGCCGAGCTGTGCGAGCATCTGTTCGGCGTCGGGGAGGGGGCCCAGTACCTGCGGACCTTGCAGGACATGGCCTGCTTCATCGAACCCTGGGACGGTGGCGGCGACTGGCTCCAGGTGTTTCCGCCGCTGGCCCGGCTGATGCGCGACGAGGCCTGGCCGGGCGGGCGCTCCTGGCATCGCCGGGCCTGCCAGTGGTTCATTGCCCAGGAGGATTGGCAGTCGGCCTTTGAGCAGGCGCTGCGGGCCGAAGAGTATGAAGTCGCGGTCAGCCTGCTGGAGCATTTCAGTTTCGAGTTCCTGTTCCAGCAGGACAATGCGCTGCTGTTGCTGCAACTGCATGAGCGCCACGGTGGCGAACTCTTGCTGGTGTCGCCGCACCTGGTGGGGCTGCTGGTTGCGGCCATGCTGTTTGCCGGGCGCTTCGAGCAGGCGGGGCAGTGCATGGCGCAGATGGCCCGGTTCGCCCCCCAGCCCTCCGCAGCTCAGCAGCGTCAGTTGCTGGCCCGCTGGCAGGCACAGCAGGGCTGGCTGCTGCACCTGAGCGGGCGGATGACGGCGGCGCGGCAGCATTTTATCGAGGCCCTGGATGAGCTGGCGGACAGCGCCTGGACCACCCGCCTGCTGTGCCTGTCGGGGCTGACCCAGCAGGCCCTGCTGGGTGCGGAGCTGGATGTGGCCCAGGCCCTCAATCGTGAAGCCCTGTGCCTGGCCCGGGCCCAGGATGCCCAGCTGTTCGAAGGCCTGCTGGAACTGGACCATGCCCAGTTGCTGGAGCAAAGGGGCGCGCCGCATCGGGCCCAGAGCCTGCTGGAGCAGGTCTGTGAGCGCTTGTCGATGCAGGCGCTGCGGGCGACCCCGCTGCTCGGTCGCATCGCCCTGCGTCTCGGTCGCCTGGCCTTGCGCCAGGGGCATGCAGAGCAGGCGGCCGGCTACTTTCGCAGCGGCCTCGAGGATTGCCTGCTGAGCCACGACAAGCGTGCCTTGTATGGTTTCCTCGGCCAGGCCCAACTGGCGGCCAACCAGGGTGATTATGCCCAGGCCTTCGTGCGCCTGCGGGATGCGGAGCGGCTGATGCAGCAGCGGCAGATTCCCGACACGGTGTACCGGGGCGTGCTGTTGCAGGTCAGCAGCCAGCTCTGGCTGCAACAGGGGCGACCGGAGCTGGCTCAGGAGGCCTTGAGCCGCTTGCTCCGGCACTTTCGCGGCCCCCAGGCGCTACAGGCGCCACCGGCCACCCTGGAGTTGATTCCGGGGATCGAATACCTGCTGGTGCTGGCCGAGGTGCACCTGGGGCGGGCCCAGGCGCCGATCGCTACCTTGCAGGGGCTGCTGGCCCGGGCCCAACGCCACGGCATGCAGGGGTTGGAGGCCGAGGTGCAACTGGCCCTGGCCGAGGTCGCCCACCTGCAAGGCAACCCGGCGCTGGCGCAGGAAGCATTGCAGGCGGGGCAGGCACTGGTGCAGCGATGCAACCTGCCGCAGGCACTGCACGAACTGCGCCTGCGGCAACCACTCTTGCTGGCTGCGGGGGAAGCGCTGCAGACGCCATCATCGGCAGGCCCCCTGGAAAACCGCGAAAGCCTGCTCAGCCTGCGGGAACTGCAAGTGCTGCAACTGATCGCTCAGGGCTGTTCAAACCAGCAGATCGCCGAGCAATTGTTCATTTCCCTGCATACCGTGAAGACCCACGGGCGCCGGATTCACAGCAAACTGGGGGTGGAGCGGCGTACCCAGGCGGTAGCCAAGGCCCAGGCCCTGGGGCTGATGAGTTGAGCGCTAGCGGTTATTGCGGCTGATAACCCATGCGCCAGCTCACTGCAGAGCTGGCCGCCAGCAGACGTTGGGCTGCGGGCCCATGTTCATCGGCGTGGAACAGCGACGTCGGCCCTACCACGGTCAGCACCGCGGCGATTTTGCCGGTGGCATCGAACACCGGCGCCGACAGGGCATCGACACCGGGCATCAGCAAACCGTGGACATGGTGCAGCCCGCGCTGGCGAATCTGCTCGGCCAGGGCATCGTGCACCTGCTTGTCGGCCAGGGCGTGGGGGCTGCCGGTTGCCAGTTCCTGCTGGCGCAGGTCGAGGGTTTCGCGCTGTGGCAGGTAGGCGTTGAACACCAGCCCGGTGGATGAACTGAGCAGTGGCAGCACCGAGCCCAGTTGAGTGACCACGGTCACCGCCCGCACCGCCGGTTCGATATGCACCACCGTCGCGCCCTGGTTGCCCCACACCGCGAGGAAGCAGGTTTCGTTCAATTCGTCCCGCAGTTCCGCCAGGGGCAGGGTCGCGACTTTCAGTACGTCCATGCTGCTCAGGGCGGCCAGGCCTACCCGCAGGGCTTCGCGGCCCAGGCCGTAGTGATTGGTAGCGCTGTTCTGTTCGGCAAAGCCGCTGGCAATCAAGGCCTGCAGGTAGCGATGCACCTTGCTTGCCGGCATCTGCACATGTTCGGCCAGGCGCGAAAGGGAAGTGGCCGGCGACAGTTCGGCCAGGGCCTTGAGGATGTCGGTACCGACCTCGGCCGAGCGGACTTTCTGTTTACCGGTGCTGTCGCTGATGCTGCGCGGCTTTTCCATGGAGGCATTGGGGTCCCGTGACAAGTGGCGGTCTTTATAGCTTGACGCTCCTGGGCAATCAAATTACGTTATGCGTAATTGGATTACGATAAAAATAACCCAGGCGTGCCGATAGCTCTTGTAAGGGAGTGGTGGCCCCTGCCTATTCCAACTTCCAGGAGGCTCCATGAACCTCGATTCTTCGGCGTCGGCCCTCAGCTACCAATCGGGCTTTGGCAACGAATTTGCCAGCGAGGCCCTGCCAGGGGCGCTGCCCGTCGGCCAGAACTCCCCGCAAAAAGCCCCTTACGGCCTGTACGCCGAACTGTTTTCCGGCACCGCCTTCACCATGACCCGCAGCGAAGCCCGGCGTACCTGGATGTACCGCATCCAGCCCTCGGCCAAGCACCCGGCTTTCGCCAAGCTTGCGCGCCAGCTGGCAGGCGGCCCCCTGGGTGAGGTCACCCCCAACCGCCTGCGCTGGAGCCCCCTGCAGATTCCTGGTGAAGCCACCGATTTCATCGACGGCCTGGTGGCCATGGTGGCCAACTCGGCGGCGCAGAAGCCGGCGGGTATCAGCGTCTATCACTACCGTGCCAACCGCTCGATGGAGCGGGTGTTCTTCAATGCCGATGGCGAGCTGCTGCTGGTGCCGGAGCTGGGCCGCCTGCGCATCGTCACCGAACTGGGCATGCTGGACCTGGAGCCATTGGAAATCGCCGTGCTGCCTCGCGGGCTGAAATTCCGCATCGAACTGCTGGACCCGCAAGCCCGCGGCTACGTCGCCGAGAACCACGGCGCGCCGCTGCGCCTGCCGGACCTTGGGCCGATTGGCAGCAACGGCCTGGCCAACCCCCGGGATTTCCTGGCCCCGGTGGCTCATTACGAAGACCTGCGCCAGCCCACCACGCTCGTCCAGAAGTACCTCGGCGAGCTCTGGGGCTGCGAGCTCGACCATTCGCCACTGAACGTGGTGGCCTGGCACGGCAACAACGTGCCGTACAAATACGACCTGCGTCGTTTCAACACCATTGGCACCGTCAGCTTCGACCACCCGGACCCGTCGATCTTCACCGTATTGACCTCGCCCACCAGCGTGCCGGGCCTGGCCAACCTGGACTTCGTGATCTTTCCGCCACGCTGGATGGTGGCCGAGAACACCTTCCGTCCACCGTGGTTCCACCGCAACCTGATGAACGAGTTCATGGGCCTGATCCAGGGTGCCTACGATGCCAAGGCCGAAGGCTTCCTGCCCGGCGGCGCGTCGCTGCACAGTTGCATGAGCGCCCACGGCCCGGACGGCGAAACCTGCACCAAGGCGATCAACGCCCAGTTGCAGCCGGCCAAGATCGACAACACCATGGCCTTCATGTTCGAGACCAGCCAGGTGCTGCGCCCGAGCCAGTTCGCCCTGGAGTGCCCAGAGCTGCAGAACGACTACGATGCTTGCTGGGCCTCGCTGCCCGTCACCTTCAACCCGAATCGGAGATAACCCATGACCTTGCCCACCATCACCCGTAGCTGGGTCGAGTCCGCCAACGGTCACCCCGACTTCCCGTTGCAGAACCTGCCCCTGGGCGTCTTCAGCACCCAGGGTTCGGCGCCCCGCAGCGGGGTCGCCATTGGCGAACAGATTTTCGACCTGGAAGCGGCGCTGGATGCCGGGCTGTTCGAAGGCCAGGCCCAGGCTGCGGTGCAGGCGGCCCGTGGCGGCCAGCTGAATGCGTTCTTCGAACTCGGCCGCCCGGCCCGGGTCGCCTTGCGCGAACGCCTGCTGGAACTGCTCGGCGAAGGCAGCAGCCTGCGCGGCAAGATCGAGGCCCAGGGGGCGAAACTGCTGCCCCAGGCCGCGGACTGCCAGATGCACCTGCCGGCTAAGATCAACGATTACACCGACTTCTATGTGGGCATCGAACACGCGCAGAACGTCGGCAAGCTGTTCCGCCCCGACAACCCGCTGCTGCCCAACTACAAGTACGTGCCGATCGGCTATCACGGTCGCGCCTCCACTATCCGTACCTCCGGTGCCGACGTGCGCCGGCCCAAGGGCCAGACCCTGCCGGCCGGGCAGTCCGAACCGACCTTCGGCCCCTGCGCGCGCCTGGACTACGAACTGGAGCTGGGCATCTGGATCGGCCAGGGCAACGAGATGGGCGAGCCCATCGCCATTGGCGACGCCGCCGAACACATCGCCGGGTTCTGCCTGCTCAACGACTGGTCGGCGCGGGATATCCAGGCCTGGGAATACCAGCCGCTGGGCCCATTCCTGTCGAAAAGCTTCATCACCAGCATTTCGCCCTGGGTGGTGACCGCTGAGGCCCTGGAGCCGTTCCGCCAGGCTCAGGCCCCGCGCCCTGAAGGCGACCCGCAACCGCTGCCGTACCTGCTGGACAAGCGCGACCAGGCCGGCGGTGGCTTCGACATCGAATTGGAAGTGCTGCTGACCACTCGCACCATGCGCGAGCAGGGCCTGCCGGCACACCGCCTGACCCTGAGCAACACTCGGTACATGTACTGGACCGTGGCGCAGATGGTTGCGCACCACAGCGTCAACGGCTGCCAGTTGCAGGCTGGCGACCTGTTCGGTTCGGGCACCTTGTCCGGCCCGCAGAACGGCCAGTTCGGCAGCCTGCTGGAGATCACCGAAGGCGGCAAGAAACCCATCGAACTGGCGTCCGGCGAGGTGCGCAAGTTCCTCGAGGACGGCGATGAAATCATCCTGCGCGGGCGTTGCAGCCGTGAGGGTTTCGCCTCCATCGGCTTCGGCGAATGCCGTGGCACGGTCCAGCCGGCACGTTAAGGGAGAGCCCCCATGCAGCTCTATACCTACTACCGCTCCACTGCGTCCTACCGGGTGCGCATCGCGCTGGCCCTCAAGGGCCTGGAGTTCCAGGCCATACCGGTCAATCTGCTGGTGCCCAAGGGCGGTGCGAATCGCCAGCCGGAGTACCTGGAGATCAACCCTCAGGGCCGGGTGCCGGCCCTGCGGACCGATGAAGGCGACCTGCTGATCCAGTCGCTGGCAATCATCGAGTACCTGGAGGAGCGTTATCCACAGGTGCCGCTGCTGTCCACGGACCTGGTCAGCCGCGCCCGGGAACGGGCGGTTGCCGCGATCATCGGCTGCGACATTCATCCGCTGCACAACTCCAGCACCCAAAACCTGCTACGGGAATGGGGCCATGAGGAAGCGCAACTGCTGGTGTGGATCGACCACTGGATCAGCCAGGGGCTGGCGGCCCTGGAGCAACTGATCGGCGACCAGGGCTTCTGTTTTGGCGATGAGCCGGGGCTGGCCGATGTGTTCCTGATTCCCCAGCTGTATGCGGCCGAGCGTTTCAAGGTGTCCCTGGACGCCTATCCGCGGATCCTCCGGGTCGCGGCCCTGGCCGCCGAGCACCCGGCGTTCCAGGCTGCGCACCCGGCCAACCAGCCAGATACGCCAGCCTGAACCTGCACGCTGCCCGGTATCCGGGGTAGCGTGGCATCTGCATCACCCAGGCCCCGCAACGGGGCCTGAGCGGTCACCGCCTGTGACCTGCGCAACACTGCTGCCCATAACCATAAAAAACCGAACAGGTACTTTGCGATGCAAAATCAGATTGCCAGCTTTCGTGCTGCGCTCGACGCCCGCCCGGTGTCCCGCTACCAGTGGTTGCTCTTGTTGCTTCTCGCCTTGCTGCTGGTCACCGATGGCTACGACGCCCAGGTCCTGGGCTATGTGGTGCCGGCCCTGGCCCAGGACTGGGGGCTGGAGAAGGCCGCCTTCGGCCCGGTGTTCAGCGCTAACCTGCTGGGCCTGACCCTGGGGTCCCTGGCGGTGACGCCCCTGGCGGACCGTTTTGGCGTGCGCCGGATCCTGCTCTGTTGCGTGCTGATCTACGCCAGCCTCACGGTGCTGATGGTGTTCGCCAATTCCCTTGAAAGCCTGATGGCCGCCCGTTTTATCTGTGGCATCGGCATGGGCGGGGCGATGCCCAGCGCGATGGCGCTGATGTCCGAATATTCGCCGCCGCGCCTGCGCACCCTGATGGTGACCCTGGCCGCCTGCGGTTTCTCCTTTGGCGGCGCGGCGGGTGGTTTCGTTGCCGCCGGGTTCATCGATCGCTTTGGCTGGGAAGCGGTGTTCCTCGCCGGTGGCATCACGCCACTGCTGCTGTTTCCTTTCCTGCTCTGGCGCCTGCCCGAATCGCTGCCGCGCCTGCTGCGGGACGCGCCGCCCTATGCGCGGCTGCGCAAGGTCACCGCACAGATGCTCCCGGACTGGCAACCGCCGGCCGCAGTGCTCAACAGCGGTGAGCAGGTGGACAGCAAGCTCACGGTGCTGGAGCTGTTCCGCCATGGCTATGCACGGCCGACCTTGCTGATCTGGGCGACCTTTTTCGTCAGCCTGATCCTGCTGTATTTCATGATCAGCTGGTTGCCGACGCTGCTGCTGGAGAGTGGCCTGGCCCTGAGGCAGGCCAACCTGGTGACTTCGATGTTCCTCTTCGCCGGCACCCTCGGCGCGATCTGCATGGCCTGGTTCGCCGACCGCCTGAAACGCAAGGTGCGCCTGCTGGCCGCGGTGCTCAGCGCCGCCGCACTGTGCACCGTGCTACTGGGGTTGAACCACGACAACCCGCGCTACCTGGTGGTGTTCGTGTTTGCCGCGGGCTTCTGCATCATCGGTGGCCAGTTGACCCTGAATGCCTTCGCCAGCAACTTCTACCCGGCCCAGGTGCGCGCCACCGGCACCGGCTGGGCTTTGGGCGTGGGGCGTTTCGGTTCGATCCTCGGTCCGCTGTTCGGCAGCATGCTGCTGGCGATGCATATTCCGGTGCAGCAGATTTTCTTCTTCTGCGCGATTCCGGCCCTGCTTGCGGCGTTGTTGATCATCCAGGTGCGTTCGCCCCTGGCGTCGGCCTCAAGTGAGGCGGGGCCGGCCGCGCAACGGCAGGCCCCGCTCAAGTCCTGAGGGGCAGGGTGCTTCAGCGTGCCAGGTGCTTGATCATCGGCACGCAGGCCAGGGTCAGGCCCCGGGGCGACTGGTACTGAGCGATGCGCTCACCGACAAAGCCGCAACGGCGATAAAAGTCGGCGGCATTGAGGGTCGAATCCAGGATCAGGTGGGGCAACTCGGCCTCCAGCGCCCGTTCTTCGAGGTACTCCATCATCTTGCGGCCGATACCACGTCCCATGTAGGCCGGGTCGACGAACACCGCGTCGACCTGCCCGGTCTCCAGGTCGAGCATGCCGCTGGCGGTCACCTGATTGTCGATGACCGCGACATGGCCGGTGTTTTCCACCACTTCGATGAAGTAGTCGCTCAGTTCGCCAGCCGTCCAGACCTGGAGGTCCGCTTCGGGGTAGTGGCCGGCGCACTGCTGGTTGATGGCCTGGTTGCGAATGTCGAAGACTCGTTGTGCGTCGGCGCCGTGGGCTTTTCTGATGAGCATGCTGTGTCCGTTCCCTGGGGTTAGCCGCCCATCCTGCCAGAGCCCGAGCGCTGCTGTCATGCGGCCCTGGCCTGTATCAGCAACAGCCCCCAGCCGGTGGGCAGGGTGCCGTCGGCGCATTGCAAGTGCCGGGTGGCGTCGTGCAGTTCCTGCTTCATCCTGGCGCGGTTGGCAGGGCTCAGGCGATCCAGGTCGTAGGTGTCGCCAAGGGCAACCCAGAGTTCCTCGAAGGTTGGCGTCCAGGGCAGGTCCAGGTCTTCGAAGTGCAGCGCGGTGAAGTGCCGGCCCAGCAGTTGCCGCCAGCCATCCTCCGACTGCGCCCGTGGGTCCACTAGGGGCAGGTGCGCCAGGTGGTCGCGTCGGGCGGCGGCGCGGAACACCTGCAGGTAGTGCTGGCCCAGTTCCCCGAGGAGAAATTCCCGGCCGACCACCGCTGACAGTTGGCCGCCCGGGACCAGCACTCGATGAGCCTCCTGCAGCACCTGCTCGATATCGCTCATGAGCATCAGCGCCAGGTGCGAAAGCACCGCGTCGACGCTGGCGCTGGCGAGGGAAAGGGCTTGCGCCCGCTCCTCCAGCAGCAGGCCCCGGCCCGCCAGGCGCACATGGGCCGCCTGTAATTCGGTGGCGCTCATGTCGACCCCGAGCAACCGTGCCGTGGGGTGGTGCCTGGCCAGCAGGTCGAGCAGGAAACCGTCGCCGCAACCCAGGTCCAGCACCCGCGCCTCGGGTGGTAGGGCCTTGAGGGTGGTTGCCAGTATGTCGTAGGAGGAACCACGCCCCGCCAGGCTCAGCCCGGCGAAGGCCGGTGGCGTGGTGCCGGGGTGGCGCTGGTGGAAATCCTGGAGGAAGCGTTCGGCGCTGTTCATGCTTTTTCATCCTTGCAGCAGGCGGGTGAGCGGCGGGCATTGTTGCACGGCAGGCGCGGAACCGCGGGAGGATTCAGTGCACGATGGTATTAGGCGGCAGGTGCCCGAGGCGTTCGGTCAGGCGCAGGCGCTGGATCGGATCGTCGCTGAGCAGCAGGGCGTGCTCCAGGTCGAAGCGTTCGGCATTCGGGCATTCCAGGCGCTGGTAGAGGCTGGCCCGGGCCAGGTAGTCGGCGGCGCTGCCGTTGCCGATTTCCAGGACCCGTTCGGCATTGATCAGGGCCCCCAGATGGTCGTCGTAGGACAGGTGCAACTGGCGCAGGTTGCGTGACAGGCGTTGGAACATCTGCAGCGGTTCGGCGCTGGCCAGGTGCTCGGCGCTGAGTTTGATATGGGCGCCGTACTGGCGCTGCAGCAGTTCCCGGCAATCGTTGGGGTACAGCCGCCGCCCGCCGCACGGGTCCAGCAGGTGGTCGGCACCGGGCACCCGCAGCAGGAAGTGCCCGGGAAAGTTCACCCCCGCCAGCGGCACCTGCAGCCGCTGCGCCAGCTCCAGAGCGATCAGGGCCAGGGCCAGGGGCTGGCCGCGCCGACGCTCCAAGACCTTGTCCATCAGCGCAGCCTGGGGCCGCAGGGGCAGGTGTTCGTCCTGCTGGAAACCCAGGTCGTTGAGCCGGCGCAACAGCGGTTGGCCGAGCTCATTCGCCGGCAGCGTCGGCAGGCTGCTGCCCACTTGCTGCTGCAGTTGCTTGAACTCCTCCAGCAACAGGCCGGGCACCACCTGGGGATCATGCTCGGCAGCAATCCAAAGGGCAGCTTCCAGCAGGGCGGGTGGCGAGCGGTGCAGACAGGCGAAAAAAGCTTGGCGCGGGTTCATCTCGATCTCCGACGGATGCCTCGTTTTAGCCTCGTGACGAAGCTTCGTCCAGTGTTGAAATGCGTGGTAGCAGGTTATTTCCCAAAGCCTGCAAAAACCCGGGGCTTATTCCTGCGCGGCGCAGCAAATTCCAGGCGCAAGCCTATACTGGCGTCTACAAGAAGTGATTCGGGAGCCCGTCGATGTTCGCTCTCATGCACAGCACCCGCCTTGAATCGCTGCACCTCAGCGTCGACCCCTGTACCGGGTTGAAGGCCGTGATCGCCATCCACGACAGCCGCCTGGGGCCCGCCCTGGGCGGCTGTCGTTACCTCGCCTACCCCGACGACAGCAGTGCCGTGACGGATGCTGCGCGCCTGGCCCAGGGCATGAGCTACAAGGCCGCCCTGGCCGGCCTGCCCCAGGGCGGCGGTACCGCCGTGATCATCCGCCCCGCCCATGTGGAAAGCCGCGCCGCCCTGTTCGAAGCCTTTGGCCGATGCGTCGAGCAACTGGACGGGCGCTACATCACCGCCATCGACAGCGGTACCTCGGTGGCCGACATGGACTGCATCGCCCAGCAGACCCGTTACGTCACCAGCACCAGTGCCGCGGGCGACCCTGCCCCCCATGCCGCCATGGGAGTGTTCGCCGGCATACGCAGCACCGCCATGGCGCGCCTGGGCAGCGACAACCTGGAAGGCCTGCGGGTGGCGATCCAGGGGCTGGGCAATGTCGGCTATGCCCTGGCCGAACAGTTGCACGCTGCCGGGGCGGAGTTGCTGGTCAGCGATATCGATGCCGGCAAGGTGCAACTGGCCATGGAGCAACTGGGCGCCCATCCCATCGCCAACGATTCTCTGCTCAGCACCCCTTGCGACATCCTCGCACCCTGCGGCCTGGGGGCGGTGCTCAACAGCCTCAGCGTGGCGCAACTGCGCTGCTCGGCGGTGGCGGGTTCGGCCAACAATCAACTGACCAACCTGCAGGTGGCCGATCAATTGGAGCGCCGCGGGATTCTCTATGCGCCGGACTACGTGATCAATTCCGGGGGGCTGATCTATGTGTCCCTCAAGCACCGCAACACGGAACTGCCGGTCATCACCGCCCACCTGTCGAAGATCAGCCAGCGGCTGACGGAAATCTTCGCCCACGCCCAGGCCGAAAAGCGCTCCCCGGCGCGAGTGGCCGATGAACTGGCGGAACGGGTGCTGTACCGCTAGGCATTCTTGCCTTAACCCTTGGCCAGGCTCTGTGTACCATCCGGCTGCGAAGTGCCCACTGACAAGGAATGTATCGACGATGCGTGAAGCGCTGGAGACCGGGCTGGATGAGCAGTTGTCCTGCCTGTTGCGGGTGGGGGCGGACATTCAGGCGGTTCGTGATGTTCTTGTGGCATACCGGGACAAGGGCTTTTGCGCAGAGGCCGTATACAAGCATCTGGCATCACTCCGGCCTGGCGCATCAGAAGAGCTGGAGGACCGAATTCTGGAAGCCATGGATATCGCATCAGGTTTTTGTTCCGCAGGCTCCAGGGTCTGGGACGTCGTGCAATGACAGTGCCAGATATGGCCCCACCATTGACTGGCTGCTCCATCAGGCAACTGCAGTTGTACGCAGCGGCATGCCTGGCGGTTTACTGCGAACGAAAAGGCATTGCTCACCCGTCCATCGATGAGTTGATAAAGCACCTTGAGGGCTACCCGCCAAAGGGCGATCTACTGGCGTGGGAGAGAGCCGGGGCGCTGCTGGCACTCAATGGTCGCGGAGATGATTGGCCCCAGGAGCTTGTCGCCTTGATAGCGCCTGAAGAGGTCGAGGCGTTCTCTTGCATCGTTGACAGCGCAGTTGAGGTGGGAATGGTTGACCTGTATGGCGACTCGACTGAGATGCCCCTGGCCTTCCTGGGCAAGATCACTTCCCTGCTGCATCGCAACGCTATCGAATTGCCTGATCCGCCAGGGGCGACAGCGCTTCAACCGGCCACCGCACAAGTGCCACTCTTGCCTTCGCAGGCATGAAAAAAGCCCTGTGCCAGGGGCACAGGGCTTATTCAATTCGCGTAAAGCCTATTTCGCGGCCTTGGCCGCTTTCGCCGGTTTGGCTGGCGCCTCGGCTTCAACAGGTTGCGGCTCTGCCACAGCCTCCACTACGGGAGCGGGGGCACTGAGCAACTCGGACAACGCGTCCGGCTGGCTCTTGAACGCCTTGGCGAACACATCGCGGTTCTTCGCCATGTAGATCCCGGCTTCTTCCACCTGCTGTTCGCTCAGCGACGGCACGGCTTTGTGCAACACTTCAGCGAGCAATTCAGCCAGTTCGAGCATTTTGTCATGACGGTCAGCTTCGGCTTTATCCATGAACAAGCGCTCCAGATCTCGGCTGCTGCGGTATACCACTTCGACGGCCATTCACCACCTCACATGCCTTCACGATAATGGGTCTGTATAAACACTGTATCTATATACAGGTCGAGAGAATAGGCGAAACCTTTTCCCTTGGATAGTGGCTTTTTAATGTAGACGCAATTTTTTTCCCGGGCCGATTGTTACCAGGCCGTGCCTCGTTGCCGGCGGCCACCATCTCATTGAAGGCTCCTGGCCTTTTTTCTGCATGCAGAACAACCGTCACGTCCAATCCGCATCATCCGGTCGAAACGACCTAAGGAAAAACCATCGTGAAAATCAATTGGGCCGAGAACCTGCGGCAGAACGTCCACCAGCTGGCCGAATCCCTGGGCAACTTGTTCGTCGAGTCGTTCCACTACCTGGCGCTGTTCGCCATCGGTGCGGTGACCGCCTGGGCGGCGGTGATGGAATTTTTGCAGATGATCGAGGTGGGCCACATCAAGATCGATGACATCCTGCTGCTGTTCATCTACCTGGAGTTGGGGGCGATGGTCGGCATCTACTTCAAGACCAACCATATGCCGGTGCGTTTCCTGATCTACGTGGCGATCACCGCGCTGACCCGGTTGCTGATCTCCAACGTCTCGCACCACAACCCGCCGGACCTGGGCATCATCTACCTGTGCGGCGGCATCCTGTTGCTGGCCTTCGCCATCCTGGTGGTGCGCTACGCCTCGTCGCAGTTCCCTTCGGTGAAGATCGAGCATCCGCAGCGCAAGATCGGCGCGGGCTCCGGCGAACACCCGGAAGTGGAGAAGGGCGAGCTCTAGAACCTCAGGGCCGGCGGCGCGAGCTTCCGGCCGGTGGGCGGCGGCAGGCCCAGGCTGTCGCCGTTGGTCATGGCTTCGAGAATGGCCACGGCACTGTGGCCCTGCTCGATGGCGATACCAAACTGAATGCTTTGCACCAGGCGCTTGATGCGCTGCGGGTCATTGCGCTGGGCCGCGCTGATCATGCGCTTGGCCACCACCCGGCCACCTTCGGACAAGGTCAGCATGATGCTGCCGTCCAGGCCCTGGATGCTCAGGTTGACCTGGTATTGCGGGGTGAAGGTGTCGGTAATCAGTTGAAAAGGGTTGTCCATGATGCGTCACCGCCTGATTGGATCGTGCAGTCATTGACCGGCAAGGCGCGGAATTAGTTCGCGATTCCGGACCACTGGCCAGTCGTTCGCCGAGGGGGGCCAACGTCCGTATTCCTCCCCCGGGACAAAGCAAGGGACATGCCGGGAAACGCGCCGGGCAATGAATACGGGGACAAAAAAGCGGACCACGAGGTCCGCTTTTTTTATCCAGGCCCGATTCAGGGCACGACTGAATAAATGATCGCAGACAGTGCGACCAGCCCGATCAGCACCACGAACAGGTTCGACAACTGGCCCGAATACTGGCGCAGTGAAGGCACCCGCCGGATCGCATACATCGGCATCAGGAACAGCAGGCAGGCGATTACCGGTCCGCCCATGGTCTCGATGATGTGCAGGATGCTCGGGTTGAAGGTGGCCACGGCCCAGCACGTGAGGATCATGAACAGCGCGGTGATCTTCTCCAGGCTGCTGGAGGACAGCGAGCGCCCCCGCAGGTTTTTCACGATCAGGCCCTGGAAGCCTTCGCTGGCGCCGATGTAGTGGCCCAGGAACGACTTGGTAATGGCCACCAGGGCGATCAGCGGGGCGGCATAGGCAATCACCGGGGTCTGAAAGTGGTTGGCCAGGTAGGACAGGATCGAGATGTTCTGTTCCTTGGCCGCTACCAGGTCCGCCGGCGACAGGGCCAGCACGCAACTGAAGCAGAAGAACATCACGGTCAGCACCATCATGCCGTGGGCCGTGGCCAGGATACCGCTGCTCTTGGCTTCGGCCTGCGGGCCGTAATGGCGCTTCTGATCCAGGGCGAAGGCCGAGATGATCGGCGAATGGTTGAAGGAAAACACCATCACCGGGATCGCCAGCCACAGGGTCTTGAAGAACAGCGGCAGGGGCATGCCTTCGCCGGCCGAGGCGAAGAACGCGCCGTTCCAGTTGGGGATCAGGCTCAGGGCCAGTAGCAGCAACGCGGCGACGAACGGGTAGACCAGCAGGCTCATGGCCCGCACGATCACGCCCTGGCCGCAGCGCACGATGGCCATCAGGCCGAGGATCAGCAGCAGCGATAGCAGCGCCCGCGGCGGTGGAGTCATGTGCAGCTGGTGTTCCATGAAACTGCTCAGGGTGTTGGTCAGCGCCACGCTGTACACCAGCAGGATCGGGAAGATGGCAAAGAAGTAGAGCAGGGTGATCAGCTTGCCGGCGCCGACCCCGAAATGCTCCTCGACCACTTCGGTGATGTCTCCGGAGCGCCCGGAAAGAACGAAGCGGGTCAGGCCGCGGTGGGCGAAGAAGGTCATGGGGAAGGCCAGCAGCGCCAGCACGATCAGCGGCCAGAAGCCGCCGACCCCGGCGTTGATCGGCAGGAACAGGGTGCCGGCGCCGATGGCGGTGCCATACAGGCCGAGCATCCAGGTGGTGTCGTGCTTGCTCCAGCCTTGCCGGGCTGTTGCGGTGTCGCGGGGTATGGCTACAGCAGGGTTTTGGGCAGCAGGTGTGGGTACATCGGTCATCGGTATCGCCTCGTTATTATTTTTGCTCGGGCTCACGTGTTACGGACGGTCAGGGAAGGCTCCTCAGCATTCCACCCAGCTCACTGCCAGGCCGCCCCGTGAAGTCTCTTTGTATTTGTCATGCATGTCGGCGCCGGTATCGCGCATGGTGCGGATCACCCGGTCCAGGGAAATGAAATGCTTGCCGTCACCGCGCAGGGCCATCTGGGTGGCGTTGATCGCTTTCACCGCGGCAATCGCGTTGCGCTCGATGCAGGGCACCTGCACCAGGCCGCCCACCGGGTCGCAAGTCAGGCCGAGGTTGTGTTCCAGGCCGATCTCGGCGGCGTTTTCCAGTTGCTCGGGCGTGGCACCGAGGACTTCCGCCAAACCCGCAGCGGCCATGGCGCAGGCCGAGCCCACTTCGCCCTGGCAGCCGACTTCGGCGCCGGAGATGGAGGCGTTCTTCTTGCACAGGATGCCCACGGCGGCGGCACCGAGGAAAAAGTTGAGGATGTCGTCGTCACAGGCCTGCGGGTTGAACTTCATGTAGTAGTGCAGCACCGCCGGGATGATCCCCGCCGCGCCGTTGGTGGGCGCGGTGACCATGCGCCCGCCGGCGGCGTTTTCCTCGTTCACGGCCAGGGCATAGAGGTTGACCCACTCCATGGCCGAGAGGGTCGAGGTGATGACATTCGGCTTGCCGATTTCCAGCAGGCTGCGGTGCAGCTTGGCGGCGCGGCGGGGTACGTCGAGGCCGCCGGGCAGGATGCCTTCGTGGCGCAGGCCCTGTTCCACGCATTCGCGCATCACCGACCAGATGTGCAGCAGGCCGCTGCGGATCTCGGCGTCGCTGCGCCAGGCCCGTTCATTGGCCAGCATCAGTTCGCCGACCCGCAGCTTATGGGTCTTGCACAGGGCCAGCAGTTCAGCGGCACTGTTGAAGTCGTAGGGCAGTTGGACACCGGTGGTGGTTTCGGCACCGGCCTCGACCTGGGCCGCTTCGATGATGAAGCCGCCACCCACCGAGTAGTAGGTCTGCTCCAGCAGCTTGCCCTGCTCGCCAAAGGCGGTCAGGGACATGGCGTTGGGGTGGTAGGGCAGGCTTTCGTCCAGCAGGAGCAGGTCCTGCTGCCAGTCAAAGGCAATGAGGCTGTGCCCGCCCAGCAGCAGTTGGCCGCTGTCGCGCAACTGCTGGATGCGAGGGTTGATGCTGGTGGGGTCGATGCTGTCTGGCCATTCACCCATCAGCCCCATGACACTGGCGCGGTCGGTGGCATGGCCGACGCCGGTGGCGGACAGCGAACCATAGAGACGGATCTGTACCCGCTGCACCTGGTCTTGCAGGCCCTGCTCGAACAGCGCCTGGGCGAAGGTCGCGGCGGCGCGCATCGGGCCCACGGTGTGGGAGCTGGAGGGGCCGATACCGACTTTGAAGAGATCGAAAACACTGATAGCCATGCTAAAGCCTTACAAGCAATGGAAGGTGGATCGCTGCCATTTTTTGTAGGCCAAGCGCAATGTCGGCGATACTGCCCGCCTCGGTCAGCACTGACCAACGAAACTTCCTAAGAGATCCTTTAGCAGGGCTAAACGATGAGCCGACAATTTCATGCCCAGACCTATGTCTGGCTGCATGTGTTTTCCTGTGCCGCGCGGCACCTGTCTTTTACCCGGTGTGCCGAAGAGCTGCACATCACCCCGGGGGCGGTCAGCCAGCAGATCCGCCAGTTGGAGGAGCGCCTGGGTTTTCGCCTGTTTCACCGGCGGCCCCGGGGGGTGGAGCTGAGTGCCGAAGGCCAGCGGCTGGCGCTGACGGTGAGCGAGGCCTACGGCAGCATCGACGCGGAACTGCGGCGCCTGGATGCGGGGATGATCGGGGGGACCTTGCGCTTGCGCTCGATCCCGTCGTTTCTCGGCAAGTGGCTGACTCCGCGCCTGCCGCGCCTGCAGCAGCGTTATCCGGAGATCCAGCTGCGGCTGGTGGCCGAAGACAGCAGCGTGGCCCTGCACGAGGGCGACTTCGACCTGGCCATCGACCTGAACGACGGCAGCTACCCCGGCTTGCAGTCCACCGCGTTGCTGGATGAGCAGATTTTCCCGGTCTGCGCGCCGAGTCTGCTGCGGGGCCGTCCGCCGTTGCACGGTCCGGCGGACCTGGCGCATTTTCCATTGCTGCACGACATCACCGCCTGGCGCGGCAGCTATGAATACGCCGAGTGGGAGTTCTACCTCAATGCCATCGGCTTCGAGGGCGCGGACGTGCGTCGTGGCCATACCTTCAATCGCAACCACCTGACCATCGAGGCGGCGATTGCCGGCATGGGCGTGGCGATTGCCCGGCGCACCCTGCTCAATGACGAACTGGAGCGTGGCACCCTGATCGTGCCTTTCGGCCTGGCGGTGCCCAACCACAAACGCTACGTGCTGCTCTATGCGCCGGGCGCCCTGAGCCATCCGGGCGTACGCGCGGTGCATGACTGGCTGGTGGAGGAAGCGGAGATCTTTCGCGGCTTGCACCCTCTGGGCGAGGGGCAGCTGTGAGCGGTTTTGACTGACGCATGGGGCGGGTTAACTCCCGACCTTAACAGCGCCTTTGCGGTTTGTCCGGCTTTATTTGCGTATGAATATTTATCTTTTTTAAGGGGTTGAAATGTTCGTCGCCGTGCCTAATTGTGTAATCAAGAGGTCACGAAATGCAGGTTCATACGCATTGCCTTGACCCTCTTACGAGCAAGCTGAAATAAGGGAAGAACTATGCAAATCCAAGTCCATAGCGATAACCATATTCAAAGCAGCCTTCGGATGGAGGAGTGGGTGCGCAGCACCGTTGAAAGCACGCTCGAACGCTACGAAGAAGACCTGACCCGGGTAGTGGTCCACCTGCGGGACGAGAACGGTGGCAAGTCGGGTCCGGACGATATGCGCTGCCAGCTGGAAGCCCGTCCGAAAGGTCACCAACCGGTTTCTGTGACCCACAAGGCCGACACCCTGGAGCAGGCCCTCGACGGCGCCACCGTCAAGTTGGAAAGTGCCCTGGAGCACATGTTCGGCAAATTGCGCGGCAAACGTGCGGCAGCGGTGCCCACAGCCGATGGCAGCGAGGCAGATGCCCTGCTCGAAGAAGAATTCCTGGAGAACCAACAGGCCGCGCTCAATAGCTGACGGCCGAGTTTCACCCCCCAACCGGACGGGCCTGCATTGCAGGCCCGTTTTGCTTTGTGGGGAAAATTAATCAGAACGCCACGGAGGTCTGCACATAGAGCGTGCGGGGCTCGCCTACGTACTTGCCCTTGTTGTTGTCGTCGAAGGAACGGGTGAAGTACTGGTGGTTGAAGATGTTCTTCACCCCCACCGCCACGTTCAGGTCCGACAGTTGCGGGCCGAAGTCATACCCGGCGCGGGTGCTGAACAGCATGTAGCCGGGGATGCGCCCGGTGCTGCCATCGGCGCTTTCGGCACGGGTGTTGGCATTGTCGGCAAACTGGCTGCTCTGGTAGCTGCTGTCGAGGTTGAGCTTCCACGGGCCTTCGGTGTAGCTCACCCCCAGGGTGCCCTTGTGCTTGGAAGAGAAGGGCGCGCGGTTGCCCTTGTTCGGGCCGTCTTCACGAATGGTGGCATCGACATAGGCGTAGGTGGCGTAGACATCGAAGCCCGCCAGCGCCGGGGCCAGGCCATCCAGGGCGTAGCTGACGCTGCTCTCGATACCCTGGTGGCGAGTCTCGCCCCGGGCGATCACCGTGTCGTTGGTCTGGTTGCTGTCGTACTGGTTGTCGAAGTTGATCAGGAAAGCGCCGATCTCCGCCCGCAGGGTGCCGTCGTCATAGCGGGTGCCCAGTTCCCAGGTGCGGGCTTTCTCCGGCTTGACCTCGCCACTGGCCACGCGGTTGGGCATCTGGCTGTATTGCACGCTGCCGAAGGAACCTTCGGTGTTGGCGTAGAGGTTCCAGCTCTCGTTGAGGTGGTACATCACATTCAGCGCCGGCAGCGCGGTGTTGTAGTCACCCTTGTATTTGACGTGGGTGAGGTTGTTGCTCTGCTGCGACTCGATCATCTCGTAGCGGATGCCCGGGGTCAGGGTCCACTTGCCGATATCGATCCGGTCATCGACGAAGAACGCATGGGCTTCGGTGCCGCCACGGGTGTCGCGGTCATTGCGGCTGTTGCTGGTGGGCAGTTGCTGGTTGGCGGTCAGCGGCGTGCGATAGCGCAGTTCATGACCGGCTTCGTTGATGTAGCGGTAGCCGACGCCCACTTCGTGGCTGCTGTCCCCCAGGTCGAAGCCTTGGGCGAAACGGGTTTCCAGGCCGCGTACCCAGTATTCGCGAGGCGACAGGGAGAGGAAGCTGCCCTGGTCCAGGTAACCGCTGCGCAGGGTCTTGGTGAAGAAGCTGTTGACGGTGAATTCGCGGCGGTCTTCCTGGTAGCGGTAGCCGACGTTGAACATCGTGCGCCGGCCCCAGAACTTGTCGTAGGGGCGGGTCGACTGGTACGGGTCGGCCTTGTAGTCCGCCACGTTCAGGCCGCCGGGCATGTCCGCCTCACCTTCGTAGTACTGGGCCATGGCATTGAAACTGTTGGCTTCATCGAGCTGGTACTTGCCCTTGAGGATCAGGTCGTCGATCTGCGTGTCGCTGTGTTCGCGCCAGTCGCCGCCGCGGGTGCCGGAGTACAGCAGGGCGCCGCCCAGGCCGTTGTCGGCGGTGCCACCGGCCAGCAGGTTGCCGGTGGTCTTGAAGCCGTCATGGCTGGAGGAGGGGCTGGTTTCGGTCTGGAAGCCGCCCTTGACCGTCGGCGCGTCGGGAATTGCCCGGGTCACGAAGTTGACGATGCCGCCGACGTTCTGCGGGCCATAGCGCACCGCGCCACCACCGCGCACCACGTCCACTGCATCCATGTTGCCCATGCTGATGGGGGCAAACGACAGTTGCGGCTGACCGTAGGGGGCGAAGGGTACCGGGATACCGTCCATCAGCACCGTGGAGCGCGAGGCCAGGCGCGGATTGAGGCCGCGGATGCCGAAGTTCAGCGCCATGTCGTGGCTGCCGGTGCCGTTGTTGTCCGGTGCGTTGACCCCGGGAATCCGATTGAGCACGTCCCGCGCCTGGGTGGCGCCCTGGCGTTCGAACTCCTCGCGACGGATCACGTCCCGGGCCCCTGGGTGCTCGAACACATCGCTTTGCTGGGCATCGCCGAGCCAGTCGCCGACCACGCTGGAGGCGCCCAGGTGCAGCGGCTGCGCAGCGGCCTCGGGGCTGGCCGGTTGCAGGCTGAAGGCATTGTTGCCCTCGGCCCGGGCTTGCAGGCCGGTGCCTTGCAGCAGAACGTTCAGGCCTTCCTGCGGGCTGTACTGGCCTTGCAGGCCACGGCTTTGCACGCCACTGGTGACGTGTGAGCCGAAGGAGATCAGCACCCCGGCTTGCCGGCCGAACTGGTTCAGGGCGTTTTCCAGCGAGGTCGGGGCGATGTGATAACTCTGGGCCTGGGCCTCGGCGGCCTGGACCAGGGGCAGGCTGGCCAGGCTCAGGCTGGCCCCCAGCAGCAAGTGGCGCAGGGTACGGGCCAGAGGCGTGAGGCAGGTGGGTTGCTCGGTCATGAAGGTGGGTCCTGAGAAGGGGGAATCAAGGTGGCTTTCCTTCTCTGTCACTTGAACCTGGAGAAACGGCTCATGGGCGGTGGTTTTTTTTCGGTGCCGGGGCGGGCGGCGATTGGTTTGCGGGGGCTTGGGTGCGGCCCGGGTCAAGGGCGCGTCCCCTGCGGAGCCGGTTGCAGCCCGCGGCAGCGGCGACAGAGTGCCGTCAGGCGCGGGCCTGGACGGTGACCCAATAGCGGGTGAAGCGACGTACCTTGACCGGCAGGCTGATCTCCAGCAGGTCGAGAATCCGCTCGCTGTCATCCAGGGGGTAGCTGCCGGAAATCAGCAGGTCCGCCACCTGCGCATCACAGTTGAGCTGGCCGCGGCGGTAGCGCCCCAGTTCGTCGAGAAAGTCCGCCAGGCGCATGTGCGCTGCCACCAGCATGCCTTCGCTCCAGGCGCCGCTGCCGGCATCCAGGGCCCGGGGAGCTTGCCAGCTGTTGCCGGTGAAGTTCAGTTGCTGCCCGGCCGCCACCTGGGGCGGGGTTGTGGCGTAGTCCAAGGGCGTCACGCCGACGGTTCCGGAGAACACCGCCAGTTGGGTGTAGTCCTTGAATTGGCGCAGGTTCAGCCGCGCGCCTTGCGGGCTTACCTGCCCTTGTGCGGTCTGCACCCGCAGCGGCCGGGCATCCTGGGCACTGGTGAGCATGATCTCGCCCTCCAGCAGGCGGATCAGCCGTTGCTGGCCATCAAAGCGCACATCCACCGCGCTGCTGGTATTGAGCTGCAACTGGCTGCCGTCGCTCAGTTGCAGTTTGCGCCGCTGCCCCAGGGGGCTGCGGTAATCCGCCAGCAGTGGCGGCAGCGGGTTGTGTTCGCGCAGGCCCCAGGCGGCGGCCGAGCCGGCGCCGAGAATCAGCAGCAGCTTCAGTGCCTGGCGCCGGCTGGCGGATTTCGGCGCGTTCAGGGCGGCGTGGGCCAGGGGCGAAGACAGGCCACGCAGGCGCTGGTTGACGCGCTGGATATGCTCCCAGGCCCGCTGATGTTCGCTGTGGGCATCGTGCCATTGCTGCCAGGCCTGTTGCTGGCGCGGGCTCAAGGGCCCGCCCTGCATTTCGAGCAGCCAGTGCACGGCCTGTTCGGCCACCTGGTTGCTGAAATCGGGCTGGCCATTGAGGTGTGGGTTCATCGAGGCACTCACAGGGCGAAGTAGCAGCGCATCGCCGCTTTGTTCAGGTGGCGTTTGACCGTGGCGATGGAGATATTCAGCTCCCGGGCGATTTCGCCGTAGGTCAGGCCGTCCAGCTGGCACAGCAGAAAGGCTCGCTTGACCGGCCGCGGCAGGCCGTCGAGCAGGCTGTCCAGATCCATCAGGGTTTGCAGGATGATGGCCCGCTCTTCCTCGGAGGGCGCCACCTGTTCAGGCATCTGCGCCAGGGTTTCCTGATAGGCCCGCTCCAGGTCCTGGCGCCGGTAGTGGTTGAACAGCACGCGCTTGGCGATGGTGGTGAGAAACGCCCGGGGCTCGATCAGGGCCGGTGTTTCCCGGGCGCTGAGTACCCGGATGAAGGTGTCCTGGGCCAGGTCTGCGGCGCTGTGGGGGCAGCCGAGCCGGCGCCGCAACCAGGTGTTCAACCAGCTGTGATGGGCCTGGTAGAGGCCTTCGACGGTAGCGGTGTGGGACAAGCCGGACGCTCCTGCACCGAGATGGCGCATAAGAGAACAAGAATTGTTCGCATTGTAGTGGGGCGATATGGCATTCGGCAATCCGCCCGCATCGCCGGCAGCCAGTGGCTGTGCCTGGGCTTTTTTGCATATGAGAATATTTATCATTATTATCGTGCGCCTGTTGGCTCCGGGTGCTTGCGTGGCATCCCGGGCTTCTCCCTTCGTATCCAGGTCCAAACATGAAAAGCAAGGCCGGCGGGCTCCCCGCTTCCTATCGTCTGGCGGTTGCCTCGCGGGTCTGCGCCGCAGTCCTGGGGGGCTACCTGCTGGCGGCGCTGTCCAGTGTCTGCCTGACCCTGTTGCTGCCTGGCCCCAGGGTCGATGCCGTGCTCAGCGGGATGCTCCTGTCCTTCGTGTTCTACCTGCTGGCGGTGCTCTGGTGCTTCGCCTGTCGCAGTGCCTGGCAGGCCTGGGCCGGGGTATTGCTGCCGAGCCTGGTGCTGGCGCTGGTGAGCGGCAGTCTCTACTGGGCGGCCTGGTCATGAAGGAGGGGTTGCGGCAATCCATGGCCTGGCTGCACACCTGGAGCGGGCTGCTGCTGGGCTGGTTGCTGTTCGCGATTTTCTTCACCGGCACCCTGTCCTACTTCAAGGCGGAAATCACCCACTGGATGCAGCCCGAGGCGCCGGCCCGCGCCCTGAACGCCGACGTCAGTCTGGAGCTGGCCCAGCGCTACCTGGAACAGCACGGCCAGGGCGCCCAGCGCTGGTTCATCGACCTGCCGGACCCGCGCCAGCCGCTGCTGGCGGTGGCCTGGCAGGCGCCGAGCGCCCCCGGCGAGCGCGGCGTGTTCACGGAAAAGCTCCTGGACCCCGGCACCGGCAGCGAAGTGCATGTGCGCGATACCCGTGGCGGCGAGTTCTTCTACCGCTTCCACTTCCAGTTGCAGATGCCCTATCCCTGGGGTCGCTGGCTCTCGACCCTGGCGGCCATGGTGATGTTCGTGGCGCTGATCAGCGGCATCATCACCCACAAGAAAATCTTCAAGGACTTCTTCACCTTCCGCCCGCGCAAGGGCCAGCGCACCTGGCTCGACGGGCACAACGCGCTGGGCGTGCTGGTGCTGCCGTTCCACTTGATGATCACCTACAGCAGCCTGGTGATCTTCATGTCCATGGTCATGCCGGCGAGCATCCAGGTGGCCTACAAGGGTGACAGCAACGCCTACTTCAAGGACCTGCGGCCGGCCAGCAACAACACCCCGGCGGCCGGTCGGGCAGCGCCCCTGACCGCCCTCGACCCGCTGCTCGAACAGGCCCTGGACCATTGGCCGGGGGGCCGGGTGCAGCGGCTGGTGATCAATCACCCGGGGGATGCCAACGCTTCGGTGCACGTGATGCGCCACAGCGCCGACCGGGTGGTGCGCGATGGGGGCAGCACCCTGTCGTTCAACGGGGTCAGTGGCCAGCTGTTGCAGGCCAGTCCGGAACAATCCCTGCCCAAGGCCATCAGCGGCAGTTTCTATGGTTTGCACATGGGGCTGTTCGCCGGTCCGCTGTTGCGCTGGCTGTACTTCGCCTGTGGCCTGGCAAGCACCGCGATGATCGGCACCGGGCTGGTGCTCTGGCTCGGCAAGCGCCAGCTCAAGCACGCCAGGAGCCCGGCGCTGCCCTTCGAGCTGCGTCTGGTGCAGGTGCTGAACCTGGCCAGCATGGCCGGGCTGGTGCTGGCTGTGGCCGGATTCTTCTGGGCCAACCGGCTGTTGCCGGTGACCCTGGCCGAACGTGCCGATTGGGAGGTCAACGGCTTCTTCATGCTGTGGGGCCTGAGCTTGCTGCATGCCGTGCTGCGGCCGGAGCGTCGTGCCTGGGTCGAGCAACTGAGCCTGGCGGCCTTGCTGTTCGCCGGCATTCCTTTGCTGGACGTCCTGACCAGCCCGAGCCGGGCCGACGGCCTCATGGTCCGCGGCGACTGGATGCTGGCAGGCTTCGACCTGACCTGCCTGGGCAGCGGCCTGTTCCTGGCCTGGGCGGCGCGCAAGATGCATCGCGGCCAGCCGGCGGCGGCCCGTGCCGCACGACAACGGCCACCGGCCCCTGACACCGAGGTGAACTGAATGCTGCTGGCGCTGCTGCTGTGCTTTGCCGGATTCACCGGCCTGTGCCTGTCCCTGGACCGGCATCACGGCGAGCTGCTCGGGCACAAGCCTTCGGCCCTGCGCCGCCACGGCCTGCGCCTGGGCGGCTGGCTGTTGCTGGGCCTGTCGCTGGCAGCAGCAGTGCAGGGCACCGGCTGGAGCCTGGGGCTGGTGCAGTGGTGCGCGGTGCTGATGTTCAGCGCCTTGCTGCTGGTGCTGCTGTTGCCCTATCGGCCGCGCCTGGTGCTGACGATGGCGGGGGCCAGCCTGCTGGCCAGCCCGGTCGCGGCCCTGGCCCACTTCTGAGCGGACCGACGATGATGAGCACCCTGCCACCGGAGCCTGCCGAGGGGGATCACCCTGATCCGCAGGGCAGCCGTGCGCATTTTCTCCAGGTGTTCCTGTCCCAGCGTTCGCAGATGGAGGCCCTGGTCAGCCGCCGGGTCGGTTGCCGGGCCACCGCCGCCGACCTGGTGCAGGACCTGTTCCTGCGCTTCTGGCGCCGGCCCCTGGTGCAGGTCGAGGAACTCAGCACCTACCTGCTGCGTTGCGCCGGCAATATCGCCATCGACCACCTGCGCAGCGAGGGCGCGCGAGTGCGGGTCAATGAAGGCTGGCTGCCAGAGCAGCAGGACAACCAGGGCAGCGAGCCCCAGGCGGCGCTGGAAGCCGGCAACGACCTGCGGCATGTCGAAGCGGCCCTGCGCAGCCTGCCGCAGCGCACCCGGCAGATCTTCCTCCTCAACCGCATCCACGGGCGCAAGTACGCCGAGATCGCCAAGGCCATGGGCTTGTCCCAAAGCGCCGTGGAAAAACATATGATGCGCGCCCTCGAAGCCTGCAAGGCCAGCCTGCGGGAAGCCCCGGGCACGCGCACGCCAAGGAATGCACCGTGAACCACCGCACGAGTATCTGCCCGACGCCCGCTCAGGAGCAGGCCGCGCTGGCCTGGCTGAGCCTGCTCCACGATCAGCCCAGCAGTGGCGACCAGGCCACCTTCAGCCAGTGGTTGCAGGCCGACCCCGCGCATATCGAGGCCTATGCCCAGGCCCAGGTGGTGTGGGAGCTGAGCGAGCAGCCGGCGCGCACCCTGGCCGATGAAGACGCCTTTGCCCTGCACGGCCTGCTGCGTTCCATGGATGCTGCCAGGGGCCGGGCCCGGCGGCGCTGGTCGGCGGGGCTGGCGCTGGCCGCCAGTGTATTGCTGGCGGTGGCCCTGGGCGCCGGCTGGCAGCCCGGGCGCTGGGTCGATGACCTGGGGGCCGACTACGTTTCCGCGCCGGGCCAGGTGCGCACCCTGATCCTGGCCGACCAGAGCCAGGTGACCCTGGATGCCGACAGCGCCATTGCCGTGGATTTCAGCCGCGGCGAGCGGCATGTGCAGCTGCGTCGCGGCGCCGGTTTCTTCAGCGTCAGCCACACCGGCGAGCCCTTTGTGGTGGACGCGCAAGAGGGGGAGGCGCGGGTGCTGGGCACCCAGTTCGAAGTGCGCCTGCAGCCGGGCGGGGCCCAGGTCACGGTGCTGTCCGGCCGGGTGGGGGTCACGCCGGCCAAGGGCGCGGCGCAGCAGGTGCTCGGCGCCGGGCAGCAAGTGGCCTACGGACATGGCGTTGCGGCCCCGCTGCACGCTGTCGACAGTGAGGCGCAACTGGCCTGGCGCCAGGGCTGGCTGAACTATTACCACGCGCCTCTGGCCGAGGTGGTGGACGACCTGCGGCGCTATTTCCCCGGGCGTATCCTGCTGCTCAACGATGAACTGGCGGCGCGGCGCATCAGTGGCAGTTTCTCCAGCAAGGACCCGCAGGCGGTCCTCGATTCACTGCAGGCGGTGCTCGGCTTCCAGCAGCATCGGGTGCTCGGGAGATTCATCGTCCTGCGCTGAGAACCGCGTCCCAGAGCTCCCGAACATTCATCGTTATCACTCCGTTCTGTCACCAAACCGTTACATCAGACGGGGATGATCTGCGCATTCCTGAGCACATGGTCAGGATCGGCGAGGGTTGTGATTCAGCTCTCACAAGGGAGGGATGGCTGAAGCGGGAGCAAGACGATGCGCAGCTGGGATGTAGCTAAAAAGAAAAAAGCTCATATCGAGATCATTCCGATGATCGATGTGATGATGTTTCTGCTGGTGTTCTTCGTACTCATCAGCCTCAACGTGATCCCGGCCGTAGGGATCAAGACGCAGTTGCCGGTCGCCAGTACCGCGCAACAGTTGAAGCCGCAAAACAAGGCAGTGATTACCCTGGGCCTGCAAGAGCGCCTGCAACTCGATGGCCAGGACCTGGATGAAAGTGCATTGCTGGCGCAACTCAAAGTGTTGAACGACAGCAGTGAAAAGTTGGTGATCATTATCAACAGCGATCAGGGCGTGGAAGTTAAACGCCTGGTTTCGGTGATGGACTTGCTCAAGGGCAATGGCTTCTCTTCCGTCTCCATCGCTACACGCAAGTCCTGACGCCATGTTCAGCCTCTATAGAACTCGCAAGTTGCTTGCGTGCCTGCTGCCGGCTGGCCTGTTGTTGCTGGTGATCTATACCAGCCAGTTGCAGCAGTTGCAGATCAAGCCGGTGTATGACGAAAGCACCGTGGAAATCGCCCTGGTCGATGCCGCCGAACTGCTGGCGGCGGCCGAGCCACCACCGCCACCGCCTGAGCCGTTGCCCATCGAGCCCGAGCCGCCGCAGGTGGTGCCGGAGGAAGAACCGCTGGTGATCGAGCCGCCGAAACCCAAGCCGGTGGTCAAGCCCAAGCCGCCGGTGCCCAAGCCCATGGTGGCCAAGCCTGCGCCACCCAAGCCGGCCCCGGCCGTGGCCCAGAACGCCCCCACCGCGCTGCAGCCCGCAGTGGCCGCTGCGCCGAAACCGGTGGCCGCACCGGCTCCCGTACCTGCTCCGGCCACCGCGCCCGCGGCGCCCAGCAGTGCAATCAAGGAAAGTCTGTACACCGCCGCTTTGCGCAAGGAACTGGAAAAGCACAAGCAATACCCCAGCGGCCGCGAGGCCTCGCTGCAACGTCCCCAGGGCGATGTGGTGATCTGGCTGGAAGTCGATCGGGCCGGCAACGTGCTCGACAGTGGCATCGAAAACAAGGCGCCGAACATGTTGCTCAATCGCGCGGCGCAAACCAGTTTGCGCCGCGTGGAGAAAGTTTCGCCGTTTCCCTCGGACGCGTTCTCCGGCAAGAACAAGCAACGTTTTACCGCGACCTTTAGTTACAACGTGGAATAAACCCATCACCTATTAACGAAAGTTGTAAGCAAGGGATTGACCCGTGAAGATCAATAAACTTTATGCCCTGCTTCTGGCATCGGGCCTGGGCAGTTTTGCGCCACTGGTTTTGGCCGACGATACCGTGGACGTAGGTTCGGTGAACGTTGCCGGTAAACAGACCCTGGGCAACGGCCACATGATCAAGGAAGAAAGCGCCAAGGGCCGCTCCACCGTGACCAAGGAGGCCATGGATCAGATGGCCCCCACCGCCAACGCCGTGGACAAGCTCAAGTACACCCCGGGGATCAACGTTTCCAGCACCGACGCCTCGGGCCTGAGCGGCACCAACTTCACCATGCGCGGGATGAACTCCGACCAGGTCGGGCTCTCCGCCGACGGTTTCCCGATCAACGACTCGGGGGACTACAGCATCTACCCGAACCTGATGGGCGACCCGGAGAACTTCAGTGAAGTCTTCGTCACCCAGGGTTCGTCCGAAGCCGACGGCCCGCACATCGGTTCCAGCGGTGGCAACATCGGCCTGGTGACCGTGCGCCCGACCAAGGATTTCGGGGTGTTCGTCAAGCAGTCTGTGGGTTCCAACAACCTGCGCAAATCCTTTGCCCGCCTCAACACCGGCGAGCTGGGGGGCTTCAAGACCTGGGTCTCGGCGTCCCATACCGAAGGTGACAAGTGGAAGGGCAAGGGCACCTTGCGGGCCGACAAGATCGAGTGGAACACCCTGTTCGAAGACGGCAACGGCAACTCCACCAACGCCATCGTCAAATACAACCTGCAGGAAAACTACAACTACAACAGCGTCAGCAAGTCCCAGTTCCAGACCCAGGGCCGGCGCCTGGACTACTCGGAAAGCACCGTGTTCAAGAACGGCAGCGTGTCCCAGTCCTACAAGCTCAACCGCAACCCCTTCGAAAGCGTGACCGCCTCGGTGACCCAGCGCTTCCAGCTGCGCGACGACCTGAGCCTGACCTTCAACCCGTACTACGTCTGGTCCAACGGCGGCAGCTTCAGCGGCCAGACCGCCACCACCTTGTCCAGCACCTCCAGCCGGGCCGGCAACTATGACCTGAGCGGGCTGCCCAGCGGCACCTACTACCGGCCTTCGTGGACCGAGACCTGGCGCCCCGGCATGACCACCAAGCTCAAATGGGACCTTAACGAAGAGCACAGCCTGGACGTCGGCTACTGGTACGAGCGCGCCCGCCAGCGCCAGACCCAGCCCTTCATTGGCATCAAGGGCAACGGCGCTCCGGAAAACGTCTGGGGCGACTACAACGGCTCCGACCAACTGGTGGACCGCAATGGCGCGACGGTCCAGGGCCGCCACCAGTACACCGTGACCCCGGCGCAGAAACTCTGGGTGCAGGACACCTGGCAGGCGACCCCGGACCTGACCCTTACCGGGGCCCTGGCCTACCAGTACGTGGAGCGTGATGGCAACAACCTGGGCAGCCTCACCGACAAGCCGGAAAAACGCGACGCCAAGTACCACGAGTTCCTGCCCAGCTTCAACGCCAAGTACCAGGTGGACCCGAACAACCAGGCGTTCTACAACGTCACCCGCAACATGCGCACGCCGCCCAACTACGTGCTCTACAACAAGGGTGATTCCATCAGCCTGAAACCCGAGCTGAGCTGGAACCAGGAACTGGGCTGGCGCTACAGCGAGGAGAACATGGCCCTGAGCGCGACCCTGTTCTACATCACCTTCAAGGACCGGCAGATCTCCACCACCGACCTCAATGGCGACTACGTCGTGGCCAACGTCGGCGAAGTGAAGAACCGTGGCCTGGAGCTGGAGTGGAGCGGCCTCTTGCCACACAACTTCAACTACTACGCCTCGTACACCTACACCAAGTCCGAGCAGATGGATGACCTGACCAACAAGAACGTGCTGCTGCCGACGTCCGGCAAACAGCTGACCAACGTTCCGGAAAACATGTTCAACCTGAGCCTGGGCTACGACGATTCGCTCTACTACGGCAACGTGGTGGGCAAGTACGTCGGCGCCTTCTACGGCGACCTGACCAACGACGAGAAGATCTCCGGACGCACCGTGTTCGACCTCAATGCCGGTATCCACCTGCCGGTGGACAAGAAGGTGCTGAAGTCCGCGACCCTGCGCTTCTCGATGCTCAACGTGTTCGACAAGGAATACCTGGCGTCGGTACGCACCGTGTCTTTCAACTCGGTAAGGACCAATGGCCTGGCGCCAAGCACCGCCTATTACAACGTGGGTGAAGAACGCACCGCGATGGTCTCCCTGGAAGCTGCGTTCTGATTCGATTCAGGCACAAGAGGAAATGACGATGGACATGAATCTGCTGCACGACATCACCTTCTACACCATGTACGGCGCTGCCGCGATTGCCGCCTTCATCGCGGTGGAGCGGGGCATCTACTTCAGCTTCAGCCTGCGCCAGGCGAAGAAACTGGAGACCGTGCTCAACCCGAAGATGCACAGCGTCGACGATCTGCCGGCCCCGCTACGCGAGCGCAACAGCCTGCCCCTGGAAATGGTCGCCGAGCTGTTTGCCCACAAGCAGGGGCTGGCCAGCCACAAGGACCTGGAAGACCTCAGCGAGTCGATCTACATCGCCACCCGCAGCAAGCTGATGCATGGCCTGTGGCTGCTGGAAACCGTGGTTACCGCTGCGCCCTTGCTGGGCCTCTTGGGCACCATCCTGGGGATCATCGACACCTTCAAGGCCCTGGCCGAGACCGGCGTCAGCGACCCGGGCGAAGTGTCCAAGGGTATCGGCACCGCGCTGTATGCCACGGCCCTGGGGATCGCCATTGCCCTGGGCAGCATGATCTTCCACAACCACTTCCAGGACCGGGTCGAGCGCATCACCGACCACCTGAAGATCCTGCTGCTGCGCGCCGGCATGGGCACCGCGCTGAAGGCCCCGCCGGCACCCCAGGTGGTCCACGGCAGCCTGCAACCTGCCTGATGACCTGACCTGTAGCCGCTGCCGCGGGCACGGGTTGCGATCGACGGCGAAGCCGGCGCTGTTCCCAGCGCTGTTCTCTGCCTGATCGGCCTGCGCCAGCGGCTTTTTTTTCGCTGATCTACCAAGGATTTCTTTCATGTCCCGTCTTCGTCCCATGCCCCGGATGCTGGGGGCACTGACCCTGGCCCTGGTCACCCTGGCCGGTTGCAGCTCGCTGTCTGAACCGCCGCAACCGGTGGCGGTGAACATCGTCGCCATCAACGATCTGCACGGCTACCTGCAAGCCAACCCCTTCAGCTACAAGGACCCCCAGGCCCCGGGCGGCGTGCGCAAGCTTGCGGCCGGCGGCATCGCCACCCTGGGCGGCATGCTTGCCCAACTGCGCCAGCAGGACCCGCAACTGCTGTTCATCGGCGCCGGCGACCTGGTGGGAGGCAGCCCGCCGTTGTCGGCCATGTGGGCCGACGAGCCGACCCTGGACGCCCTGCGCCAGATGGGCATGAAACTCAGCGCCATCGGCAATCACGAACTGGACAACGGCAAGGCCGAGTTCCTGCGCCAGCTCAATGGCGGCTGCCAGTCGTCGCGGCCGGACAAGGCCTGCCAGTTCCGCCCGAACTACCCCGGCAGCGGCTTCCCCTACCTGGCGGCCAACCTGCTGGACAGCGACACCGGCAAGCCGTTGCTGCCGGCCTACCGCATCGAAGAGGTGCGCGGGGTCAAGGTGGCCTTTGTCGGCGCGGTGCTGCGGGACGTGGCCTCGGTGGTCAGCGCCAAGGGCATGCGCGGTTTGCAGGTGGCCGACGAAGCCGAATCCATCAACAAGCTGATCCCCGAACTCAATGCCCAGGGTGTCAACGCCATCGTCGCCGTGGTGCACCAGGGCGGCTCGACCCCGGAGCCGTTCGACAAGCAGGACTGCTCGCAGCTCGGCGGCGATATCGTCGACGTGGCCAAGCGCCTGGACCCGGCGGTGGACGTGCTGATCAGCGCCCACTCGCACCAGGGCTACCTGTGCAAGGTCGGGCCGCTGCTGGTGACCCAGGGCAATTCCTACGGCCACCTGCTGACTCACCTGACCCTGCAAGTGACCCCGGGCCAGCACCGGGTGGCGAGCATCCAGGCCCTCAACCTGCTGGCCGATCCGGCCCGTTATCCACAGGACCCGGCCCTGGCGCAGTTGCAACAGGAGGTCGAGGCCCGTAGCAACCAGGTGCTGCTCAAGCCGGTGGGGGCGATTGCCGCCTCGCCGATTGCCCGGCGTGCCGACGCGGCCGGGGAAATGCCCATCGGTGACCTGATTGCCGACGCGCATCTGGCCGGCGGCCGGGCCAACGGCGCACAGATCGCCTTCATGAACACCGGCGGCATTCGCAGCGACCTGGCCCTGGAGCCCGGGCAGACCCGGGTCAACTACGGGCAACTGGCGACGTTGCAGCCGTTCAACAACAACCTGATCGCTTTCGACCTCACGGGCCGGCAGATCGAACAGGTGCTCAACCAGCAATGGAAGGGCGCGGACGATGCCAACATCCTGCAAGTGTCCCAGGGCTTCACCTATCGCTGGGACCCCAAGCGCCCGCCGGACAGCCGTGTCGTCCCCGGCAGCGTGCGCCTCAACGGCAAGCCGCTGCAGGCCGGCGCGAACTACCGGCTGGTGATGAACGGCTTCCTGGCCGATGGCGGCGACCGCTTCAGCCTGTTCAAGAGCGGCCTGAACCGCAGCGACCTGGGGGTCAGCGACCTGGAGGCGATGCTGCACTACCTCAAGGACATGGACCAGCAGGGCAAGCCCGTGGGCTCCAGCACCAGTGCCGGGCGCATCCAGCGATCCCTGTAACGAGCGCTGTAGCCACTGCCGAGCCTGCGAGGCTGCGAAAAGGTCCGCAGGACCTTGCTTGACGGTCTCCCGTCAAACCTCCTGCGGCCTCACGAGCGCCGCGATCTTCGTCGGAGTGCCGCCCAGCCCGATCGCAGCCTGCGGCACTGGCTACAGGGGATGCATCGGGCGGGGGGCGTTTTCGCCGCCCTGAAAATATTTTCAAAAAAATGCTGAGGTCTTTGCCTGCGACATACGTGTAGTGCTTGAAAGTGCGACTAATTCGCATTCATGGTGCTTTTACACACGAGTCTCCAGCATGAAGTCCAGGGCAAATTCGGCGGTAAACGGTTCGGTCAAACGGTGGTTCGGCGCTTCGGCGCTGGTGGTTTCGGGGTTGGCCCTGCTGCCCCTGAGCGTGGCATTGGCGGCCCAGGCCGGCAGCGAGCAGCACAGTGCGCTGTTCAACTTCGCCATCGCGGCCAAGCCGCTACCCCAGGCCCTGAGCGATTTCACCCGGGTCACCGGGATCAGCGTGGTCTACACCGACGAGGCGCCCTACAACCTCAAGGCCCCGGCCGTCACCGGCCAGCTCAGTGCCGAGCAGGCCTTGCAGCGTCTCTTGGGCAATTCCGGTTTCACCTATCGCCGCAGCGACGCCCATACCCTGGTTCTCGAACCCCTGCCCCAAGGTGCCGGGCTGAACCTGGGGACTTCCAGCATCACCACCCAGGGCGTCGACGAAAGCACCAGCTACCAGCCGCCGGCCACCACCTCGGTGGCCCGCTCCCAGGCGCTGAACCAGGAAATCCCGCAGATCATCAACGTGATCCCGGCCCAGGTGCTGCGCGACCAGACCCCGCGCAACCTGGATGACGCCCTGAAGAACGTCAGTGGCATCACCCAGACCAACACCCTGGGCGGCACTCAGGACGCGGTGCTGCTGCGCGGCTTCGGCGACAACCGCAACGGCTCGATCATGCGCGACAGCATGCCGGTGGTGCAGGGCCGTGCCCTGAACGCCACGGCCGAGCGCGTGGAAGTGATCAAGGGCCCGTCGTCCCTGCTCTATGGCATCCAGGACCCGGGCGGGGTGATCAATATCGTCAGCAAGAAACCCGAGTTGCAGCAGTCCACGGCCCTGACCGTGCGCGGTTCGACCTACGGCTCGGGCAAGAACGGGAGCGGCGGCAGCCTGGACACCACCGGGCCGCTGGGGGATTCCGGGCTGGCCTACCGGCTGGTCGTGGACCACGAAGACGAAGACTACTGGCGCAACTTCGGCACCCACCGCGAATCCCTGGTGGCGCCGTCCCTGGCCTGGTACGGCGAGCGCACCAAGGTGCTGCTGGCCTATGAGCATCGCGAATTCCTGACCCCGTTCGACCGCGGCACGGCCATCGACCCCAAGACCAACCACCCGCTGGACATCCCGGCCACCCGGCGCCTGGACGAGCCGTTCAACAACATGGAAGGGCGTTCGGACCTGTATCGTTTCGAGGTCGATCACGAGCTCAGCGACGACTGGAAGGCCCACTTCGGCTACAGCTGGAACCGTGAAACCTACGACGCCAGCCAGGTGCGCCTGACCGCGGTGAACGCCAACGGCACCCTGACCCGGACCATGGACGGTACCAAGAATGCCCTGACCACCGACCGCTATGCCACCGTCAGCCTGGAAGGCAAGGTGCAACTGGGCGGCATGCAGCACGACCTGGTGTTCGGCCTGGACGACGAGTACCGCAAGATCTACCGCGCCGACCTGATCCGCGGCAAGAACACCAGTTTCAACTACCTCAACCCGGTGTACGGCCAGCAAGTGGCGGGGACCAACGTCAGCGCCCCGGACAGCGACCAGACCGACCTGCTGCGCAGTGACTCGCTGTTCTTCCAGGATGCCATCCACCTCACCGACCAATGGATCCTGGTGGGCGGCGGGCGTTTCCAGGAATACGACCAGTACGCGGGCAAGGGCCGGCCGTTCCACGCCAATACCGACAGCAACGGGCAGAAGTTCGTGCCCCGCGCCGGCCTGGTGTACCGCTACACCGACCAGCTGTCGTTCTACGGCAGCTACACCGAGTCGTTCAAACCCAACTCCAGCATTGCCCAGCTGGCCGGCGGCAGCGTGGTGCTGGACGGCTCCATCGCACCGGAAGAAGCCAAGTCCTGGGAACTGGGGGCTAAGCTCGACATTCCAGGGCGCATCACCGCCAGTGCGGCGTTGTTCGACATCACCAAGCGCAACGTGCTGGTGACCACCGCCACGGCCTCCGAGACTGTCACCAGCGTGGCCGGTGAAGTGCATTCCCAGGGCCTGGAGCTGGACCTGACCGGGCAGCTCACCGACCAGTGGAGCCTGATCGGCAGCTACGCCTACACCGACGCCGAAGTGACCAAGGACACCCAGTACAAGGGCAAGCAACTGCAGAACGTGGCCAAGAACACCGGCTCGCTGTCGGCGGTCTACGACTTCGGCAGCCTGATCGGCGGCGACCGCCTGCGGGTCGGCGCCGGTGCCCGTTATGTCGGTGAGCGCGCCGGGGATGCGCCCAACAGCTTCGACCTGCCGGGCTACACCGTGGCCGATGCCTTCGCCACCTACGACACCAAGGTCGAAGGGCAGAAGGTCAAGTTTCAGCTCAACGTGAAGAACCTGTTCGACAAGACCTACTACACCTCCTCGGTGAGCAAGTACTTCGTGTCCCTGGGGGATGCTCGCCAAGTGTCGCTCTCCAGCACCCTGGAGTTCTGATGAAAGCCCTGACCCTGAGTGTGCTCCTGGCGTTCTGTGGCGTGGCCCAGGCGGCTGCGCCGGCGGATGAGCGCCTGTACCACCGCGAACAGCAAGTGCAGCTGCCGGGCTCCGGCAGCAGTTGGGGCTTCATCGCCCTGGACCCGACCCGGCCCTACCTGTTCCTGGCCCGTCGGGAAAACGGCCTGAGCGTGTTCGATGTGGACAAGCAGCGCCCGGTGCGCACCCTCGAACAGTCCCGGGGCGCCAATGGTGTGGTGTTGGTACCGGAGCTGGACCGCCTGCTGGTGCTCAACACCGACGGCAGCCTGGGGGTGGTGGAGTTATCCACATTCAAGCCGCTCAAGCGCATCACCGTGACCCAGAGCAACCTCAACAGCGCGGTGTACGAGCCGCGCACCGGGCAGGTGATCATTGTCAGCGGGCGCCGGGCCGATCGTTCCACCCTGTTCGTCTTCGATCCCAAAGAAGAGCGCATCAGCGCCGCCCATGAGCTGGCGGTGAAGAAGATCGACCCGTTGCTGCTCAAGGGCGATGGCAGTTTCTTCCTGCCGATGCGCGATGAGGGCATCGTCGCGCGGTTGTCCTCCAGCAGTTTCAAGGTCCTGGACCGCTGGCAGTATCCCGACTGCCCGCGGCCCAGTGCCCTGGCCCAGGATGAACAACGGGGGCGGTTGTTCGTCGCTTGCCGTGGTGAGCGGCCAGTGCTGCTGGTGCTCGACCGCGACAACGGTGCGCTGAAGGCCAGCCTGCCGATCACCCGGGACGTCAACGCCCTGGCCTACGACCCGCAGGCCCAGCGCTTGCTGATCGCCAGCGGGGTGGACGCCAACCTCAGCGTCGTCGCCCAGCTCGATGCCGACCGCTACCAGCTCCTGGGTAGCGTCAGCACCCAGCCCATGGCCTACAACATGGCGTTCGACCCGCGTACCCGGCGGGTCTACCTGGCGGCAATGGACTTCACCCAACCGGCCGCGAGCCCGGCCGAACCCAAGCCGGACCCGCTGTTTCATGCCAATACCTTCAAGGTCCTCACCCTGGCACCCTAGTCGGCGTCAAGTGCCAGGGCCTGCGCTTGCGCTGCACAGTCAGCGCCGGCGGTCAGGCCCTGGGCCCGAACGGCCAGCAACTCTTGCCGGGCGACGGCGAAATCGGCCTGGAAGGTCGGGTCGGCGTGCAAGCGTGCCACGGTGGTCGCGCCTATTTCACGGCCTTCACGGATATCGCTGTACCAGTGCACGTTGCACACCATGCGGCTTTGCGAGTAGGCCCGGCCGCGGGCCCAGAGCGCATTGCCGTGCTCGGGGGACAGTTCGCTCAGCAACAGCGCCCAGGCCCAGCCGATTGCGCTGTGGCCCGATGGGTAGGAACCATCTGCGGCCAGTTTCGCCTCGTCTTCCGGGGTGCAGCTGGGTTGCTGGTTGTAGACGAAGGGCCGGGTGCGCTGGTAGCGCTTCTTTGCGCTGTAGGTGGCCAGCCCGGCGTCGGCCAGGGTCCGCCGCAGGACTCTGTACAGCGTAGGTGTCAGCTGTTCGCTGATCGGGGCATTCAGGGCACAGGAGAATGTCTGCGCGGTGGCAGGGAACTTCAGGTTGGCATCGCTGACGGCCAACTCCCAGCGTTTGCTGCCCCGCAAGGCCTGGTTTTTCTCGGCCATGCTCTGGTCCAGAGCGAAGGCTGGGGTCCCCACCGCAGGAGGGGGCGGCAACAGCGACAGACTGTCGGGCAGATCCTGCTGTTTCAGATAACCGATCAAGTAACCCGGTCGGAACTCCGGGACACTTTGCGCTTGCAGGGGCTGTTTCGCCGCGACCGGGTTGAACAGGCTTAAAAACAACAGGCTGGCCAAACTTTTCGATAATAGACGTTGCATGGAGATAGTACCTCTAGGCATTTGATCCGTTACATCGGTTCTGGTGGTCTGGTTACTTGATATTCCAGGTGTAGTTGAACATCAGTCGCGTATCATCAGTGTCGCGAATGAAGTTCTTGGCGTAGTTGGAGCGATAGAGCGCACTGCGCAGACGTACACTTAAGTTCTTCAGCGGGCCTTGTTGCACGACATAACGCAATTCATTATCCAGCTCCCATGACTTGCCAATTCTTTGGCTGCCGGTTATCTCGGCATGGCTGCCGGATATATAGCGGCTATTGATAGTCAGGCCCGGCAAGCCCAGGTTGGCAAAGTCATAGCCATAACGAAGTGCCCAGGAGCGCTCCTTGGCATTGGCGAAGTCACCCAGTACGGACAAGTTGATCAAGTTGGCATCGGTACCCAGGATGTTGGCATAACCGGTGTCCCCCAACATTCGCTGATAAGTCAGGCCAAGGCTGTGGCCTTTATAGGCATAGCCGAGCAACCCCTGCAGGGCGCGGTTGTCGATCTTGCCGCCTTTGGCATTGCCGTAGTCGTTCATCAGGCTCAAGCGCAGATCGCTGCTGAACGTCCCCGCTCCCCAGGGGCTCTTGTTGACCAGGGTGAAGACCTGCTGGCGGTAGATATCCTGCAGCTGGGCGACATGCACGCGAGCCAGCCATTGCTTGTGGAACCGATAGTCGAGGCCCGCCATGTCGAAGTGTTCCGCGGTGGCCCCCAGCTTCTCGAAGCGCCGGTTCAAGGGGCTCAGGGTCAGCGGTGTGTACTGCGTGGCGTTGCGCTGCAGGACCCGGCTCAGACGCCCGGCGGTAAACTCCAGGTCTTCGATTTCATTGGAGGTCAGCAGCCCGCCTTCGAACATCTGCGCAAACAGGCGGCCGTCATTGGGTCTCAGTGTCGGCAGTACCGGCGGTACCAGGGTTCCGAACTTGAACAGGGTCTTGCTGGTCTTGAGCTTGCCGGCCAGGGCCAGTTTCGAATAGTCATCCTCTGCCCGGCCATTGCGCGCCACCTTCAACAGCCCGGTGCTGGTCCGGCCAGGAGCGGAATCCAGCTTGATCCCGAGCATGCCGATGGCGTCGGCACCGACGCCGAGGCTGCCTTCGGTGAACCCCGAATCCAGGCGCAAGAGGAAACCTTGCGCCCATTCTTCACGGGTAGGGGCAGTGCCTTCGCGGTAGTCCCGATTGAAGTAGTAGTTGCGCAGTTCCAGGCGTGCGCTGCTGTCCTCGAGCAGTTCGGCTTTTACCGGAATGGCCAGTATCGAGGCACACAGCAGGGGCGAGTGTCTGACCCATTGCCGTGGCAAACTTTGTGAAAGCATTTCATCGTCCTCTGTTTTTGTTGTTTTGGAGTAAGGCGATTAACGGCTTAGTTGTTGCTGGTTTGTTCAACGACCAATGGTCGAAGGTTGGATTGCCTCAGGGGTGTGGTGAAAGTTGTGTGTCAATTGTTGTGGGCAAGAGTCTGCCGGGTATTTCAGGTAATTGGCTCCTGTGAGGGGGGTGGATATTTATGGAATGCCTGGCACTCAGGGTTCGAAGACTAAGTTGAAACTGGGCTTAAACAATAACCATCAGCTCCATGAATGAAGTGGTAAATAAAATATTAAAATAATTACCTGATTATGTTCTTGAGTGTCATATAAGAACTTGCCGGGCGTGATCTTTCTGAGAGAGATATGTAGGGGGTTTTTAATTGGCTTGTAAGAATTGTCTTATTTAAGTAAGGAACTTTAACCGTTCACTGACTCAGGCGTGTCAGCCTGGGCTTTGGCATAAGAAGGAGCATGCAGAGGCGGGTTTTGGGTAGCCCTGGCCTCAGCGCAGGAACGCCAGGCGGTAGTCTCCCGGCGTGCCCCCCAGGGCGTGCCGGAAGCGATTGCTGAAGTGGCTGGCACTGGCAAAACCACAGGCCAGTGCAATCTCGCCCAGGGGCTGGGCGGTGGTGCGCAGCAGGTGCCGGGCCCGGCTCAGGCGTCGGGCTAGCAGGTATTGGTGGGGCGGCAGGCCGAAGCTTGCACGGAACATGCGGGCGAAGTGGTATTCGGAGAGGGCGCACAACCCCGCCAGTTGGCCCAGGCTCAGGGGCGCGTCCAGCTGGCTGTCGATGTAGTCCACCAGCAGCCGTCGCTGGTGTGCGGCCAGCCCGCCCTTGAGCCGGGCCCCCTGGCGCTGGCCCACTTGATTGAGCAGGGCATGGCTGAGCATCTCGTGGGCCAGGCTGCTGGTCAGCAGGCGCTCGCCGGGTTCGTCCCAGTTCAGGCGGACCAACTGCGCAAAGCGCTGGGTCTGCTCGGGGTCGTCGAGAAAGGTGCTTTCGCGCAGTTGCAGTTCCCGGGGCTCGCGATCCAGCAGGGTGACGCAGCCCAGGGCGAACTGCTCGGGACTGAAGTACAGATGGGCCAGGCGAATATCACCGTTGATCACCCAGGCCGACTGGTGCTCGGCGGGCAGGATGCACAACTTGCCCGGGCCGCCCTTGCTGCCCGGCTGGTCGCGGCGGAAGGTGCCGGTGCCGCCGGCCAGGTAGCAGGACAGGGTGTGATGGCTGGGGGCCTCGTACTCCTGGGCGTCGTGATGGTTGCTCCACAAGGCTGCAGACAAGCCGTCACCGAGCTCGGCGCTGTGCTCCAGGCGAGCATTGGGCGAGCGGTTCAGGGCTTGGAAGACTTGCAGGGTATCCAGTGCGTGCATGGTGGGGCGTCAACATGGGTGCGGCTGCCGGTGTGCTGCATGCTACTCCGTAGCCCGTGCGCTGCCAGCCCCGGGCGGATAAAAAGCGCAAGTTTGTGCAAGCGCGCAAGGCCGGCGGGGCGTGACACTGCACCCCTGACAAAGGAGTCGCGCCATGAACCTATCGCTGTACCTGTTGACCGTGCTGATCTGGGGCACCACCTGGATCGCCCTGAAACTGCAACTGGGGGTGGTGGCGATTCCGGTGTCCATCGTCTATCGCTTCGCCCTGGCGGCCCTGGTGCTGTTCGTCCTGTTGCTGCTCAGCCGCAAGCTGCAGCCGATGAACCGTCGTGGTCACCTGATCTGCCTGGCCCAGGGGTTGTGCCTGTTCTGCATCAACTTCATGTGCTTTTTGCACGCCAGCCAGTGGATTCCCAGTGGCCTGGTAGCGGTGGTGTTTTCCACCGCGACCCTGTGGAACGCCCTGAATGCGCGAGTGTTCTTCGGCCAGAAGATCGCTCGCAACGTGCTGCTGGGCGGCGGCCTGGGGCTGCTGGGGCTGGGGCTGCTGTTCTGGCCGGAGCTGGTGGGCCACAGTGCCAGCCCGCAAACCCTGCTGGGCCTGGGCTTGGCCCTGCTGGGCACCTTGTGCTTCTCGGCGGGCAACATGCTGTCCAGCCTGCAGCAAAAAGCCGGGCTCAAGCCATTGACCACCAATGCCTGGGGCATGGCCTACGGCGCGACGATGCTGGCGGTGTATTGCCTGTTCCAGGGCATCGCCTTCGATGTGGAATGGAGCACCCGCTACATCGGCTCACTGCTGTACCTGGTGATTCCGGGCTCGGTCATCGGCTTTACCGCCTACCTGACCCTGGTGGGGCGCATGGGCCCGGAGCGCGCGGCTTACTGCACCGTGCTGTTCCCGGTAGTGGCGTTGAACGTGTCGGCCTTTGTCGAAGGCTACCAATGGACCGCCCCGGCCCTGGCCGGGCTGGTGCTGGTGATGCTGGGCAACGTCCTGGTGTTCCGCAAACCCAAGGCTGTGCCTGCCTCTGTAGCCGCTGCCGAGCTTGCGAGGCTGCGAACGGCGGCGCAGCCGTCGCAAAACCGGGCGACCTGATTCTGCCGGGCTATCGCTGAAGGTCCTGCGGACCTTTTCGCAGCCTCGCAGGCTTGGCAGCGGCTACAGGGGGGATAGGCCGTGGGTGGTCAGCCCTTCCACACCTGCGGGTTGACCAGGTCCTGCGGCCGCTCACCCAGCAGGGCACTGCGCAGGTTGCTCATGGCGCGCGCGGCCATGGCGTCGCGGGTTTCATGGGTGGCCGAGCCAATGTGCGGCAAGGTCACTGCGTTCTTCAGCTGGAACAGCGGCGACTCCGCCAGCGGTTCCTTCTCGTACACATCCAGGCCGGCGCCACGGATCTGGCCCTTCTGCAAGGCTTCGATCAGCGCCGGTTCATCCACCACCGGCCCGCGGGAAATGTTCACCAGGATTGCACTGGGCTTCATCAGCGCCAGTTCGCGGTGGCTGATCAGGTGCTTGGTCTTTTCGCTCAACGGCACCACCAGGCAGACGAAATCCGCCTCCGCCAGCAGTTGCTCCAGGCTGCGAAACTGCGCCCCCAGCTCCTGCTCCAGGGCCGCCTTGCGGCTGTTGCCGCTGTAGAGGATCGGCATGCCGAAGCCCAGGCGCCCACGGCGGGCGATGGCCGCGCCAATGTTGCCCATGCCGACGATGCCCAGGGTCTTGCCGTGCACGTCGCAGCCGAACAGCGCCGGGCCGACGCTGGCCTGCCATTGCCCGGCCTTGGTCCAGGCATCCAGCTCGGCCACTCGGCGGGCGCTGCTCATGAGCAGGGCGAAGGCCAGGTCGGCGGTGCTTTCGGTGAGCACGTCCGGGGTGTTGGTGAGCATCAGCCCGCGTTCGTTGAAGTAGGCCAGGTCGTAGTTGTCGTAGCCCACCGAGATGCTCGACACCACTTCCAGGCGCGCGGCGTTTTCCAACTGCGCACGGCCCAGCTTGCGGCCGACACCGATCAGGCCGTGGGCCTGGGGCAGGGCTTCATTGAATTGCGCGGCGACGTCCCCGTGCTTGGGGTTGGGCACTATGACCTCGAAATCCTGTTGCAGGCGTTCGGTCATCTCGGGGGTGATGCGGCTGAAGGCAAGTACAGTCTTTTTCATCGCGCGAAGGCTCGTCAGGCGGGGAGAATGCCAAGCAAGCTAACATTTTTGCCGCCGCCACCAAAGCACCCCGCCACGAGCCTGCATGTGTAGGAGCTGGCTTGCCAGCGAAGGCGGCATCCAGGCTTGCGCAGGATGTGCGGGCTTCTTCGCCGGCAAGTCGGCTCCTACAGGTGGATCGGTGGTCTGGGTGGGGAGCCCCGTGGTCAGGTGGCCAGGCGTGCGCCGGTCAGGCTGCCGCTCAGTTCATAGGCCGCCAGTTCCGTCTGGTGCGCGGTGAGGATCTCCGGCAGAGAGCCGCGCAGGTATTCGACCCAGGTCTTGATCTTGGCGTCCAGGTACTGGCGCGACGGGTAGATGGCGTACAGGTTCAGCTCCTGGGAGCGGTACTTGGGCATCACCCGCACCAGGGTGCCGGTGCGCAAACCCTCTATAGCCGCATATACCGGCAACACCCCGACCCCCATGCCGCTGATGATCGCAGTCTTCATGGCATCGGCGGAGTTCACCAGGAACGGCGAGCTGTTGATGGTGACCATTTCCTGGCCTTCCGGGCCGTCGAAGGTCCACTTCTCCAGGGGAATCACCGGGCTCACCAGGCGCAGGCAGGCATGGTTCAGCAGATCGCTGGGCTTTTGCGGGCAGCCGTTGGCTTTCACATAGGCCGGCGAGGCGCAGACGATGCTGTAGGTCATCCCCAGGCGCTGGGAGACGAACCCCGAATCCGGCAGCTCCCGGGCCAGGACGATGGACACGTCGTAGCCCTCGTCCAGGAGGTCCGGCACACGGTTGGCCATGGTCAGGTCGAAGGTCACGTCCGGGTGGGTCTTGCGGTAGCGGGCGATGGCGTCGATCACGAAGTGCTGGCCGATGCCGGTCATGGTGTGCACTTTCAACTGCCCGGCGGGGCGGGCGTGGGCGTCGCTGGCCTCGGCCTCGGCTTCTTCGACATAGGCCAGGATCTGCTCGCAGCGCAGCAGGTAGCGCTTGCCGGCCTCGGTCAGGGCGATGCGGCGAGTCGTGCGGTTGAGCAGGCGGGTTTGCAGGTGCGCCTCTAGATTGGAGACGGCGCGCGAGACGTTGGCGGTGGTGGTGTCCAGCTGCACCGCGGCGGCCGTGAAACTACCGGCTTCGGCAACACAACTGAAGGCGCGCATGTTTTGCAAGGTGTCCATGGGGTGCTCTCAAGGGAGATTGCAAATTGTGACACGAAGTTTCTGTTTTTACAGGCGTACAGGGATACGACCAAGGGATTATCGCGTTTACGGTAACAAAGATTCACAGGAATCCCAGCTTATCGCCGCAACGACCGCCCCCTAGAATTGCGCCGATCCCTAGGAGCCGGCAGGCCGGCGATCCGCGCAACGCGGTGTAGCAGGCGTATCGCTGCGCCGGCAAGCCAGCTCCTACGAGAGAAATACTCCCCCCCGATCTCAGGAATTCGCAGCAGTGCCGCGTCGCATCAGCAGAGGGTTCAAGACCCTCAGTGTTTGGGCTTTATCGTTAGCAATCAGCGGCTGCATCGGAACCGGAGGCATTGCCCCACAGGGCAAGACACTTCCCGCTAATACATTGGCCACGGATGAGGCGATAAAGAGCGCCGCGCAGGACGCCCACTGGCCCAGCGCCCAGTGGTGGCAGGCCTATGGCGACCCGCAACTGGACCGCTGGATCAGCCTTGCGGTGCAAGGCAGCCCGAGCCTGGCCATGGCCGCCGCCCGGGTCCGCCAGGCCAAGGCCCTGGCCGGCATCGCCGAGTCGGCCGAGTCGCTGCAGATCAAGGGTGACGCCACCCTCAAGCGCCACAACTGGCCCACCGATCAGTTCTACGGCCCCGGCGCCCTGTCCAACAGCACCACCTGGGACAACAACGCCGCCCTGGGCTTGAGTTATGCCCTGGACCTCTGGGGCCGGGAAAGCAACAGCACCGAGCGTGCCGTGGACCTGGCCCACATGAGCGTGGCCGAAGCCCGTCAGGCCCAGCTGGAACTGGTGAACAATGTGGTGCGCAGCTATATCCAGCTGTCCCTGCACTTCGCCCAGCGCGATATCGTCGCGGCCACCCTCAAGCAGCAGCAACAGATCCTCGAACTGGCGCAACGGCGCCTGGACGGCGGCATCGGCACCCATTTCGAAGTCAGCCAGGCCGAGGCGCCGCTGCCGGAAACCCATCGCCAACTGGACGCCCTGGACGAAGAAATCGCCCTGACCCGCAACCAATTGGCGGCCCTGGCCGGCAAGGGCCCGGGGGAGGGGGCGCAACTGCAGCGGCCAAGCCTGTCCCTGGGCGCCGCGCTGAAACTGCCCTCGGCCCTGCCCGCCGAACTGCTGGGGCAGCGCCCGGACGTGGTCGCCAGCCGCTGGCAAGTGGCGGCCCAGGCTCGCGGTATCGATGTGGCTCACGCCGGCTTCTACCCCAACGTCGACCTGGTGGGCAGCATCGGCTTCATGGCCACCGGCGGTGGGGCCCTGGAGTTCCTCACCGGCAAGAAGCTCAACTACAACGTCGGCCCGGCCATCAGCCTGCCGATCTTCGACGGCGGGCGCCTGCGCTCGGAGCTGGGTGAAGCCTCGGCCGGCTACGACATGGCCGTGGCCAGGTACAACCAGACCCTGGTGGATGCACTGAAAAGCATCTCCGACCAGTTGATCCGCCGCGAGTCCATGGACAAGCAGCAAGCCTTCGCCGCCGAGTCGGTGGCCGCTGCGCAGAAGACCTACGACATCGCCACCGTGGCCTTCCAGCGCGGCCTGACCGACTACCTGAATGTGCTCAACGCCCAGAGCCTGCTGTTCCATCAGCAACAGGTGCAGCAGCAGGTGCAGGCCGCACGCCTGACGGTCCAGGCGGACCTGGTCACGGCCCTGGGCGGCGGGCTTGAAGCCGGCCGCGACGTTCCCGCGCAAGACCGCCTTGAGGCACCCAAGACCCCCGCGGCCCTGGCCGTGTTCGACCATTGAAGCAGGCACCCATGACTTCCTTGCCCGCACCTTTGCGCTGGCTGTACTCCCTTGAATGGCGCCGGGGTTTCTTCGACTGGGCGCGCAGCGACGGCGTGACCTGGGTCTATATCTTCAAGGTCCTGGCCGCCGCGTTCCTCACCCTGTGGCTGGCCATGCGCCTGGAGTTGCCGCAACCGCGCACGGCGATGATCACCGTGTTCATCGTCATGCAGCCGCAGAGCGGCCAGGTGTTCGCCAAGAGCTTCTACCGCTTTCTCGGCACCCTGGCCGGCTCGGCGGTGATGGTGGCGCTGATCGCCCTGTTCGCCCAGAACACCGAGCTGTTCCTCGGCTCGCTGGCGATCTGGGTCGGCATCTGCTCGGCCGGCGCGGCGCGCTACCGCAACTTTCGCGCCTATGGTTTCGTCCTCGCCGGCTACACCGCGGCCATGGTCGGCCTGCCGGCCCTGGCCCATCCGGAAGGGGCCTTCATGGCCGCGGTGTGGCGGGTACTGGAGATCTCCCTGGGGATTCTCTGCTCGACCCTGGTCAGCGCCGCGATCCTGCCACAGACCGCCAGCGCCGCCATGCGCAACGCCCTGTACCAGCGCTTCGGGGTGTTCGCCCTGTTCGTTACCGACGGCCTGCGCGGGCGCAGCCAGCGCGACAGCTTCGAAAGCAGCAACGTGCGCTTCATCGCCGAGGCCGTGGGCCTGGAAGGGCTGCGCAGCGTCACCGTGTTCGAAGACCCGCACATGCGTCGGCGCAACGGCCGCCTGAGCCGTCTGAACAGCGAGTTCATGGGCATCACCACGCGCTTCAACGCCCTGCACCAGTTGCTCGAACGCCTGCGCAGCAGCGGCGCCGATCACGTGGTGGCGGCGATCAAGCCCGGCCTGCAGGACCTGGCGGAACTGCTGGACGGCTTCTCCGGCCGTGCCCTGACCAGCCCCGATGCGGCGCGCCTGGCCACGGCCCTGGCGGCCTACAAGGCCGAACTGCCGGCGCGGGTGCGCAGCCTGCGCACGGCCTTCCAGGAGAGCGGCCCGAGCGACGCCGAGCAGCTGGATTTCCACACCGCCTACGAGCTGCTCTACCGCTTTGTCGACGAGATGCACAGCTACGCCCAGACCCACGCGTCCCTGGCCGACCACAGCCACGAGCGCGAGCGCTGGGACGAGCCCTACACCCCGCAGACCAACTGGCTGGCCTGCGCCGCCTCGGGCATCCGCGCGGCCTTCGTGCTGGTGGTGCTGGGCAGCTACTGGGTGGCCACGGCCTGGCCCAGCGGCGCCACCATGACCCTGATCGCCGCCGCCACCATCGGCCTCTCGGCGGCTACGCCGAACCCCAAGCGCATGGCGTTCCAGATGGCCTGCGGGACTTTCATCGGCGCCCTGGTGGGCTTCGTCGAAATGTTCTTCGTGTTCCCCTGGATCGACGGCTTCCCGCTGCTGTGCCTGATGCTGGCGCCGGTGATCGTGCTCGGTTCGTTCCTCGCGTCCAGGCCCAAGTACGCCGGGGTCGGCCTGGGTTTGCTGATCTTCTTCAGCACCGGTTCGGTGCCGGACAACCTGACCATCTACAACCCCTACACCTTCATCAATGACTACATCGCCATGGTCATGGGCATGCTGGTCTGCGCCGCGGCCGGGGCGATCATCCTGCCGCCCAACAGCCGCTGGCTGTGGCGGCGCCTGGAGCAGGACCTGCGCGGCCAGGTGGTGTACGCCATCAGCGGCAAGCTCAAGGGCCTGGCGTCGAGCTTCGAGAGCCGTACCCGCGACCTGCTGCACCAGGCCTATGGCCTGGCGGTGGGCCAGCCCAAGGTGCAGAGCGAGCTGCTGCGCTGGATGTTCGTGGTGCTGGAAGTCGGCCACGCCATCATCGAGCTGCGCAAGGAGCAGGCGATCCTCCCGGTGCACCCGGCCTATGCCGAATCCCAGCCCTGGCGCCAGGCGATCCGGGTCATGGGCCGCTCCCTGGTGCGGCTGTTCCTGCAGCCCAGCCAGAGCAACCTGGAGCGCGGCCTGATCGCCGTGGACCACGCCATCAGCCGGGTCCAGGCCACCGACGAGCCCTTTGCTCCGCACTTCGACACCTCGGCCCTGCGCCGGGTCAAGAGCTACCTGCACTTCATCCGCACTTCACTGCTCGACCCGCAATCGCCGCTGGCGGCCTATGCCGTGGCCAAGCCGGCGGCGCCTGCACCCCAAGGACTTGACCATGCCTCGTGAAATCGCCTTCCACGGCGTTTACATGCCCACCATGACCCTGATGTTCTTCATCGCCGCGGCCCTGGCCTGGGCCCTGGACCGGTTCATTTCCGGCTATGACCTGTATCGCTTCTTCTGGCACCCGGCGCTGTTGCGCCTGAGCCTGTTCTGCTGTCTGTTCGGCGCCATGGCGCTCACTGTCTACCGTTGAGACCCCCGCAATGAAAAAGTTTTTCAGCCTGCTCGCCACCCTGCTCGTGCTGGCCCTGGCCCTGTGGATCGGCCGTACCCTGTGGGAGCACTACATGTACACCCCCTGGACCCGTGACGGCCGGGTGCGCGCGGACATCATCAACGTCGCCGCCGATGTCACCGGCGAAGTGGTGGACGTGCCGGTCAAGGACAACCAGCTGGTGCGCAAGGGCGATCTGCTGATGCAGATCGACCCCGAGCACTACCAGATCGCGGTCAAGCAGGCGCAAGCGCTGGTGGCGTCGAAGAAGGCCACCTGGGAGATGCGCAAGGTCAACGCCCGGCGCCGCGCCGACATGGACAACCTGGTGATCTCCAAGGAAAACCGCGACGACGCCGGCAACATCGCCGACTCGGCCCTGGCCGACTACCAGCACGCCCAGGCCCAGCTGGAAGCGGCGCAACTCAACCTTGCACGCACCCAGGTGCGGGCGGCTGTGGATGGCTATGTCACCAACCTCAACGTGCACCGTGGCGACTACGCACGCATCGGCGAGGCGAAGATGGCGGTGGTCGACATGAACTCGTTCTGGGTCTACGGCTTCTTCGAGGAAACCAAGCTGCCCCACGTGCGCGTCGGGGATAAGGCCGACATGCAACTGATGAGCGGCGAAGTGCTCAAGGGCCATGTGGAAAGCATTTCCCGGGGCATCTACGACCGCGACAACCCGGAAAGCCGCGAACTGATCGCCGACGTCAACCCGACCTTCAACTGGGTGCGCCTGGCCCAGCGCGTACCGGTGCGCATCCACATCGATGAAGTGCCCGAAGGCGTCCTGCTGGCGGCCGGCATCACCTGCACCGTCATCGTCAACCCCGAGCCTTTGTAGGAGCTGGCTTGCCAGCGAAGGCGTCGGCAGGGGCGATGCAAGGCTCGCGGGCCTCTTCGCCGGCAAGCCGGCTCCTACGAGGGAGGCATTGGTTGTAGGAGCTGGCTTGCCAGCGAAAGCGCCGGCATGGGCGATGCAAGGCTCGCGGGCCTCTTCGCCGGCAAGCCGGCTCCTACAGGGGGCGGTTATTTGTAGCTTTTGTCCATGATCGCCTGGGACTTCTTCGCCGCAGCTTCCAGGCCGTCGTTGACGTTGTTGATGGTGGCCACCAGCTTCGGGTTCTGCAGCACGTCGACACCGGGGTAACGCTGCTGGGCCAGGCGCGAGACGATGATGTACTGGGTCACTGCGTAATGCAGCTTGAACTGGCCGCTGTCCCGGGCCTTGGCGATGGCCGCCTTGACGAAGGCCTGGCGCTCGGCCGTGGTCATGCCCTTGAACAGGTCGGGGAGATCGAAATGGATCTCGGCCGAGAAAATCGCCACTTCTTCATCCCGCGCCTCGTCGTACATCACCTGCTTGCTGGTCACCCGCGCCTTCAGCTCGCCAAAGTGCTGTTCGCCAGCGGCCAGTTGCTCTGGGCTCATCTTGCCTTTAAGGGCATCCAGCTGGCTGGTGTCCTCGGTGTTGTCGATAACCTTCAGCCAGGCGTAGGCCTTCACCAGGTCGCCGGACTCTTCGGCGGCGTCGGCCAGGCTCTGCTGCGGTTCCGGGTTGCCGTGCAGTGCCGAGCGTTCCAGCCAGCGCAGGGCCAGGTCCCGGTCCTTGGGAATGTCCTTGTCGCCGAACCAGTAGGTGGCGTACATGCCGTACTCGGCGCACCAATCGTTCTGTGACGCCGAGTAGGCGATGTAGTTGAAGGACTCGCGGTCGCGCTCAGCCTTGGGCTTGTCCGTTTCCTGATCGGTGGTGGTGGACAGATAGCAGAAGGCCCGGGTGTAGTGCGGCGCGGCCATGGCGAAGCAGCTCTTGGCGTTCGCGTAGTCCTCGATCTCGTTCAGCTTGTAACCGGCGCCGTACAGCACATCCGCGTCCATGGCCGGGTTGCAGTACTCGTTGGCGCTGACCTTGGGCAAGACGCTGTCCAGCGTCAGCTTGGGCAGGGTGTCATTGAGTTCGGGGCGTTTCGGTTCGGTGTTTTGCGCAGGCGTGGAGGCGCAAGCCGCCAGCAAGACAGCCAATGCCAGTGGCAGCGCGTTGAACAATTTCAATGGATATTCCCTGATCGGCGAATGAAAAAAGACGCGCATGAAATCAGGCAAGGACAGGACGGGAGAGGGTGGAGCTTGAGCAAATCCGTGCTTGGGTGTCGACGCCAGCGATTCCATGCTGCATGAGCGCAGGGGCTCAAGGTCGCGCATTTTACTGGGATTGAGAGGGCATACAACCGAAACCGCCGCACCTGTTGGGCTGCGGCAAAGGGCCCCGGGGCCCTGCACCGGTGACACCTCGGACAGCAGTAGCGCCAGCCGCTGCTATGGCGTGCGCTTGGCCAGGAGGATTTTGGCCTTGGCCACGCTGTCTTCCACGCTCAGGTCATCGTCCTCCAGCACGGCCTGCAGCGCCGGGTCTTGCCACAGGTCCACGGCCGGCCCGGTGCTTTGCACCAGGCGGGAAATCAAGGCGTAGGCCACCAGCTGGCCGCGGGTGTGGAACTTCGGGTAGCGGTCCTGCATGTCCACCAATTGGGCGACGAAAGCATGCTGTTGCTCAGGCGACATGCCCGCGAACACCTCCGGGTAGTCGTAGTAGATATCCCCTGTGCCCAGGAGGATGACGTTCTGGCGCAGCGCCTGCTCAAGATCCTGTTTGGAGGGGAGCTGGCTGAGCAGCCGGGTGTAGTGCTGCTCGCCTTCGGCCATCTGCTGAGGGCTCATCTTGCGTTTCAGCGCTTCGAGCCTTTGGGCGTCATCGAGGGTTCGGGCCCAGGCGTAGGCCAGCGGGAAATTGTCCTGTTCGCTGCTGCGCAGCATCTCCTGTTGCGAGTCCTCGTCGCCGTGCCGAGCGGCGCGTTCCAGCCAGGCCATGGCCAATGCCTTGTTCGCCGGCTGGTCCAGCTTGCCAAGGTTGTAGATGTCGTACAGGCCCGCTTCCGCGCAGGATTCATTGTGCTGGGCGGCGTAGGCGATGTAGTTGAAGGCTTCGCTTTTGTCATAGTCCTTCTGCCTGGAGCCGACAATCCCGCCCAGGATGCACAGGCTCATGGTATCGCGGGGGGCGGCCATGATCAGGCAGCCGCGGGCCATTTGTATGGCCTTGCTCGCCAGCAAGGTACGGCTTGCGCCATGCAGCACCTCGTCCTCATTCATCAGGCGGATGCCGAGGCCGACCAGCCGTTCGCTGTCCATCTCCGGCGAGCAGTACGGGTTGGCCTCGACCTTGGGCAGGATCTGTTCCAGGCTCAGCTCCGGCAGGGTGGCATTGAGTTTTTCGTCCGGTGACGAGGCATGGCAGCCCAGCAGCAAGGCGAACAGGGTCAACGTCAGCGCACTACGATATTTCAATGGGGCAGATCCTTGATTGGCGAATGAACAAAGGCGCACTGCGCCACCGCGGTAGGAGCTGGCTTGCCAGCGAAGGTGGTCGCAAGATTTGCACTCGGCTCGCGGGCCTCTTCGCCGGCAAGCCGGCTCCTACGGGAGGCACGCGGTACACCCTAGATGGCTTGCGTGCGTAGGGGTCAGAGCCTGGCGCTCAGGCCGAAGCGCTTCATCAGTCCCTTCTCCAGCAGACCCTTGGGCAGCAGGTTGGCCAGCAGCGGCAGGGCGCGGCTGCCATTGCCCAGCCGTACCAGGCGTGGCGGATTGTCCTGCTGCACCGCCTTGAGCAAGCCGGCGGCGAATTCGCTGGCCGGGGTCGGCTTGTCCTGGGAGGCCTTGGCCCGGGAGCGGATGCCCTCGCGCAGCGGCCACCAGGGCGATTGTTCGTTGAGCAGCTGTTCGGCTTCATGCCCGGCATTCTTGGCGAAGCTCGAAGCAATGGCCCCGGGCTGCACTTCCATGACGCGGATGCCGAACGGCGACAGTTCCATGCGCAGGGCATCGCTCAAGGCGTGCACTGCGGCTTTTGAGGCGCAGTAGGCACCGGCAAAAGGCGTCACCAGCACCCCGGACACACTGCCGATGTTCACCACCAGGCCGCGGCTGCGGCGCAGCACCGGGAACATCGCCCGAGTCACCCCGACCACCGAGAACACATTGGTTTCGAACTGGCGTTGCATCGCTTCCACGCCGCCATCGAGCAGCGGGCCCATGGCGCCGTAGCCGGCGTTGTTGATCAGCACATCCAGGCCGCCGTACTGCTGGTTGATCTCCTCGCCCAGGGCGCCCAGGGCCGGGCCGTCATTGACGTCCAGTTGCACGGCCTTGAAACCGGCCGCTTGCAGGGCAGAGACGTCCTCGGCCTTGCGGGCGGTGGCGAGCACGGTGAAACCGGCGCCCTTGAAGGTGTCCGCCAGGGCGCGGCCGATGCCGCTGGAACAACCGGTGATCAACGCTACGGGCATGGCGCGGTCCTTGTGCTGGGTGAGGGAGGGGGTGAATCAGTCGGAGAAACTACCCTGTAAACGCTCGGCGCGAAACTCCAGGGTTTGCGGGCGATAGCCGGGGCGCAGCGGCGGCAGGGGCAGGCAGTCCTGCCAGTTGGCGCCGGCCTGCAACTCGCCGGGGCCACGGTAGCGCGGGGCGCTGTACTGGTTGTCGGCGAGGTTGACCGTATCCCCCGGCGCATAGGCGGCGACCCGCCAGCGCAACTCCACCAGGGGCACCTTGTTGCCGTTGTTCAGCTTGACCTGCAATGGACGGTCGGCGGGGCAGTGCTCCGGCGCGTAGCTCAGGCGCAGCTCCAGGCGCGCCAGTTGCTGGGCTTCGCGGTTGTCCAGCCAGACCACCCAGCAGGCCACCAGGGCCAGGCCGAACGCGGCAGCCAGGGACACGGGAAGGGCTTTGGCGGGGTAGCGCAGAAGCAGGATCAGCCAGGTGATGACCAGCAGAACGCCGATGAACATGACGCGAGCCTCGGGGAAAAGGAGGGGACATCCTACCTAAGCGTAGGTGGGGTTGGCGATGGAGGGTGGCTGTTGTGACGTTATCCACAGGCCAGGTTTTGATGGGGGCGTTAGGGACAACAGAAGGTCTGTTAAAGCGGATTTATGCCGATAGTGGACATCATGTGGTCCACTCTGGTGCCCGCCCGAGCAGGTGGCTGGCATGCTTCGGGGTCATCTATCCATTTCTGGAACACCTTTACCGGGACTGGAAAATGCTCAGGCTCTCAGGGCTGCAAACATCGAACGAGGCGAATGCTAGCTGAAGGGGTGGGCTCCGCTTTCGACTGTGAAGCGTGCTGGTGCCAAGGACGAGACGTGCCCGTGGTGGCGATCTATGAGGTGTATAATCTCCGGGCTTTGGCATCAATCATGGGGCGATGATGGACGTATCACTGCAGCAGATTTTGCAAACTGCACAGATCAGCGATCTGAAGAAGCTGGGGACGTTTCTTGAGGTCAAACGCTTTGTCGAAACTCAGCTTCATTTGAAGTTAGGGGCAAATGGCTGGAGCTCCTTATCTTTGAAGTTAAAGCGCCTGAGTGCCCAGGCAGAAGAGGGGCGTGAATGCGCACGTGTACTCAGTGATGCGTTGCCCTATCCGGTTGTGCGCAATGAAGTTTCAAAAAGAATCGGCTTCAGGATGTGCGCCAGGAATGTTGCAGAACTTAGAGGCGCTTTGTCCCTGTTGTCGAAATGCTCTGCTCGTCCTGCGTTTGATCCTTATGAGCGTTTCGAAAAGAACAAGCTTAAAAACTTTGTCAGCAGTTCAAGACTGGAAGGCATAGACATACCGGTCTTCGACGAAAAAGCCTCGTTGGAAAAAATCCTGGCCAAGCATGGAAGACCGTTGAATGGATAAATACGACGCTTCTCATGATCATTACTGCTACCCCGCCTCCTCGGCGTGCCGCCATCCTGAACATTCCTAAACTCTCTTGGCCTGGACATAAACTGCGACGCCTTCGTCGTTGCTGTGTGTCGAACCCGGACTAGCCTTTGAGCGTCGCAGCACATTCAGCGACCGGGCTTGGTAACTCGTTCTGATACAGGCGCAACAGCGCCGCATTTCACTTGTGCAATGGCAGCTGTGCGTGGGAGGGGGCGTCCCTGCCGGGTTCCTGTATCTCCGGTTTACCAACCTGCACGCAGCTGCCACCCCTGCGCTTGGTAACCCGTTTTGATGCAGCTGCAGCAGCACCCCATTGCGCTATTGCCGGCGGGTTGTGCGCCTGCGCATTCGTGCAATGGCAGCTGTGCGTGGGAGGGCTTCGTCCCTGCCGGGTTCCTGTATCTCCGGTCGACCAATCCGCGCACGGCTGCCACCCACAACAGGGCTGCGCATCTTCTGACGAAGATGGGTACGGCAGTGATCGATGAGGCGGGTTCTAGATGAAGGAGAGGGGACAGGCGTGCCGATCGTTCCCCCGCGTTTGAAGGGGAACGATTACGGGGCGTTTTAGTTCAGGTACTGACTGCCACGAATCCGCCGTCCCAACACGTCCAGCAGATCACAACCATCGCGCAACAGAATGGCGCTGGCGTGGGCGATCTGTGTCAGATCGGTGGCATCGGCGTGGCGGCTGTCCATGTGCACGATGCTTTCCATCAGTTGAGTCACCGCGAGGATGCGGTAGGCGGCGCTGGCATGCAGTTCGTCCAAAGGCGCGCGGGTGTCGATAAACAGGGTCGGAGTGGAGGATTCGTTGCTGGTTAGCGCGATACGGTCCGTCATGGTGTGTTGCTCCTGAAATAAATAGAGCTGCCACTTGATCGCCGTCAAACGAGTTGGGTGGCAACTGTACGCAGGTTGACGGACCGGTTTCAGGAACCCGGCGCATCCGAAGATGCCCCACGCACAGTCGCCATAAGACATTTTTGCGAGCGCAGAAGAGCGCAAGCAGAGTCGAGGAACTATGCGTCCTGAAAGTGTTACCGAGCCGTCAAACCCGATCACGAATGAGTCGTGACAGGCGCGAGGATAGGGAGCGAGAAGAGGGTGGTCAACCCGAGATGTGTAGCCTTAAACGACCTTTTGTATCCACAGATGGCTGTTGATCTGGCTTGCCGCTTGAAGCTTACGGCTGCCTCTACTGATCGCTGCTTCTTGTAGCCGCTGCCGCAGGCTGCGAACGACCGCGCAGCGGGCGCAGGGGGCTCAAGACCGCTGAAGGTCCTTCGGCCCTTTTCGCAGCCTGCGGCAGCGGCTACAAAAAAATCCCCCTGTCCAACCGCCTGCGGATAGGGGACGCAGGCGCCTGGAAGGGGGTTGAAAGGACTCGCTGATAACGGCGCTCTGCCTTTGCTCGCAGCTTGCCGCTTGAAGCCTGTCGCTGTTACTGGGCGATGGTCTTCACCGAGACGCCACGTTCCACCGGGGTGGAGCGGCCGTAGATATCTTCAAACCGCTCGATATCGTCTTCGCCCAGGTAGCTGCCCGATTGCACTTCGATGATCTCCAGCGGGATCTTGCCCGGGTTGCGCAGGCGGTGCACCGAGGCAATCGGGATGTAGGTGGACTGGTTCTCGGTGAGCAGGAACACGTTCTCGTCACAGGTGACTTCGGCGGTGCCGCTGACCACGATCCAGTGTTCGGCGCGGTGGTGGTGCATCTGCAGGGACAGGCAGGCCCCCGGCTTGACCGAGATGTGCTTGACCTGGAAACGCCCGCCCATGTCCACCGAGTCGTAGGAGCCCCACGGACGGTAGACCTCGCAGTGGTTCTGGGTCTCGCTGCGGCCCTGTTCGTTGAGGGTGTTGACCATCTGTTTCACCCCTTGGACCTTGTCCTTGTGGGCGATCATCATGGCGTCCTTGGTTTCCACCACGACGATGTTTTCAAGGCCGATCACCGATACCAGCTTGCCGTTGCCGTGGATCATGCAGTTGCGGCTGTCCTGGATCACCACATCGCCCTTGCTGACGTTGCCGTTGGCGTCTTTTTCATGCACGTCCCACAGCGACGACCAGCAGCCGACATCGCTCCAGCCAGCGGTCAGGGGCACCACGCAGGCGCGCTGGGTCTTCTCCATCACCGCGTAGTCGATGGAGTTGTCCGGGCAGCAGGCGAAGGTGGCTTCGTCGATGGTCACGGTGTCCGGGTCCTGCTGGCTGCGCTCCAGGGTCAAGAGGCAGGTGTCGTAGATGTCCGGGTCGTGTTTCTTCAGCTCTTCGAGGAAGCGGCTGGCGCGGAACAGGAACATGCCGCTGTTCCAGAAATAGCCGCCGGCCTGGACAAACTCGGTGGCGCGTTTTTCGTCGGGCTTTTCGACGAAGTGCGAGACCCGGCTGACCCCCTCCGGGAGCAGCGCATCGTTGGTGGACTTGATGTAGCCGTAGCCGGTTTCCGGCTTGGTTGCCGGGACCCCGAACAGCACCATTTCGCCACGCTCGGCGGCCACGGTGGCCAGGGCCAGGGCCCGTTGCAGGGCTTTCTGGTCGTCCAGGACGTGGTCGGCGGGCAGTACCAGCATCAGCTCGTCGCGGCCTTCGTTGACCAGCATCATCGCGGTCAGGGCCACGGCCGGGGCGGTGTTGCGGCCGAAGGGCTCCATGAGGATGCGCTGGGATTCGAGCTTACGGGCCGCCAGTTGCTCGTTGACGATAAAGCGGTGGTCCTTGTTGCAGACCACGATGGGGGTATCCATGCCTTCGAACACCAGGCGCTCCAGGGTCTGCTGGAACAAAGTGTGTTCGCCGGTCAGGGCGAGGAACTGCTTGGGGAATTGCTTGCGCGAAAGCGGCCAAAGACGTGAGCCGCTACCACCTGACAAGATCACCGGAATCATGTTGTTACTCCTTCAAACATCGTATGGGTTAGAGCTACTGCGTTCTGTCGTTTCACTCTTGTTTTTGTGGCGTGCCCGGATGCGCTGCCCACCTTCTGTAGGAGCCGGCTTGCCGGCGAAGGGGCCCGTGAGGACGCCTTCGCTGGCAAGCCAGCTCCTACGAGAGGCGGGGAGCAGCCTTCCGGAAATTCATTAGCGGGTGGAAACCGGGCGCTTGACCCAGACCGGCGACAGGTTGCTGCCGTTGCCGGTGACGTAGAGCACCGCTGCTTCGCCGCGCTCCAAGGCCACGGGCTTGAGGTCGCTGACCTTTTTCTCGCCGTCATACAGGGCGAAGCTGACCTTCACCGGGTTGATTTCGCGCTCGCCGCGGCCTTTGGCGGCCACGGCCTTGACCACGTCGGTCTTGCCGTCGGCGGTCTTCAGGGTCAGGGCCTGGTCGCTGAGGTTCTGCACCCGCACCAGGGATTTCTGCTTGTTCTTGAACGGCGGTTCTTCGATCAGTTGCGGCTGGCCGCTGGCGTTGTTGACCAGGGTGTAATAGTGATCGGCGGCCAGTTTCACCGGCACGCTCTGGCTGCCCACCTTGGCGGTGTAGTCGCCGCCGGGCATGAAGCTGAAGTCGCTGCTGGCCAGGGGCGCGACGTCATTGACGTTGGTGCTGCCCACCGTGGCGCTGACTTCGCTGTTGCTGGCGTTGTACAGGCGCACGAAGGTCGAGCCCTTGGGCGCGGTGGGGCCGTACAGGGCGGCATCGCCACCGGCGAATACCGGAGCTGATAGCAGGCCCAGGCCCGCAGCCAATACGGCAGCTTTCAGGGATTTGGCAGCGAGACGACGAGGAGTAGTAGTGAAAGTCATGAGTGTTACCTCTTTTCAGTTTTGCGCCCGGTCGGGCGTCTCGGATTTGTTGAGTGCAGCTACGTTCTGTTGGCGAGCACCGGCTTGCTTGAGCTCTGCGACCCACTGCGGGTCGGCGTCGCCGATTTCGTTGTTCACAGGCAGATAGCGTTCAGGGAATTCCCAGATCAGCACCTGGGGCGGGTTGTTCTTGAAGTCGTCGCTTTTCAGGTAGCTGAGCATCGGCAGGATCGGGCCGTGGCCGTCTTCGGCGTAGCTCAGCACGTCGCTGTGCAGGGCCTGTTTCAGGGCGCCGACGAAGTTCCAGCTGGGGTTGGCGCTGTAGCTGGTGCCCACCAGGGTCACCGGCACTTCGCGGTCGGCAAACAGCGCGTCGTCGGCGGCCGGCTGCTCTTCGCTGGCCCGGGTCACGCGCTTTTGCAGGGGCTCTTCGGCCGGCATCAGGTTTTCGAACAGCGGGTCCAGGGGCAGGAAGCGGCGCAGGTCGCCCTTGTGTTCCACGGTCTCTTGGGTCTCGGTGACGAAGCGCTGTGGCTGACCGCTGAGCGGGGTCTTGGCGGCGATGGTCAGGGCCAGTTGGCGGGCGACGATCTCGGCGCCGGCGGGGGTCCAGTGGGTGTCGGTGCGCAGGAACACTTGCTGGCCCTGTTGCTTGGCCTGTTGCAGGGGGCCAAGCAGGTCGGGGGCAAGGATCTTGTCGGCAGCGACCCGGGCGTGGAAGTCCTGGTAGAGGTTGGCGTGGATGCGCGCCGGGCGCACTTCGTCCATGTGTTCCGGGTACAGGCGCACCTTGGCCGGAACGATCGCCATCACCAGTTTTACCCCGTGCTCCTTGAGGGTCTGGCGCACGCCTTCTACCAGGGCGTAGTTGCCCTGCAGGTTGAGCTCCTCGTTGACTACGGGGTTGAACTCTTCATCGCTGTACAGCCACTGGTCACGGCCCAGCACCACCCCCGGGCGCCCTTCGTTGAACAGCTTGAAGTCCAGGGCGGCCCAGAGGTTGGTGCCCAGGCGCTTGATCGGAAACTGGTCGTCGTAGTGGGTTTCCACCGCCTTGGCCCAGCGCCCGTTGAGCACGGTGGCGTCGTTGTTGGTACTGAAACCGAAGAAGCTGCGCGCCGACCACACCCCCAGCACCAGCAGGGTCAGCAGGAACAGGGCGATGTAGAACACACGTAATGAGCGGGTCATGGGCAGATCCCTCAGAACTGGAAGTAAAGGAACGGCGAGAAGCTTTGCGCCGAGAGTTTGAGAATCGAGGCAATGAACAGCAGCAGCACCAGGGCGCGCATGGCGTAGCGCGACCAGTCGGCAGTCCAGTAGGCCGGCTGCACCTGGGCCTCGGTGCCGACGATGTGGCCCGGCTGGTGAATGCTGCCGGGGTTGTCCCCGGGGACCGCCTTGATCAGGCCGGGCTGGGCGCTGGCCGGGCCGTCGTCGGCGGTAGTGACCTCGGGCTTGGCCTTGACCAGCGCCGGGTTGCGGTACAGGTCACGCAGGCCGAAGAACGCCAGGGTGGCGTAGGCCAGGATCAGGGTCGCCACTTGCAGGCCGGTGAGGCTGGCGCGGTTGAGTTCCGACAGCGACCAGTCGCCAAAGCTGAACATCGCGCCGTACATGCGGCCTGCTACGTGCAGGTTCTCGGCGCGGAAGATTACCCAGCCCATCACCACCAGGAGGAAGGTCAGGGCCCAGCGCACCGGGTTCAGGCTGCGCGGCGTGGTGTTGATGCCCAGGGCCTTTTCGATGGCCAGCCACATGCCGTGCCAGGCGCCCCAGACGATGTAGGTGAAGTTGGCGCCATGCCACAGGCCGCCCAGGAGCATGGTCAGGAACAGGTTGCGGTAGGTGATCAGGGTGCCTTTGCGGTTGCCGCCCAGGGTGATGTACAGGTAGTCCCGCAGCCAGGTGGACAGGCTGATGTGCCAGCGCCGCCAGAACTCGGTGATCGACTGGCTGATGTAGGGCTGCTTGAAGTTTTCCATGAAGCGAAAACCCATCATCAAGCCCAGGCCGATGGCCATGTCGCTGTAGCCGGAGAAGTCGAAGTACAGCTGCGCGGTGTAGGCCAGGGCGCCGAGCCAGGCATCGCCCGTGGTGGGGTTGTGCAGGGCGAAGCAATGGTCGGCGACCACCGCCAGGGTGTCGGCGATGAACACTTTCTTGATGAAGCCCTGCATGAAGCGGGTGCAGCCTTCGGAGAACTTGTCCAGGGTGTGGGTGCGGTTGTTGAACTGGTCCGCCAGGTCACGAAAGCGCAGCACGGGGCCGGCGATCAGGTGCGGGAAGATCGCCACGAACGCCGCGAAGTCGATCAGGTTGCGAGTGGCCGGGGTGTCTCCGCGGTAGACGTCGATGATGTAGCTGATGGACTCGAAGATGTAGAACGAGATGCCGATCGGCAGCAGCACGTGGGTCAGGATGAACGGCTCAAGCCCCATGGAGGTCATGATGGCGTTGATGCTGTCGACGCCGAAGTTGGCGTACTTGAAGTAGCCGAGGATGCACAGGTCCACCGCCACCCCCAGCAGCAGCCAGCGCTGGGCGGGTTTGGTCCTGACACCGGCGGCGCCGACTTTCAGGCCGATCCAGTAGTTCCACAGGGTGACCCCGGCGAACAGCGCCAGGAAGTCCACGCGCCACCAGGCATAGAACACATAGCTGGCGATCAGCAGCAGCAAGTTGCGATAGCGTTGCCCGCTCAAGTAGTACAAGCCGAGAAAGATCGGCAGGAACAGGAACAGGAACACATTGGATGAGAAAACCATCCCGATCTCTCCATGTTTAACCAATAGTCAGAGGCCGGAGCCCCCCCAAACCCCCCCGTGAAAAACCGGGGAAGCGGTACTGCGTGCAGCGCGCCCCCTGTAGGAGCCGGCTTGCCGGCGAAGGCGCTCTTGAGGGCCTCTTCGCTGGCAAGCCAGCTCCTACAGGGGGACGTTCCAACGATTCGAATCAGGAGCCCTTTTCATGGGCCGGGTCGTAGACCTTGGTCAGGTCGCCACCCAGGCGGAAAGTCTTGAACGGCTGCATCTTGTGCTTGCGCTCCAATGTCTCCGGAGCGCAGGTGTAGAGGCTGCAGTAGGGTTCCAGCCAGGCGAATTTCGAGTCGACCTTGAGGTCGGTCATGTCCTGCTGCTTGCCGTTCTTCTTCTCGAAGGTGTCCGGGTCCTTGACCCCGGCCAGCACCCGCTCGCCCAGGCGCTTGAGTGCTTCGTGGTTTTCCTGGCGCAGGTCCACGCCGTTGACCTGGGCGAAGCTGGCGATCATTGCCAGCGGCGGCAGGGCGTAGTTGTGGTAGGCCAGGGCCCGCTGCTGGCGCTTGAGTTCGTTGGGCAAGAAGCCGTCTGCATCGACCTGGTTGGCGCCGACCTTGTATTCCTTGACCGCCCAGTCGAACAGGTCGCGGCGGTTGGTGGCCACGGCGGTGGCCATCACCGACCAGGCGGCCCAGTAGGAGTGGTTGTTGGTCTTGTCCAGGGGCAGGTTGTCCCAGTCGCTGACCACCTGGTCGGCCATCTTGCTGAACCAGGCTTCGATCTTCTGTGCCTGTTCCTGGTGGGTGGCCAGGGGGTGGGAGTCGGAGAACTTCAGCCGCAGGTAGGCCGAGGCCATGCTGCCCAGGGCCCATTTGCGCATGGACTTGCCGGTGTGGTTGAAGTCCTTGGACATCAGCGCATCGGCCTGGGCCCAGGCGCTGAGCCAGGCGAGGGTGCAGTCCAGCTGTTCAGGGCGGCCGTCGCGCATGAACTGCATGACCCGCTTGCTGGTACCGCGCTCGATCTTGGTGATGTCCGCGGTGGTGTCGCGAAAGGCCTGTTCGGACTGCACGTTGAGGGTCGCCCGGGCCTTGTCCGAGCCTTCGTACTTGCTGCGAAACTGCAGGGCGCCGGTGTAGGGCGCCGGCATGGCGTCGCAGCCCTCGCTGTTGTCGCCGCTCTTGAACTTGTCCACCGGGGCGTAATAGCCCTGGGGCGGGCGCAGCGGCGCGGCGGCCTGGGCGCTGCCGGTGACGATGGCCAGCCCCAGCAGGCTGGGTATCAACAAGCGTTTCAAGTCTGTGCTTTGCATAGGTAACCTCATTGCCCGATCTGCGCGGTGCGTTGCTCGGCGCTCGGGAATACGTTGCGTTTGCAAATTTTCGCTTCGACCTTCTGCCCCGCAGTGCCCGCTTCCGGGCCCTGGATCTCGACCGCCAGCAGGTTCTGCGAGGCCCAGTCTTCGTCGGTGCGCAGTTCGAAGGCGAAGCGCCCGTCGGTGTCGGACGTTTCCGGTTTTTCGATCTTGATGTCCTCGTGGCGCCCGTTCATGTACCAGAGGGTGGCTTGCAGGGTTTTCACCGAGGTGTCGGCGAAGCGGATGTCGACCTGATGACCGCTGTTGCGCAGGTCCATGTTCTTGCTGTTGACCAGCAATTCGTTCTTGCCGGGCTTGAGGGTGGTGCTGCCGGTCATCTGCGCGTCCTTGCCCTCGCAGCCGTTGTCCAGCAGGGCCATCATCTGCCGGTAGATGGTTTCCTGGTCCAGGCGGTACAGCGGCGAGAATTCCCAGATGAGGATCTTCGGCGGGCTCTTCTGGAACTCGTCGCTGCCCAGGTACTGCAGCATCGAGCCTTCCAGGCCGCCGCCGGGGAAGGCGACGTTGAGGATGTCGGCACCGATGGCCTCTTCCAGGAAGCCGGCGAAGTTGTAGTTCTTGCCACTGTGGCTGGTGCCCACGAGGGTGATCTGCGGGTTGCCGGAGTCGCCGAACAGGTCGCCGTCGCCAGCCTCGCCCTTGGGCTCGGTGGTGAACTGGTCCATGTACTGGATGGCGTAGCTGGTGCCGCACAACTGGCCGGCCATGTTGTGCAGGGTGCCGGTCTTGCCCATGCGCCCGGACTTGTGGGTTTCGAATTCACGCCGTGGAATGTCGGCAAAGGCCGGCAACTGCTTGACCTTGTCGGCGACGATCTTCGCCGTGCGCTGGGCGCCATAAGGGGTCCAGTGCTGGTCGCCGCGGAAGTAGAAGTCGTGGGCCGGCAGGGTATCGGGCAGTTGTTCGTTGGTCAGCGGCGAGAGGTCCGGCACCACGTAGCCCATCTGCGCGAAGCGCCCGAGCATGGCCTTGTAGTTGCTCAGCGCCTTGTCATAGTCGAAACGGGCTTTCTCCGCCGGGTTGAGCTTGTTGCGGTTCACCAGGCCGCGGGTCGGCTGATAGACCACCACCAGTTCCACGCCCTTGCTCTTGAAGGCTTCGTGCAACTGCTTGAGGCGGCGGTAGCCTTCGGGAGTGGTGTTGAACTCGGTGCGCAAATCTTCCTGGGTACGGAACAACCAGTCGCCCTGGGCTTGCACCAGGGTGGTGAAGTTCTGCTGGTAGCGGGTCACGTAGTTCTTTGCGTCGTGGGCGGCCGGGCACAGGTTGCAGCACGGCTCGGCCTTGAAGTTCGGCGCGGCGCTTGTGGCGCTGGTTTCGTCGGCACGGGCGCCGGCGCTGGCGGCGAGAATCCCCGCGGTCAGGGCCGACAGGCCCAGGAGTTTGATCCAGTGTGGGTGCATGAAAGTCATCCTCAATCCCGCAATTCGGTCTGGCGTTCGACGGGGTCGATCAACACGGCTTTCTGCTGGCGCACCAGCAGGTCGAGAATTTCATCCTGGCGCTCGCCCAGGACCCCGGAGAAGCTGATGCCGCTGCTTTTGGTCGGCGCCAGCATGGAGACCCGGTACAGCTCCACGCTCAAGGGGGAGTCGATGGACATCGGCCCGCTGCCGTTGGCGGCCAGCTCGCCGCCGACCACGATCAGCGAGACCTGGGCGTCGAACGGGTCGAGCTTGATGTCGCGGTCGGTGTCGGAAAGGTCCTTGATGTGGCCGTAGACCCCGGTCAGGCCGTTGGCCATGGCGATGTTTTCGTACAGACGGATGTTCACGCTGTTGCGAATGCGGATGCCGTGGCGGCGGTTGCTGATCACCTTGTTGCCGTAGATCAGGTTGTCGGCACTCTCGTAGAGGGTGATGCCGTCGGTGTGGTTGCGGTAGATCTCGTTGTAGGCGATCAGGTTGTTGACGCTGTTACGGTCGATCACCAGCCCGGAGAGGTGGTTGTCGTAGCTGCGGTTGTTGAAGATGAAGCTGTCGTTCACTTCCCGGGAAATGATGATGCCGTGCTTCTTCTTGGTGCCGTGGACGGTGTTGTCGGCAATGATCAGGCCATGGGAGCGGTCGTGGGGGTCGATGCCGTAGACGATGTTGTCCTTGTAGGTGTTGCCCTTGAGCACGAAGTCCCGGGTCTCGTAGCAGTAGAAGCCGTACCACATGTCCGAGAACGTCGAGCCGACGATCCAGCCGGTGGGCTCGGGGCGCTTGAGCACCTTGGCCATGTTCGGCGTGTACTGGGAAATACTCACCCCGTAGGACTTGGAGTTGGCGTAGCCGAAGCTGGCCATCTGGCTGTTGACGATGTACGTCTCGGTGCCGCCCCAGGCCAGCAGGAACGGGCGGAATTCCTTGGGTGAGCGGAAGGTCGCCGGGCCGTTGTCCTTCTCGCGCCAGCCCGTGACCTTGGTGTCGCGCACAAACAGCTGGCCATCGTTGACCAGGAACGAGCCGCCTTCCTGGGACAGGCGCAGCTCCTGGGTCTGTTTGTCGATTTCCAGGATGCCGTGGCGGCCGACGACGATGGGCAGGCGGGCCAGGTAGACCCCGGGCGCGGTTTCGCTGATGTACTGCTTGGGCAGCTTGCCCACCAGTTCCTTGAGGTTGACGTAGCCGTCGTCGATGAAGATCGCCTGGGGTATGCCGTGCTGGCGCACCACCCATTCGGCCATCTTGTTGTCACCGCCGATAAAGTCCTTCAGGGCGTCTTCCTGCATCATCCGGCGCACGCTGATCTTGCCCGGCTTGCTGCGCACGATCTTCGCCGCGGCCGCCTCGGCGGTGTAGCCGGAGAGGTCGGGCAGGGTCGGCTTGGCCAGGGCCAGGGGCTCGGTGGGAGCACTGCTGACGGTGTAGGTCTTGGCCTGTTGCAGCTCCTTGGCGATGATCGGTGCCTTGGCCTTCTCGGCAGTGGCGAAGGCGCTGCTGCTGGCCAGCAGCAGGGCGCCGGCCAGGAGGCTCAGGGAGCCTCTGGACAACGGGCTCTGGAGAGTTTGAGTAGGCATGTCGGGCACTCCTTTAGCGGCTTGCATCAGAAGCGCCAGATCACGTCGATAAAGGCGCGGTGCATGTAGGAGTCGACCTCTTTGCCGTAGGCGTCGCCGGGCTTGAACACGCCACCGCGCAAACGCACCAGGGCCGAAGGTTCATCGATCGACTGGCTCAGGGCCGCGGGCAACAGGCCTTGCTTGAAGTACTTGGTGACCACCAGGTCCATCTCCTGGCCGAGGTCCTTCTTGCCGTCCATGAGCGGCAGGGAGGTGCTGCTGAGCAGGGCGCCGGTGGCGTCGTCGTAGTTGTTGTCCACTGCGTTGATGCCGTTGCTGCCCACCGGTTTGTTGCCGTCCACACGCCAGAACTTGTGGTAGACCAGGCTGGCGTCGTAGTCCTCGCGCAATTGCCAGGAACCGAACAGGGTGGCGCTCTGGGTATTGTTCATTTCGCCCCGGAAGGCTTCGCCGAAGCGGTGCACCCGGGAGCGAGTACCGGTGTAGTTGGAGCGGTTGCTTTGCAGGCCGTTCTGTTCGTACTCGGCGCTGGCCCGGGCATAGGCCGCGCCCACTTGCCAGTTCGGGTCAAGGCGCAGGCGCACGCCCAGGTCGGTGGCCCAGCCGTTGAGGTTGTCCCCGCGCTTGGCTTGGGTCGGGCGGCTGCCATCGGCGTTCAGCGGGTTGACCGTATCGCGGTCGCCGCGCATGCCGGTGAGGCTGGCCCAGTAGTTGACGGTATTGGTGTTGCGCCAGTTAAAGGCGTCGCTGTTGGCTTCCAGGCCGAGCCAGGTCAGGTCGCCGTTTTCCTTTTTGTCCAGCGGGTCGCTGGCCACGCCGGGCTGGGCATAGTCGAGCTTGCCGTCGTCGTGGGTATGGTGGGCGCGGATGCCCACCCACTGGCCGGGCGTCCACTGGTAGGCGGCGTCGGCGTACAGGTGCAGGCGGTCCTTGTCCTTGGGCGCCAGCTCCTTGAGGTCGGTGCGGTATTCACTGAAGCGCTCGGCGGCCCCCAGGTTGGCCCGCAGCAGGGTGGTGTCGAAGGTCCAGTTCAGCGCCTCGATGTTGGTGTCGCGCCATTGCCCGTCATCGTTGCGCAGGCGCTGGCGGCCGAACTTCAACTGCTCGCCGGGGTAGGCGGTGAAGCCGCTGTAGCCGACCCAGAACTCGCGCATGGCCAGGTAGTTCTTCTTGGTCTTGCGGTCATCGTTGCTGGACTGCTGGCTGGCGTCGTCGCCGGACTGTTGCAGGGTGTCGGTTTCGATCACGTCGCTTGCGGTCACTGCCTGGCCCATGGCGTAGGCGCTCCAGTTGCCGCTTTCGCCATAGACCCAGGGCCGCAGGTCGAGGCCGATGCCGTTGACGTCGCCACCGCCCTGGGTGCCCAGGTCGCGATCGTCCTCGGACTGGCCGGTGATCTTCACTTCCAGGCCGAAGTTCTTGGTGTCGGTGATGGCCGCCAGGGTCGGGTTGGACCAGATCATGGCAAAACCCAGGGCCATGCCCAGTTTCGACAGGCACAAGCGCTTGCCTGTGGTGGTGGCGGCGGGGTGTGCCCGGTCGCGCAGCGGCCGCGATTCGCGAGGGCAGGCGTGGCGAGCGCTTCGCGCTTGGTCGCAGCCTGCGGCAGCGGCTACAGGGGTGGTGTTGAATGGGATGGACTTCATAGGGATTCCTCGCCGTCTTCTTCCTGCAGCGCGTGCAGTTGCAGCGTGTTCTGGGTCAGGGCACCGCGCGCCGCCTGCTCCTGTTGCAGCAGGCGCTGGGCTTCGGCGCGCTGGCCGGGGGGCAGTTGTTGATCCAGCTGCTGGGCCAGTTCGTTGGCCTGTGGGGTGTCCTGGGCCTTGGCCAACTGGCTGAAGACGTAGGCGTTGACCGGGTTGGGCGCGGTGCCGCGGCCCTGGGAAAACAGCTGGGCAATGGCGAAGTCGGCGCTGTTCTGGCCGTTGCGGGCAGCCGTCAGCAGGTGGTCCAGGGCTTTTTGCGGGTACACCTGGCCCAGATAGCCACGGCGGTAGATCTGCCCCAGGTAGTAGTCGGCGGCGACTTCGCGGCCCACGGCTTTCTGGAAGTGCGCCTCGGCCACCTTGGCGTCCGCCGGCACCCACTTGCCTTCGTAGTAGAGCTTGCCCAGCAGCAGTTCGGCCCGGGGCTGGTCGGCGGCGCGGCCGTTCTCCAGGTATTCCATCATCTTGTCGACGTCACCCAGCTCGGGGAAGTCGTAGAGCAGTTGCGCCAGGCTGACCCAGGAGGCCGGGTAGCCGGGGGCGACCTGTTCCAGCAGGGCCTGGGCGGTCTTTTCATCCGGCTTGCCAAGACTGGCATCGCCCAGTACCCGGGCCACGCTGTCGACTCGCTGGGCACTGACGCTGCCACGGCTGTAGCCGGCCTGCAGTCGCTTGATCAGCTCGGCCTGCTGTTCTGGCTGGCCGCGTTTCTGGTAGACGGTGGCCAGCTCGACGTAGCAGATGTCGGTGCTGTCGAGGGCGGCCTTGCAGATGCTTTCCACCTGGTCCAGGTGCTGGTCGTAGGTGCCCTGGGTGCGGTACAGCAGGACCTGGGCCAGACCGGCTTCCGGATAGCCGGCGGCGCGCCATTGGCTGATCTGCTGCTGGGCGTCGACGTTGGGGAAGCTGTGGGGGTATTGCAGGTACAGCATCGCCAGGGGGATCAGGGTGTTGCCTTCGCCATTGGCAAAGGCTTTCTTCAGCAGGCCTTCGGCTTCGTGCTGCTCGGCCTCGCTGGAGCCGGGCTTGGCCACCAGCAGGCGCCCCAGGCGCGCCTGGGCACGGGGCGAGGTGTCGGCTGCGGCGCGGTAGGTGGCCTCGGCCTGCTTGATCTGCGCCGGGTCGCGGCTTTCCACCTGAATGTCGGCCAGGCCCACTTGCGCTTCGCTGTAGCCCAGGTCTGCCAGTTGGCGGTAGTTCTGCTGGGCCAGGGCGGTGTCGCCGCGCTTCAGGGCCTCGTTGGCCAGGCGCTGGTCCGGCAGGCCGGCGCAACCGGCCAGGCTCACGGCCAGCGCCAGGGCGCATAGGGCCAGATGGCGGCGGCCTTGAGCGCTTTCGCGAGCAAGCTCGCTCCTACGGGAGGCGGCGGTGTTCTGGTAGGAGCGAGCTTGCTCGCGATCGAGTGCGCAGCACTCGCCAATGAAAAGGCTAGTCACAGGCATGTCCTCCGCTCAGAGACCCGCAGCCATGGCTTTGTCGATCAGCCAGTTCATCGACGGGCCGCGGTCGCTGCTGACTTCCACCGGGCGGCCGGCGAAGGCGCTGCTCAGGGGCGCGTCGGGCTTGATCTGTACGCGGATGTCGGAGGACAGGTCGTTGCTGTTGAGGCTGGCGCTGCTGACGATGGTGCCGGTGCGCACTTCATCCTCGCCGGCGATCTGGAAGTTGACCTTGGTGCCCGGGCGCACGTCGCCGAACTGGCGGTAGGAGAACCGCGCCTCGACATTGGCCAGGCTATTGCGCGGCACCAGTTGGAAGATCACGTCGCCCTTGCTGGCGTACTGCCCGTCGGCCACCAGTTGCTGGGCCACGGTGCAGTCGCAGGGGGAGGTCAGGGTGCCGGTCATCTGCTTGCCGAACAGTTCCTCGACCTTGGCCGGTTGCAGCTGGTTTTCGTCCAGGTGGCCCTTGAGCACGTCCAGCATGCTGGTGCTGAAGCTGGCCAGGGGCGCGCCTTTGGCGACGCTGCCATCGGTCTGCACCAGGCTCTGCACGGTGCCGTCGCGCGGCATGGTGACGTTCATCCCCGGAACGTTGACCAGGCCGGCCTCGGCGTGGCTGACGAAGTACATGCCGTACACCGACTTGAGGATGAAACCGAAGGCGGCAAGGCCGACGATGAAGATCCCGGCGCTGAAGGTCACCGCCCGCAGGCGCCCCAGCGGAGTCATGCCGCTGCCGCTGTCCTTGTTCTTGCGCGCCTTGGTGAAGTTGTCCCGCTGCAGGGTGGCGAGCACGTCGCCCATGCTGACGATGTCGCCGGCCAGGTGCGAGGTGATCAGGTGGCGCAGGGTGGAGATGTCTTGGGGTTCGAGGTTTTGGAACTGGCAACCGACCCGGCCGCTCTGGCGATCGAAGGAGCGGACCTGCAGCTCGACGTCCATGGCCAGGCCGAGGTTGTCGATGACAAATTGCAGGCGGCCCTTGTGCACTTCGCCCACGGTCAGCATCTGCTGCCCGGCGTTGAAGCTCAGGCCGCCGGCGGAGAGGTCGTGGACCCGCACTTCAAGAGGCTTGGCCTCGGTTCCGAAGAAGCGCAGCTTGGCCGGGATCTTGACCCGGGCGTGCTGGCGTTGGGCTTCGGATTCATGCACTACATTGACGTTCACGGCGGTGTTCATAGAGTCGATTTCCTAGTTAATTCAGGCAAGGCGGTTCAGACCATCAGCAGCAGGACAGCGACGAACACGCTGCCGGCCGAGAAGGTCATGGTCCGAGACGACCAGGTGTTGAACCAACGTTGAAAACTGGCCAGGTCGCGGGTCAGCTTGGTGTCCTGGCGGGTCCAGGATTGCTGGTCGAGGCGGAAGAACACGTAGATCTTCACCAGCGCGCCGACGATCTGGTTGTAATAGAGAATCAAGGGGTAGGCCGGGCCGATGCGGTGCCCCGAGCAGGACAGCAGCAGGGTCAGGATCAGGCGGGTAATGCCGATCCACAGCAGGTAGGCCAGGATGAAGGCGGTGCCGTACTTGAAGCTGGCGATGATCGCCACGGTCAGGCCCAGCAGCGAGGTCCACATCGACACGCGCTGGTCGAACAGCACCACGCTGGTGAACAGCCCCAGGCGTTTCATGCCCAGGCCGAGGGCCCGGGAGTTCTGCCGCAGGTTGTTGCCGTACCAGCGGAACATCAGCTTGCGGCTGGCCTTGATGAAGCTCTTCTCCGGCGGGTGCTCCACGGTGTTGATTGCCGCGTCAGGCACGTAGAAGGTGTCGTAGCCCAGGCGCATCAGGCTGAACCAGCTGGACTTGTCGTCGCCGGTAAGGAACTTGAAGCGGCCCAGGCGCCAGTGCTGCAGGGAGTCGCTTTCCACGTCGGCGATGAAGTCCGGGTCGGTGACCACGGTGGCGCGGAACACCGACATGCGCCCGGTCATGGTCAGCACGCGCTTGGACAGGGCCATGGAGCACATGTTGATGTGGCGCTGGGCGAAGCGCAGCTTGTGCCATTCGCTCATGATGTAGCCGCCGCGCACTTCGCAGAATTCGTTGGTGGTCAGGCCGCCGACATTGCCGAACAGCTGGAACCAGGGCACGGTCTTGCGTACCACGCCTTCGCCGAGCACGGTGTCACCGTCGATCACCGCTACCACGGCGCGGCTGTCCGGCAGGTGGCGGGAGATGGCACGAAAGCCGAAGGCCAGGCCATCACGCTTGCCGGTGCCGGGGATGCGCACGAAGTCCAGCTTGACCCGCTCCGGCGGGTTCATCCGCGCCCACAGGCTTTTCACCAGCAGCTCGTCGGACATTTCCACGATCGAGCAGACCACGGTGGTGGGGAAGCCGCAGTCGATGGCTTCACGGATGACCGAGCCGTAGACCTGGGCGGTGGTCAGCGCGTCTATCCGGAAGCTGGTGACCATCAGGTACACATGGGACGGGTCCGCCGCGCTGCCGAGCTTGCGCACCTTGCGCCGCAGGTGCGGGTAGACCACGTAGAGAAACAGCATGCCGCGCACGAAGTGCGTGGCACCCATCGAGTAGCGCCAGATGCCCACGGCGCCAATCAGGAAAATGAAGTCCTTGGACTGTGAGTCGAAGGTCGAGGCGGGCAGCAACAAGGCCATGCCCATCAGCAAACTCGAGTAGAACAGCCAACCGGCGGCCTGAAGCAGGCCGTGCTTTAGCCTGTGCATAATCTGCGTCCATCAAGGTCTCGGGCGAGCCTGTGGGGTGGCCCGAGGGGGGTTAAGGCAGGCATGGAGATCTGGGAGGGCCAGATCGCTGGCCAGCCAGCTCCTACGGGGATGGGGTAGGAGCCGGCTGGCTGGCGAACCCTTACCAGCAGATCCCTTCGGTACGGCCTTTGCTGCAGGTAGCCTTGGACATGAAGCCCACCAGGTCGATGACCTGCTTGCCGTGGGGCACGTCTTCGGCCAGGGCGCGGAACTTCTCGTCGCGGTTGCCGAGAATGATCACGTCGGAGTTGCCGATTACCGCGTCGAAGTCCGAGTTGAGCAGGGACGAAACGTGGGGGATCTTCGACTCGATGTAGTCCTTGTTGGCGCCGTGAACCCGGGCGTACTCGACGTTGCTGTCGTAGATGCTCAGGTCGAAGCCCTTGCCGATGAGCATTTCCGCCAGTTCCACCAGCGGGCTCTCGCGCAGGTCGTCGGTGCCGGCCTTGAAGCTCAGGCCCAGCAGGGCGACCTTGCGCTTGTCATGGCTGGAAACGATGTCGAAGGCGTTCTGCACCTGGGATTCATTGCTGCGCATCAGCGAGTTGAGAAGGGGCGCCTCAATGTCCAGGGAGCCGGCGCGGTAGGTCAGGGCGCGCACGTCCTTGGGCAGGCACGAGCCGCCGAAGGCGAAGCCCGGGCGCATGTAGTACTGGGACAGGTTGAGGGTCTTGTCCTGGCAGACCACGTCCATCACTTCACGGCCGTCCACGCCCACCGCCTTGGCGATGTTGCCGATCTCGTTGGCAAAGGTGACCTTGGTGGCGTGCCAGACGTTGCAGGTGTACTTGATCATCTCGGCGACTTCGATGTCCTTGCGGATGATCGGTGCATCGAGCTCTTCGTACAGCGCTTGCAGCACATCACCGGAGGCCTGGTCGAACTGGCCGATCACGGTCATGGGCGGGAAGTCGTAGTCCTTGATCGCGGTGCTTTCACGCAGGAACTCGGGGTTCACCGCGACGCCGAAATCCACCCCGGCCTTCTTGCCCGAGCAGTCTTCGAGGATCGGGATCACCACGTTCTTCACGGTGCCCGGCAGCACGGTGCTGCGCACCACGATGGTGTGGCGGGTGGCCTTGTCGCGCAGGACGAAACCGATCTCGCGGCACACCGATTCGATGTAGTCCAGTTCCAGGTCGCCGTTCTTCTTGCTCGGGGTACCGACGCAGATCATCGACAGGTCGGTATCGCGAATGGCCTCGGCGAAGTTGGTGGTGCCACGCAGACGAGCGGTCTGGATTCCTTGCGCCAGAAGTTCGCCCAGGCCCGGTTCGACGATCGGCGACTTGCCGGCGTTGATCAGGTCGATCTTGTCTTTGGAGATATCTACGCCAACCACTTCATGGCCCCGTGCGGACAGGCAACCGGCACATACTGCACCGACGTAACCCAAACCAAATATGCTGATGCGCATCGCATTTACCTCTGTGTTATTCACGCCATTAGATGGCCGGAGTTAATGTTTGCCAGCTGTTGTTGCGCACTCGGAAGTCCAGCGAAGTACGCTGTAGTACCGTGTGCAGGCAGACTAAGTTCCGAGTGACTAAATAAATGCACTCAAGTTGTGCGCAACCGATCCATGTTGTTTTGACTTGCCCTTGAATGTTGCCGGCGGCTCCTGCTGCAGGTCCCTCGAGAAAAACCATCCGCGTTCCTGTGGATGGCTGGATGCCACGTAGTACGGGCTCTCCAGTTGTTTTCGGGGGCCTTGAAGGCCAGCTGTTCCTTGGCTCGTTAGGGGATAGTTGAGGTGCCTTATCTCCGTTTGTTTACCCTTTAGTTCAAGTTTGTGACTCGTTGGTCAAATCAATGTTGCAACTTGATTAGTTCCTCGTGAGTCCGTGTAAGTCATCTCCTACAACCTCGTTGAGAATCGTTACCGGTGGTATGAGCGGTGTCTGAAGGCATAGTTCCTGCCCGCTCATCCTGTTTTTCGAAATTTCTTGAAATATTGAGAAAGATGGCACTGCTCTCAAACTGATAGCACTAACGGTTTGAGCCTTTAGTTATGGGGAGTTGAAGCGAGGGGATATTTTTGTGCCACTACCGAATAAAAAAAGTGGTGCCACTACTGAAAAAAATCAGGGCTGTCGAGTGAAATAAAAGTTAGGCAAAACGCTGAAAGTTCTATGGCGCCAGAAAATTGGCTTATTAAAGGCGGGGAATGTGCGGATGATCACATTCTGGCGCGCTCGCCGGTTGGAAGGGAGCGCGGCAGGGGAACGCTTTATTCCGGTGCGTGGTCGCGCAGGAATACCAGGGTGTCGGCTTTGGACTGCTCCGCGCTGAAGCGGTAGCCCTGGACGTCGAATTGCTTGAGCTGAGCGGGGTCGTTGATGCGCTCCTGGATGACGAAGCGGCTCATCAGGCCACGGGCTTTCTTGGCATAGAAACTGATGATCTTGTACTGGCCGTTCTTCAGGTCCTTGAACTCGGTATTGATGATCCGCGCGTTCAGGGCCGTGCGCTTGACCGCCGAGAAGTACTCGTTGGAAGCCAGGTTCAGCAGCAGGTCGTCACCTTGCTCGGCCAGAGCCTCGTTGAGCCATTCGCTGATGCGGGTGCCCCAGAAGGCGTACAGGTCCTTGCCCCGGGCGTTGGCCAGCTTGGTGCCCATTTCCAGGCGATAGGGCTGCATCAGGTCCAGGGGGCGCAGCAGGCCGTACAGGCCGGAAAGCATGCGCAGGTGTTGCTGGGCGTAGTCGAAATCCGCCTCGCTGAGGGTTTCGGCGTTGAGCCCGGTATAGACGTCGCCCTTGAACGCCAGCAGCGCCTGCTTGGCGTTGTCTGGAGTGAAGGCCGGGGTCCAGCTACCGAAGCGCGCGGCGTTGAGCCCGCCGATCTTGTCGGATACGTGCATCAGCTCGCTGATCTGCGCCGGGGTCAGTTCCCGCAGTTGCTGGATCAGTTCCTGGGAGTGGTCGAGGTATTGCGGCTGGGTGAAGCGCTGGGTAACCGGCGGTGTTTCGTAATCGAGGGTCTTGGCGGGTGAAATCACCATCAGCATGGGGTCGTCTCCTTTTGGCGTCGGGGGATTCTAGGGGCTCGGGCGCCCGGACTCCACCTATGATGGCGATAGTCATGACCGCTGATCGCGGTTCGCCGGCAAGCCGGCTCCCGCACGAGCCTGTAGGAGCCGGCTTGCCGGCGAAGGGGCCCTGATTCCTGGCACAGATCGGCTATAGTGCGGCGCGGGTTTTGTTCTGGAGGCATCCCTTTTGCGTATCGCGTTTCTCTTCTCGGCCTGGCTTCTGAGTTTCAGCGTGCTGGCAGCGCCCAATGATGTGGCGACCCTGGACCGCAGCACCTGGCCGGAAAAGCTCGACAATCCGACCCTGTTCGACGTCGCCTCGCGGGCCGAGATCCTCTCCTTCGCTCGCGCCTTGCTGATCAGCGAAGCCTGGGACGAAGCCTCGATGAAGCAGCGCCTGGGCCTGCGGATGATCAATATGGAGGCGATCTTTGAGCTGCGCGAGCATCTGTGGCAGCGCCTGCTGGATAACTACAACTTCGCCCAGCAGAGCTGCGACCAGGACGCGTCCTTCTGTTACCTGGTGGAAAACATGCAGCAGTTGCGCAAGCAGGCCGGCAAGTTCCATCTGGCGCAGGACTCCTACTACGCGCGCTGGGGCGAGCCGAGCCGGACCTTCCACGAGCAGTACCTGGACGAATTGCTGCGCAAGGCCGCGCTGTCACCGCAGACCAGCAGCGAAGTGCTGCGCTTTGGCGACTACGAGCGCAATGGCGACGAGCTCAATGACCGGCTGTTTCTGCTGACCTTCGACAGCGCCGCCAACCTGGCGCCGGACAACACGCCCTGGCTCACCAACTACCTGCGCAAGGCCAACCTCAGCGGCACCTTCTTCGTTCTTGGCAACGATATCCAGAACCGTCTCGACAAGGCTTCGGTGGCCAGCCTGCAATCCCTGTATTCCCGGCAGTGCGTTGGGGTCCAGGGGTGGGAATTCCGTTCCCACAGCCATTGGCAGGACTGGCAGTACTCGATCCAGCGCAGCGCCGACCTGGTGAAAAGCAAGCTGCCGGAAAACTACGTGCCGCTGTTCCGCCCGCCCTATGGCCAGCGTCGCGCCGACGCCCAGGGCTTCTTCAATGCCCAGGGCATGCAGGTGGCGCTATGGGACATCGACGCCCAGGATGGCGCCGGCAAGCTCAAGGCCGAGGACAGCGGGCAAAGAGTGTTGACCTTGATGCTGCTGTGGCGACGCGGGGTGATCGCCTTCAATGCCAAGCAGGATGGGGTCAAGAGCAGCCTGCCCTGGTTGCTGGCCCAGACCGCGCAGAGCGGCATCGGTTGGGAAGACTGCCAGGATGCATTTCGCTGAAACGAAACAGCCTGCGCAAACAGGGAGAAATGGCGGCTGAAGAGGGGAAAAATAGCGGGATTTCGAGGCAGGCGGACTTCCGACTTTAACGGTGCCCGGGCCACTCGCCAAGGGCTATTCGTCACTCTGCAAAATAAACATCAAAAAAGCGTCAAAGTGCTTTTTCCTGTCACGGCTTTTGGAGTATTACGAACTCAGACCGCCGAAACCTGCGACACAGGTGGCGTCTCCCAAGACTCCTTGTGTGTGCAGGTCACCTGAACCCCCGCGGGTGAATTCGGTGGCCCTTCGAGGCGCGATACCCCATGGTATTGCGTCGACTGGCTCCCACATAAGGTGACCGAGTATGGATGACCACGGACGTAGCTCTTCTTCCAACCAGCCAATCCTTTATGTACTCGATACCAATGTATTGATTCACGATCCAAACGCCTTACTGAATTTCGAAGAACACCACGTCGCCATCCCCATGACCGTCCTCGAAGAGCTGGACAAGCTCAAGAGCGGGCATCACAGCGTGGCCGCCGAATGCCGCCAGGCCATCCGCCTGATCGACAAGACCCTGGGTGAAGCCTCACCCGAGGACGTCGAGCTGGGCGTACCGATCCAGCGTGGCAAGAGCGGGCCCAAGGGCTTGCTGTCGATCCTCATGAGCAAGCGCAACGAGCCCACCAGCCTGTTGCCGGACAACCTCAACGACAACATCATCATCAACCAGCTGATCGACCTGCACGCGCGCAACAAGGACCTGCCCGTGGTGCTGGTGACCAAAGACATCAACATGCGCCTCAAGGCGCGGGCCTGCGGGATCGCCGCCGAGGACTACAGCACCGACCAGCTGGTGGACGATGTTTCCCTGCTGCCCAATGGTTTCCACAACATGAGCGGCTCGTTCTGGGACCGCGTAAGCAAGGTGGAAACCCGCCAGGACCATGGCCGTACCTGGCACCAGGTGCAGTTGATCGACAACCTGCCGGCGGTGCACATCAATGAATTCATCATCGACGAACAGGGCTTTGTCGGCTGGATCAAGGAAATCCGCGCCGATGTGCTGCTGATCCTCGACCTGCATCAGGAGCCCCTGTTGCACCAGGAGGCCTGGGGCCTGAAACCGCGGGACATCTACCAGGGCCTGGCGCTGTACGCGCTGCTCGATCCGGATATCCACCTGGTCAACCTGTCCGGCGCCGCGGGCTCGGGCAAGACCATCCTGGCCCTGGCCGCCGCTATCGAGCAGACCATGGTCAGCAAGCGCTACCGGCGCATCATCGCCACCCGCAGCGTGCAGGGGCTGGACCAGGAGATCGGCTTCCTGCCCGGCACCGAGGCGGAGAAGATGGAACCCTGGCTGGGCGCCATCACCGACAACCTCGAAGCCCTGCACATGGATGACGAGAACACCCACGGCAGCGTCGACTACATCCTCAGCAAGGTGCCGTTGCAGTTCAAATCCCTGAACTACATCCGCGGCCGCAGCTTCCAGCAGAGCCTGATCCTGATCGACGAATGCCAGAACCTTACCCCGCACCAGATGAAGACCATCATCACCCGTGCCGGCGCCGGTTCCAAAGTGGTGTGCCTGGGCAACCTGGCACAGATCGATACCCCCTACCTGTCGGCCACCAGTTCTGGCCTGACCTACCTCACCGAACGTTTCAAGGACTTCCCCAACGGCGTGCACATCACCCTGCAAGGGGTACCGCGCTCGATCCTGGCGGAATACGCCGAAAGCCATTTGTAACCTCACCCTGGAACACAACGGGCGGCCCTTGGGCCGCCCGTTGCACTTCTGGCGCAGGCTCAGGCCAGTTGCTGCAGTTCCTCCAGCTCGCTGGAGCGACTGTGGGTGCGTGCCATCAGGCTGTAGATCGACGGCAGCACGAACAGGGTGAACAGGGTGCCCACCAGCATGCCGATGACGATCACCAGCCCCAGGCCGAAACGGCTGCTGGCGCCGGCGCCGGAAGAAAACAGCAGCGGCACCAGCCCCACCACCATGGCGGCGGTGGTCATGAGGATCGGCCGCAGGCGGATCCGTGCCGCGCGGATAATCGCCTGGGCCGCAGTGCAGCCCAGGGACGCGCGCAGTTCATTGGCGAACTCCACCATCAGGATGCCGTGCTTGCTGATGAGGCCGATCAGGGTCACCAGGCCGATCTGCGTGTAGATATTGATGGTCGCCAGCCCCAGCGCCAGGGGAATCAGCGCGCCACAGATCGACAGCGGCACGGTGATCAGGATGATCAGCGGGTCGCTCAGGCTTTCGTACTGCGCGGCCAGCACCATGTAGATCACGATGAGGGCGAACAGGAAAGTCAGCAGCAGGGCATTGCCTTCGTGGATGAACTGCCGCGAATCGGCCTGCCAGTCATGGCTGAAACTGGCGGGCAGGGCCTGGCTTTGCTGCTGCAGGAAGGCCACCGCCTGGCCCAGGCTGACCCCCGGGGCGGGGATGCCCTGGAAGGTCGCGGCATTCTGCTGGTTGAACTGCTTGAGCTTGTTGGGCTGGATGCTGTCATGCAGGCTGACCACGGTGGACAACGGCACCTGGGTGCCGCTGTCGGTCTCCACATAGAAGCCGTTGAGGGCCTGGGGCGTCAGGCGCTGGGCCGCGGCGCTCTGGGGAATCACGTCGTAGGAGCGGCCTTGCAGGGCGAAGCGGTTGGTGTAGTTCTCGCCGATCAGCACCGCCAGGGTGGTGCCGATGTCCTGCATGCGGATGCCCAGGCTGTTGGCCTTGCTGCGATCGATGCGCACCTCGGTCACCGGGTTGTTGAACTCCAGGTCGCTGTCCACCACCGCGAACAGGCCGCTGGCCCGGGCCTGCTGCTTGATCTCTTCCATGGCCTGGAACAGCGAGCGGTAGTCCTCGGTGCTGCGGATCACCAGTTGCACCGGCAGGCCGCCGGTGGAGGCCGGCAGCGGCGGCAACTGGAAGACGAAGATCGAGTTGCCCTCGACCGCATCGACCTCCTGCTGCAACTGCTGCTGGATGCTGGCCGCGCTGCGCTGGCGTTGCGACCACTCGCTGAAGTTGACCCCGGCGAAACTGGCGGCCACGCCGTCGCTGCCATTGATGATCCAGGTGCTGACGGTTTCCGGCAGGCCCTGGAGGATCGCGTCCAGCTGGTAGGCATAGCGCTCGACATAGTCCAGGTTGGCGTGCTGCGGCGACTTGATCGCCAGCAGCAGGTTGCCCTGGTCTTCGTTGGGCGCCAGCTCCTTGCTGGCGTGGCCGTAGAGCCACGGCAGGCTGAGCAGCACCAGGGCGGCAAACGCCAGGACCGCGCCGCGCCAGCGCAGGGAACGCACCAGGCCGTGCTGGTAGAGACGTGCCAGCCAGTGGAAGAACTGCTCGGCCCAGCGGCTCATGCGGCCTTCCTGCTGCCCCGCCGGCAGCAGCGTGGCGCACATCACCGGGGTCAGGGTCAGGGCCACTACCCCGGAGATCAGCACCGCGCCGGCCAGGGTCAGGGCGAACTCCTTGAACAGCGCGCCGGTCAGCCCGCTCATCAGGCCGATGGGCATGTACACCGCAGCCAGGGTGATGGTCATGGCGATCACCGGCGAGGCGATTTCGCGGGCCCCGACAAAGGCCGCCTGCAACGGCGTGCGACCCTCCTTGAGGTGGCGGTGGATGTTCTCCATGACCACGATGGCATCGTCCACCACCAGGCCGATGGCCAGGACCATGGCCAGCAGAGTCAGGAGGTTGATGCTGAAGCCGAACAGGTGCATCAGCGCCAGTGCGCCGACCATCGACAGGGGAATGCTGACCACCGGGATCAGCACGCTGCGGGCCGAGCCCAGGCACAGGTAGATGATCGCCACCACGATCAGGATGGCTTCGATCAGGGTTTCGATGACCTCGATGATCGAGGCCTGGATGAAGTGGGCGGTCTCGAACGCCAGGGCCACCTCCACTCCCGGCGGCAGGGTCTTCTGGATCTCCGGCAGCAGGCGCTTGATGTCGGCGACGATCAGCAGCGGGTTGCCCTTGGGCGTGGCATACAGGCCCAGGTGCACCGCCGGCTTGCCGTCCATCAGTGCACTGGTTTCATAGGACGCCGAGCCCAGCTCGACCCGGGCGATGTCCCGCAGGCGCAGGAGGTGGTCGCCACGGTTGCTGATGACCATGTCGCGAAACTCGTCGAGGTTGCTCAGGTCGGTGTTGACCTGGATCGACGAGATCACGTACTGGCCCTTGATCTGCCCGGGGGCGGCCTGGAAGTTGTTGGCGCGGATCGCCTGTTCCACCTGGGCCGCGCTGACGCCGTGGCCGGCCATGCGCTGCGGGTCCAGCCACAGGCGCATGGCCAGGCGCTGGCCGCCGAAGGTCTCGACCTTGGCCACGCCCTCGATGCTGGAAAACAGCGGCTGTACCACTCGGCTGAGGTAGTCGCTCAGCGCCGAGGCGGACAGCGAGCGGCTGGCGAAACCGACATAGGCCACGGCGGTGGCGTCCCCGGCGGAACGCTCGATCACCGGGTCGTAGGCCTGCTCGGGCAGGCGGTACTTGACCTGGTTGACCTTGGCGATCACCTCGCTCAGGGTCTTCGACGAATCCTGGTTGAGGGCCATGCGCAGGGTGATCAGGCTGCGCCCCTGGACCGAGGACGAGCTGACGTAGTCCACCCCCTCCACGGAGGCCAGGGACTGGTTGATCGGCTGGGTGACAAAGCCCTGCATCAGCTCAGCCGGCGCCCCGGGGTAGTCGGTGGTGACGCTGATCACCGAGCTTTCCAGCAACGGGTACTGGCGCACCGGCAGGTTGCTGTAGGCCTTGAGCCCCGCCAGCAGGATCAGCAGGCTGACCACCAGCGCCAGCACCGGGCGGCGGACAAACAGATCGGTGAACTTCACGGCTCTTCTCCCGCGGCCAGGGTTGTCGCACTGCCGCCGGCATCGCTGAGCACGCTGTGCTGCTGCGGTTCGATCGGGGCGCCGTCACTGAGCTTGATCTGCCCGGACGTCACCACTTGCGCGCCCGGCGCCAGGCCGCTGTCGATCACCACCCGGCCGGCATGCCGCGCGCCGGTTTTCACCGATACCCGCTGCACCGTCGGCGCGCCCTGGGCATCCTTGGCCGGCTGGACCACGAACAACTCTTCGCCGTAGGCGTTATAGGTCACCGCGGTTTCCGGCACGCTCAAGGTGCCGCTGGGCAGCGGCTGGGCCAGCCGCACACGGGCGAACATATGGGGCAGGGCGCTGGCTGGCGGGTCTTGCAGGCGCGCCTGGATGCTCAGGGTGCGGGTGCGATCGAGAAACGGATCGACAGCGCTCACTTTGGCGCTGAGCACCTGCCCGGGCAGGGCATCGAGAAGCACTTCCAGGGTCGCCCCCGGCGTGACCTGGGCCAGCGCCTGCTCGGGCACGCTGAAGTTGACGTACAGGCCCTTGTCGCCAATCAGGTTGATCAGCACGTCCCCGGGGTTCACGTATTGCCCCAGGTGCACCTTGCGAATGCCCAGGGTGCCGGCAAAGGGCGCGCGGATGGTGCGCTGCTCGATTTCCGCGGTCAGCGCCTGCAAGGCGCCCTTGGCGGTGGACAGCTCGGTCTGGGCATTGTCGAAGGCTTCCCTGGAGGTGGCGTTGACCGACACCAGGCGCCGCGAGCGTTCGAGGCGGATCCGGGCGTTTTCCATTTCCCCTTGTAGGCGCACCAGGTTGCCGCGCTGGGGCGCGTCGTTGAGCTGGACCAGGACCTGGCCGCGTTCGACCCGCTGCCCTGACTGGATCGGCAGGTTGACGATGCGCCCGCCGATTTCCGCCGGCACGCTGACTTGCTGGATCGCCTCCAGTTCGCCGATGGCTTCCAGGTAGTTCGGGAAGGGCAGGGTACTGGCCGTGGCCACGGCGACCTTGACCGGTGCCTGTGCATAGGCCTGTGGGCCGGGCCGGGCCCCGTGCCACAGCCACCCGGCCAGCAGGCCGACGGTCAGCAGCGCCGCGATCAGCGCCAGCCATGCGCGCAGGGAGGGGGGCTTGGTTACACCGACGGACACCATGACATTCACTCCTTGACGTCAGTTGCAGTTTCAGTAGATCGGCCAGCAACCGGGGGTGAGCAGCTCGACGAGGTTTTCATCCGGGTCGCGGAAATAGATGCTGGAGCCGCCCTTGGGCCATTCGGTACGACCTTCCAGGGGAATGCCGGAGTGGGCCAGGCGTTCCTTCCAGCCGGGCAGGTCCTGCTTGTCGATGGCAAAGCACACATGGATCCGCCCGCTGGCATCGTGGGGCGGGATCTCGCCGCCGCTGAGGTATTTGGTGTGCAGCGAGGCGCCCCGCTTGAAGAGCAACAGGGTATTCTGGCCGCCGATGTTCAGCGCCACGAGGACATCGCTCTCGACCATGACTTCCAGCTGGAAGGTTTTTGCGTAGAATTCTTTCGCGATGTCGAGATCGTTCACATAAAGGGCTGTTTCAATAATTCGTTTGAGTTGCAGCATGTGTTGCTCCTTTTGGGACCTTGCTCCCTGAGTTGGAAATGACAGGATGGTCACGGTCTTACTGCGCAATATCGATTTGAACCTGCTGGTGGTGCTTGATGCCCTGCTGACAGAAAAACATGTCACCCGCACGGCCTTGCGCCTGCACTTGAGCCAGCCGGCCATCAGCCACTCGTTGAGCAAGTTGCGCGGGTTGCTGGATGACCCGATCCTGATTCGCCGGGGCAGCGAACTGGTGCTCAGTTCCCTGGCCCAGAACATCCAGCAGCCGCTGCGGGAAATCCTCGGCCAGATCGAAACCCTGTTCGGCAAGTCCATCGACTTCGACCCCGCCAGTTCCCAGCGCATCTTCACCCTGGCGATGTCCGACTACGGCGCCGCGCTGGTGCTGCCCAACCTGATGGTGCGCTTGCGCCGCGATGCGCCGAACACCACCTTGGTGGTGACCCAGGACACCCGGCACGGAATGTTCGAGCAGGTTTCCCAGGGCAAGATCGACCTGGCCCTGGGGGTGTTTCCCAACCTGTCCGGCGACATTTCCACCGAGGTACTGTTCGAGGAAACCTTCTCCTGCCTCCTCGATCGACGCACATTGCCGGCCGACGGCACGCTGGACCTGGACAGCTACCTGGCCCGGCCACACATCCTGGTGTCGATGGATGGCAGCGCCAACGGCGAGGTGGACAGCCTGCTGCGCGACGAAGGGCTGCAGCGGCGGATAGCCGTGAGCGTGCCCCATTGGCGCACTGCCCCCAGCATGATTCACAACACCGACCTGATTCTCACGGTGGCCACTCGCACCCTGGACGAAGCGCTGCTTAACCAGGACCTGATCCAGCTGCGACCGCCGTTGCCGATTCCGCCGTTTCCCTTCGTGCAGATCTGGCATCAGCGTTTCGACAATGAACCGGCCCATGTCTGGTTGCGTGAGCAGGTCAAGCAGGTGGTCGCTCATAGCGCGCTCGGCGGCTGAGCCGGCCGCAGGCGCAGACGCAGGTCCGGCCCCAGCTGGCTGACGTCATACAGGGCAAAGTCCAGGGCCTCCTCCAGGCGGTCGAAGCACGGCAGGTGCACCAGCGGCCGGGCCAGATCCCCCAGCAGGCGCGGAGCCACGTACAACAGCAACTCATCCACCAGATGCGCCTTGAGCAGGTTGCCGGCCAGTGTCGGGCCGGCTTCCACCAGCAGGTCGTGCAGGCCGCGCTGGCTGAGGTTGTGCAGCAACTGCTCAAGGTGCAGGCCCTGGTCGTCCCCGGGCAGCGCCATGACCTGCTCGCTGTCGCTGCTGGCCAGCGGGCACTCCCGGTGCACCACGTGCAGGCTCGGCGCCTGGTCGTTGAACACCCGCGCCGTGGCGGGCACCCGGCCCTGGCTGTCGAGCACCACACGTACTGGCGCCAGGGCCTCCGGGGAGGACAGCTGGCGTACCGTGAGCAGTGGGTCGTCCGCCAGGACGGTACCGCTGCCGGTGAGGATCGCCGAGCTGCGGGCCCGCCAATACTGCACGTCGGCCCGGGCCCGGGTGCTGGTGATCCACTTCGAGCGCCCATTGTCCAGGGCCGTGCGCCCGTCCAGGCTCATGCCCATTTTCAGTTGCACCCAGGGCCGCTGGCGCCGCACCGTGGACAGAAAGCCGCGGTTCAACTCCTGGGCCGCCGATTCCAGCAGGCCGACCCGCACCTCGATTCCGGCGTTACGCAGTTGGGCGATGCCCTGGCCGTTGACCTGTTCGAACGGGTCCTGATGGGCCACCACCACGCTGTGCACGCCGCTGTCGATCAGGGCCTGATGGCAGGCACCGGTGCGTCCGACATGGCTGCAGGGTTCCATGGTCACGTAGGCGGTGGCACCCCGCGCCAGGCCACCGGCCTGGCGCAGGGCGAACACCTCGGCGTGGGGCCCGCCGGCCCGCCGATGCCAGCCTTCGCCGACCACTTGCGAGCCATGGGCGATCACGCAACCTACCCGCGGATTGGGCCAGGTGGAGTGGCTGCCCCGTTCTGCCAGGGACAGGGCGTGCTGCATGTGCTGGAAGTCGACTTCGCTGAAGTAGGTCATGGGCGCGCCGACTGGACAGCGGCCGGGGGCGTGATCGGGTAGATCCGGCCGTCGTAGGCGCTGGCCAGGAAACCTTCGCCGCTGGCGTCATGGATCAGGCAGGAAATGCCGCTGGCGGTGGGTTTCTCCACGCTGGCCCAGACGCGCTTTTTCAGATCGAAGACGGCCACGGTGCCGCCGTAGCTGCCGGTGGCGATCATCGAGCGGTCGCGGGAGATGGCGATGCACTTGATCGAGTGGCTGTGGGGCGTGTCGAACACCTCGCTGGCACCATCGCGCCACAGGCGCAGTTTCAGGTCGCGACCGATGCTGGCGAAGCCGCCCTGGATCTGCGTGCAGCCGTTGGAGATCCGCTCGTGGGCCTTGTCCAGGTAGGTTTCCAGGCCGAAGTCGGCAATCCGGAAGAAGGCCGCGGCTGCGGTGGCGCACACGCTGAAAATGTAGGTTTCATCGGCGGCGATGCCTTTGATGGCGTTCTCATGCATGCGCACCTGGGTGACGAAGCGCGGCTGCTGCTGGTCCAGGCAGAAGATCAGCGCTTCGCCGGTGTAGGTGCCGATGGCTGCGTGCAAGGCACCGTCCTTGATGAAGGTGGTGCCGCAGTTCAGGGGCGAGCGGTGCTGGTACAGGGTGGCGCCGGTGCGGGCGTCGAACACCGTGCCCATCTGGCCGCCGGTCAACACACTGTCGCCAAAGGGCAGGAGGAAGTTGCACAGGCTGCCGGCCTTGATGCTGGGTTGGCCGTTGATGTGCAGGATGCCGGCGTCGCCGATGCTGTAGACGTCTTCGCCGACCACCGCCACGGCGTTGAGGCTGACCGCCGGTTCGATGCCGCTGAGGTCCCAGGTCTGGGTGGCGAAATCCCAGGTGGCATAGCGTGAGCCGAAGGTGACGAAGGCGATGCGATGGCTGCCCAGCAGCGCGCAACTGCGTGGCCAGATGATGCTCGGCAGGGAGGTTTCCGCGGTCTTGACCAGGGTGCCGTCCTGCTTGAGGTGCCAGAGCATGACCGAGCGGTCGTAGCTGAGGCTGATCAGCAGGCGCTGGCTGTCGTCCCAGATGATGCGCTTGATCCCGGCGCTGTGGGCGGGCTGCAGCAGGGTGCCGCGGGGGCTGATGATGGAGATCTTGCCTTCGTCGTCGCCGGCGAAAATGATGCCCTCGCGGGACAGGGCCACGGTGTCGGTTTCCACGCCGCCCAGGTCGATGGTTTCCAGCTGTTGCCCGGTATTGGCATCCCAGCGCCGGATCGAACCGTCATCGCTGCTCGACACCAGGGTCTGGCCATCGGCCGACCAGCACACCGAGATCACGTCGGCGGTGTGGCCGTGGAGGATCCGCAGGGTCTGGCCGCTGAGGTTGAACAGGCGGATGCTGTGGTCCCGGGAACAGGTGGCGATGGTCTGGCCGTCCGGGGAGAAGGCGGCCATCTCGATGTCGTCGTCATGGCCGATGAGCACGGTCTTCAGGCGCAGGGACGGCACTTCCCAGACCCGCGCGGTGTAGTCGCTGCTGGCGCTTACCAGCAGCGTGCCGGCGGCGTTGAATGCGCACTGGTTGGCCAGGTGATCGTGAAGGACCCGCTGGATCGGGGTCCGGGTCCTGGCATCCCAGAGGATCACCTGGTTGTCGTAGCCGGCGGTGGCGACGTAGGTGTCCTTGAACGTGGCGATGCCGCTGATGGGCCCGAAATGTCTCATGATTATTGTCCTTAATAATGCGTTGGCGGATGACGGGCAGCCGTCCCCCGGCCCGCGGGCTCCGGGGGAGGCAGGCTCTTCTATTTGATGAGATCGATGAGGTGGTGCTTCTTGTCTTTCTTGGCTTGCAGGTAGTGGCTGTTGTGCCGGGTGAGGAAGACCCCGGTGGGGATGGTGCTGTCCACGATGATGCCGTTGTCCTTCAGGGCCTGGACCTTGTCCGGGTTGTTGGTGATCAGGCGGCAGTGCTGCACGCCCAGGGCCTTGAGCATCCTGGCGGCCATGGAGAAGTCCCGGCCGTCCTCGGGGAAGTTCAAGTGGCTGTTGGCTTCGAAGGTGTCCATGCCGCCGTCTTGCAGGCGGTAGGCATCCAGCTTGGCGTACAGGCCGATGCCCCGGCCTTCCTGGCGCAGGTAGATGAGGTAGCCGCCTTCTTCCTGCATGCGCGAGATGGACTCGCTCAGTTGCGGGCCGCAATCGCAGCGCTGGGAGTTGAAGACATCGCCGGTCAGGCATTCGGAATGAATGCGCACCAGGGGGCTGTGTTCGCTGGCGGGGCCCAGCTTGATCAGGATGTGTTCATGGGCCGCTTCCAGGCCGCTGAAACTGTAGAAAGTGCCGGGGGTGGGCGAGTCGTTCAGGGGGATGTCGACCTGGTTTCTGATGCTGAGTGTGTTCATGGAAATCCCTTCCGTTCTTTGACGTTGAACGTGTAATTGTTTGGTTGCAAAAGTAGAAATGCCGGGTCAGAGGCTCTCGGCGAGCCTGAAGCCCATCACGTAGATCTCCCTGGGGTATTTGCCGTGTCGACGGCAGTTGCGGGTCAAGTCGCGAAAGCGTGTGAAGCTGCCGCCGCGGGCAATCCGGTGGGTGCCGACCACGGTCACCAGGTCGTCGATGACGGCGTTGCCGCCGGGGTAGGGGGCGTAGTCATCGGCCACGTATTCTTCGACGTTTCCGGCCATGTCCATGCAGCCGAAGGGCGATGCGCCCTCGGGCAGGGCACCTACCGGGGTGGTGGCGAACAGGCCCATTTCCGCGGTGTTGGCGTGCAGGGGCAGAAACTGGTCGCCCCAGGGGTATTCGAGGTTTTCATGGCCGGCGGCGGCAAACTCCCATTCCGCTTCGCTGGGCAGGCGGAACGAGCGACCGGTACGGGCCGCCAGCCACTGGCAGTAGACGTCGGCATCGCCGGCGCTCAGGCCATAGACCGGATGGTTGGCGCGTTCGCTGGGGAACTGGCCGAAAAGCCAGTTGCCGGGGATGGCGGGGTACTGCGAATCCTCCAGGAATGCCCGGTATTCCAGGTTGGTTACCGGGTACTTGCCAATGGCGTAGGGCTTGAGCTCCACCTGGTGGCGCGGGGCCTCCTTCTCGATCCAGCTGCGGTCCAGCCCCAGGCCCTGCATGTGCTGCAGCACCTGGTCGATGGCCGACTCCTCCAGGCCGATCTCGACCTGGCCGCCTTCGATGGTGATCATCGGCGGGTTGAGTACATCCAGGCGTGGGTCCATGGTCTGTGCCAGCAGCCGTGCCGAGGCCAGACGCCATGACAGGGGAGCGTCAGGGTTTTCCACCCCCAGGGCCAACTGCTCCGCCGATTTGTCGGACAACTGCCGCCAGACTGCCAGGGGCAGCGAAAGCTCGATGCCTGGCTGAAAGTGTTCCGCGAGGCCCATCAATTGCCTGTCGGTCATTTCGGCTGTCAGGGGGCCGTCGAACACTGGCCAGTGAGCAAAACCCTTGGAATTCATAGTACTTCTTGTCCTGCATCTGGTTGAGGGGAGAGGGGCGGTCACAGGGTGCAGATCAGCCCGGTTTGCAGGCAGTTGCGCTCGAAATCGTCCCAGTAGCCGACGGGATGCTTGGCACGATTGGCGACGGAGATGATTGGCTTCTGCCACTGCAGCTTGGAGAAGCCGGCCTTGAGGATGGCGTGCTCGTAGGTGTCGCGGCTCCAGCGGTGGAAGGTGAAGGCGCTGGGCGGTTGGGTAACGAACTCGGCGTGATGGCGGAAGCCACCGGCATGGGCTTCTTCGCTGAGTACGTGGACGCCGTACTTGGTGAAGTTGCCGCGTTGCAACTCGAAGCCCGGGTCCACGGTGTAGGCGATGAGTTTGCCGCCGGGGACCATGTTCCTGGCCACGACCTTGAACATCTTTTCCAGCTCTTGTGGCGATTGCGCGTAATTGAACAGCCAGGCCGCAGTGACGCGGTCGAAGTGCCCCAGTACGCCCATGTCGCAGACGTTGGCGACGTGATACTCGATGGCCTCCTGGTTGCGCGCCGATTCCTTGCGTGCCAGTTCGATCATCGATGAGGAAATATCTACCCCGACCACCTTGCTGGCGCCCTGGTGGTAAAGCTCGCGGCCGAAGTAGCCGAAGCCGCAGGCCAGGTCCAGGACGGATTTGCCTTGGATGGCTCCCACCATATGGAAGAAGGTTTCGGTTTCTACCGAGCGTTGCGAGGCGGTGTCGGTAAAGTCTTCAAAGCGTTCACCGATGGAGTCATAAGTTGCAGCTTGACTGGTCATTGTTCACCTATCTGGTCGGCTGAGTGTTATTAACTTTCCGATGAGGAAATAGTTGGGCAGGTTGTTTCTGGTTGTTATCGGTTGTTGCGTTGTTCTTATGGCTAGCCGCGAGTGGTAATGATGAATCCACCAATGACGACTAATACGCCAATGAGTTTTTGCATGCTTATTGTTTGGCGTGGAAGACCGACCAAACCGAAATAGTCGATGAGCAAGGAAATGATCAGTTGTCCGACAATCACTGTCATGATGAAGTTGAGGGCCCCTAGGCGTGGCGCCATCAGTAGGGCGACGGTGATGTAGAACACACCGGCAATCCCGCCCATCCAGATCCACCAGGGGCCTTCCTGAGCGGCTGCGAAGTTGGGGCGAGGAACTTTAATAAAGATTATTACAGCAATAAGTGCCAGTAGGCTGACAAGTAGTGATACCCCGGTGGCCCATAGTGGATGGCCTAATAGGTGTCCAAGTCTTGAATTGGTTCCTGCTTGTAGTGGTACTGCGAAACCGGCCAGGAGGCTTAGGAGGATTGATATTAGAAATGCCATGTTTTTTCGTTTCCTTTTTCCGGGAAGTTGTACTTTTATTAATATAATGGCGCCAATTCTTTGTTCTTATGCTGGGTATTCGCCACGCTGATCGTCCTCTGGGACCCTGGGCCAGACAGGCCGGCTGACCATCTCGGGCAGGATTGTTTTCCCCCGGGGGGCGGGGCTGCAGGGTGCGGAAAACTGACCCGCGGGTTTACAATCGCCGCCACCAGATCAGGAGTAACGCCGTGCTGACTCATCTCGATTCCCAGGGGCGCGCCAATATGGTCGACGTCACCGACAAGGCCGTGACCTTTCGCGAGGCGGTGGCCGAAGCGCGGGTGCGCATGCTCCCGCAAACCCTGCAGATGATCGTCAGCGGCGGTCACCCCAAGGGCGATGTATTCGCCGTGGCGCGCATCGCCGGGATCCAGGCGGCAAAGAAAACCAGTGACCTGATCCCCCTGTGCCATCCGTTGATGCTTACCAGTGTCAAGGTCGAGCTCAGTGCCGAAGGCGAGGACTGCGTGCACATCGTTGCGCGTTGCAAGCTATCGGGGCAGACCGGGGTGGAAATGGAGGCGCTGACCGCCGCCAGCGTCGCCGCGCTGACCATCTATGACATGTGCAAGGCGGTGGACCGGGGCATGACCATCGACAGCGTTCGGGTGCTGGAGAAGCTCGGCGGCAAGAGCGGCCATTACCAGGCGGATCAGGCATGAAGATCTCGGTGAAGTTTTTCGCTCGCTACCGCGAGGCCCTGGGCATTGACGGGCTGGAGATCGAAGGCGTGTTCCAGCAGGTCGAGGATGTGCGCCAGGCGTTGCTGTCCCGGGACGGGGCCGAGGTATTGGCCGAGCAGAACCTGATGTGCGCCCGCAATGAAGAGCTGTGCCAGCTGGACGAACCCCTGGAAGACGGCGACGAAGTGGCGTTTTTTCCCACGGTGACCGGAGGTTGAGATGGCGATTCGAGTGCAGTCAGCAGCGTTCGATCCCGGGGCTGAAGTCAACGCCATGCACGCCGCGGATACCGGGGTGGGTGCGGTGGTCAGCTTTGTCGGCTACGTGCGCGATTTCAACGATGGGCAGGATGTCCACGGCATGTTTCTTGAGCACTACCCGGGCATGACCGAAAAGGCCCTGGGCAAGATCGCCGCCGAAGCCGAGCAGCGCTGGCCGCTGTTGCAACTGGAAGTGCTGCACCGCATCGGCGCCCTGGAGCCGGGCGAGCCCATTGTGTTTGTCGGTGCGGCCAGTGCCCATCGCCAGGCTGCGTTCGATGCCTGTGCCTTTGTCATGGATTACCTGAAGACCCGGGCGCCTTTCTGGAAGAAGGAAAACACCGCCGACGGCCCGCGCTGGGTCGAAGGTCGCGACAGCGACCATGCGGCGGCCGCGCGCTGGAAAGACTGATCCCCTGATACTTGCCGGCGGCACCTGAGCCCGCCGCAATCCAACCTGCAATCGACTACGACTGTTCCCGCCGAACGCTGGGGATAAGTCGTTGCGCGCGTCGTTGACGATATGTACGTAAAAGTCCAGTATGGATTAACAAGTACAAATAAAGCGTCGCCTGTTTCTCCTCTTCCTTCTGTCTTGCCAAACCAACAACAACCCGCGAGAGAACGAACATGAAAAAACTCCCCCTGATCAGTGGCCTGGCCTTGAGCCTGTTGGCGTGCAGCAGCCTGTTCGCGGCCGAAAAGACCCTGCGCCTGGGCATCGAGGCGGCGTACCCGCCATTTGCCTTCAAGACCGCCGAGGGCAAGATCGGTGGTTTCGACTACGACATCGGCAATGCCCTGTGCGCGCAGATGCAGGTCAAGTGCGAGTGGATCGAGGGCGAGTTCGACGGCCTGATTCCTTCGCTGAAGGTGAAGAAGATCGACGCTGCGCTGTCCTCCATGACCATTACCGCCGAGCGCCGCAAATCCGTGGATTTCACCCACAAGTACTACTTCACGTCGTCGCGCCTGGTGATGAAGAAGGGCGCCGAGGTGGACGACCAGTACGCCAGCCTCAAGGGCAAGACCGTGGGCGTGCAGCGCTCCACCACCACCGACCGCTATGCCACGGAGGTGTTCGAGCCCAAGGGCATCAAGGTGGTGCGCTACAGCAACAACGAGGAGATCTACATGGACCTGGCGGCCGGGCGCCTGGACGCGATCTTTGCCGACAGCATTCCGCTGGCCGACTTTCTGTCGATGCCCCGGGGGGCCGACTACGCCTTTGTCGGGCCTGAGCTCAAAGATCCGAAGTACGTCGGCGAGGGCGCCGGGATTGCCGTGCGCAAGGGCAACAGTGAACTGGTGGGCGAGTTGAACAGGGCCATCGATGATATTCGGGCCAATGGTGAATATCAGAAGATCCAGGCCAAGTACTTCAAGTCGGATATCTATGGGGATTGAGACATTGTGGCGTTCTTGAGGACGCCTTCGCGAGCGAGCTCGCTCCTACAGGTGTTGTGCAATTCCGCGTAGGAGCGAGCTTGCTCGTGAACCTTTATTGTCCCTTCAATTCCTTCAGGTGCTTGTACACCGTCGCCCGGCCCATGTTCAGCACGTTGGCCACGTAGTTGGAGGCGCTCTTGCCCTTGAAGGCGCCCTCGGCGTGCAGCGCCAGCACCAGTTCGCGCTTGTGATCGCGGGTCAGCAGGTTCAGCCCCAGCTGGCGCTCGCGCAGCCAGTTGTGCAGGAAGGTGTTGATCCGCTCCTGCCAGTCATCGCGAAACAGCGAGTCGGGCTGGGGAATCAGTTTGCTCGGCGACAGAAACAGGTCCAGCGCCGCCTTGGCGTTTTCGAACAGCGAGATGTTCAGGTTGATGCACAGCACCGCCTGGGGCTGGCCTTGGCTGTCGCGCAGCACGCTGCTGAGGCTGCGGATCTTCTGTCCGTCCCAGTTGAGTTTTTCATAGGGGCCGATGTTGCGTTCGTCGCGGTCGCCGCTGAGCAGGTCTTCCAGGGCTGCGTCGTCGCCCACTTCGCGTTTGGACAGGTTGTTGGCGATGTAGTCGATCTTCTGTGTACGCAGGTCGTGGAGCACCACCTCGGCATGGGGGAAGAACAGGGTGGCAATGGCATCGGCAATCGCCCGGAAATTGTCCAGGGCAGGGTCCTTTGCAGGTGAGGTCATGGTCGTACTCCAGGCAGCTTCAGCGCCCGCCGGCAGCGGGCGCTGGGAGTGTGCCGCAATCGTTGGGGGCGCCTCAACCGGTGGTTCGGTCGAGGCGGGCCGGGGAGAGCATGGCAGGCGTGAGGCCGAAGCGGGTCAGGTGTTCCGGCAAGGGGGCACCTCGCACCAGGGCGGCGCTGGCCTGGCCCATGGCCGGCGAGGTCTGGATACCGTAGCCGCCCTGGCCTGCAACCCAGAACAGCCCCGGAACCTGCAGGTCGAAACCGGCCAGCAGATCGCCGTCGCTGACAAAGCTGCGCAGCCCGGCCCAGGTCCGGGTCGGACGACGGATGCTCAGGGTGGTGGCTTCTTCGATCTGGTGGATACCCAGGGCAATGTCCAGTTCTTCGGGTTGCACATCGTGGGGTTCAACCGGATCGGCATTGGCCGGTGAGCCGAGGAACATGCCGGCGTCGGGCTTCATGTAGAAGGATTCATCCAGGCTCACCAGCATTGGCCAGTGGTGAAAGTCCAGGCCTTCGGCGGCGGCGAAGATGAAAGCCGCGCGGCGCTTGGGCTGCAGGCCCAGGGCGCGGGCTCCGGCCATTGTGCCGATGTGGTCGGCCCAGGCCCCGGCGGCATTGATCAACACCGGCGCACTGAACGCCTGAGCGGCCGTTCGCACCTGCCACTGCCCTTGGCTGTCGCGCTCGATCCCCAGCACTTCATGGTCGGTGCAGACCTGGCCCTGGTTGCGGCGGATGCCCCGCAGGTAGCCCTGGTGCAGGGCGTCGGTGTCGATATCGCTGGCGCTGGGGTCGTAGAGCGCGCCATGGACCTTTTCCCGGCGCAGGATCGGCAGGCGCGCGCAGGCTTCGTCGGCGCTCAGCAGTTGCATCTCCGGCACCGTGGCCCTGGCGCTCAGGTACTGGATGTTCAGCTCGGCCGGATCACCGTTGAAGTCCACGGTCATTTCACCCCGCGGGGTCAGCAGCGGGTGCTCGCAGAAACCCTGCGGCGGGTGGTCGAAGAAGGCCCGGCTGGCCAGGGTCAGGGCGCGCACCTGGGCGGTGCCGTAGGCGGCGGTATAGAGCGCCGCGGAGCGGCCGGTGGAGTGATAGGCGGGATGGGATTCACGTTCCAGCACAACCACCCGGCCATGGGGCGACAGCCAGTAGCCGGTGGACGCTCCGGCGATACCGCCGCCAATGATGATGAAATCTGCCTGGATCATTCGAAGCTCCGCAATAGGGGCGAGCAGCAGTGGTTACTGCGGGCGCCGCAGGTGGTACAGGGCATTGGCCAGGGCGATGTCTTCCAGGCCCAGGCCGATGGAACGGAAGAACACCGGGCGTTCGGCATCCGGGAGCGGGGCCTGTTCGCTGAGCAACTCCGGCAGGTCGCCGAGAATCGCCGCACTGTCCCAGCCGTGCTGTTCGCCGGCGATCAGCATTTCACCGGCGCAGCCCGGTGTGGTGCGCCGGTAGTCGCAGTAGACCTGCATCTGTGCCAGGGCCGCGGGTGGCACTTCGTGGGCCCGTGGCGCATTGGTGCTGATGGAGGTGATCAGCGCCGGCTTGCCGAGGCTGCTCGGATCCAGCACGGGGCCGGCGGACGAGGTGCAGAGCATGATCACGTCGGCGCCCTCGGTGGCGTCCTCAAGCCGGGCCACCAGTTGCAAGCGCGGGTCGAGGGCTTGCAGGCGGGCAAGCTCTGCGGCGGGCTTGTTCGCCAGGCTCGGGGAGTAGAGGCGGATGCTCTGCCAGGGGCGCAGGTCCTGCACATAGCGCAAGTGCGCCTGGGCCACCGCGCCGCTACCGATGATTGCCAGGTGCCGGGTTGTGGGGGGCGCCAGGGCGTCGACCGCGACCGCTGTGGTGGCCGCGGTACGGGCGGTGGTCAGTTCGGCGGCGTCGCACAGCAGCAACGGCTGGCCGCTGTCCATGGACATCAGCAACGTCCAGGCGGTGACCAGCGCGCCTTGGGTACGGACGATGTAGGGCGAGGTCTTGACCCCGTACACCCGGTCTTCGGCCAGCACCCCCAGGTAATTGATGAAGTCGCCGGCCCCCTGGGGAAACTCCACCAGTTGCTGCGCCGGTTGCACGGCGAGCCCGGCAGCCAGGTCGCGGAACAGTTTGCGCAGGATCTGCGGCACGTCGATGCGTTCGAGCAATTGACGGGCCTCGGGGCGGGCAATCACGTAAGGCGTGCTGGACATGCAAGGGCTCCCAGGATTTAAACTAATTTGTCTATTATGGACTTTTAGTTTTGGCGGGCAATATCCAAGCGAAAAAAAACGCAGCCTGTGGTCGGGCTGCGTTTCTTCAGGTTGCCGGGGCGCTGCGGGAGCGCCGGCCGTCAGGCTTGCGGGCGCTTGCGCTCCACCGGGCGCAGCAGTTCGGCGGGCGGCATCTCGCAGCTGATCTTGCGGCCCAGCAGGGCTTCGATCGATGGCAGCTGGTAGGAGTCGTCTTCGCCGGCGAAGCTGATGGATACGCCGTCGGCACCGGCGCGACCGGTCCGGCCGATGCGGTGCACGTAGTCGTCCGGCACTTCCGGCAGGGTGAAGTTGATCACGTGGCTGATGCCGTCGATGTGGATGCCGCGGCCGGCCACGTCGGTGGCTACCAGGACCCGGATCTTGCCTTCGCGGAAGCCTTCCAGGGTCTTGATCCGCTTGTGCTGCGGCACGTCGCCGGACAGCTGGGCGGCGTTCACCCCATCGCGTACCAGGCGTTCCTCGATGCGTCGCACTTCATCCTTGCGGTTGGCGAAGACCATCACCCGTTCCCAGCCGTTGTCGGTGACCAGGTTGTACAGCAGTTTGTACTTGTCGGCGCCGGCCACGGCATAGATGTGCTGTTCGACGTTGGCGTTGGCGACGTTCTCGGCTTCGATCTCGACGATGGCCGGGTCGGTGGTCCATTGCTTGGCCAGGTTCATCACGTCTTCGGTGAAGGTGGCGGAGAACAGCAGGGTCTGGCGCTCGCTCTTGGGGGGCGTCTGGCGAATGATCTGCCGTACCTGCGGGATGAAGCCCATGTCGAGCATGCGGTCGGCTTCGTCCAGCACCATCACTTCGACCATGTCCAGGTGCACGTCGCCGCGCTGATTGAAGTCCAGCAGGCGGCCCGGGGTGGCGACCAGGATGTCGCAGTGGCGCGCTTCCAGGTGCTTGAGCTGCTTGTCGAAATCCATGCCGCCAACGAAGGTCATGACGTTGAGGCCGGTGTACTTGGTCAGCGCCGCGGCGTCCTTGGCGATCTGTACCACCAGCTCCCGGGTCGGAGCGATGATCAGCGCCCGTGGTTCGCCCATGTAGCGCTCCTTGGGCGGCGGGGTCTGCAGCAGCTGGGTGATGATCGACACCAGGAATGCGGCGGTCTTGCCGGTACCGGTCTGGGCCCGGCCGATGGCGTCCTTGCCCGCCAGGGTATAGCCCAGCACCTGGGCCTGGATTGGCGTGCAATAGGGAAAGCCCAGGTCCTGGATGGCGTGCATCAGTTCCGGAGCGAGCTTGAAGTCGTGGAAGCGGGTCTTGCCTTCCTGGGGTTCGACCACGAAGTCTTCGAGTTTCCAGGTGCTGACCGGCGGTTTCGGCGCGCGCGGGCGACGCGGCTGCTCAGCTTTGGGTTGCTCGGCCTTGGGCTTCTCTTGGCGTGGGGCTTTGGGAGCGGAAGGGGTGGCCGGTGTGTTCACCGGTTCTTTTTTAGCTGCGGTAGCGGGTGCGCTCCGTTCCGGCTGACGGCCGTCATGACGGCTGCTGGAACTGGGGGAGGGGGCACTGGGGCTTGGCGCGAGCGGCTCAGCCTCGCTTTTACCGAAGATTTTCTTGAGTGCTTTGAGCACGGTCATCTCATCAATTGGTTAAGGAATGTACGCCGGCCAGTGTAATGCAAGAAGCGGGCGCGGCGTAGTCTGTTGCTCGCCGGGGGCACGGCGCGCGGATTTTCTAGCGCAAGCGCTCGCTCAGCCAGGTGCCGATGTCGCGGATTTCCTCTGGTAACACCTCGTGTTCCATTGGGTATTCCTGCCATGTCACGGTGACACCATGCTGCTTCAGGTACTCATAAGCGGTACGGCCCATGGCGTTCTGTACCACTTCGTCGTACTGGCCGTGCAGGCAAAGCACCGGAATCCGCTGTTGGCTGGCCGATAGTTGCAGTTCATCGCTGAAGGTCGGGGCATAGGTGGACAGGGCAAGTACGCCACCCAATGGACCCTGCCATTTGAGGAAGGCGGTGTGCAGTACAACGGCGCCACCCTGGGAGAAACCGGCGAGGAAAATTCGCGATGCGTCTATTCCGCTGGTGCGTTGTTCTTCGATCAGTCTGATGACCTCGTCAGACGATTCCTCGAGCTGTTCACGGCTGATGGCGCGGGCCGGGTTCATGGCCAGAATGTCGTACCAGCTGGGCATGGCATATCCGCCATTGATGGTCACTGCCCGGGTCGGCGCCTGGGGCAATACGAAGCGCGTGCTCAGCAGGGTTTCCTGCAGCATCTCGGCTACCGGCAGGAAGTCGTAACGGTCCGCTCCCAGGCCGTGAAGCCAGATCACACAGGCATCTGCGGGCTTGCTGGGCTGAAGAATCAAGGGCTCGGTCATGGCTGCTCCATTTGTGTGCGTGCGCGCTGATTGAGTGCGTGAGTGAAGGGCGCGCCCGGTTGATCGGTGAAGAAGATGTCGCACGGTTGAACGTTTTACTGTTGACCACTGGCTGAAACGCTTTAGCCGGGACTGTGGTACGGGCTTTGCTATGGCTCAGAAAGAGGAGTCCAGGTGAAAGCCCTGTCCGCCGGCGGTAACACTAACAGGCTACCGCAGGCGATGGGATAGCCAGCCTCCTCTGATGAAGGTTCGCCACTGGCCGCTACGGGCTTTGCGAACTGCGAAGGGCTACAGCCCGTTCGGCCGATTGGTGAGATGTAGGCCCCCTATTACGTGGATTTCTCCTACTAGACTCATAGCTAAGGTCTTACGCCGCTTGACCCCATAAAAAAGCCGACACGGGTCAACAGCGCCTCATGAGGGTGCGGCAGGACTCAAGCTCCGACACAACAAGAGCAAAATTGGAGGTTTGAATGAAGATGTTGAAATCCACCCTGGCTGCCGTCACGGCAGCAACGGTGCTGGGTATGAGCGGTTTCGCACAGGCGGGTGCGACCCTCGATGCAGTACAGAAGAAAGGATTCGTGCAATGCGGCGTCAGTGACGGTTTGCCGGGCTTCTCGGTACCGGATGCCACCGGCAAGATCCTCGGCATCGATGCCGACGTTTGCCGCGCGGTGGCGGCTGCGGTGTTCGGCGATGCGACCAAGGTCAAGTTCAGCCAGTTGAACGCCAAGGAGCGCTTCACTGCGCTGCAGTCCGGCGAGATCGACGTGCTGTCGCGCAACACCACCTGGACCAGTTCCCGCGATGCGGGCATGGGCCTGGTGTTCGCCGGCGTCACCTATTACGACGGGATCGGTTTCCTGGTGAACAAAAAACTGGGCGTAAAAAGCGCCAAAGAGCTGGACGGTGCGACTATCTGTATTCAAGCCGGTACTACTACCGAACTGAACGTGTCGGACTACTTCCGCGGCAATGGTCTGAAATACACCCCGATCACTTTCGATACCTCTGACGAAAGCGCCAAGTCCCTGGAGTCCGGGCGTTGCGACGTACTGACCTCCGACAAATCCCAGCTCTACGCACAGCGCAGCAAGCTGGCAACCCCTACCGACTATGTCGTTCTGCCGGAAACCATCTCCAAGGAGCCCCTGGGCCCGGTGGTGCGCAAGGGCGACGAAGAGTGGTTCAGCATCGTCAAGTGGACCCTGTTCGCCATGCTCAACGCCGAAGAGGCGGGCGTCACCTCGAAGAACGTCGAGGCTGAAGCCAAATCCACCAAGAACCCTGATGTTGCACGTCTGCTGGGCGCGGACGGTGAATACGGCAAAGACCTGAAGCTGCCGAAGGACTGGGTGGTGCAGATCGTCAAGCAAGTAGGTAACTACGGTGAAGTGTTCGAGAAAAACCTCGGCAAGAGCACGCCACTGGCCATCGACCGCGGCCTGAACGCGCTGTGGAACAACGGCGGCATCCAATACGCACCACCTGTGCGCTGATGGTTCTATCACCCGGCGGGCCAACCGCCGGGTGATGTTCTGTTCCATTATTCCTGGGGCACTTCATGCAAAATACAATCGGCGCACCCAAGCAGAGGCTTAGCCTCAGCGACCCGCGTGTGCGCGCCTGGCTGTTCCAGATCATCACCCTGGTGGCGGTGGTTTCGCTGGGCTGGTTTCTGTTCGACAACACGCAAACCAACCTCCAGCACCGAGGGATCACCTCGGGTTTCGACTTTCTCGAGCGCAGCGCCGGGTTCGGCATCGCGCAACACCTGATTGCCTACACCGAAGCGGACAGTTATGCCCGGGTGTTCGTCATCGGCCTGCTCAACACCCTGCTGGTGACCTTTATCGGGGTGATCCTCGCGACCCTGCTGGGGTTCATCATCGGTGTGGCGCGGCTATCGCCGAACTGGATCATCAGCAAGCTGGCGACGGTGTATGTGGAAGTGTTCCGCAACATTCCGCCGCTGCTGCAGATCCTGTTCTGGTACTTCGCGGTATTCCTGACCATGCCGGGGCCGCGCAACAGCCACAACTTTGGCGATATGTTCTTTGTCAGCAGCCGCGGCCTGAACATGCCGGCGGCGCAGATGGCCCCCGGTTTCTGGGCGTTTGTCGCAAGCCTGGTCCTGGCCATCGGCACCATCGCGCTGATGTGCCGCTGGGCCAACCGGCGCTTTGAAGCCACCGGCGTGCCTTTTCACAAGTTCTGGAGCGGCCTGGGCCTGCTGTTGGTGATTCCCGCGTTGTGCACGCTGATCTTCGGCTCGCCGGTGCACTGGGAGATGCCGAAGCTGGCGGGGTTCAATTTCGTCGGCGGCTGGGTACTGATTCCCGAGCTGCTGGCCCTGACCCTGGCCCTGACTGTCTACACCGCGGCGTTCATCGCCGAGATCGTGCGGTCCGGGATCAAGTCGGTGAGCCACGGCCAGACCGAGGCGGCCCGCTCCCTGGGGCTGCGCAACGGCCCGACCCTGCGCAAGGTGATCATTCCCCAGGCCCTGCGAGTGATCATTCCGCCGCTGACCAGCCAATACCTGAACCTGGCGAAGAACTCTTCCCTGGCCGCGGGTATCGGCTACCCGGAAATGGTTTCGCTGTTCGCCGGCACGGTGCTCAACCAGACCGGCCAGGCCATTGAAGTCATTGCCATCACCATGAGCGTGTACCTGGCGATCAGCATCAGCATTTCCCTGCTGATGAACTGGTACAACAAGCGCATTGCGCTGATCGAGCGGTGAGGAAGCGCCCATGACGACTCATACCTTCAAGCCCGATATGCCGCCGCCCAGCCGCAGTATCGGCGTGCTGGCGTGGATGCGCGCCAACATGTTCTCCAACTGGCTCAATACCCTGTTGACCCTGTTTGCCTTCTACCTGATCTACCTGGTGGTGCCGCCGCTGCTGCATTGGGCGATTCTCGACGCCAACTGGGTCGGTACCTCTCGCGCCGACTGCACCAGGGGCGGCGCCTGCTGGGTGTTCATCCAGCAGCGCTTCGGCCAGTTCATGTACGGCTACTACCCGGTGGAACTGCGCTGGCGAGTGGACCTGAGCGTGTGGCTGGCGGTGATCGGTGCTGCACCGTTGTTCATCTCGCGCTTCCCGCGCAAGGCGATCTACGGGCTGTGCTTCCTGGTGGGTTACCCGATCATTGCCTACAGCCTGTTGCACGGCGGTTACCTAGGCCTGAGCACGGTGGCCACCAGCCAGTGGGGTGGCCTGATGCTGACCCTGGTGATTGCCACCGTGGGCATCGCCGGGGCACTGCCGCTAGGGATCCTGCTGGCATTGGGAAGGCGCTCCAACCTGCCGGCGATCCGCGTGGTCTGCGTGACCTTCATCGAGTTCTGGCGCGGCGTGCCGCTGATCACCGTGCTGTTCATGTCCTCGGTGATGCTGCCGCTGTTCCTGCCCGAAGGCATGAACTTCGACAAGCTGTTGCGTGCGCTGATCGGGGTGATCCTGTTCCAGTCGGCCTATGTGGCCGAGGTGGTGCGGGGCGGCTTGCAGGCCATTCCCAAGGGCCAGTACGAAGCCGCTGCGGCCATGGGCCTGGGTTATTGGCGGGCCATGGGCCTGGTGATTCTGCCCCAGGCCCTGAAGCTGGTGATTCCCGGCATCGTCAACACCTTCATCGCCCTGTTCAAGGACACCAGCCTGGTGATCATCATCGGCCTGTTCGACCTGCTCAACAGCGTCAAGCAAGCCGCCGCCGACCCCAAATGGCTGGGCATGGCCACCGAAGGCTATGTCTTCGCGGCCCTGGTGTTCTGGATTTTCTGTTTTGGTATGTCCCGCTACTCCATGCACCTGGAGCGTAAGTTGGACACAGGCCACAAGCGTTAGGAGTATCTCCATGAGTCAAGCGAGCAAAAAGCCTGTGGGCCCTGAAGGCATTATTCAGATGCAGGGTGTGAACAAGTGGTACGGCCAGTTCCACGTGTTGAAGGACATCAACCTCAACGTCCGCCAAGGCGAGCGCATTGTCCTGTGCGGGCCTTCGGGGTCGGGCAAATCCACCACCATCCGCTGCCTCAACCGCCTGGAAGAACACCAGCAGGGGCGCATCGTGGTGGACGGCGTGGAGCTGACCAACGACCTCAAGCAGATCGAGGCCATTCGCCGGGAAGTGGGCATGGTGTTCCAGCACTTCAACCTGTTCCCGCACCTGACCATTTTGCAGAACTGCACGTTGGCGCCGATGTGGGTACGCAAGATGCCCAAGCGCAAGGCCGAGGAAATCGCCATGCATTACCTGGAGCGAGTGCGCATTCCGGAGCAGGCCAACAAGTACCCTGGCCAGCTCTCCGGTGGCCAGCAGCAACGGGTGGCGATTGCCCGGGCGTTGTGCATGAAGCCCAAGATCATGCTCTTTGACGAGCCCACCTCGGCCCTCGACCCGGAGATGGTCAAGGAGGTGCTGGACACCATGATCGGCCTGGCCGAAGACGGCATGACCATGCTCTGCGTGACCCACGAAATGGGCTTTGCCCGCACCGTGGCCAACCGGGTGATCTTCATGGACAAGGGCGAGATCGTCGAGCAGGCGGCGCCCAACGATTTCTTCGACAACCCGCAGAACGACCGTACCAAGCTGTTCCTGAGCCAGATCCTGCATTGATGCTGCAGCGGGGCCTGCGCTGACGATAAACCCGGACTAGCTCCGGGTTTATTTTTGCCCGGCGTTCAACGGCCGGCAGCGCCGAGCTGTGGTTCGGGTTGGTCGCTCAAGGCTGAGGGCGCCAGTTGCGGTTCGCTGAGCTCCAGTACGTCCTTCATCAACTGCGGGTGGCGATCCAGCAGGCGCATCAGCATGTACAGCGGCTGGGGCGCGCCGACTTCGCCGCGCTCGTAACGGGAAAAGGCATTGTGCCCGCCACCCGACAGCAGCCTGACCGCTTCTTTCTGGGAAAGGTGCAGCTTGCGGCGGATGCGCTTCATGTCGGCGGCGACGCTCTGCCGGTACTCCTCCAGCAATTGGTCGCCCGCGGCGGCGTAACGTTCTGCGCTCGGTGCGTCGAATTCGATTTCACCGCATTCCTGGCATTCCCAACCCGCCAGGCCATGGAGGTGACGCTGCAGGTGCCGGTAGTCGATGAGCTCGCTGCGCTGCTCGAACGCCAGCATGCCGGTGGGAGCGCCGCAGCTGTAGCACTGTTGTCGTTTCATGCTTGTGCCTCCTTGAAGGAGATCACTGGAGGCCCTATGCCGGGGCGCTGGGTGATCTTGATGTAGAGCGTCCGGTTATCGATGCCGGTGTAATACACGTCCTGCCACACCCGGTGATCGTGATAGGTGGTCATCGATTTGTAGAACATGCTGCCCTGGAGTCCGGCTATCACTCGTTGCATGGCCGCCAAGGATAATCCGAGTTCCTTGCCGCAGAGCAACGCGCTTCGAGTGAAGGCTTGTGCCCCTTGCCGAACGACCTGTGCCTTGATCAGCGACAGGTCGTAATGAGGTGTTTTCTTTTCCATGAGACACCCTTGAGGCTGACTCGAAATTACCCTTATAGGGTTTTTTGTCAAGGCCTGGCTGAAATGGCGAAAGTGCCTGCTCCAGCCTAAAACGTTGAACTCTGGGAAAGGTCTGAATACCATGCCAGGCAATTCGTCCGATGATTGGATGAAAGAGTGAGTTCAATGAGCGAAATATCCCCCCTGATCAAACGTTCCCTGGTCGACCAGGCCCTGGAGCAACTGCGCCTGCGCATCACCAATGGCGCCTGGGTCGTGGGCCAGCGCCTGCCCACCGAACCGGAACTGGCCAGTGAGCTGGGCATCAGCCGCAACACGGTGCGCGAGGCCCTGCGGGTACTGGCGTTTTCCGGGCTGATAGAGATCCGCCAGGGTGACGGCAGTTACCTGCGGGCGGTGGCCGATCCCTTGGACATGCTCCAGGCACTGTCCCAGTGCTCCCTGGAGCAGGCCCGGGAAACCCGCCACATTCTGGAAGTTGAGGCCGTCGGCCTGGCCGCCCTGCGCCGCACCGACGAGGACCTGCACGCCCTGAGCGATGCGCTGGCCGTCAGCGGCGGGCACTTTCATGGCGACCTGGAAAGCTACATCGCCTGCGACCTGGTGTTTCACCAGCGCCTGGTGGACGCCGCCCACAACCCGACCCTCAGCCAGCTGTATCGCTATTTCTCCAGCGTGGTCGGCGTCCAGTTGCGCCAGACCCTGACCGTGACCCCCAGGCGTCAGGAAGTCTTCGATCGGCACCAGCACCTGCTGGATGCCATCGAGCAACGCGACCCCGAACGAGCCAAGAACATTTCCCGCCAGCTGATCAACGAATCCTGAGTCCGAGACCTCCATGTCCAATCAAACGGTACCTGCGAAAACCCCGTCCTCGCCTCGGTGTTCCGCCGAGCTCGAAGAGCTGCTGATCGACGCCGAGGCTGATGATGAGGAGGTGCAGCAGGCTCCACCGCCTCTGCAGCGCCCCTGGCTGTTGCTGCTGGGGCTGATCCTGGTGGCGCTGAACCTGCGTCCGGCGCTGTCGAGCATGGCGCCACTGCTCAGTGATGTGTCGCAGCACCTGGGGCTATCGGCCGCCAAGGCCGGGCTGCTGACTACCTTGCCGGTGCTGTGCCTGGGGCTGTTCGCGCCTTTGGCGCCGCTGCTGGCCCGGCGCTTCGGCGCCGAGCGGGTGGTGCTGGGCATCCTCATGACCCTGGCCCTGGGCATTGTGCTGCGCAGTTCCTTCGGTGAGGTCGGAGTGTTTGCCGGGAGCATCCTGGCCGGCGCCAGCATCGGCGTGATCGGGGTGCTGCTGCCGGGTATCGTCAAGCGTGACTTCGCCCGGCACGCGGGCACCATGACCGGGGTCTACACCATGGCCCTGTGCCTGGGCGCGGCGATGGCGGCGGGGGCCACGGTGCCTCTGAGCCAGCATTTCGGGGGCAGTTGGGCCATGGGGCTGGGCTTCTGGGTGGTGCCGGCGCTGGTGGCGGCCCTGTTCTGGTTGCCTCAGGTGGGGCACAAGCACGGTGCTCACCATGTGGCCTTTCGCGTGCGCGGCCTGTTGCGGGACCGCCTGGCCTGGCAGGTAACCCTGTACATGGGCCTGCAATCCTCCCTGGCATACATCGTGTTTGGCTGGTTGCCGTCGATCCTGATCGGCCGTGGGCTGACCCCGACCCAGGCCGGGCTGGTGCTCTCCGGTTCGGTGATCGTGCAGTTGGCCAGTTCTCTGGCGGCGCCCTGGCTGGCGACCCGGGGCAAGGACCAGCGCCTGGCCATCGTGATTGTCATGCTGATGACCCTGGGCGGCCTGTTCGGTTGCCTGTACGCGCCCATCGAGGGCCTGTGGGGCTGGGCGGTCCTGCTGGGCCTGGGGCAGGGTGGCACCTTCAGCCTGGCCCTGACCCTGATCGTGCTGCGCTCCCGGGACCCCCATGTGGCGGCCAACCTGTCGAGCATGGCCCAGGGCATCGGCTACACCCTGGCTTCCATGGGGCCGTTTGCGGTGGGCCTGGTGCACGACTGGACCGGGGGCTGGAACGCTGTGGGCTGGATTTTCGCGGTGTTGGGCTGCGGTGCGATCATTGCCGGGCTGGGCGCCGGTCGTTCGCTGCATGTGCAGGTGCAGAGCGAGAGAATCTGACGGGCCTTGCTTGCACTATTTGCCCGGTAAATGCCGATAGTGTTCGCCGGGGTTGCGGATTATTGTGCTGCATCCCCCTTGCCCTTTCGGAGTCCGTTCATGAGTGATGCCCATCGCGCCCTGATCACCGAGTTCTATCAGGCTTTCCAGCGCCTGGATGCCGAGGCCATGAGCGCCTGCTACACCGAGGATGTGCTGTTCAGTGACCCGGCGTTCGGCGAGTTGCGCGGGCGTGATGCCGGCGATATGTGGCGCATGCTCACCTCCCGTGCCAAGGACTTTTCCCTGACTTTCGATCAGGTGCGTGCCGACTCGAATTCCGGCGGCGCGCACTGGGTTGCCACCTACCTGTTCAGCCAGACCGGCAATACGGTGATCAACGATATCCAGGCCCGGTTCGTGTTTCGCGACGGCAAGATCTGCGAGCATCACGATCAGTTCGACATGTGGCGTTGGGCGCGCCAGGCCCTGGGCACCAAGGGCCTGCTGCTGGGCTGGACGCCGCTGCTCAAGAATGCTGTTCGAGCCCAGGCGCGCAAGGGGCTCAAGGCCTTCCAGAGCGGTCGCTGAAAGCCATCCTCTGCTAAGATCGCGGCTTGTTATCCACAGGCCTCGATACCTTTTGTGACCAGCCCTCTTTCATCCTCCAGTGCCGAAACGGCGCAGCCTGCCACTGACGCCAAGCCCTGGTTCGTGTATCTGGTGCGGGCGGCCAACGGTGCCCTGTACTGCGGTATCAGCGACGACCCCGTGAAGCGCTTCGCCAAGCACCAGAGCGGCAAGGGCGCGCGTTTCTTTCTCTCCAGCCCGGCGGTGGCGCTGGTCTATACCGAGGCTTGCCGGGACAAGGGCGAAGCCTTGCGCCAGGAGCGGCTGATCAAGAAGCTCAGGAAGAGTGCCAAGGAATGCCTGGTGGCTTCGGCCACCGCCGCGGCATCAATCTGACTGATAGGTTCTCATCAGCCGGATCTGTAGGCCGTCCACGGATTGCGCGCTAAGCTCAGCGCTCTCCCTCTTCCGGCGGACCCCAGCATGTCAGAGTTGATTCTCCACCATTACCCGACCTCTCCCTTTGCGGAAAAAGCCCGCTTGCTGCTGGGTTTCAAGGGGCTGTCCTGGCGCTCGGTGAAGATTTCCCCGGTGATGCCCAAGCCCGACCTGACCGCCCTGACCGGTGGCTATCGCAAGACCCCGGTGTTGCAGGTCGGCGCGGATATCTATTGCGACACGGCCTTGATCGCGCGCCGCCTGGAGCAGGAAAAATCCTCGCCTGCGCTGTTTCCCGAAGGCCAGGAAATGATCAGTGCGGCCTTCGCCGCCTGGGTCGATTCGGTAGTGTTCCAGCACGCGGTGACCCTGGTATTCCAGCCTGAATCCGCGGCGGTGCGTTTCGGCAAGCTGCCGCCGGAAGCGGTCAAGGCCTTCATGGCCGACCGTGCCGGGCTGTTCAGTGGCGGCAGCGCCAGCCGGCTCCCTCTGGAGGTGGCCAAGCATCAGTGGCCGACCCTCATGGCGCGCCTGGAGCAGCAGTTGCAGCGCGAGCCCGGGGACTTCCTGTTTGGCCAACCGTCGATTGCCGATATTGCCCTGGCTCACCCGCTGTGGTTCCTCAAGGGCACGCCGGTGACCGCGCCGCTGGTGGACGACTATCCGGCGGTTGCTGGCTGGCTGGCGCGGGTCCTGGGTTTCGGGCATGGCTCCTTCACCGAAATGAGCGCCGAAGAGGCCCTCGAGGTCTCGCGCAGTGCCACCCCGGCGGCGCTGCCGGATGAACAGTTCGTCGACCCCAACGGCTTCAAGGCGGGCCAGCAGGTGGTGATTGCCGCGACTGACTACGGTGTCGACCCGGTGGCGGGCGAGTTGCTGTTCGCCGGTACTGAAGAGCTGATCCTGCGCCGTGAAGATCCACGTGCCGGTGTGGTCCACGTGCACTTCCCACGGCTGGGCTTTCGCATCCAGGCCCAGTGATGCATATCTGCAGGAGCTGGCTTGCCTGCGAAGGCGTTCCCAGAGCGGCCGCCCCCTTCGCCGGCAAGCGAAACGGCTCCTAGGGCTTCAGCGCGGCCATGATTGCGTCGGGGTCGTAGGTGCGGATCAGGGTGCCATTCACGTCCAGGATCGGAATCCCGGCACCGCCCAGGGCGGTGTAGGCCTGGCGTGCCGCGGCGTCTTTCTCGATGTCGAATTCCCGGAAGGGAATGCCCTTCTGATCGAGAAAGCGCCGGGTGGCCTTGCAGTAGCCGCACCAGTCGGTGGCGTACAGCACCACCCGGGCATGCTCGCGGGTCTCTTCGCTGACCATTGCCGAAGGGTTGAACAGCCGTTCGATCTTGCCCCAGTGCTGGTAGGTCACCACCACCAGCAGGATCAGCAGGAACTTCTTCAATACCCCCTGGAGCATCAGTTACGGCGCTTGAGCTGGTCGGTCAGCTGGGTTGGCAGGCCCTTGATGATCAGGGTCCCGGCTTCTTCGTCGTACTCGATCTTCGAACCCAGCAGATGGGCCTCGAAACTGATGGACAGGCCCTCGGCGCGACCGGTGAAGCGGCGGAACTGGTTCAGGGTGCGCTTGTCCGCGGGGATCTCCGGCGACAGCCCGTAGTCCTTGTTGCGGATGTGATCGTAGAAGGCCTTGGGGCGATCCTCGTCGATCAGTTCCGAGAGTTCTTCCAGGCCCATGGGTTCGCCGAGCTTGGCCTGGCTGCTGGCGTAGTCCACCAGGGTCTTGGTCTTCTCCCGGGCCGAGTCTTCCGGCAGGTCCTCGCTTTCCACGAAGTCGCTGAAGGCCTTGAGCAGGGTGCGGGTCTCGCCCGGGCCGTCGACGCCTTCCTGGCAGCCGATGAAGTCGCGGAAATACTCCGAGACCTTCTTGCCGTTCTTGCCCTTGATAAAGGAGATGTACTGCTTGGACTGCTTGTTGTTCTGCCATTCGGAGATGTTGATCCGCGCCGCCAGATGCAGTTGGCCCAGGTCCAGGTGACGGGACGGCGTCACGTCCAGCTGGTCGGTCACCGCCACGCCCTCACTGTGGTGCAGCAGGGCGATCGCCAGGTAGTCGGTCATGCCTTGCTGGTAGTGGGCGAACAGTACGTGGCCGCCCACCGACAGGTTGGACTCTTCCATCAGCTTCTGCAGATGCTCCACCGCCACCCGGCTGAACGCGGTGAAGTCCTGGCCGCCTTCCAGGTACTCCTTCAGCCAGCCGCTGAAGGGGAACGCACCGGACTCGGGGTGGAACAGGCCCCAGGCTTTGCCCTGTTTGGCGTTATAGCTTTCATTGAGGTCGGCGAGCATGTTCTCGATGGCCGCGGACTCTGCCAGTTCGGAATCGCGGGCGTGCAGGACTGCTGGGCTGCCGTCGGGTTTTTTGTCGATCAGGTGGACGATGCAATGACGGATCGGCATGGGCTTCTCGGCTGATTGAAGGGGGAGGGCGGGCTCCCCGAAAAAGTACCCAGTGTACCGCACCCGCTGGTTTTGGCGCGGTTTGCCGGGTGATGAACGGCTCCTCGGTAAGGCTTATGCATTTTTTTACCGATTTAGAGCAATAAAGCTGACCAAATGGCTAGGTAGAGGCGGATATTTCCCCGTCTGTGTGCTAGTTTTGCCCCGTCTTACGCGATGTCTCAGCGTTAAGCGTGCATTCAGCATTTGTCGGGTCGAACCAAACCCTGATTTCGGTATCTATAACCCCGATCTGTCGTGGTTGTAACCGGGGTGCCAGATTCACAAGATCTGGCTCGATGGCTGACACTGCACTCTGCAATCCAAATGAATTTGATAGGGAAGGAACACCACAATGGCTATTACTAAAGACCAACTGATCGCTGATATCGCTGAAGCTATCGACGCGCCGAAAACCACCGCGCGTAACGCCCTGGACCAACTGGCTCAGATCGTTGCTGATCAATTGGAAAATGGCGGCGAAATCACTCTGCCAGGTATCGGCAAACTGAAAGTGACCGAGCGTCCTGCCCGTACTGGCCGTAACCCATCGACTGGCGCTGCCATCGAAATCGCTGCCAAGAAAGTTATCAAGCTGGTTGTGGCTAAAGGCCTGACCGACGCTGTTAACAAGTAATACTTGCAGTGAAACCGTGCTCAGAAGTCTTCCGGGCACGGTTTGTGTAACACCGATTCACGCAAGGTGAATCGTCCTTGAATCCCCCGCCTCTTTAGTTCTTCCTCATCCAGCGTTCCTGGCTCCAGGCCTGTTGCTGTGCCTTGTCCTTGAAGGTCCAGGCGACGAAGCGGCTCTGTTTCTGCCCCTGGGACATTTCCACCACCTGGCTTTCCAGGGCTCCGGCCTTTTTCAGCGCGCTTTCAATCGCCGGCAGGTTAGAGGCCTTCGACACCAGGGTGCTGAACCACAGTACCTGTTGGCCGACGCTGGCGCTTTCACTGATCAACTGGCTGACAAAGCGGATCTCGCCGCCTTCGCACCAGAGCTCCCGGGCCTGCCCGCCGAAATTCAGCACCGGCAATTTGCGCTTGGGGTCGGCCTTGCCCAGGGCCCGCCATTTACGCTGGCTGCCGCGGGTGGCTTCGTCCAGGGAGGCATGGAAGGGCGGGTTGCACATCGTCAGGTCGAAACGCTCGGTGCTGTCCAGCAGGCCGGTGAGGATCTGCTTGGGATTGCCCTGCTGGCGCAGGCTGATGGCCTTGTTCAAGCCGTTGGCCTGGACAATTGCCTTGGCCGCGGCCAGGGCGGTGCTGTCGATGTCCGAGCCGAGGAACTGCCAGCGGTAGTCGCTGTAGCCGATCAGGGGGTAGATGCAGTTGGCGCCGACCCCGACATCCAGGACCCGCACGGCCGCGCCACGAGGGACTTCACCCTGGTTGTGGCTGGCCAGCAGATCGGCGAGGAAGTGCACATAGTCAGCGCGACCGGGCACTGGTGGGCAGAGGAAGTCCGCCGGAATGTCCCAGTGGGCAATGCCGTAGAAGGCCTTGAGCAGGGCCCGGTTGAATACCCGCACGGCGGCCGGGTCGGCAAAGTCGATGCTTTCCTTGCCATAGGGATTGAGGATCACGAACTGCCCCAACTCCGGGGTGCTCTTGATCAGTTGCGGGAAGTCGTAACGCCCCTGGTGACGATTGCGCGGATGCAGGCTGGCCTTTTCCCGGGGCGTGGCGGCTTTGGCTGGGGAGGCAGGCTTGGGCTTTTTGCGCGAAGGCTTGGGTGTGCTGGGGGCGGTCATGGGGGATCGATTCGGGGTGGTTCAAAGTGGCGGGCATTGTCCCATATCTTGCGGCGTTGGGGCGGGAGGCTTCGCCGCCGGCAAGCCGGCTCCTGGCAAACCACCGCGTAACGCTAGGAGCTGGCTTGCCAGCGAAAGCGATCTGCCGCCAATAAAAAAGGGAGGCCTTTGCGGGCCTCCCTTTTTCACACTGCGCGAATCGCCGTTACAGGCTGGAGATCCGTGCGTGCTGCTCCGCCAGCTTGCCCAGGGCCTGTTCGGCCTCGGCCAGTTTGGCGCGTTCCTTCTCGATCACTTCGGCCGGGGCCTTGTCGACGAAGGACGGGTTGGACAGCTTGCCGCCCACGCGTTGCACTTCGCCTTGCAGGCGCTGGATTTCCTTGTCCAGGCGCGCCAGTTCGGCGCCCTTGTCGATCAGGCCGGCCATCGGCACCAGCACTTCCATCTCGCCCACCAGCGCCGTGGCGGACAGCGGCGCTTCGTCGCCGGCAGCCAGTACGGTGATGGATTCGAGTCGGGCCAGCTTCTTCAGCAAGGCTTCGTTCTCGGCCAGGCGACGCTGGTCTTCGGCGCTGACGTTCTTCAGGAACAGGGCCAGGGGCTTGCCCGGGCCGATGTTCATTTCCGCGCGAATGTTGCGCGTGCCGAGCATCAGGCCCTTGAGCCATTCGATGTCGTCCTCGGCGCCTTGGTCGATGCGGGTTTCGTTAGCCACCGGCCAAGGTTGCAGCATGATGGTCTTGCCGGTGCTGCCTGCCAACGGCGCCAGGCGCTGCCAGATTTCCTCGGTGATGAACGGCATGAACGGATGCGCCAGGCGCAGCGCCACTTCCAGTACCCGTACCAGGGTGCGACGGGTGCCGCGCTGGCGCTCAACCGGCGAGTTCTCGTCCCACAGCACGGGCTTGGACAGCTCCAGGTACCAGTCGCAGTACTGGTTCCAGATGAACTCGTACAGGGCCTGGGCGGCCAGGTCGAAACGGAACTGGTCGAGTTGGCGGGTGACTTCGGCTTCAGTGCGCTGCAGCTGCGAGATGATCCAGCGGTCCGCCAGGGACAGCTCGTAAGCTTCGCCGTTCTGGCCGCAGTCCTCGCCCTTGTCCAGCACGTAGCGCGCGGCGTTCCAGATCTTGTTGCAGAAGTTGCGGTAACCCTCGACGCGGCCCATGTCGAACTTGATGTCGCGACCAGTGGTGGCCAGGGAGCAGAAGGTGAAGCGCAGGGCGTCGGTGCCGTAGCTGGCGATGCCGTCGGCGAATTCGGCGCGGGTCTGCTTCTCGATGGCTTTCTGCAGTTTGGGCTGCATCAGGCCGGTGGTGCGCTTCTGCACCAGGGTTTCCAGGTCGATACCGTCGATGATGTCCAGCGGGTCGAGGACGTTGCCCTTGGACTTGGACATCTTCTGGCCCTGGCCGTCGCGGACCAGGCCGTGCACGTACACGGTCTTGAACGGAACCTGCGGCGTGCCGTCTTCGTTCTTCACCAGGTGCATGGTGAGCATGATCATCCGGGCGACCCAGAAGAAAATGATGTCGAAGCCGGTGACCAGCACGTCGGTGGGGTGGAAGGTCTTGAGGAAGTCGGTCTGCTCCGGCCAGCCCAGGGTGGAGAAGGTCCACAGGCCCGAACTGAACCAGGTGTCGAGCACGTCGTTGTCCTGCTGCAGGGCAACGTCCGGGCCGAGGTTGTGCTTGGCCCGTACTTCCGCTTCGTCGCGGCCGACATAGACTTTGCCCGACTCGTCGTACCAGGCCGGAATGCGGTGTCCCCACCACAGCTGGCGGCTGATGCACCAGTCCTGGATGTCACGCATCCAGGAGAAATACATGTTCTCGTACTGCTTGGGCACGAAGGCGATGCGGCCGTCTTCCACGGCGGCGATGGCAGGTTCTGCCAGCGGCTTGGTGGAGACATACCACTGGTCGGTCAGCCACGGCTCGATGACGGTGCCGGAACGGTCGCCCTTCGGCACTTTCAGCGCGTGGTCGTCGACGCTTACCAGCAGGCCTGCGGCGTCGAACGCGGCAACGATCTGCTTGCGTGCTTCGAAGCGGTCCAGGCCCACGTACTCGGTCGGGATCTTGCCGTCGACGCTGTCGTTCAGGCTGCCGTCCAGGTTGAACACCTGGCAGGCCGGCAGTACGGCGGCGTTCTTGTCGAAGATGTTGAGCAGCGGCAGGTTGTGGCGCTTGCCGACTTCATAGTCGTTGAAGTCGTGGGCCGGGGTGATCTTCACGCAGCCGGTGCCGAACTCGGGGTCGCAGTAATCGTCGGCGATGATCGGGATGCGGCGGCCCACCAGGGGTAGCTCGACGAATTTGCCGATCAGGGCCTTGTAGCGCTCGTCTTCAGGGTTCACCGCGACGGCGGAGTCACCGAGCATGGTTTCCGGACGGGTGGTGGCGACGATCAGGTAGTCGTTGCCTTCGGCTGTCTTGGCGCCGTCGGCCAGCGGGTACTTGAGGTTCCACAGGAAGCCCTTCTCGTCGTGGTTTTCCACTTCAAGGTCGGAAATCGCCGTGTGCAGCTTGGTGTCCCAGTTGACCAGGCGCTTGCCGCGGTAGATCAGGCCGTCTTCGTGCAGGCGCACGAAGGCTTCCTTCACCGCTTCCGAGAGGCCGTCGTCCATGGTGAAGCGCTCGCGGCTCCAGTCCACGGAGGAGCCCAGGCGGCGGATCTGGCGGCTGATGTTGCCCCCGGACTGATCCTTCCATTCCCAGACTTTCTCGAGGAATTTTTCCCGGCCCAGGTCATGGCGATTCTGGCCCTGGGCTTCGATCTGGCGCTCCACCAGCATTTGCGTGGCGATACCGGCGTGGTCGGTGCCCGGCTGCCACAGGGTGTTGCGACCCTGCATGCGGCGGAAACGGATCAGGGCGTCCATGATCGCGTTGTTGAAGCCGTGGCCCATGTGCAGGCTGCCGGTGACGTTCGGCGGCGGGATCATGATGGTGTAGGAGTCGCCCGCGCCTTGCGGGGCGAAGTAGTTCTCGGACTCCCAGGTCTGGTACCAGGAAGTTTCAATGGCGTGCGGCTGGTAGGTCTTATCCATGCGCGGCGGGACCCTATTGGCATTTATTCAGGAAAAGCCGGGAAGTATAGCGGAGGGGGGCGGCAGCAAGCCACCAGCGGCAAGCGACAAGATGGCCCGGCCCGGCTTTTGCGTGTGGCTTATGGTTTGCCGCTGGTGGCCGCTGCGAGCAGGCGTTCCAGGCGGGCGTCGAGGCGACGCTTGATCTCGGTTTCGATATGCGGCGCGAAGTCGTCGATCACGTCCTGCATGATCAGTTGTGCGGCGGCGCGCAGTTCGCTGTCCAGGTGCAGCAAGGCATCGGCGTTGTTGCTGGCGGTGGCAGGCTTGGCGACGGGGGCCGCCGCTGCAGGTGCTGGAGCGGGTGTTGCCGCTTGAGCCGGCGCGGGGGTGGCCACTTGCGCCGGGGCTGGCGCGGGTTGCGCCTTGGCGGGTGCGGCAGGAGCGGCTTGGGCAGCGGCCGGCTGCTGGTTGCCCACCATGTCGAACAGCAGGGGAATCTGTACTTCGCTGCTGACGGTCTCGGTCAGCAGTGGCGGTTGCAGGTTTTCATCGCCGAGCAGTTTACGGATCGACTCGAGGTCATCCAGCAGGTGCGCGGGCTTTTGCAGCGGATTGGGAGTGTCCATCGGGTGCTCAGAGTCGCTGTAAACGGTGATCTTGCAGAGGATAGCCCTGTTCGCGATAGAAACGGAAACTCTCGCGGGCCGCCTGACGAATAGCGGGGTCTTCCACCACCACCTCGGCAATCCGGGCAAAACGCGGGGCGAAGGCCGGCACTTTCAGGTCCAGGTTCACCAGCAGGTCATTGTGGGGGCCGGGGTCCTGGCCGAGGCCGAGGACGATCAGGCTTTCGGGTTCGCTTTCCGCCGGGCCGTGGGGGACGAAGGTTTCGCCCTTGAAGCGCCACAGGCGGGCATCGAGCTCGTCCCGTTGCTCTGCATCGCTGCAATGCAGGTAGATGCGGTGGCCCATGCGCCAGGCCTTGTCGGTGAGCTTGCAGGCAAAATCCAGGCGCGCCGCAGGGTCCGCGCTGGGAAGAATATAGAAGTCGACTTTGGTCATTGGGCTTCCTGAGCCGAGGAGGGCGCCGCCTTCATGCGGCGCCCCCTGCGGTCATGGTTTTCAGGCTTTGGCGCGGTCCAGCAGGTATTGGGTCAGCAGGGGGACCGGACGGCCAGTGGCGCCCTTGTCCTTGCCACCGCTGGTCCAGGCAGTGCCGGCGATGTCCAGGTGCGCCCAGTTGAGGTTCTTGGTGAAGCGCGAGAGGAAGCAGGCGGCGGTGATGGTGCCGGCCTTTGGCCCGCCGATGTTGGCGATGTCGGCGAACGGGCTGTCCAGTTGCTCCTGGTACTCGTCGAACAACGGCAGTTGCCAGGCGCGGTCGTCGGCTTGCTGGCCGGCGCTGAGCAGTTGGCCGATCAGTTCGTCGTTGTTGCCCAGCAGGCCCGAAGTATGGGCGCCCAGGGCGACCACGCAGGCACCGGTGAGGGTGGCAATATCGATCACGGCCTGTGGCTTGAAGCGCTCGGAGTAGGTCAGGGCATCGCACAGCACCAGGCGGCCTTCGGCGTCGGTGTTGAGGATCTCCACGGTCTGCCCGCTCATGGTGGTGACGATGTCGCCAGGACGCGCGGCGCCACCGCTGGGCATGTTCTCGGCGCAGGCCAGGATGCACACCAGGTTGATCGGCAGCTTCAGCTCCAGCACGGCGCGCAGGGTGCCGAACACGCTGGCGGCGCCGCCCATGTCGTACTTCATTTCATCCATGCCGGCGCCCGGCTTGAGGCTGATGCCGCCGGTGTCGAAAGTGATGCCCTTGCCCACCAGGGCGAACGGCTTCTCGGACTTCTTGCCGCCGTTGTACTGCATGACGATCAGGCGTGGCGGCTGGTCGCTGCCCTGGCCCACGGCATAGAACGAGCCCATGCCCAGTTCCTTGATCTTCTTCTCGTCGAGGACCTCGACCTTCAGGCCCTTGAACTCCTTGCCCAGGGCCTTGGCCTGTTCGCCGAGGAAGGTCGGGTGGCAGACGTTCGGCGGCAGGTTGCCCAGGTCGCGGGTAAAGGCCATGCCGTTGGCGATGGCCTGGGCATGGGTCACGCCGCGCTGGACTTCGGCTTCGGCGGCCTTGATGGTCAGCAGGGTGATTTTCTTCAGGGCGCGGGGCTCGGCCTTCTGGCTCTTGTAGCGATCGAAGACATAACCACCGTCCACCAGGGTTTCTGCCAGCAGGCGGGTCTTGCCGTAGCTGTCGCGGCCCTTGACCACGACTTCATCCAGCGCCAGCACGGCGTCGCTGCCGCCCAGGCCCTTGAGGGTGGTGAGCACGCCGCTGATGATCTTGCGGAACGGGCGGTCGCCCAGTTCGCCGTCCTTGCCGGTGCCTACCAGCAGCACCCGCTCGGCCTTGAGCTTGGCCACACCGTGCAGCAGCAGGCTCTGGCCGACCTTGCCGGCCAGGTCGCCGCGCTTGAGTACGGCGCTGATGGCGCCGCCGCTGAGTTCGTCGAGTTGCTTGGCAACGTTGCCGAGTTTGCGGCCTTCGCCGACGGCGACCACCAGGGTGGCGGTCTTCAACGTTTCCGGGCTAACGCTTTTTACAACCAGTTCCATGTCTGGGTCCCTGAATAAATGGTCAAAGAGCGCAGGAGGCTGTCCTGCGCCGAGCTTATCTATATAGAAGAAGACGCCGCATGCTGCCGACGACAAAGCCGCCAGTTTGAACCTCGCCGGTCGCGGCTGACAACCCTCGCATGGGCCAGTTTCGGCGCATTAGAGCGCTGGGTGAGCATCCTCCGTGACAGGCGCGCGCAATCACAGGATAATGCGCCATCTTTTTTCGGCGGCCCTGCGTCTGGGGCCGGCTCGATACGTTTGCTTGTTCGGCCGCCTTAGCCTGACAACCCTGGAGTGTCTGGTTTGATCGTCTTTCGTTATCTGTCCCGCGAAATCCTGCTGACCCTGAGTGCCGTGAGCGCGGTATTGCTGGTCATCATCATGAGCGGGCGCTTCGTCAAGTTCCTCGCGCAAGCCGCCTCGGGGGCCCTGGATCCGGGCTCGCTGTTCCTGATCATGGGGTTTCGCCTGCCGGGCTTCTTGCAACTGATCCTGCCCCTGGGGCTGTTCCTCGGCATTCTCCTGGCTTACGGCCGGCTCTATCTCGAAAGCGAGATGACCGTGCTGTCGGCCACCGGCATGAGCCAGCAGCGCCTGTTGGGCATAACCATGATCCCGGCGGCCCTGGTGGCCCTGCTGGTGGCCTGGCTGAGCCTGAGCCTGGCGCCCCAGGGTGCCAACCAGTTCCAGCTGTTGCTGAACAAGCAGGATGCCCTGACCGAGTTCGACACGCTGGTGGCGGGGCGCTTCCAGGCGCTCAACGACGGTACCCGGGTCACCTACACCGAGCAGTTGTCCGAAGACCGAACCAACCTGGGCGGCGTGTTCATTTCCGAGAAGCGCCTGGGCCAGCAGAAAAAGGACGAGGGCATTTCGGTGCTGGTGGCCGAGAAGGGCCATCAGGACATTCGCCCCGACGGCAATCGCTACCTGATCCTGGAAAACGGCTATCGCTATGACGGCAACCCGGGCGAGGCCAACTACCGGGTGATCAAGTACGACACCTACGGTGTTTTGCTGGAGCGTCCGGACGTCAGCGACGAAGTCACCGATCGCGATGCCATGCCCACCGCTGACCTGATCGGCAAGGATGACCTGCGAGCCCGTGCCGAGTTGCAATGGCGCCTGTCCCTGCCATTGCTGGTGTTTATCGTGACCTTGATGGCGGTGCCGTTGTCCCGGGTCAACCCGCGCCAGGGCCGCTTCCTCAAGCTGATCCCGGCGATCCTGCTGTACATGGCCTACCTGACCATCCTGATCGCCGTGCGCGGTGCACTGGAGAAGGGCAAGATTTCCCCGGCCTTGGGGCTGTGGTGGGTGCACCTACTGTTTCTGTTGATCGGCCTCGGCCTGATGTATTGGGAGCCGATGCGCTTGAAAATGGCGAGTCGTCGCAGCGTGAAGGAGATGGCTCGTGGTTAAGCTCGATCGCTACATCGGTAGCAGTGTGTTCATGGCTATCCTGGCGGTCCTGGGGATCATCCTCGGGCTGGCCTCGCTGTTTGCCTTCATCGATGAGATGGGGGCTGTCAACGAAACGTATACCGTGGTGGATGTAATGAGCTACGTGGCCCTCACTGCGCCGCGTCGGGTCTATGAAATGCTGCCGATGGCAGGCCTGATCGGCTGCCTGATCGGCCTTGGCAGCCTGGCCAGTAACAGCGAGTTGACCATCATGCGCGCGGCCGGTGTATCGGTGGGCCGTATTGTCTGGGCGGTCATGAAACCCATGCTGGTGCTGATGCTGGTGGGCGTGCTGGTGGGCGAATACGTAGCGCCGGCCACCGAGACCCAGGCCCAGGCCAGTCGGGCCCTGGCCCAGGGTTCCGGCGATGCCCAGAGTTCCAAGCACGGCCTGTGGCACCGCCAGGGCGATGAATTCATCCATATCAACGCAGTGCAGCCCAATGGCCTGCTCTATGGCGTGACCCGCTACCACTTCGATGACCAGCGCCACATGCTGTCGTCGAGTTTTGCCCGCCAGGCCCGTTTCCACGAGGACTACTGGCAGCTGACGGATGTCACCACCACCTACTTCCGCGACGGTCATACCGAAGTCATCAGCGTGCCCGGCGAACGTTGGGATGTGGCCTTGAGCCCGCAACTGCTGAGCACTGTGGTGATGGCGCCGGAATCCCTGTCCATCAGCGGCCTGTGGGGCTACATCCACTACTTGGCCGACCAGGGCCTGAATAACGGTCGCTACTGGCTGGCGTTCTGGGTCAAGGTCCTGCAGCCGCTGGTGACGGCGGCGCTGGTATTGATGGCCATTTCCTTCATTTTCGGTCCGCTGCGTTCGGTGACCCTGGGTCAGCGGGTATTCACCGGCGTATTGGTGGGTTTCACCTTCCGCATCGCCCAGGATCTGCTGGGCCCTTCGAGCCTGGTATTTGGCTTTTCGCCGCTGTTCGCGGTGCTGGTGCCTGCGGGTATCTGCGCGGTGGCGGGCGTCTGGCTGTTGCGCCGGGCCGGCTGATTCCGCGGCTTTGCCAGGGTCTTGACGTAACGCCCCGGTCCTTGGATCGGGGCGTTTTTGCATTTGACAAACGCTGACAGGCGAGCGTGACGCTTGTGCCGAGTATCAGGTACAATTCCCGGCTATTTTTCGGCGGGCCATGCCTGCAGCCTTTTTGAGTGTTCATCCGTGAGTGATTTGAGTCATATCCGCAATTTCTCCATCATCGCCCACATTGACCATGGCAAGTCGACTCTGGCCGATCGCTTCATCCAGATGTGCGGCGGCCTGGCCGAGCGCGAAATGGAAGCCCAGGTTCTGGATTCCATGGACCTTGAGCGTGAGCGCGGGATCACCATCAAGGCCCACAGCGTCACCCTCTATTACAAGGCCCGCGACGGCATTACCTACCAGCTGAACTTCATTGACACCCCGGGCCACGTGGACTTCACCTACGAAGTCAGCCGTTCCCTGGCGGCCTGTGAAGGTGCATTGCTGGTGGTGGACGCCGGCCAGGGCGTCGAAGCCCAGTCGGTTGCCAACTGCTACACCGCCATCGAGCAAGGCCTGGAAGTGATGCCGGTGCTGAACAAGATCGACCTGCCACAGGCCGATCCTGAGCGGGTCAAGGAAGAGATCGAGAAGATCATCGGTATCGATGCCACCGACGCCGTGACCTGCAGCGCCAAGACCGGCCTGGGCGTGGACGAGGTGCTCGAGCGCCTGGTGACCACCATTCCGGCACCGACCGGCAACATCGAAGACCCGCTGCAAGCCCTGATCATCGACTCCTGGTTCGACAACTACCTGGGCGTCGTGTCCCTGGTACGTGTACGTCATGGCCGGGTGAAGAAGGGCGACAAGATCCTGGTGAAATCCACCGGCAAGATCCACCTGGTGGACAGCGTTGGTGTATTCAACCCGAAACACACCGCCACCACCGACCTCAAGGCCGGTGAAGTGGGCTTCATCATCGCGGGCATCAAGGACATTCACGGCGCGCCCGTGGGTGACACCCTGACCCTGAGCTCGACCCCGGACGTTGAAGTGCTGCCGGGTTTCAAGCGCATCCAGCCCCAGGTCTACGCCGGCCTGTTCCCGGTCAGCTCCGACGACTTCGAGGATTTCCGCGAAGCGTTGCAGAAGCTCACCCTGAACGACTCTTCCCTGCAGTACACCCCGGAAAGCTCCGACGCCCTGGGCTTCGGCTTCCGCTGCGGGTTCCTCGGCATGCTGCACATGGAGATCATCCAGGAGCGCCTGGAGCGCGAGTACGACCTGGACCTGATCACCACCGCACCGACGGTAATCTTCGAGCTGCAACTGAAGAACGGTGAAACGATCTACGTCGACAACCCGTCCAAGCTTCCGGATCTGTCGGCGATCGAAGACATGCGCGAGCCGATCGTGCGGGCCAATATTCTTGTGCCGCAAGAGCACCTGGGCAACGTCATAACCCTGTGCATCGAGAAGCGCGGCGTGCAGCACGACATGCTGTTCCTCGGCAGCCAGGTTCAGGTGACCTACGACCTGCCGATGAACGAAGTGGTCCTGGACTTCTTCGACCGCCTGAAATCCACCAGCCGCGGCTATGCTTCGCTGGATTATCATTTCGATCGTTACCAGTCGGCTAATCTGGTGAAACTGGATGTGCTGATCAACGGTGAGAAGGTCGACGCCCTGGCGTTGATCGTGCACCGTGACAACGCCCACTACAAAGGGCGTGCGCTGACCGAAAAGATGAAAGAACTGATTCCTCGGCAGATGTTTGACGTGGCAATCCAGGCCGCCATTGGCGGGCAGATTGTGGCGCGGACAACGGTCAAGGCACTCAGAAAGAACGTACTGGCCAAATGCTACGGCGGCGACGTTAGCCGTAAGCGCAAGCTGTTGGAAAAGCAGAAGGCCGGTAAGAAACGCATGAAGCAAGTGGGCAACGTGGAAATTCCACAAGAAGCCTTCCTTGCCGTGCTCAGGTTGGATAGTTAGGTCCTATGTCACTAAATTTCCCGCTGTTGCTGGTCATCGCTGTCTTCGTTTGCGGTCTCTTGGCGTTGCTCGACCTGGTGTTCCTGGCACCGCGCCGGCGTGCCGCCATTGCCAACTATCAGGGCAGCGTCAGCCAGCCGGACGGGGTGGTGGTCGAGAAGCTGAGCAAAGAGCCGCTGCTGGTTGAATACGGCAAGTCGTTCTTTCCGGTGCTGTTCATCGTCCTGGTGCTGCGTTCGTTCCTGGTGGAGCCGTTCCAGATTCCATCGGGCTCGATGAAGCCGACCCTGGATGTGGGCGACTTCATCCTGGTGAACAAGTTTTCCTACGGGATCCGCTTGCCGGTGATCGACAAGAAGGTCATCGAAGTCGGTGATCCGCAGCGCGGTGATGTGATGGTGTTCCGCTACCCAAGCGATCCGAACGTCAACTACATCAAGCGTGTGGTCGGCCTGCCGGGTGATGAAGTGCGCTACACCAGTGACAAGCACCTGTTCGTCAACGGTCAGCCGGTGGCGGAGCAACTGGTGGGGGCTGAACCCGGCACCTTGGGCAGCGCCGAGCTGTACAAGGAAAAACTGGGCGCCGCCGAGCACTTGATCCGCAAGGAAATGAGCCGTTACCGGGCAACCCCGGACGGTCGCTGGGTGGTGCCGGCCGGGCACTACTTCATGATGGGCGACAACCGCGACAACTCTAACGACAGTCGCTACTGGGACGATCCAAGTATTCCCAAGGACCTGCTGGGCATGGTTCCCGACAAGAATATAGTCGGCAAGGCCTTCGCAGTCTGGATGAGCTGGCCCGAACCGAAACTCAGCCACCTGCCGAATTTCTCGCGGGTTGGCCTGATCAAGTAATCACACGCGGCGCTGTTGAACACAGCGCCGAATGCTTTTCTGGCTCTTGTATAAAACGGCCTTGCCCTTGGGCGACCCGTAACAGCCTTATCGCCAGATGCATGCAGTCAACGATATTCAGGATGTAAATTTGAACACAGCGTTAATTGCCACCCGCACCTCGTGCGCGGCCCCTGGGATGGCGAGTTTCGGCAACGAAACCAGCGTGGGTAAACCGTGAGCGTTTCTTTGAGCCGTCTCGAGCGTCAGCTCGGTTATTCCTTCAAGGACCAGGAGCTGATGCTGCTGGCCCTCACTCACCGCAGCTTTGCCGGGCGCAACAACGAGCGCCTGGAGTTTCTCGGTGACGCCATTCTCAACTTCGTTGCCGGCGAGGCGCTGTTCGAGCGCTTTCCCCAGGCCCGCGAAGGCCAGCTCTCGCGTTTGCGCGCGCGTCTGGTGAAAGGTGAAACACTGGCGGTGCTGGCCCGTGGTTTCGACCTGGGCGAGTACCTGCGCCTGGGCTCCGGCGAATTGAAGAGCGGCGGTTTTCGTCGTGAGTCGATCCTTGCCGATGCCCTGGAGGCCCTGATTGGTGCGATCTACCTGGACGCCGGCATGGAGACTGCCCGTGACCGCGTGCTGTCCTGGCTGGCCTCGGAGTTCGAGAGCCTGACCCTGGTGGACACCAACAAGGACCCCAAGACCCGGCTGCAGGAGTTCCTCCAGTCCCGCGCCTGCGAACTGCCACGCTACGAAGTGGTGGATATCCAGGGCGAACCGCATTGCCGGACATTCTTCGTTGAATGTGAAGTCACCTTATTGAATGAAAAAAGCCGAGGTCAGGGTGTGAGCCGCCGTATTGCCGAACAGGTAGCGGCCGCCGCAGCACTGATTGCCCTGGGCGTGGAGAATGGCCATGACTGATTCAACTGCAACACGCTGTGGCTATGTCGCCATCGTCGGCCGCCCCAACGTGGGCAAGTCGACGCTGCTCAACCACATCCTCGGCCAGAAGCTGGCGATCACCTCGCGCAAGCCCCAGACCACTCGTCACAACATGCTCGGGATCAAGACCGAAGGCGCCATCCAGGCGATCTACGTCGATACCCCCGGTATGCACAAGAGCAACGAGAAGGCGCTGAACCGCTACATGAACAAGACCGCTTCGGCGGCGTTGAAAGACGTCGACGTGGTGATCTTCGTGGTCGATCGCACCAAGTGGACCGACGAAGACCAACTGGTGCTGGAGCGTGTGCAGTACGTGCAGGGCCCGGTAATCCTGGCGATCAACAAGACCGATCGCATCGAGGACAAGGCCGAGCTGATGCCGCACCTGACCTGGCTGCAGGAGCAACTGCCGAACGCCGAGATCGTGCCGGTCTCCGCCCAGCAGGGCCACAACCTCGAAGCCCTGGAAGGCCTGATCGCCAAGCACCTGCCGGAGAACGACCACTTCTTCCCGGAAGACCAGATCACCGACCGCAGCAGCCGCTTCCTCGCGGCCGAACTGGTGCGGGAAAAGATCATGCGCCAGCTCGGTGCCGAGCTGCCCTACCAGATCACCGTGGAAATCGAAGAGTTCAAGCAGCAGGGCAAGACCCTGCATATCCATGCCTTGATCCTCGTCGAGCGCGACGGCCAGAAGAAAATCATCATTGGCGACAAGGGTGAGCGGATCAAGCGCATCGGCATGGAGGCGCGCAAGGACATGGAGCTGCTGTTCGATTCCAAGGTCATGCTCAACCTCTGGGTCAAGGTCAAGGGCGGCTGGTCCGACGACGAACGCGCCCTGCGCTCGCTGGGCTACGGCGACCTCTGATGCACTTCGCCGGCAAGCCGGCTCCTGCACCTTCCTGTAGGAGCCGGCTTGCCGGCGAACAGCTGCAACCCCTTCTCCGGACCCGGTTCCCTCTCTTCCCCTGAGATCCCTCGCAACCATGTCCAGCAACGCCCCAGTCGGCCAACTCGCCTACGTCCTGCACAGCCGCGCCTACCGCGAAAGCAGTGCCCTGGTGGATTTTCTTACCCCCCAAGGTTGCCTGCGAGCGGTGCTGCGCAATGCCCGGGGCAAGGCCGGGACCCTGGCGCGGCCCTTCGTGCCCCTGGAGGTCGAGTTTCGCGGCCGTGGCGAACTGAAGAACGTCGGGCGCATGGAAAGTGCCGGCATTGCCGCCTGGCTCAATGGCGAGGCGTTGTTCAGCGGCCTCTATCTGAACGAGCTGCTGATTCGCCTGCTGCCGGCGGAAGATCCCCATCCTGCGGTATTTGACCACTACGCTGCCACGCTGCTGGCCCTGGCCGAAGGCCGTCCCCTGGAGCCTCTGCTGCGGGCCTTTGAGTGGCGCCTGCTGGATGACCTGGGCTACGGCTTTGCCCTGGACAGCGACATCCATGGCGCGCCCATTGCTGCCGACGGCCTGTATCGCTTACAGGTGGATGCCGGGCTGGAGCAGGTGTTCCTGCTGCAGCCGGGGCTGTTCAACGGCACCGAGTTGCTGGCCATGGCCGATGCCGACTGGAGCGCTCCCGGCGCGCTGTCGGCGGCCAAGCGCCTGATGCGCCAGGCCCTGGCGGTGCACCTGGGCGGCCGGCCCCTGGTCAGTCGCGAGTTGTTTCGCAAGCCTTAGTCTCCCCGTATGCTGTGCGCCGAATCTTCATTTATTCAGGAGCACTTCCGTGACCACCAGCAATCGCATTCTTCTTGGCGTGAACATCGACCACGTTGCCACCCTGCGCCAGGCACGGGGCACCCGTTACCCGGACCCGGTCAAGGCAGCGCTGGACGCGGAAGAGGCGGGCGCCGACGGCATCACCGTGCACCTGCGCGAAGATCGCCGGCATATCCAGGAGCGCGACGTGCTGCTGCTCAAGGACGTGCTGCAGACCCGCATGAACTTCGAAATGGGCGTCACCGAAGAGATGATGGCTTTTGCCGAGCGTATCCGTCCGGCACATATCTGCCTGGTGCCGGAAACCCGCCAGGAGCTCACCACCGAAGGCGGCCTGGATGTGGCGGGGCAGGAGGCGCGGATCAAGGCGGCGGTAGAGCGGCTGTCGAAAATCGGTTCCGAAGTGTCCCTTTTCATCGACGCCGACGAGCGCCAAATCGAGGCCTCCAAGCGGGTCGGCGCGCCGGCCATCGAGTTGCACACCGGGCGTTATGCCGATGCCCAGACGCCCAGTGAAGTGGCCGAGGAGCTGCAACGTATCGTCGACGGCGTTGCTGTTGGCCTGGCCCAGGGGCTGATCGTCAACGCCGGCCATGGCCTGCATTACCACAACGTCGAGGCGGTGGCGGCGATCAAGGGCATCAACGAGCTGAACATCGGCCATGCCCTGGTGGCACACGCTCTGTTTGTCGGTTTCAAAGGTGCGGTGGCTGAGATGAAGGCCTTGATCCTGGCGGCTGCGGCCAAGGCCTGAATCGCCTTCGCCGGCCAGCCGGCTCCTGTACAACCTGCGTAGGAGCCGGCTGGCCGGCGAATGCTTTTAAAGCGGCGGATTCTCTTCCGGCGGCTTGGTCTTGTTGACCCCGGGTACGTGCAGGTTGCCTTCGGCGACCTGGTCGCCTTCCAGCTGCGGCTGGGTCACCCAGGTGAGAATGTCGTAGTAGCGACGGATGTTGGCGACGAAATGCACAGGCTCGCCGCCCCGGGCATAGCCGTAGCGGGTCTTGCTGTACCACTGCTTTTGCGACAGGCGCGGCAGCATCTTCTTCACATCCAGCCACTTGTTCGGGTTCAGGCCCTCTTTCTCGGCCAGCTTGCGCGCATCGTCCAGGTGGCCGGTGCCGACGTTATAGGCGGCCAGGGCGAACCAGGTGCGGTCCGGTTCCTCGATCTTGTCGTCCAGCTGTTCCTTGATATAGGCCAGGTACTTGGCCCCGCCGCTGATGCTCTGCTTGGGGTCCAGGCGGTTGGAAACGCCCATGGCCTGGGCGGTGTTCTGGGTCAGCATCATCAGCCCGCGCACCCCGGTCTTGGAGGTGACCTCGGCCTGCCACATCGATTCCTGATAGCCCACCGCCGCCAGCAGGCGCCAGTCGAGCTTTTCCTGCTTGGCCGACGCCTTGAAGTGCTTCTCGTACTTGGGCAGGCGTTGCTGCAGGTGCTGGGCAAAGGTGTAGGCGCCGACATAGCCGAGCACGTCCACATGGCCGTAGTAGCGGTCCTTCAGGCGTTGCAGGGTGCCGTTCTTCTCGACCTTGTCGAGGAAACTGTTGATCTCGTTGAGCAGGCTGTTGTCGTCGCCTGCGGCCACGGCCCAGCTCTGGCTGCGGGCGTCGCCCAGGTCAAAGGCCACTCGCACATTGGGGAAGTAGACCTGGTTCATCGCCAGTTCGTTGGAGTCCACCAGGGTCAGGTCGATCTGCCCTTCGTCCACCATGCGCAGCAGGTCCACCACTTCCACGGCGTCCGACTCTTCGTATTCGATGCCGGGGTACTTGAGCTTGAGTTCCGCCAGTTGTTCGGCGTGGGTGCTGCCCTTGAGCACCATGATGTGCTTGCCCACCAGGTCTTGCGCGGTGGTGGGGCGGGAACGGCCATTGCGATAGATGACCTGGGGCGTGACTTCCAGATAGGGGTGGGAGAACCGCACCTGCTGCTTGCGCTGCTCGCTGCTCACCAGGCCGGCGGCGGCCAGTACCGGGCCCTTGGGCTGGCCCAACTGGTCGAATAGGTCGTCGAGGTTGTCGGCGGTCTCGATCTTGAGCTCCACCCCCAGATCGTCGGCAAAGCGTTTCACCAGCTCGTATTCGAAGCCGGTTTCACCGTTGCGATCCTGAAAGTAGGTGGCAGGGCTGTTACGGGTGACCACCCGCAGCACACCATCCTCCTTTACGCGCTCGAGCGTGCTGGGTTTCTCAACACAGGCGCCGAGCATCAGGAAGAGTCCGGTAACGATGAGCCACTTGGCGCAGCGCGGACGTAAAGCCATAGGGGAAAACATTGGCGCAGTATACGCAAAGGATAACGGCCGCCATATCTCGACAGCGAAGGGCTTGTCTGCTAGCGATGGTCGAGCCGGGCTGAAGGCCTCAGGAATGGGGCCTGGGCGCTGAATGTGACGTTTAAAATAACCACCGGCAATGACCCTGATGAGGCTTTGTTATAGGGGGCTGGCCCCGGGCCGACGTCCGGAGGCGCCCGGGGGTTGCGTTTCGAGTGCCGATGCCAGCGGTTTACGTTAGAATGCACGGCCTCAAAGCACACCCCCTTCCCGAGGCTGTCCCGAAGATGTTGATCCTGCGCGGCGCTCCTGCCCTTTCTGCCTTTCGCCACAGCAAACTCCTTGAGCAACTGAGCCAGAAAGTACCGGCTGTCAGTGGCTTGTATGCTGAATTCGCTCACTTCGCCGAAGTCACCGGCGTCCTGACCGGCGACGAACAGCAGGTGCTTGCGCGCCTTCTGAAGTACGGCCCCAGCGTTCCGGTACAAGAGCCGACCGGCCGTCTGTTCCTGGTCCTGCCACGTTTCGGCACCATTTCGCCGTGGTCGAGCAAGGCCAGCGACATCGCCCGCAACTGTGGCTTGGCGAAGATCCAGCGCCTGGAGCGCGGCATCGCCTTCTATGTGGCTGGTGAGTTCAGCGAGGCCGAGGCCCAACTGATTGCCGACGCCCTGCACGACCGCATGACCCAGATCGTGGTGGCCAACCTGGAACAGGCCGCCGGCCTGTTCAGCCACGCCGAACCCAAGCCGCTGACCGCCATCGACATCCTCGGCGGTGGCCGTGCTGCGCTGGAGCAGGCCAATAGCGAGCTGGGCCTGGCCCTGGCCGAAGACGAAATCGATTACCTGATGAACGCCTTCCAGGGCCTCAAGCGTAATCCCCACGACATCGAACTGATGATGTTCGCCCAGGCCAACTCCGAGCACTGCCGCCACAAGATCTTCAACGCCAGTTGGGATATCGACGGCCAGAGCCAGGAAAAAAGCCTGTTCGGCATGATCAAGAACACCTATCAGATGCACAGCGAAGGTGTGCTCTCCGCCTATAAGGACAACGCTGCGGTCATCGTCGGTTCGGTTGCCGGGCGTTTCTATCCGAACCCTGAGACCCGCCAGTACGGTGCGGTGCAGGAGCCGGTGCACATCCTGATGAAGGTCGAGACCCACAACCACCCGACCGCCATCGCGCCGTTCCCGGGGGCCTCCACCGGTTCCGGCGGCGAAATCCGCGACGAAGGCGCCACCGGGCGCGGCGCCAAGCCCAAGGCCGGCCTCACCGGTTTCACCGTGTCCAACCTGCAGATCCCGGGCTTCGAACAGCCGTGGGAAGTGCCGTACGGCAAGCCTGAGCGCATCGTCACCGCCCTCGACATCATGATCGAAGGCCCACTGGGCGGCGCGGCGTTCAACAACGAATTCGGCCGTCCGGCCCTGACCGGTTATTTCCGCACCTTCGAGCAATCCATTACCACGCCTCGTGGCGATGAAGTTCGCGGTTACCACAAGCCGATCATGCTGGCAGGCGGCATGGGCAACATCCGTGACGAGCACGTGCAGAAAGGCGAGATCACCGTCGGCTCCAAGCTGATCGTGCTCGGCGGCCCGGCGATGCTCATCGGCCTGGGCGGCGGCGCCGCTTCCTCCATGGCCACCGGCACCAGCTCGGCGGACCTGGATTTCGCTTCGGTACAGCGTGAAAACCCTGAGATGGAGCGCCGTTGCCAGGAAGTCATCGACCGTTGCTGGCAACTGGGGGATAACAACCCCATCAGCTTCATCCACGACGTCGGCGCCGGTGGCCTGTCCAACGCCTTCCCGGAACTGGTCAACGATGGCGGCCGTGGCGGTCGCTTCGAGCTGCGCAACATCCCCAACGACGAGCCGGGCATGGCCCCGCACGAAATCTGGTCCAACGAATCCCAGGAGCGTTATGTCCTGGCGGTGGGCGCTGCGGATTTCGAACGTTTCAAGGCCATCTGCGAGCGTGAGCGCTGCCCGTTCGCGGTGGTCGGCGAAGCCACTGCCGAACCACAGTTGACCGTGACCGACAGCCACTTCGGCAACAGCCCGGTGGACATGCCGCTGGAAGTGCTGCTGGGCAAGGCCCCGCGCATGCACCGTTCGGCCGTACGGGAAAACGAACTGGGTGACGATTTCGATCCAAGCACCCTGGATATCGCCGAGAGCATCGAGCGCGTCCTGCACCACCCGGCCGTGGCCAGCAAGAGCTTCCTGATCACCATCGGCGACCGCACCATCACCGGCCTCGTGGCCCGCGACCAGATGGTCGGCCCATGGCAGGTGCCGGTGGCCGACGTGGCCGTGACCGCCACCAGCTTCGACGTCTACACCGGTGAGGCCATGGCCATGGGCGAGCGCACGCCGCTGGCCCTGCTGGATGCCCCGGCGTCCGGCCGCATGGCGATCGGCGAGACCCTGACCAACATCGCGGCCTCGCGCATCAACAAGATCAGCGACATCAAGCTCTCCGCCAACTGGATGTCCGCAGCCGGCCACCCGGGCGAAGACGCGCGCCTGTACGACACCGTCAAGGCAGTGGGCATGGAGCTGTGCCCAGAGCTGGGCATCACCATCCCGGTGGGCAAGGACTCCATGTCCATGGCCACCCGCTGGAACGAAGAGGGCGTGGACAAGAGCGTCACCTCGCCGCTGTCGCTGATCGTCACTGGCTTCGCACCCGTAGCGGACATTCGCCAGACCCTGACCCCGCAACTGCGCATGGACAAGGGCACCACCGACCTGATCCTGATCGACCTCGGTCGCGGGCAGAACCGCATGGGCGCCTCGATCCTCGCCCAGACCCACGGCAAGCTCGGCAGCCAGGCGCCGGACGTGGATGATGCGGAAGACCTCAAGGCCTTCTTCGCGGTGATCCAGGGCCTCAACGCCGACGGTCACCTGCTGGCCTACCACGACCGTTCCGATGGCGGCCTGCTGGTCAGCGCCGTGGAAATGGCCTTCGCCGGCCATTGCGGCCTGAACCTGAGCCTCGACGCCGTGGCGGAAAACACCGCCGAAATCGCCGCCATCCTGTTCAACGAAGAGCTGGGTGCGGTGATCCAGGTGCGCCAGGACGCTACTCCGGACGTGCTGGCCCAGTTCAGCGCCGCCGGCCTGGGCGATTGCGTGGCCGTGATCGGCCAGCCGATCAACAACGGTGAAGTGAGCATCTCCTACAACGGCGAAAGCGTGTTCACCGGCCAGCGTCGCCTGCTGCAGCGTCAGTGGGCAGAAACCAGCTACCAGATCCAGCGCCTGCGGGACAACGCCGACTGCGCCGAGCAGGAATTCGACGTGGTACTGGAAGAAGACAACCCGGGCCTGAGCGTCAAGCTGGGCTTCGACGTCAACCAGGACATCGCCGCGCCTTACATCAAGAAAGGCGTGCGTCCACAGGTGGCGGTACTGCGTGAGCAGGGCGTCAACGGCCAGGTGGAAATGGCAGCGGCCTTTGACCGCGCCGGCTTCAACGCCATCGACGTGCACATGAGCGATATCCTCGCCGGTCGTGTCGACCTCAACGACTTCAAGGGCATGGTTGCCTGCGGCGGCTTCTCCTACGGCGACGTACTGGGCGCCGGTGAAGGCTGGGCCAAGTCGGCGCTGTTCAACAGCCGCGCCCGCGACGCCTTCCAGGGCTTCTTCGAACGTACCGACAGCTTCACCCTGGGTGTGTGCAACGGTTGCCAGATGATGTCCAACCTGCACGAGCTGATCCCGGGCAGCGAGTTCTGGCCGCACTTCGTGCGCAACCGCTCCGAGCAGTTCGAAGCCCGGGTGGCCATGGTCCAGGTGCAGGAGTCGAACTCGATCTTCCTGCAGGGCATGGCCGGTTCGCGGATGCCGATCGCCATCGCCCACGGTGAAGGCCATGCGGAATTCGAAAGCGAAGAGGCATTGCTGGAAGCCGACCTGTCCGGTTGCGTGGCCCTGCGTTTCGTCGACAACCACGGCAAGGTCACCGAGCGTTACCCGGCCAACCCCAACGGTTCGCCGCGCGGGATCACCGGCCTCACCAGCCGCGACGGTCGCGTCACCATCATGATGCCGCACCCTGAGCGGGTGTTCCGTGCCGTGCAGAACTCCTGGCGCCCGGATGAGTGGAACGAAGATGGGGCGTGGATGCGCATGTTCCGTAACGCTCGGGTCTGGGTGAACTGAGGCTGATGTACAAGCTCAGCTTCTTCGTGCCTCCCAGCCATGTGGAGTCGGTCAAGAGCGCTGTGTTCGCCGCGGGCGGCGGACGCATCGGCGCCTATGACCAGTGCGCCTGGCAGGTGCTCGGCCAGGGCCAGTTTCGCCCGTTGGACGGCAGCCAGCCGTTTCTCGGGCAGACCGGCCAGGTGGAGCGGGTGGAGGAGTGGAAGGTCGAGCTGGTGGTGGCCGACGAACTGATTCGCGACGTGGTACTGGCCCTCAAGCAGAGCCATCCCTACGAAACGCCGGCTTATGAAGTCTGGCGCCTCGAAGCGTTCTGAGGTTATCCACAGACACAAAGCCCGCTGAACCGGCAACGGTCAGCGGGCTTTTTTGTGGGCCTTCGCCGGCCAGCCGGCTCCTACAGGAGCCTTGTAGGAGCCGGCTGGCCAGCGAAAATGCCTTCAGGCACCTGCGCCGACTTCTCGGTGCAGCAAGCCTGCCAGTGCCACCTGCAAGCCCCCGGCCTTTTCGCCAATCAGCACGTGCCAGACGTCCCCCTCCATGCGCCGCATGCCCTGGCAGCCCAGCCCCTTGAGCGCCGGCTCCGACAGGCTGCGGCTATTGTTCACTCGCACTCGCAACCGGGTCAGCGCCACACAGTCCATCTGCACCAGGTTGTCCCGACCGCCCAGGGCGTTGAGCCACTGCTGGGCTTCGTGGATGGAAATGTCGACCTGCGGGGGTTCTTCAACAGGCGCCTGTGCCACCGCAGCCCTGGCCGAAACGGGTGACGCCAGGCGGATCTCGTCGGCGATGCTGTCTGCCAGCGGCCCCACCACCACCTGCAAGCTGCCGCCCTTGCCGGGGCGCACCACGGCCATGGCGCCCAGGGCCTTGAGCTCGCTGTCCGAAGCCAGGTTGCGGTCTGCCAGCTCCAGGCGTAGGCGCGTGGTGCAGGCACCGACGGTAAGCAGGTTGCCGGCGCCACCCAGGGCCTTGATGTAGGCTGCGGCGCGCTGGTCGACGCTCAGTTCAGTCTTTTCGCTGGAGGGGCTGTCTTCACGGCCCGGGGTCTTGAGGTTGAAGCGACGGATGCAGAAATCGAACACCAGGTAGTACACCACCGCGTACAGCAGGCCCACCGGAAACACCTTCCAGCCGTTGGTGGAGCGGCCCCAGCCCAGGGCCATGTCGATGGCGCCGCCGGAAAAGGTAAAGCCCAGGTGGATGTTCAGCAGGTTGGTCAGGGCCATGGCCAGCCCGGTGAGCAGGGCATGCACCAGGTACAGCAGGGGGGCAAGGAACATGAAGGCGAATTCGATCGGCTCGGTGACCCCGGTGAGGAAGGATGTCAGGGCCATGGACAGGAAGATCCCGCCCATTACCTTGCGCCGTTCCGGCGGTGTGTTGCGGTACATCGCCAGGCAGGCGGCGGGCAGGCCGAACAGCATCATCGGGAACATCCCGGTCATGAACTGGCCGCCCTTGGGGTCGCCGGCAAAGTAGCGGGTCAGGTCGCCGGTGACCACGGCGCCGGTGCTCGGGTCGGTGAAGCTGCCGAAGATGAACCAGGCCATGTTGTTGAGGATGTGGTGCAGGCCGGTGACGATCAGCAGCCGGTTGAACACGCCGAAGACAAAGGCGCCGAAGCTGCCGCTCTCCAGCAGCAACTGGCCGAAGCTGTTGATGCCGTGCTGGATCGGCGGCCAGATCAGGCCGAACACCACCCCCAGGCCCACGGCGGTGAAACCGGTGGCGATGGGCACGAAGCGCCGGCCGCCGAAAAACGCCAGGTACTCCGGCAACTTGATGTCCTTGAAGCGGTTGTACAGCGCGCCGGCCATCAGCCCGCTGATGATCCCGGCGAGCATGCCCATGTTGATGCTGGCGTCCAGCACCTTGAGGGTCGAGATCATCACCAGGTAGCCAATGGCCCCGGCCAGCCCGGCGGTGCCATTGTTGTCCTTGGCAAAGCCGACGGCGATACCGATGGCGAAGATCAGCGCCAGGTTGCCGAAGATCGACTGCCCGGCATCGTGGATGATCGCGATGTTCAGCAGGTCGGTGTCGCCCAGGCGCAGCAGCAGACCGGCGATGGGCAAGATGGCGATGGGCAGCATCAGCGCCCGGCCGAGGCGTTGCAGGCCCTCGATGAAATACTGGTACATGGCGTCTCTCCTGGAATTCTTGTTATGAGTGCAGAGGCCAAAGCCGTTCGCAGGCCTGACGGACTGCGGCGGCACCGGGCAGGTTGAGCAGCGGCTGGCTGAGCTGGCGGCACTGGCTGGCGTCCAGCTGGCGCACCCGGTCCTTGATCTCGCCCACCTGTGGCGGGCTGACCGACAGCTCGCTGACGCCCAGGCCGATGAGTACGGGTGTGGCCAGGGGATCGGAGGCCAGGGCGCCACAGACCCCGACCCAGCGACCATGGCGCTGGGCGCCGGCGCAGGTCTGGGCGATCAGCCGCAGCAGGGCGGGGTGCAGGGCGTCGACCCGTGCCGCCAGCCCGGCGTGATCACGGTCCATGGCCAGGGTGTACTGGGACAGGTCGTTGGTGCCGATGGACAGGAAGTCGGCGTGTTCGGCCAGTTGCTCGGCCATCAGGGCGGCGGCGGGGACTTCGATCATGACCCCCAGTTCCGGGCGCTGGTTCAGGCCCAGTTCGGCAGCGAACAGGTCCAGGCGCTGGCGGATGTGCAGCAGCTCGGCGACTTCGGTGACCATCGGCAGCATCACCCGGCAGCGTTGCACGGGGCTGACCTGGAGCAGCGCCCGCAGTTGTTGGTCCAGCAGTTCAGGGCGCGCCTGGGCCAGGCGGATGCCGCGCAGCCCAAGTACCGGGTTGGCTTCCACCGGCAGGGGCAGGTAATCCAGCTGTTTGTCGCCGCCGACGTCGATGGTGCGAATGATCACCGGCTTGTCGCCCATGGCGTTGAGCACTGCCTGATAGGCCTGGCGCTGTTCTTCTTGATCGGGGGCGGTCTGGCGGTCAACGAAGAGAAACTCGGTGCGCAGCAGGCCGACGCCGTCGGCGCCACCCTGGTGGGCGTCCCGGGCTTCATCGCTGGACGCCACATTGGCCGCCACCTCGATCTGCTGGCCGTCCTGGGTCAGGGCGGGCTCATGGGCTTTTTGCTGTTGCAGCGCATGGCGCTGGCGCTGGGTTTCACCGGCCCGTTGCACCTGTGCGATGCGCTGCGGGTCGGGCTCCAGTTCCAGGCGCCCGCCGTTGGCATCCAGCACCACCTGGCGGCCACTGTCGATGCGCAGCACTTGCGGGCCCAGGGCCACCAGGCAAGGCAGGCCTTTGCCCCGGGCGAGGATCGCCACGTGGGAAGTGGCACCGCCGGCGGCCATGCACAGCCCGGCCACGCCCTGGGCGCTGAGTTGCAGAAGGTCGGAAGGGGTCAACTCCTCGGCGGCAACGATCGCCCCGGCTGGCAGATCATAGTGCCAGGCCTCCCCCAGCAGGGCGCGCAGAACGCGCTGCTGCAGGTCCCGCAGGTCGTTGGCGCGTTCAGCCAGCAGCGTACTGCCCAGTTGCTGCAGGATCTGGCATTGCTCGGTAATCGCCGCGCTCCAGGCATGGGTGGCGGCGCGGCCCTGGGCAATGGAGGCTTCGGCGGCGTCCAGCAGGGTCGGGTCTTCGAGCAGCGCCAGGTGGGCGCTGAAGATGTCCTGTTCCTGCTGGTCGCGGCGTTGCCGGGCCTGCTCCAGGGTGTGGCGGATTTCCCCGCGCACCTGGTCCAGTGCGGTGCTCAATGCTTGCCGTTGGGGCTCGGGTGCATGCTGGCCATGATCCTCCGCCAGGACCATGGCGTTGAGCCGCACCAGGGGTCCGCACACCAGGCCCGGCGCGGCGCAGACGCCCGGCAGCACGCCGTCTTCCACGGGGCCTTGGGCGGCCGGGGCCGGTACCGGGGTTTCGCCATGGGCATCTGCGGCCATCGCGGTGCCGAGGGTCTGCAGCATCGCCTGCAGGGCATCCTGGCAATCGTCGCCCTGGCAACTGACCAGCACTTCTTCCTGTTCACCGATGCCCAGGCTCATCAGGGCAATCAGGCTGGTGCAGGGGGCGCTCTTGTCCTTGAAGGTCAACTGCGAATGGCTGTTGAAGCTCAGGGCGGTCTGGCGCACCAGGGCGGCGGGGCGGGCATGCAGGCCGCCGCGATGGGCGACCTTGATCCGGGCGCTGGCCTGCTGCCCGGATTGCTCTTGAGCCAGCGGCTGCGGGCCCGCGTTGGCGCGCCGGCTGATGTGCAGTAATGGCTCGCCCACCTGGACTGTCGACAGGGTCAGCGGGCGCAGGTCGAAACCCTCGCCATTGGTCAGGATCAGCAGGCTGATCAGGCTTCGGCAATGCTGTGCCACGTGGTCCAGATCAACCCGCAGCAAGGGCTGGCCGGCACGCACCTGCTGGCCTTCCTTCACCAGCAGGGCAAACCCCTCGCCCTGCAGTTCGACAGTGTCCAGGCCCAGGTGCAGCAGCAGTTCGGCCCCATTGGCGGCGCGCAGGGTGATTGCGTGCCCGGTACGTGCGACCTGGATCACCTGGCCGGCGCAGGGCGCATGCAGGGTGTCGTTGAGGGGATCGATGGCGATGCCGTCGCCCATGGCACCGCTGGCGAACACCGGGTCGGGCACGCTGCGTAGTGCTAGCACTGGCCCGCTTAACGGGGCACCGAGCGTCAGTTCGTTATTGTTGTTGTGCATGGCGCAGTACTCGTTGGCGATGGGGCTTAGTGAGTGCGGGTCACTTTGCTCAGGTGGCGCGGTTGGTCGGGGTCCATGCTGCGGGCTTGGGCGAGGCCGGCGGCCATGACGTAGAAACTCTGGATCGCCAGGATCGGGTCGAGTGCCGGGTGTTCGGCACGACTCAGGGTCAGGTCCCGTTCACCGATGTCGTCCGGAGCGGCCAGCAGCACCTTGGCGCCGCGCTGGCGCATGTCGGCGGCCAGGCTCAGCAGGCCGCCCTGCTCGGCGCCGCGGGGGGCGAACACCAGCAGCGGATAGTCGTGGTCGATCAGCGCCATGGGGCCGTGGCGGACTTCGGCACTGCTGAAGGCTTCGGCCTGGATAGCCGAGGTTTCCTTGAGCTTGAGCGCGGCTTCCTGGGCAATGGCGAATCCCGCCCCGCGGCCGATCACCATCAGGCGCTGGCAATCGCGCAGCGCATTGACGGCCAGGCTCCAATCCTGGGTCGCGGCCTGGCGCAAGCCTTCAGGCAGGGCCAGGCCGGCTTCGAGCAAGCGTCCGTCATCATTCCAGTGGCCGATCAGTCGCGCGCTGGCACTGAGGGTGGCAATAAAGCTCTTGGTGGCGGCCACGCTCTGCTCGGCGCCGGCGTGCAACGGCAGGAAGAATTCGCTGGCCGCTTCCAGCGGGCTGTTTTGCGCGTTGACCATGGCCACGCTGAGCGCCCCGCGCTTGCGCAGCAGGCGCACGCTGTTTACCAGGTCCGGGCTTTGCCCCGATTGCGAAAAGGCGAACACCGCCTGGCCGCTGACCCGCAGGGGCGCCTGCTGCATGGTCACCACCGACATCGGCAGCGAGGCCACGGGAATACCCACTTGCTGCATGGTCAGGTAGGCGAAGTAGCTGGCGGCGTGGTCGGAGCTGCCCCGGGCCACGGTCATCGCCACTTGTGGCGGCTGGCGGCGCAGGCGGCCGGCGACCTCGAGCAGCGCCGGGTCCAGGTGCTGCAACTGGTTGCTCGCGGCCAGGTGCGAGGACAGCGCCTCTTCAAGCATTTTTGAAGTCAATGTCTTCTCCTTCGACCATGACGGCGGTCAGTGTGAGTGCCCGGTCCAGGCGCACACTGTCGGCCCAGCTGCCAGGTTGCAGGCGGCCGCGTTCAGGGATGCCGAGGTAGTCGGCGGGAAATTGCGACAGGCGCTGCGAGGCTTCGGCCAGGGGCAGGCCGATCTTCACCAGATTGCGCAGGGCCTGGTCCATGGTCAGGGTGCTGCCGGCCAGCGTGCCGTCGGCCAGGCGCACACCACCCAGGCACTTGGTCACGGTGTGGCTGCCCAGCTTGTATTCACCGTCGGGCATGCCGGCAGCTGCGGTGGAGTCGGTAACGCAGTACAGGCATGGGATCGAGCGCAGGGCCACGCGCATGGCGCCGGGATGCACGTGCAGCAGGTCCGGGATCAGCTCGGCGTACTGGGCGTGGGCCAGGGCCGCGCCGACGATCCCCGGCTCGCGGTGATGCAGCGGGCTCATGGCGTTGTACAGGTGGGTGAAACTGGTGGCACCAGCGGCGAGGGCCGCCACGCCTTCCTCGTAGCTGCCCAGGGTGTGGCCGATCTGCATGCGCACGCCGCGGGCGCTGAGTTCGCGGATCAGGCCGTCGTGGCCGGCGACTTCCGGGGCGATGGTGATCACGCGGATCGGCGCCAGCGCCAGGTACTGCTCCACTTCCGCCAGCAGTGCGGTGTGGGCGAAGTTGGGCTGGGCGCCAAGTTTGCCGGGGTTGATGTAGGGGCCTTCCAGATGCACGCCGAGCACTCGGGCGCAGCCTTTGGGGCGCTGTTCGGCATAGCTGCCCAGTTGCTCCAGGACCTGGCGGATTTCCTCGCTGGGGGCCGTCATGGTGGTGGCCAGCAACGAGGTGGTGCCGAAGCGCACATGGGTGCGGGTGATGGTCTGGAAGGCATCGCGGCCTTGCATGATGTCCTTGCCGCCGCCGCCGTGCACATGCAGGTCGATAAAGCCGGGCAGCAGGTAGGGCAGGTCGTTGTCCGCCGGATTGCAGGGGCTGCCTTCGATGGCGATCACCTTGCCGTCCTGATGCAGCAGACGGCCGCGGACCCAGCCTTGGGGCGTGAGGATATTGTCTTCGGACATGGCGTTTCTCTGGCTCCGGAAGCGGGTTCAGCGTCGCAGTTCAGCGACGAAGTCGTAGTAGTCGTTGCGGCAGTAGGTGTCGGTGACCTCGATCGGCGTGTTGTCTTCCAGGTAGCCGACCCGGGTCATCAGCAACATGGCGGTGCCGGGGGCGATGCCCACCAGGGCGGCGAATTCGTCCGAGGCATTGATCGCCTGGATGTGCTGCAGCGCCCGCACCACGGGCTTGCCGATGCCATCGAGGTATTCATAGAGCGAATCCCCGACCGCTTCCGGCTGGGCGATGATGCTGGCCGGCAGGGTGCTCATCTCGATGGCCATCACTGTGTCATCGGCTTTGCGCAGGCGCTTGAGCCGCGCCACCTTGTCGTTGGGCGACAGGCCGAGGCGGATCAGTTCTTCATGGGTGGGCGGGGTGAGGGTGCGTTCCAGCCATTGGGAGCCGGGCACGAAACCCTTCAGGCGGAGCATTTCGCTGAAGCCGGAGAGCCGCGACAGCGGTTGCTCCAGGCGCGGGGTGATGAAGGTCCCCGAGCCCTGGCTGCGGCGGATCAAGCCCTGTTCGAAGAGCACTTCCAGGGCCTTGCGCGCGGTGACCCGGGAGATCCCCAGCAATTCGCTGAGGTTGCGTTCCGACGGCAGTGCCTGCTCGGCTTTCCACTGGCCGGCATGGATTGCCGCTTCCAGGTTGCGAGCCAGTTGCAGGTACAGCGGAGTGGGTTGGGAGTCGTCGGGGCGCAGGGCCAGGAGGTGATTCATCTGTAGGTTTTCCGATGCGGTTATTAGGTTGTTGTCGCCCGGTAGTGCCGAAAAACTAATACCACTTAGATACCATGTCAACGCCACTGGTCTGCTGAAGGTGGCGTAAATCCAGCGTTTACGGGGTGCTTTGAAGGGTAAATGATTAAAGTGGTATTAGGCAGGTCTGACTGCCATCGCCATGGCGTCGAGTGGCGACCCCTTGCGGGTCGCCAAGTGGTATGGGCGCAGTGGAAGAGCTGGCGGGGGTAAAAATATTTTTTGCGGAAGGGAAATTAAGGGCGGATCTCGATCATGGTGCCGTCCTTGACCAGGCCCCAGACCTCGCGCATGTCGACGTTGCGCATGGCGATGCACCCGTCTGTCCAGTCCAGGGTGTGGAAATACTGCTCCGGGAATTCTTCGGTGTCCGGGGTGCCGTGGATCATGATCATGCCGCCCGGGTCCACCCCTTCGCGCCGCGAGCGGGCGGCATCGGTGATGTTCGGATAGGAGATGTGCATGGCCAGGTTGTAGCGGTCGCTGGTCTTGCGCCAGTCGAGCCAGTAGAGGCCTTCAGGGGTGCGCTTGTCGCCCTCCATGAGCTTGGGACCCTTGGGTTTCTTGCCCAGGGATATGCGGTAGGTCTTCAGTGGCTTGCCACCGTTGATCAGTTGCAGTTGATGGGCGGACTTGAGCACCAGGACCTTTTCGATGACCTTGCCGTCCAGGGTTTCCACGGTGGAGGCCTGGCACACAGCAACGACGGAACAGCACAGCAGGGCAAGCAACCAGCGCATTGACACGATATCCCCAGGCGCACACAGATCCCGTGCACGTTTTATTGTTTAACTGATGGCAGGCTGAGAGAGCGGCGGAATGGATTCGGAGCGCACTTCAAAGGCTGCGGCCCGCCGGTCAGCGAAGAAGCATTCTAAGGTACGGCCGACGGTGCGGAAAGCCAGCTCGGACCAAGGGATATCGGCTTCGTCGAACAACTGCACTTCCAGGCTCTCGGGGCCGGCGGCAAAGTCCAGGTCGGCGAGCTCCGCGCGAAAGAACACATGCACCTGGCTGATGTGCGGCACGTCGATCAGGGTGTAGATGCTCAGGCCGCGCACCCGGGCGCAGGCCTCCTCGTAGGTTTCGCGAATGGCCGCCTGTTCGATGGTCTCGCCGTTTTCCATGAAGCCTGCGGGCAGGGTCCAGTAGCCCAGGCGCGGCTCGATGGCGCGACGGCACAGCAGCACCTTGCCCTCCCAGGTGGCAAGGCAGCCGGCGACGATATTGGGGTTCTGGTAATGGATGGTCTGGCAGTGGTCGCAGACATAGCGCAGGCGCGAATCGCCTTCGGGAATGCGCTGGGTCACCGGGTTGCCGCACTGGCTGCAAAATTTCATGTGGGGTATCCGAAAAGGCTGGGGCTATCTTGGCGCGCCAGCCCCGTTGTCGGCAAGTTGTCGTTAAGCGACATGCCCGGGGGCGGGGGTTGGGCCGAAGATTGGATTGGTGCATGATGCACGGTAGCCAACAGATCGAGATGCCTCATGCTGGACGAGCTACTTCATCGGGTAAGCCACTACACGCCGCGTACGCTGGAGACCGACCGACGTTTTCCCGAGGCTGCGGTGCTGGTGCCCATCACCCGCAGCGAAGAACCGGAACTGGTATTGACCTTGCGTGCCAGCGGGCTGTCGACCCATGGCGGCGAGGTGGCTTTCCCTGGTGGCCGGCGCGATCCGGAAGACCCGGACCTGATCTTTACCGCGCTGCGCGAGGCCAAGGAGGAAATCGGCCTGCCGCCGGGGCTGGTGGAGGTCATCGGGCCTTTGAGCCCGCTGATTTCCCTGCACGGAATCAAGGTCACGCCTTACGTCGGGGTGATTCCCGACTATGTCGAATACCAGGCCAATGACGCCGAGATCGCCGCCGTTTTCAGCGTGCCCCTGGAGTTCTTTCGCCAGGACCCCCGTGAACATACCCATCGCATCGATTACCAGGGGCGCAGCTGGTACGTCCCCAGCTACCGCTTTGGCGAGTACAAGATCTGGGGCCTGACCGCGATCATGATCGTCGAGCTGGTCAACCTGTTGTACGACGCCGGAATCAGCCTGCATCGCCCGCCGAAAAACTATATCGATACCTGAAGCCATCACTTCGCATGGCATAAACCCGCGGCTGCCTGAGCCATGAGGACAATAAGATGAAATACCGCCTGGGCGACGCCCGAGTCGAGACCCATCCACAGAGCTGGGTTGCCCCGAATGCCACGCTGGTGGGCAAGGTCAAATTGGAGGAGGGAGCCAGCGTCTGGTTCAACGCCGTGCTGCGCGGGGACAACGAACTGATCCTGATCGGCAAGCACAGCAACGTCCAGGATGGCACGGTGATGCACACCGACATGGGCTTTCCCCTGAGCATCGGTACCGGCGTGACCATCGGCCACAATGCCATGCTGCACGGCTGCACCGTGGGCGACTACAGCCTGATCGGCATCAACGCGGTGATCCTCAATGGCGCGAAGATCGGCAAGAACTGCATCATCGGCGCCAACTCGCTGATCGGCGAGGGCAAGGAAATCCCCGACGGTTCACTGGTCATGGGCTCGCCAGGCAAGGTGGTACGGGAGTTGACCGAGCCGCAGAAGAAAATGCTCGAAGCCAGCGCCGCGCACTACGTTCATAATGCCCAGCGTTATGCCCGAGACCTGGTTGAGCAAGAACAATGACAGCCCCTGAAAGACCCGTCGCTTCGCCCTGCGTGAGCATCTGTGCCCTGGACGAGCAGGATATCTGCACCGGTTGCCAGCGCACGGTGGACGAGATCACCCGCTGGAGCCGCATGGACAACGCCGAGCGGCGTGCGGTCCTGGCCCTGTGCCATGAGCGGGCCAAGTCCAGCGGCTTGCTGTGGATGATCGGCTCCAGCTCGGCAAGTTGATCCGCTGGTTTCGCCAGCAAGCCGGCTCCTGCAATCTTGTGCAGGTGCCAGCGTGCTGGCGAAAGGGCTTCTTGGCCCAGCCCCGGGCCTGCAGTAACCTGTGCACCTTCCTGACAGGTACCCTTCGCCCCCATGTTCTTCCTGATCGCCTATATCAGCAGTGTCGTGCTGATCAACTACGCCTTTTCGTCTGCCCCGCATCTGGACATCATCTGGTCGGCCTGGGGCGGGTTGGTGTTTGTCCTGCGGGACATGGTGCAGACTCGTTTCGGCCACGGCGCCATCGTCGCGATGCTGGCGGCCCTGGTGCTGTCCTATGTGACCTCCGATCCGACCATCGCCCTGGCCAGCGCCACGGCATTCGCCGTCTCGGAATGCATCGACTGGCTGGTGTTCAGTATCACCAAGCGGCCCCTGCATGATCGTCTATGGATCAGCTCGGCCCTGAGCATTCCCCTGGATACCTTCATCTTCTTCGGCATGATCGATGCCTTGACCCCTGGGGTGATCCTGACCGCCCTGGGTTCGAAGTTTGCCGGTGTCACCGTGGTCTGGCTGGCCATGGCCTGGCGTTTGCGCAAAGCGGCGTGCGCCGGCTGAGCCAAAGCCCGCGCTTCATGTAAAATGCCGCTCCCCATGGGTCGCCCGCCTGGCGCTCGGCCCTCGATGATCCGCTCCTTTGAGGACCTTCAGATGACTCGTATCGGAACTCCACTGTCGCCAACCGCGACCCGCGTCTTGCTTTGTGGCTGTGGTGAGTTGGGCAAGGAGGTGGTGATCGAGCTGCAACGCCTGGGTGTCGAGGTGATTGCCGTGGACCGCTACGCCAACGCTCCGGCGATGCAGGTGGCCCATCGCAGCCACGTGATCAACATGCTTGATGGCGCGGCGCTGCGGGCCGTGATCGAAGCCGAGAAGCCGCACTTCATCGTGCCGGAAATCGAAGCCATCGCTACCGCGACCCTGGTGGAACTGGAAGCCGAGGGCTTCACCGTGATCCCCACCGCCCGGGCCACCTCCTTGACCATGAACCGCGAAGGCATCCGGCGCCTGGCCGCTGAAGAGCTGGACCTGCCGACCTCGCCGTACCATTTCGCCGACACCTTCGAAGACTATTCCAAGGCCGTGCAAGACCTGGGCTTCCCGTGCGTGGTCAAGCCGGTGATGAGTTCCTCGGGCAAGGGCCAGAGCCTGCTGCGCAGCGTCGACGACGTGCAGAAAGCCTGGGACTACGCCCAGGAAGGCGGCCGTGCCGGCAAGGGCCGGGTGATCATCGAAGGCTTTATCGACTTCGACTACGAAATCACCCTGTTGACCGTGCGTCATGTGGGCGGCACCACCTTCTGCGCGCCGGTCGGCCATCGTCAGGAAAAGGGCGACTACCAGGAATCCTGGCAGCCTCAGGCCATGAGTCCCAAAGCCCTGGCCGAATCCGAGCGGGTGGCCAAGGCAGTCACCGAGGCCCTGGGGGGCCGCGGCCTGTTTGGCGTGGAACTGTTCATCAAGGGCGACCAGGTGTGGTTCAGCGAAGTGTCGCCGCGCCCACACGACACTGGCCTGGTGACCCTGATTTCCCAGGACCTGTCCCAGTTCGCCCTGCATGCGCGGGCCATTCTCGGCTTGCCGATTCCGCTGATCCGCCAGTTCGGCCCTTCGGCTTCGGCGGTGATCCTGGTAGAAGGCACGTCCACCCAGACCGCCTTCGCCAACCTCGGTGCCGCCCTGAGCGAGCCGGACACTGCGCTGCGCCTGTTCGGCAAGCCGGAAGTCAATGGCCAGCGCCGCATGGGCGTAGCCCTGGCGCGTGACGAGTCGATCGAAGCCGCCCGGGCCAAGGCGACCCGCGCTGCGCAAGCGGTGGTGGTCGAGCTGTAAAAAGCATTGCGAGCAAGCTCGCTCCTACAGCGTTCGGACTGAACCTGTAGGAGCGAGCTTGCTCGTGAAGCGGTCGCTCAAGCGACCCGATTCAAATCGTTATTGCGCGTTTCCTTCAGGCACAGCACCGCGATGAGACTGAGGATCGCCGCCCCTGAAACATACCCCCCAACCCAGCTCAAACCGCCCATCGCCACCAGTTTCTGGGCGAAGAACGGCGCGGCCGAAGCTCCGACGATGCCCCCCAGGTTGTACGCCGCCGAAGCGCCGGTATAACGCACGTGGGTCGGGAACAGTTCCGGCAGCAGGGCGCCCATCGGGGCGAAGGTGACCCCCATCAGGAACAGTTCGATGCACAGGAACAGCGCCACGCCGGCGGTGGAACCCTGGGTCAGCAGGGGTTCCATGGTGAAGCCGGACAGAATCGCCAGCACGCCGCCGACAATCAGCACCGGCTTGCGCCCGAAGCGGTCGCTGGCCCAGGCCGACAGAGGGGTGGCCGCGGCCATGAACAGTACGGCGAAGCACAGCAGGCCGAGGAAGGTTTCCCGGCTGTAGCCCAGGGTAGCGACGCCGTAGCTCAGGGAAAACACCGTGGAGATGTAGAACAGGGCGTAGCACACCACCATCGACGCGGCGCCGAGCAGTACCGGCAGCCAGTACTGGCTGAAGAGTTCCACCAGTGGCATCTTCACCCGTTCCTGGCGTGCCACGGCGTTGGCAAAGACCGGGGTTTCGTGCAGCTTCAGGCGCACGTACAGGCCCACCATCACCAGGGCGGCGCTGAGCAGGAAGGGAATGCGCCAGCCCCAGGAGCGGAACTGCTCGTCATCCAGGCCCATGGCCAGGGCCAGGAACAGGCCGTTGGCAGCGAGAAAACCGATGGAGGGGCCCAACTGCGGGAACATGCCGAACCAGGCGCGCTTGCCTTCCGGTGCGTTCTCCGTGGCCAGCAGCGCGGCGCCGCCCCATTCGCCACCCAACCCCAGGCCCTGGCCGAAGCGCAGCACGCAAAGCAGGATGGGCGCCCAGGCGCCGATGCTGGCGTAGCCTGGCAGTACGCCGATCAGGGTGGTGCACACGCCCATCAGCAGCAGCGAGGCAACCAGGGTCGACTTGCGTCCGATACGGTCGCCGAAGTGGCCGAACAGTGCCGAGCCCAAGGGGCGGGCAAGGAAGGCGATGCCGAAGGTCAGGAACGCCGAGAGCATCTGGGCGGTGCCGGAGGTCTGGGGAAAGAATACCGGGCCTATCACCAGTGCGGCGGCGGTGGCGTAGACGTAAAAGTCGTAGAACTCGATGGCGGTGCCGATAAAGCTGGCAGTGGCCACCCGCGAGGCGGAATTGCTCGGTTGGGCAGGCGTGGTGGCGCTGTAGGCGGTGCTGGTCGTCATGCGGTTATCCCTGACAGTCTGTGCTCCGGTGGAGCGAATTATTATGGTCGAGCACCCAGGGATGTGGGTTTGGCGCGGTCGTCCCTCGGGATGGGAGTGACGTCGAACAGAAGGGCTGGTTATCGGCAGATTTGCGCTGGGTGCGGGTAGCACGCGGGTCTGCACAGGGCTTGGGTAAGCGGATCGATTATAGAAAGGCGGCTAACGATTCAACAAGGGGCTTGGCGGCTGCCGGGCTGGCGAGACGGTTTTCGACCTTCAGGGGCGCCATTGGCTGCGGCGGCAGGCGATCAGATGCGGGCGGGGACGCTGCTGGTGTGCCAGATCAGTACGCGGCTGACGCGGTTTTCCTCGGTTTCGAGGATTTCCAGGCGGTAGCGGCCGATTTTCAGGCACACCGCGCTGTCGGGGATGGTTTCCAAGGCTTCGGTGACCAGGCCGTTGAGGGTCTTGGGACCGTCGCTGGGCAGGTGCCAGCCCAGGCTCTTGTTCAGCTCGCGGATCGATGCCGCACCTTCCACCACATAGCGGCCATCGGCCTGGGGGTGGATGTGCGGGTTGTCCAGGCTGTGCTCGCTTTCGAACTCGCCGACGATTTCTTCGAGGATGTCTTCCAGGGTGACGATGCCCAGCACTTCGCCGTATTCGTCCACCACCATGCCCAGGCGCCGTTGCTGCTTGTGGAAGTTGAGCAGTTGCAACTGCAACGGGGTGCTTTCCGGGACGAAGTAGGGGTCGTGGCAGGCCGCCAGCAGGGCGTCCTTGGTCAGGCTGGCGTCCGGCAGCAGGTGACGGATCTGTCGGGTGTTGAGCACCGCTTCGACCTGGTTGATATCGCTGTGGAACACCGGCAGCCGTGTGCGTCGGTTCAGGCGCAGTTGGGCGATGATGTCCTCGATCGGGTCGTCCAGGTTGATGCCGTCCACTTCGCTGCGGGGCACCAGGATGTCATTGACGGTGATGTTGTCCAGGGCGTGGATGCCGGACAGGGCATGTGGCTCCTGTGGCGTGGGCTCGTCGTCCAGCAGCGCCGGGTCGTCGTCACTGTGCTTGACCGCGCTGGCCTTGCGGGCAAACGGGCGCAGCAGCAACTGGCTGAGGGTGTCGAGCAGCCAGGCCAGGGGATAGACGATTTTCATCGGGATGAACAGCAGGCTGTTGCCAAAGCCCAAGGTACCTTCCGGGTAGCGCATGGCCAGAGCCCGCGGCAGGTATTCGGCCAGCACCAGCAGGGCGCAGGTGCTGATCAGGCAGGCCAGCCAGGGGCCATTTTCCGCCCAGTAGAACAGCGCTAGCAGGGTGCTGATGATTACGGCCAGGACCCGGCACAGGGTATTGCACAGGATCAGGCTTTCCTTGGGGAAGGCCAGGCGTGCCTGGGACTTGTCGCCATTGCGCGAGTTGCTGCGCAGGGTCAGCAGGTGCTGCTGGGCGGCATCGATAGCGGTGAACAGGCCCGACCAGACGATGAGCAGGGCGATTACCGCGAGCATGGGCCCGGTGGGCAGGGAGTCGGTCATGGCCGGTCGTCAGATGTGCAGGATGTATTCACGAACCAGCTTGCTGCCAAAGTAGGCCAGCATCAGCAGGCAGAAACCTGCCAGGGTCCAGCGAATTGCCTTGTGCCCGCGCCAGCCGAGGCGATTGCGGCCCCATAGCAGCACGCTGAACACTACCCAGGCCAGGCAGGCCAGCAGTGTCTTGTGCACCAGGTGCTGGGCGAACAGGTTCTCGACGAACAGCCAGCCGGAGATCAGCGACAGCGACAGCAGGGTCCAGCCGGCCCAGAGAAAACCGAACAGCAGGCTTTCCATGGTTTGCAGCGGCGGGAAGTTCCTGATCAGCCCGGACGGGTGCTTGTTCTTCAGCTGATGGTCCTGCACCAGCAGCAACAAGGCCTGGAACACCGCGATGGTGAACATGCCGTAGGCCAGGATCGACAACAGGATGTGGGCGAGGATCCCGGGCTCCTCATCGATCACCGGCACTGTGCCTGTGGGGACGAATTGCGCCAGTAGCGCGGTCAGGGCGCCGAGCGGGAATAGCAGTACCAGCAGGTTTTCCACCGGGATGCGCCAGCAGGCCAGCAGGGTCAGGGCGATGACTGCAGCGGCAATCAGGCTGGCGGCGCTGAAGAAGTCCAGGCCCAGGCCGACCGGAGTCAGCAAGTGGGTCAGCAGGCTGGCGGCATGGGCCAGCAAGGCCAGGATGCCGAGCGTAACCAGCAGGCGCTTGTTCGCCTTGGCGCCTGTGGCCAGGCGGGAGCCTTGGTAGAAGGTCGCAGCGGCATAAAGGACGGCGGCGGCGAGGGTGGGTAGCAAACTGGGTGACAAGGGGAGCATAAATCCTGTTAGGCAGGCCCGAAAGTCGCTGAGTTTGGCATAGAACCCAGAGCCCTGAAAGACCAGGCAAGCAGACGGCGAGGTGTCCGCCACGCACAGTCTTCGCTATAATCCGCGACCTGCCCACGCCGCAGGCTCATCGAGCACCTGTTTATTACGCTCTGGGCCGCCATTACCCCCGGTCTACCTTGGGCCTGAAAGGATCGAGCATGTTTGAAAACCTAACCGACCGTCTCTCGCAGACGCTGCGCCATGTCACCGGCAAGGCCAAGCTGACCGAGGACAACATCAAAGACACCCTGCGCGAAGTGCGCATGGCGCTGCTCGAAGCCGACGTTGCGTTGCCGGTGGTCAAGGACTTCGTCAACTCCGTGAAGGAGCGTGCGGTCGGCACCGAAGTGTCTCGCAGCCTGACGCCGGGCCAGGCTTTTGTGAAGATCGTCCAGGCCGAGCTGGAAAGCCTGATGGGCGCGGCCAACGAAGATTTGAACCTCAGCGCAGTGCCACCGGCCGTGGTGCTGATGGCCGGTCTGCAGGGGGCGGGTAAGACCACCACCGCCGGCAAGCTTGCGCGCTTCCTTAAAGAGCGCAAGAAAAAGAGCGTGATGGTGGTCTCCGCGGACGTCTACCGTCCGGCGGCTATCAAACAGCTGGAAACCCTGGCCAATGATATTGGCGTGACCTTCTTCCCATCGGACCTGAGCCAGAAGCCGGTAGCTATCGCCGAAGCGGCTATTAAGGAAGCGAAGCTCAAGTTCATCGATGTCGTGATTGTCGACACCGCCGGTCGCCTGCACATCGACAGCGAGATGATGGACGAGATCCAGGCGCTGCACGCGGCCATCAAGCCGGTGGAAACCCTGTTCGTGGTCGACGCCATGACCGGTCAGGACGCCGCCAACACCGCCAAGGCCTTTGGCGACGCGCTGCCGCTGACCGGTGTGATCCTGACCAAGGTCGACGGCGATGCCCGTGGTGGTGCCGCGCTGTCGGTGCGGGCCATTACCGGCAAGCCGATCAAGTTCATCGGTATGGGCGAGAAGAGCGAAGCCCTGGAGCCGTTCCACCCTGAGCGCATCGCTTCGCGCATCCTCGGCATGGGCGACGTGCTCAGCCTGATCGAACAGGCTGAAGCGACCCTCGACAAGGACAAGGCCGACAAGCTTGCTAAAAAACTGAAGAAGGGCAAGGGCTTCGACCTCGAAGACTTCCGCGATCAGTTGCAGCAGATGAAGAACATGGGCGGTCTCGGCGGCCTGATGGACAAGCTGCCGAACATCGGTGGCGTGAACCTGGCGCAGATGGGCAATGCCCAGGGCGCGGCAGAGAAGCAGTTCAAGCAGATGGAAGCCATCATCAACTCCATGACCCCGGCAGAGCGCCGCGACCCCGAGCTGATCAGCGGTTCGCGCAAGCGCCGGATCGCCCTGGGTTCCGGCACCCAGGTGCAGGACATCGGTCGCTTGATCAAGCAGCACAAGCAGATGCAGAAGATGATGAAGAAGTTCTCCGCCAAGGGCGGTATGGCCAAGATGATGCGCGGCATGGGCGGTATGTTGCCCGGCGGCGGCATGCCGAAGATCTGAAGAATCCGCGCCGGCCGTCATGCCGGCGCTTTTTTCCACGGGGACGTGGAATCCCGGGCAAACCCTCGATTGGGGTGCGCTCACTCGCTGTCGCTTGCGGCAGCTCCATGGCAAATCTGAATGGCAGCCGACGGGCGCCGGAAAAAGTCATTTGCAAAAGTCCGGATATTCCTTAGAATATGCGGCCTTTCGGGCACCCATGCCCGCTGTGCATTTAGATTTGCAGCACCGACTACAGGAACGATGTTCACATGCTAACAATCCGTCTTGCCCTTGGCGGCTCCAAAAAGCGCCCGTTTTACCACTTGACCGTGACCGACAGCCGCAACCCACGCGACGGTTCGCACAAAGAACAAGTTGGCTTCTTCAACCCGATCGCTCGTGGTCAAGAAGTCCGCCTGTCCGTGAACCAAGAGCGCGTAGCCTACTGGCTGAGCGTTGGTGCACAGCCTTCTGAGCGTGTTGCTCAGTTGCTGAAGGAATCGGCTAAGGCTGCAGCCTGAACCCTATGAACGCGACGCCAGCTCCTGCTGATGATTTGATCGTTATCGGCAAAATCTACTCTGTTCATGGCGTTCGCGGCGAAGTGAAGGTCTTTTCCTTTACTGATCCGATTAAAAACCTGTTGGACTACAAAACCTGGACGCTCAAGCGCGAAGGTAGCGTGAAGCAGGTTGAGCTGGTCAGCGGACGCGGGAACGACAAGTTCCTGGTCGCAAAGCTCAAGGGTCTTGATGATCGCGAGGAAGCTCGTCTTCTGGCCGGTTACGAGATCTGCGTGCCGCGCAGCCTGTTCCCTGAACTGACCGACGGCGAGTACTACTGGTACCAGCTGCAAGGTCTCAAGGTTATCGACGGCCTCGGGCAACTGCTCGGGAAGATCGATCACCTGCTGGAGACCGGCTCGAACGATGTAATGGTGGTCAAGCCTTGCGCTGGCAGCCTGGATGATCGCGAACGCCTGTTGCCCTATACCGAGCAATGTGTGTTGGCCGTCGACCTGGCCGCGGGCGAGATGAAGGTGGAATGGGATGCGGACTTCTAAGCGTGGCTAACTTGCGCGTAGAAGTGATCAGTTTGTTTCCCGAGATGTTCTCCGCCATCAGCGAGTACGGCATAACCAGCCGCGCGGTGAAACAGGGGCTGTTGCAGCTGACCTGTTGGAATCCGCGAGACTACACCACGGATCGACATCACACTGTGGACGATCGCCCGTTTGGCGGTGGTCCGGGCATGGTGATGAAGATCAAGCCCCTGGAAGATGCACTGGTTCAGGCCAGAAACGCAGCCGGGGAGGGCGCGAAGGTGATCTACCTGTCGCCCCAAGGCCGCCAACTGAATCAGTCGGCGGTGCGCGAGTTGGCGAATGAGGATGCATTGATCCTGATTGCTGGTCGTTATGAAGGCATTGACGAGCGTTTTATTGATGCTCATGTCGATGAAGAGTGGTCGATTGGCGACTATGTACTCTCCGGTGGCGAGCTGCCGGCGATGGTCCTGATTGATGCGGTTACGCGACTGCTGCCCGGAGCTTTAGGGCATGTGGATTCCGCGGAGGAAGATTCCTTCACGGACGGTCTGCTGGATTGCCCGCACTACACCCGACCGGAGGTGTATGCGGATCAGCGTGTTCCCGACGTGTTGCTAAGTGGCAACCACGCACACATCCGGCGTTGGCGTTTACAGCAGTCCCTTGGTCGGACCTATGAACGACGCGCCGATCTTCTGGAAAGCCGCTCGCTTTCTGGAGAAGAGAAGAAGCTGCTCGAGGAATATCTCCGCGAGCGGGACGATAGTTAACAACGTATCGATGGTAGATCCGACGATTTACCTTAGGAGCACAGCATGACCAACAAAATCATCCTTGCACTCGAAGCAGAGCAGATGACCAAAGAGATCCCAGCCTTTGCCCCGGGCGACACCATTGTCGTTCAGGTGAAAGTGAAGGAAGGTGATCGTTCCCGTCTGCAGGCGTTCGAAGGCGTAGTTATCGCCAAGCGCAACCGCGGTGTGAACAGCGCGTTCACCGTACGTAAAATCTCCAACGGCGTTGGCGTAGAGCGTACTTTCCAGACCTACAGCCCGCAGATCGACAGCATGGCTGTCAAGCGTCGCGGTGACGTGCGTAAAGCCAAGCTGTACTACCTGCGCGACCTGTCGGGTAAAGCAGCTCGCATCAAGGAAAAACTGGCTTAAGTCCAGCTTCCGATGCAGAAAAAAGCAGCCTACGGGCTGCTTTTTTGTTGCCTGTCATTTAATGCCCGGAGCGGTTCAGCAGGGCGCAGACCGTGTTGGCGATCCGTTCCAGCAGTACCTCGTCATAAGGCAGCCAGGGCAGGGCGGTCAATTTGCCGCTTTGCGCCGCCAGGGCCATCTCCACGGGTTCGCCATCGCGTGTCACGCGCCCGGTGGCCAGATGCACCGCATGGTCGCCGATGCGGACATGGCGCCCCTCCATCGACAACACCCCCTGCTCGATAAGTGGGGCGAAAGCCCTGCCCAGCACGTGCTGGCGCATCAGAGCCATCTGGGTGAGGTTGTGCCCGGCCAGCAGGTTCAGGCGTTGCTCGCGCCTGGCGGCCGGCATTTGCGGCAGGGGCTGGCCGGTGGCGCTCTGTGCCAGCTCTTCGATGGCGAAACTGCTGACGCTCACCAGCAGGTCGATGGCCCGGCAGGCTTCTGAAAACACCTGCGGCGGCACATCCTGCAGCAGCATCGGCTGCCAGTGTTTATCGGTGCGCCGAGCGAAGCTTGCGCTGCCGGACAGGCAGTGCCCCTGCAGCCCCGGATAGAGTGCCGCGTCCACCGCAAAGCTCACCCGGATATCCCCCAGGTTCCGGCTCAGGCCGCTGTCCCGGTCGATCTTCCAGCCTTCGCGGCGGGCCAGGCCGATCAGGGGGCGGATGGACAGGCTGTATCCGGCGAATGCCTGGCAGGTGTGGCTTTCCAGCTCTTGCTGAGAGGGCAGGTAGTACTCGCGAAACACTTGGCGCAGCGGTTGTTTGATCCGGCGTTCGCTGATCAGGGCCTGCCAGGCGTGGCGCTCTGCGGCGTTGGCTGACAGCGGGTGCCATAGCGAAATCCTGCACCCGGCATCCAGGCTCAGCGGTTGGCCCCGGGAGTCTAGCGCTTGCGCATCCGCGTCCAACAGGAAGCTGCGGCGTTGGCCATCTGTGCAATGGGCAACCCAAACCAGTGAGCGGGCAAAGGGCGAGCCCACGGCGGAGTCCGCCAGTTGCGCTCGCCAGTCGCGCAAAGACAACTCAAAGGCTTGCCACAGCCCGGATTCCAGGCAACTGGCCAGAAGCCCGTGCTGGGCCTTGCCGGGCGTGCTGGTGGGGGCCAGGCGCAGGGCGATCTCGGGGCGTTGGGCCAGGCCGCGTTCGGCAGGTTTGAGGTTGCGGGCGAGTTTTTTCTGGATGCTGGCATGGCGCACCAGGCCCAGGGCGCTGCGCAGTGCCTGCACGCTTTCCGGAGTCGGCACCTGCTCGATGCAGTGCCCCAGGGCGATGGCCAGGGACTGCGACGGCGCAGTCTTGGCCTGGGTCGGGGCGACGCAGGCCTTGGGCAGCAAAATGTCCATTAGTGGTGGCAGCCAGGAGGCATCGCGCAGCAGGGCGACCCGCGCGGCGCGGGCGATCACCGGAGTGTCATCGGTGGTAAAGGCGCCATCGGCCACATAGGGCGTGGCGCCGCTGTGGATGGCGTCCAGGCGCTGGGCTGCGGTACTGAGGATCTGCTGTGAGAATTCGACGTACGCCGCGTCATCCATCAGCACCCTGGCCGGATCTGCGCTCAGGTGATGATGGCCGGTCCAGTACTCGCTGCCGGCCAGGGCCTGCCGTGAGCGAGGCTCCAGTTGCCCAAGCAGTTCGAACTCCTGCCGGGCGTAGGGCGCATCGGCGTGGTGTTGTTCCACGCAACGCCGCAGCGCCGTGCGGGTTTCTTCATCCACCCATTGCGCCAGCACGTACGCCTGGTGGTAGTACAGCGCCCACTGTGGGCCCGGTTCCGCAAGGATCCTGCGCAGTTCTTCGGCCAGGGCGGAGCTCGGTGTTCCGCTGAAACAGGCCAGTTGTTCCAATGCCTCCTGCCAGTTCACGCAACTGCGCAGCGCCTCCAGCAGGGTGGTTTGATCGAGGGCCGGGCTCAGCTCCAGTTGCGTGGCCTGCTGCACGATCGCGGTCGCCAGTTGCTGCGCCGCGGGGTTGGCATGATCGCGCAGGGCTCGGCGGATGGCCGGCCACAGGCTGCCCAATTGAGCGGGCGTCAATGGGCTGATGTCGGGCGGCGGGCCGATGAAGTTCGGATGATCCACTCGGTCGGTGTTCAGGCGTTGTTGCAGGTGCGCGACGAGCGAAGGCGCGAGCGGGGCATCCATGGCGGCGGGTCTCCTTTTTCAGTGCGCGGATAATCGCATTTTTTATCGCCGGTTGTGGCCTTTGGCCCCTGGCGGGTTCTTTCAGCCCCTGCCGGGCGGCGATATACTCGCCGGCCCAATAAAGTGTGATCGCCCGATCCGTGCAGCCTGCACGGACGCCCAGGGTGCGTCGCATCCTCCCGGCAATCCTGGCCTGGTTCTATCCACAGGCAGGCCGCCCCCGATTATTCCCATCAAGCCTTGGGTCGCTGCCCTGCAGCGCTCATGGGCGTTCCATGCCCGCAGCGTGCCCGTGCGCGGATCCATCCATTCAGGCAGTAGTCCGATGACCCTTCGTGAGCAAGAAATCCAGCGCCGTACCGAACTCTCGGTGACCCGCGTGACCAAGGCGGTATTCCCGTCCACCACCAATCATCACAACACCCTGTTCGGCGGCACCGCCCTGGCCTGGATGGACGAGGTTTCGTTTATCGCCGCGACCCGTTTCTGCCGGCTGCCGTTGGTGACGGTGTCCACCGACCGCATTGATTTCAACCATCCGATTGCCGCAGGTTCGATCGTCGAATTGGTGGGGCGAGTGGTGAAGGTGGGTAACACCAGCCTCAAGGTCGAAGTCGAGGTGTTTGTAGAGAGCATGAGCTGTGATGGTCGGGAAAAGGCCATCCATGGCTTGTTCAGCTTTGTCGCCATCGACGATGACAAGCGCCCGGTGCCGGTGCTTCCAGGGTTTGCGACGTAGGAGCCGGCGTGCCGGCGAATAAGCCATCGGGCCTCTTCGCTGGCAAACCAGTTCCTGCAAGGGGGAGCGTTACAGGGACTCGGGCTGGATCAGGGCCAGCAGCGTCCAGCCTGCCGCCGGCTTGAGGCTGCTGTCTGGGGTGACGACATGCACCCAGCCGCTACTGTCGCGGGCAAACAGCAGAGTGGCGCGTTCGCCGTGCAGGGCCTGGTAATCGTTCCAGCCAAAGGCTTCGGTCAGGTTGGTGCTGTACAGCTCCGCGCCCTGGCCCAGCAGGCTGGCCAGCTTGGTGTAGGTCAAGGCCTCGCTGCCCAGCAACTGGCCGCGGTGTTCGTGGCTGGCCCGGTGCTTGTCGGTGCGCCGGCTTTCCTGGCTGTTGGCCAGGGCAAACAGGCGCTGGTGGCCGAAGTCGTGGCGAAAGCGCATGGCGGCCAGGGTGTTCAGCTCTCCTGAGGGCGAGAGTGCAAGCAAGTGGCCCAGGCCCACCAGGTCCAGATGGGCATCGGCGTGCTGCGAGGCCGGGTTGCCGAAATAGGTGGGCAGCCCTTCCATGCGCGCCGCGCGAATGTTTTCCCAGCTGGAGTCGGTCAACAGCACCCGGCTGCCCAGTTGCTGCAAGGCTTTGCCAAGGGTCCGTGCCGGGCCGTTGGCGCCGACGATGAGAAAGCCGCTGGGCGCCGGCTCGGCGACTTTCAACAGGCGCGCCAGGGAGCGAGCCGTGGCGCTTTGCAGGACCACGGTGCCGATGATCACGGCAAAGGTCAGTGGCACCAGCAGCAATGCTCCCTCATGACCGGCTTCATCCAGGCGGATGGCGAAGATCGCCGACACCGCTGCTGCAACAATCCCCCGTGGGGCAATCCACGCCAGCAAGGCGCGTTCACGCCAGTTGAGGCTGGAACCGGCCGTGGACAGCAGCACGTTCAGTGGCCGGGCGATGAACTGGATCACCAGCAGCAGGATCAGCACCAGCGGGCCCAGGGCAATCAGCGCCTTGAGGTCCAGGCGTGCCGCCAGGAGGATGAACAGCCCGGAAATCAGCAGCACGCTGAGGTTTTCCTTGAAGTGCAGGATGTGCCGCACATCCACGCCCTTCATGTTGGCCATCCACATGCCCATCAGGGTCACCGCCAGCAGCCCGGATTCGTGCATCACCTGGTTGGAAGCGATGAAGATTCCCAGCACTGCCGCCAGGGTTGCCAGGTTGTGCAGGTATTCCGGCAGCCACTGGCGGCGCATGATGCTGCCCAGGACCCAGCCGCCGGCGATGCCGAACAGGCTGCCGCACAGAATCACCCCGCCAAAGGTCAGCAGGCTCTGGCTCAGGCCCGCGCCCTCGGCGCTGGCGATGATGAAGCTGTAGACCACCACCGCCAGCAGGGCGCCGATAGGGTCGATGACGATGCCTTCCCAGCGCAGGATATTGGCGATCGAGGCCTTGGGCCGCACTACCCGCAGCATGGGCACGATCACCGTCGGTCCGGTGACCAGGGTCAGGGTGCCGAACAGCAGGGCCAGCATCCAGTCGAAGCCCAGCAGCCAGTGGGTGGCCAGGGTGATCACGGCCCAGGTGGACAGCGCGCCGATGGTCACCAGGCGGTGCACCACACTGCCGATCTCGCGCCACTCGGAGAGGTGCAGGGTCAGGCTGCCTTCGAACAGGATCAGCGCCACCGCCAGCGAAACCAGGGGCATCAACAGCGGGCCGAACATCTCCTGCGGGTCGAGCCAGCCCAGTATCGGCCCGGCCAGAATGCCGCTGAGCAACAGAAAGAGAATGGCCGGCAGTTTCAGCCTCCAGGCCAGCCACTGGCAGCCCAGCGCGGCCACGCCGATGCCGCCGAAGGCCAGCAGAATCTGTTGTTCACTCATCAATGCACCCTGTTCCTGAAAATGGCTGGCTATGAAAGACTAGCGACCCTGCGCGCAGTTCACTATTTTTTTACGCCTGGCCTCTGGGCCGCGCCTTTCGAGTCTTTATGCCTGCCATCGACCACCCCCTGATCGACCGTTTTCTCGACGCCCTGTGGTTGGAGAAAGGCCTGTCCGACAACACGCGCGACGCCTATCGCAGTGACCTGGCGTTGTTCAACGGCTGGTTGCAGGAGCAGGGGCTGGAGTTGCCGCGGGCCGGGCGCGAGCTGATCCTCGATCACCTGGCCTGGCGCGTGGAGCAAGCCTACAAGCCCCGCTCGACAGCGCGATTCCTCTCGGGCGTGCGTGGTTTCTATCGCTATCTGCTGCGGGAAAAGCTGATTGAAATCGATCCAACCTTGCAGATCGACATGCCGCAACTGGGGCGTCCGTTGCCCAAGTCGCTGTCGGAGGCGGATGTGGAAGCGCTGCTGGCCGCGCCGGACCTGAGCGAGGCCATCGGCCAGCGCGACCGGGCCATGCTCGAAGTGCTCTATGCCTGCGGCCTGCGGGTTACCGAGTTGATCAGCCTGACCCTGGAGCAGGTCAACCTGCGCCAGGGCGTGCTGCGGGTCATGGGCAAGGGCAGCAAGGAGCGCCTGGTGCCCATGGGCGAGGAGGCGATTGTCTGGGTCGAGCGCTACATGCGTGATGCCCGTGCCGAGCTGCTGGGCGGGCGTCCCAGCGACGTGCTGTTCCCCAGCCTGCGTGGCGAGCAGATGACCCGCCAGACCTTCTGGCATCGGATCAAGCACCAGGCCAAGGTCGCCGGGATCGGCAAGGCGCTGTCGCCCCACACCTTGCGCCATGCCTTCGCTACCCATCTGCTCAATCACGGCGCCGACCTGCGAGTGGTGCAGATGCTGTTGGGCCATAGCGATCTGTCCACCACCCAGATCTATACCCATGTGGCCCGCGCCCGGCTGCAGGATCTGCACGCCAAGCACCATCCGCGCGGTTGATTTGCCTTCCGGGCCGCGCTTTGCGTCGCCCGTAGTCGGTGCCGGCAAACAGATGTGATAGGCTTTGCCGGTTTGCAAAACGGCTGTTTGCGAGCGGTTGCCATGGTGATCGCTGCGAGTGGCCCATTTGCCCGCCTTCAGGAGTTCCCATGCGCTTGACCCAGATTTTTGCCGCCGCCTCCCTGGCGCTGCTCAGCACTTTTGCCATGGCCGATGACAGTGCCGAGAAAGCCATCCGCAAGAGCCTCGAGACCCTGCAGCTCGAAACGCCTGTGGAAAGCATTACCGCCAGCCCCATGGGTGGCCTGTACGAAGTCAAGCTCAAGGGCAGTCGTGTGCTGTACGCCAGCGCCGACGGCCAGTTCGTGGTCCAGGGCTACCTGTTCCAGCTCAAGGATGGCAAGCCGGTCAACCTCACCGAAAAAACCGAGCGCCTGGGCATTTCCAAGTTGATCAACGGCATTCCGGTCGCGGAAACTGTGGTCTATCCAGCCATTGGCGAAACCAAGACCCACATCACCGTGTTCACCGACACCACCTGCCCGTACTGCCACAAGCTGCACGCCGAAGTGCCCGAGCTGAACAAGCTGGGCGTGGAGGTGCGCTACGTGGCGTTCCCACGCCAGGGCCTGGGCTCGCCGGGTGACGAACAGCTGCAAGCGGTCTGGTGCTCGGCGGACAAGAAAGCCGCGATGGACAAGATGGTCGACGGCAAGGAAATCAAGGCCGCCAAGTGCGCCAACCCGGTGTCCAAGCAATTCGCCCTGGGCCAGTCGATCGGCGTCAACGGCACCCCGGCCATCGTTCTGGCTGATGGCCAGGTGATTCCCGGCTACCAGCCGGCACCGCAGATCGCCAAACTGGCCCTGGGTGCGAAATAATCCTGCATCGTCACGCTAGCCTTTGACGATCATGGCCCGCCGGCCAAGCCGGCGGGCCATTAATAGAGAGCCGCGCAGTTTGCGGCTGTATTCCACGGCCGGCCTAGAGTCGGCCGTTTTATGGGGAGTTCAGAGTGAATCCGGTCAAAGTAGGCATCTGTGGGCTGGGTACTGTCGGTGGCGGTACCCTAAACGTACTTCAGCGCAACGCCGAGGAGATTGCCCGCCGTGCCGGGCGTGGAATCGAAGTAGCGCAGATTGCTACCCGTACGCCAAAGCCGCAGTTCCAAACGACCGGTATTGCGATTACCAACGATGTCTTCGCCGTGGCCACCAACCCTGAAATCGATATCGTCATCGAGCTGGTGGGCGGCTACACCGTGGCCCGTGACCTGGTGCTCAAGGCCATCGAGAACGGCAAGCACGTGGTCACCGCGAACAAGGCGCTGATCGCCGTGCACGGCAACGAAATCTTCGCCAAGGCCCAGGAGAAGGGCGTGATCGTCGCTTTCGAAGCCGCCGTTGCCGGTGGCATCCCGGTGATCAAGGCGATCCGCGAAGGCCTCTCGGCCAACCGTATCAACTGGCTGGCGGGGATCATCAACGGCACCGGCAACTTCATCCTCTCGGAAATGCGCGAGAAGGGCCGCACCTTTGAAGACGTGCTGGCCGAAGCCCAGGCCCTGGGCTACGCCGAAGCCGACCCGACCTTCGACGTCGAAGGCATCGATGCCGCGCACAAGCTGACCATCCTGGCCTCCATCGCCTTTGGTATCCCGCTGCAGTTCGACAAGGCCTACACCGAAGGCATCACCAAGCTCACCACCGCCGACGTGAACTACGCCGAGGCCCTGGGCTACCGCATCAAGCACCTGGGTGTGGCGCGCCGCACCGAGGCCGGTATCGAGCTGCGGGTGCACCCGACCCTGATTCCGGCCGATCGCCTGATCGCCAACGTCAACGGTGTGATGAACGCGGTCATGGTCAATGGCGATGCCGCCGGTTCGACCCTGTTCTACGGCGCCGGCGCGGGCATGGAGCCGACCGCTTCCTCGGTGGTGGCCGACCTGGTGGACGTGGTTCGCGCCATGACCAGCGACCCGGAAAACCGCGTGCCGCACCTGGCGTTCCAGCCTGACTCGCTGTCGGATCATCCGATCCTGCCGATCGAGTCCTGCGAGAGCGCCTACTACCTGCGCATCCAGGCCAAGGATCACCCGGGCGTACTGGCCCAGGTGGCGAGCATCCTCTCGGAGCGCGGCATCAACATCGAATCGATCATGCAGAAGGAAGTGGAAGAGCAGGACGGCCTGGTGCCGATGATCCTGCTGACCCACCGTGTTCTGGAGCAGCACATCAACGATGCGATCACCGCCCTGGAGGCCCTGCAGGGCGTCGTTGGCCCGGTGGTGCGTATCCGCGTCGAACATTTGAATTAATGAAGCAGCCGCAAGTGGCAAGCGGCAAGCGCCAAGTCAGAAGCTGATCGGCTTTGACTTGAGGCTTGAAGCTTGCGGCTTGAGGCTCAAACCGAAGGTTTGTCCCCATGCGCTATATCAGTACTCGTGGCCAGGCACCGGCCCTGAATTTCGAAGATGTGCTGCTGGCAGGTCTGGCCAGCGACGGCGGTCTCTATGTGCCAGAGAACCTGCCGCGTTTCACTCAGGAAGAAATCGCTTCCTGGGCTGGCCTGCCGTATCACGAGCTGGCGTTCCGGGTCATGCGCCCGTTCGTCACCGGCAGCATTCCGGACGCCGATTTCAAGAAGATCCTTGAAGAAACCTACGGCGCCTTCTCCCACAACGCCATTGCGCCGCTGCGCCAGCTCAACGGCAACGAGTGGGTGCTGGAGCTGTTCCATGGCCCGACCCTGGCATTCAAGGACTTCGCCCTGCAACTGCTGGGTCGCCTGCTGGACTACGTGCTGGAGAAGCGCGGCGAGCGCGTGGTGATCATCGGTGCCACCTCCGGTGACACCGGCTCGGCGGCCATCGAAGGCTGCAAGCGTTGCGACAACGTCGACATCTTCATCCTGCATCCGCACAACCGTGTATCGGAAGTGCAGCGCCGGCAGATGACCACCATCCTCGGCGAGAACATCCACAACATCGCCATCGAAGGCAACTTCGACGACTGCCAGGAAATGGTCAAGGCCAGCTTCGCCGACCAGGGCTTCCTTAAGGGCACTCGCCTGGTGGCGGTGAACTCGATCAACTGGGCGCGGATCATGGCCCAGATCGTCTACTACTTCCACGCGGCCCTGCAGTTGGGCGGCCCGGCACGTTCCATCGCGTTCTCGGTGCCCACCGGCAACTTCGGCGACATCTTCGCCGGCTACCTGGCGCGCAACATGGGCCTGCCGATCAGCCAGCTGATCGTCGCCACCAACCGCAACGACATCCTGCACCGCTTCATGAGCGGCAATCAGTACGTCAAGGAAACCCTGCACGCGACCCTGTCGCCGTCCATGGACATCATGGTCTCGTCGAACTTCGAGCGTCTGCTGTTCGACTTGCACGGTCGCAACGGCGCGGCCCTGGCGGCCTTGATGGACAGCTTCAAGCAGGGCGGCGGTTTCAGCGTCGAACAGGATCGCTGGACCGAAGCGCGCAAGCTGTTCGACTCCCTGGCGGTGAGCGACGAGCAGACCTGCGAAACCATCGCCGAAGTCTTCGCCCAGACCGGCGAAGTGCTGGACCCGCACACCGCGATCGGGGTCAAGGCCGCCCGTGAATGCCGGCGCAGCCTGGATACACCCATGGTGGTCCTGGGCACCGCGCACCCGGTCAAGTTCCCGGATGCGGTGGAAAAGGCCGGTGTCGGCAAGGCTCTGGAGCTGCCGGCGCACCTGTCCGACCTGTTTCAGCGTGAAGAGCGCTGCACGGTCCTGGCCAACGACCTGAAAGCGGTGCAGGCTTTTGTCAGCCAGCACGGCAATCGTGGCAAGCCGCTCTGATTCATTGGCTTTGCCGACTAACAAGCCCGTCTTCTGACGGGCTTTGTTTTTTCTTGCCCCAGTGGCATGAGTGTGGCTCGCAAGACGCCGGGAGGCCCGGATGATTCGCCGTCGAACCTATCGGAAACTGCCCGTCCAGCGCTGGCTGTACGGGCCTGTGCTGGTCTGTGCAATATTCGCTTGGGCGGCACCTGCCTACGCCGCTCAGAACCTGTCTTTCAAGTTGGTGCCGGCCTTTGTCGATCTCGACCCCTTGCCCCTGGCTCCCGCCGAGCAGCGATGGCTGAAAAGCCACCGGACCCTAAGGGTGGGGATTTCCATCGATGACTACCAGCCCATCGACATCACTCGCGACCGTAACCGTTACCAGGGCATCAGCGCCGATTACCTGAGCCTGGTGGGCGAGCGCCTGGGGACGTCCATGGAGGTCCTGGGCTTTTCCGAGCGCGAGCAGGCGGTGGAAGCGCTGCGCAACGGCACCATCGATGTGCTGACCAGTGCCAACGGCTATGAGCGCGGAGCGCCGGGGCTGCGTTTTACCAGTGACTACATGCCGGACCTGGCGGTGGTCGTGGTGCGTCGGGACGAGCCGCAGCCCAGTGACGACCTGGCGGGCAAGAAGGTGGTGCTGCTGGACGGCTACGCCAATGCCGCCCAGGTCCATGCGGCCTATCCCGACAGCCAGATCATGCTTTCACCGAACCTCTACAGCGGCCTGGAAGCGGTGAAGCAGGGGGATGCCGACGCCTTCATCGGCAACGAGGTGATCGTTCGCGCCTACAAGGCCCTGCGTCCCTACCTGGGGTTGCAGATCCACGTGGAAAGCCGCCTGCCGCCCACCGGCTTCGCCTTCGCCACCCGCGACAGCAATGTGCTGCTGGCACAGTTGCTGGAAAAGGCCCTGCAAAGCATCGATGAATCCATACGCCGGGAAATCCAGGCACGCTGGACCACTGGCCTTGGGGCGAGCAACTTCGCCGAGCCGATCGAGCTCAGCGCCCAGGAACAGGCCTGGATCCTCCAGCACCAGCATGTGGTGGTGGCCTCCCAGCAATACCCGCCCCATGTGTTCAAGGACAAGGAAGGCCAGTGGACCGGCCTCAATATCGACCTGCTCAACCGTATCTCGCGCATGACCGGGCTGCATTTCGTGCAGAAGGAAAGCCAGACTACTGCCCAGACTCTGGAACTGCTGGAAAGCGGGGAGGCGCAGATGAACACCACCCTCACGGCCAGCGATGACCGGCGGCTGTTCCTGAACTTCTCCCATGCCTTCGGCGGCGCGGCCTGGGTGTTCGTGGTGCGTCCCGAGGACCGGCGCCTGAGCAGCCTGAAGCAGATGGCGGGGGAGGTGCTGGTGCTTCCGGCCCGGCACACCCTGGAGAGTTTTATCCGGCGCAACTACCCGGACATTCGCCTGCGCAGCGTTGCCAGCTATGAAGAGGCCCGGGCCCTGGTCAGCAATGGCGAGGCCATGGCGACTATCCAGAGCGAGGTGCAAGCCCTGGGGCCGGCCGAGACCGGGGTGATGGTAGGGCGCAGTGTCGAGGGCACCTGGTCGGCCGACGAGTTTTCCGTGCGCAAGGACCAGCCCGAGCTGCTGAGCATTCTCAACAAGGCACTGGAAGCCTTGCCGGTAGCGGAGCTCAGCGCTCTGCGCCTGAAATGGCTGGGGGCTACGCCAGTGCCGGTGCCTGCCTGGCAGCGCGTGCCGAACTGGGTGTATTGGGCGATTGCCACAGCGCTGCTGTTCGGCCTGATTTCCCTGGCCTGGAACAGTCGCCTCAAGCGCCAGATCCAGCAGCGATTGCTGGCTGAACAGCGGCTCAATGATCAACTGGTGTTCAAGCGGGCCTTGCTCGACGGTATTCCCAACCCGATTTTCGTGCGCGACCTGCAGGGGCGTTTGATGACCTGCAACAAGAGTTATGAACAGCAATTGGGCACCAGCCTGGCGCAGATCCAGGGGCGGCAACTGACCGAACTGGACATCCTGCCGCCGGCCACCGCCCAGCAGTTGCATGGTGAGTTCATGCAGTTGCTGGCCTCCGGTGAGTCGGTGTTCGCCGACCGACAGGTGGAGTCCAGGGATGGCCCTATCGATGTCTATCAGTGGGCGGTGCCCTTCTACAGTGCAGAAGGGCAGTTGCAGGGCTTGCTGGGCGGCTGGATCGACATCACCGAGCGCAAGCGCCTGGAGAACCAACTGGTGGAGGCGCGCCAGGCGGCCGATCAGGCCAACGCGGCGAAGACGGCTTTCCTGTCCACCATGAGCCACGAGATCCGCACACCGATGACCGCCATCCTTGGCCTGCTGGAACTGGAGAAAGAGCAGGCGCGGCTGCGCGGCGTGCCCTTTTCCGAAGCCCTGCGGGTGGCTTACCAGTCTGCCCAGGAATTGATCGGCCTGATGGGCGATAGCCTGGACCTGGCCAAGATCGAGGCCGGGTATATGCACCTGGTGCCCCAGGTCACCGCCCTCAAGCCGTTTTTCGAGAGTATCCGGCAGTTGTTCGAGGTCACGGCGCGCAACCAGGGCGTGCAGTTGCAGCTGGTGTTCAGTGAGCGGGCCAAGGGCCGTTATCTGTTCGACCCGGCGCGCCTGCGCCAGGTAGTGCACAACCTGTTGAGCAACGCGCTGAAATTCACCGCCCAGGGCGAGGTGCGGATGACGGTGGAGTGCCAGCCTGACGAGTCCGGCCTTGAGTGCCTGCGCATCAGTGTTGCGGACACCGGCCGCGGTATCAGCGCCGAGCAGCAGGCCAAGCTGTTCACGCCTTTTGTCCAGGCCGATGCCATGACCTCGTCGGCCTACGGCGGCACCGGGCTGGGGTTGAGTATCTGCCGGCAACTGGTGGAACTGATGGGCGGGCGGATTCACCTGCTCAGCGAGCCTGGGGTCGGTACCGTGGTGTCGCTGGAGTTGTACCTGGAGCGGGTCAGTGACGATTTCGAGTCTGGGCCGGCGTCGACGCAGGAACGTCCGCCGAGCCGGAGCATGGAGGTGCTGGTGGTGGATGACTTGAGCGCCAACCGCATGGTCCTGTGCCAGCAACTGATGTTCCTCGGGCACCGGGTGGTGGCCTGTGACAATGCCCGGGAGGCGTTGCAGCAATGGCGTGGCGGCACCTTCGACGTGGTGATGACTGACTGCAACATGCCGGACATGAGCGGCTACGCCCTGGCCGAGGCGATACGCCAGGCCGAGGCACAGGAAGGGCGAGGGCGTTGTCCGGTGATCGGCTGCACCGCCAATGCCTTTGAAGACGAACGCGAGCGCTGCGAGGAGGCCGGAATGGATCAACTGCTGGTCAAGCCGGTAACCCTGGATCAGTTGGCCCAGGCCCTGGCGCGCTTCCTGCCGCCGCCATCCTTCAACATCCAGACCTTGCGCAGCATGACCCAGGCCGACGACCAGGTGCTGCAACGCATGCTGCACGAGTTGTTGCGCAACCTCGCCGAGGAGCAGCAGGCGCTGGAAGCGGCGCACCAGGCCCGCGACCGGGAACGCCTAGGGGGTACCCTGCATCGGCTCAAGGGCGTGTGCTGCCTGATCGATGCCCTGCCCCTGGCCAGGGCCTGTATCGAGCTCGAGGGGCTGGTCAAGGGGCGGCAGGACGAGGCCATCGATCGTCATTGGCCATTGTTGCTGGAGGTCATCGCCAGCTTGCGCAGTGATATCCAGGCTGTCCTGGATGATTAAGACTTGTCCTATGTGTGTGTAGGAATTGTCTGATTAACCTGCCGGCTCGTTGTGGATACTTGCCACGCACGTCGTACCGGAGGTTGCCCCATGCATTCGCTTAAAGTGCTGATTCTCGAAGATAACTCGTTCCAATTGATGGCCCTGCACCAGATGCTCAACGCCAATGGCGTGTTCAATGTGCTGACCGCCGAGAGTGTCGAGGCCGCGCGGCGTTCGCTGGACAGCAAGGGGCCGGTGGATATCGCCATCTGCGACCTGTACCTGGAGCAGGCCGACGGGCTGGAGTTGATCCGTGACCTGGCCCGCCAGGAGCGGGCCCGGGCGCTGATCATCCTCAGCGATGCTGAAGAGGATGTGCTGGAGGGGGCGGCCGGCATGGCCCGGGAGCTGGGCCTGAAAGTGCTGGGCTGCCTGCCCAAGCCGGCCTCGGTGACGGTGATCGGCGACTTGCTCACGGCCTACCAGCAGCACTCCAGGCAGGGGGCGCCGGCGCCGGATCAGGCGTTGCTGCGGGACTTGCTCGGGCTGGAGCCGTTTTCCCTCGACAGCGTCACCCAGGAGGAAGGGCTGGCGGCGATCCTGGGCCACGGCGTGGCGCATTTCCAGCCGGTCATCCAGCCCCACGGCGAGCTCCAGGGGGTCGAGGCCCTGGCCCGTTGGCAGCACCCCGAGCGCGGGCTGCTGATGCCCGGGGAGTTTCTGCCATTGATCGAGTTCGCCGGCCTGCAGGAGATCTTTACCTGGCACATGCTGGAACAGGCCCTGGAGCTGGCGGCCGGGGTGAAGCTGGTGATGGGCCATTCGTTGCCGGTGGCAGTGAACATTCCCATCGGCATCCTTGAACGGCCGCTGTTTCCCCGTCAGCTGGAGGCCTTGCTCAGGCGTTTCGAAGTGCCAGCCCGGCTGCTGACCCTGGAAATCATCGACACCACCCGGCTACAGACCGATACCGCCCATGTGGAGGCGCTGCTGCGCCTGCGGATGATCGGCTGCAAATTGTCCATCGGCGACTTCGGCATCGGCGGCACCAGCCTGCAGCGCCTGTTGGAACTGCCCTTTACCGAGTTGAAGATTCCCCCGGTGTTCGTGGCGGGCATGGCGGCCGACGAGCGCAAGGTGGCCCTGGTCGGTGGGGCGATGAACATGGCCCGGCGCATGTCCCTGGGAGTGGTGGTGGCCGGGATCGAGAGCGAGGCCGACTATAAGGCGGCCAAGGCCCTGGGGGCAGCCCATCTGCAGGGCTGCTTCCTGGCCGGGCCGATGAGCGCTGCCCAGATGCGCCAGTGGCTGGCGCAGGCGCTGGACCGGGGTGCTGAGGGGGCTGGCGCTGAGGGCCTGTGTGCCTAGGACAGCCCGTGCTCCTGCACGTAGATGTACAGCGCGGCTTCGCTGGACAGGCCGAGCTTGCGCATGGCACTGACCTTCTGCGCACTGACGGTCTGCTTGCTGCGGTTGAGTTGCGCGGCAATTTCCCCGACCGCATGGCCAGCGGCCAACAGGCGGATCACTTCCAGCTCCCGCGGCGACAACTGATCGCTGGAAACCAGGCGGTCCGGCCCCACTTCGCCGGCCAGGCTCAGGGCCTGCTTGATGGCCTGGGCGATGTAGGGCTTGTGTTGCCGCGCCCGGGCGATGGCAGTCGGCAGCTCGTCCGCCAGGCTGGCCTTGCTCAGCAGGCCCGTTACTCCCAGATCGAGGATCGAGCGGAACAGCCCGGGGTGGTTGAGCATGGTCACCACCACGATGGGCAGGTCGGGGTGGCGGCGGCGCAGCTGTTCGATCAGGCGCAGGCCGTCGTTCTGCTGTTCGGCTGGCATCATGAAATCCGTCACCAGCACATCGCATTCGATCTCCTGCATCAGTTGCGCCAGGGCGGAGGGCGAGCTGGCCTCGCCGACGATGGCCAGGCTGTCGTCCTGTTCCAGGACGGCGCGCAGGCCAATGAGGAAGATCGGGTGGTCGTCGGCAAGGATGATGCGCAATTTGTTGTTCGTCGTTGCTTTCAAAGCTGAGCTCCAATGCAAAGGCGGCGTTGTTTGCGCCTGGTCGGCCGTTTTTCAGCTGTCATATTACCCGTGCATGCTCGATTGACTCAGGTCGGCAGCAGTAGGTGTGGCGAACTTTCTTCTCTGAGCGATGGTCACTTGAATGTCAGAAAGCTACCGGCATTTTTGTTTTCGAACCTTTAATTCGAGCTATTGAGTGGTGATCTAGATGGAAAGTATCAGTCTTTTATTGAGTGAGGCCCTGAGCCCTTACCAGGTTGCTCTGACGCCTTGCGGGGCTCGGGGCGAATGCCTGGTGACCTTGAAGAATGCTGCCGGCGCCATCGTGGTGGAGCGTGAGGTCAATCGGGCCCAGCTCACTGACAAGCGCCTGCTCACTGATGTGGTGGACGGCCTGCACCGTGATGTGCTGATCGCCGAAGGCCGGCTCGAACCCTGCGTGATCGCCGCCCTGCGCCATGCCGCCGAAGACAAGGCGTTCGCCCGGCGCAATTGATCTGAAATTTTACGGAACCTTCCGCCAGGCCCGTCAGTCAGACTCAGTATCAGCAGGATCAGGCATTGTGCTCCGGTGCTTGTGGCCTGCTGGTACGGGTCTGCAAAGACCACGTTTAACCCCGAGTCGTCTCCCCACTTCTCGGGGTTTCTTTTTGCCCGGCGTTTGTCAGTGGTCCTTCAAGTCCTGGAAGTAGGCCCGGGCATCGGCGCGGTATTCATCGCGCATTCCGGGGTCCAGCCAGGCGGCATACAACTCCACCAGTCGCTCCTCGCGCAGCTTGAGCAGGGCCTGGTTGATCCGGGTGATGGCTTTGCGGCCCTGCGGGGTATCGGAGCAGCCGACGTGGATTTCCTGATACTTGCTGGTGCCTTCGACCGGGTAGAACTCCAGATCCTGCGGGTCCATGCCCTGCTGCACGGCCTGGTAGCGGATTTCCGGCCAGTAGCCCAACAGCAGTTGCAGGCGCCCCAGGCGCTGCATCTGCAGCAGGCTGCCCAGGGCGTCGTTGCCGTAGTGGGCGCGGATTTGCTGCGGAGCAACCTGCTGCAGCAGGTTGTCGAGCTGTTGCCCGTAGCTGCGCTCGGCCACCACCCCGATCAGTTCCTTGCCGCTGTCGAGCAGGCCATGCAGGTCGACCTTGCCGTCATGGATGAAGTGCGCGATCTGTTCACGGTCGGCACGGCGGATCGCCAGGCCATTGCTCAGCACTCGAAAGCTGGTGATGGAAAAGGCCACCCATTGCGCACGCTCCTTGTTCCAGATCAGCGCCGGATCACAGGTGAAGCTAGGGTCGCGCAACATCTGCATGCCCCGGGCGCGATTGACCCGTACCAGTTCGTGCTGGTACTCCGGCAGGCTGGCAATCAATTGCGGCATCAGCAGGTCGACCACTCCTCGACCTTTTTGCTGGCCCTCGAAAATATTCAGCGGCGGCAGGTCGCGCAGCAGCCAGGTGAGCATTTCGCCGGCGTGGCCGGGGGCGCAGGGCAGCCACAGCAGGCAGGTCGCGAGCGCCATCGTCAACCGGCCAAGGCCTGGCCTCGGGCGTCGCTGGGCCCGTTGCGGGGGGGCAGTGTGAGACGGCTGTTTCAGCTTAGATTGCCCCAGAGTTGCGCAGGTCCTGGATCTGCTCGCTGCTGTAGCCCAGGCCGGCCAGAACTTCGCTGGAGTGTTCGCCGAGCTCGGGGCCGACCCAGTCGGCCGAGCCCGGAGTCTGCGAGAGCTTTGGCACGATGCCGGGCATCTTGAAGGCCTTGCCGTCCGGCAGCCTGGCCTGGAGGAACATTTCCCGGGCGAGGAATTGCGGGTCGTGGAACATGTCCTCGGCGCTGAAGATCCGGCTCGCCGGGACTTCGGCCTGGTTCAACTGCTCCAGCACCTGCTCCAGGGGCAGGGACGCCACCCAGCGATCGATCACCCCATAGAGTTCGTCGCGGCGGGTGTCGCGCCCGTCGTTGCTGGCCAGGGCCGGGTCATTGGCCAGGTCCTCACGGCCGATCAGGAGCATGAAGCGCTTGAAGATCGCATCGCCGTTGGCGCCGATCTGCACGTGCTTGCCGTCGGCACTGGTGTGGATCGACGAAGGGGTGATGCCGGGCATGATGTTGCCACTGCGTTCGCGGATGAAACCGAATACATCGAACTCCGGAACCATGCTTTCCATCATGGCGAAGATCGCCTCGTACAGCGCCACGTCCACCACCTGCCCCTGGCCGCCGTTGACCTCGCGGTGACGCAGCGCCATCAGCGCGCCGATCACCCCCCACAGGGCAGCGATGGAGTCGCCGATGGAAATTCCGGTGCGCACCGGTGGGCGGTCCTCGAAACCGGTGATGTAGCGCAGGCCGCCCATGGATTCGCCCACCGCGCCGAAGCCCGGTTGGTCCTTCATCGGCCCGGTCTGGCCAAAGCCCGATAGCCGCACCATCACCAGTTTGGGGTTGAGGGCGTGCAGCACGTCCCAGCCCAGGCCGAGTTTTTCCAGCACGCCGGGGCGAAAGTTCTCGATCAGGATGTCCGCTTCGCCCAGCAGTTGCTTGAGCACCGCCAGGCCTTCCGGGTGCTTGAGGTTCAGGGTCAGGGACTTCTTGTTGCGTGCCTGGACGAACCACCACAGCGAGGTGCCTTCATACAGCTTGCGCCACTTGCGCAGCGGATCACCGCCATCGGGTGACTCGACCTTGATCACCTCGGCACCGAACTCGGCGCAGATGCGCGCGGCGAAAGGGCCGGCGATCAGGGTGCCGAGTTCTATCACTTTCAATCCGGCGAGGGGCTTGCTGAGGCTGGTCATGGGGCATCCGCTGGGCAGGAAAATCCGCCTAGCCTAGACCATTGGTCGCCATTAAGGCAGCGCCTGACGCCTGCCTTTGCCGATTATTTCCCGCTCGGGCCAAGGATTATTGTGCTTCTCATTCCATTGGGCGGCAGGGTTTAATGACGCCGCTTGAAAAAAGAGCGGTTGCGAAAGCTGTAAAAGGGTCTATGCAGCGATGGATGCCTTGCGGCTGTTTGCCGAGCGATCCTCCTGATATTTCTTGTTACAAATGTCGCCTGTAAATTTTACATGTGATGAATTGAAAACCTTACATGTGATGTTCTAGTCTCTGCGCCATGGAAAACAAATCCTCAGCCCATTACCAACGTTTATTCCGCCAGCGCCTGCGTGATCAGGGCCTGGTGAAAAAGGAAGTCTGGATACTGCCGGAGAACGCCCAGGCGTTGCTGGCGGTTGAACGCAAACTGCGTCAGCCCTCAGAAGGGCTGGCTCCTGTGGAAAAGGATGGAGAAATGAGCATGCCGCAGATCTGGAATGCCCGATCGCTGTGCCAGGCCCTGGTAGCCACCGAGTTGTTCAGCAGTGGCGAAGCCAGCGTTGAACTGCTGGAGGGTGCCGAGCCGAGCTTGCACGTGACCATGCGCGAATACGGCGACCTGCCGTTGTTCGTGGCCCTGTCCGGCGAGCAGATCCTGGTGGAGGCGCTGCTGTGGCCGCAAAGCGAAGTGACCGATGTGGCCGCGTTCAACGAGGAAGTGTTGCTCAGCCGCCAGTTGTTCCCGCTGTCGAGCATCGGCCTGGAAACCCGCTTTGGCGGTGAGCGCCACTACATGATGTACGGCGCCCTGAGCGCAACCTCGATTCTCTCCAACGTGCTCTACGAGATCGAAACCCTGGCCAGCAACGTGATCAGGGCAACCGAGGCCTACGAAGGCTACCTGAAGGCTCAGGCCTGACCTGGAGGAATGCACATGAACGTATGGAGCAAGCTGCTCACCGCGCTGCGCGGTGGTGCCAATGAGGCGGGCGAGGCCCTGGTGGACAGCCAGGCACTGAGGATTCTCGATCAGGAGATCCGCGACGCCGATCAGGAACTGCGCAAGTCCAAGGAAGCCCTGGCCGAGATCATGGCCCGGCAGAAACTCGCCGCCGAGCGCGCCAACGGCAGCGCGGCCAAGATCGCCGAGTATGAAAGCTACGCCCTCAAGGCCCTGGAAGCGGGCAACGAAGCCCTTGCCCAGGAAGTGGCGCAAAAGATCGCCAACCTGGAAAATGACCTGGCCGTGGAGCGTGAGCAGGCCGATGGTTTTGCCGCCAGCGTCGCGCAGTTGCGCAAGGCCGTGACCCAGGCCGAGGGCAATATCAAGCATTTGAAACAACAGGTGGATACCGTCAAGGCCACCGAAAGCGTGCAGAAGGCCCAGCAGGCCGTGGCCCAGCGCTACGGCGGCTCCCAGAGCAAGCTGCACACCGCCGTGGAGTCCCTGGAGCGGATCAAGCAGAAGCAGGCCGAGCGCGCGGCAAAGATGGACGCCGCGGCCGAGCTGGCCAGTACCAGCAGCCCGGACGATGCCCTGGATGCCAAGTTGCGTGAAGCCGGGATCGTTGCCGGCAGCACCAGCGCCGACAGCGTGCTGGCGCGCCTCAAGGACCGTAGCAAGTCCTGATTCACCGTTGTGTTGTAGGGGCGGGGCCGCCTGGCCTTGCCCGGCTTTTTCAGGGATAGGAAAGCAATGGAAATCTTCCTGCAGACAGTGTTGTCGTTCCCCACAGTGCTGTTCAGCTTCATGCTCTGCCTGGCCGTGATCTACTGGGCCGTGGTGGCCATGGGCATGCTTGAAGTCGACCTGCTGGACTTTGAGGCCGACTCGCTGCTCGACAGTGCCCACGCCGGCGAAGGCCTGGCCGGGCTGCTGATCAAGTTCAAACTCAACGGGGTGCCGGTCACCCTGGTGCTGACCCTGCTGATGTTCTTCAGCTGGTTCCTGACCTATTTCGCCGAACTCTACGTGCTCAGCCACCTGCCCCTGGGTTGGCTGCGCTATCCCCTGGGCCTGTTGCTGGCGGTGCTCGCACTGTTCCTGGCAGCGCCCATCAGCGCGACGATCTGTCGTCCGCTGCGCCCGCTGTTTCTCAAGATGGAGGCCACCAGCAGCAAGTCGGTGCTGGGGCAGACGGCTGTGGTACGCAGCGGCAGAGTCACCCTGGAACATGGCGAAGCCGTGCTCGAGGACGGCGGCGCGGGCCTGATCCTGCGTGTGCGTGCCGATGAGGCACGAGCTTTCAAACGCGGCGATCGCGTCGTGTTACTGGAGTATCTGGAGGCGCAACACGCCTATCGGGTCATTACAGAGGACGAGTTTCGCGGCCTCTGAGCCCGGGCTCCCTCAAGAATCAAAGGAGATTGATTGCATGAATTTACCGTCGCTGCTGCCCATCCTGCTCGGGATCGGCCTCGTCGTCCTGGTGGTCTTCGGCCTGTTGGCCTTGTTCAAGGCCTTCTATATCAAGGTTCCCCAAGGCACGGCGTTGATTGTCAACGACATGTCCTCGACCCCCAAGGTGCATTTCACCGGTGCCCTGGTGTACCCGGTGATCCACCTCAAGGAGTTCATGCGCATCTCGCTGATCACCCTGGAAGTCGACCGTCGGGCCAAGGACGGGCTGATCTGCCGCGACAACATGCGCGCCGACATCACCGTGGCCTTCTACCTGCGGGTCAATGAAACCCAGGAAGACGTGCTCAAGGTGGCCAAGGCCATCGGTGTCGACCGTGCCTCCGACCGCGCCGCGGTCAACGAACTGTTCAACGCCAAGTTCTCCGAAGCGCTGAAGACCGTGGGCAAGCAGTTCGATTTCGTCCAGCTGTTCGAGAACCGCCAGGACTTCCGCGACCGCATCATCGAGATCATCGGCAACGACCTCAACGGCTATGTGCTGGAAGACGTGGCCATCGACTACCTGGAGCAGACCGCCAAGCACTCCCTGGACCCGAGCAACATTCTCGACGCCGAGGGTATCCGCAAGATCACCGAGCTGACCGCGGCGCAGAACGTCATCACCAACGAACTGGAGCGTAACCAGGAACTGGCGATCCAGAAGAAGAACGTCGAGACCCGCGAAGCCTCGCTGTCCCTCGAACGCCAGCAGGCCGATGCCGAAGCCCGGCAGAAGCGCGAGATCGAAACCATCCGTGCCCGCGAGGAAGCCGAGACCGCCAAGGTCAAGGAAGAAGAGCGCCTGAAGGCCGAACAGGCACGCATTCAGTCCCAGCAGGAAATCGACGTGCGCACCGAGAACCATCAGCGCGAAGTCGAAGTGGCCCAGCAGAACCGCCAGCGTGCGGTGGTCATCGAAGTCGAGAAAGTCACCCGCGCCAAGGACCTGGAAGTGGTGGCCCGCGAGCGTGAAGTGGAACTGCAACGCATCGAGAAAGAAAAGGCTCTGGAAGAGCAGCGCAAGAACATCGCCACAGTGATCCGTGAGCGGGTAGCGGTGGAGAAGACCGTGGCCCAGGAGGAAGAGCGGATCAAGGAAGTGCGCGAAGTCTCCGAAGCCGAGCGCGCCAAGCAAGTGGTGGTGATCCAGGCCCAGGCCGAAGCCGAGCAGGACCTGGTGCGCCAGGTGAAGCAGGCCGAAGCCGACGAGACCCGTTCCAAGCACAAGGCCGTGGAAATCAACAACCTGGCTCAGGCCGAACTGGAAGCCGCGGCCAAACAGGCCGAAGCCAAGAAACGCCTGGCCGAAGGCCTGGAAGCCGAGCGCGCCGCGCCTGGCCTGGCCGATGCCCGCGTGCTGGAAATCACCGCAGCGGCCCAGGAAAAAGAAGGCCTGGCCCAGGCTCGCGTACGCACCGAGCAGCTGATTGCCGAAGCCCGTGGCGAGCAGGAAAAAGGCCTGGCCGACGCCCGCATCATGGAAGCCCAGGCGGCTGCCAAAGAGAAGGACGGCCTCGCTGAAGCCAAGGTCATGGAAGAGAAGCTCGGTGCCCAGGCCCGTGGCGAAGAACAGTTGGGCGCGGCCAAGGCCAAGGCCACCAAGGACCTGGGTTCGGCTGAAGCCGAAGTGCTGCTGCAGCGTCTGAACGCCGAAGCCGAAGGCCTGGGCAAGAAGTTCGGTGCCCTGGACTCCCTCAGCGACAGCGCACGTCAGCACGAAGAGTTCCGCATGCAATTGGAGAAGAACTTCGAGGAAGCGATGGCCGCCATCGCCGCCAACAAGGAAATCGCCAAGGACCAGGCCGAAGTGCTGTCCGCCGCCCTCAGCAAGGCCAAGATCGAGATCGTTGGTGGCGAAGGCGACTTCTTCAACTCCTTCGCCAAGTCGCTGTCGGTGGGCAAGGCCATCGAGGGCGTGGTGGGCAAGAGCCCGGTGGTCCAGGACGTCCTGGCACGCCTGCTCAATGGCAAGGGCGCTCCGGCCGTAGCCGCTGAGCTGGCCGCCGCTGCCGTTACGCGCAAGGCCGACGCTCCGTCTGCCGAAGCCTGAAATGCCTGACCACAGCTGATTCACCAGCCCTCACCTGATCCTGTAGCCACCGTTTTTATCCACGGCTGCAGGGCAGGTGTCAGGCGGCGGGTTTCAGCTGGCTGGTTTCAGGTGCAGGGCTCCAGGTTTGAGGAGCCCGCTTTTTTGCACACCGCCGTAGATCCAGGAAGGCCACGATGTCGGACGCTCAAGTCGCAACTCCCCCACAGGACGTATTGGATAAGGCCGTCGCCGAAGGCGGCGCCTATGAGGTGCTGCAAAAGCGCCTGCTGGACCAGGGCCAGCGCCTGCGGGCCACCACTGACGACCTCAACCAGAGGCGTCTCGACGAGTTCGGCAACAGCCGCATGGAAGTGGTCGGGCGGGTGCGCATCCGTACCGAGAACAACTGCATCGCCCGGGACATCGTCCAGGTCGGCGACTGCCTGTTGTTTGGCTACAACGTCTTTATCGGCCTGAAGAAGGAAACCAGCGTCGCCGACGTGTTTTCCCTCTACCGCCTGGTGGAAGAGGGCGAAGGCTACGAAGCCGAGCCCGTGCCCCTGGAAGGCAGTTTTTTGGCGGCCCAGGGCTTCCTCAACGATTTCAACGAGCTCTACACCTATTACAAGAACACCCGCCTGCTGCAACTGGCGATCCGTGACGGCAAGTTGCTGGCGAGTTTCCAGATCGGCGAGCGCGTCACCGATGTGCGGGTGTTCCGTTGGTCGATCTCGGTGGACGGACGGGACGTCCGTTACATCGACAATCGCGGCGAGCGAGATATCGCCCTGCCGGCGCCCTTCGACTTCGAATGGAAGAAGGCCACCCGCGAGATGGTGGTCGAAGGCCGCTTCCCGCACCTGAACATCCTCGACACGGTGTTCGTCGAAACCATCGGCGGCGACCTGACCATCAAGGTCGAGAACAACACCGAGTCGGGTCTGGGCATCTACCGTGAAGAGGTGCTGGACAAGACCCAGTCCCTGGACGACTCGCAGATCGAATTCGCCCGCCTGGGCAGCCTGATCCTGCTCAAGGTTCTGCCGTACCGCGAAGAGCAGTGGCGCTATCTGGTGTTCAACAGCCTGACTCGCCAGGTGGAGCGCATCGACGCCATCGGCCTGGCCTGCGTGCAGCTGCCGGAAGACCACGGGATCATCTTCCCCGGCGGCTATTACCTGCAGAGCGGCGAGTACAAGACCTTCGAACAGTCCATGGAAGGCATGCGCTTCAAGCGCTCGGTGCGCTCGCCCAACGGTGAAGATGTGCAGTACATCTTCTACCACCCGGAGCAGGGCCGCTCGGTGCTGCTGACCTACAACATGATCAACCGCCAGTTGCAGAACCCGCTGTTCGGCCACGGTTACGCGCGCCTGGAAGACGGGCGCATGGTGATCTTCGCCGCCGAGGGCGACGAGCCGACCCGGGTCCATCCGATGCAGGTCTGGCAGACACCGTTCTTCACCGAGGAGTACGCCGCGCGGCAGCCGACCCGCAGCGGTTTTCTCGGACGCATCGGCAATGCCGAACTGGTGCGCAGCGTGTCCGATCTCTACGATCTGTGCCGCGAGATCGATACCCCGGCGGTGTCGGTGCAGCGCTATTCGCTGCTGTGCCAGAACACCCGTCGGCTGTTCGATGTGTACCACTGGCTGGGCAGCGACGAGCTGGACGGCCTGGCCCCGCTGCTGCGGGAAGTGGCGTCCACGTCGGAGCTGGTGCTGGACGAATACGAGAAGGTCGAAAGCATCCGCCGCCAGTCGGACCAGGCCATGGTGGCCGCGGAGGCCAAGCAGAAAGCCCTGCTGGACAGCCTGCTGGTGGACAGCTGGGACCAGGTGCAGAGCTTCGTCGATGCGCTGAACGGCATCACCACCCAGCGCGGCCTGCTGCTGACCATTCGCGACTACCGCTACATCGACGTGGCGCGCATCGACGCCATGGAAGCCGAGCTGCTCAAGGCCCAGGAACGCACTGCCGCCGGCACCGCGACCTTCCTTGCCAGCGAGCAGGCCCTGCAACCCTTCGTCACCCAGCTCGAAACCCTGGACGCCCAGGCGCAGAAAGCCGAAACCGTGGCCCAGCTCAGCGAGCCCCTGGGCGCCCTGCAAGCCATGGCCGGGGACCTGGACATGCTGTCGAGCCTGATGGCTTCGTTGCAGATCGACGACGCCACCCAGCGCACCCGGATCATCGAATCCATCTCGCAGATCTACGCCCGCCTGAACCAGGCCAAGGCCCGCGCCGAACAACGGCGCAAGGCCCTGGGTTCGACCGAGACCGTGGCCCAGTTCGGCGCCCAGTTCAAACTCTTCAGCCAGGGCATCACCAACGCCCTGGCCCAGGCCCAGGACCCCGAGCGTTGCGATGAGCAACTGTCGCGCTTGCTGGTACAGCTTGAGGAGCTGGAGAGTCGCTTTGGCGATCACGAACAGTTCCTCGGCGACATCCTCGGCAAGCGCGAGGAGTTGCTGGAAACCTTCGAGGCCCACAAGCAATCGCTGCTCGACGAGCGCCAGCGCAAGGCCCAGGGCCTGCTGGATGCCGCGCGGCGGATTCTCGACAGCCTCGGTCGGCGCACCGCCAAGTTCACCCAGGCCGAAGAGCTCAATGCGTTCTTCGCCGCCGACCCGCTGATCCTCAAGCTGCGGGAGCTGGCCGAGCGCTTGCGCGAGCTCAAGGACAGCGTCAAGGCCGACGATGTCGAGTCGCGCCTCAAGGGCGCCCGGGACCAGGCCGTGCGTGCCCTGCGCGACAAGACCGAGCTGTTCGAAGAGGGCGGCAACGTCATCAAGCTGGGGCCGCGCCACCGCTTCAGCGTCAACACCCAGGAGCTGGACCTGACCCTGATGCCCCGGGGCGATGAGCTGCACCTGCACCTCACCGGCACGGATTTCCTCGAACCCCTGCGCGACCCCGAGCTGGAGGCCCTGCGGGACTTCTGGCAGGTAGCCCTGGAGTCGGAATCGGCCCAGTTGTACCGCGCCGAATACCTCGCCGGGCAAGTGCTGGACGCCGCCGATCGGGGCGAGGAAGGCCTGAGCCTGGAAAGCCTGAAACCCTTGCTGGCGCACCCTGAAGAACTGGCGCGGGTGATCCGCGACTTTGCCGCGCCGCGCTACAAGGAAGGCTACGAGAAGGGCATCCACGACCACGACGCCGCAGCGATCCTCCTGCAACTGCTGCCCCTGCGCGACAGCGCCGGCCTGCTGCGTTTCGGCGCGGCTGCCCGTGCCTTTGCCACCCTCTTCTGGGATCGCCAGCAGGAACAGCCGCAACCTCGGCAATGGGTGGAACGTGCCCGTACCAGCCGGCATATCCAGCAACTGTTCGGGCGTCGTGAAGGCTTGCTGCAATTGCAGGAGGAAATCCTCGTGGCGCTGGGTGGCTGGCATCAGCAGCACGCCTTCACCTTGGCCGCGGAGCTGTTGCCGGAGGCTGCCGAGTACCTGGTTCAGGAACTGGCCGCAGAACGCATCGAATTCACCTTCAGCAAATACGCCAAGCAGCTGCAGGAAGCCCTGACCCTGCGTCTGCAGGGCGCGCGGATGTGGGACGACTACCAGCAGGCCTTGGCGCGGCTGGTGGAACGGCCTGCTGCACAGTGGGCATTGACCGAGAACTGGCTCTCGGCCCTGTGCGCCGAGGGCGAGTTCGCCGAGTGGGCCGACTACGTGCCCGAGGCGGTGGCCCTGTCGCTGCTGCGGGAAGACTTTGCCAAGCGCATCACCGAAGTCGATCTGCGGTTCAAGGTCGACAACCTGATGGGTGAGCACCCGCGCATCCAGGAGCGCAGCCTGTCACTCACCGTGGACGGCTTCTTCGCTCGCCTGCGGGCTCACCGCGAACAATTCCTGCCTGGCCTGCAGCGTTACCAGAGCCTGCGCCAGGGCATCATCAGTCGTGAACGCTCGGCCCTGCGCCTGAGCGAATTCAAGCCGCGGCCGCTGAGCTCCTTCGTGCGCAACAAGTTGATCAACGATGTGTACCTGGGCTTTATCGGCGACAACCTGGCCAAGCAGATGGGCACCGTGGGCGAGAACAAGCGCACCGACCTGATGGGCCTGTTGATGCTGATTTCGCCACCGGGCTACGGCAAGACCACCCTGATGGAGTACGTGGCGCACCGCCTGGGCCTGATCTTCATGAAGATCAACGGCCCGGCCCTGGGGCACCAGGTCCGTTCCCTGGACCCGGCCCAGGCGCCGGACGCCACTTCGCGCCAGGAACTGGAGAAGCTCAACCTGGCCCTGGAGATGGGCAACAACGTGATGCTCTATGTCGACGACATCCAGCACACCCACCCGGAATTCCTGCAGAAGTTCATCTCGCTGTGCGACGGCACCCGGCGCATCGAAGGCGTGTGGAAAGGCCGCACCAAGACCTACGACATGCGCGGCAAGAAGTTCTGCGTGGTGATGTCGGGCAACCCGTACACCGAGTCCGGCGAAGTGTTCAAGATCCCCGACATGCTGGCCAACCGGGCCGACATCTATAACCTCGGCGACACCCTGGGGGGCATGCAGGACGCCTTCGCCCTGAGCTACATCGAGAACGGCCTGACCTCCAACCCGGTGCTGGCGCCACTGGCCACCCGCGACATGGCGGACGTCTACCGCTTCGTCGCCAAGGCCGAGGGCAAGGCCTTCTCCAGCAACGAGCTGAGCCACAGCTACAGCGGTGCCGAGATCAACGAGATCACCACCACCCTGCAACGCCTGATGCAGGTGCGCGACGTGGTGCTGCGGGTCAACCAGCAGTACATCGCCAGCGCCGCCCAGGCCGACCAGTACCGCAGCGAGCCGCCGTTCAAGCTGCAGGGCAGCTACCGCAACATGAACAAGATGGCCGAGAAGATCTCGGCGGTGATGAACGACGCCGAGCTCCTGCAACTCTTGGCCGACCACTACCAGGGCGAATCCCAGCTGCTGACCACCGGCGCCGAAGAGAACCTGCTCAAGCTCGCCGAACTGCGGGGCAACCAGACCCCGGAGCAGAGCGAGCGCTGGACCCAGATCAAGCGCGACTTCGTGCGCAACCGTTCCATGGGCGGCAGCGACAGCGATGTCGGTACCCGCGTCGTGGCCCAGCTCAACGATCTGGTGGAAGGCGTGCGCGGCCTGGCCCGGCCCGCGCCGCAGCAAGGCATGCGTGAAGTGCTGGAGAACCTCTCCGAGCACCTGGAGCAGAGTTTCCTGCCGCTGCTCAAGGTCATGCACAAGAAGATCGATGTCGACCTGCACAGCCACCAGCGCATTGGCGACATTGCCACGCGCCTCGACGAACTGAGCCAGATGCTCAGTAACGGCGAGGTTCCGACCCTCAAGGACTCCCAACCGTAGGAGCCGGCTTGCCGGCGAACAGCCAAGGATCACGACATGGATTTTGCCCACCTGGACCAGCAACTGCGCGACAGCGTGCTGGACCTGAAACTGAGCAACGAAGAGCGGGACGAGCTGCGCCAGCTGGGCAGCGAACTGGGCCAGGACCAGGTGCGCTACATGCGTAACCGTGCCTTTGACCTGGTACGCGAGCTGGCGCTGGCGGACAGCGTCAATGTGCTGCCGGCGTTGAAGTGGCTGGAACAAGTGATCAAGACCCTGGACGCCAACAGCGCCCCGGTGCGGGACATGGCCAGCGCCCACTTCAGCCCCGGCGAAGACTGCCGGCGCAAGATCCGCGACCTGTGCCGCCAGGCCCGAGTCTCGGTGGATATCTGCGTGTTCACCATTTCCGACGATCAACTGAGCGACGAAATTCGCGCCTGCCACCAGCGCGGCGTGGCCGTACGGGTGATCAGCGACAGTGAAAAGCAGTTCGATGTCGGCAGCGATATCGCCGCGCTGCGCGAGGCCGGGGTGCCGGTGCGGATCGACGACACGCCGTTCCACATGCACCACAAGTTCGCCGTGTTCGATGGCCGGACCCTGCTCAACGGCAGCTTCAACTGGACCCGCAGCGCCACCACCGGCAATGAGGAAAACCTGCTGGTGATCGACCACCCGCAACTGGTGGCCAGTTACCTCAAGGAGTTCAACGAACTCTGGAGCCGCTACGCGCCGCGTTAAGGCGTGCAGCGGCGGGCCTTGACGCGGCCTCAGGCGGCGTTCGGCTGGCCCCAGGCGCTCTCGGCGGCCAGGTGGTCGATCAACTTCTGGCACAGCCCTTGGGCTTTTTCCGGGGCGCTCTGGCGCAGGGTTTCCAGGGCCAGGTGCAACTGTTGCACCGGGTTTTCGCCGATAAACAGGTTGCTCGGTTCCAGCCCGGCAATCGCCTCGTCGAAGCGTTGCTCGTGGATGTGCTTGAGCACCATGGCCTGGCTCAACTGGTGGGTGTAGGCCGCCTGCTGCTCCAGGCGAGCTTTCAGTTCGACAGCCTTTTCCTGGTCGTCGATGTAGACGTAGCTCAGCGCCAGCTGTTCCAGGAAGAAGTTTTTTTCCGCTGGATCCAGAGGCGCATTCTGACTGTCGTCGAGGGCTTGCACGGCCTGGTCCAGCAGTTCACCGGCTTGCCGGGTCTGCTCCAGGTCGTGCAGCAGCTTGGCCTGCAAGGCCAGTTTCATCGGTCGATCGGCGTATTCGAGCTGGGTGTTGAGGCGCGCCATTTCCTCCAGATTGTTGCGGATCAGCCAGCTGTCGCGGCGCAGGCGCGGTAGGTCGGCCTGCACCCGCAGTTGGGTTTCCAGGATCAGCAGGCGCAACCACGGCCATTGCTCATCGCCACGCAAGGTCTCCAGTGCCAGCAAGGCTTGCTCCAGCAGATGGGCGCACCATTGCGAGTGTTCCTCGACGTAGGTCCCCCACAGACAGACCAGGCACCAGATACGCTGCGAGGGCGAAACGGCGCAGGCCTGCAAGGCCGCCTCGGCCTCGGCCATTTCATTGCGCCCGACATGCCAGTTCAACAGGCTCAGCAGTAGATCGCTGGCGTAACTTTCCGGTATCTGGGCGATCAGCCGTGGAGCCAGATCCGGGCGGTTGGCGTCCAGTATCAGCTTGAGCAGCGGCGGGTAGCCGAAGTAGTCCTCGGGCTCGGGGGCCTGCGCCAGCAGTTCGAACCCGGCCTCGAATTCCCCGGTTTCCATGAGCAGGGTCACGACGATGATCCGAGCCGATCCGGGTAATTGCGCAGCCATGGCCGGGAACTGCGCATCTTGCCCCTGGGCACGGTACTCGCGCAGGGTCTGCTCTATCTCGTGTGGGTCCAGTTCGTTGACCGGCTGTTTGAGCAGCAGTTGCCAGGCCAGGCCGATGCTGATGGCAGCCTCGTCGGCCAGGCCCAAGCTGCGTTGCAGGGCAGCCAACTGCCGGTGCTCGCCGGGGGAGTCCGGGCTCAGCTGGTTGACGCCGAAGGTCACCAGCAAGGCGCGGGCCTGCTCGTGTTCACCCTTGGCCAGCAGCAGCGGGATGCGCAGCAAGGGCGCTGACGGCAGGGGTTGATGCAGGCGCTCCAGCAAGCCCAGCACAGCCTGCGGGCCGTCGTTGTCGAGCAGGGTTTCGAGCAACTGGTTCAGTGCCATGGGCTGGTAGGTTTCATCCAGCTCGGCCAGTACTTCCAGGGCCTGTTCCGGGTGCCCCTGCCGGTACAGCGCTGCGGGCATCTGGAACAGCCCCAGTTGCCGGGCTTTGCCCGTCAGGCGTTGGGCCAGTTGCAGGCCCACTTGCGGTTCGATGGCGCTCAGGTGCGCCGCGCGATTGATCTGCGCCGCCTCGTCCAGGGTGATGCCCAGGTCATTGCCGGCGCTGCGCTTGTTGGCATAGACCACCAGCAGCGTTATCACGCCGGTAATCAGCAGCAGGATGACAAGTACTTCCATGATGAATCTTCCTCGGGTGCGGCTGTTGGCCGGTGACGCGCCCCGCCAAGGGCGCGCAACCGGGGGGACGTCAGTTGGTCTGGGAACTGAGCCAGATCTGGCCGTTGGCGATGCGCGCCATCAGTTGCTGTTTCAGCTCGCCGGCACGTTCGGGGGCACGCTGCTGCAGGTCTTCCAGGGCCTGGTACAGCAGCGACAGGGGCTTCTTGTCACTGAGCAGGATGCCCAGGTTCAGGCCCTCGATGGCCTGGGCGTAACGCTGATGCTGGATATGGTTGAGCAGCAGTTCCTCTTCCAGGATGCGACTGCCCGAATCCTCGGCGTTGAGCCGGTCCTGCAGGGCCTGGGCCTGTTGTACATCGTCGATGCTCAGGTAGGCGCTGGCGATGTCCTCCAGGTAGAAGCGGGCGTCCATCTCATCCACATCCGGCAGCGGCTCGCCATCCAGTAGCTGCACCGCCTGCTCCAGCAGGGACCTGGCCTGGGCGGTCTGGTCCAGGGCGTGCAGCAGCTTGGCTTGGTCGCACAGATGCAGCAATTGCTCGTCACCGGGCATCTGCTGGCGCAGGCGGTGCATTTCCTCGATGCTGCTGCGCACCAGCCAGCTGTCCCGGCGATGAGCTGGCAGGTGGCTTTGCATCAGTAGCTGGGTTTGCAGGGCCTGCATGCGCAAGCTGTTGTAGAACTCATGTTCATTCCTGTAGCCGTCGATCAGTTGCAGGGCCTGGGCCAGCAGGGCTGTGGTCCATTGCGGCTGCGCCTGGTGCAACTCATCGCAGAGGTTGAGCATCAGCCCCGGACGCTGCGACTCGTGGCTGGCTCGCGCCTGCAGCAGGGCCTCGACTTCGGCGGTCTGGCCCTGGGCCGCCAGATGGTTGAGCAGTTGCAGCAGCAGGCTGTGCTGGTGCATCTCGGGGGTCAGGTCCAGCAGGCGCAGGGCGGTTTCGGTTGGCTGGCGTTTCAGGGCCGAGTCCATCAGGTCGCTGTAGGTCGAGGAGTAGAGGGTGCCGTTGTCGGCCAGCAAGCTGAAGGCCGGCTCCACCTGGCCGGCATCGAACAGCGCGATCAGCGCCTGCACCTGTTCCTCGGCCGGCAGTTCGGCCGAGTGGGCCAGAATCCGCTCGGCATGCCCTTGGGTGGCGAAGGCGTCGAACAGGCTGCGCAGCACAGTGTGATAGCGCTCCTGCCCGGGTTGCTGGAAGCTCGCCCAGGCCTGTTCGAGGCTGATCAGCGCGGCGTCTTGCATGCCCGCCTGAAATTGCAGGCGCGACAGCATCAGCAGATTGCCGATGCTCTGGCGTTCATGGGCCGCAGGGTTTTTCGGGTCGCCGAGCTCGCCGATCAGGGCCAGGGCGCGCGCCTGTTCACCGCGGGCCTGGAGGATTGGCACCTGCAACAGCGGCCAGCTGGGCAGGGATTCGCCCCAGTGCTCCAGGAGCTCCAGGCAGGCCTGGGTATCCTGGCTGTCGAGCAGCGTTTCAATCAGGGTATTGAGCACGTATTCCCGAGCGTGAGGCGGCAGTTGCTGGTAGATCGCCGTGGCCTGGGCCTTGTGCCCAGCTACATAGAGCTCGCTGGCCACCAGTTGCAAGGCCAACTGCTGCGCTTCGCCCTCCGGCAGTTGCAGCGCCAGTTCTAGGGCCAGCTGCGGCTCGGCCTTGCTCATCAGCAGGGTCTGATTGATCTGGGCGGTGAGGTTGCCGGTCTGTTCCAGGTACTGCTGCTGGTCGGCGGATTTCTGGCGCAAGTACAGGATCAGTGCGATGAACAGCAGCACGATGACGAGCAGGGTGACAAAGAGGGTCATGGACGTCCTTTTCTATTGCACAGCGGCTCTGGCGCGGTGCGCGTCAGCCGGTTTGCGCGGGGTTATAAAGCCATGGCTACAGGCTGGCAACCGACTTTACCCAGCCAATGCGTTTCAGCGGATGTCATCCAGGGCGGGGGTGGCCCGGTCAGCGGTCGGGCAGGGCGGCGGGTTTCGGGTTAGACTTGCCGCCTTTTCGCACACTCAAGAAGCCCGCACATGGCCCAGCCGTCCACCACCTACAAATTCGAATTGAACCTGACCGACCTCGATCGTGGGGTCTATGAAAGCGTCAAGCAGACCATCGCCCGTCACCCTTCGGAAACCGAAGAGCGCATGACCGTACGGTTGCTGTCCTACGCCTTCTGGTACAACGAGCACCTGTCGTTCGGTCGGGGTCTGTCGGACGTGGATGAACCCGCCCTGTGGGAAAAGAGCCTGGATGACCGCGTCCTGCACTGGATCGAAGTTGGCCAGCCGGACGCCGATCGCCTGACCTGGTGCTCGCGCCGCACCGAACGCACCAGCCTCCTGGCCTACGGCAGCCTGCGGGTCTGGCAGACCCGGGTGCTGGACGCGGTGAAGAACCTGAAGAACCTCAACATTGCCGGCGTGCCCCAGGAAGTCCTCGAGACCCTGGCCAAGGACATGCCGCGCGTCATCAAGTGGGACGTGATGATCAGCGAAGGCACGATCTTCGTCACCGACGATCGCGGCCAGCACGAAGTGCAGCTGGAATGGCTGCTGGGCGAGCGCGGCTGATCGCCCGCTCTGCCCCTGAACGATCCACCGTCCCCCCAGAGAAGTTGCTGTTAGCCCATGCGTATCGAACCCCGTGAGTTGCCCGCCGTCCTGCCCTTTCTTGGCGATCTGCCGCCACTGCTGACCCGCCTTTATGCCGCCCGTGGCGTGCAATCGGTGGAGGAGTTGGACAAGAGTCTGGCGCGGCTGATCCCGTTTCAGCAGCTCAAGGGTATCGACGCCGCGGTGGACCTGCTGGTGACCGCTCTGGACCAGCGCCAGCGTATCCTCATCGTCGGCGACTTCGACGCCGACGGCGCCACCGCCAGCACCGTGGGCCTGCTGGGCCTGCGCCTGCTGGGCGCGGCCCATGTCGATTACCTGGTGCCCAACCGCTTTGAATACGGCTACGGCCTGACCCCGGAAATCGTCGCCGTGGCCCTGCAGCGCGAGCCGCAGTTACTGATCACCGTGGACAACGGCATCTCCAGCGTCGAAGGCGTGGCGGCGGCCAAGGCAGCGGGCTTGCAAGTGCTGGTCACCGACCACCACTTGCCCGGCCATGAACTGCCGGCGGCGGACGCCATCGTCAACCCCAACCAGCCGGGCTGCGAGTTTCCGAGCAAGGCCCTGGCCGGGGTAGGGGTGATCTTCTATGTGCTGATGGCCCTGCGCGCACGCCTGCGCAGCTTGGGTCGCTATGAAACCCGGCCGCAGCCGAACATTGGCGAGCTGCTGGACCTGGTGGCTCTGGGCAGCGTGGCGGACGTGGTGCCCCTGGACGCCAACAACCGCATCCTGGTGCATCAGGGCCTGGAGCGGATTCGCGCCGGTCGCGCGCGGCCGGGGCTCAAGGCGATTCTCGAAGTGGCCAAGCGCGATCATTCGCGCATCACCTCCACCGACCTGGGTTTTATCCTCGGCCCGCGGCTTAACGCTGCAGGACGCCTGGACGACATGAGCCTGGGTATCGAGTGCCTGCTCAGCGACGACGTTTCCGCCGCTCGGGCCATGGCCGCCCAGCTCGACGAACTGAACCAGGACCGTAAATCCATCGAGCAGGGCATGCAGCGCGAAGCGTTGGCCCAGCTCAAGGAACTGCCGGTGGAGTCGATGCCGTTCGGCCTGTGCCTGTTCGACGCCGACTGGCACCAGGGCGTGATCGGGATTCTCGCCTCGCGCCTGAAAGAGCGTTACCACCGCCCGACCATCGCCTTTGCCGATGCCGGCGACGGTATGCTCAAGGGCTCGGCGCGTTCGGTGCCGGGCTTCCATATCCGTGACGCCCTGGACGCCGTGGCCGCGCGCCATCCGCAACTGATCAGCAAGTTCGGCGGCCACGCCATGGCCGCCGGGCTGTCGCTGCCGGAGCAGAACTTCCCGGCCTTTGCCGAGGCCTTCGACGAAGAAGTGCGGCGCCAGCTGCGCGAAGAAGACCTCACCGGGCGCCTGCTGTCGGACGGCACCCTGGCCGTGGAAGAGTTCCACCTGGAACTGGCCCGCGCCCTGCGCCATGCCGGGCCCTGGGGCCAGCATTTCCCCGAGCCGATGTTCCATGGCGTGTTCGAACTGGTGGAGCAGCGCATCGTTGGCGAACGCCACCTGAAAGTGGTGCTGCGCAGCGAATGCGGCTCGCTGAAGCTGGACGGCATTGCCTTCGGCATCGATCGCGAAGTCTGGCCCAACCCCACCATCCGCTGGGTGGAACTGGCCTACAAGCTCGACCTCAACGAGTTCCGTGGCCAGGAAACCGTGCAGTTGATGATTGCCCATATCGAACCGCGCTGACCTGCGAAAGGGCGCCGGGCCTTGCCTTGTGCGTCCTCACCACCTTCCCCCGCCTCTGCTGGCAACCCCTGTAGCCGCTGCCGAGCCTGTGGCGAGGCTGCGAAAAGGCCCGCAGGGCCTTGCCGGCAATCTTGCGCCGACCTCTGAGGGCCTTTGAAGCCCCACGTCTGCTACGCAGCCGATCGCAGCCTGCGGCAGCGGCTACAAGGGGAGCAGCGCCTTTTTTGCCCGGGCACGCATCAGGAACCCTGCCGGCGACAGTGTTGTCGACTAGTCTCTAAGCACTGTCTGATTGGCCTTGTGACCTTTTGTCATTCTTCTACCCGCGGGGGCGGGCGCTTCACTTCGCAGTCACTCGTCGACCGTTCAAACAGAACCCTGGAGCCTGACCATTGACCGAGAGGTGCCCCATGAGTCTGCTGCTTGAACCCTATACCCTGCGTCAACTGACCCTTCTCAACCGCATCGCCGTGTCGCCCATGTGCCAGTACTCGTCGGTGGACGGGTTGGCCAACGACTGGCACCTGGTGCACCTGGGCAGCCGCGCCGTCGGCGGCGCCGGGTTGATCTTCACCGAGGCCACGGCGGTTACCGCCGAAGGCCGGATCACCGCCCAGGACCTGGGGCTGTGGAACGACGCGCAGATCGAACCCTTGCAGCGCATCACCCGTTTCATCACCGCCCAAGGCGCCGTGGCCGGCATCCAACTGGCCCATGCCGGGCGCAAGGCCAGTACTCATCGGCCCTGGCTCGGCAAGTCCGGCAGCGTCAAACCCGAGGATGGCGGCTGGGTGCCGGTGGGGCCCTCGCGGATTGCCTTCGACCCACAGCACACGCCGCCTACCCAACTGGACGAAGGGCAGATCGGCGAGATCATCCAGGCCTTCGTTGCGGCCGCCAAACGTGCGCTGGAGGCCGGTTTCAAGGTGGTGGAAGTGCATGCTGCCCATGGCTACCTGCTGCATCAGTTCCTCTCGCCCTTGAGTAATCAGCGCCAGGACCAATACGGCGGTTCGTTCGAAAACCGCATTCGCCTGGTGTTGCAGGTGACCGAGGCGGTACGCGCGGTGTGGCCCGAGGAGCTGCCGCTGTTCGTGCGGGTGTCGGCCACCGATTGGGTGGAAGACGGCTGGAACCCGGACGAGACCGTGGAGCTGGCGCGGCGCCTCAAGGACCTGGGAGTGGATTTGATCGATGTGTCGTCCGGAGGCACCGCGGCCAATGCCGAGATTCCCACCGGGCCGGGCTACCAGACGCGCTTTGCCGAGCGGGTGCGCAAGGAGTCGGGGATTGCCACCGGGACCGTGGGGATGATCACCGAACCGGCCCAGGCGGAGCATATTTTGCGTACCTGTCAGGCGGACATCATCTTCCTGGCCCGTGAGCTGTTGCGTGATCCTTACTGGCCGCTGCATGCCGATGACGACCTGGGCGGGCGCAAGGCGATCTGGCCGGCGCAGTACCAGCGGGCGACCCACAGGGACCAGCCGATTCATGAGTCGGATTTGCGCGATTAGGCTTTTGCCGATGTAAAAAACGGCCCGTGTGGGCCGTTTTTTTGTGCCTGGCTTCAGGCTGCCTTCGCTGGCAAGCCAGCTCCTACGGAGGCGGTGCGATCTGTAGGAGCCGGCTTGCCGGCGAAGAGGCCCTTGAGGCAGGCGCTGTATGCACCGACGCCTTCGCTGGCAAGCCAGCTCCTACGGAGGCGGTGTGGTCTGTAGGAGCCGGCTTGCCGGCGAAGAGGCCCGTAGGGCGGGCCGGGGCTGGCAGCGGGTCACGGGTATTTGCGTTTGTCCGGCGCCGGCGGGAAGTACTGGTACAGCCAGGTCTCGCTCAGGGTACGGTCGTTGGTGCGGATGAACAGCCGCAGTTCCACCGGTTCGACGCTGTCGTTGGTGGGGAACCAGTCGAAGGTGATGCGATAGCCCTTGATCTCGTCCAGCACCAGCACGTTGAAGTCCTTGACCTCGCCGTTAGACGCGGTGACCACCGGCTCGATGCCGGTGCCCGCTGGCAGGCGATCCAGGCCGCCGCCGGTGAAGTCCACGGCAAAGCGCCGCGCCCAGACTTCCGGGTAATGCTCGCCCGGGGCCCAGCCTTCGACGAAACCACCCATGCCGGAGCGGGTGGCGTGCACTCGCGCCAGGGGCGTGCCCACGGGCGGCAGGGCGCTCCAGTAGAGTTTGTAGCCGTAGTTCAGCGAGTCCCCGGCGGCCACCGGTTTTTTCGGGGTCCAGAAGGCCACGATGTTGTCCAGGGTTTCGCCGGTGGTGGGGATTTCCAGCAGGTCGATGCTGCCTTCGCCCCAGGCAGTGGTGGGCTCGACCCACAGGCTCGGGCGGCGGCTGTACCAGTCCACGGTGTCCTGGTAGCTGGCGAACTCGTGGTCGGTCTGCACCAGGCCGAAGCCTTTCGGGTCCTTGTCGGCGAAAGCGTTGAATTGCAGGTTCGCCGGGTTGTTCAGCGGGCGGCAGATCCACTCGCCGTTGCCGCGCCACATGGCCAGGCGGTCGGAGTCGTGGATCTGCGGGTGGATGGTGTCGCACATGCGCCGTTCATGGGTGCCGCAGCTGAACATGCTGGTCATGGGGGCAATGCCCAGTTGTTCGATGGCGGTGCGGGCATTGATGTGGGCGTCGACGTCCATCACCACGCGTTCGGCCTGGCAGTCGATGTCGAAACGGTAGGCACCGGTGGCGCTCGGCGAGTCCAGCAGGGCGTAGACCACGAAGCGGGTGCTGTCCTTGTCCGGGGTCTCGAACCAGAACTGGGTGAAGTCGGGGAATTCCTCGCGGCGCTTGGCGTAGGTGTCGATGGCCAGGCCACGGGCCGAGAGGCCGTACTGGCCGGTGGCGTCCACTGCGCGGAAGTAGCTGGCACCAAGGAAGGACACCACGTCGTGCTTGTCCAGTTCCGGGGCCTTGAACAGCTTGAACCCGGCAAAGCCCAGGTCGCCCTTGAGCTGGGCGGTGTCGACGCTGGTGTTCTGGTAGTTGAACAGTGGCGGGCGGAAGTGCACCTCCCGCGCCTGGCGGGTCTTGGGGTCGACACTGTGCATGCGCACCGGCTGCTTGAAGCCCATGCCGACGTGGAAGAACTGCACGTCCAACTGCCCGTTCAACTCGTTCCACAGCGAGTGCTTGCTGTCGTACTGGATGGCGTTGAAGTTCTGCGGGGTCATCTTCGCCAGGGTGGGCGGCAACACCTGCTTGGTGTCCACGTACTGGCTGGCGGCAAGTTGCTTGGCCTGGGCCTTGAGCTGGTCGAAATCGAACGCCTGGGCCTGGCCATCAGCGGCGCCGGCCCAGGCGCGGGCGGCCAGCAGGCCGCTGGCCGAGAGGCCGGTATAGGCCGCCAGGGCCATGGAGGCTTTGAGGAGATTCCTGCGGTGCATGGTTGAACCTTGATCAGAGAAAGATCCCAAGCCGTTCCTGGCTGCGTGGGGGGATCGCGAGGGGTGGTTCGGTCATGCCATCGGCCAAACGCAACGGACTATAAACAGACGCCGGATAGAATAAACGGTTCGCCAGGGGCAGAAAAATGATTAGCTTGTGTCCATTGGTAACCGCCCGATCCCCTTCAGGAGCTGCTCCCATGCTGCACCCGCGCTTGCTCGGCGAAGACGATATCCCCTTGCTCAAATGGATCGACCGCGCCGAGGTCATCGATGAGTTCTACCGCCTGTGCAATGGGCAATTGAGCTGCTACGCCCAGCATGAAGTGGTGCAGGGCTGGCCGGAGGGCGAGGCCGAGCATGATGCGCTGATCTTGCAGCAGTGTTACCGGCGTGGCGGTTGGCTGTACGGGGTGTTCGACGGCCCGGCGTTGGTGGCCGCGGTGGTGGTGGATTGCCTGCCGATCGCCTGTGCCGGGCTGGATCTGCGGCAATTGAAGTTCCTCCATGTGAGCCAGGCCTATCGCGGCCTTGGCCTGGGCCGGCAGTTGTTTGCGCTGGCCCGGGAGCAGGCCCTGGTCCTGGGGGGGCAGGGCTTGTATGTGTCGGCCACGCCGTCGCGGCATACGGTGGATTTCTACATGCGCCTGGGCTGCGAACTGCTGGCCACGCCCGACCCGCAACTGCTGCGCATCGAGCCCGAGGACATCCACCTGTACCTGCGCCTGGCCTAGGCCGCCAGGCGCTTGCGCCAGCTTGGCCAGGCCGCGATGGTCACGGCCCGCAGCAGCCACTCGCAGGGGCCGTACTGGTGGCTGCGCAACCACAGGGTGCTGAGCTGCATCTGCAGCAGGTAGATGGCAACCACCAGCAGCACAATCCACAGCGGCGGCAAGTGGTTGACCAGCCCCAGCCCGTAGCCGGTGAACAGCAGCCCCAGAATCAGCGATTGCAGCAGGTAGTTGCTCAGGGACATGCGCCCCAGTGGCGCCAGCCGTCGGCACAGGCGTTGGCCCGGGGCCGAGCCGAAGGCCTTGAGCAGCAGCATGGCGTAGCTGGCCGAGAGCAGTGGTGCGGTCAGTTGGCTGATGCCGTAGCCAAGCACTTCCAGGCCGCCGCCGGGCGCATAGGCCGCCCAGTAGCCGTAGAGCAGGGCGCCACCCAGGCCCAGCGGCAGGCTGATCCTCAGCAGCCGTGCCAAGTGCGGTTCGAAGGCGTAGGGCGCCACCAGCAGCTTGTTGCGCCCCGCCACATAGCCCAGCAGGAACATTGCCAGGGTGCAGGGGCCCTGCAGCAGCCACAGCGCGGAGGCGGTTTCCAGCAGGTGCGAGGCGTTGTAGGCCAGGGTTTGCAGGGCGCTGCCGCTCAGGGCCAGGTCCTTGAGTACCGGCCCGCCATCGGCGGCGCCGGTGTAGAGGCCGGCCTCCAGCAGGGTGATGCCGAACAGCAGGAACAGCGCCGCCGTGCCGCTGATCAACAGTGCGGCCAGGGCCGCCGCCCAGCGGACCGACAAGCCGCGCAGCATCAGCAGGACCAGCCCCAGCACGGCGTACAGCGAGAGAATTTCGCCATAGAACAGCAGGGCGCCGTGGATCAGGCCGATCACCAGCAAGGCCAGTTGCCGGCGCAACATGCGCGGCACGAAGCGCTCCCCCGAGCGTTCGGCGGAGGTCATCTGCAAGGTGAAGCTATAGCCGAACAGGAACGAGAACAGCAGGTAGAACTTGGTCTCGAAGAACACCGACACCAGCCAGCGAACCAGGTGGTCAAGGCTACTGGCGTAGCCCGGGTTGCTCACCGACGAGGCGTAGTACGGATCGGCGAAGGACCAGATATTCACCGCCAGGATGCCCAGCAGGGCGAAACCGCGCAGGGCGTCCACCTGCTCCAGGCGCGCTGCTTGCGTCGCTCCGGAGGCCGTCATCTGCGGGGTACCGGCAACAGCGGTGATGAAAGCGGGGTACAGCGCATGGAACGGACCTCCGGGGTTGATCGAGCCAGAGGCTCAATTAACCCGATCAGGCCGGGGCGCAGCTATGGGGATTTTGTTAAAAAGCGTCAAGATGCGGGCTCAGCTTCCCGCCTGGGCGGGCGCTGAAGGTTCCAGGCACTGGGCGCCGCTGGCCGGCATCTCATTCTTTTTGCTCCACCAGGTCAGCGGCCAGAGGCTATGCAGGTCACCGCGCTTGAGTGCTTCCTGGTGACAGGCCAGGGCCCTGGGTCTGTCGGTGACGCCCCACTGGCCATCGGCATAGCCACTGCCCAGGTAGTAGAAGGCGCTGCCTGAATCCAGTTCCCTGGCGGTGCGCAGCACCAGCTCTTCGGACTTGCGCGGCTGCTGGCATTGGGTGATCGAGCCATCGCCGACTGGGTCGCAGTAGTACATGGACAGCATCAGCGCCGCCTCGGCATCGGTCTTGGCGTAGGGCAGCAGCAGTTCTTCCGGCTCCCCCGGCTTGAGCGCCGGGGCCATGCCCGAGTAGCCGAGGCTGACCGCCTGCACCGCGGCCTTGGGTGAGCCGTGGCGGGCGGCATCGAGCAGGATGCGTTGCCCGAGCTCGAAGAAGTACGCGGTCAGCGGGTACTGCTCGCGTCCACCGTAGCCCAGGAACAGGTCAGCCTTGCGCATCTGTCGCTGCAGGGCGCTTTCGCCTGCGGGGGCGTTGTGTGTGAGCAATTCGTCCATGGACCATTGCTCGACGCGCACCAGTTGCCAGCAGGCACCCTGTTCAAAGACGAAGGCTTGCACCACATCGCCCAGGGGATCGTTGACCACCAGGGTATTGCCCTCCCAGAAGCTCTGCAGGCCAGCTTCGGCCTGGGCCTTGGGGGCGAGCCGGGTCAGCAGGTGGTGGGTGTCGCCCGTGAGCTTGTAGCGCGCGGTGACTTCCCGGCCGCGCTCGTCAGTGATCGGCCGTTGCTCGACCAGTGGCACGGCAGTGAATGCCTGCTGCAGTTCCGGGCTGCTGGCAAAGGCCTGGGCAAAGACCTTCAGGTCGCTGGACGGGCAGGCAGGTGCGGCGGCGGCCTGGGCGGCGGCACCGAGCATCAGGCTCAGGGCGATCAGGTGCAAACAGCGACGGGGGGTGGGCATCGGCAGGGTTATCCGGGGGCGATACAGAACAGGCATGTGGGCAAGCAGGCTCATTGGCTTTGCGGGTCGCAATACAGCACCGAGCTGCCGGGAGTATGGCGGTCTTCGGTGAGCAGCGGGCGTTCCCGGCCATCACCGAAGAAGGCGGTTCCCAGACGCTGGCGCACGCTGTCGACACTGTCCTTGAGATACAGGGCGTGGACCGAGAACGGCCCGCGATAGGGAATCATCACCGCGCTGACTGCCAGGCCGTGGTACTGGTCGTCGACGCAATAGCGGGCGGCTTCGTCCAGCTCGCAGGGCTGCAGTTGGCGTTCGCTGAAGTACGCGCCCCGGGGCTGGTGGTCGCTGGCGTCCAGATAGACGTTTTCCATGGAGCAGTCGGCAAGCCCGGCGAACTGCTGCTCCAGGCTCATGGCCAGGCAGGGGCGGCCAATGATCAGCAGTACAAGCGCCAGCCAGAAGCGCGCAATTGGGGTGTTTCTACTGGGCATGCAACTGCTCCCCGGGCAGGCACAGCCGGCACAGACCCTGCGCCAGCCAGATCGCCAGCAATGGCGGCACGGTCATCAGGAAGCAGTAGACGTAGCCGCGTATCGGATGGTCGGGAAACATTGCCCAGGCGGTGAACAGCGCCAGGGTGCCAATCAGGACCAGCTTGACCTTGAGCTGGGGCACCAGGACCAGCAGGAAGCTGACGACGATCAGCAGTTGCAGCAGCAGTTCCACCATCATCCCCAGACCGAAGCCCTTGGCGAGAGCGCCGAAGTGGCTGCGGTACACCGGTATGCCCCAGACATGGGCGTAGTAGAACAGCAGCGGTGGCAGGCAATGGGGCACCAGGCCGGTGAGGATTCGCGTCACCTGATAACGGCTGGCAGCGTCCAGGCTCATGGGCGGCACTCGCAGGCGGTGGTGGGGTTGTCACGGGGCATGGGCGCATCCTTGCTGCCGGAAGGTATGGGGTGAGCCCGGGCAGTGGCGCCGGTGCTTTTCAGGAGGCGGATAGTGCCGTAACTCGGGGCGCCAATCCAGTGGGGCGACGCCGGTGTTCCAGGCCGGGCAAAGCAACATTCAGAAGCACTATCGCCGCATCGACCCGGGCACTTCTCTCTAGGCTTACAGCCTTATGTGTCGACATGACACCTATTTTCCGGAGGCAGCAGATGAACACCCGTGGATTGCTCGATCAATTACTCAGGTCCGGCCAGGAAATGCTGCAGAACAAGGCAGGCGCAGCGCCGGCGGAGCACGGCAAGGGCTCGCAGGGCGGCCTCGGCGGCTTGCTCGGTGGCCAGTCCGGCGGCCTCGGTGGGCTGCTTTCCGGCGCCGGTGGCGGTGCCTTGGCAGCCGGGGCCATGGGCCTGCTGCTGGGCAACAAGAAGGCCCGCAAGTACGGCGGCAAGGCCTTGACCTACGGCGGTCTCGCGGCCCTCGGCGTGCTGGCCTACAAAGCCTACGGCAACTGGCAGGCGCAGCAGGGCGCCGCGCCGCGCAACGAACCCCAGACCCTGGACCGCCTGCCGGCGCAGCAGGTGGAATTGCACAGCCAGGCGATCCTCAAGGCGCTGGTGGCGGCGGCCAAGGCCGACGGCCATGTGGACGAGCGCGAGCGGGCGCTGATCGAGGGCGAGTTCCGCAAGCTGGACAACGACCCGCAATTGCAGCAGTGGCTGCACAGTGAACTGAACAAGCCCCTGGACCCGGCGGATGTCGCCCGGGCCGCGAGCACGCCGGAAATGGCCGCGGAAATGTACCTGGCCAGCGTGATGCTGGTGGATGAAGAGCACTTCATGGAAAAAGCCTACCTGGACGAGCTGGCGCGCCAGTTGCAACTGGCGCCGGGGCTCAAGGCCGAACTGGAGAACCAGGTGCGCCAGAACAATCTCTGAAGCGGCGCTGGGAGTGCCGTTCGCCACGGATGGCGGTTCTGCCGGATGGATTTGCCGAATTGCCTTGGTTGGGGTGATAAAACCGCCGCTGAGCCGCCATCCAGAGCGGGTGCACAAATTTATCGAAAGTGCCAACCGTGGTGCTAAACCACCCATAAAACCTGCATCGTCCTCGGCTATACTCCCCACATTTTTGAATGGCCTCGAGGACTGACTGTGAAGAACTGGACGTTGCGCCAACGCATTTTGGCGAGCTTTGCGGTGATTATCGCCATCATGCTGTTGATGGTCGTCGTCTCGTACTCGCGGCTGTTGAAGATCGAATCCGGTGAAGAGCGCATGCGCAATGACGCGGTGCCCGGGGTCTATTTCAGTTCGATGATCCGCAGCGCCTGGGTCGACACCTACCTGCAGACCCAGGAAATCATCGGCCTCAAGCAGAATCAGGACATCAGCGCCGAGGACAAGGCGGACTTCAAGGCCTTCGAAGAACGCCTGCAGACCCAGATGACCAATTACAAGCAGACCATCAACAGCCGCGAGGACCAGAGCGAGTTCGATGCCTTCGAGAAGGATCTTCAAGAGTTCAACCGCATCCAGGCCGCCGTGCTCGATCTGCACCAGCGTCGCCAGGAGGCCGAGGCAATCCGCCTGTTCAATGAGCAACTGACCCCGGCCTGGACCGCCGGGCGGATGAAACTCAACGACATCATCAGCGAAAACAAGGCCGTGGCCGACTCCGCCACCGCCGCCATCGACGATGCAGTGGCCGCGGCCAAGGTCAGCATGGGCGTGTCGTTGCTGCTGGCGGTGCTGGCTGCCGGGCTCTGCGGCCTGCTGCTGATGCGCGCAATCATGGCGCCGATGAACCGCATCGTGAGCATTCTGGAAATCATGCGCACCGGTGACCTGAGCGGCCGCCTGAACCTGGACCGCAAGGACGAGTTCGGCGCCGTGGAAACCGGCTTCAACGACATGATGACCGAGCTCACCGCCCTGGTGTCCCAGGCCCAGCGCTCCTCGGTGCAGGTCACCACCTCGGTGACCGAGATCGCCGCCACCTCCAAGCAGCAACAGGCCACCGCCACCGAGACGGCCGCCACCACCACGGAAATCGGCGCCACCTCGCGGGAGATCGCCGCGACCTCCCGGGACCTGGTGCGCACCATGACCGAAGTGTCCAGCGCCGCCGACCAGGCCTCGGTGCTTGCCGGCTCCGGCCAGCAGGGCCTGGCGCGCATGGAAGACACCATGCACTCGGTGATGGGCGCGGCAGACCTGGTGAACGCCAAGCTGGCGATCCTCAACGAGAAGGCCGGCAACATCAACCAGGTGGTGGTGACCATCGTCAAGGTCGCCGACCAGACCAACCTGCTGTCGCTCAACGCCGCCATCGAGGCCGAGAAGGCCGGCGAGTACGGCCGCGGTTTTGCCGTGGTCGCCACTGAAGTGCGGCGCCTGGCGGATCAGACCGCAGTGGCCACCTATGACATCGAGCAGATGGTCCGTGAGATCCAGTCGGCGGTGTCGGCGGGGGTCATGGGCATGGACAAGTTTTCCGAGGAGGTGCGCCGCGGCATGGCCGAGGTGCAGCAGGTGGGTGAACAGCTGTCGCAGATCATCCATCAGGTCCAGGCCTTGGCTCCGCGGGTGTTGATGGTCAATGAGGGCATGCAGGCCCAGGCCACGGGTGCCGAGCAGATCAACCATGCCCTGGTGCAACTGGGGGATGCCAGCAGCCAGACCGTCGAGTCCCTGCGCCAGGCCAGCTTTGCCATCGACGAGCTGAGCCAGGTGGCGGTGGGGCTGCGCAGCGGCGTTTCGCGTTTCAAAGTCTGATGGATGAGCTCGCGCACAAGCGCAACGGCGCAACTGGTGCCAAGAATGCTCTGTTCCTGGTGTTCCGCATCGGCCAGGAGCGCTATGCGCTGCAGGCCGTGGATGTGGTGGAGGTGTTGCCGCGCCTGCAGCTCAAGCCCATTGCCCAGGCGCCGTCCTGGGTGGCCGGGGTGTTTGCCTATCGCGGCGTGGTGGTGCCAGTCATCGACCTGTGCGAGCTGACCTTCGGCCGCCCGGCGCAGTTGCGCACCAGTACCCGGCTGGTGCTGGTGCACTACCGTGGCGATGCCGGGCAGCCGGCGCGGATTCTCGGGCTGTTGCTGGAGCAGGCCAACGACACCCTGCGCTGCGACCCGGCGCAGTTCCAGCCCTATGGCCTGGACAACCGCCAGGCGCCATACCTGGGGCCGGTGCGCGAAGACGCCCAGGGCCTGCTGCAATGGGTGCGGGTCGACGACCTGCTGCCTCTCAAGGTGCGTGAGCTGCTGTTTCCCGCCGTGCCCCTGGATCCGGCATCGCTTGAGGAGCCTCGATGAGCGAGGAGCAACGATTTTTCGATTTCCTCAAGGAACGTATCGGCCTGGATGTCGCCTCCGTGGGGCCGGCGATCATCGAGCGCGCGGTACGCCAGCGCTGCAATGCCCTGTATGCCCGCAGCAGCGATGAGTACTGGCAGAAACTGCAAGGTTCGCGGGATGAGCAGCAGGCCCTGATCGAAGCGGTGATCGTTCCGGAAACCTGGTTTTTCCGCTATCCGGAATCCTTCGCTACCCTGGTCAAGCTGGCCAAGGCGCGGCTGGCGCAGATCAAGGGCATGCGGGCCCTGCGCCTGTTGAGCCTGCCGTGCTCCACCGGCGAGGAGCCCTATTCCATCGCCATGGCCCTGCTCGATGGCGGCCTGGCGCCGCATCAGTTCAAGGTCGACGGCCTGGACGTCAGCCCGTTGTCGGTGGAGCGGGCCAAGGCTGCGCTGTACGGCAAGAATTCCTTTCGTGGCCAGCCCATCGAGTTTCGCGAGCGGCACTTCAACCCTGAAGAAGGCGAGCGTTATCGCCTGAGCGAGCGGGTTCGTGAGCAGGTGCGGTTGCAGGTGGGCAATGTCCTGGATCCGGGCTTGCTGGCCAGTGAACCGGCCTTCGATTTCGTGTTCTGCCGCAACCTGCTGATCTATTTTGACCAGCCGACCCAGCGCCAGGTGTTCGAGGTGCTCAAGCGCCTGACCCATGAAGAGGGCGTGCTGTTCATCGGCCCCGCCGAAGGCAGCCTCCTGGGCCGCCTGGGCATGCGCTCCATCGGCATCCCGCAGTCCTTCGCCTTCAGCCGCCACCATGAGCCCGAGCCGGCCCCGGTGGTGCTGCCGCAACCCTTGCCGCTGCCGGTTCCCGTGCGCAGCCTGGTGCCCCCGGCGCCGCGCCCACGGCCGTTCGCCAGGCGCCCGGTAGCGGCGCCGTTGAGCGACGGCGCGCTGATGGAAAGCGATGCCGCCAGCCTGCTGGCCACCATTGCCGCCCTGGCCAACGAGGGCAAGAGCGCCGAGGCCCGTGCCGCCTGCGAGCGTTATTTGCAGCAGCACGAGCCGGTGGCCCAGGTGTTCTACTGGCTGGGCCTGCTCAGCGATGTGGCCGGCAACGCCATGGAAGCCCAGGGTTACTACCGCAAGGCCCTGTACCTGGCGCCCCAGCACCCCGAAGCCCTGGCGCACCTGGGCGCGCTGCTGGCTTCCCAGGGTGATGTGGCCGGGGCCCAACGATTGCAGGAGCGCGCGGCCCGCAGCGTTCGCTCTGCCGACAGTGAGTTGAAACGATGAGCCATCCCTATTCATTGGACGTCACCCGTGAAGATGCGCAGGCCATCGATGATTGCTGGAACCGCATCGGTATCCATGGCGACAAGTCCTGCCCGTTGCTGGCCGAGCACATTCATTGCCGCAACTGCTCGGTGTATTCGGCCGCCGCCACCCGCCTGCTGGACCGCTATTCGTTGCGCCAGGAGGACCGCGAGCATTCGGTGGTGCTGGAGGCCGACAGCGATGTGGTCACTCGCTCGCTGCTGATGTTCCGCCTCGGCGAAGAGTGGCTGGGCCTGCCGACCCGCTGCCTGCTGGAAGTGGCACCGCAGCAGGCGATTCATTCCTTGCCGCACCAGCGCTCGCGCGCCCTGCTGGGGGTGGCCAATGTCCGCGGGGCGCTGGTGGCCTGCCTGTCGCTGACCGAGCTTCTGGGGCTGGATCCTTCCCCGGCCGCGCCGGCAGGAGGACGGGTGATGCCGCGCATGCTGATCATCGGCGCCGCCGGAGGCCCGGTGGTGGTGCCGGTGGACGAAGTGCACGGCATCCACGCCATCGACGAGCGCATCCTCAACGGCGCCTCGGCCTCCGGCGAGCAGGCCAATGCCAAGTACACCCGTGGCGTGTTGCAATGGCAGGGGCGCAGCCTGCGCCTGCTGGACGAAGAGCAATTGCTCGCGGCCGTGACCCGGAGCCTGACATGACCCCCGATCAGATGCGCGACGCCTCGCTGCTGGAGCTGTTCAGCCTGGAAGCCGAAGCCCAGACCCAGGTGCTCAGCACCGGGCTGCTGGCCCTGGAGCGCAACCCGACCCAGGCCGACCAGTTGGAAGCCTGCATGCGCGCAGCCCATTCCCTCAAGGGCGCGGCGCGGATTGTCGGGGTCGATGCCGGGGTCAGCGTTGCCCACGTGATGGAAGACTGCCTGGTGAGCGCCCAGGAAGGGCGGCTGTACCTGCAGCCCGAGCATATCGACGCCCTGCTGCAGGGCACCGACCTGCTGATGCGCATCGCCACCCCGGGCGGTGCGGAGCTGGTCGCCGCGGACATCCCGTTGTACGTGGCCCTGATGGAGCGCCTGTTGACCCCAGGGGCCGCGATGCCGGCGGCGCAAGTGCCGGAACCGCCAGTGCCGGAGCTGCCAATCGCACAACCGCAAGCCCCGGTGCAAGCCCATGGAGCGTTCCTGGGCGAGCCCGAGGCCGAGGCCGAGCCCGTGCTGCTGGCTGCCAGCGAACCCGCTCATGAGCCCGCTCGCCCGGGCAAGCGCATGACCGAAGGCGGCGAGCGGGTGCTGCGGGTCACGGCCGAACGTCTCAACAGCCTGCTGGACCTGTCGAGCAAATCCCTGGTGGAAACCCAGCGGCTCAAGCCCTACCTGGCCACCTTGCAGCGCCTGCGACGGATCCAGAGCAACAGCCTGACCGCCCTGGAAAACCTCAACCTGCACCTCAAGGAACATGCCTTGAGCCTGGAGGCTCAGGAGGCCCTGGCGGATGCGCGGCGCCTGCTGGCCGAATCCCAGCAGTTGCTGGCGGAGAAAACCGCCGAGCTCGACGAATTCGGCTGGCAGGCCAGCCAGCGCGCCCAGGTGCTCTACGACACCGCGCTGGCCTGCCGCATGCGGCCCTTTGCCGACGTACTCACCGGCCAGGTGCGCATGGTTCGCGACCTGGGTCGCAGCCTGGGCAAGCAGGTACGCCTGGAGATCGAGGGGGAGAAGACCCAGGTCGACCGCGATGTGCTGGAGAAACTCGAAGCGCCGCTGACCCATTTGCTGCGCAACGCCGTCGATCACGGCATCGAACTGCCGGAGCAGCGCCTGCTGGCGGGCAAGCCGGCGGAAGGGGTGATTCGCCTGCGGGCATCCCACCAGGCCGGTCTGCTGGTGCTGGAACTCAGTGACGACGGCAATGGGGTCGATCTGGAGCGTTTGCGCCAGAGCATTGTCGAGCGCCAGTTGTCGCCGGCGCAGACCGCGGCCCAGCTCAGTGAGGAAGAGTTGCTGACCTTCCTGTTCCTGCCGGGCTTCAGCCTGCGGGACAAGGTCACCGAGGTATCCGGTCGCGGCGTCGGCCTGGATGCGGTGCAGCACATGGTGCGTCAGCTGCGCGGGGCGGTGGTGCTGGAACAGGACACTGGCCAGGGCAGCCGTTTCCATCTGGAGGTGCCGCTGACCCTGTCGGTGGTACGCAGCCTGGTGGTGGAGGTCGGCGACGAGGCCTACGCCTTCCCGCTGGCCCATATCGAACGCATGTGCGACCTGGAGCCCGAGGCCATCGTCCAGGTGGAAGGGCGCCAGCATTTCTGGCACGAAGGCCGGCATGTCGGCCTGGTCGCCGCCAGCCAGTTGCTGCAGCGGCCGGCAACCCAGGAAAGCGCGCCAACTCTGAAAGTGGTGGTGATCCGCGAGCGCGATGCGGTGTACGGGATCGCCGTGGAGCGTTTCATCGGCGAGCGCACCCTGGTAGTGCTGCCGCTGGACGACCGCCTGGGCAAGATTCAGGACATCTCCGCCGGAGCCCTGCTCGATGACGGCCGGGTGGCGCTGATCGTGGATGTCGAGGACATGCTGCGCTCGGTGGACAAACTGCTCAATACCGGGCGTCTGGAGCGCATTGCGCGCAACCATCAGCAGCACGCACAGGCCGCGCGCAAGCGTATTCTGGTGGTGGACGATTCGCTGACGGTGCGTGAATTGCAACGCAAGCTGCTGATCAACCGCGGTTACGACGTGGCGGTGGCAGTGGATGGCATGGATGGCTGGAATGCCTTGCGTTCGGAAAGCTTCGACCTGTTGATCACCGACATCGACATGCCGCGAATGGATGGAATTGAATTGGTCACACTCTTGCGTCGTGACAATCGCCTGCAGTCCCTGCCGGTGATGGTGGTGTCCTACAAGGACCGTGAGGAAGACCGGCGCCGTGGACTGGATGCCGGTGCCGACTATTATCTAGCCAAAGCCAGTTTCCATGACGACGCCCTGCTGGATGCAGTGGTGGAACTGATTGGAGGAGCGCGGGCATGAAGATAGCGATAGTCAATGACATGCCCATGGCCGTGGAGGCCCTGCGCCGTGCCCTGGCCTTCGACCCCAGCCACGAGGTGGTGTGGGTCGCCACCAATGGTGCGGAAGCGGTGAAGTACTGTGCCGAACTGACCCCGGACCTGATTCTCATGGACCTGATCATGCCGGTGATGGATGGCGTCGAGGCCACGCGGCGGATCATGGCCGAGTCGCCGTGCGCCATCGTGATCGTCACCGTCGATCGCCAGCAGAATGTGCACCGGGTGTTCGAAGCCATGGGCCACGGCGCGCTGGATGTGGTGGACACCCCGGCCCTGGGCGCGGGCAATGCCCAGGAAGCGGCGGCGCCACTGTTGCGCAAGATCCTCAATATCGGCTGGCTGATCGGCCAGCGCGGCAGCCGGGTGCGTTCCGCGCCCCAGCCACTGCGCAGCGGTGCGCCACGCCAGAGCCTGGTGGCCATTGGCTCCTCCGCGGGTGGGCCGGCGGCTCTGGAAGTGTTGCTCAAGGGCTTGCCAAAGGACTTTGCCGCCGCCATCGTGCTGGTCCAGCACGTTGATCAGGTGTTTGCCGCAGGCATGGCCGAATGGCTCAGCAGTGCCTCCGGCCTGGAGGTGCGCCTGGCCCGGGAAGGCGAGCCGCCGCAAAGCGGCAAGGTCCTGCTGGCGGGCACCAACCATCATATCCGTCTATTGAAGAACGGCACCCTGGCCTATACCGCCGAGCCGGTGAACGAGATCTACCGGCCCTCCATCGATGTGTTTTTCGAGAGCGTTGCCAGTTTCTGGAATGGCGATGCGGTGGGGGTGCTGCTGACCGGCATGGGCCGTGACGGCGCCCAGGGCTTGAAGCTGATGCGTGATCAGGGTTATCTGACCATCGCCCAGGACCAGAACAGCAGTGCGGTGTATGGCATGCCCAAGGCGGCCGCTGCCATCGGCGCCGCCTCAGAGATTCGCCCGCTGGACAAGATCGCTCCACGTTTGCTGGAGATATTTGCCAAATGACTGATAAACGCAGCTGTCCTGGCCAGGTAGCAATTCAGGTGACAACCCATGAATGACTTACAGCTCGACGAATTCAAGACCGACGAAAATGCCGCCATGGTGTTGCTGGTGGACGACCAGGCCATGATCGGCGAAGCGGTGCGGCGTGGGTTGGCGAACGAGGAAAACATCGATTTCCACTTCTGCGCCGATCCGCACCAGGCCATTGCCCAGGCGATCCGCATCAAGCCCACGGTGATTCTCCAGGACCTGGTGATGCCGGGCCTGGACGGCCTGACCCTGGTGCGCGAGTACCGCAACCACCCGGCGACCCAGAACATCCCGATCATCGTTCTCTCCACCAAGGAAGACCCGCTGATCAAGAGCGCGGCCTTTGCCGCCGGGGCCAACGACTACCTGGTCAAGCTGCCGGACAACATCGAGCTGGTGGCGCGCATTCGCTATCACTCCCGTTCCTACATGACCCTGTTGCAGCGTGACGCGGCCTACCGCGCCCTGCGGGTCAGCCAGCAGCAACTGCTGGACACCAACCTGGTGCTGCAACGGCTGATGAACTCCGACGGCCTGACCGGGCTGTCCAACCGCCGGCATTTCGATGAGTACCTGGAGCTGGAGTGGCGGCGGGCGATGCGTGAACAGAGCCAGCTGTCGCTGTTGATGATCGACGTCGACTACTTCAAGACCTACAACGACACCTTCGGCCACCTGGAGGGCGACGAAGCGCTGCGCAAGGTGGCCACGGCGATTCGCGAGGCCAGCAGCCGGCCTTCCGACCTGCCGGCCCGCTACGGCGGCGAAGAGTTCGTGCTGGTGCTGCCCAATACCTCGCCGGGCGGGGCGCGACTGGTGGCCGAGAAGCTGCGCCAGACCGTGGAAGCCTTGAAAATCCCCCATATCGCGCCGGTGGAGGGCGCGAGCCTGACCATCAGCATCGGTCTTTCCACCGTAACGCCGCAGCCCAACAGCCATTGCCGGCAGTTGATTTCGGCGGCGGACAAGGGGCTGTACCTGGCCAAGAACAACGGCCGCAACCAGGTCGGGATCGAGTAACCGCCTCAGCTTCCAGGCTGCTCGTCGGTCGCCGGGTCCCGAGGGACGGTGACCAGGGTGTCGCCGAACAGGTAGTAGCTGTGGCTCGCGGTTTGCGAGCAGGTGAGAAGGGCGGCTTCGACCCTGTATCGGGTGTGCAGGTCGAGCCTTTTCTCGTTGAAGAGGTTGTTCAGCCGGCAGCAGGCGGCGATGGGGTAGTCACCGAAGCTGTAGCTGAAGTGGCCATTTCTGTGGCTGGAGACCCAGGTGGCACTAAATTGGCCTTGCAGCCACTGGGTCCGGGCTGCCACCTCGCTTTGCTGGCCTTTCAGACGATGCAAGACCCACCACCACAGGAAGATCGCCCACGGCACCAGCAGGGCGCAGGCCAGTTGTGGGGAGATCAACAGCCAGACCCCTTGCAGCAGGATCAGCACGAACAGGCTCAGGAACAGGCATATGAATGCCTGTGCTCCCCTGAGATTGCGACGCTCGCGGGCCTTGATGTAGCGGATTTGCGAGTCGCTGAGGGTTCTCTCCATGGCGGGCTGTTTCCTGGTTCTGCTGGCAATCGAGTGCGAGAAGTGGCATTCACGCTCGGATTGTATAGGTCCTGGCGCTTAAATTAGCGGGTCTAATTGCGCTTAAAGCCGCTAAGCGGGCTGCCGTGAATCAGTGATTCCGTTATAATCTCCGGCTTTCAAAAGTTCGCCAACGAGTGCCGCCCCCCATGGAAATCAACCCGATCCTGAACACCATCAAGGACCTGTCCGAGCGCTCCGAAACTATTCGGGGGTATCTTTGACTACGATCAAAAGCATGAGCGTCTGACCGAGGTCAATCGCGAGCTTGAAGATCCGAGTGTCTGGAACAAACCCGAATACGCCCAGGAACTGGGCCGCGAGCGCGCAGCGCTGGCACAGATCGTCGAGACCCTGGACGAACTGAACGGCGGCCTGGCCGATTGCCGCGATCTGCTGGACATGGCGGTCGAGGAAGAGGACGAAGGCGCGGTGGGCGATGTCGTCGCCGAGCTGGCCCGTCTCGAGGAAAACCTCGCCAAGCTCGAATTCCGCCGCATGTTCAGCCACGAAATGGACCCGAACAACGCCTACCTGGACATCCAGGCCGGCTCCGGCGGCACCGAGGCCCAGGACTGGGCCAACATCCTGCTGCGCATGTACCTGCGCTGGGCCGACAAACGCGGTTTCGACGCGACCATCATGGAACTGTCGGCCGGTGAAGTCGCCGGTATCAAAGGTGCGACCGTGCACATCAAGGGCGAATACGCCTTTGGCTGGCTGCGCACCGAGATCGGCGTGCACCGTCTGGTGCGCAAGAGCCCGTTCGACTCCGGCAACCGTCGCCACACCTCGTTTTCCGCCGTTTTCGTCTCGCCCGAGATCGACGACAAGGTGGAAATCGAAATCAACCCGGCAGACCTGCGGATCGACACCTATCGTTCCTCCGGTGCCGGTGGTCAGCACGTAAACACCACCGACTCGGCCGTACGTATCACCCACGTACCGACCAACACCGTGGTCAGCTGCCAGAACGAACGTTCCCAGCACGCCAACAAGGACACCGCCATGAAAATGCTGCGGGCCAAGTTGTACGAGCAGGAAATGCAGAAGCGCAACGCCGCGTCGCAAGCGCTGGAAGACACCAAGTCGGACATCGGCTGGGGTCACCAGATCCGCTCCTACGTGCTCGATGCGTCGCGGATCAAGGATCTGCGCACCAACATCGAACGCAGCGACTGCGACAAGGTACTCGACGGCGACATCGACGAATACCTGGAAGCCAGCCTGAAATCGGGCTTGTAATACTGCAATACGGGATCGGCTGACACGGTGCGATCCCGTAGGAGCCGGCTTGCCGGCGATCTCCAGGCCGAAGGCCTGGGGGCAATGAACCTGTGATGGAATTTCAAAAGACATGAGCGACCAACAACTCGACCCGCAAGCCCTGCAACAGGAAGAAAACTCCCTGATCGCCCTGCGCAAGGAAAAGCTTGCTGCCGAGCGCGCCAAGGGCAATGCCTTCCCGAACGACTTCCGCCGCGAAAACTACTGCGAAGATCTGCAGAAGAAATACGCGGACAAGACCAAGGAAGAGCTCGCAGAGGCTGCAATCCCGGTCAAGGTTGCCGGTCGCATCATGCTCAACCGTGGCTCGTTCATGGTGATCCAGGACATGACCGGTCGCATTCAGGTCTACGTCAACCGTAAAACCCTGTCCGAAGAAACCCTGGCCTCCGTCAAGACCTGGGACATGGGCGACATCATCGCTGCCGAAGGCACTCTGGCCCGTTCCGGCAAGGGTGACCTGTACGTTGAAATGACCAATGTGCGCCTGCTGACCAAGTCGCTGCGCCCGCTGCCGGACAAGCACCACGGCCTGACCGACACCGAGCAGCGCTACCGTCAGCGCTACGTCGACCTGATCGTCAACGAAGAAGTACGCCAGACTTTCCGCGTGCGTTCGCAAGTGATCGCCCACATCCGCAGCTTCCTGATGAAGCGCGACTTCCTCGAAGTCGAAACGCCGATGCTGCAGACCATCCCTGGCGGCGCTGCGGCCAAGCCGTTTGAAACCCACCACAACGCGCTGGACATGGAAATGTTCCTGCGTATCGCCCCTGAACTGTATCTGAAGCGCCTGGTGGTTGGCGGTTTCGAGAAAGTGTTCGAGATCAACCGCAACTTCCGTAACGAAGGTGTTTCGACCCGTCACAACCCTGAATTCACCATGTTGGAGTTCTACCAGGCTTACGCCGACTATGAAGACAACATGGACCTGACCGAAGAACTGTTCCGCGAACTGGCGCAGTTGGTCCTGGGCAGCACCGACGTGCCGTACGGCGACAAGGTGTTCCACTTCGGCGAGCCGTTCGCGCGCCTGTCGGTGTTCGACTCGATCCTCAAGTACAACCCCGAACTGACCGCTGATGACCTGAACGACATCGACAAGGCTCGCGCCATCGCCAAGAAGGCCGGTGCCAAGGTGCTGGGCTTCGAAGGCCTGGGCAAGTTGCAGGTGATGATTTTCGAGGAACTGGTGGAGCACAAGCTGGAGCAGCCGCACTTCATTACCCAGTACCCGTTCGAAGTGTCGCCGCTGGCCCGTCGCAACGACGATAACCCCAACGTCACCGACCGTTTCGAGCTGTTCATTGGTGGTCGCGAAATCGCCAACGCCTACTCCGAGTTGAACGACGCGGAAGACCAGGCAGAGCGCTTCATGGCCCAGGTGGCGGACAAGGACGCCGGTGATGACGAAGCCATGCACTACGACGCCGACTTCGTCCGTGCCCTGGAATACGGCATGCCGCCCACCGCCGGCGAGGGCATCGGTATCGACCGCCTGGTGATGTTGCTGACCAACTCGCCGTCGATTCGCGATGTGATCCTGTTCCCGCACATGCGGCCGCAAGCTTAAGTGCTCTGAATAATCAGCCGCCTTTATCAGGCGGCTTTTTATTGTCTGGTTGGAACTGACGTACCGCTTCTAATTCTGTGTGATTTTTAAGAGGGAATACCTGTCGTGAACCGCGCAATTGCTCAAGAAGGTGCAGCTGGCATCGCCACTGCGGTGGCTGAAAGTGTTCAGTACCAGGGCCGCAAGGCCAGCCGCCAAGGCAGTGAGCAGCGTAGACAGGACATTCTCGATGCCGCCATGCGCATTGTCGTGCGTGACGGCGTGCGGGCCGTGCGCCATCGCGCGGTGGCCGCCGAAGCCGGTGTGCCCTTGTCGGCCACCACCTATTACTTCAAGGATATCGATGACCTGCTCACCGATACCTTCGCCCAGTACGTGGAGCGCAGCGCGGCGTTCATGGCCAAGCTGTGGGCCAGCAACGAGGGGCTGCTGCGGGAAATGGTCGCCTATGGCGACGGCAGCGCCGCCTCGCGCTCGCAACTGGCCGACGATATCGCGCGTATGACCGCCGATTACGTACGGCGCCAGTTGAGTACCCGTCGTGAACACTTGATGGCCGAACAGGCCTTCCGCCAGGAAGCCTTGCTCAACCCGCGCCTGGCGCAGCTGGTGCGCTCGCACCAGCAGATCCTGCTGCACGGCACTTGCCAGTTTTTCCAGGTCCTGGGTTCGCGGGAGCCGCAGCAGGATGCCAAGGTATTGACGTCGATAATCGGCCGGATGGAATATCAGGGCCTGCTCAACGGCGCCGAGCCGCTGGTGGAAGAAGAGATGCTCGGCATCCTCACGCGCTACATGCATCTGGTTCTGGCTTCGGTCTGAGCCGCCCGGCCTGGCTTGCCGGCTGCGGCCTGGCGGTCGCGGCCCGCGCCAGCGGCTACAGTGATTCTGGTGTTCATGGGAGAGTTGCATGCAAGCCTGGCGCGTCCTGATTGCCCTGTCGTTCCTGCTGCTCAGCGGTTGCCTGGTGGCCTTCAAGGAGCCGCTGCCGGCTGCGCAGGCGGCGCCTGCCCAATTGCTGGGCAAGTGGGCCAGCAAGAATGCCTGGGGCGAGCCGCTGAACATCCAGCTCAGCCAGATCGGCGCCAACCGCTACCGTGCCTCGAGTTACCCAGGCGGCACGGCGCGCCCGCGAGACACCTATGATTTCACCGTGTCCCGGCATGGCAACCGCTGGTACCTGTCGGCGGCGGTGCCCCAGGCCTTTGGCGGGCACTACAGCATTGCCGGCTTCGAGTTGACGGCAAGGCACGAACTGGTGCTTTACACCCTGGACCTGGAACAGATTCGCCAGGCCCTGGGTCAAAAGGCCTTGAACGGTGAGCCCATGGCCACGGCCGAAGGCGATGGCGTGCTGATCAGCAGCCCCTTGCCCGAGGTCTTCGCCTACCTTGACGACCCCGCCAATTCCGACTTGTTCGTCGAGGCGGCGCGCTTCAAGCGCGTGGGCAAGTGACCCCGCGCTACAGACCCATTCAATAGGAGCTTTTGGTGGACGATTACCAGCAGACGATACGCACCTTGTCCGATCGCATAGTGCTGGCCCAGACACCGATCCGCGTGCTGGATGCGGTGAAGTGGGACGAGAACGTCCGCAAAGGCTTTCTCAAGGCCAAGGGCAAGGAAATGCCGGCGGTGGACCGCGCCTATTACGAGGGGCGGCCACTGTCTTTCGATTCTGGCGCGGTGAAGCTGGAATTCCAGAACATCGAGCGCGACATCACCCGCCAACTGGGCCAGTTCAACCCGGTGGGGCAGATCATGCGCCGCATGTGCAAGGAATACCGCATGGTGGTGCGCATGCTCGAAGCACGGGGTACCGGCGACTTCGGCCTGATCTCGCAGGAGCTGTACGGCGCCGCATCCGATGCCTTCCATGCCGGCGACCCGACCCTGGCGGACCTGGGGCTGATGATGTCCGATTACCTGAACAACATCGACGGTCGGGGCGATCTCAAGGACGAACCCAAGACCCTGAGTGCCAAGGATGCCGTGAGCCTGCTGCAGAGCCGCCTGAACAAGGTGTTCGGCGAGGCGGAGGAAACCATCCGGGTGTTCGAGTCCGACGGTATCGTTGCCGACGCCGCGGCGGGCGCCGACTACATCAAGATCCGCAGCGATGCGATGTTCAACAACCGTGACGTGCGAGCCCTGGAAGTCCATGAGGGGCTGGTGCACGTGGGCACCACCCTGAACGGCCTCAACCAGCCGATCTGCACCTTCCTGGCCAAGGGCCCGCCCTCGTCCACAGTGACCCAGGAGGGGCTGGCGATCCTGATGGAGATCATCACCTTTGCCTCTTACCCCAGCCGCTTGCGCAAGCTGACCAACCGCACCCGGGCCATCCATATGGTGGAGGAGGGCGCGGACTTCCTGCAGGTGTTCGAGTTCTTCCGCGAGCAGGGCTTCGAGATGGCCGAGAGCTACGGCAATGCCAGCCGGGTGTTCCGCGGGTCGGTGCCCACGGGGCTGCCGTTTACCAAAGACTTGTCCTACCTCAAGGGCTTCATCATGGTTTACAACTACATTCAGCTGGCTGTGCGCAAGGGCAAGCTGGAGCAGGTGCCGCTGCTGTTCTGCGGCAAGACCACCCTCGAGGACATGCGCACCCTGCGCCAGCTGGTGGACGAAGGGCTGGTGGTGGCACCCAAGTACCTGCCCGAACAGTTTCGCGACATGAACGCGCTGTCGGCCTGGATGTGTTTCTCCAACTTCCTCAACCATCTGAGCCTGGACCGGATCGAGGCGGACTACTCCAACATTCTTTGACTTCTGCCGGGGGGCGCACATGGACGTATCCACAGACAGCTGTAGCCACTGGCACAGGCTGCGACAAGGCCCGCAGAGCCTTCAGCGCCCATCCGGGTACAGGCCAGGGGGCTGCGGATGAGCCGGCTACTGAAGTATTGCGCGGTATTTGCCCTGCTGCTGGGCCTGCAGGGCTGCAGTTCGTTGCTGTTCTATCCCGAACCCGGGCTGCCTTTCACCCCTGAGCGGGCCAGGCTTGAATACCGTGACGTGACCCTGACCACCGCCGATGGCCTCAAGCTGCACGGCTGGTGGCTGCCGGCCAAACCCGGAGTGGCGGTCAAGGGCACGGTGCTGCACCTGCATGGCAACGGCGGCAATCTGGCCTGGCACCTGGGGGGTAGTTGGTGGCTGCCGGAGCAGGGCTATCAGGTGCTGCTGGTGGACTATCGCGGTTATGGCCTGTCCGAAGGTGCACCGAGCCTGCCGGCGATCTATCAGGATCTGGATGCCGCGTTCAAGTGGCTGGACCAGGCACCCGAAGTGCAGGGCAAGCCATTGATCGTGCTGGGGCAAAGCCTGGGCGGCGCCCTGGCCATCCACTACCTGGTACAGCACCCCGAGCGTCAGGCCCAGCTCAAGGCCATCGTCCTCGATGGGGTACCGGCCAGTTATCGCGATGTCGGGCGCTATGCCCTGAGCACTTCCTGGCTGACCTGGCCGTTGCAGGTGCCGTTGTCGTGGCTGGTGCCGGACGCCGACAGCGCGATTCACTCGATGCCGCGCCTGACCGGGGTACCGAAACTGATCTACCACAGCATCGACGATCCCATCGTGCCCCTTTCCAATGGCATCCGTGTGTATCAAGCTGCGCCCCCGCCCAGGGTCCTGCAGCTGACCCGCGGCGGTCATGTGCAAACCTTTGCCGATCCGACCTGGCGCCGCGTGATGCTGCGCTACCTCGATGATCCGCAGCATTTCGACGGGTTGCGCCGCCTGGGGGAGATCCCCAATTACCCGACGCCCCCGAATTCAGCAGTTGAACCTCCAGAGAGTCCGCAATGAGTGAAGAACGCAACGCCATTCCCATGATCATCACCGGTATCTGCAGCATCATCGTCACCGTGGGCAGCCTGTGGTACTACGGCTACCTGCACTTCGCCAAACCGGAGGATGCATTGCTGCTCAGCGACTTCACCATGCTCAAGACCGTGCCCGGCGAGGACTACAAGATCTCCCTGCAACCTGCCGATGAAGTGGCCCAGTGCATCGACGGTGTACTGGTGCTGTTCGACACCCAGCAGAAAGGCCTGACCGGGGTGCTGGTGAACAAGAAGAAGCAGGCTGTGCGCTGCATGGGGCAGGAAACCCCGCAACTGGAACAGTGATCTGTTCGCCGGCAAGCCGGCTCCTACATGGATAACGGCATAAAAAAACGCCGCCGACCTGAAGAGGTCGGCGGCGTTTTGTCTTACCTGCCTATATAGGCAGGGTGCCCGATCAGTTGCGGCTGACCGACGAACGTGGTGCTACCGGCTGGTTGTCGTTGGAAATGGTCACTTCCACGCGACGGTTCATGGCGCGGCCGGAAACACTGCCGTTATCGGCCACCGGATATTCCTTGCCATAACCCTGGCTAACGATGCGCGCCGGGTCGATACCCATGCGGATCAGAGCCATCTGCACCGAGCCGGCACGGCGCTCGGACAGCGACTGGTTGTAGGAATCGCTGCCGGTGCTGTCGGTGTAGCCTTCGACGATCACCTTGCGATCGGGGTTCTGCTGGAGGAATTGCGCCAGCTTGTTGATGTTCACCAGGCCGCTGGATTTCAGGTCGGACTTGTTGGTGGCGAACAGCACGTCACCGAAGGTCACCAGGGTGCCGCGGTCGGTCTGCTTGGCGTTGAGGCTGTCCTGCAACTGCTTGATCTGCGCGTCGCGGGCATCGAGGATGGCGCGGGCGCGCTGGTCGCCGGCGTCCTTGAGCTTGGCTTCGGCGGTGCGCAGGGCAATGGTTTCCTTGGCCACTTCAACCCGCTGGTTGGTCAGGTAGGCCAGTTGGTCGACCTTCTTCTCGTCGTCCTTGTTCAGGTAGGCCTTGTCGGCCTTGTCCATCCAGTCGGCGGCGTCCTTGGTTTCCAGGGCGGCGACCTTGCTGGCCTGCGGGTTGGCCTGCAGGGCGGAGAAGTTGGTGCGGGCGTTTTCCAGGTTGGCGTTAGGCGGGGTGGAGCAGGCCGCCAGGGCTACGCTCATGGCCAACAGGGCTGGGATCATCAATTGTTTGCGCATAATGGTTCGTCCTTTCAATCAAATACGAGTACGTGGGAATCGGCGGCGGCTTCTTATTGCACGCTACGCATGCCTTCCTGACGCAGTTCCTGAACGCCTTTCTGCGAGTCTTTGAGCGCCTGCTCGGCCTTGGCGGCCTGGGCCTTGCGCTCTGCTACGCGGGCGTCCCACTCGGCTTGTTCAGCCAGGCGGCGGGCTTCGTCGTACTTCTTGTCGTGCATGGCAATCTCGGCTTGCTTGAGCTTGTCCTGCGCCGACTTCATTTCCACGGCAGCAAATTCGGTACCGCCTGCGCTCACTGCGCTATTGACCGCAGATTGCGTGACCGCGTACTGCTCGGTGGGCGGGTTCCCGGCACAACCGGCCAGAACCATGCTGCTACCGAGGGCCAGCGCGGCCAGCTTCAGCCCGCGCAGAGAGGTGAACGAGGATTTGGCAGTGCTGATCTTCATGGTCTTCAACTCCATTGGGTAACTCCTGGAAAACATCAAAATCCATCCTGGTTCTGGCGCCGTGACGCTTCAGTGACGACGAGCGCTGATGGCAAAATTTGAAACGGCCGTTCCAGTGATGGCTAATGGGTGTGACCCGAGGCTTTTTTGAATAGTTCAGAGAAAGATGGCGATTGGCCGGAAAAAAATCTGACGCATCGGACAGGGCTCTAGATCGGGAACTTTTGCCGTGCGCAGGGGTATCCCCGACCCTTTGCAGGGCCGGGAAGGATGATTGTCAGGTGACCGCGGGAGTGTGGAAGGTCAGTGCTTGGGCTTGTCGGACTGGCTCGCCAGCAGGTGCAGATGCTGGCGCGACAATGCCAGGAAACGAGGGGTGGGTCCCACATCCTCGTACAGTGGATCGCCCTCTTCATCGGTGGCCACGACGTGCTGGCCCTGGATGTAGGGGAAGCTCGCCTCCAGCTCTTCCAGGGCGGCGCCGATCAGTTCGCCGAGCAGTTCTTCGGTCTGGCGTTTGGGGTACATCTCGGAAAGGGCGGCCAGGCGTGCGGCGGCTTCCACATCCAGGTGAATCCGGTAGCCGGTCCGGGTCAGGCGACCCTTGGCGTTTTCTTCCCAGTGTTGCGCAAGTTCACGGATTTTCATGATGACCTCAATGAACACCTGCTCGTGGCAGGCTGGGTTGAGTGGACCGGCCGGGGCCGGTAGGCGGCCCTCGTGCGGCCTATGCTTGAGACTAGCTGCATCGCCGAAGGTTTGGTGCGCTTTGCCCCACGCTTGCTAAGCGAGGTGTGCAGGCGGCACTCTTGAGCCTTCCGTGCCGCCTTGAGTCCGCTGGAGAACACCTCGATGACCGATATTGATGCGCGCTTGCGCGAAGACGTTCACCTCTTGGGGGAACTGCTGGGCAATACCATCCGCGACCAGTACGGGGAGGCTTTCCTCGACAAGATCGAGCAGATTCGCAAAGGCGCCAAGGCCGATCGCCGGGGCTCGCCGGGGGCCGAGCTGAGCGCCAGCCTCGACCAGTTGAGCGAGGACGAACTGCTGCCGGTGGCCAGGGCCTTCAACCAGTTCCTCAACCTGGCGAACATCGCCGAGCAGTATCAGTTGATCCACCGCCGCGACGAGTCGCAGCCGGCACCCTTCGAGGCTCGGGTGCTGCCGGAGCTGCTGGCTCGCCTGCGGGCCGAAGGGCATAGCGCCGATGCTCTGGCCCGGCAACTGGGGCGCCTGGAAATCGAGCTGGTGCTGACCGCTCACCCCACCGAAGTGGCGCGCCGCACCCTGATCCAGAAATACGATGCGATTGCCGGGCAACTGGCGGCCCAGGACCACCGTGACCTCACCAGCGCCGAGCGCGGGCAGATCCAGGAGCGCCTGCAACGCTTGATCGCCGAGGCCTGGCACACCGAGGAAATCCGTCGGACCCGACCCACCCCGGTGGATGAAGCCAAGTGGGGCTTTGCGGTGATCGAGCATTCGCTGTGGCAGGCGATCCCCAATTACCTGCGCAAGGCCGACAAGGCCTTGTTCGAGGCCACCGGGCTGCACCTGCCGCTGGAGTCGGCGCCGATCCGCTTTGCGTCGTGGATGGGCGGCGACCGTGATGGCAACCCCAATGTCACCGCTGCGGTAACCCGCGAAGTACTGCTGCTGGCGCGCTGGATGGCCGCCGACCTGTACCTGCGGGACATCGACCACCTGGCGGCCGAGCTGTCCATGCAGCAGGCCAGCCCGGCGCTCCTGGCCAGGGCCGGAGATAGCGCCGAGCCTTATCGGGCGCTGCTCAAGCAATTGCGCGAACGCCTGCGGGCCACCCGCAACTGGGCCCACGCGGCGCTCAGCGCGGCGGTGCCGGCGGGCGCCGAGGTGTTGCACAACAACCGTGACCTGCTGGAGCCGCTGCAGCTGTGCTACCAGTCGTTGCACGAGTGCGGCATGGGAGTGATTGCCGACGGGCCGCTGCTCAACTGTCTGCGCCGGGCAGTGACCTTCGGTCTGTTCCTGGTGCGCCTGGATGTACGCCAGGATTCCAGCCGGCATACCTCGGCCATGACCGAAATCACCGATTACCTGGGCCTGGGGCGTTACGAGGACTGGAGCGAGGAGGATCGCATCACCTTCCTGATGCGCGAACTGAGCAGCCGTCGGCCGTTGTTGCCAGGCTATTTCAAGCCCTCGGCGGACACCGCCGAAGTGCTCGCCACCTGCCGCGAAATTGCTGGTGCGCCAGCGGCGTCCCTGGGTTCCTATGTGATTTCCATGGCCGGCGCGGCCTCCGATGTGCTGGCGGTGCAGTTGCTGCTCAAGGAATCCGGTGTGCTGCGACCGATGCGCGTGGTGCCTCTGTTCGAGACCCTGGCGGACCTGGACAACGCCGGCCCGGTGATGGAAAAACTGCTGCACATGCCGGGCTATCGTTCGCGCCTGCAAGGGCCGCAGGAAGTGATGATCGGCTACTCCGACTCGGCCAAGGATGCCGGCACCACGGCTGCGGCCTGGGCCCAGTACCGGGCCCAGGAGCGGCTGGTGGACATCTGCCGCGAGCAACAGGTGGAACTGCTGCTGTTCCACGGCCGCGGTGGCACCGTGGGGCGTGGCGGCGGCCCGGCCCACGCGGCCATTCTGTCGCAGCCGCCGGGCTCGGTGGCGGGGCGTTTCCGCACCACCGAGCAAGGGGAAATGATCCGCTTCAAATTCGGCCTGCCGGACATCGCCGAGCAGAACCTCAACCTCTATCTGGCCGCGGTACTGGAGGCGACCCTGTTGCCGCCGCCGCCACCGCAGCCGGCCTGGCGTCACCTGATGGACGAGCTGGCCAGCGATGGCGTCCGGGCCTACCGCGAGGTGGTGCGGGACAATCCGCAGTTCGTCGAGTACTTCCGCCAGTCCACTCCGGAACAGGAGCTGGGCCGCCTGCCGCTGGGCAGCCGCCCGGCCAAGCGCCGTGCCGGGGGCATCGAGAGCCTGCGGGCGATCCCCTGGATCTTCGGCTGGACCCAGACCCGCCTGATGTTGCCCGCCTGGCTCGGCTGGGAAGCGGCCTTGAGCAAGGCCCTGGCCCGTGGCGAGGGTGACCTGCTGGGGCAGATGCGTGAGCAATGGCCGTTTTTCCGCACCCGCATCGACATGCTGGAGATGGTGCTGGCCAAGGCCGACGCGGATATCGCCCGCTCCTATGACGAGCGCCTGGTGGAGGCCGAACTGTTGCCGTTGGGCGAGCATTTACGCGACCTATTGTCGCAGGCTTGCGCGGTGGTCCTGGGCCTGACCGGGCAGTCGCAACTGCTGGCGCACAGCCCCGATACCCTGGAGTTCATCCGCCTGCGCAACACCTACCTCGACCCGCTGCATCTGTTGCAGGCCGAGCTCCTGGCGCGCTCGCGCAAGCAGCAGGCGCCGCAAGGAAGCCCCGTGGAACAGGCGTTGCTGGTCTCCGTTGCCGGTATCGCCGCTGGCTTGCGCAATACCGGCTGAGGTGCGAGAGGGCTGCCGGCCAGCTGCGCGGCAGCCCCGATCAAGGCAATTGCGAGGTGTCGTTCTGGTTCATCTGGCGACACTTTGTTGTCGGGTTGCGACTTGTTCTACCCGGCCAATGGGGCACAAAAGGGCCGGGTTCCTCCGACTTTCGACTGCTTGTGTGCGCTGTGTCGGCTGTGTATCTTGATCAGCCTTTGGCCGTTTGGGCGGCCACACCCCCATTTTTGAGATTGGCCCCACGAGGCGAATCCGAGCGTTTCTAAATAAAAAATTGAGGAGCACATCGATGCGCGTAATTCTGCTGGGAGCTCCCGGGGCCGGTAAAGGTACTCAGGCAAAGTTCATCACCGAAAAGTTCGGTATTCCACAGATCTCCACCGGTGACATGCTGCGTGCTGCGGTCAAGGCCGGCACCGAGCTGGGCCTGAAGGCCAAGAGCGTGATGGACAGCGGTGGCCTGGTGTCCGATGACCTGATCATCAACCTGGTCAAGGAACGCATCAGCCAGGCCGACTGCGCCAATGGCTTCCTGTTCGACGGCTTCCCGCGCACCATTCCCCAGGCCGAAGCGCTGGTGAAGGCCGGTGTCGAGCTGGACAACGTGGTGGAAATCGCCGTCGACGACGAAGAGATCGTCCAGCGCATCGCCGGTCGCCGTGTGCACGAAGCTTCGGGCCGGGTCTACCACACCGTCTACAACCCGCCGAAGATCGCCGGCAAGGATGACATCACCGGTGAAGACCTGGTGCAGCGCAAGGACGACACCGAGGAAACCGTGCGTCATCGCCTGTCGGTCTACCACTCGCAGACCAAGCCGCTGGTGGAGTTCTACCAGCAACTGGCTGCCACCCAGGGCAAGCCTAAGTACAGCCATATCCCTGGCGTCGGTTCGGTGGAAGTGATCACCGGCAAGGTACTCGAAGCCCTGAGCTGAGTTGCCTGAGCGTTTGATCGTTGAACGGCCCGCTTGCGGGCCGTTGCTGTTTATAATGCGTCACTTTTTTCAATGCCTATGGAACCCCGAATGAGCACCTTGCTGGCCCTGGACACCGCGACTGAAGCTTGCTCCGTTGCTTTGCTGCATGACGGCAAGGTCACGAGCCATTACGAGGTGATCCCGCGCCTGCATGCGCAGAAGCTGTTGCCGATGATCCAGGAACTGCTGGCCAATGCCGGGGTGACCTTGCAACAGGTCGAAGCCATTGCCTTTGGCCGTGGCCCGGGGGCCTTCACCGGGGTGCGCATCGCCATCGGCGTGGTGCAGGGCCTGGCCTTTGCTCTGGAGCGCCCGGTGCTGCCGGTATCCAACCTGGCGGTGCTGGCCCAGCGGGCTCTGCGCGAGCATGGCGCGACCCAGGTGGCTTCGGCCATCGATGCGCGCATGGATGAAGTCTATTGGGGCTGCTACCAGGAAGTTGCCGGCGAGATGTGCCTGGTGGGCGCGGAAGCGGTATTGCCGCCGGAAGTCGCGGCCCTGCCCGAAGGCTCCAGCGGCGACTGGTTCGGTGCGGGCACCGGTTGGGGGTATGGCGAGCGCATTGCCGTCGAACTCAGCGGCCAGGACGCCGGCATGCTGCCGCATGCGGTCGACCTGCTGACCCTGGCGCAATTTGCCTGGGAGCGCGGCGAGGCGATCGTTGCCGACCAGGCCCAACCTGTCTATCTGCGGGACAAGGTCGCTACTCCCAAGGCCCGTTGAACCTAGAACAAATGTGCGCGGTTATGCGGATAACTCCTGCATACGCCCGCCAATCGTCCGTTTTTTCAGCCTGAATCTGCCCGGTTTTAAACCTTTTGGCTTTTCTGTGTTCTAGTTATCACTTGGGCATTTGCTAAGTCGAAGCGGTGCCGCTAAATTGCCATCATCGACCCCGGGCTTTTCTGTATGCGTATAGACGGCATCTCCTCTCAGTCCTACCCCATCAAGCGCAAGCCTCGCAAAGGCCGTGCGCTGGTAGACGAGTCCCTGGACGATGCCGACGCGATTGAAGTGCAGCCCGAGCCTTCGGCCCAGAGCCGTTCCCAGGCTTCTTCCCCACGCACCGGCAATCTTCCCGCCCGCCCCCAGGACATGATCTTCCAGCGGGCGATGAAAAAGAGCGTGGCCAACGCCCTGGCCAGCTACCTGACCACCGCCGGCTTTGTCGATTGGGATATGGAAGTGGTGGGTCTCGACCTGCATATCTGATGCTGCCTTATTTCCTCGGTTGTCCTTCCTGGAGCGAAAACGCCTGGCGTGAGTACCTGTACCCGGAAGACGCCCGGCCCAATGATTTCCTCGGCCTGTATTGCCAGGTCTTCAACGCCGTCGAAGGCAATACCACCTTCTATGCACGGCCGGCGCCCGGAACCGTGCAGCGCTGGGCCGAGATCATGCCCGAGCACTTTCGCTTTACCGCCAAGTTCCCCGGTGACATCAGTCACGGCGGCGACCTGCGCGAGCAGTTGAGCGCCGCTGAGTCCTTTATCCAGCTGCTCAGCCCCCTGGGTGAGCGGGTGTCGCCGCTGTGGCTGCAGTTGCCGGCCAGCTTTGCGCCCCAGCGTCTGGCGGAACTGGCCGGGTTCATCGATGGCCTGGAGCGGCCGCTGGCGGTGGAAGTGCGACATCCGGAGTTCTTCACCAAGGGCGATGCCGAGCGCATGCTCAACCGGCTGCTGCGCGAGCGTGGCGTGGAACGCATCTGCCTCGACCCGCGGGCCCTGTTCAGTTGCACGTCGACCGCTCCTGCGGTGCTGCATGCGCAGTCGAAAAAGCCCAAGGTGCCACCGCGCCCCGCAGCCTTCACCCAGTTTCCCCAGGTGCGCTTCATCGGTCATCCGGAGCTTGAGGCCAACGATCCTTTCCTTGAGCCCTGGATCGACAAGGTCGCCGGCTGGATCGAAGAGGGGCGTACGCCCTACGTGTTCCTGCACACTTCGGACAACCGTCTGGCGGCCGAACTGGCGCGGCGTTTTCACGCCCGGCTGATGCAACGTTTGCCTGGCTTGCCCGCATTGCCTGAGTTATACAGAGAGCCCGCTGCGGAGCAACTCGGCTTGCTCTGAAGCGCCTTCACGGCCTTCTTCAGGAGCGAGCCAATGGACGCGCAAACCCTTCGAGCCACTGCCTTCAGGGCCCTGCATGAACGTGCCGGAGCCTTCGTCATTCCCAACCCCTGGGATGCCGGTTCGGCGAAGATGCTCGCCAGCCTCGGCTTCGAGGCCCTGGCCACCACCAGCGCCGGCTATGCCTTTTCCCTGGGGCGCCCGGATGCCGAAGGTGCACTCAGCCTGGAGGACACGCTGGACAACGTGCGCAGCATCGTCGGCGCCAGCAGCCTGCCGGTGGCGGCGGACCTGGAAAACGGGTTTTCCGACAGCCCCGAAGGCTGTGCCCAGGCGCTGCTTCTTGCGGCGGCCAGCGGTGTGGTCGGTGCTTCGATCGAGGACGCCACGGGC